>JBGUGD010000031.1:0-104565 GCA_041697335.1 Vampirovibrionaceae bacterium NZW_1234 | reverse complement strand
TGGAGCGGATATCTTCAGTGGCCGCTGCCGATTCCTTGGCCAGGGATTTGACTTCATTGGCAACAACCGCAAAGCCTTTGCCGGCTTCTCCGGCACTGGCGGCTTCAATGGTGGCGTTTAAGGCCAGCAGATTGGTCTGAGAGGCGATATTTTTGATGACCTCGATGACATTGCCGATTTCCTTGGCTGAAACACCTAAGGTGTTGACGATGGTTCGGGTTTCATCGGCCTTTTGTTCGGCTTTTTCGGTTACAGTTGAGGCTTGCAGGGCGTTCATGGCAATCTCATTGATGCTGGTATTCATTTGCTCACAAGCAGAGGCGACCATGTTGATGTTGTCACTGACTTGTTCGGCTTCAGTAGAAATATTGTGGGCGCTATTGGAGCTTTTTTCCGCATTGCCTAGAATGGTGGTACTCAGTTCTCGCAATTCAGCTGCAAATGTAGCGAGTTCTTGAGAACTTTTTCTCAATTGCGTTGCTGTTTTTTCCTCTTCTTCCGCTTTCATCATGCGTTCAAGTGCCGAAGAGACCATTTGTCCCACACTTCTCAGGGCATTCAAACGGTCTTCGCTGGGAGAGAGAGTTTCCAAGGCAAAGAAGTCCATGGTCCCCTGGACCTTGCCATTGACGATGATGGGAAAGCAGACCCCGGATTTAACCCCGGACTTTTGAGCCGATTCCCGGCGACAACAGTCAACCATGGCACCCAGATCCTTCACGAAATACAGGTCACGCTGCTTCCAGGTTCTGCCGGACAGGCCCACGCCTTCCTGGAAAGTAGCTTCTCGGGTTACTTTGTGAAAGTCGGGATTGACCACACCGGATTCCAAGGCAAAGCGCAAGACGTTTTGTGTTGGATCAACTTCCCAATAGGAACCGTAGGCCCAGCCAAAGGTTGAGCGCACGGCATCTAATGCAGAGTGCACGGCCTCATCACGGTTTTTAGCCTTCAAGACTGAGCTCAGGACCAAATTGACGGCATTGGCGTTTTCCGCTTTCTGGCGTTGCTCATCCGTACCGTGAATCCGTTCGATAGTGTCTGAAACCAACCGTCCCACACTACGAAGTACATCTAATCGCTCTTGAGATAAATTCAGAATTTCGAGTGAGAAGAAATCCATGGTGCCGATCACTTTCCCGTTAATCATCAGTGGAAAGCAGACCCCGGATTTAACCCCGGCCCGCTGAGCCGATTCTCGGCGGCAACAATCCACCATGGCTCCTAGGTCTTCAACAAAGTAGAGATCGCGAGACTGCCATGTGCGTCCGGATAATCCGACTCCTTCTTGAAATGTGGCTTCTCGGGTGACTTTGCTGAATTCGGGGTTTACAGTGCCGGTTTCGACACAAAATCGAAGAACATTGGCATCTGTATCGAGTTTCCAATACGAGCCATAAGCCCAGCCGAAAGCGGACTTGATCGTATCCAAGGCAGCTTTTGCAGCCTGCTCTTCTGTTTTTGCCTTGCTCAGAGCGGCCATGACCTGAATCAGAGCACGAGTATTGTGGCTATCCTCATATATAGATGCGGGCGTATGTTTTGTGCTTTCACCAACTGGTTTTAACAAGATAGGTGAGGACGATTTTTGAAAGCTTTTTAAAAACATTCATGTGCTCCTTTAAAGGCTGTCTCTTATTGGACTCGAAGGAAGGGGAACCTATTGCAACAAAAAAACATAGAGAGTTGTGTGGTCACAGAGGTGTCGGCGTTTTCAGACATCTCTGGATCGCTCATAAGTGGCAGAAAGCAGAGGACTTAGAGTGAGCACTTTTATTGATCTAAATCACTCCATGGAGTGATTTAGATCAATTCTGATTCTATGGATTTGGAGAAGACACGCATGAATCTTGTCATTTAAACAATGCAAGTTTTATAGGCTCCTGGTGGGAGTGTTATGATTATGGCGTTGCGTGAAAGGGCAAAGTCTATGGAAAAACGGATCCAACTAGTGCGGCTTGCAGCTTGGGGTGAAGTCTTGATGACGACAGCTACTTTTCCTGCGCTTATTGAAGCTGGCTACCGTATTCGTTATGTTACAACCTCTGGTCTTGCACCATTACTGGAGCACAATCCATGGGTCGATGAGTTAGTGACAATGCCCTTTGTCAGATCCGGTAATCCGATTCGTCAGCGGCGTTTGCGCTTGGCTGTTGAGGAGGCTACAAGCAATCTGAGATCTGCCGATAAAACCATCTACTTCCGAAATAGCCCTAATTATAGTTTTTTAAGAGATATTTTAAATCGAGTATTGCCTGACCAGGCCGAAGTCTGTTTTCCTGTTCGACACCAATTGTACGATGTCTGCAGGCAGGCGGGTGTGCCCTTTGCCGATGAACTCTCATTACATCTCACGCCAGAAGAACTCGCTTGGGGGCAAGCATATTCGGATTGCGTCTTCATTCAAATGTTTTCCAGCAGCCCGCATAAAGACTGGCCAGTCGTTTACTGGGAACGTCTTGTTGAACGCCTGAAGTCGGAATTCGGGCTTAGAGTATTACAGTTAGGACGGCCCGAACAGACCGTACCCGGTATCGAGAAATTTGATGAACCCAGATTACGATATGTATTAGCAGCCTTATACCATGCCCGCTTATTTATTGGCCCCGATAGCGTGTTTAATCATGTTCACCGGGCATTTCATAAACCAGCCATTATCCTCTACGGCCCCACGCATCCAGCCCGCTTTGGGTATTCCCAGAATGTTAACCTATGGCATGGGCACGTTTGGGACTATGACACAATGGCTTATTCTCGAGTCTCTAAGGCGTTTGCTTCGAAAGTGTTAGGTTCTGAAATTGATCCTCGACAATGCTTAATGGCTCTTAATTCTGTAGATTTGGTTTATCATTATGCCTGTACATTGCTGCATTCGGGTCGGCAGGCAACCTCACTGCCATCTCATTAAGGGACAAAAGCACCACTGGTTTCTTGGTCAGAAACCAGTGGTGTAAAAGCTGAGGTTGATTAATCCCTATCCGGCGTAAGCGAATGCGCCACCTGGGCCAGCATAGGACTTGGCAAAGGGCATTGAATACCCTTGCTGCTGTGGATACCAGGGTTGGGGCTGGTAAGGGACGTTGTAATAGTTGGTGTCATACTTGGGCGGAGCTGCTGTATAGCTGCTGCCAGAGTAGTTGTAATAGTTGGTCACGTATTTGGGAGTATACGAATAATACGTGGGATCAATGGTACGAACATTCTTTACAAATGTCGGATCGTAATTTACATATTTGGGTTTGTAATCATAGATATCTTGCACATAGGTGGGAGCGATCCGGTAATAGGAAGGATCATAGTTGAATTGCGGCGGTTTGTTGATAACCGGCGAATAATTATAATACTGTCCACCACCATAACCGTAAGAAGGTTGACTATATTGTTGCATTGGATACATAAGAAGCTCCTAACTAGTTACACTACACAACACAGAATTTGCCTTGAGGGCAAATTGGAACGCTATGGGCACATTACGATTTTTATGTCTTATATACGTATATAAACAAACAATATTAAAATTTTGTTAGTTTTTTACAGGATTGTAATGTATTTCTCTAAATGGCCGTGGTGAGTAAAACGTTTCTTTCATACAACCAAAATTTGAGCCTAAGTGCTGATCCGGGACACAAGCTTGAGATTGTTTCCCTAAAGCTTTAACGATAAGATGGACTTGCTGTATTTCGGATGAGAGAAAGGCAATTCTTAGATGTTGAATCACACTGCAATCAAAAGGGTTACCTCTGCCTTAGTATTTGGTGTTGCTATATCGACCTTTCCATTATGCGCTTGGGCTGGGTCATCGACGTTGACATTACTGGGAAACGAACATTATTTCCCAAAAAACACAGCTTATTTTGCTGAAATTGTACCAAAGCACAGTACAATAGAGCGCTCGCATCGCCAGGTTCGAAAAACCATTATGACTATGGCGCAGGAGCTGGCTCCAGAGCATGTTCAGGAAGCTGATCAGGCGGTCTCCTCAACCTTGCAATTTATTGACACTTGGCTGACTCAGTCCGTCTCGATTGGCTTTTGGTTTGACAAAGTTTCTGCGCCTGCTGCCGCCACTTCACCAAAACCGGTAGTCAAGAAAACAGCTCCGGCCAAGACGCAAAAAACATCGGCAGCGGCTCTCCAAAAAGCACCCGTGAAATTAACTGTGGAACCTCGAGTTTTGGTGATCCTTCCCATCAAGCCAGAGCAGGATCCGGTTGCGTTCAGGCAAGCTTTGCTTGACATTATTGCCGCTTCAGGAAAGCCTTTGCAGGAAGTCAACGATAAAGGTTTTCACTACTTTCGATTCCAAGGTAAAAATTCTCCAGCCATTGTGATTGAAGAGCAGAATCTGATGATTGCAGATTCTCCGAAGACTCTGGCCAAGGCCAGGACAGAAAAAGACTCCCCGGAGTCCATGGCAGATAATTCCGTGTTCCAACGTTATGCTGCAGTGTTGCCAACGGAACGTGAAGGAACCCTCCTCGTGTCTTCACAAGATTTAAGTGTGACGACGATGATGTTTAAAATGGTTTCGGAAGTTGTCAAGTCTCCCAAGCATAAGTCCCAGATGCTTCAGCTGAGCAAGTTTTTTGAAAACTATATGAAGCCGTTTCCCGGTACGTTGGCCAGCCTTCATTTTGATGATGCTCATTCTCTTGTTCAAGCTCGGGTTTTTACACCGGTTGAATGGGACACATTACCGGAAGATGGTTTTAGAGCGGACTTAATGGCTGTTTTTGAAGCAAATAATTCTCTTAAAACTATTTTAGCCATGCTTCCTCCAAATACAGCTTTTGTTTACCAAATTGCCAATCTGGATCGTTATTATGACCTGTTTGCCAATCATGCTCTTACCGAAGCAAATCGCGCAAGCTGGTCGGCTTCTTTGGAGAAAATGTTGAGCCCCTTCGCTTTAGACTTTCGCAGAAATATTGTGGGTCTGTTGGGGCCGCAGTTTGCCGTAGCTGCAACGCTGAATCCAAAGCCTGACGGGATAGCTGTTTTGAGCCGTTCAGAAGATACTCAAACAACGCTCAACAAGCTGATGGCTGTTGTTGCCTTGACCGACGGAATAAAACTTGAAAGCACAGCCCGTGACTCTGGTGAAATACTTCATGTGTTTCGTCAATCCGGTCATTCCAAAGGTTTAAGTGCCGCTCTGACTGCTGTGAATGAAAAACTGTATGCTGTGGGGACTGAAGCGGCCCTTGTGGACATGGATGAGCGTCTGAATGATCGGACATTAACGTTGCTGGATGCCCCCGACTTTCGGGCTATGGCTACATTAGTGCCAGATAACGCACTTTGGTTTATGTATCTGAGTAATACAGAAGTGGTTCATGGGTTACAAAATTGGTTCAAACCTTCCTCAGCCAAACCCTCTGAAGGGTCACCTCAGGAATCGGTGCCGGAAGCTTCCCCTGATGAGGTTCCTTCTGAGGCGCCATCCATATCATCGAACAACAAAAAATTTACCTTAGTATCTTCGGTAGAGTCTGACTTGATTGCCAGCAGTCCCTTGGGTCAAATAAATGGATCAAAAGACAAATTGAGTAAAATTGCCAAATCCGCTCCACCAGGATTTAATAAGGCGATGTCTGAAGTTCTTGGCTTGGTTAAATCCATGTCGTTTTCTGCGGAGTATAATGCCCAGCAAAATATGATTCTGAGCCATGTCCTGATTCAGATGGCCCCAGAGGCCGAAGAGCAACGTTAAGTTTCCGGACCCATTCCAATAAAAAAGCAGAAGTTTCTGAAACTTCTGCTTATGAGGCGCTAGACGGAATTGGTTATTAGAGAAGATTAATAATGGTTCTTAAGACATCACTTTGGGTAGAAACTACCTTACCGGCAGCTTCAACACCTCTCTGTGCGAGAATCATATTGGTAAATTCTGCGGCAATGTCCACATTGGAGGATTCCAGGGCTCCTGCGGCCACAGAACCTCGGCCAGCAAAACTACCAATCCCCATGGTTACGGTCCCCACGTTTGGACCAAGCTGGTAATTATTTTGACCAATTTGCACCAGACCCAGCGTGTTGGTAACCTTGGCAATCCTCAACTGCATTTCTTCGGGATAGATAACAGGTTCGGATGTTACCGTATTATTCATAATGTTGAGGATCCCTGTTGTCCCTGAACTTGATGGTGCAAATGTACTTCCATCCGAGAGGATGACACTGAATTCGCGAAGGTTTTGATTTGTGCTGGTTGGGTCAGTTCTCACCGTCAACCGATCACCATTGGAATAAATAGCGGTGATCCCGCCATCTTGTCCAACTGAGAAACTGGTCAAGCCAACAGCTTCAGCTCCAACGGTGCCACCCATTGTGGGAGACGGAGCCGAAGTGGAAGAGTCACCAATCCAGGTTTGAAGAACATTATTAGCCGCATCGCGCTCTTTATAGATGACCAGCGTGGTTGGCACTTGTACCGCTTTAACTGTATTCGGATCATTGCCATCCACGGTTGCCGTTCCCAGAACTTGTTCCCCATTGGCTGTAACGAGGTTTCCGTTACCATCCAAAGAGAAGTTTCCGGCACGGGTCAACATATAGCCGTTTGCGTTCGCAGGATCTTGAATTGTAAAGAATCCTTCCCCATTAATGGACAAATCGGTAGGTCGTCCACTAAAGAGGCTACCTCCCTGGGCGAAATTTTGTTTGATTTCACTCAGTGCAGTTCCTGTACCGACTTGGAGTGGGTTAATACCCCCGGTGTTCGTGGTGGGACCAGCACCAAAATTCAGTGTGTTGAAATAGGTAGTTCTAAAATTTGCGTCACTGCTTTTAAAGGCCACCGTGTTCAAGTTGGCCAAGTTGTTGGCAATAACATTCAAGCGGGTCTGGTTCGCTCGAATTCCGGATACGGCACTGAATAATCCTTGACTCATCTTTTAGGAAACCCTCCGATTATAAAATCTCTCTCTCTCTCTAACTAATTGGGTAAGCGAAGAACTTATTGCACCTCGCTATAAATCTTTTTCACCTGCGCTATGGTATAGGTTTTACCATTAATCATCAGCCCGGCAGAGTTATTGCCAATGCTGGCATTTTGTACCAAACCGGTAATGGTTTCTCCTTTCTCATTAAGGACATCCACGGTTTTGCCCACCAGATTGCTGGCTTGCGACAGGATCATGGAACTTTGCATCATTTGATTCATGTTATTCATGCTTTCAACCTGTTGGAGCTGAGCCTGCTGGGTTAAAAAGTCTTCATCGTTGGTCGGATTGAGTGGATCCTGAAACTTTAGTTTCGCCATCAGCAACTGTAAAAATGCATGTTTATCTAGGCGGTCACTTCCCATGTTTTCTTGACCACGGTTAAAGTTGATTCGGTTGGTATTGTTTTCGATTTGACGGATAGTCTCGCCTATGTTCATCGCTCGAACTCCTATTTTGGGGTTAAATCCGAATATCTACAGCTTGCTGCGAATGCATGCCTGAAGCTTCTTGGCTTGTCTGGGATTGAGATAAAACTTCTTCTCCCCCGACATCCGTGTCGGAGGATGATTGCGAAGAAGCCTCGTCCCTAGCTCGGGAGGTACCTCCATCCTTGAAGGCGTTAAAGCCCAGGTCTTGGAATATGTTCTCAAACTGTTGATGTTGTTGCTGCTGTTGGTTAAAACCGGGTTGATCCTGTTGTGTTGTCCACGATGTTTGGGATTGTGGCTGCTGATCAGCATTGTTTTGTGCCGAGTTTGGATCGGACCCGGCTTGAATGACATTGATGCTGCCGATTTGAATGCCTTGCTCTTTTAAGGCATGAGTCAGTTGCTGAAGACTTTTTTCCAATAAGGCTTTGGCATCTGGGGTTGATGTAATCAATTTTGCAGAGACTTCATTTTGCATATTGCTGGTCAAAATAAGTTTTACACTGCCTAATTCGGCAGGTCTCAAGTTCAGCGAAATCTCTTTTTTGCCCGCTTCCAGGGTCATTTGAGCCGCATCCAAAACTTGCTCATGGACAGGTTTTTCCGACCCATTTAACTGAATTTGGAAGGGTGTTTGGGGAGCCTCGGTTTTTTGCACGGGTGTGGCATTAGAACTTGTATCGATAGTCAACAAGGCAGTGTCGGGTTGAGGTTGGGAGAACTGACTCAAGTTTGCTTCTGATTCTGTTGAGGTGGATGCCATCACTGTGCCAAAGGCAGAGGACTCCACAGTGATGGGTGTGGCCTCAGACAAGCTGGATTCTGTTTTCGTTTCTTCCCCGAGTACATCGGCGAATGCCTTGGGTTTCATGACTGAATTTTTAAAACTCATTTCCAGTTGAATTTGCTGGATGCTTTTATTGAGCGGTTTTTCCAGAGGTTTTGGCTGAATCTGAGCCAATTGATTCAGTACATCTTTTAATGCCGTCTGCTCGGATGAAGATAGGCGGCTTAACGTCGCATCCAGATTTTCCATTAGCCTATGCAGTTTCGTTTCAGCTTTTGTTTCCGGAGCCAGGTCTTTTGGAATGTCCGTCAGATTCTCTGACACGTTCTCCAGTGTCGTCGTTGTAATCGGTGCTTCACTGACGTCAATGGAAACATGAGTAGCTATTGTATTTTGTTCCCGGGTGAAATCTTGGGCTAATGCAGTTTGGTTAGGGGATGTTAATTGTGTTTGTAAGGTTTGAACCGTGGTTGGCTTCAAACTGGCAACCAACTGAAGAAGCTCCTGCGATAGGGTGGGGTTTGGATGTGTCAAATCTTTTGAGCTCAACGAACTCAGATCGATCGGATGATTATTTTTTCCGGAGGGAAGTGTTTTGGCGATTTCTGTTAATAGGGATTTAATATTGGGTGGTAGTTTTTCCAGGATGTTTTTGATTTGTTGCTGTTCTTGTGTTCCAAATAAAGAGGCTATTTGAGGGGGGATTCCCGCAGCCTGGCTTGTGTTTTCGAGAAGTTCTGTTAAAAAAGCCCGGGATGTTCTGTCCTCGTGAGCCGACAATTCATGCATGATGCTGGGGTGTTGATTTAAAACCGATTGAAAATATTCATAGACACCTTGTAACAAGGTTTCCGGATCCAGTGTCGGGTCTGTTTCAGGACTTTCCTCCAAGGTCACTGTAATATCCGGCGTTGTATGTCCAGTCGGTGCTTCTGAGTGAAGTGTTTCCGTCGTTATAGGGGTTACTTCGACTGCTAACTCCTGCAGAAGTTGATTAAGCTGATCCAAGGTCTCAGAAATATGGGTCTGAGCCTTAGGTGGTACATTTGGCAATATGGATTCAAAAGATGCTTGCATTTTTTCAAGGGTTTCTGCAAGCTTCCCAGCAGATTCTGAAGTCAGTTTTTCTTCTTCCAGAGAGGACTGGATTCTTTGTCTGAGTGTGTCTAAAGCTTTTTCGGGTGATTCAGAAGATGCCTTGGACTTAGGGCCTGTCTGTTCCTGTTGAGAACGGCGAACCACTTGACGCAAGGCATTTAAAAATTTCGAACCCATGGCTTTATCAGAGGCATGATCAGATAGGGGCATCATGTCTGAGGCCCTGCGTGTAGAGCTATAGTTTACTGATAGCTGGTTGCCTATCATTTCGGTTGGGTTCTCTCTCTTCTCTACTGCCTACTTCGATTGATCAAGCCAGATACTCTGACCTTCTATCCTTCCAGAAATTAAAACGAAAGAGTTAATGGGGGACTGCTTGTATTTCTTCTTTTTCATTGAAGTAATGGCGACGAGCCATCACCAGGTCTTCTATTTCTTTGGATTCTTGCTCTTCCAGAGCTTTGAGAAAGGTTTTGCGTTGATTTTCTTCGAGTTGTTCCAATGATTTTTTCTTCACGTGGGCCAGGCGCATTTCTTCTCTCAGGGCGTTCAATTTGATTTCTTCTTGTTGCAAGGTTCTTTGAAAGAAATCCAATTGCAACTTTAAATATTGAACAAACCGAAACCGTTGCTGGGAAATGATCGGATCAAATGCGTCAGGTTTTTGAGGATTTAAATACTGCTGAATCTGATCTTGCGTTTCCTGAATCAGCGTTTGGATTTCGACAACACGACGCATTTGAACGGCGAATCGCTGCTGAACTTCTTCTAGCTGGCGGGTTCGCATTTCCAGCACGGGCTGAAGTTTGAATTTAAATGCTTTGACCCCGATGGTCTCTCTCCTTCTCCTACTAAATGTCCCTTCGATAAAACTTATCTATGTACAGATTAGCCTGACTCATGTATCGAAGTCCTCCTGTGAGGAGAGGAAATTGGGGCTGTACGGGTCCCTCAGGAAATGGAGAAAACGGTGGAGAATATCAATTAGTTGGGCTCGAAGAAATCTACGTGAATGGCATGCCTTGGTTTAGGCAGTTTGATCAGCAGACCTGGGCTGGTAAGAGCTTGTGTGGTCATCATGTCCGGACGAGGTGTTATCTCTCTAACCTTAATGCTGGTATCCGAGGAAGAGGTTTGGATACAGTCAACGGCAATTGCATAGCCTCCAGTCGGGCGATCTCCTAAAAAAATCGCGACCACGACTTCGGTTTCAGGGTTAAATGGAATATTGCCTTGTTGCCATCCCAGTAAAGTGGATAAACGGTGCCAATCGGCGCTGGTCCCAACAATTTGGGTTTGTTTCTGGGAAATGCCCGTATACGGGATCTCATAGGTCTGTATCTCCCCGCCAGGAACTTCTTGCAAGCGCCAGGGGAAGTGCTTCTCTTCCGGAGCGAGAACGCCACTTTCATCAATAATGACCGGAGCCTCAACATAAATCTGGGCATTGCTCATCAACCCCGTACTGAGCCACAGCAGTATCAAAAGCATCGTGAACCGGGAGCTGAAGATACGTCGCATAAGGCGAGTCTCCTTAAATTTAATTCAGCGCGTCTTGAATGCTTTTTATATACCATTGCTTCGGGTAAAGCAACAGCGCCGAATCGGCAAAAAAAAAGTGCCTTTTGATGGGCACTCTATTAAAGGTGATTTTGGGAGAGAGAGGAGGGTTGTTTGGGTACAATGGGTATCGGCTGGCGGTAACGGTTCTGTATACATCAAATATAGGATTTGCCTCTGGAATCCCAAGCGCTCTGAGAGAACTTGATTTTGCCGGATTTCGGATTTCTCAATTTGTCCTTGAGGCTTTTCCGCTACAATAAGGGCCACACCCCCGGATGCTAGGAGAACCCACTACAATGAAAGCCGATCAGCTTTTAATGATTCCAGGCCCCACACCCGTACCGGCAACCATTATGGAAGCCATGGCAAGACCTGCGATGGGGCATCGCAGCGGCGAATTCAAAGCCATTATGAAAGAGGTCTATGCCGGACTGAAATGGGTTTTTCAGACCGAACAGCCTGTGTTCATGTACAGTGCCTCTGGAACCGGTGCCATGGAAGCGGCCTTGGTCAATACGGTTCACCCTGGCGAGGAAATTCTGGTCTTGGCGTGTGGCGTGTTTAGTATGCGCTGGGCTGAAATTGCCAAGGAACTGGGTATCAAGGTGCATCTGCAAAGTGTGCCGGCAGGGCAAGCCAATAGTGCTGAAGAGCTGGAACAGTTTTTGAAAAGCCCGGAAGGGCAGAACGTCAAAGCGGTCTGTATGATCCATAGCGAAACCTCGACAGGTGTTCTGAACCCCGTGGAACAATTCTCCCAAATTATTCGAGCCCACTCCAACGCCTTGGTCGTTGTGGATACGGTCACGGGGCTGGGGGCTGCTCCTTTTTACTTTGATAAATGGGGTATCGATATTGCGGTTTCCGGTAGCCAAAAAGGGTTTATGATCCATCCGGGCCTGGCTTTCCTGGCGGTCAGCCCGAAAGCAATGGCGGTTCACCAGCAGTGCCAAAACCCCGGGTTTTACTTTAATTTCTCAAAAAACGAAAAGAATATTGAGCCTGGCCAAACCCCCTATACCCCGGCTGTTAGTCTTGCACGTGGTCTTCAGGAGGCCTTGCGACTGATGAAAGAGGAAGGCTTGGACGCCATTTGGCAGCGTCACCGTTTGAATCAGCACATGACTCGTGCGGCCATGAGAGCGATGGGCCTGACCTTGTTTGTTCAGGACGATGCTATTGCGAGCCCTTCGGTCACATCAATCGTGCCGCCTTCAGGGGTCTCTGTGGATGACATTCGTGCAGGGCTTCGAGACCATTTCAGTATGACCGTTGCCAATGGGCAAAAAGATCTCATGGGTAAAATCTTCCGCATTGGACATTTGGGTGCTGTCTTCCCTCGGGAGGTCTTAACCGCTGTTGCGGCGACAGAAGCGGTTATGCACAAGCTGGGTTTCAATCAAGCTCCCCTTGGGGCAGCCGTTGCAGCAGCACAGAAGGAGTGGATCCAACATGGCTAAACCAAAAATTCTTGTAACGGACGGGATTCATCCGATTGCCAAAGACATTCTTCAGGCCCATTGTGACGTGATTTTCGAACCGAAGCTGTCGGATAGTGACATCATGGCTCGAATCGGGGAAATGGATGGACTTATGGTCCGCAGTGCAACTCAAGTAACAGCTGCTGTTCTGGAAAATGCGCCCAACCTCAAGATCGTTGGCCGGGCCGGTGTTGGCACCGACAACATCGATCTGCAAGCGGCTACTCGAAATGGGGTCATCGTCGTTAATTCCCCGGGTGGCAATACCGTTGCCGCTGCGGAGCATACCATTGGGATGATCATGGCCTTGGCGCGCCACATTCCGGAAGCCGATCGGATCGTAAAATCTGGCGGTTGGCGTGGCAAAGGCTTGACTGGTGTAGAACTCACAGGAAAGGCCCTGGGGGTAGTCGGTTTTGGCAAAATCGGACGTAAAGTGGCCAGTGTCTTCCAGCGGATGGGGATGCGTATACTGGTGTTCGATCCCTTTTTGTCCAGCCAGATGGCTGAAGAACTCAAAGTCGAGTCGGTTAATCTCGACACACTGTTTTCGGAATCCGACTTTATTACGCTCCATGCCCCTAAAACACCCGAAACCGAGCATTTGCTGAACGCTGAGGCCTTTAACAAGATGAAAAATGGGGTCCGTATCGTCAATTGTGCTCGGGGTGGCATTATCGATGAGTCGGCCCTGCGTGATGCCCTTCGCAGTGGCAAGGTTGCCGGTGCAGGTCTGGATGTGTTTGAACATGAGCCGTTACCGGCTGATGATCCCCTGCATGAGTTTGGCGATAGAATCATTATGACGCCTCACCTGGGTGCCAGTACCGAAGAAGCCCAGGTAAACGTTGCCCGTGATGTTGCCGAGCAGTTTGTGGAGTTCTTTCAAAGCGGTACAGCCCAAAGTGCCGTTAATATTCCCGCACTTCGCCGTGAAATTCTGGAGCCGGTGAAACACTATATGCGCATGGCCGAACAAATGGGCAACCTCATTCGACAAATTACACCGGGTGGCGCCACACAGGTGGAACTTGTGGCAGGGGGCACCTTGGCCCATGAAAACCTGACACCTCTAACTCTTGCTGTTTTGAAAGGTCTCTTGGGGTACGCCCGTGAAGGTGTAAACTACGTTAATGCGATGATCATAGCCGAAGAAGAGGGAATTGCCGTTAAAGAATCCCGCTCTCCACGAGCCGGAAACTTTGCGAACTTGCTGACAGTTCAATTGAGCACGGACACCAAAACTTACTCTGTTTCAGGCAGCCTGATTTCCGATAAAATCTATCGGATTGTCGAGCTGAATCATTACCCGGCGCATGTCGAACCTTCCGACTACCTGCTTCTGGCTCCCCACATCGACCGGCCGGGGATGATTGCCAAGGTTGCCACGGTCCTGGGTGAAAACAGCATTAACGTCAGCGCCCTTCAAGTGGCCCGTAAAGGCCAGGAAGCCGGTGGCGAATCCATGATGGTCTTCAACCTCGACAACCCCATTCCCCCCAACGTTCTCAAAAACATCGAATCCCTCGACGGCATCACCGCCGCCAAGTTCGTGGAATTGGTCTAGAGGATATCAATAATGGGGGCGTTGCCCCCAAACCCCCACCAAAGGGCCACCTGGCCCTCTGGACTCCCAATCGGGATATTTGGGGTGGGGGCCTTTTTTATGCCGTCTTGCATGGAGGTTCAAAAGCCCCCACCCCAAATATCCCACACGGGGTTCCAAGGGGCCGTAAGGCCCTTTGGCAGGGGTTTGGGGACAGCGTCCCCATTATCGATATTTTCTAGTCCGTAACCACCAAACGATTGCGGCCGAGTTGTTTGGCTTCGTAGAGGGCGGTGTCGGCTTTGCCGATGGCGTCGGAGATGACGGCCATGGGGTCTTTGGTAAAGTCTTGGTGTGTGGCCACTTGCATCAAACCTGCGCTGAAGGTGATTTTGATGGGGCCTGCAGAGGTGTTGAATGGGGCTTTTTCGACTTTATGGCGCAGGCGCTCGACAAGATCCTTAGCGGCGCCAAGGGCGGTCTCAGGAAGCATGAGGGCGAATTCTTCGCCACCATAGCGGCAAAGCAGATCGCTCTTACGGATGTTCTTGTGAATCCTGGAGGACAATTCTCGCAGGATTTGGTCGCCCACGAGGTGGCCGTAGGTGTCGTTGATCATCTTGAAGTGATCCAGGTCGATCATGGCAAAGCTGATGGGTGTTTGGTTCCGCCGAGCCCGGTCGATTTCCGCATCGAAGCGGGTGTAGAAGCCACGGCGGTTGACGGCACCGGTGAGTTCGTCGGTGGTGGCAATTTCCAGAGCTTTTTCCAGAATTTTGGCCCGTCCGCAGGCGGAGATGATGAGTTCGGAAACGTGTTCAATGACGTGAAGCGATTCTTTCGACAGCGTCACGGCTTTTTCTTGTTGAAACAGGACGAGGGCACCATCCAGATAGGAATCTTCGGAGACCATGGGCAGGATGAGCACAGAGACAATATTGGGTAGTCCAAAGAGCTCGGAAAATGATTTGTCACCCAGCATTTCGCCTTTCAGATACAGGTAAGGGTGATGCCAGACCTGTGACTGGAACAGGCTCAACATGGACGAGAATTGGTCAACTTCCTGAATGGGCGCACCTTGCGTGAATTGGCCTTGGGCCAGCTGAAACAGAATGGCGCCTTTGCCGCTGTCACGGTTCAGGTGGATATATTGAGCCGCATTGAAGGGCATTTCGGTGGTGAGTTCGCCCATAGCATCTTTAAAGATGGCGGCAGAGTCCACGGCACTCAGGAGCCGGCTGGAAATTTTCAGCAGGGTTTGCTGGATAGTGGGCAGCACCATGCTGCGTTTTAGCGTCAGGAAGTGATTGACCTGGACCGAGAGGTACTGGGTCAATTGTTCCAGAATGATTTCATCTCGGGTCGAGAACACAGTCCCGTCCAATTTATCGGCAATGGCCACAATACCGAAGATACTGCCTTGTTGATGGAGAAAACTATGAATCACCTGGTCGGAGCCCAGGAGGTCTTTCAGGTAGTTATCTGAAATCCAGGTTAATTCCCGGGGGGAATGCTTCAAGTCGTCATACAGCTCATCATTCAGACAGGTGTAGGTGCCGGATTCTTCGTCCAGAAGCAGAATGACGTTCTTGCGGGTGCCGGTAATCTCCTTGATCCGAGCTTCCAGAATCCGAAGAAACTGGGTCGGCTCGTTGGGCATGTCAATATTCAGCAGCCGTGCGGCTTGGAGTTCAGAGATAACGATGTCTTGAAGACTGATGTTTTGGCTTGTATTCAGGTTCAGCAAATCTGTCGGCAGTGCATCGACGTGGATGGTGGCCTGGTACTCCCGAGCTGCCTCAATAATGACAGAGGTCGCAAGATCATTGGACGCTCTCTCCTTCCGGGATATTTTGGATGGCTGTTTCGCTGCCATTAGCCAATTCCTGTTCAACAAGGCCTCACATGAATTAAAACAAAAAAATGCCGTTTTTTGCGCTAATTCAGTGTTTCAGTATAGTTATCCCAATTTTTAGGGGATCGAGTATCCACCATACAGTGGAGATCCGAGAGGCGAAAGTCCGCAGTATATAAGACATTAGATTAAATAAACAAACTTTGATGTCCTCTGTAAAAATTTATTACCAACTGCGACAAAGTGTAAACATTGGTGAAACAAAGACTTGGCAAGGGTCTTAAGGTGGACTGTCCCAATTTGGAAGGGGATTCGGAGATCGATGGGGGATATCTACGAATTTTGACAAGGGGCTTTGGGCTTTGGATAATGCAGATCTGTCGAGGCAATAAGACGTTTAGATTCACACAGATGGGAGTAATCGGGAGAGACGGATGGCTGTGAAATTTCAAGTGCCTTTGAGGCCGGTGATGCCGGCGACAAAGAAGGTAACGACAAAGATAAACGGCGGGATAAATCGATTTGGAAGTCAGGAACCTTCCCATCGAATTATCTATACAGCCCTTCCGGATTCTCCGGAAAGCCGTATAACCTTACAGCAGCGTTCCGAAACGTTGCGCGAGACCATCGTTGCACTACAGAAAGACTTACACATCTCATCCAAGACATTTATGAATGCCAGACAGGCGTGGCTGTATCACGAAGGAACCCCGGGCGCTGTGTATGCCTTTCTCGATGCCCCAGGTGCGTCTGACAAGGCGAACTTCAATATTTTGGCCGATGCCTTCCGACGGGTTGTGCCCACAGCAACGGAGGACAATGTTCGAATCACCGCAGAACAAGGATTAAGAAGCATTGCTGGTCGATATCAAGGGCATGAGTTTGTCTTCTCCTTGTTGTATAGCAATTCCCTGCCGACTCAGAAAACACTGGAAAATGGTGCAGACAGTCTGTTTCAGACCAACCGGGCTTTTCCCTCCAGGGCTTTTGCCCAAGCCATGCAGCAACAACTCTCACTGCTTCTTCTGGATACCCGTCATCGTGCATTGGATAAAGGAACACGTGACATTAAACGGGCCTTGCCCTTGACGGACCAACGAACCTGGGAGGAGGCCAGTGACGTTGTCTATACTGGCCCTGAGGATCAGCCCATCAAGATGTATCGGTTTGCTCCTCAGCATCGCGATGCTGTGCATGCCCTGGTCACCCAATTAAAGAGCCACGGAGCGGATGTGACAGTGCGTCCTGGCAATGGACCAGGTGAAACCCACTATGACATCCAGCACCAGGGGCATCATTTCCAGTTTGCAATTCAACGTAACGTGTCTCTGTCGTAGGCCTACAACGAGACAATTAGGAAGGGTCTTCCGGGGGCAACTCTTTTTTAGTGAGCTGTTGCCAAATGTTGTTGGGCTGTATGGGTTGTGATGCAACCTGACGACGGGCTGAGACCGCAGGCTTGCTGGGTGGCGTAAGAAATCCCTTTTTTTCCAGTTCCTGGAGGCGACTCCCCAGATAAAGTCCGCCAATCAGTAGAAAGCCGTTCTCGATATTGTTCAGCATAACGACGAAAAACCAGTCACTGATGGAGAGTTGGGCTGGAAACAACCACGGATGCAGGACAATATAGGCGAACCAAAAAAAGCCAAGGACCACAAAGCCGTGCGTACCCCGATGATCGATTGTTCCCGGGCGGGTTAATGCCCCGGTAATGACGCCAGAAAGAATCGCCACCACATGAAGCACCAGAAGCGTGCTCTCGGGGAACCTCCATTTCGCCAACAGGCCCGCGACAATGGCCACCAGAATACCGCCGGCACAGGGGACAAAGTGATTTCTAATCCAGTCAGAGCGACGCATGACGGACCTTACGTTGCAGACCATGTAATTTCTATTTTAGTGTATCGAACCAAGGTGTGCGGTCTTCAATCGCGGGTTCAAAGATTCTGGTCTTCTTCGGATATGGAGCCAGAAATAAGCTATAGAACGGCTGCGTTGGCTTTATGGGGGGCATGGAACGAGCGTGCCACTTCTCCTTGGTCGCGTCGTTCCAGAAAGCGATTGGTGGGTTTGGTCCACAGGGCATGGACCAGTTTTTCCGAGAGCGGATCCACAACCTTGACCATCAGCGGGATGGCCAGGAGGCTGAGAGCCGTTCCGCCTACGGTACCCATGGTCTTTGTTTTTCCGAGCATCATCCCCAGCTTTGTTCCCATGGGGTTAAAGACGCGCTTGATAATTTCTGCCGGGACATAATAGCTGGCAAGCAGTTGGAAAATACCTTGGCCGACACCGGCCTGGAGTCCTTTCATGGCCGCCATCTTTTCACTATTTCCATCTTGTCGGGCTCTAAAGTAAGCCTGTGCGCCCGAATAGGCGGCATCCATACAGGTATAGGCAAAGACGGCCTTATAGGTGGCATCGACCACTTTATGGGCCATGCCGGTCCACTTTGGATTAATGGCGGTAAAGGCGGCATGCATGGGATGAACAAAGGCTTCGCCCAATTCGTTTAAGTAACCGGCATACCTGAAAATCCCGTTAACAAAAGGATTCTTGGGTGGAGGCAACTCAACATTCTGCTTGCGCGGAATGTAGGCCGTATTCTTCATGGTCAGAGACGGACATTGGGTCACGTGATGAAATTCGTCATGGCTTTGCGGATAGGGGCCTTTGCGAACTTTTGCCGGCGGAGAGGGTTTCTGGGCTTCAACGAATGTAGAAGCCGTCTGAAACGGCGTTACACCATAAGAACCATAGCCCGAGTAGTACGCTGGGTAATGGGGGTAATAGTAGGCGGCTGGCAAGTATGTCATTCAGCTAAGTCTTTATGTAATGTTTTTTTCTCTAAGCAATCTATAAGAGACGTGTGCAACCATATTAGGAACAAAGTATCCCAATCCTAATAGCAACACATAATGCACGAAACATGGTTTTTTGGGAAGATACTCAAAAGTATTAGCTCGAAAGCGCTACATGCAACAATATTGAGATAAGATCGATATTGGAAATCCATCTAGAGGTCGGGTCGTAATAAGCGAGCTTCCCCCAGGTAGACAGGGGTTATGGCTTCAGGGCGGCTTGGTGCGTTCCATTGAATCAGAATTCGCAGGCACCGGGGTAGCATGCCCTGGATAACCGGTTCTTGTGAACAGAGAAGCGGAACCGACTGCCATTTATCCGTCACTTCACGCAGGGCGGTTGCCGGATTGAGGGACTGCAAATCCGGTGTTATCGTAAAAAACACGGTCACCATGGTATCCATGGCAATGGCATTTCGTTCCAAAAGTGTTTCAACCAAGGCGTGGACCGCCACTCGAATGGCTTCCGGTTTATCTTCCGGTACAGTAATGGCACCACGGACAGCACAAAGCATTGGTAAAGGCCTTCCTCTCAATAGGGGTTTAGATGTAGTATATCGGAAGAACAGTTTTTTAACATGAGGTACCTTGCAGCGGGTTTTTGTAGTACAACTGTAAAAGCCCGAACAGAGAAGGTTAGAGGAACCGTTTTGGAACATCCTCGTACTCATGGCCAAGAACACCGTTCATTCCCTGTTCGCCCCGGCTTTCGGGTTTGACATCCCCTGAGGCACCCCAATAAGGAGACAAGTCAAAATGGTTGATATTTTGGTCGCTGACGACGATGCAGAAATAGTCGATTTGCTCCGCCTGGATTTAGAGTTGATGGGCTTTTCCATTGACTTTGTAAGCGATGGCCAAGCTGCATGCAAGAAAGCCGAATCGAAACGCTATGATTTGGTTATCTTGGATGTCATGATGCCGAAGATGGACGGTTTTGAAGTGTGTAAAAAGCTTCGTGGAATGCGTCTCTCGGCGGCAACGCCCATTATCCTGCTCACAGCCAAAGGGACCATCGAAGACAAGATCCGTGGCTTTAATGCCGGTGCCGATGATTACCTGGTCAAACCCTTTGAATTTCAGGAACTCATGGTGCGGATGCGGGCCTTGTTCCGGCGCACCGGGGCTTTAAAGCAGCAACAGCCCCAGCGAAAAAGCGAATTGCTCTCCGCCGGCGATATTGAATTGCTGCCCACCTCTCTGGAGGCCCGAGTCAAGGGGAAATTGGTCAAACTCACCCCCACCGAATTCGAGATTCTCTACTGCCTGCTCCAGCACGTGGGCGAAGCCGTGGCGCTGGGAACCATTTTGCAGGAGGTCTGGGGCTACGATGCGGATGAGGATGTGCGCATGCTTCGCGTTCATGTGGGCGGCCTGCGTCAAAAGATTGAAGTCAATCACAAGAGTCCGCAATATCTGCAAACAGTTACTAATGTGGGCTATCGCCTGATTGTTAACCCTGAAGTTCACTCGGATCAGAATGTTTTGGCCGATTTAACCCCGTCTCAGGGTTAATATCGCATTCCCCCGTTCCAATCGATAGGAAGCAGCGAGACACGCAACAACAATGGCTAAAAAGCAGTGGAAGTCCTTTGCCCACCCTTTGAGCGGTCTTACCTTCAAAGTCAAAGCCACTCGCAGTAAACCCAAGTGGTTGCCCGCCTTTGCCTATCGGTGGTTTGTAAGGCCCTTGCCAAGGCTTCGCCTGTCGCATCAGCTCTTGGGCTTCTTTGTTCTGGTGGTTCTGGTGCCCTTACTCTTGTTGACGCTGAGTATTTATGGCATCAACCAGAAGGCCGTGCGCAAGCAGGTCAATCACTTTACGGCCCACACGGCAGAAATCACCTTTCAGGAGTTGGCCTGGGAGATGAACTGGCAACAGGATCAGGCTCGCCTGGTTGCCGAATACTGGAAGATGGTCTTTAGCCTCCCCCAGGCCCAGGAGCGTCAAGCTCGGGCCCGGCAGTTCTTTGTGGACTATCCCGAGTATGAAGCCGTGGCCTTCTACGATACCCAAGGCCATCGCAAGTCGTTCGTTCGCTCCTTTCAACCCCGCTACACCAATCTCGATTTACCGCTGGATTTGCCCAATCTCCCGCAGGACGTCACGTTCGATCTGCACCATCACCGCGAGCATGCCCGTGATGTGGACCTGGTGTATTCCCTGAAGATTACCATTCCGGGGCCCAAGCTTGGGGGCAGCAAGCCGGTGGGGGCTGTTGTTTTCCAGAAGCGTTTTCCTTACCTGGGCCACCTGATCGCTGATCGATTCAAGACCTTGAACACGGGCTTTGCCATTGCCGATGCGCAAGGGGTGATTATTGCCGGGCCTCCCACCATGGTGTCCAAAAAACTGCCGCCGGAAGACCTCAAGGTCTATCGTTCACTTAAAGAAGGTTCCAGCCAGGAATTTTCCAGTAACCATCACTATTACAGCCAGTTCCCCATGCCCGTCAATGATGACGAGGACCCGACCCTGGAAAAAGTTGTTCTCAAAATGCCGCGTCTGGGTTGGGGCATCATTATCGAGTCCCCCTATCACCTGCAGACCACCTATGTAAACCGGGCTCGAACCCAGTCGGTGGCTCTGGTGTTTCTGTGTATTTTGCTGATCATTGTCCTGGGCCTTCTCTACTCCCGGGGAATTAACCGCAACTTCCGCCAGCTGATCAAGGGGATAAAGGCATTGGCCGAAGGGCGATACTCGCGAAAAATCCGTCTGATTACCAAATCCTGGACCCCTTACGAAATTGTCTATCTGACCGCTGAGTTCAACCGGATGGCGACGAAAATTTCCTCGGCCTGGACCAATATTCAGGAGTTAAACCAGGAGCTGGTCCATAAGAACCTGCAGGACATGTTCATCGCCCAAGCTACCCAGCGCCTGCACAGCAACCTGGAGTTGTCTAACGTCTGCCAGACGGCTGCCACCCTGTTTACCGAACGCCCCGGGATTCTGGGCAGCCTGTTGTACCTGGCCCACGATGCCGAGCATCAGGAATTTTGCCTGATGGCCTATGCGGGCAAGCAGATCTCGGAGTTTGTGGAACCCCAGGCTCTGACATTGGAGAGTCGGGTGGTGTTAAACCTGCCACTGGCTTCCAGAGGGGGCGTTATCACGGTCACGGCTTCCGATTTGCCCGGCTTGCTCACCAATACGCTAGCCACGCTTCAACCCATTTATTACCAGGATCAGGTGCTGGGTGTGGTGGTGCTGCTCAAGGCCAACATCCGGGAAGACAAGGATGCCATCCACTTTGACGATGCCATGATGATGAAACTGCTTACGGGCCAGATCGGGGTCGCCATCTACCAATCCCGCCAGTGGGAGCAGTTGCAGTTGGCCAATATTCAGCTGTCCAAGCTGGATGAACTGAAGTCCAACCTGATTGATACGGTCAGTCACGAGCTTCGGACGCCATTGACCAATATCAAGGGCTATACCTCCCGCCTCATTCGTTACGAGGACACCCTGGATTCGGACACCAAAATCAAAAGCCTGAAGGTCATCAAGCAACAGGCCGATCGGCTTGGGCGTCTGGTGGAGGATTTGTTAGTCATTCCCGAATTGGAGCGGGAGGAAGGTATCCGAGTTTACCCGGACCGGGTGGATATCAACGAGTTGATGCACCGCTGTATCGGGTTTATCGGAGATAAAGCCAACCGGGAGATTACGATTGCTGCCATGCCTGAAGGCATTGATGTTCTGGTGGATCCTGACCGTATGGAGCAAGTCATTTTGAATCTCTTGGACAATGCCATCAAGTATTCCCCCGAAGGCGAGGCCATCGACGTCTCTGTTCGGGAGAGCCGTGACAATACGGTTGAAATTCAGATATTTAATCATTGTGAGCCGATATCACCCGATGCATTAGGATCTTTGTTTACTAAATTCAAGCGTCTCGACGAACGATTAACCCGAACGACCCGTGGGACAGGTTTAGGCCTGTTCATCACCAAAGGACTCGTCGAAGCCATGGGTGGTAAAATCTGGCTGGAAGGTCACGATGGATTCCGGGTATTTTTGCTGGTGCCCATTTACGGATCGGACGCTTCCTCGTCGGATTCCGAAACCAGTGTATCAATAGAAGCAAGGATATAAGTAAGGAGAGTAGACACAATGCCTGTTGAAGTAAAAAGTAGCGATGGCAGCGTCCTGATGACGGTGGAACAGGATGCGCTGGCCGGGCATGACTTCTACAAAGTGTCCCTGCCCAAGGCCAATTTCGAGGAGCAGGATTTGTCCACGTGCCGTTTTTATGGCGCCAATCTGGAGAATGCCTCCTTTCGTCGGGCCAAATTGAAAAAGGCCGACTTTCAGGTGGCGAATCTTCAAAATGCCGATCTGCGCTTTGCCGACTTGTCGTATGCCTACATGCTGGGAGCCGACCTGCGCGGGGCGGACCTGTCTGAAGCCAACCTGAATTGGGTGGTTTGGAAAGGGACCAAGTATAGCAAAACCACCAAGTTCCCCAAGGGCTTTAAACCGGCCGATCATGAATTGGTCCAGGCCAATTAAGGCGTTTAGTTTGCCTTTTTTTCCACATTGAATTAAAGAACGAGGTTTCAGGGATACGCATCCTCATGCGTGTCCCGCTTCGTTTATGGCGGACGCGCCCGGGCTCACGACTTATAGATGCGCTCCCCTTTCATGTCCAGATAAGCCGAGGCCAGGGGTGAATGGGCCGGGATTAACATTTCCTTGGGAGGCAGGGTGGGGTCGTACACGTATTTGCCGTTGGGAAGGCTGCCGTCGGTAATCTCCACTTCGTTCCAGGCATGGCCGCAAATGGCGTCCTTTACGGGCTTGCCTTGCGCAATCGCTTTCAAGTCCAGCACATACCCGCGTGCCAGGGCCATTTTCAGCGGAGCCGGTGAGTCATGGGTCGCATCGGACAGAATTTTGTTGGTCAAGGCTTCATCCCGGCACACGCCATACCCCAGGCTGGCTTTTTCCCCGATCAGGCTGGCCTGATTGGGCACCAGTTGGGTGTCTTCGGCGCGGGTTGTAATAAAGGGACTGCGCTTGAACATCAATGAGCTTAAGGCATACAGGGCCACCAGTTTTTCGGCCTGGGTACCCGTCATCTTACTGGCTTCCCGGATGCAGATATCCATCAGCGGGTCTTGTTTTCGATCCAGAAGCATAATCTCACGGGTCGGCTCTTGCGTGGGAAACCCTATGTCATTCAATGGGCAGAAGCGTCCCCCATCTCGAAAGCCGTCCAAAATACGCTCATCGGCTTCCAATCGGTTGTTTTCAAAATACCGCTGACATTGTTGCACTACGGCCGGGGAGGCAACGGGAAGCCCATAACTTGGGGCCCCGTGTTTCGGGAAATAATCCGGCATGGTGAAGTAAAAGTGTTTTCCCAGTCGTAGTTCCGCGCCGGGAGCAACGGCTATCTCTTTATTGATGAGGTCCTGGGGAATAGGAATACCGTTAATGGCAGTGCCAAAAGCGGAATTCAAATCCCTGATGAATCGCAGGTTCCCAAGGCGTTTAATTTCCAGGTGCTTTCGGCTGGTCCGATGGTTCCCGAGGGGAATGTCACCTTCGCGACCGATAATCTTCGTCTCGCCATCCTTCATATTCACAATGGCTTGGCGGGCCTGTTCAGCATCGTACTCTGTATCCGGGTTACTCTGACCGAATCTGACCGGATGCTTGGAAAACGTGTCATCTTGCATTCCCACGGAAACGGGAATGCTGTTTTGGCGGCCTTGTGATTTGATACCGGTAAGTTGTGGAACGCGAGTTTCAAATCCAACACGACTGAACTGTAACATCGACGATATAACCCTCAATCTTTCCCCCACATGCGGGGGCACTCCTAACATATCCTATTGCCGGTCTGGCAGATCGTATTAAATGATGCAGGATAAAACCCGCTCAACCTGATTTTGTGCCATCCTGGTGAAATTGAGAATTCTCCTGGATTGCGGCGGTTTTTAGCCGACGTCGGTACTGTTTTTCCGCCTCAACTTTACATAACTTTAGAGTAAAGATAAACCAGTAGCATCAGCCTCGCTTGAGGAGGTTTAATCAGGGTGGATGGATTTTTAGCACGGGAGTACCACCCATAGCATGTTGTCAGGCATCCTGAACAATGCCTACCTGCGCCAGCAGGTTATGACGCGCTTAAGCAATAAGGCGCCGGGTAATTCGGCTCCGATTTTGCCCATCGAAGGCGCCGTAACCGTAGGGCGTTCTTATTGGGGCAACAAGCGCGGCGGGTTTCTCGAGTTCCAGGAACGCATTTTTGAAGAAGTGGTTACGGCCGTGGTCTGGCTCTTCGGGGTTCGGGCCATGTCTAAGGGCATGGACTGGCTGGTAGAGCACTTTCAGAAGAAAGGGAACCTGCGCGGCATTTATTCCCAGGCCGATTGGTCTAAGGATTTTATGCAACAGCTCACGGCCCGCCAGAAGAAACCCTCCATTCTATTGTCCCCCCTGGAGCGCTTTAGCCACAGCTTTGGCGGCCTGAAGAACACCATGCTCCTGAAAGGGCTAAAGTGGATCATTGCCGTGACCGTCCCCATGGTGGTGTGCGGCTACGTTATTCCCAAAGTGAACCAGCTGAAAACCGATTGGCTTCTGAAGAAATATTATGGCGGCCATCCTGCGGGAGAGAAGGCCAAACCGGAGACATCCTCCTCGTCACCAGCCCCTGAAAAGCGTCTTAAGTCTGTATCCAACTCGACGGTCCCGGCAACGCCGGTCGAGGACCTTGCCGAACTGATGACTTCAGCTCGGCGGCGTATCAACAACACCGTTGCCAGCGATTTAAATCCATCCGATTATACGGCCACCACCATGCCTGTTCAGCCTTATGGAACAGGCATGGGGCCTTCTTCTTACCCGGCAGCACCTTACAGCTACCCCTACAATGCTGGCTATGGCCAATACCCGGCCTACGGAACCTATCCTCGATTCTATGGCCAGGAGCATAGCGCTTCCCCGGGACAGCGACCCCGGTTCGGCTCGGCGTTGCTTACGGGTCTCTCCAAGCTCAGCCAGGTTGGTCACTGGGTCAACAACACCGCCTATGGCGAAGTCCTGGTGGTGGATGCCGCTATCAGTGGCGGGCGTGTGGCAACCGCCTGGCCCAGAAGCCCCTTTGAATCCCTGGAAATTGTCTTGAAAGAAATCGGAAACCTCTTCTTCTATCTCATGTCCGTGCCCCTCATCATGGATCTGTCCAGCAAGGCCATGAACACCGGCTGGTTCAAGAAACTGACCCAATCCGTCTTCAAGCGGGACACCAGTGCGGTCATCAACCTTGATGAACAAGTGGGGCACCGCGTCAACCAGGCGCTTGTCAAGCAATTGGGCAACCAACCGGTGACGGCCGCCCGCCTGAACGAACTGCTGAACGGCCAGGTCCACCCGGAGTTTGGCAATGTGGCCAAGCAACTGAGAAAAGGCGTCTTGCAGGCGCCTGTGGAGGCCTTTAAGACCCTTGCTGAAAACCAGGCCTTGGGGATGACTCGCTCACCCCAGGAGCTGAAACAGACCCAATCGCTTCTGAAGCTGCTTCAAAAAGACTTGACGGCCATAGTCAAGCCAGGCGAGAGCCTGACGGCAGAACAGTTGGAAAGTCTTCTGAGGCGTCTGGCCAATCGCCAGGGACTTTATAAATCCGTCAAGGGCGTATCCGATGCCGCGCTATTTAATGTGCAGACCGCAGTGAAGCTGGCTTTTCACCAACATGCCGGTCTCAGCGGTCTGGAGTTGGAAAAACAGGTTTTGAGCCATCTGGCGGGTAAGCTGACATCTCAGCAGCAAGAAGCCCTGGTGGGCCGCTTGCGGCTGGCGGCAAAGCTGGGGGGCGGCCAGTCCATTGCCACCGCCCTGCGCAGCAGCTTGAATGCCGCCCACCTCACCCAGGCCATGAGCCATGCGACGGCCGCCAATCTGGAAACCGTGGTGCGCTGTGTGGAGCGGGCGACACTGGAAAATGTTCCCCTGGAGACCTTTGTACGGTCTAAATTGGACGGTGTCTTAGCCGGGTACGCCGAAGCCATTAAAGGCCAAGGCGGGAAAGTGGCCAAGAATGCTTCGGCACAACGACTGGCCAAGGGCATAGCGGCCCTGCGCACGGCCCTGAAAGAGGGGAACGCGATTAGTCCCAAATCCATGGAAACCCTGGCCCAGCTCCTGGAAACCAATGGCCGGACATATCCTCGCATGCTGCGTTGGCTCCAGGGACAGGGGCTCGGCCATTTAGCCGAGGATCTGCGCCTGGTTGCGCCTCTTTTAGATGGCAAAACACCCATTGATCAGGTCATGTCCCAGCGGATTCTGGGCGTCACCGAATCCCTGGCCAAACTCACCGCAAAACACCCCCATCAGCAGCGATTGATTCAGACCTACGGCACCCAGATCCAGCGTCTGTTGACGGGCAAGGCCCTGGAACAGGAAGGCCGCTTTGCGGTCATGTTGACCCGCTCCATGGCAGGCTCGCCCAAAGCCTATGTTCAGCAATTGGATCAGCAGATTGCCCGGATCCTGAAAGGCGGCATCCAGAACAGTGAGACGCTCTATCGCATGGGGCTGGGCATTTTAAACCGGATGCCCACGGAAGCCGAGCATTTCTTTGAAGAAACGGCCATGAAGGAAATGAAAGGCACGGTAAACCCCTACCTACGTATGGTTCAAAACGAACTGGGCGCGCACCTGAAGAAGACCAAGCGGACGTCCATCGCCGCGTCCGAATTCGCCACGAAGGTCCTTCAACCCCTGGGGCGGCGCAACGCCATGTGGCGCTATGGCGTTTGGGGTGCTGCCATTACCGCTTCCATGGTGGGAGTGGGGATTTTGATTCCCCAGCTCCAGTTCTGGGTCACCCGCTTGGTGACCGGCTCGAACGAACACCCCGGTCTGGTCGCAGCCTCCAAGAAAATGGGCACCGACCCCGCACCCCTGCATCACACCTAAATGATGCGTTTTTCCTGAAAACTGGCTAAAAACCCTTTTTGGAAGATGATAACAGGGTAATTTTTGTTGTAAACCCTTTATTTGGGCTGAAATTGGGCGTTGAAATATTAAGAATCTATTATTTGTTGCATTTTTGGAATTAAGAACGTTTAAAAGCCTCTCAATATGGGAACAATACCAATAAAAAAAGACGGTGTATCGAACAGATGACGCTTTCAACGAAAAACAGAATCAAAACGAAAACCCCATTCCCCATAGGGCTGCATCACCGTGTGGCCAAATTGGCCACACGGTCAAAACCACATCTTTATGGACCGAGCAGAGGCCATGACCGCTGGAAATAAGCCGGAAGTCAGAAGTTAGAAGTTAGAAAGAGAGACGAGGTGATGAATCCCTAGTACAGACAGAACCAGAAAACGATGCGAAGCATCCGCACCAGGCCCAGGGCGGCAATGCCAAAGGCCAGGTCGTACAGAATCACCGGCCAGCTGAATTGCTGAATCCATAGGGCCGCTTCACCCCAGGTCAAGGAGCCCACAAGGGCATGAACACCAAGGCCCACCGCCCCAAAGCCGTGAATCAATCCCACGCCCATAACGGCACACAGGGCCAGCCACAGGGAACGCCCCTTAAACCAGCCTGCATCCCGGTAAACATAGTAGAGAACCCGGTGCAGGGTCATGGGAACCAGGGCAAAAGCGGCCAGGTAGCCAACCGTAATGGATTGCAGATAGGAAACACCCCCGCCGTTGGCGAAGAGGGGCAGACCCAGAAACCCGGCAATCAAATAACCCAGAACCGTTGCCGTACCATAGCGCCGACCCAGAAGACCTGACACCAGAATCAGGGCAGGGACCTGAAAGGAATACCGCAGCCACTCGGTCTGATGGTGGTAGGCCGCAATGGGGTCCGGCAAGGTCACCACCACCATGGCCGAAAAGCCCAGGAGCACCACGCCCCAAACCATGGACAGGAACAAAGGCATGTGGAGCCGCTTGGGAGGCTGAGAAACTTTGCGCAAGAGCGTCTTGTTGGGTTGCTCCAGGTCGCCGACCCGTTCCAGAATATCGATGACGTCTGCCGAAGGGGTGAGGGTGTCGGCCATTGCTAATCGGCTCCTTCGGGCAAGGCCCCGCCGAGGCGCTCTTTCAAGGCCGTCTTCAGCGGCCGGAAGTGGTCCCGGAATTCCTGGGTCAGAATGTTGTCGGTGGTCATAATCAGAGCATCCTCGTCGGTGTCCTGATAGTAGTGAGGCCGGGTGCCCATGCTGCGGAACCGGTATTTATAGTAGAGCTGCTGGGCCGAGAAGTTGCTGACCCGCACTTCCAGTGTCGCCCAATGAATACTTTGACCCATCATCCGGTCCAGCATTTTGACGAGCATCAACTCGCCCAGCCCATTGCCCCGGTACTCGTGGTCAACGGCAATGGTCGTGATATGGGCTTCGTCCACGATAATCCAATAGCCGCAGTAACCTATCAAGCGATCATAGCGTTTGTCGATGAGCGAATAGTAGCGCCCGATCTGGTTCTTGATTTCATAGCGAAAGGAGTCTTCCGACCAGTGATGCCGCCCGAAAGAGACAGATTCAATGGGCATCAGCTTGGGAATATCGGCAAAGGCCATCCGGCGAATCAAGAGATCCGAATGGGTGACGGTCTGCCGGGTCGGGTTTGACGTTTCAGCCACAAAATACCCCAAAGTTACGAACGCATTTTCGTTATAATTGTATCCGTAAATTGCAACGGGCACCAGCCCAAACGTCGGTATCTGTTCATAAAGGGCATAGGCAAATCACTTGACGGACGCTTCAGCACAATTTCATCCCCTGACACTTGAGGCCGTTTTGGCCGGATTGGAGACGATCCAGTCCTACCAGCTCCGCCCCTTGCCGCCGGCAACCCTGTATTCCAGCACGAACCGGTTTCTGCGCCTGGAGTTTCCGCCCCAACGCGATTACGACCAATATTTGAAGCTGATTCACAAAGGCCTGTTATCTCCCCAGTTTGCTCGAAACCAGCTGGAAGGCCTGCCCTTGATTACGTTGGAACAAATGGCCCAGCTGATTTTGTCGGCCTCCGTAGGGCGCCAGGCCCTGGAACCCAGCCCGATGGACCGGCTGATTGCCCTGCTAATCGCTCATGAAGAAATGCTGGAGTACGATCTGGTGGCCCTGGTCTCCGAGGACATGGCCCTGCTCGAAGCCCATCATGAAGGCGGCGTCCACAGCCATTATTTCAAGCCCAATCAGGACCCGGCCTTGTTGGCGCAGCTTCTGGAGTCCCAGGGGTATCGTTCGGATTTCATGATGCAGGTGACCAATGCCCCCGAGTCCATTTCGCCCTTTCAGGCGTATTGGTTCTGCCGTCGCTTAACGGTGGTTTTTCCCTGGTCGACCCTGTTGGCCCGATTCCGGGACGACACCCAGGCCGATGTTTTTCCGCCCCTCAACCGCCTGGCGAAAATCGAGGCCTTCATGCGAGAGAAATTGGGCGAAGGCTGGACCATTGACGATGATGCCGAGCGTTGGCTGACGAAAATGCTTCCGCTCCTTCGCACCTGGTCGGCTGAAGTGTTTCCGGATTTTTCCGAGGCGGCGAATTTTCCAAAACCCATTCAGGAGCTGGTACTTGCCGAGGGAAGCACCGAGGAGCTTCTCATTCCCGCAGTGGCCCGGGCCTTGAAGTATGACCTCAACCGCGAAGGCATCCTGGTTTTGTCCGTGGGGGGGAAGAACCAGATGTTGCAACAATACGTGGCCTATGCCGAGCAGCTGGCGGTGCCCATCAGCATTGTTCTCGATAAAGATGCCCAGAACATGCTGCCGGATCTGGCCTTCTACCAGCGCCCGGGTGATGAGATTTTTATTCTCGAAGAGGGGGAGTTCGAAGACATTTACAGCTGGGACCTGGTGGTGAAGACCGTGAACCAGTGCTACCACACCACCCGAACCCTGACGGTGTCCGAGCTGAAGCAACGCGATGGCGAAAGCCGGGTCAAGGTGCTTCAGCGCCTGTGGCCGGAATTGGGGCTTGGATTGTTCGACAAGGTCGAATTTGCCCAGCGTCTGACCCAAACCGTGACGCAGGCCAATGTGTCGCCCTCGATGCGCAAGCTGGTAGAGCGCATTATCCAGGCCAAGGCCCGTTAAGATGTATTTCACCTGGACCGAGGCCGGGGAAATTGAGCCGACACAACTGCCGGATGGGCTTCTCAACGGCTACGGCATTTTTACCACCATGGCCATTGCCCCGGATACCCCCCTACGCTGGCCCGAAAGGCATTGGGCCCGGCTGATGCGCGATAGTGCTTTTTTTCAACTACGGTGCCCATGGCAAAGCGAGGCGGCGTTTGTTGCCATGCTGGAGGCCTTCCGAGGGCGGCACATCCAGGCGTCTCAGGTGCTGCGTATTTCGTTGGTGGGCAATCCGTTTCTTGGGGCTGCCGAGCCCGGCCGGGTGCCGACCACCCCGTTTCTGTCCCTGCGCCCCCTGCCTTCGGGGGCCACTAAGCCGGTGGCCTTGCGAACGGTCGGCTACGATCGGCCTTTTGCCACCCACAAGCACATGAGTTATCTGCAGGAAGGCTATTTCTGGCAACAAGCCCGCCAGGCCGGGTTTAACGATATTCTTCGATGCAATGCCCGGGGTGAAATTGCGGAATCCGCCTACGCCAATGTGTTTTGGATTGGTCACGATGACACGCTCTTTACCCCGGATCCCGACCCGGTGGGCTGTTTACCGGGGTTGATGCGGCAGGCCGTTTTGGATGCCGCCCTGGAGTTGGGCCTTGCCACCGAGGCTGGGTGCTATGGCCCAGACCACCTGAAGACGGCCAAGGGCCTGTTTATAACCAATGCCGTTCGAGGCCTGGTGCCGGTGGCTCGGGTGGATGATCACTCCTGGAATCCCGAGGGCATTGCTCCGATTTTGGCCTCGTTGCAAGAAGCCATCGGGCCGACTTAAACCTGTATCCTCTGTGTTGACGCTTATTTTCAGTCCAGTATCACAAATTGGATGAAATTTGGTTTTATACACATAGGACAGGTTATTTGGGCAATCGTATGACGCGCTTGGGTATTTCCGGCACAGAGGCGGCAAGCACGCTTTTTACATCCTTACGTCGGCAGGTGCAGCAAAGCACCGACAGTCGCGATGCCTTCCCCGGATTCGGGATGTCTCCCGATGATATGGCGGCCATGGCATCTGTGTTGGCCCGATGGAAGCGGGATCAGGCGCGCCTGGCGGAGTTGGAAAAAGCCGAGAAGGCTAAAAAAGAGAAAGCCGAAAACGAGAAAAAAGCCCAGGCCGATCAGTCCAAGTTGAGCAATAAGCCGATTTCCGAACAGATTAAGATACTGCGCGAGCGTACCTCGGCATTGGAATTTCATATGACCCGCATCGCCGGGATGGTCGGGGAATACTGGGAAGTGTTCAAGCGTCGGATTTGTTCGAATTCCATTGGCCGACTGTTCTCCCGGATGAAGATTGCCATGGACATTCTCAAAAATATTGAAGGGCGCTTTCGGGTGTTGAAAACCCGTCTGGAAGACCTGGAAAATGCCAGTATGCTCCAGTCCATGACCGCCATGGGCGGGCTTTTGGGCGATCCGGGAGCCAATCCGAATGTTGGCGGAGTTCCCTTACCCGGAGCAGATGCCGGGGCCATGCCTAATCCGTCTCCAATACCCGGGGGAATGCCTGCGGACGCGTCTCAGGCGGAAGCGTCTCGAATGGGTCCGCCCGGGGAAATGCCCGATGCCAACAAGCCAGGGGATCTGCCGGGGGAGAACAAGTATTCATCCGAGGCCGAGTATATTGATCAAATTGCCGGTGAAAAAGACATGCGCCTCATCAATCTGACCTCGGATCGTCTGATGAAGCAGATGAAGGGTGACCTGAACCTGATGATGGTGAAGGAAGGCCTGATTAAGAAGCTTGAAAAAATGCGCAGCAGTGCCGGCACCAATCCGGATGCAAAAAATGCGGTGGTGGCTCTGGAGCGACTGTTAGAGCGTATCGAAAAAGGCTTGGATATTTCTGAGGCCCTGTTGGGGGAAATGGCCGGAAACCTTCCCACCGCCGATGCCTTGATCAAGGCTGAGCAGGATGCGAATCCTCAGAGTGAGGGCAATACCGAGGGACCTTCCAATGTCGAGTCTGAAGGGACGAGCGAATCGGCTCGGCCGGCAGAATTAACCACATCGGATTCGTTCTCGGGCGAGCGCACCGAGAATAGCTCTGTGTCCCAGGGAGACTCGGCAAAGGCTGGACCCAAGGGCGCGGAAGCCTTACTGGAGGCTCGCCTTGATAATTTCGATAAACTGGACGTGAAGTTTAAAGAGCTCGATGAGTTTCTACGTGAGGTCCGCAAAAAGGCGGACAAAGCCATGAAAAAGCCCGATGCTCCGCCACCGGCGGGTAACCTGGCTTCGGGCACGGTCGGTCGCTCGACGATGCCGGAAGAGAGGGCACCGCAAGAGCCGGATTTTCAAGTGTCCAATCCCGTATTACCGGTGCCTGAACCGACGCCTCGCGTATAATACTGTAACACGTCCTGTTGGCAAACGTGGGTTTGGCCGCGTACTTGGGAAAGGCCGGCACCAATATCAAGGACGGCTTCTGGCCACAGGTTTACAGCTTTGTAGAGGATTATTGACGCTGGTGTAAACCAAATTCATCGTTTGGGAAGACAGCCCTATACCCAGTTTTAGATTTTTCAAAACACCTGGTCAGAGTCCGCAATGATTCTATGACGAGCCAAAGCGTGGCTTATTGATCCGGGTCACTGTCATCATCACCGGGATCACCTTCGCCACCGGAAGTGTCATCGCCATTGACGGTATCGTCTCCACCACCGGCAGAGTTGTCGCCATTGACGGTATCGTCGCCATCACCGGCGGAGTTGTCGCCATTGATGGTATCGTCGCCATCGCCGGTGGTTGTGTCACCACCCGTGGTCGTATCCCCGCCTGTGGTCGTATCGCCGTCAGTGGTCGTATCCCCGCCTGTGGTGGTGTCACCGTCTGTGGTCGTGTCACCGCCTGTGGTCGTATCACCGTCAGTGGTTGTGTCACCGTCAGTGGTCGTGTCACCACCTGTGGTCGTGTCACCGCCTGTGGTGGTGTCGCCGCCGGTAGTTGTGTCACCGTCTGTGGTCGTGTCACCGTCAGTGGTCGTGTCACCACCTGTGGTCGTGTCACCGTCAGTGGTCGTGTCACCGCCTGTGGTTGTATCATCGCCTGTGGTCGTATCGCCACCTGTGGTTGTATCATCGCCTGTGGTCGTATCGCCGTCAGTGGTCGTATCGCCACCTGTGGTTGTATCATCGCCTGTGGTCGTATCGCCGTCAGTGGTCGTGTCACCGCCTGTGGTCGTGTCACCGTCAGTGGTCGTATCGCCACCTGTGGTTGTATCACCACCTGTGGTTGTATCGCCACCTGTGGTTGTATCGCCACCGGTAGTGGTGTCGCCTCCGGTGGTGGTATCGCCACCCGTGGTCGTGTCGCCGCCGGTAGTGGTGTCGCCGCCTGTGGTCGTATCGCCGCCGGTAGTGGTGTCGCCGCCTGTGGTCGTATCGCCGCCTGTGGTCGTATCACCGCCTGTGGTGGTATCGCCACCCGTGGTCGTATCACCGCCGGTGGTTGTGTCGCCATTGGGCTTGGTGGACTTGGTCAAAGCTCGGGCTGTGGCAAGGACAACAGCTGTATTAAGGAATTCTTTTAAATCAATGTCGATTCCCCAGAGTGAAATACGGGAGGAGCTTGTCGGGGTGTCCTGTACGATGCTTGGGAATCTTGCGCTGAAGGGGGAGGACGGTCCCGGATTGTTGGGCCGTACTTGGCTAAAGGGGTTGACGCCGGGAACCATGGCATTGGGGCTCAGCCATTGCTTGGGGGGTGGGTAGAAGCTGGTCGGCTCCGGGGTAAATCCCGGATACCCAAGGTCATAGCCATAAACGTTCATTGCCCCTGTGTCGGGCATCCCATAGGACATCGGATCCATGTTCTGAAACACGGCATTGGGATCGGAGGTTGCAGCTATGCGCCGTGTTCCCATGACGTCAGAGACGGTGCTGATATAAAAATCACCTGATCCGCTGGCCCGAAACGTGCTGCTTCCGGATGGGCTGGACGTGCTATAAAATCGGGTATAAGGGTTTGGGGCCGATGTACCAAAGCCTATGTTGGGATTCATGCCGCGCATTCTGACTCTCCTACAACACGTGAAAAGATTTCTGTTGTATTTGCATAGGATATAATTTATATAAACAATAAAAACACGCGCATGCTAAAAATTGCGCCGATGATCAAAATGAGTTGCAACATGGGGTCAGGAGCCCAAGGCAGACGTGAATTCAATCCCTAGTTGTCCACGAAAAGTAAACAGGCTTCAGGGGATGTGGGAAACGAAGTCGGTTAATCCCAGACCCGTTGTTGACGGGCGTTGGGTTTATCGAGCAGGGGGGAGAAATGGTTTTCCAGAAAAGCCCGCTCCAAGGGCAAGGGCGTTTTCTGAGTCAGGGGGTTCCGGGCTTCGTAGAGCTTTAGTGCCCCGTTGGGGTGGATCAGGACGATATGTTTCGGGGTAATACCTACCCGCAAATGGGGATGCCCCTGAACGGTAAAGGCGGGGTTGAACTCCTCGGGCTCGACGGCCATGTCTTCCGGTTCGCTGGCTGGGCGATAATCTCGCTCGACTCCCGCCAAAACCGTCGTCATGGCTTGAAAGGCTTCCGTATCATTCTGAAAAGGCGGCAGTGTCATCAGGCGCTCTGCAAGAACGCCAATGCGCTGATCCTTGGATAACTCCGCAATCCGACCTTGAAACCGGGGGGTGAATGACGGTTTGGGTGATATGGGGTTGATGAAGGTCGGCCGACGGATCGCTACCCGGTGGAGGGACCCTGCCATGGGGTTAAGTGACGTCAAGTGAACCATATACCACGCTCCTCGGAAAAATGATGTCGGGTGTCTTCGAAAGCCTGATATTACAGGAATCGCACAGGGGATTCAAGAGACCGGGGAGCCGAGCCTGCTTTAGGGCCATTTTTCAGGCGTAAAGTTGCCGACCCGAGGGATACCCGTCAGACAAAAAATGAGCCAGCATGCACCATAGAAGATAGACTTAAACCCACGATTCGGGTCCGCCTGGGCCTGGAGACGGCAAAGGGACCCAGCCCGAGTATCCAGAGACGGGGTGGGTATTGGAGGAAGGATTATGACGGAGAAATCTTCTCGCCGCAAGGAGCCTATGAAGGCATCACCCACGCGCCATACCAAACCGCTTCAGGATGGCCGGGGCGATCCGGATCGCATTGGGCCGGGCGTGGCCGGAACCGGGATTGACGATATCAGCCACAAACGTCGCATCAGTGACACCGACCCGACCTTGAACATCCGCGATCAGGAGTCTCCTGCCAAGGACATCATCGACCAGTAGACGTCATATCTTCTGGTTGTCAGAACATTGAGGGGTAGGGGTAGGAGCAACACCTCTGGTACCGGCACATGTGCTATTGAATGCCAGAGGTGTTTTAACGATCGTGATGATGGTTATATGTGACTCATATGGGAGATATCAGCCTGGTGGGACAGGAAATTTTTCCCATTGCCTTTTGTTCTCCCCCTCGCTATGATGACCACCGACTCTGGGACGTGGGTTAAGAACCGTTAAGCCTGTGTTTCCACTGAACTGTCAACTTCGCATGTTGAGGTGTTTTAGTTATGGAAATGATGCATCACGGGAAATAGGGAAGAATGGTCATACCAGGCCCATATTATGCCCCCTCGCCTTACTACCCAGCCTGGACACCTCCATCAAATCGAGGTGGCTTTGTCGCGTATAGCCCGGCATATCCGGCCACCCGATCGCAAAACAACTCGGGGTCCAACCCCGCCACTGCCGAGCTGACTGCCGCGTCGCCCACTGCCAAACCGACATGGCTTGCCTCGGATCAGTACTGGATAAACCCCGAAGTCATCTCGCCGGCCGATGAAAAACCCAAGCCCAAGGAGGCTTCGCCCCCGGTGGTGATTGAAATGCCGAAGCTCGTTCCCAAGCCAACCGAGAAAGCAGACAAAAAGAAAGCCACCACCGACCCTCATCATGGGGCCGATTTGGGACCGAAGGTGATGCGCCTGATTAAGATTCTGTTTGATGGGGTGATTATGGGCGCCGGGTATGCCTATCTGTTCGGCCTGCCTAAAATCTACATTGCCGGGGAACTGTTGTTGGGATGGCTTCAGGGGCAGTTTATCAAAGGTGCCATGGATGACAAGAAACCCTGGACCAAAAAGGTTCGCGATTTCTATTGCCATTTCTTCGGCTTGGAAAAAGATAAGCCCGTCAGTGAAATGACGGAAAAAGAGCGGCACAATTATCTGCGCTTCGTTTCCTCGGTGGTGACCCTGGTGGGCACCGAGCTGAACCTGGGCTTGAGCCTGTTGATGAAGCAAAAGCATGCCCCGGTGACGATGGCCAAGAAATTGGTTCCCCCTGGCAAAGGGGCGTCATTAATGGCCCGTATCAGTTATCATGTCCAGAAAAATGTTCTTGGAAACCCGACGATTAAGCGCATTGCCGGGTTCTTTCAGAAAAACATCGGCCAGCATCCCTTCCGCAAATGGCTGGAGAAGAACCCGCACTGGTTGATGGTGACCGCCGGGTTAACCTCGATTGCCGGGGGCTTTATCGAGGCCTATATCGCGCAGATGGTCTCCAAGGTTGCCCAGGAAGTGAACAAGGCCAAGGAAATGTATCAGCAACAGCAAGGCTTGAAAAACCTGCGCTTTAACCAGAATTCTAAAATCTAATCAGAAGCGCGATAATCCGACGTTTTTGCTTCCATTTTTCATAGTCAGGGGACCAAAATGTTTGCAAATTGCTGATCAATAACCGTTTGTTAAAGAGTTCTATCGGTCAAACCCAGCTTTCTTCTCTTATCGAGCCAAGATATACCATGTCCCTTTGCCCTTCCCCTGTGCCTCCAGGTAACCTTCTGCGACTAATTCCCTGAAACGAAGTTTGATGGTATTGCGGTTTGCCTGGGTCACTTCAACCGCATCACCAACGGTTACCCGACCATGGTCACGTGCAATCTTGAGGATTTGTTCTGACAATTCGGGGAGCTTCTTCATCAATTGCTCACGCTCAATCTTGGAGGCCAACACCTGTCCTTGCTTTTGGAGGCATTCCAGGAAGAACAGAAGCCACTGGTTCAGCTGGGTATCATCTTTTTTAAGAGTGGCCTGGGCTTGTAGCGACAGATAGTAGTGGTCCTTATTCTCTTCCACAATCCGCTCCAAGGAGCTGTATGGAACGTAAGAGTACCCTTGCTGCAACAGCAACAGCGTCGTAAGTATTCGGGACAGGCGACCATTCCCATCCTGGAATGGATGGATGGCCAGGAAATGGACCACAAAGATCCCAATGACCAACAAGGGGTGCAGGTCTTTCTTCTCAAATGCCTGATGGGTCCAGGTAATCAGTTCGGTCATACAGTGAGGCGTATCAAACGGGCTGACCGTTTCAAAGACAATCCCGACACTTTTGCCATCCGCTCCAAAGGCCTCGACGTGGTTGGGAAACTTCTTATATTCTCCTCGATGATAGATGTCCTTTTTGACATGTTTGAGCAAAACCTGATGAAGCTGCTTGATGTGATTTTCTGTGAATGGAATCTCGGCAAAAGACTCAAAGATGAGGTCCATCGCATCTGCATAGCCAGCCACCTCTTCCTCATCACGGCTACGAAACGAATGGGTATCTAAGCCCTTGAGGAGCTGTTCTACCTCTCTATCCGTCAGCTTAACTCCTTCAATCCGGGTGGAAGAGCCGACAGACTCAATGGTGGCAATCCGCCTCAGCGTTTGCAGGCGGTCAGGAGCCATCTGTTTGAGAGCTTCCCAACGCCCTTTGAACTCATCAATTGAAGCGATGAGCTTTAAAATTGCAGGCGTGATTTGAAGGTTCGGCTCTCTCATCGTCCCTAGCTCAACTTATCCATATTTATCTTCGTATATACCCATATCTGAGGTCAATAAAAAAATATGGGTATTTATGGGTGTATTTGTGGGTAATCTCACGCAAATGGATGTTTTTGCACCCGTTATTCTTGCCCAAGTAGCTTAGAGGACATGATTTATCTGCGGGAGACCAAGTTTTCAAAGCAGCATCGGAGCCTAATAATAGGGCATTTTTCTTGCGAACGGGCACTCATTTTATTTCTTTATTTCTACCAGGTGCCGATAATCACGGGTTTGGCCTGGGGGGTGGCCATGGCCTGTTTCAGGCGATGGGTGTCGATGCGGGCTTGGGGGAACTGGGTGCGGATGAGTTGCTCGATTTGGGCCTGGGTGGGTTGGCCTTTGCCCATGGTATCGGGAAAGACCGTCGCAAGGATTTCGCCCTGGTTGCCTCGGGCGACCTGGACCAGGGCATAGGTAATCGTGATCGGCGTGCCGACATCGACATAGTCAAAGAATTCTTCGACGTCTTTCATGGCCATCTGGACACTGCCCCGGGTGTGAAACTGCCCCAGTGGGCTGGTATCCGGAATGCCGTGAATACCGTATTCGCCCCCGTCTTTTTCGAGAAACCCAATCCAGCGGCTGCCCAATGGGGGGGCTGAGTCATCCGCCCCGTCGGCTTCGGGGTCCACGACCTTGCGCAGCACCGTGAACCGACCCACCGGGGTTGGGGTGTCTTTGGCCCCGACGGCCACGCGATAGGCCTTGACCAGGGTCGGGCCATCGAAGACCCATAGGGTGCAAGAGGGAATATTCAAGGTGACACTGCCGTTTCTTAAAGGCAGCTCGGCCAGGGCCACGGCAAACCACATCCAGAGGATGGCCACGGCCATGGGGACCAGTCTGCGGTAAAAATCGGTTGGAATAATCATGCCTTCTGTCCTTCTATCTCACATAAGGAGAGCCATGAAGGACTTCGACCGATTTGAAGGAGACTTTACCAGAAGCCGCGAACTTTGGTGGCCCGCTCGACCCGGGGACGTTTGAAGGGGTGATCTTTTTTGGGAATTTCGGCCAGTTGCTGCTCAAGGCGCTGACGGGTAGCCGTTGTGGGCTCCTGAGCCAGTAAGGCATAGGACGTGTCCGCAGCCTGGGCAATTTGTTGGGGAAGGCCGGAAAAGACATAGAGTGGCCCGCTTTGATCAATGGGCGGGAAGGAAAAATCCGGTGAAGGAGTCTGAGGCGGAATATCCTGCCGCGGTGGCCTTGGCGGAGGCGGTGGTGGCGGAGGCGGAGGAGGTGGCGGCGGCGGTGGATCACACGGCGGCGGCGGTGGGCACGGTGGCTGAGACCGTGCAATCAGGCCATGGTGACCAGGGTGAGAGGGAATGGGACACCCGCCACGACTTTGACCCCCGTCGCCCCCGCGCAAATCGAAGCGCTGAAAGGTTGTGGCTACCCAGTTGTGCGGTTCGTCAGGGACGAGCAATAACCCGCCATGACCCCCATTCCCACCCGTACTGCCCACAAAGGGGCTCCCCTGGCCTCCTTGCCCTCCCCTCAGCAAAACCTGTCCGGTGCCTGAAACAAACGGACTGAGACTGGCAAGATTTATAATTCCGGCATCACCCCCACGACCGCCCGCGTCACCAAAAGCATTGGCGTCGCCACCGTGGCCGCCGCTGACGTCAATCACCCCATCGTTATGGATATGGGCCAATCCGCTGAGGGAAATAACCCCGCCGGATCCGCCCGGTGTGGCACCGTAGAACTGGGTGCCGTGGTAACCGTCTTCACCGGTGGCTTGAATGACGCCGGTGGGGCTGTTAATGATTTGCCCATCAAAGTTATTGGCCAGAGTGGTGAGCTGGCTTTTGAGTATACCGGCTTCCGAGGCAGTAAAGACGCCATCGGTAGCGGCCTTGTTGATGGCCTCGATGGCGTTGTGATTTTGACTGGACCCCACGGCGCTAATCTCAATGGTACCGCCGCGAGACGGTCCCGAGTAGGCCGGCATGGGAGGGACCGGCATATTGGCGATGGCGTTGGCCACCACGGGGTGGCTGGCAATAATCTGGAGATCGCTGGTGCCGGATTTGCCGTCGTTTCGGGCAATGGCGTTGGCCCGGATAATACCGGCATTGTTGACGATGCCGCCCTCAATCCGGATGACGCTGGCATCGTAATGGAGGACCCGGCCCGAGGCATCGATAAGGGCTCCCGGATGAATAACAACCGGGCCTTGCGAGCGAATTTCTACTTTGCCCCCGGCTCCGCCAAAGCCCATGGCCTGAATCTTAGAACTGGGACCAGCGGCCAAAGCCCCCACATTTACAGAGACGTGACCACCGTTAATGCCGTTGGCATAGATATTGCCTGACTGAAGCAGGTATTCGGCGTTGATGGAGACGCGTCCACCGTTGCCATAGTAGAACTGTCCGGATTTAATGGCGCTGGCATCGATGGTGCCATCCAGGCGGACCACCCCGCCCGGGGCGTTAAATACCATATGGCCGCCATTGCCCGTGGGTGTGCCCGACATGTCGGATTCCAAACCCCGAACCACGGTATTGCTGGAGACCACCAGGCTGCCACCGGTAGTGGGGGCCTGGAAGGTGGTTTGGCTTCCAGGTGTGTTGTAATAAACACCGCCTTGGACGTTTTGGCCGATATTCACGGAGTTGATTTCACCCGGGGCGGCATGAGCAACCGGGGTTGTGGCGATGGCCACCGTCATGGCCAGGCTTAAGGGGAGGGCCAATCCCAAGCCCTGACTACCAGGGCGTGAGTTTTGAAGGCTTGGGTACGTTACGGAAAACGGATAGGCATACTGCAAGGCCGGAACAGACGTGACGCTGTCCCCCAGTATGATGGGGCCAGTTGTGACGGGTGTGTTCAGAAAGACCGAGCGCGGTTTTCTGTCTTTCCGAGGAGCCAACGCCATAGCATCACCTAATTTCTGTGCACCGGATGTGCAGCGTGTTTATTGTTTTGTTTCAAATGTGTATTAAGTTTGAAAATAATAGGAAGAACAGGTATAAAAATCAAGTTTCTGGGGGCGCAGAAGCAGGAATGCTTAATATATTTACACAGTATAGATAAGTTTGTTTTGGATTGATATCAATGTCTGAAAACATCGATAATACGGGGCCTTAAGGATCTTGCTCCCGTGAATCGTGAAGGCCGGGATAATCTTGCTGTAGCTCGACGAAACGACACCATTGCGGGGCTTTGGCGGAACCCGGGTTCGAATATGAAAAAATCTTAAATATATTGTTAGGATATTAAAGTTTAAATACCCCTGCGCCGATGGTCTTCATACGTGAGAAGAAACACACCGAAGAGAGGGTATCACATTGAAGCGAGTGTTTACCATTGCAGCCATTGCCTTGACCTTGATGTCCGTGACCATGATACCCTCGTTTGCCAAGGAGTCGGGCACCAGCGAGAAAAGCGAAGCGGCTATCTTTTTTGATCATCTGCTTAAAGAAACCAATAATCCCGTGATTGCCGATTTGGCTCGCCAAAGCCTGGCCAAGCTTCAATCCAACACAGCCACCGTTAAGCCGGAGGAGGACCACCACACCCGTCAGGTGGAAGTGCCCTTTATTGAGCAGATTAAGAGCTCGCTGGCCGTTCCGATGCTCTTGGAACATAGGTTCCTCGCCACCTTTGTGGTGGATACCGGTGCCACCTACACGGTGATTACCCCGGACTTGGCCCATAGACTCCATGTGAAAATGGACAGCCACACCCCGAAAATGAATATTATGACGGCCAACGGCGTGATCTCCGCTCCGATGGTGACCTTGAACAGTGTTTCAATTGGCGGCATCGAAGTTCACGAAGTCAAAGCCGTGGTGCAGGATTTGGGTCACGACAGTCAATTGTCGGGCCTGTTAGGGATGAACTTTTTCAAGAATATGGACCTGACCATCAAGCGCAACAAGCTGGTGATCAGTGTCAATGAAGCCACTTAGAGAGTCCTAGGAAGTTTTATGAGAGTTAGAGGGGATTGTCTCAGCCGATAGTGTCAAGTGTCCGAAGCTGAGAACCAGGTTAAAAGCCATTTTGGTGGAGCATCCACCAGAATGGCTTTAATGGTGTCTTGATGTGTCAGAAGGTCCAGGAGAATTCAAGGTGAGCGTGTACAGGTGGAGCCAGATGACACTGTGGAGAAAGTCGTCGTAGTCGTTAAACCAGAAGCCCCGGGGGTGGTAATAGGGGGCCAGGGTTTTTTGATACAAGGTGTCCGGATCTCCCGGGTGCAGGAGAGCATATTGGGCCATGGCTGGACTGAGGGTGAAGCCCGAAGGCCCCGTTCCACGGGATTCGCCGTTGGGGCCAAAGCCGGGCGGAAATTGATGCGGGCCTTGATTGAGGGTCATTAAAAAGTGATGCCGGGACAGGTAACCTCTGGCATCGGCGCTTGTGTCAGCGGCATCCATGGCCATGCGCCAAAAAACCCGGATGGCATCATAACTGAAGTCTCGGGCGTTTTCCCCTTGGACGTCGGAAAACCCGATCCGATGGGTTTTCCAATCGACGCTGCACCAGTTTGGGGGGAGCTTGTGTTGCGTGAGATTGGAGCAGGCCTCAAGGGTCGCATAACTGTCCTGGGCGAGCTTCGCCCAGGCATGCGCGGGATCCTCATCGTAGCGGGCAAAGTGCCGATACACGTAAGGTGCGAAATACGAGGGATTCAATGTCAAGTAGGGCTGCCGAAACCCTTCCCAGTCGCCTGCGGTCAGGTAATAGCGCCCGCCGAGCCGGACCACATGAACACGCCAGAAATCAGCGATGATCGCTCTGGCAGATTGAATATAATCCGGTCTGTTCCATTGTTCGCCGGCCAGCAGCAGGGCATAGGCGATGTCCTGATCCGCATCCGGGGCGCTTTCCTCGAACAACAACCCCCAGGTGTGATCCGGACGCTCTCCCCAACGCCAGCCGAAAAGATGGTCCTTGGGGCGATCCAGCTCCCGCTGTGTCCATTGCCAGGTTTTCTCAAACACCTCGGGGTCATTCATCCACACGGCCTTCAGCAGCGCGTAGGACTGCCCTTCGCTGATGGTGCCCTGGTACGTGTTGGACTGAACCCGTTCGCCGTTGACCATAAACTGCTGCTGGTAATACTGCCAGGACTGCCGTAAAACGGCCTCCACCGATGGAGGCTCCGGAGGCTTGCCACAGGCCATCATCACCATTGTAAGGCATAACCCCAGGATGCCCGCCCCAAAAAGGCGGCCAAAGGGAGGTGAATGCTTGGTAATAAACAGACGGTCGAGTTGCATAAAAGCCATTATACGCTGAGTGGCTATCCTGGGTCACGCACTCGCCTGAATCCCGGTCAATCGTACAGTTTTGTGAAGGGGGCTCAAGAATCCCGTTCGTGTTCCGATACCGTCTGTGTAAGACAGCTGAGCCGGGACAATGTCGCAGCGAAAGCAAGAACGCAATCTTACCGGGTCCGATACCCAAGACTGGGACGCCATTAATCGTGGTGTGATTCTGAACATGGACGATCAAGGGGGTACGTCAAGACGCATGCCTATTTATGATACTGCTTTGGAAGACAATCGGTTTTATGCCGTGCCGGAACACGCAACGATTCCGGTTCCACCAGGTTCGGGTGAAGAGGATAAAAACCTGGTGCAGGTCAAGTCGGAATTGGACTATTACAAGACCAAGGCCATTCAGCAGGATATCCAGATATTTGAAATGCGGGCCCTGCTTCAATCGGGCAAAGGGTTTAGCAATATCCTGAATTTGAAGCAGCTTCTGGATTCCTTTATGGCCGTGGTTCGGGAGAAATACGGCGCCATCAACTCCACGGTGCTTTTAAAAGATGATCTCGATTCCAGCCGCGAGTATTATCGGGTGAAAGCTTACTATGGCCTGCCGGATACCTATCGCGAAGAGCAATGGGATGAGTCATTATACATGTTCAAGTTCCCCAAGGATGAGGGGCTGTTATGGCAAATCATCAAGCAAGGCCACGTGTTTAGCGTCCAGGACATGCAAAAGCACCCGCGTTTCGAGTCGGCCTGGCAGCAGTGGAATCTGGGTGTGTTGGGCTCGGACATCTGGTGTCCGTTGATCAAAAGTGGCGATGTTCTGGGAATTTTGACCCTGGGCGAGCGTCAGGACGGCAGCCAGATTCCGCAGTCGGAATTTTCCTTCTTGCAGGAGCTGGCCTCCATTGCCACCACCAACATTGATTCGACGCTGAAATACGAGAAGAACATTCGCATCCTGAATAATATTCAGACCCTGTACAACATCAACCAGCAAATTGCCAACGTCAACGATTTCAAACGCCTGTGCATCAAGACCCTGTCCACGGCGGTTGAGGCGTTGAATGCGCAAAAAGGCAACCTGATGATCTTGAACAAGCAGACTCAGAAGCTGGAAATTAAAGTGGTTTGGGGCGATATTCCCTCGTTTGAACGGGATGATATTAACAACGGCCTGAAAGAGACCAAGGCCTATGCCATTGGTGAGGGAATCGCCGGGCAGTGTGGTCTGACCCGAAAACCCATCCGGGTGAATGATCGCAATCACATTCCCCAGGTCAGCCAGCACGAAGTGTATTGTATTGCTTCTGTCCCCATTATTTACGGCAACGAGCTGGAAGGCGTCATTAATATGACGAATAAGATCCTGGTGACGGAAGACGGCGATAAAGTCCTGGACCCCCTGGGCCGCTTTAGTGAAGAAGATATTGCACTGCTGTTGGGGCTGGCCGATCAGGCGGCGGTGAACCTGCATAAAACCCGTCTCTACAGTGCGTCCATTACCGACCGGATGACCGGGCTTTATAATACCCGCTACTTTGAACAGATATTTGCCGAGCGCTTCAGTGAAGCCCTGGCCAATAAAACGCCTCTGGCGCTGGCTATATTTGATATTGACCATTTTAAAAAGTTCAACGATACCAACGGCCATGTCGTGGGCGACGCGGTGCTGAAGCACGTCAGTCAGCTTTTGACCGGTTCCCTTCGGGCCGAGCATGATGATATGGTGTTTCGCTATGGCGGTGAAGAATTTTGTATCCTGATGCCCGATACCGACCCGATGACGGCAGGATGCTTTCTGGAAGGGATTCGGCAGAAAATTCAGGATAGCGTTTTGCATTATGACGATCAGCAACTCCAGGTGACTGTTTCTGTTGGGTTTGCCATGGCCGGGATGGATTCTGCCGAAATGAAAGAACTGTTTGAGTTGGCCGATGATGCCTTGTATGCCTGTAAGGAAAATGGGCGTAATCAGGTTCGGGCTTATTTTAAGGGCCAAAAGAAAAGTGTCTATGACATCACCCCGGATCTGGTGCAACAGCTTTATGCACCGCCCAAATCCTCCAGAAGTGAGGATTCGGCCGAGTAATTCGGCTTTGATACTGAGTATTTCAGAAGTGACTTCAGGCCCCACGAATATGGCGGGGCCTGACTTTTGGCGTGACTGTAATCAATTCGGAGAGGTGATGTTAATCGGCATAAAGTTGTTCTGTGCGCATTGATCCGAATTACTTAAGTTTTTTGCGAAGTGGGTCGAAGGGGTAATAACATCCATTTTTAAAGTTCGAGAGTGTCGAGGGTGTGCGTGATGAAAGTTCCAGAAAACCGGCCAGCAGAGGCAACCACGTCTAGCAATAGTAATGTCAGTACAGAAAATCGTCGTCCTGCATTTCGGCTGGGATGGAGCAATTATCGTCCGGGCTTGAACAACTCGCTTTCAACCGCCATCGAACGCGTGATGAACCTCTTCTTCGGTCGGCGGGAAGATGGGCCCCATTTTTGCGCGGTTCCTATTCCCGGAGCCCAGAATCTGCCGGATTCGGTTCCGGGCAGTGGCTTTGTGAAAAAACCTGCCGTCTATCTGTATCCCCCTGAGGACATGGAAGTGCAGGTGACCCTGGATCCGATGATTAAGCTTGAGATCGATATTCCTCGCTATCATCCCCACCATGGATGGCGGGTCCTGGCCCATCCCGATGGGTCGTTAAAAGACTTGCAACCTGAGTTGACCGATTTGAAACAGTATGATCCCAATCAACATGGCTTTTTCTATTTGCGGGAAATTCAGGAAACCGGGGAATACCCGTATTTATATTGGGACGGTTATCACCCGCTGAATGAAACCCCCCGTATGGTCGAAGGCTGGCTGGTGGATGTCGAGGACCTGTCGGACTTTTTTGAAGAAACCCTGGATACCCTGGGGCTTCTCCAGGGCGAGAAATTTGAGTTTATGGATTTCTGGCTCACTGATTTGACCCGGGATGCCTCTGTCGCCAGCTATAAGCTGAGCTACCTGCAGAATGAGGCCGTTCAGGCCTTGCTGCCCATGACCGTAACACCCACACCAGACACGCTGCAGCGGGTGCTGCTGATTGCGGTTCCAAACCCATCGCCAGAGGATTTGGAGGGCTTAGCGCCCCAAACCCTCATGCCGGTTCAACGCCAGGGGTTTACCGTGTTTGAATGGGGGGGAACGGTACAACCCAGTCTGACGCAACTTAAGGCACATGATGCAATGGGCCAAGAGGCTAACCTGTCTGTGGGCTGGTAGTTGCTAAGCCGATGGGGTCGGATGGGTCGCCAGCCACTTGAGGGCGTGTTGTAACACTTCTTCCGAGGTGAGCCGGGTGGCGTTCTCCGAGGTGCTCTGGATGTGTTTCAGGCTGTGATAGACCTCGTTTACATCGTAGCCCAGAGACAGGAGAACCGTTTCCGCTTCCTGGAAGGCTTCGTTTGCCGCCAGAGGCTCTGAACCAGACGAGATGGGAGAGTCCATCAGGCGTTCATCACGCCACTTAGACAGCTTGTCTTTCAGCTCAATGGTAATTTTCTGGGCCAGCTTGGGACCAACGCCTTTGGCTGCCGTCAAACGCTTGAAGTCGCCACCCATAATGGCCGAGGCCAACTCGGGAACCGTTAAGGATGACATCAAGGCCAAAGCCACTTTGGCACCCACTCCTGAAGCGGTGCCCAAAATCTCGAACATATCCCGTTCTTCCCGGCTCAGGAAGCCGACGAGTTGCATCAGGTCTTCTCGCACGATTAATGATGTGAAGACCTTGATGGGGGCATTGGTCTGGGGGGCATGAATCAAGGACATATTGCTGGTGTGAACTTGATAGCCCACCCCGTTGACGTCCACCACAAAATAGGCCCCGCCGGTAGGGAGCTCGCCTTTGTGTGCCAGAATCCCGTTGAGATACGTGTACATAGTCCTATTGTACGTGAAATCTATGGGGCTGGCAAAATCTGTTTCAGATCGCTGTAAAGGATGATTATAACTGAGGTGAATGTGGCGAAAAGCTCTGTACGCTTGTCAAGACTTGGGAATACGCTTGGCCTTGTCAAGGCGAATACCTTTCCGCTAGAATACAATTCGTTTCTCAGTTGAGATTCGAAATCAAGACAATTTCATAGCTTTTCCGTGGGCAGTTGGCGCAGTTGGTAGCGCACCACATTGACATTGTGGGGGTCACAGGTTCAAATCCTGTACTGCCCACCATTTATTTTGTCATCCCAGATGTTTTATTGCTTTCTCCGCCCGAGAATAGCGAGAATAGAAGGTGGAGTTGTCTTGGGGTGCCATAGTCGTCGGCTTCTTGTCCAATAGCTCGGCTTTGGATGGAGTCATCAGAATGTTGATTGGGGCAGAACGGGTGAAAAAAACTCGGATGTTCAGTCTGATTATGAAAATTAATCGATGTCTTTTTTAATTGGTCAGGACCCATCGTATAGGGCAGGTCCTGACCATCCTCATAACTCTGGTATGGAGTGACAGTCTTCATCGATAATTTGGAGGTGGAGGCTGTAATAGAAGCTGGGCGTAGGTTTGAGCTTAATATCTCTAACCACTTGCCTAATAGAATACCTATGGGAATCAATTACCATTGAGTATCGTTGTGATAGGGATGCTATGGTTGAGAACACGAAAACGACTCAGCTACCTGAAATAGCGTTTATCTTGACGTATTGCTATACCTGAATGTGGCAAATGTGGGAAGGACGAGATTGCGTTTATTAAAAAATCACTGTCGAACTGAATACAAAGACAAGATGAATGAGAAGGAGAGAAGGTTATGGCGAATACAGGGAAAGAAGGCGGCACTAGCAATCGCGGGTTTGCGTCCATGGACGAAGAAAAGCAACGTGAAATCGCCAGCAAAGGCGGCAAAGCTGCTCATGAAAGAGGGACCGCTCACGAATTCACCTCGGAAGAAGCCCGTGAAGCCGGTCGTAAAGGCGGCGAAAAGGTCAGTCAGGATCGAGAGCATATGTCTGAAATTGGCCGCAAGGGGGGCGAATCCAGCCGTGGTGGACGCAACAGAGAATAGCGCATTTAAAAGTAAACTACCCAAATTGAACAAACGTCTAGCCTGAGTTTCGCTGAAAAGCGGGACTCAGGCCCTTTTTATCGATTACGCAGGTTGTGAGTCGGTGCGTGTAGTTCTGCGCCGACCTGCTTTTCGCTTGTTTAGGACAGTCTCAACAAAGCAGCAGGACTGCAACGATGACGGGTCTTCGTGTGAAAATAAAAAAGATCATCCGGATGAACACCCGCATGAATCTTGGAACTAAGGGATAACATGTGAATGGGCATCCATGACGGAGTCTCTGCGAGTCAATATCCGAGATCTTTAAGAAATCATTAGATCTAGCAAAAAAGAATCAAATTGTTTTTTTATATATGTATCTCGTTATTTAAAACGGTCATAGGACTGGGCTAATAGACACATTGGAGGCAAAGAATGGATAGAGTCCGTTGTGAACGTGCGCATGGGTATTTCAATGCCAGGTAGCAGACGGCACGAATAAGCAATTCGAGTGGTAGCTTCGTGTGTCGCAAATTACAGTTTCGGCACCTCTACGGGCTCGGGTAAAAATTGACTTTATAAATTTGCAATGACACACGCCACTGTTCATGCGTGTTGTTTTAACGTTTCTTTCGCTGAGTCCTGGGATCTCGGCGAACAGTTTTACCATGACAACGACCTATATTCGCCATGATCGCGGAGGTTCTCTTGGGGCCTCCCTTTTTTTGTGCTGTGTCATGACTGAGAAAGAAGCCCATAGAGAGGATTAACTCCGAATACCAGGATCACTGTGTTACAAACTGTATCAGGTTTAGTGCACTAAACATTTACTCTGTGTTTGTATTTGAAATACGATTTGGTGATTCGTTAAGTTGGGATCGTAGTGTGATGACTGATATGTTTGTTTCAGGTGTTCAGGCTGGAAAAAGTAACACTCGTTTAAAATCAAGGTTGCCAAAGTCGGACGGGGGCCATAAGCCATCTTCCGCTTCGGGTTCTGCAACAGCTTTCTCCCCATGGTCGGACTTGCATTCAACGGCATTGTCTGCCACAGTCCGGTTTGGCCAGGATCCAAAATTAACCTGGAAAACGTTGCCTCCCATTGAAGATCCGGTATTCGGCAAGATTGAGCGTCGCCGGTTTTCCAATGGCATGGAATTTTACGGCATCCAACGGAAAGACGTTCCTTTGGTTTCCTACGGTGTTTTAATTAAAACCGGCGCGGCCAACGAGACCCGAAAAAACAACGGCGTCTCGCACTTTCTGGAACATCTGATTTTTAAAGGCACGCCAAACCTCAAGCCCGGAGAATCGGATCGGTTGCTGGAGGACTTGGGCGCTGGCGTCAATGCTTGGACGGGCTTCGATGGGACGTTTTATTACATTTACAACACGCCGAAGGAAGGCTTAAACGAGGCCATCAGAATTGAAGCCGAGAAGGTGCAGAATATGTTGCTGCCTCCGGAAGAGCTTCTAAAAGAGCGCTTTACCGTTGTGGAAGAAATTAAGCGTTCCAAGAACAGCAAAAACAGTCAGATGTTCAACCGCCTGTTTGAAAGCGTATTTGCCAATCATCCCTACCGTCGACCCATTTTGGGGCCGTCCAAAAACATTGGCGATGATTTGCGGGTGATCCTGGATCCGGCATCAGGCCCCAAAGCCAGTGCCAATTTTGCACTGGAGTCAGCCTCCAAGGAGCATCAAACCTGGCGTAAGGTTTTGGAAGCCCTGGCAGTGTCCTCGGAGCGTTTGCCAACACACAGTGTTTCGGGTGAGCCGTTTACAGAGGATGAAACCAAAAAGGCGAAAAAACTGAAGGCGCTTCTGAAGCAACGAGGGCTAACGCCACGGGATTTGCTGAGCGCCCCACCCTTTAATCCCCTAGGTACACCCCTGACGGAAACCGAGTTGCGGACCCGGTTCAAGGTTCGTGATTTGTCACGGGAAGAAATTCTGGCCTATTATGCCAAACACTACGCCCCACAAAATCGCGCCGTCATTGTGGTTGGGGACTTCGATATGAATGAAGTTCTCCATACTGTGGCAGAGGAGTATAACAAACCTTTCCCGCCCAAGGATCATGGCCGCACCTACCCGGCAAATCTGGCTTCACAAAGACCCAGGGCCTACACCAAGCCCTTGTCGACCCAAGGCATTCAGCCAAACCGCCTGGTGCGGGATCAGGTAAAAATGGCCACACTGGCCCAGGGATTCCAGGTTCCAGGCGCGGGTGGGGCATCGAGCCGCAAAACATTGCTTGCCCTGGATTTGCTGGCCAACATTCTGGGAGGGGACGAAAGTTCCCGGCTTTATCAGTCTCTGGTAGAAAAACAGCAGATAGCCAATGCCATCAATCTGGGTTTATACGAAATGAAGGAACGTTCTTTGTTCTACCTGGTGTCCTCCTGTCAGCCGGAGCACCTGGAAACAATCAAGGCCCAGATTCGGGATGCATTTGCTCAGATTGCCGATCATGGCGTGAGCGATAAAGAGCTGAAGAAGGCCAAAATGATGCTGAAGAGTGATTTTGCCGATCATTCCGAGACCCAGGACGAGGTGATTTATACCTTGGCCTCGACCATACGGGGAGGATCGTTGAAGTCGTCCTTAGGAAACTCGCTAAAGTATCTTGACAGCATTACTTCGCAAGATATTCAGGCGGTTGCCAGAAAGTATCTAACCGACGGCGCAAGCCGGACCGTGTCGCTTGTGCCTGCCGATTACGGTCTTAACGCCAAGAAGCTCAAGAAAAATGCTACGCCCAAGCCAGAAGCCCCTAAGTTCTCTGGGAAGCTGCGATTTTCCGGTCAGTTAAGGGCTTCGGACCAATCTTTTATTCTTCCCGGCGGGGCCGAGTTGATTGTCCAGGAACGGCCAACGTCTCTGAAAACAGCCATCACCCTAGGTATCAAGGGCGGTAATCGAGCCGATTCGAAACTCGGTGAAACCGATCTGCTGGCCAAGATGATTGAACGGGGAACACCGGATTTTCCGGCTGAAGCCGTGCAAGATGCTTTGGCAGCAGAAGGGCTTGATATGGATATCGTGACCACACCCGATCTGACCAAAATCCACATCGAAGGCCTTTCGGAAAAAGCCCCTCAGCAAGTCATGTTCCGAGTTTTAAGAAAACTCCTCTCGGGGCCTGCGTTTACACAAGCCGACCTGGATTTTGTGCGCAAACAGGAAGCCCAAGATTATCAGTCAGATGTCGATAAAAAACCTCAGCGAGTGGTTGCCGATCTCTTGCATGAAGCCATTTATCCCAAAGAGCATCCTTACGGAGCGACGACGGGCCGGGCCATTGCCTTGCAGGATCAGATAACGACCGATGATTTGCGACGCGCCTTTCAGCAGCTGTTTCGCAAAGGGAATATCACCATTGGTGTTGTGGGCAAGGTTAAGGCGGACCAGGTTAAATCTCAGATGGCCAAAATACTCGCACCGCTTCAGGATGAGCCTCCGATGATTCCAGCGGTTCAGCCCGCGACAATTTCAGCCAGTAAAGTCGTCACGAAAAGTCGGGAAGACATTAAACAGGCCGAAATTATGCGCGCCTGGATTGCCCCTTCCAAAGCCCACGAGGACCGAGTGCCCATGGCCATGCTGAATGGCATCTTAAATGCCGGGATGAGTTCACGCCTGTTCCAGACCTTTCGGGAAGGCGAGAAGGGCTTGTGTTATCAAGTCTATACGAAGCATGAAGCCAACGAAGAAGGGGGCACCTTCAAGTTTTACATCGGCACCGATCCGGATAACATCACGTTGGTTCGGCAACTCTTCCAGGCGGAAGTGGATAAATTGATGACCACACTTCCCAGCGCTGAAGAGATGAAGCGGGTGCGTTTGCTGATGAAGAGCAATATTCTGGCAGACACCCAGAAATCGGCAGATGTGAGCAATCATCTGGTTGCACATCGAAGCGGCAAACACCTGTCCAACCTGGAACTGGCAGCTGCCCTGGAATCTGTGACACCGCAACAGGTGCAGGAGGTTGCTCGTAAATATTTATCAAAACCCTCCATTTCAGCCATCCTTGCTCCCAAGTCGGCGCTGTCAGCACATGGCCTTCCCGTCGATGGGGAAGTCGAAGGGGCTTAATGATCGAATCTCTGGAAAACTCTATAACCCGTTTAAAAAACCGAAAACGCCTCCATGGATTCATGGAGGCGTTTTTTTAAGTGGGTTTAAAAGTAAAGCTAGTCCATTAAAACGGCTTTATCACCGTCCATGTAGTACTTGTCGGTGTTCTTGGCAATAAAGTCGATAACGGGGTATAACCCTGCTGTAGCCGCGTTCAGGCTTTTCAGTTCTTCAATCTTTTTGCCGACGCGAGTCGCAACGGCATTAAAGACTCGTGGAAACTCCTGCTTCAGAGGCCCTAAGTCCAGGGCTCTCCAGCCACAACGACCAAAGTCGGCGCCATGAGCAAGTCCAGCGGCCAATGCGATGAGCGGATTAACTTTGACGCGGGTATAGGCCGGACAGTCTCTTTTATTGACCATATGGTCATATTTGGTCCAGTTGAAAACGTCTTGTGCTGTAATCAACGGTTGTTTGGTCTCAGGGTCTTTGACGTTCAGTAACGAGTCAACCGGGGCGCCGGACAGCATATCGACGAGTTCGATTTTACTGTTGGTCTTGTTTTCGTAGTTGTTTTCGGGCATGCCAAACACGTCAAATTCCGTTTTTGCGGGCTTGGACTGATCGAATTGTGCGCCAAAGCGCACGCCAGAGTTGAGGGTAATGCTCATGGGGGTGTATCCTTTCCAATGGGTGGTGGGTGTGTCGTGAATACGTGTGTCTATCAATTCCACTCAAATAACGATCGTGAAGCGAGAATCGTGCAAATTGTTAAGCAAATCGTTACAAATGTTTATAATCCCGTTTCCCTTATCCAGAGCGCTTCAATAACGATCCAAAAAGATATCCGTATCCGTCAGCATTGGGTTGATCCGGATGGATACATTAACAGCGGACAATGTTAGCAGTATAATGACACCCTTATTTGGGATGATGGGAATGTGAAAGGGGCCAGGCATGCAAATGAAGGCACTGCAGTTACTTCGCTTTGGGACAAACTCGACGGAACAGTCAAAACCCCGTAAAGTCGCTATTATTGGCGCTGGAAATGTCGGTAGTGCGGCGGCCTCATCGCTGGTTCATAATAAGACCTGTGATGAAATTGCCCTGTTCGATATTCAACCGGGCGTGGCGGAAGGCAAAGGGTTGGATTTAACCCAGGCTGCGGCGGCGAATGGATCCCATACCAAGGTCTATGGCAGTGATCAGTATTCGGTCATTGATAATGCCGATATCGTGGTGGTTACCGCTGGACGGGCCCGCAAGCCGGGAGAAAGCCGCAGTGACTTTTTAGCGATGGGTGCCAAGATTCTGGGCACCATTTGTGACAACATCAAGACACGGGCTCCCAAGGCCAAGGTGATTATGGTCTCAAACCCCCTGGATGTGATGAGTTTCATGGGGCAAAAGCTGACCGGTTTTCCTGCAAATCGGGTGATGGGAATGGGAGGTATTCTGGATTCGGCTCGGATGCAGGAAGCCATTGCATCCCAAAAGAATCTGCCCTTGCAGTCCGTTAAGGCATGGGTATTGGGTGAGCATGGCGACAATATGATCCCGATGTTCAGCATGACCACGGTCAATGGACAACCTGCTGCAACAGCATTAACAGCGGACGAGCAGAAAGTTGTTGCCGATGCCACGATTAACGGGGGTGGGCGCCTTGCCAAGCTGTTGCAGGCCATTAAGTCGGCCTCGGCCCATGGGCCTGGTGCGGCCATTGCGCGCATGGTCAATGCCATTTTTAATAATACCCGAGAAACCTTGCCGTGCTCCGTACAACTGGATGATCAGTTTGGCCCGGATAAAGGTTTGTATGCCGGCGTGCCCGCTATCATTGGTGAGAATGGGGTGGAATCCATTGCCCCACTAAGCTTGTCGGCCGATGAAAAGCTGGCCTGGGATAAATCGGTTGCGGCGATTCGTACCAATATTGCCGCCGCAGAAGCGGTGTTGGCTCAGCCCTCTGTCCCGGATGCCTCGGCTTCCGGGCCGGATAAACCGGTGTCTCCCGCAGCCTAACACAATCGCTTTTTTAAGAATCGAGGATTATTTTTCGTGTTGGTGCAAATGTTCATTAAACCCAAGGCACATGCCACACCGATGCTGTTGAGACCATCAGCTCGCTTTGGTGGGCAATCGGCCCTGCCGGATCAACTTAACGGGATTGCCGGGGCACCTCGGTTCTGGCAAGGGGTGGTCCCCCTAAAAACACGCCGCGGTGATTCGGTGGACGTGTCGATTGTTCCCGTTGAGCCTCAGGATGCGGCAGAGGTGGACGATTGGTACAATCCGAAACCGCCGGGTGAACCCACCTATGCTGCCAATATGAAGTGGCGAGACTGGTGGCGGGACGTCATTAAGGCACCACCACCCAATACCGAGGTGTTGAAGTTAATGCTGCCTAATCGGGTGATTTTGGGTGTGGTGGCTTTGCATCATTCCTTGGTGGACATAACCGATGGCCTCCGTAAAACCTACCTGAATGGCATCCGCATTCATCCCCGATGTAATTCGATGATGACGTCAACGCCGGACTATACCGGGGTGGGTGCAGCGTTGACCACGCATGGGGTGATTGAAAGTCTGAAGAAAGGGGCTCAAGGCTTCTTTTTAAATGCGACCTTGGGTGCCGAAGGATTTTACCGAAAGCTGGGCCTGGATGAAAAACCGGCCCTTGATGGCATTCGTCAGTCTTTTTATCTGAACGGCGAATCCAAGCTGTTGGCATTTTTAAACACGCGCTTTCAAAAATATGCGGCGCGCCGAAGCCCAGGTTCATAGACGTTCAACCTTGTTTGTCTTTGAGTAGGGGAGTAGGGAAGCGCCGGACTTCCTGCTAGAATTGGGTTGAATCAATGTCGATGGCATCGGTAAGGAAGGACCAAAGGTAAAGGTATGAGCAAAGAAAACGTTACCCCCTCAGGTGTTGGATTCCGACTCGTGGGTCAGGGTTCCCGACATGTAATCGTCATGCATGGTTGGTTGGGGGATGGCTCGGTGTTTGATCCTATTCTTCCGTTTTTGGATCATTCGCAGTTTACCTATGCTTTTATGGATGTTCGCAGCTATGGCCTTTCCCGGCAGACTCCGGGTGAGTACACCATTGCCGAAATGGCGTCGGATGCGGTTGCTGTTGCGGATCACCTTGGATGGAGTGAATTTCACTTTGTTGGGCACTCCATGGCAGGAATGGTGGCGCAGTGGTTGGCCGCACATTATGCCGGACGTATTCAAAGCCTGGTTGGCATAACCCCGGTCCCTGCTTGCGGGTTTCCTTTTGATGCGCAAACCGAAGCTCTGTTTCGCAGTGCAAAATCCCAGGCGGAAAGCCGAAATGCAATCTTGATGCATACCACCGGCAATCGTCTGACACCGCAATTTGGCCATGTGATGACCCAACGCTCTCTGGAACAAACAACGCCCGAGGCATTTGATGCCTATCTGACGGCCTGGTCCCAAACCAGCTTTGTCGACCATGTGCAGGGGCTAGGGATACCCTTTCTCGTCTTGGTAGGCGAGTCCGATCCGGCTGTAACACCGCCACTCATCCAGGATACTATTCTGCGGTGGTTCCCTAAAGCCTCTTTGCAGGTGGTTCAAAATGCCGGGCACTATCCCATGGTGGAAACGCCTGTGGCTTTGGTCACCGCAATGGAAGCCTTTATAAACACCCACGCGGCAATACAAACATTGGTTTAGGAAGTCGTCTCTCACCCTTTTTTCTTGCGGAAGTGGCAATTTCTGTTGCCAATCTTGTTCTGCGGATATGGGCTTCTCGCAGTATAAAGCCGTGTGCTTTGGTGCGTGGGCGTAAATGAATGTAAACACAATGCGATAAAAATGCGATCCAAGGTGTACATTTATTTCGGTTTGTATTCCAATATGATTCACTTCTGAAAAAGTGGGATGTGAACATAAGGGTGAGTGATGGACGTGATTCAGGGATATTATTCTGTTGCGACCCAGCGACATAAGGCCTTCAGTACAGGTGGGGCCAAGCCTCAGCGGGGGATGTCTGCTGCTACTGCACTTCGACCTCCCGTTCGTTTTGGTGCCAACCCAACGGATGGTATTCCCAATGCCGGAGAAACGCCGGAGAATAAGCCTCGGAAAACGATCTGGCAAAAACTCTTTCCAGGCTTGAATCGGGAACCGGAAGTGGATAAACCCTTTTTGCATATTCCCGAATACTTCGAGGATTTCCTCGAAACCTCCTTTATGAACGATGATTGGCGCCCGGTAACGGGCAAGGAAATTTTGGCCTACTTTGTTCAGAACCGGGCTCACCTGGATGGTCGGCAGGGACCAGCAGGCTATCTCAATGGACAGAAAGATCCCGGCAAAGCCTATAGCAGCAAGTACCTCTGGGCGCTGGATACGCACTTCGGGTTTCGCAATCGCACCTCTCAAATCCTGATGACCCGAAATCTGATTGAATCCCGGATTTTAATGCCGCAGGAGGAGTATGTGGATCCGGCTACCGGTGAACGGGCCGATTTGTCCAGCCCGGCCTATAAAGATCCGTCCAGCGTGCGCATTGTTCACCGACTGTATTTAACCCAGCGTGCGGAAGAAATATTTAAAGTGTCCCAGCTGCCCCCGGAAAAACAGGAGCCGTATAAAGCCGATCGGCCCGATATTTTTCCACGCGATGAAGATCATAAGCTGACGACGCGAACCCCCTTTATGGGCGAGGCCCGCACGACGGAAATAGCGCCTGGGGCGCTTCGGCGCTTGGGGATTTTATTGGCCACGGTCATCCCGCTGTCGATTGGTATTGCGGTTCTGTCTAACCAATCGTCTCAAAAACCCAATGCCTCGCCTGTTGCGTCCACGTCATCAAAAACAGGCTCAACGCAACCTACGCCTCCGGCAACCAAGAGCGCCAACCCCACGTCGAAAGGGACATCAAAAAATGCCTCGACCACACCGGTCACATCCGAGTCGGCACCCGTGGTAAGCAATCGCTTTGCCACGGTGGATGAAGCCATTGAGGCATTGAAGCAAAACAGGCTCAACCCCGTCGTCAAAGAAATTTCCCATAATAACGGGTTTTATACCTATGTCTTCTCCACACGACCAGGGACACCCCAGGAAGCCTCTCGAGTCATGACTTTGCCGAATGTGGATCTGGCTCAGAAAAGCCGGTTGACACCTGCATTCCAGCAGGCCAATGTAACTCTGGTTGCAGAAGAACCTCCACCGCCGGTGATTACGGTACCAACCGTACAAGCTCCCACCGAGTCCGGTGGAATTAATTCCGGGACACTGATTGGGGGAGGACTATTGGCGTTGTTTGCCATTTCGATTCTCATTCAGTTGGCAAACCGTGGCGGCGGCAACAGTAAGCTCGCCAAAAAACAGATGGAGTTCCTTGACCGTCAGTTGAAGCATCTGGAGCGGGCCGATAATTTCGGCAAGCACCGCGGTGCGGAGATGGAAGAAAACATTGAAACCCGCTTTTCCGATGTGGGTGGTAACCATATTGCCAAGCAGAAATTCACCGATCTGCTCCAGAAAATCAAAAAACGGGTGATGAAGCTGCCCGTGGATCTGCCTCGGGGCATATTATTGGAAGGCCCGCCCGGAAACGGCAAAACCCTGATGGCTCGGGCCTTGGCCGGTGAGGCCGGTGTGCCCTTCGTATCCCTCAGTGGATCGGATTTTAACGAAATGTACGTGGGCGTTGGTGCCAGCCGCATCCGGGATCTCTTCCAGCAGGCCCGCCAGAAAGCCCAGGAAAAAGGCGCCTGTATTGTTTTTATCGATGAAATCGATTCCCTTGCCAAAAAGCGTTTAATGGATGGCGCGGGCAGTGGTGCCAGTGACGAGCGAGAAAGCACGCTGAACGCCCTGCTCAAGGAAATGGATGGGTTTGAACAATCCGATAACATCGTCGTGCTTGCCGCCACCAATCGCAAGGATCTCCTGGATCCGGCACTGTTGACCCGGCGCAAGCGCTTCAGCCATATCATCCATATCGGCAATCCCCAAAGTGACACGGAACGTCAGGAAATCCTGGCAATTCACGCCAAGCGGATTTTTAACGCCGATGGCCTGTCTTTTGAGAATGACTCGGTTCTGGGTGAAGTTGCCTCTATTTGTCGTGGCCTCTCTGGGGATGGCTTGGAAGCCGTCATCAAAGGGGCTGCCGATCGGGCCTTGAAAGCCGAGCGAACCACAGTCACGTTGGAAGACTGTATTGAAAGTTTTCAGACCAATGTCTTCGGGGACATCTCCCTGAACAAGCCTCCCGCGGAGGAGGTGGAAAAAACCGGGCGTCACGAATTTGGGCACATGCTGGCCGGGATTCCCGGTGGGATTAAGCCCTTTGTCATTTCCATGTTCCAGCGTAACGAGTCGCTGGGGCGGGTTGTGGTGGATCCGAGAAGCATCAGCGAACTCAGCAAAACCAAGCGCGATTACCTGGCATGGGTGTTAATGTTATTGGGCGGTGTTGCTGCCGAAGAAGCCAAGTACGGCGATCTGGGGCGAACATCCGGTTTGTCCAGCGACATTGACAAGGTTCGCAAACAACTCCGTCAGATGTTGACCTATGCCATGTTCGATAATAATTATGCGCTGGATGTCCTGGACCCGGAAAAGGATTTGACGCCCTCGCAAACCCGCCTGATGAACCATGTGATTAAAGAGGGGATGAAAGCGGCAAAAGCCATAATGACTGCGGTGGGCGAAGAGCGCATGAGCGCGATGGTGACGGAAGCCATGGCCATGGACAAGGAGTTGATTGGTCCTGAAGCCGTGGCGTTTGCGGAAAAACATATCCCGGCGGATCTGCGTCGGGAGATTGAAACCATTGCCGGGGCATTTTTTAGCGATCCCTCAGGAAAACTGCGTCGCCAAAAAGAACGTGCTGCTGAGGCCTAAGTGAAAATTGCCATTTCATCACCCGGTGATTCCGGCCTGTTTCGAAGTTCCAGAATTCCTTTTCAAGGCACTCGTGAGACCAGTGTCGTCCAGGACGCGGATGGTCGTCGGATTGATCTGATCCACGTGTCCAGTCTGTTTCGAGACGAGGGGTTGTTTGTGCAGTTGCCACGATTTTTGGAGAAGCACTTTCCGGGTCAGGAGCCGGTTCATCTAATCTGTCATGGCGCTTCTGACGGGTCGGAGCCGTTTTCAGTGGCAATGGCCCTCCTCGACAGGTTGCCTCGGGATGCGGCTCAAAAATATATGCCGATCCAAGCCCGTGACTTGAGTGACACGGTGCTTGAAGCGCCGCAGCAAGGCCGCTTTTCCCTGAGCGAGCGCGAGAAATATCGTTATCATGAGGTCGGGATGAAATCCCCGCTGACACGGTTTTTTATACCCACTGCCGCTGATGCCGGTACCCGATGCCTCGTGACTCCGGAGCTGAAACAAGCGGTCCATTTTCAGGTGGGTGACTTTGTCAAAGACGTTCAAGGGACATTTCCACCCCGTACCGTCGTGTTCTTCCGAAATGCCTGGTACCTGCTTAAGGACAAGTCCGAAACGATTCCCAGGGTGACACAGGCACTTTTTCAAAATCTGCAGCCGGGCAGTATGGTGATTATCGGTACCTACCGCGGAGACCCAGAGGCAGGACAAGCATTGATCCGGGCAGGTTTTGTGCAGTCGGCCCGAGAAGGCCCCTTCTCGCAAGTGTTTATCAAGCCAAGCGACGCGAGCAAAACAAGACGCCGCTTCTGGCTCTTTTAAGGCTTGGCCGTTCTGCCGTATTGATCTCAACGTCCGAATGCTATACAGTGAGCGCCATCAGTTCAGAGTAGACAGGCCATTGACAGAAGGAGCGACCCATGGAATTTGCCGTAATTGCGTATGATGGACATGACAACGAGGCCCTGGACCGGCGTCTGGCCGCTCGGGAGGCCCATATGGCAATGGTGGCTGATTTACGGGCAAAAGGCCATATGATTCATGGCGGGGCCTTGCTGAATGACGAGGGCCAGATGATCGGCTCGATTATCATCTGTGATTTTCCGGATCGGGCTGCCTTTGACGCATGGTACAACAATGATCCCTATGTCCGGGGCAATGTCTGGCAGGATGTTCAAATCGTTCCCTTTCGCACGGCACCGGTGTTTGCCGATAATATTCCCAAGCAATCCTTATCGACGTAATCAACGCCTATGTCCATTCATCGCGTTTCCTTTTTGGGGACTGCCCCAAGATTTAGCAGCCAGACCAAATCCGTTGCCTCTGCAGGTGTTTCTGAGGAGGTAGCATTAACGGATCAGGTGTCGACGCTCTCACCCCTGTCAAAAGCACAGACACAGGCCTTATCCGATATCATTCGGTCGGTTTATCTGGGTGCTCCCAGAAAAGCCGTTCTGCCCAGATTGCGCCAACTGGATCCGGGCCGAGCTGCCCTATTGGATGAGATTCTCTTTGCTCCTCCTCGAGTGGAGCGTCACGAAGGGGTCTTTGTGGTTCGCGATGATCGCCTGCCGGGAGGCACGAAGTCACGATTCTTTGTTCATCTGTTCTCCCAGCACGATCATGTGGTCTATCCATCGACCACCTGGGGAGGGGCTCAGGTGGCTCTGGCAGCCATGGCCCGCTTAACGGGAAAGCATGTCACCTTGTTCGTCGCCAAGCGCCAGCAGCTTCATCCCAGGACGTTAGAGGCGATTCGCCTTGGTGGGCCACATGTTACGGTGAAGCAGGTTCCCCATGGATTCTTGAATGTCCTCGAATCTCATGCCAAACGCTTCAGTACAGCGGCTCCAGGTCGTCATTACCTGGAAGTGGGAGGAAAATCCTCTCTGGCAGAGTCGGTATTAGCCCGAGTCATCAAACAGGTCGAGGATCAGGTGGGGCCAATTGATGAGCTTTGGTCTGCTGCGGCCAGTGGTGTGTTAACCCGAGGGCTCCAGGCAGGCCTAAAAAACCCGAAAACAAAAATTATCGGTGTTCAGGTTGGAATGGATATTGCGGATCCGGGGCGAGCAAAAATTATCAGGCATCCCAAACGACTGGAGCAGGAACTGCGAATGGCGACACCCTTTCCTTCATGTGCCAACTACGATAGAAAGGCATGGGAGTTGTGCCGAGACCGGCATGGGGCGGGAACCGTTGTGTTCTGGAATGTGCTTGGACCCAGTAATAACCCGTCTCGGGAACCCAAGCGGACGCGTTCGGATGGCTAGACTATTACCATTGAAGTGATGCTTCAGCTGAGTCGGTTACCCCGTTCAAATGTGCAAAAGGCTTGTTTCGTCGTAAAATTTCTACGTTAATTGTTCGAAAGTGCTGTAACAAAACGTTACTATCGCTCGACAAGTAGGACTCAAATCGATATAATTTTAAAATCAGAGTTCTGGTTTTAATTCTGATTTTTTAAACAGGCACTTGTTACAGTTAGGTTGGCCGAGTGATAAATATGATGGGTAAGGTGGAACAGGTCATTTATTGGGTATTCATGCACTTGGGGTGTTATCATCAGCCACGCTATGCAAACGTATTCGTCAGGGTGAAATAAGGTTTTTCGAGAACAAAGGACATTCAATTTTTTCTTTCATCATGTGTTGGGGAAGCCTTTCAGGCAGTCCGCAGAGAATTGGGTCATGGAATCCAACCCTCTGTGGACTTTTTATTTTGTCCTGGAAAAGCCTAACACGTCGATGGATCCAAGCGAATTTTGGGGTGTGTTGATGAAAATGCTTATGGAATCATTAAATAAGCCTTTTTGGTGATTAAAAGTCTTGAACTATGGGAATAATGCCAATACATCAGTGATATAAGCAAAAATATCTTATAAATAGGCATTATGACTGAAAAACCAACATTTCAAATTGCGCTGGTCCTCTCTGGGACTGTTTCGGCAGGTGCTTACACAGCCGGGGTGCTCGATTTTTTGACCGAGGCGCTTGATGCCTGGTACCAAGCCTTTCGGGGGGATCCACCGCATAACATCGAAATTAAAGCAGTCGCCGGAAACTCAGGCGGAGCGAAAACAGCCCTGCTGTTGCCAGGAGTCTGGTATGGCTTGTTTGAACCCTATCGGGGCCAGCAGGAACCACCGGCTGCCCGAAATCGCCTCTATCACAGTTGGGTCAAGGCAATTGATATACAGCGGCTTCTAGGGGAGCACGATCTGAAGCAGCGCCCCAACCATGTGGCCTCCCTGCTCGACAGCACACCCGTGATTCAGATTGCACAAGAAGCCTTCAACGTGGAGGCTCTGGGAGAAATTCGTCGTCGCTATATTGCAGACCCGCTGGATATGTATCTCTGCATCACGGATTTGGAAGGCGTTCCCTACCGCATTTCCATGGTGGGTGATTATCACGTCATGACGCGTCATGCCAATGTGCAGCCCTTTGCCGTGAGTTTAAAAATGCCGTCATCAAGCGAGGATGCGGAGAAAATCCACGTAAACCCCAGGCAAGTGTCCCTTGGAGATGCTGCTGCTGCCAACGCCTTGAAAGAGGCTGCACTGGCCTCGGGAGCCTTTCCGGGACTCCTGAAAAGCCACACGGTAACCCAGCCGCTTCATCGCTATATTCACCCCGTCGGCCGGTTGCAGCTACGAGCGGGCGCTTCCTGTTCTGATCCGTCACACGGCTCATCCAAGCCCGTGTTACCGGATTCGGACTGGTTAGAGCAGATGAGCCAGGCTCGGGAAATTCACTTTGCAGCCGTCGACGGCGGGCTTATTAATAACCATCCTTTGGAATACGCGCGCCTCAGCTTAACGGGCAGTCCCAACGGCCATAACCCTCGTCATGCAGATGAGGCAACCAAGGCAGTGATTCTGATTAGCCCGCTGAATCGACACCCCTCCAAGGTCCACATGCCTGCCAAGACGGATCTGTCGCTGGTGGACGTGGTTATTCGCATGGTAAAGGCCATGCTGGGACAAGCCCGCTTTAAGCCCGAAGAACTGGCCCTGGCGCAGGATGAGGATATTTTTAGCCGCTTTTTAATCAGCCCCATCAACACCCGAACCGCTCTCGCTGCGGATGGAACCCCCACGGAGGTGACAATGACCTATCCGTTGTATGGGGAACTCCTGGGGGCTTTTGGCGCGTTTTTTCACGAATCGTTTCGGCGCCATGATTATTTACTGGGGCGCCGAAACGCGCAGCGCTTCCTCCAACGTCATTTTTCGCTTCCGCAAAGTCATCCCTTGTTCGGGGCCGGCTCCGGCTGGACGACTGACTTAAAGGCCCAATATCGATGTCTTTCTGAACAGGGGGTGCCTTTGGAAAAAACCTACACCCACAGCATATATGGACCGATCCGTGAGGAATTTTTACCCATCATTCCGCTGGTTGGCGATGCTGCCATCCCCATCCCCCCACCGGAGCGCCCTGAACCCTTGCGTGTGATCAGTATGCCCCATATTCTCGAAGGGATCGAACGGCGTTTATATCGGGTGTTGGATGCGATTTTTGCGTCCATGGCCCAATCTTCAGGCCTGACCCGCTGGGGCAGGGTCGCATTATTCAAAAGCGTCAGCATTGCGCTGATCGCCTGGGTAAGGCGTGCTCTCCAGGCTCGCATGAACGAGGAGTTCAGGGCGTTTGTTCAAGACTCTGTTCCAGCGAGCTCAAATACGCGGTCAGAACCCGACTGAAATAGGTTTTAAACCGGGGATTAATGTCCTTGGTGGGCGCAACGATACGAAAATTTGTCGTGACGGGAGTATACCCGTTATACCGGGTCCGATCCGCAGAATACTGTTCATTGGACATATCCAACATGGTGCCGTTTTGAACCCGATTGAAAAAATGGGTCTCGCCGTCGACCATACCTCGAACAATTACGCCACCCAGGAGATTTTCGAGCACATGAGCCACGGCTTTGCAGTGCCCTTCAATGGGATGGCTCCGTTTTCGGTAGGCTGCCTTGTCATAGGCCGTGTCCTCTGCCGCCGCAGCAATAAGAGCCTGTTTAAGGCGCTGCATCACGGGTGAGTCCTGAGGTTTTTCGACGCGGCCAAGTGCCGTGTTAAAGTATTGATGAATCTGTTGAAAGGCGGTTTGGGCAGCAGGGTTCTGCTTGGGGTAATTCAAGAACCCCATGCGCATCAGTGTGAGTTCCGACACGAGGGAGGAACGCTTGCTTTTGCCTTGTCCGGCAATACGTTGAATTTGGTCGAAGAGGTGTATGCCCTCTTCCAAGCCAGAGGCACTCAGCGCTTGCCGGTGTGCTGTAATCCACTTGAAGAATGCCGACTGCCTTTCCAGGGCGGGCTTGCTCTCGACCCGCTTCAGGCGGATATCCGATTCAATGCCTTTGACCAGACCTTCCGGCAATCCATTCTCTGGCTGTACCCTTTTTTCGCCAAAGCGAAGCGCAAACCGACTGCCCTGTGCAGATGCCCGTGTCGGACAAACAGCCAAACGACCCCCAATTCCAACCATGGATACTGTCCCCAACCATGACATAACAAAATAAAAACGATGCTTAATGCGATTTTAAGGAGAACAATTGTCTTTGTAAAGAAAAGGAAAACACCGGTGTTTACAAAGTTAATGTCTACTCGAGCATCAGCTTACTGGGAGATGATGACAAAAAGATGGCAGTCAAAAAAATACGAGCACGCAACTTTGGGTCTTGAGCAGACTTGAAAGGAGGAAGGCATTGATATGGAGTTTTGACGATGCGGTTTGGAGCCATTCACCTTTTAAACCATAACGACAATACCAAGCGGATGTTACTGGAACCTTTGCCGCGGGAATTGGCAAAAGTGACCCAGGATCCGGCGGTTTTGGATATTGATAATCCTACTTCCGTCATGATGGAAGAGTTACCCAATGATCAGGTTGTTTTGATTACCAATACCAATGCCCCAGACTTGACCGAGGTGTCCCGGAAGCTGGAGGGACATCCATTACGCGGCCTGGCACAAGCTCGGGTGAATGCCTGCCAGGAGGCTGTAGATGCCGCAAGGGCTAAGGGACAGTTGAATATTATTGCCTAGCCTTCCGCTGCCCTAAGATTAAAATTTATCTGGATTTAGAAGAATGCCCGCTATTTTAGCGGGCATTCACGTCTTATTTGGGGTTCGCTGTCGTCAGGTCGCCCCCGAAGGTAAACCCACCCGCTTCGAAATCAATCGACAGGGGGGGATCGAACCGCTCGATATATTCGCCAATATTTTGCGCTGTCATTTCCTTGGCTCTGACCGCAGGAATGCCTGGGGCCGTCGCAATGGTAATGTGCCATGGCTGGTTAAGGCCTTCTCTTGCGGCCCATTGCTTGATGTAATCCGGTGGGTCGGCAATGGCGTAGATGACCTCATTGGTTTTGCGAATGGCTGAAACCTTGATTTGACCTGTTCCTGAAGGATACCGCCCATTTACAGGGTTGTATTCAATGGTGCAGTGATGGGTCCGACGTGTCCAACCAGGGGGAATCGGGTAATTTTTGAGCTTGTCGTAAGTGCTCTCCTCTCCTGGAGCCACGGATCCCGGGCTCGGGGGCTTGAGCAGCATACACGAATACTCGACATCCGATGGCTGACGTTGCCGACTCCCAAACAGCGGCTTCTGAAGGGAAGAAACGGCGGAATAACCATAAACCTGTTGCATGAACCCAAAATCCTCCTGAGGAAATCATCTGACGATGTCATATCAACACTGCTCAAGAGAAGAAAATGCGTTTTTGTTAACGCATCGTTACCCCTGAAGGGACGGGCGATAAAAACCAAAGACGCATCCTCCATGGAGGATGCGCCCAAACATCAGCACAGAATACGTTTTCTGACTATCGTCCCTAAGAGGACTGGGTATGGTTGCTAAAGAGAGCCCGAGTAACTTAGGGGGCGCTTTCTCGCACTCGCTTTTGATGTATTCGTGACACTTCGACTTTGAGTTTTTGAAGATCCTTATAACTCACCATGCGAGGTTCACGAAAGGACAGGTGCTCATCATCGTCATCGGAAAATTCTTCGGGACGGATCAAGGACAAAATCTCGTATCGAAGACGTTTGGCCTCTTGAATATTAAGACTCAAGTGGGACGTCTTATCCGACCGGCAAGATGGTTTCTTACCCATAGCGAATATACCTTGTTCTTATTGTTCTCTCTAATCGTGCTCTTCAGTTATATTCCCAAATTAAACCCGAATTAATCGTGATGTAACGTAATTTTAACGGTCTAAGGCATGGTGTATTAACCATACAGCAGGTGTTTAAGTTTTGTAACAGAGAAACCAACCCGTGAAACCCGGCATCTGTCTGCCGGGAAAAAGCGTTTGATTTCCGGAAATCCTTGCCCCCCCTGGCATGAATTTGTTTGGAAAGGTCTCCTCGCTGTAGATTGGGTTTTTTTGTCTCGAGGCAATTTTTCCTGTCCCGGGGTGTTTACCAAGAAAGGGTTACCCCGTTCCTGATGTCGACGCTTTGGCATGTTGCCCAGAAAGAAGCCCCAGAAAGATTCTGATGATTCGAAGTCTAACCGGTATTCGCTTTTATGCGGCCCTCTTTGTGTTCATTTCCCACTTGTATTTGTTTGGCTATTTGCTGGGCTTAACCCAGGGACCTTTCTATGATTTTTTAAATCAGTTGGGGCAACTGGGTGTTTCGGTTTTCTTTGTGCTGAGCGGCTTTGTTTTGTTTATCAACTACCTTAAGCCCGATGCCCCAAAGCTGGCTTTAGGACGATTTTTTAAGGCCCGTTTTGCCCGCATTTATCCCGTTTTTGCGCTGGGTGTTCTGGCAGCGCTGCCGATCGAGATGTTTTCGCCCAACCATCGGTCCCTGTGGCCTGAGTTGCCATTGAACCTAAGTTTGCTGCATTGCTTCTGGCAAGCGTCATGCGGGGCCCTCAACGCCCCGGGGTGGTCGATTAGTCTTGAAGCATTTTTCTATGGATGCTTTCCGATTTTAGGTCTCTTGTTTATGGCGGGCAAGCCGGTTCGTCATGTGGCTATTGCCCTTGGGTTGTATTGGGCGTGTCTGGTTGTAGTGCAACACGAATTACCCGCGCACAGCTTTTATGCTGGAGCAACCTTCCCTGCCAATCGCTTAGGCGAGTTTGTCGTGGGCATGCTGGGCGGGTATCTTTATACCCATTACCGCCAACATCCTCTGTTGCAGTCCGTGTTTACCTCCGCTTTTAACAGAAAAGGCCTGTGTTTCGGCTTGATGGCCGTGCTGCTCTTAATGGTGTTGGAGCCTGTTTTTCTGGGCGTGAAGACCTTTGCCGGTGAGTATTTTTATTTGTATTACATGGGCGGGGCCTGGGCCATGATTCTCGGCCTGGCCTTACTCGAGGCCTATGGCCAACCGCTGGCCGTACTGACCCATCCCTGGGTTATTCTCGGTGGCGAAATCAGCTATTCATTCTACCTGTTCCATCATCTCATCATGCGCTACGTCTTGTTTTGCCTTAAGCGATTCGGCTATGAGCCGACGGCGGCAATCGGCCTGTTGCCGGGTGGTCTTTTAATCATGCTCCTGTTGAGCCTGAGTCTGGGGTGTGCCGTATTGATGTACCGGTGGGTGGAAGTCCCCGTTCGGCGCTGGATACTGAATCCGACTTTTCCGGTGTTGCAGGGCAAACTCCAGTGGCATTGGAAGAACACCGAGACCGACTCATCAATAAGGGTCGCATCCCCACACGAGCTGATACCCCGGACAGAGTAAACCCGTTATAAACTAAAAAGCCGAGATTAAGGTGAATCTGAGGTCAAATTGCCCTGCAGGTAGTGTTTGAGAAAGACGAGCCCGTATTCGCTAAAAAGCTGTTTTTTCAGTGTCCGAGGCAAATCGGCATCGACTTGGACCCGTTTGACAATGGGTTTATCGCTTAATCCGGCCAATCCGATAAAGACCACCCCGGCAAAGTCATCGCCCCATTTATTGCAGCCGGCCAGGCCGGTAAAGGCCAGACCAACCTTGGCACCGGTGGCTTTGCGCACGCCTTCGGCCATATCGGCAGCGGTGCGCTCATTATAGGGACCCTCTTTAGCCAGAAAATCTGCATCGACGCCCAGGGCATTGGTTTTGGCTTCGTTGCAATAGGTCACAATATTGTGCTTCACGAAGTAGGAACTGCCGCGAATGTCGGTCAGCCGAGAGCTGACCAGGCCGCCTGTGGCCGATTCTGCCGTTGCCAGGGTGAGGTTTTTTTCTTTGAGAAGTTTCAGGATTTCCCGCTCCAAGGGGTGGCCCAGCCCTTGGAGAAATTGTTCCTGCAACTGGATTTTAAAGCCGGGTTTAAAAATATCGCCGTCCGTATCGATAAAATCGGCTCCCACTTCCAGTAGCGCCTGGTGGAGCTGGCCTCGCAAGGTGACGTTTTCACCATAGTCAATGGTTGCGGTTTTAAGGTTATGCCCGATCGTCAATTGCGGTGTATTGGCTTTGTCAGGCTTTGCGGGCGTCAGACGCTTGACAATCCCCTTGACGTGAGTCATTGTCACTGTTTTCAAGAGATCCCGAACCGTTTGTTGGGACTGTAAATACGGAGGAATAATTGTTCCCGGCAATGGGGTGACTTGTGCTTTCAGGTAGTCTTCCTGGTGACGGGGATCGCTCATGGTGCGAACCACAATGGAGCCTTGAAATCTAGGCGGGGCGAGTCTCATACAACCGGTTCCTTTAGGCGCGTTGACGTGTCTTTGATCCTATGACAAGTATCCGGCGTATTCAATCATTATTTCAGATTGTAATTCGAGCAGTAAAGCTCACGTATTGATGCGCAAAAAATGCGAGTCACGCTAAAACACTCCACCCATGGTGGGCAGAGTGTCACGTATTGTTTTATTTTTATTCGGGCCAGTGCGTTAAAAAATTTCACCAAAGCCAGGCAGCACGGGCAGCAGGTAATTTGCACCCAACCACAGGCCTGTTGTAATGATGGAATAGAGCATCAATTGCTTAATATTCATGGGTAATCCCTTTCGCGTTTCATAAAATTCAACGTAGGGTTAAGAATACCGAAATTGACGTTCTAGCGGCTCCTATAGGTGTGTGTATTTTTACCGTCGGGGCTCCTCTTATCAGAGGATTTTTCATGGGCAGATGCGGATCCCGGGGTATCCGCAAAAGCGGTATTCGGATAGCGCTGAACCAAAAAAGAAGAACCCTAGCAAATAAATTCGCGTCTAGCCCAATTTCATGATCGTGCTCTATAATAAATTCACACATTGTTTCGATGCCAAAGAGACAGCGTGGCGGGAATCGTTTTGAAGCGGGTATAGGTGCGTCCAAGAATAATGAAAGATAATGACTGTTTTAGCATTATCACTTTCTTATTCTCGTGTTTTAAATGGCTGAGCGGCGACAGTATTGGGCTTTAATGCAGCTGCTTCCATAGCCTCGGTATGAAGGAATCCTATTGGTGTTGTTGATGTCGCTGCTGCAATGTATCTGCTTTCGAAGCGTGCGGATCATGCTGACTGGCCTGATGGCCCGGCTTCGCAATCGAGGGGGGCGATACCTTCGAGTGGCATTTCCAACGTCATTGCGTGTGAGCAAGTAAGTTTTTCAATGCATTAAAAACGTCTTATCCGGCCTTAGGATGGGCTTCGTCCGATGCGAATCAATTCATCAATTAAATCCGCGAGCGCCTGGGGTAACGGCATGGCGGTAAAGTCGCCCATACGAACCACTTCCTTGGCCAGGGGAAGGCGTGCCAATGCTTTCTTGACCGTTTGGTGCTGAGGACGGTTTTTGCGGCGTTTTAAAGGTTTCCGGGCCTGCATCGCTTCCACCGACAAATGAATGCTGTCCGGCTCTTCGGCAAAGCGATACACATCGGTTACCGTGCCGTCGGAGGCCAATAATTGCCGATCGGCAAAGAAATGGCGAATCGTGGCTTGTTCTTTCGGAGTGATGCTGTTGTCAAAATGCAAATCGGTCCCAAAACGAAGTTTCATCAAAAACGACTCCATCAGCAATTCATCTGCCATGGTAGTACAAACATGGGTGTGTGTCTCCGAGGGGGCTATGCGTTGTCGCTGGCTCGGTCTGTTTCTTCAAACATGCCGATCAACGACTGCTGTAAGTCACTCATGGTGGCTTGAATCTGGGCCAGAATGTCATCCTTGCTCCCGGTAAAATGACACGGCGGACCAATGAGGGCATCACAAAACAATGGCAGTAAAAGCGCTTCCCCTTTGGGCAGGGAGCGCCCCATGTTTTTTAAAAAGACGGGAACCACCGGCACGTTCGGATATTTTTTAATCAAATGCGCAATCCCGGTTTGGAAGGGAGCCATAATCTCCGGCTCCCCGCGCGTGCCTTCGGGAAACAGAATCAGCGAATCGCCCTGGGCAAGGACGTCGCCCATTTTCGTCAACGGGTTGGTTTCCCGTGTAAAGTTGCTTCGGGCAATGGGCAGGATATTGAGAAAGGTTTGGCTGAACCAGGCCATGAGCCGGTTTTTTAAAAAGTAGTCCCCGGCCGCCACCGGGTGAATCCGGTGCAACTGGGTGAGGGGAAACATGTTCATCAGGGCCAGGGTATCCAGGTGGCTGTTATGGTTGGCAATCAGAATAAATTGCTGCCCCTGGGGAAGATGCTGACGTCCAAAGACATTGAGCCCCAGCACAACCAAAAGCAGGGGCTTTACCACGGCCAGAAAAAACAGGATCCGGGCGATTCGGCGCAACATCATGGGTTACCAGCGCTGGTGGTAGAAAAAGTAATTGGTGAAATGGAAGAAGAGGGGGGCCGTGTAGGCCAGGGAATCCACCCGGTCCAGCATGCCGCCATGACCGGGAATCAGGGTGCTGGAATCCTTCACGCCGATATCGCGTTTGACGGCGGAGATCACGACATCCCCAATAAAGCCCGACGCACTGATAATGGCGCCCGCGGCCAGAGACGCCTCCATGGAAAACCCGCTTAAAAACCGCAGGGCCTGCGCCAGGAGCAGGGTGCTGAAGAATCCCCCTAAAAAGCCTTCCCATGTTTTATTGGGGCTGATGGTGGGAACAATTTTCCGTTTGCCGAACAGTTTGCCAAAGACATATTGGCAGACGTCATTCATCTCGGTCAGGAACACCAGATACAGCAGCAGTGCCTTTCCCCCGCCGGGAATGCTTTCGGTCGCAGGCAGAATTGTAATAAAGCCCAGATAACTGATGCAGTAGACAAAGGCCATCAACCCCCATTGAATTCGGGCCATTGAATCAATGATTCCCTTGGGTTGACCCACGAGAATCAGGCGGAAGGGAATAAATAAAAACATATAGACCGGAATAAAAAGCAAAATCATGGCCTTCCACTGGGTAAACACCCACCAGTACTGCACCGGTATAGCCAGAAAGGCCCAGAACATGGCCCGGTGATCCTCCAGGCGGGTGTGAATCATGGTGAAGTATTCCTTGAGGGCCAGAAAACTGAGCAGGGCAAACAAGAATAACGAGGTATGCGGGCTGATGATCAAGCTGGCAAAGAAGAAGCCTGCCATATACCACCAGGAGCGAATGCGCAGTTTCAGCTCGGAAAAATCGCTTTGAGGTTTTGCCAGCTGAAGTCCACGTGTAATTAATGACGCCACCAGGAGAAGCCCCACGACGATAAGCCCCATTTGACTCACTGCCGAGGCATGTTGGATCCAGTTCACCAAAGTGTCGAACACGGGCTTATCCTTTCACGTTAGCTCACGTTAGCGTTTTGATGCGAGGTATTTGGCCGTATTCGGTTATAGGCACTCCACGCCAAAAGCACCGAAGCGATGCCAAAAATCCAGGCGCTGTAGTAAATTACCGGCGGCCAGAAATACAAGGCGATGCAAAACAGGCCGATCAGAAAGGCCCGGTCGCTTTTCCCCATGGGACCTTCATAGCGGCGCACGCCGGTGACGCATTTGGCCAGGATGCCACAGAATTCCGACAGTTGTGCCAGAAAAAGAAACATGAATAAAAACGCCCAGTTCGCCAGCGTGGGCGGCAGATACAGAACCAGGGGCGCATAGAGAAAGGCATCGGAGATGACATCCCCAAGTTCATTTAAAATTTCACCGCTTTGGCTGGCCAGTTGGCATTCCCGGGCCAACATCCCGTCCAGGGCATTGAGGGCCATGCGCACAAACAACAGGATCGGCATGACGATCAGGGCCCAGGGGGTGGGTCTGAAAAACAGCAGCATCAGGCCCCCGGCCAGCGACAGAAAAAGCGCCACCAGGGTAATTTGGTTCGGCGTTACCTTGGCCTGGATCAGCATGTGAAGGATCGGGCGAAGCAATTGCTGAAACGCGGGTTTCAAGTCATAAATAGACGGCATGGGGGTGATTCAACCTTTCATGTCAACCGGGAGAACGGGAGAGAAGGAGAGAGGAGTGAGGCGAATGAACGCTCATCAACAACGTCACGGGGCATTGTATCATGCCTTGGCATCCGTGGTGTTGGGATTTGTCGGTGGGGGATCCGGGGGGTTTTTGTCAGGGTTTCGCAGCAGTTCTCGTGTCTCCCGAAACACCAGGAGTGCGGATCCCACGGTCCATGCGAGGGTTGGAAACGAGACCCACTCTTTTTGGATCATGGTTTCCTTGAGACATAAATAGCCAGACCCCAGCAGGAACGAGAGACTGGCCAACAGCGGAATGGACCGATAGGCCCGCTGACCCCATGTCGGTTTTTCCGGGGCTTGACCAAACCGGGGTGCCGGGGGCACGTAACTGTGTCGGCGAACCGGCTGAAGGGTTGGGTAGGAGAACGTGGATACTGGCCGTGGCGCTAGCGGGTGCATGATCATAAGCCTGGACTAGGACGGACGGCGGCGGGGCTTGACCCGGGTCGTTGGGATTTGATAGGTCCGCTCTGGTGCGATGAGTACCGGGTAGCCCTTGTACTTGAACGTCCCGTTTGCGTCTTTCGTGAACCCGTCCAACGTCTCCAATAGGTTTTTTACGGCAGTAAGCACTTTTTGCTTGGCCACCACGGTCACGTTTCGAGCTCTGGCCAATACATTGGCCTGAAGGGAGGCTCCCGTCAGCGCTGCGGTCACCTTGGCTTCGACGTCCTTCTGTTCATCGACGGTCAGTCCCGGTGGCGATTGATTTCCAAACCGCACGGAGGTCCTCAGGGGCAGTGCTGCAGGCGCGTGAATTCGCATCGGCCTAGGTTCCTTCCCCGTCGAGATCAATGGTCCTGACCTTGCGATTCGGGGCCACAACCCGCCAGTAGTGAAAGGTCAAGTTGGCCAGGTCCTCAAGCCCTTTGGGAAGGTTGCCTTTATAGGTTTGGGTCAGGCCGTCCACAACGGCTTTATCGGCTTCCTCGCTGGTGGCCTTGGCTGCAGAGCGAATGTTCAACCATCGAAGGACGTTGCGGGCGTCTTTACCGTAAAGAACCCGACCCTCGAATCGGTCGCCCACCGGGCCAGCCGAATTGGTCAGAGAGATGGCATGGCGTGAGGACTCGGTTCTGACGCGCTCATTGACGGCCTCGGCCGTAGCCCCAACAATCCGGGTAAATCCTTGAAAACGAATCTGCATAGAACGAGGACCCTCCAGGTCAATCAATAAAACAGTGTACCCAGAACCTAAGAGCGCTTCTCAACGGGCAAGAACGGATTGCCCCGAGGACCGGCATACAACGATTGCGGGCGAATCAGGCTGTTCTTGCCCAGGTCCAGCTGCTCCATGGCATGCGCCGACCAGCCGATGACGCGGGCGGCGGCAAACAGTGGCGTGTAAAGCTCAATGGGAATGCCCATCAGGTGATAGATATAGGCCATGTGAAAGTCCACGTTGGGCTGGAGCTTTTTCTCGGCCATCATGGTTTTTTCGAAGGTTTCGGCCATATTGTACCATTTCATCTCGCCCTGGCGCTGGCTCAGGGTGTGGGCCATCTTCTTCAGAATCGGGGCACGGGTGTCGCCGTTTTTATAGAGCGCATGGCCAAAGCCCATAATGATTTTCTTCTCGGCCAGGGCCTGTTTCACCCAGCTTTCGACTTTGTCTTCCGAGCCGATTTCCAGGAGGGTTTTCATGACTTCCTGGTTGGCCCCACCGTGAAGCGGGCCTTTCAGGGTGCCAATGGCCGAGGTAATGGCCGAGTGCAGATCGGACTGGGTCGAGGCGGTGACCCGGGAGGAGAAGGTCGAGGCATTGAAGCCGTGTTCGGCATAAACCAACATGGTGGCGTTAAACACTTTGGCCATAAAGGGATCGGGTTTTTTTCCCGTGAGCATGTAGAGGAAATTTTCGGCCTGGTTCAGCTTCGGATCCGGCTTAACAGGACGTTTGCCGTTAAGAATGCGGTAGGAGGCGGCCAGGATGGTTGGCATCTGGGCGGTCAGGCGGATGGCTTTTTCAACGTTGGCGGCTTTGTCGTTTTTGGCGGCATCCGGGTCAAATTGGCCCAGCATGGAAACCGTCGTACGCAGGATGTCCATGTAGTCGCTGTTTTTCGGGAAGGTCCGGATGGTTTTCAGCACTTGTGGGGGCAGTTCCCGCTGGCTGCGGATCTTGGCCTCGGTTTCGGCCAGTTCGGCGGCATTGGGGAGCTTGCCTTTCAGCAGCAGGTGGGTGACTTCTTCAAAGCTGGCGTTGTTGTTCACCAGCTCCTGGATGTCGTGGCCCCGGTAGATGAGGCTGTGAATGACCGGGTCGACTTCGGCAATCTGGGTCACCCCGGCAATAATCCCGGCCAGGCCTTTGACGAATTCCTTTCTCGGATCCGGGAGGGCTGGTGGCGGTGTTGGACTGGCTGGCGGTGTCGGTGTCGTGTCGGCGCCAAAGCGCGAGGCCACCCGAGGTGCTGGTGTTTGCCGCAGCGTGGTCCGAGGCCGATGGGACATGGCGGTGTGATTGGAAATGGAAATCATGAATGGCTCCCCCCGTTGACAGTAATTTGACATGAATGCTGCGACCGAGTGTATCGAAAACACATACGGAACAAAACAGATGTGAAGAAACGTGTCACCCGACAGAGGATCCTTGACTATCAACAAAGATCTTGTGTCTTATTTGTGACAGGGTAGGATGAACGTACCCGTGGACGCGGGACCGTTGATTCTGTCGAGGGTATATATGTTGGTAAAAGGAGCTGGACATGGCCGGATTTAACAAGGTAGTGACCTCGTATGAAGATGCCCTTCAGGGGTTGACCGATGGCATGACGGTGATGGTGGGTGGCTTTGGCCTGTGCGGGATTCCCGAAGGCCTGATTAGGCGCATGGTGGATATGGGTGTCTCCGGGCTGACCTGTATCTCCAACAATGCCGGGGTGGATGATTTTGGCCTGGGGCTCCTCCTGCAGAAAAAGCAGATCAAGACCATGATCGCCTCCTACGTGGGCGAAAACGCCTTGTTCGAGCAACTGTTTCTCACCGGCGAGATGGAAGTCATCCTGACGCCCCAGGGCACGCTGGCGGAAAAAATCCGGGCCGGTGGCGCCGGAATTCCCGCCTTTTACACCGCCACCGGCTACGGCACACCCATTGCCGAAGGCAAGGAGACCAAGGTCTTTAACGGTCGCCCTTATGTCCTGGAAGAATCCCTGAAAGCCGATTTCTCCCTGGTCAAGGCCTGGAAGGCCGACACCATGGGCAACCTGATATACCGCCACACGGCCATGAATTTCAACCCCATGATTGCGACCGCCGGGAAAATCACGGTGGCCGAGGTGGAGGAGATCGTCGAGCCCGGTGAACTTGACCCCGACTTTATTCACACGCCGGGCATTTATGTCGATCGGGTGATTCAAGGGGTCTTTGAAAAACGCATCGAGCAGCGCACCGTCAAAACAGCCGCCGTGCGCTAGATTAACGTCATCGTAGAGGTTTACCCAGAAGCAAGAGGCCGGATGTATGGCATTAAGTCGAGATCAAATTGCACAACGCATCGCACAGGAATTGCGTGATGGCTATTACGTCAACCTGGGAATCGGGATTCCCACGCTGGTTGCCAACTATGTCCCGGAGGGCATGTCGGTAATGCTCCAGTCGGAGAACGGGCTGCTCGGCATGGGCGAGTTCCCCACGGAAAATACCATTGACCCGGATCTGATCAATGCCGGAAAACAGACCGTCACCTACGTGACTGGCGCCTCGTTCTTTTCCTCCGCCGAGAGCTTTGCCATGATTCGGGGCGGCCATGTGGATTTAACCGTCCTGGGGGCCTTTGAAGTCGATCAAAAAGGCAATATCGCCTCCTGGATGATTCCGGGCAAGCTGATCAAGGGCATGGGCGGGGCTATGGACCTGGTGGCCGGGGCCGAGAACATCATCGTGGCCATGGCTCATGCCAACAAGGCTGGCGAATCCAAGATCCTGAAAGAATGCACGCTGCCCTTGACCGGGGTTCATTGTGTCAAGAAAGTCGTCACCGACCTGGCGGTCCTGGAACTGCGAGACGGGGTGTTTCATCTGTTGGAACGCGCCCCGGGCGTCACGGTGGATGAGATTAAGGCCCTGACCGAAGCCGATCTGATCATCCCGGATCACGTGCCGGAGATGTCCTTCGGGCAGCATTGCTCCGTCTAGCCTGCTTTGGCAGGGCAAATGTTCTACTGGAAGCCCCAGTACGGGACGTTTGATGGAACGTGTGTTATCTTAGATCAGACTGGCACGGTGCATTGACGGTGCATTGAGAGAGGACGGAATGCGAAAACTCCTGATTGTCGAAAGCCCTGGGAAACTGAAAACGCTGCGCAAGATCTTGGGCAGCGGCTGGGACGTGCAACCCAGCGTGGGCCATATTACGGAGTTGGCGCATGATGGCGAGGATTCGCTGGGCTTTGATCTGAACGAGTCGTCGATTACCTGCCGCTATGTTCCCCGTGGCGATCGGGGCAAGGAGGTCATCCAGAAACTCCGTGCGGCGGCCAAGAGTGCCTCGGAAGTCTATCTCGCGACCGACCCGGATCGCGAGGGCGAGGCCATTGCCTGGCACATTGCCGAGCAGTTGAAGTTGTCCCAGCCCAAGCGCATTGTGTATACCCAGATTACCGAACAGGCGGTTCGCCAGGCGCTGATGGCACCACGCACCCTGGACACGGATCTCATCAATGCCCAGCGCTGCCGCCAGTGTCTGGACAAGCTGGTGGGCTATAAAGTATCGCCGCTTCTGTGGAGTTCCACGGGGGGCAAAAGTGCCGGACGGGTCCAGAGTGCGACCCTGCATCTGGTCTGCCAGCGCGAGCGGGAGATTCAGGCGTTTCAGCCGGTGGATTACTGGTCGGTCTGGGTGGAGTATGCCGAGGGGTTGAAGGCTTTTTACAGCGCCAGTCAGCAGACCGACGCTGCGCCCGAGGAAGAGGACGACGCCAACAAGAAAGACGAGGACAAAGCCCCGGAATCCTCCCGGGTGTTATCCCAGGCCGAAGCCGATAATCTGGTCGCCCTGGCCAAGGCCCACCCGCATCATGTCGTCAACACCGAAGGCAAAACTACCACCAAGGCGCCGCCGCCGCCCTTTATCACCAGCTCCCTGCAACAAAGCGCCGGGGCGATTCTGGGCTTCAATCCGGAAAAGACCATGGCCATTGCCCAGTCCTTGTACGAAGGGGTGGAGTTGCCGTCGGGTCCCAAGGGCCTGATTACCTATATGCGGACCGATGACATTACGCTGTCGCCGGAGTTTATGGCCCAGGCCCGGGACTATCTGGCGGCCCATGACCCCAAGAACCTGCCGGAAAAGCCGCCCAAACATCGCAGCAAGGACTCGGCCCAGGCGGCCCACGAAGCCATCCGCCCCACAGACATTACCCTGACTCCGTCGGCCATCAAGGCCCATCTCAATGCCGAGCAATACCAGCTTTATGAACTCATCTGGCGTCGGGCCCTGGCCTCGCAGGCCGCCCCGGCCAAGCTGATTAAGAGCCGCATTATCACCCAGTCCGGCCCGGTCACCTGGGAGGCCCGCAGCATGATGGTCTCCTTTGCAGGCTATACCACCTACTGGAACAATCTGGAAAAAGAATCCTCGCTCCCCATGCTGACCCAAGGCCAGGCGTTGACGGTGCATGAGGCTGCCCATGAGAAGAAGCAGACCCAGCCCCCCTCCCGCTACACGGAACCCAAGCTGGTCCAGCTGATGGAACGCAAAGGCATCGGTCGCCCTTCGACCTATGCGTCCACGCTAAAAACCCTGAAGACCCGGGAGTATCTGGTCTTGAAGGGCAAGGTCCTTCATCCCACCAACCTGGGCATGCAGACCGACGAGGTGCTGTCCACGGTGCTGCCGGATCTGGTGGCCACGCAGTTCACTGCCGAAATGGAATCGGCCCTCGATGCCATTGCCGAGGGCAAAAATCAATGGGAGCCCTATCTGCTGGGCTGGAACCGCGGGTATTTGCGCCCCGCCCTCGAGCAGGCGTCCCAGCATCTGTCCAAGCAATACGCCACCCGCCCTCCCATGCAGCGGACCTATTCCAAGCCCCTGGAGCCCAGCCGTACCCGCTGCCCCGAGTGCAACACGCCCATGGGCAAGGTGACGACCAAAAAGGTCAAAAAAGGCTATTTCCTCAAATGTGTCGGCACCTGCCCGGATTTGGTGATGTTCTGGTCCGATCGGGAGAAGTGTTGGGAGCGTCCCAAGCCTAAGGCGTTGACGGCCGAGGGCACCCCGCCGCCTGCGCCGGAGCTGACCGCCTACACCTGCCCGGTTTGCAAGAAGACGCCGCTGGAAACCTTCCATTACGTCAAAGACGGCCAGAAGAAGTCGTTGCTACGCTGCTCGGATCCCAAGGCCCGCACGGACAAGAAGCACAAAGACGTGGCCTTCTTCCAATCCAAAGGCCGCTGGTGGAGCCCAAAATTCGGCGAACTCCCCATCGCCTAGCAAAACTCGCGGTCGATTTGCTTCATGTTGCTGTCAATATAACAAAAACTGCATCTGCTATCCTGGAAGATCTGGCAGTGAGACTTAAAGCAGGACTGAGAATCTTAAAATAACCTTAAGAGAAGCGTTTTGCGTCGAATTGTAGTATATAATAAATATATAATTGAATCCTGGCAAACCCAAAAGCGGAAAAACGCGTAAAACCGCGTAAAAATCCTAAAAAATAAAAAAATCACGCTCTCCCGAGGTTCTCATGCGTCACAAAAGGTCCAATAATGCCGATCAAAAAACAGCCAAAACACTTGCCAATTCAGCTTCTTGTCGGGTGTGGCGCCTCGGGCTGCCCCGGCTGCCGGGGGGCGCCTCCGCCGAAAAATCACGCGTAAAACACGCGAAAATCACGCGTGTTTTACGCGTGAATGACGCGTGTTTTGGGCCATTCACGCGAAAATCACGCGCGATTCACGCGTGTTTCACGCGGGCCAAGGGCGTCTGGAAAACGGCTTCATTTGCGGCCAGGGTTGGTGTAAAATCACCGTGTATCCGAGAGAGCGTCATGGACGTCAGGAGGGGTGGTAGACCCCAGGATGAAGGAGTCCCTATGCGTCTGCCGATGAATTTCAAGCAATGGATAGAGGATCACCGGGAAGACCTCAAGCCGCCGGTGGGCAACAAGCTGCTTTACGAGGACGGCGACTTTATCATTATGGCCGTCGGGGGCCCCAACACCCGCAAGGACTATCATGACGACCCGGGTGAAGAGTTCTTCTATCAAATCGAAGGGGACATGGTCCTTCGCATCATGGAAAACGGCCGCCCCCGGGACATCCGCATTCAAGAGGGGGAGATCTTCCTGTTGCCGGGCCACGTGCATCATTCTCCCCAGCGGTTTGCCAACACCGTGGGCCTGGTGATTGAACGCAAGCGCACACCCGACGAGTTGGACGGCTTTCTCTGGTACTGCGATGTCTGCCATAGCAAGCTCTATGAAGAGTATCTGCCCTTGAAGAATATTGTCACCGACCTGCCGCCCTTGTTCGACCGCTTCTGGCAAAACGAGGCCGCCCGCACCTGCTCCCAATGCGGTACGGTGATGCCCTTGCCCGAAGCCAGGCTCCAGGCCCGCTAATGGAGATGCGGTGATGGGGAGGTGTATCTGATGGAAAAGTGGGATGTCCATACCCATACCACGCCCTCGCCTGATACCTACGAGGCGTTGAGCCGCTTTACCCAATACCCGGACTTTGTGCGGGTCCGTACCCACGAGACCAATCCCTGCTGTGCCGTCATGGTCAACAGCCGGGGCGAGGTCCAGCGCCAGATTGAGGCCAATGCCTACCAGGCCCATGCCCGCCTGGAAGACTGTGACCGCCATCATGTCACCGTGCAGGTTCTCTCCCCCACGCCCATGATGATTCCCGACTATGTGGACAACCCGCAGGATGCCCGGGACATCTGCCGCATTCTCAACGATGCCAACGCAGCGCTGGTGGCCGAGTTTTCACATCGCTTCCGGGCCCTGGGGGCCATCCCCATGCACCACCCGGACGAGGCCATTGCCGAGCTGGAGCGCATTTCGAAAACCCATGGCATGCGAGGCGTCGAAATCAACTCGAACATCAACGGCCAGGATCTCGATAACCCCACGTTCTTCCCGGTCTTCGAGGCGCTGGCTGATCTGGGCATGGCCGTCTTTGTCCATCCCTGGGGCGGCTTTATGACGCCCACCGAGCCGCGCCTGAAGCAACGAATGAACGCCAACCGGCATTGGCGGCCCTGGTTGATTGGCATGGCCATGGAAACGACGCTGGCCTTTGACGCCATGCACTTTGGCCGGGTTCACGAGCGCCTGCCTCACTTGCGGGTGATGTACGCCCACGGCGGCGGCGCCTTTCCCACGCTGTTGGGCCGCCTGGATCATGGGGCCTACTGTCGCCCCGATCTTTTCCCGGGCACCTCGTCCCTGACCGCCTCCCAAACCATTCGACAGTGCGGCGTCTACGTGGACACCCTGGTCCATGATGCCGTGGTGCTGGAGATGCTGGTGCACCAGCTGGGGGTGGACCGCATTGCCATGGGCTCCGATTATCCCTACCCCCTGGGCGAGCTGGATACCTTCGACCCGGTAACTCTGCTTGATCCGCTGGGCAACAGTTGCCCGTACCCTCAACCCAAGGGCATTTACCCGGGCCACTCGGTGGAATTCCTCACGGCGCTCACCGAGCCCCAACGGGTCCGCATTCTCTCCGGGACCGCCAAAGCCTGGCTGGGGGAAACGCCATGACCCTGACATTGTCCGTAGGCCCCATGGTGGCCGATCTGTCCCGCCCGGTTGACATTGCCATTCCCGTGGGCTTTGATGGCCCCCAGGTGTCAGCCTTCGGCACCGGTCCGGCCACGGCATCACCCTACCAGACCGGCGGCTTTATCGGCAGCGTGCGCGAGGGCGGCAGCTGCAACTGTGACGTCTACCACTTCAGCCCCCATCTGCATGGCACCCACACCGAAGGCGTGGGCCATCTCACCGGCGAGCGTCTGTCCATTCACACCCTGACCACCGGCGCACTGGTCCCGGCCACGCTCATCACCCTCCAGCCCACCCCGGCCGGGGATGTTCCCGATGAAAGCTATACCCCGTCATTACGCACCGATGACCCGGTGCTGACCGCCAAGGCCCTATTGGCTGCGCTGGAAAAAGCCAACCCGGCCTTCCTCACAGCCCTGGTGATCCGCACCCTTCCCAATGGGGCCGAAAAAGCCCATCGCCATTACGGGGACTCCGTGCCCCCCTTCTTCACGCACCATGCCGTTCAGGTCCTGTTGGATTGCCAGGTCCAGCATTTGCTGGTGGATCTGCCCTCGGTGGATCGGGTAGACGATGACGGCATGCTCTCAAACCATCGCCTGTTCTGGCAAGTGCCCATGGGGCAGACCCATGTCGAGCGGCCTTCGGCTAAAACCATCACGGAATTGATCTATGTGCCCGATGCTGTCTCTGACGGGCCCTACATCCTGAATCTTCAAGTGGCCGCCTTTGTGGCCGATGCGGCTCCCAGCCGCCCCGTTTTGTACCCTGTATCAGACAAGGCAAGCCTATGACGACCTATCAAAACACCCTGACCTTTGCACAAGAGATGGATGCCGCCGATCCCCTGGCAACCTACCGGGACCAGTTCTGTATCCCCAAGACTTCTGCGGGCGAGGACTGCATTTACCTGTGTGGCAACTCCCTGGGCCTTCAGCCCAAAGGGGTGGAAGCCGCTGTATTGCAGGAGCTGGAGGACTGGCGAACCCTGGGTGTCGAAGGCCACCTTCAGGCCAAGCACCCGTGGATGCCCTATCACGAGTTTCTGACCCAGATGGCCGCCGACCTGGTGGGAGCCAAGCCCTCGGAAGTGGTGATGATGAACGGCCTGACGGTGAACCTGCACCTGATGATGGTGTCCTTCTACCGTCCCACCCCCCAGCGCTACAAGATTCTGATTGAGCCCCTGGGTTTCCCGTCGGACCGCTATGCCGTGGAATCCCAGTTGCGCTTCCAAGGCTACGATCCGGAAACGGCCCTGGTCATTCTGGAGCCTCGACCCGGGGAGGTGACCCTGCGCACCGAGGACATCGAGGCCCGCATCCGGGAAGAGGGTGACAGCATTGCCTTGATCCTGATGGGGGGCGTTCATTACTACACCGGCCAGGTCTTCGATATGGCTCGTATCACCCGAGTAGGTCACGAGAAAGGCTGCATCGTCGGCTTCGATCTGGCCCATGCCGCCGGGAACGTGATGTTGAGCCTTCATGACTGGGACGTGGACTTTGCCTGCTGGTGCAGTTACAAGTACCTCAACTCCGGCCCGGGTGCTGTTGCTGGGTGCTTCGTTCACGAGCGCCATGCCCAGGCCTTTGACCGGCCAAGATTCGCCGGATGGTGGGGCCATGACAAAGCCACGCGCTTTAAGATGGGCCCTGAGTTTCACCCCATGACCGGTGCCGAGGGCTGGCAGTTGTCCAATCCGCCGATTCTATCTTTTGCCGCCAGCCGGGTGTCGCTGGCCATTTTCCAGGACGCCGGAATGCCTCGCCTTCGGGAGAAAAGCAAGTCCCTCACGGGCTACCTGGAATACCTGCTTCACCAGGCGACCATTCCGGGCCTGCGTATTCTGACACCGTCCAACCCCGAGGAGCGGGGCTGCCAGTTGTCGTTGACCCTGGAAGAAGGTGGCCGACAGGTGTTTGAAGCCCTGATGGCCCAAGGCGTGGTGTGCGACTGGCGTGAGCCCGATTGCATCCGGATCGCCCCGACGCCCTTGTACAACACCTACACCGAGGTGTATCGCTTCGTTCAGTTGTTTGAGGCCGCCGTGACGGCCAACACTAAGCAAAAGGAGGCCATCTGATGAGTGCATCCACGGTCCATATTGTCGGCTCTGGCCTGGTCGGGCCGCTCATGGCCATTTATCTCGCCAAGAAAGGCTTTCGGGTCCATCTCTTCGAGCGGCGCCCGGATATGCGAAAAACCACCATCGCTGCCGGTCGCTCCATCAACCTGGCCATCACCGGGCGGGGCTGGAAGGCCCTGGAAGAAGTGGGTCTCAAACCGCAAGTCTCCACCATCTCGATTCCGATGAAGGGCCGGATGGTCCACCACCTCAATGGCGAAACCGAGCTGCAACCCTACAGCCAGAAGGAAAACGAGGTCATTTATGCGGCCTCCCGCGGCATGCTCAACATGATGCTCCTTGATGCCGCCGAAGCCCATCCCAATGTCACCATCGAGTTTAACCAGCGCTGCATCCACTACGACCTGGACAACCATTGCCTGACCATGGAAACAGAGCACACCGGTCACACCCGGACTGTGCAGGCCGAGGTGGTCTTGGGTGCCGATGGGGCGTGGTCTGCCATCCGGCGGGCGATGCTCGATCGGGTGGAGAACTTCAACTACGCCCAGAGCTTCCTGGAGTACGGCTACAAAGAGCTCTATATTCCCCCCACCGAGAGCGGTGACTACCGCATGGAACCTCATGCACTGCATATCTGGCCTCATAAGCACTATATGATGATTGCCCTGCCCAACACCGAGGGCAGCTTTACCGTCACTCTGTTCTATCCCTACGAGGGCCGGGAGAGTTTCGCCAACCTCACGACGCCGGAGACCGTGTCTACGTTCTTCAATGCCCAGTTTCCCGATGCCGTTCCCTTGATGCCGACGCTACTGGAGGATTTCTTCCATAACCCCACCGGGGCGCTGGTCACCATCAAGTGTTATCCCTGGCATGCCGATGGCAGGGCACTGTTAATCGGGGATGCCGCCCACGCCATCGTGCCGTTTTTTGCCCAGGGCATGAACAGCGGCTTTGAGGACTGCTCGGTCTTGAACAGCCTGATTACCTCCGAATCGCCGGACTGGGCCTCGGTCTTCAAGCAGTTCACTCAGGCCCGAAAACCCAACGCCGATGCCATTGCCGATATGGCCGTCGAAAACTTCGTCGAGATGCGCGACAGCGTCACCGATCCGCATTTCCTGCTCAAAAAGCAGGTGGGCTTCGAGCTGGAAAAACGCTGGCCCGAGCGTTTCATCCCCCGCTACTCCATGGTGGTCTTCCGCCCCGACATTTCCTATGCCCAGGCCAAGCACTGGGGAGCCATCCAGGACGAGATCCTGGAAACGCTGTGCCAGGGTATTTCGGCGCCGGATCAGGTGGATTGGACCCTTGCCGAATCCCTGCTGGCCAGGCTCAATGACGTCCCCGAAGCCCAGTCGGCGATGTCCGTTTAGGCCCTGCCCCCGCGATGATACAACAGACTTCCCGAACCCGCCCAACCAGAAGGATACCGTGATGACCCAGATGACACCCTCAGCCCCCGTCGAACGAGTGGCGATTAACGTCCCCGGCAAGGCGCCCAGCGCCTTAGGCGCCTATTCCCATGCCGTCAAGGCAGGACCTCTTCTTTTCCTTTCCGGCCAGGGCGCCCGTGACCCCGAGACCGGGAAAGAAGCGGGTGTCGTCGTCAACCCCGACGGCACGGTTGCCTCCTATGATATCGCCGTGCAGACCCATGCCGTCATCCGCAACATCCAGACCGTATTGGCCGCCGCCGGATGCACCTTGCGCGATGTCATCGAGGTCAACGTCTACCTCACCGACATGAAGGACTTCCATGCCTACAACCAGGTCTATGCCCAGTATTTCACCTTTGAGGGGGCCCCGGCCCGAACGACGATTCAGGCCCCGCCGCCCGGATACAACTTTATCGAAATGCGGGTGGTGGCCCTGTGCCCCACACCGGCCCCCAGCGTATAGGAGGTTGTCTGTGTCCACGCTCTTATCCCAACTGGAAACCCCCACCCAAGGCACTGTGCTGACCTTTAACCATTTTATCGATGGCGAATTCCGCCCGTCGGCCTCGGGCGAGACCTTCGAGGATATTAACCCCGCCACCGGTCAGGTCCTGGCCCATGTGGCCCGAGGCGGCTCGTTGGAAATCGACATGGCCGTCGCAGCTGCCAAACGCGCCTTTGACGAAGGCCCCTGGCCCCGGATGCCCATTGCCGAGCGCTGCGCCATTCTTCGGCGTGTTGGCGATCTGATTCTCGCCAATCAGGCGCGCCTGGCACAGGCCGAGACCCTGGACTCGGGCAAGCCCATCACGGAATCCCTGGAAGGGGACATCCCCCGCTCGGCCCGAAACTTCCACTTCTTTGCCGACTTTGCCTCTTCGCTGGGTGAGGAGTGCTACACCGTCAGCCCCGACGAGCGCCATTTTGCCGTCCGTGAGCCTATGGGGGTGGTCGGCCTGATTACGCCCTGGAACCTGCCCCTGTACCTGGCCACCTGGAAGATCGCTCCGTGTCTGGCCATGGGCAATACCTGTGTCCTCAAGCCCGCCGAATGGACACCCTACACGGCCACGGTCCTGGGTGAACTCATGCAGGAGGCCGGACTGCCGCCGGGTGTCTTTAACGTAGTCCATGGCTTTGGCGCCAACAGTGCCGGAGAAGCCCTGACCCGTCACCCCGATGTCAAAGCCGTCTCCTTTACCGGGGAGACCTCGACAGGCAAAGCCATTATGGCCGCTGCGTCAGGCACCTTGAAGAAAGTCTCCTTCGAGCTGGGCGGCAAGGGTGCGACGATCCTGTTTGACGACGCCGACCTGGATGAAGCCATCCCCACCGCCATCAGGGCGGCCTACCGAAACCAGGGCGAAATCTGCCTGGCCGGGTCCCGGCTGTTTGTCCACAAAAGCCAGCTGGATACCGTGCTGGAGCGGGTCGTGGCCCACGTTCAGAACATCCGGGTGGGGGACCCCCTGGACCCTCAGACCCAGATGGGGGCCCTCATCAGCCGGGAACACTGTCAAAAAGTCGAGTCCTACCTCGCCATCGGCAACGCCGAAGGCCGATGCCTGACCGGCGGCAAACGGCTGGCTGCGCTTGGGAGCGGCTATTTCATTGAGCCGACGGTCTATGCCCATCTGCCCCTGGACTCCCGCCTCCACACCGAAGAGATCTTCGGCCCCGTCCTCCCGGTGATTCCCTTTGACACGGAAGACGACGTGGTGCGCATGGTCAACAGCACCCCCTACGGCCTGTCGGCCAGCCTCTGGAGCAAAAACGTCGATCGCTGCCATCGCGTCTCCAAAGGCATCCAGGCCGGGATGATCTGGGTGAACTGCTGGTTTGCCCGGGATCTGCGCACGCCCTTCGGTGGCCAGAAGCTGAGCGGCCTGGGCCGGGAAGGCGGGCGCTACAGCCTGGACTTCTTCTCGGAAGCCAAAACAGTCTCCTATCGTTACTATTCATCCTAAGAGGTCATTATGGATTTCCACATTCACGGCAAACGAGCCCTCGTCTGCGGCGCCTCCAAAGGTCTTGGGTTGGCCTCGGCGCAGGCCCTGGCCCAGGAAGGGGTCGACCTGTTTCTGTGTGCAAGAAACGGCGATACGCTAAAAAACGTCGCCGAGGACATCCGCACCCAAGCCAACGTCCAGGTCCATTGGATGCCCTGTGATCTCTCGGACCCCGCTCAGCGGGACGCCTTGATTGAGAAGGTGAACGCTGCCTATGGCGGCCTGGACATCCTGGTTCACAACTCCGGCGGCCCTAAACCCACCCGTGTGGAAGAAACCACCATGGACGACTGGCTGACCGGGTTTCAGGATGGTTTCCTGAGCATGGTCCACCTCAACCAGGCCTTTCTGCCGGGGATGAAGCAGCAGCAATGGGGCCGTATCGTGGCCATCACGTCCATCAGCGTGGTGGAACCCATTGCGAATCTCGCCATCTCCAACAGCGTTCGTGCCGCCGTCACGGGTATGCTAAAAACCCTGGCCGACGAGATTGCCCCGCACCAGATCACCGTCAACTGCGTCGCCCCCGGCGTCATCCACACGGATCGCACCGAGTCCCGAATCCAGCACCAGATCCAGCAAAAAGGCGGCACCCGTGAAGCCTACATGCAAGAGTACCTGCGCACCATTCCTGCCGGTCGCCTGGGGCAACCCGACGAATGCGGTGCTCTGGTGGCCTTTCTTTGCTCCCAGCAAGCCGCCTACATCACCGGCTCAACCCACCTGGTCGACGGCGGTAAGCGCCGATCCACGTACTAAGCGGATTTTAGTCTCTGGAAGCCCGTGACCGAGTTGCCCTAGGGTATTCGGGATAAACCCGGCTTAAAGGCTGCCCTCTGTGGCTGTGCCCAACAGGGCTTTCACTGTCTTAATTGCTTGGCGGTACTTGGCCCCATCGTCCCCGGTCAGAACATAAATCGCCCAAGGCAGCTTCTTTTGGTCTTCAAGCTCGGACTCTGTCTTGAGGAGCACCACATCATCAGGCCCATTGTAGGTCTTTTTCAAGGCCGCTTTCTGCTTCTTGATTCTGTCGAATTCATCCCCACTCTCCCACAAGCCCGACGGCCGCTTGAAGGTCTTCTTCATTACAGCCCCAAAGCACACCTGTCCAGATACACGCATCGTTTTCTCCCTTTCATCTAGCGTTCAACATGTGATTCGCTTCACGATTAAACCATGAACACAACGTCGACAGGTCCGTTGCAAAACCATGCGTTAGAATTCTTAACCTCGCGCCGTGGTCGGGCCTCTCTCTCCAGAACTGCCAAAACAGGATTCAGGAGACGTGATCCAAGTCAGGTGAGGCTGTCTTTTCCAGAAGCCGGCTGAGCAGAAGGCCCCCGAAAAGCCCGGCTAACAACGAGGCCAGAATAATGCCCATTTTGGCTTCTTTCAGCAGAACGGGCGAATGAAAGGACAGATCGGCAATAAAGAGCGACATGGTAAAGCCGATGCCCCCCAAAAAGCCCACGGACGCAATATGCGTCAACGTCACCCCTTCGGGCAAGACGATCCATTTCAGCCGTTGGGCCATCCAGACAGCAAAGGTAATGCCCAGGGGCTTGCCGATGAGCAGTCCTGCGGTCACCCCAAAGGTAACGGTGTTCAGCCATAGGGCCATGGTACTTCCGGCCAAAGATACACCGGCATTGGCTAAGGCGAACAACGGCAGGATGGCATAGGTGACCCACGGATGCAGGGTGTGTTCCATGCGCTGCAAGGGGGCGAGCGATTCCTTGCTCTGTTTCTCCAGGGTCTGCGTTCCGGTTTTGTAGAGCTTGTCTCCCAGCAGACGAATGGCCGGTAGCTTGCGGGCTTTAAAGAAACGAGCCAGGGGACTGTGGGCTAAAAAACCGCTTGTCCCAAAGGACACGCTCGCTGGCACCGTAAACGCTAGAATGACACCGGAGATGGTTGCGTGGATCCCCGAGTTCAAAATGGCAATCCACAACAGAACCCCAAGGATGCAATAGGGCATCGTCGAGTAGACGCGCAGCCGGTTGATAAGAATCAGGCTTGCCGTGATGACGCCAGCTGCGGCCACACCGAGCCACGACACCCCTTTGGAGTAGAACAGGACAATCACCAGAATGGCCCCGATGTCGTCCACAATGGCCAGGGCCAGCAGGAACACCTTGAGTGACAGGGGCACCCGGTCGCCAAAAAGCATCAGGACGCCAATGGCAAAAGCGATATCGGTTGCAATGGGAATACCCCACCCGGAGCTGGTAGGCGTACCCGGCCAGTTGAAGAGGCTATAGATGATAGCCGGAAAGATCATCCCGCCCAAGGCCGCCACAATGGGCATGGACGCTTTCTTCATCGACGACAGTTCGCCGGTCAGGATTTCTCGCTTGATTTCCAACCCGACAACCACGAAGAACAGGCTGATGAGGGCATCGTTAATCCAGAAATGCAATGGGTAGGAGACGACATAGGGTCCCAGGCCCAGCGTAATGGGCAAGTGCCAGAACTCCTCATACTCATGGGCATAGGGCGAATTCGCCAGCGACATGGCCACCACGATGCAGCCCATCAGCAATATTCCGCTGGTGGCTTCATGTTGCAGAAATCGGTGCAGGGGGGATAAGAACTTGACGGCTTTCTTGGGTAGGTTCATTGCGATTCCGCCTTTCCGGATTGGGGTGGCTCTGGTGTCTCCTCACTTCTGATCTGGAGAATGGGGGTCAGGTTGACGATGAGTTCAACGTCTTTCTCCATCCGGCTTTGTAGATAGTCCCGGACCTGGTTCACTTGATGAGGCGAGATGTCTGTGGGCTTAGCGCGGACGGTCACAGAAATCCGGATGGGTTTTTGGAAGAGGTCGATATCGGTGCTCACGATCTCCAGCTTCTCAAAAGTGTGGGTCTTGGATTTCAAAAGCGAGTGAAGTTCCCGACTGAGCTTCTTTTCTTCAATCAAGGTATGGAAGCTGAACACCAGGGGGATGGCAAGCAGAATCACGGCTGTGGCCGGGATGATAAAGGACTTGAGCGCAACTCGATGCCGGGGGACGTCAATCCAGATAAAGGCCAGAAGACTGCTAAACAGGATGCTGGCCAGGTTGGTTAAAAACAACAGCGTGGACCCCAGGTAAAGCGGTTGATTATTGAGGGCCAATCCAAGGCCGACGACACACAACGGAGGGGTCAGGGCAATGGCAATGGCGGCGCCATATACGGTGCCGGAAACGGATGAGCGCACTTTGACGTAGGCGCCTAAAAACCCGGCAGCCAAGGCGACAGCCAAGTCCATGATGTTGGGTTTCGTCCGGGACAGCATTTCGGAGGTGGTGCCTACAGAGCCGAAGACTTGCCCAATCAGGAAGCTGAGTCCCAGTGTCAAGGCAATACCGGTGATCAATGTGATTGTGGAGTGCGTCGTCAGGGTCCGGTTACGAACCAGGCTGGCAAAGGACACGCCCAGGATGGGGTCCATCAGGGGGGAGATGATCATGGCGCCAATAATGACGGCGGTGCTGTTCAGCAGAAGCCCGAATGTGGCAATGATGGAAGCCAGCGCCATGAGTACATAGAAATCAAGGTGGGGCCTGCTATTCTCTTGTAGTAGCGTTGCAATCTCTTTATAAGTATGCGTATTCGGCCTGTTTGAAGGTGAAGCGCTATTCAAATCCAGTATTACCTGTATCAGCTCGCATCTTCATCTATTATACTTGAGTTCGTGGGGAGGTGTTTTTGAGCCCCAGCTCCTGTTCGGATGCGGGTTATCGCAATCTGAAGTCCGTGGGTAGGGGCTTTCAGGATGAATGGGTCAGGTGTGGGAGAGCTTTGGAGGGCTTGTGGTGATAAAACCATGCCCATGTGAGATGGGCCTATGGGCAAAGCAAAGGCAGGTGTCAGTTGAAACAGCGGCATGGACTGGGTGTGGGTCTGATGGTGTTGGGTTTGCTTTTGGCCGGGTGCGGTGGGAAGAACTCGCCTCCCCAGGGCCCTGTGTCTGGAAGCGACAAAACCGGCAAGACCCGGGTTCTAGAAGCGGGATCACGTATCTTGCAGGATACGACACCAATTGAACAGTTGCAGATCTATCTCAACGGGTTTCACTATGCCGCCGGAAACCCCAAGGACCAGATGGAGGCCCATCATTATTGTGCCAAGCTCAATGAGGAGGTCACCCAGTGTGCCCTGTACGATGGCAACAATCGCCAGGCGGCCTTGATCGGGGTGGAGTACGTGATTAGCGACGCCTTGTTTCAAACTTTGTCCCCGTCGGAGAAGGCCTCATGGCATCCGCATTATTACGAGGTGGGTTCCGGACAGCTTATTGCGCCGGGCTTGCCCCGGGTGGCCGAGCATGAGCTGATGGAGACGCTGTACACGACCCACGGCAAAACCTGGCACATTTGGGATACCCGCCGCCAGGCCTTGCCGACGGGAAAACCCATGTTGATGCAGGGCTTCACCCGGGATGGACAACTGGATCCGGCCTTCATCACCCATCGGGATGCCCGCTTTAAAACCGACACCACCGAAAAACGCCGGAACCGTGCCGATATTCCCTGGGAGCGCTTTTCGGGGGAGAAGCATTAGCCAACCTATTTGGAGGAACGCCGGGTCGGAGGGCCTCAGGAAGGGCGACGCCGCTCTATCAGCTTGACGACGCGGCCATAAATCCGATCACCCGGAACAAGGCCAAAATAACGGCTATCCAGGCTATGATTGCGATTATCGCCCATCAGAAAATAGGCATTTTTCGGCAGCCGGAGGGCCTCGCATCGATGGTACTGCGTACAGACAGTTCCGGGTTCGGTAATGTAAGGTTCTTCCAGCGCCTTGCCATTGATAAAGACGCCTTGCCTGGGAACGACATGGATGGTTTCACCGGGTAGGCCGATCACTCGGCTGATGTAAACCTTGTCCCGGGCTGTTCCGGTGCGGTAAATCAGATGGGAGAGCCCCGTTTTGCGGATGATTGTGCTGAGGGCATCGGTCTTTACAACCGAGTTGGGGTGGGGAGGATAAAAAATGACAATATCACCGCGTCGCCAGGGCTTCAGGCCAGCGCCCGCTTTATCGATGTAGAGATAGTCCCCGGGGTGAAGCGCTGGTTCCATGGAGGCGGATACGACTTTGCGCAGCTCCAGGTACTGGGTTTTCAGCATGAGTACCGCCAGCAGGATCGACGGAATCAGGATAAATGAGCCGACAATAATGCCTGCCAGTGCCCAGGGTTTCAGTTCCGATTTGGCCACGGGGGTCACTCCGAAAATCCACTCGCATATGCTACTCCCATTTAAGCATAGATAGAGATCCCGATGGTGGAGCCTGTTAATGGAAAGGCCTATGTGCCGCAGAAGGTTCTGTAGGGAGGGGCATCCAAGGCGGGTGGAGAAGCGTAATGCCGGTATTCGGGTAACAAATCGTCATAGGGTTTGGCGAGCACCGTTAAAAGCCTCTCCATCACCGAAAGATCGCCTTCCTGCTCGGCGGCGCTCAGGGCCTCTTCCACACGGTGGTTACGCGGGATCACGGCCGGGCTGTGGGCTTTCATCAAAGCCACCGATTCGGCCCGGGACTGCGGTTGCCGGTCGAGTCGGGCTTGCCAGTCGGTGTGCCAGTGCTGAAACGCACTGTCCTGAAACACGGGCTCTTCCGGAAGCGCCTCCCAGGTCAGCGCACGAAAGGTATTGGTGTAATCCGCCTGGTGCGCGTGCATGGTTTTCAGCAGCGTTTCAATGAGGATCAGATCCTCGGGTTCTTCGGTAAACAGGCCGAGCTTGGCCCGCATTCCGGCTTGCCAGTAATGTTGGAATCGTTCCGGGAACGTTTCCAGCATCTCGTTGGCCATCGCCAGGGCGGTTTCGGGAACGTCGGAAAACAGCGGCAGCAGTGCTTCGGCGAATCGGGCCAGATTCCACTGGGCGATATGCGGCTGGTTGCCAAAAGCATAGCGACCTCGGTAGTCGATGGAGCTGAAGACGGTATGCGGGTTATAGGCGTCCATAAAGGCACACGGCCCGTAGTCGATGGTTTCGCCGGACAAGGCCATGTTATCGGTATTCATCACGCCGTGGATAAACCCGACGTGCATCCATTTGGAAATCAGGGCGGCTTGTCTGTCCATGACAGCGCTAAAAAATTGCAGGTAGCGGTTTTCCGAAGCGGCGACTTCCGGGTAATGCCGATTAATGGTGTAATCGGCAAGGGCCTCCAGGTGATCCCGCTCACCCTGTAGCTCGACATACTCGAAGGTGCCGACCCGAATATGGCTGGAGGCCACCCGTGTCAGAATCGCCCCTTCCAGAATCGATTCCCGGATGACGGGCTCGCCGGTTGTTACAACCGCAAGGCTTCGGGTGGTGGGGATGCCTAAGGCATACATGGCTTCGCTGATAATATATTCCCGAAGCATCGGCCCCAGGGCGGCACGTCCGTCGCCTCGTCGGGAATACGGGGTTTGCCCAGAGCCTTTGAGTTGGATATCCACCCGAGCCCCGTCGGGTGTCAGATGCTCTCCCAGCAAAATGGCGCGCCCGTCGCCCAATATGGTAAAGGCGCCGAACTGATGTCCCGCATAGGCTTGGGCAATGGGGTGTGCCCCTTCGGGCAGGACATTCCCGGCAAAAATGGCCGTGCCCGCATCGCTGTCCAACACAGACGCGTGAAGTCCCAGGTCGGTGGCCAGGGCATCATTAAAAACCGTCATGGCCGGTGCTTTCACCGGCGTCGGCTCAACCTCGGCATAAAAGAAATCCGACAGGGCAAGATAGCTGTTATCAAAATGCCAGCCAGCCTGATTTGTTTCCTGGGAGACGATAGAGTGCATGGGCGTGAGTCCATTGGCCTGTTTCTGGGACGCTATACGCCTCTCGGTCCAAGATCATTCGGGCCGATGTTATGGACAAAAGAGGCCTTACGTTTTTATACCCTGAACCTGGAACAGTGGCAATGGGCCTTTGGAGTGATTATGGTCAGCGAGGCAAGAGCGCTAAAAAAGACGAGGCGGTTTTTTACCGGATTGAAGGCTGCCAAGGTCCGCTTATCACGGGCATGGCTTAAGTGTTTCTTATAACACGGAACAAGCGCTCAGCAGACAGGAGCGCTTGTTCAGATCGTTGGCGTTTCTTGCGATGGTTCTTGAACGGATGTGCTAGGCATCCGGCAAAGGGTATTTAAAAAGGGGTATTTAATAATTAGGGATCCTGAGCTTCGTGCCGCAGGACGTCCACATCGGCGGGGACCTCGAAATTGAATTTGGCACGAGTATTGCCGACTTTGACCGGGGTGAAGTGAATATCACCGCGAATGGTAATGGTATCGGTTGCGGGAGCGACGATGCTGTAACGGATACGGCCATCCCGCAGACGCTCCAGGGGAGACATCACAATGGAGTCCCCGATGTAGGTTTCCTGGCCGTATTGACGGCTGAGCACCAACCCTCCAAAGCGAGGCGCTTCAGAAGCGGTCTTGGGGGAGGCTTGGGGAACCAGGGCTTTCATCCCACGGCAAGCCATCGCCGCCGTTTTCATCCCGACGGAGGTCACGTTCATATTCAAGTTTCCTTTAAAATTACTAAGCGAGGAGTAACGCTACTGTAAAGGAAAGTTCACAAGAACGCAATCCTTTTGTTTTGTTGATCGTGATAGCGCAACGCATCGCCCCACACGGCTGGCCTGGCACATCCGGCAGACCGTCAAAGGGCAATGCCGGATTACGCGAACAGCTGTTTTTCTGACGGAAGACCCGGTTGCACTTGGCGTGTCGGAGCATTGGGGAGTTTGAACCTGAATACCGATCCCTGGCCTTCTTCACTTTGGGCTGAAATCGTGCCACCATGCAGCTCCACCAGCCGACGCGTCAGGGCCAGCCCCAGCCCCGCCCCGTCGTGCTGGCGCGACATGGATGAATCAATCTGGTAGAACTGGGTAAATAATTCCCCCATTTTTTCCTGGGGCATCCCGATTCCGGTGTCCGCCACTTCGCCGACAAACCAGGGCTGGTCATCCGAGTGTGTCGCAAAGAGTCTGACAAAAACACGGCCCTCCTGCCTGTTAAATTTAAGGGCATTGCTTATTAAATTAAAAAAGATTTGCCGTAATCGGGCCGGATCCGCCAGAACCTGGGAGAGGCCGGGATCCACCTCAAAGGACAAGGAAACGTCTTTGGCCTCAGCCATGGGCATCAGAATATCCTGTAAATCGAGAATCATCGCAAAAACGTCTACGGACTGGATTTCCAGGGCAATATGGCCGGCTTCGATTTTAGCCAGGTCCAGAATGTCGTTGACCATGTCCAGCAAATGGCGCCCGCTAACCAGGATGGCATGGGCATATTTCTTTTGTTTGTCATTCAAGGGCCCGGCCAATTCTTTTTCCATCATCTGGGAGTAGCCGATCACCGCGTTGAGCGGTGTGCGCAGTTCGTGGGACATATTGGCCAGAAACAGGCTTTTTCGCTGGTTGGCTTCTTCAGCGGTGGTCTTGGCCTGGTGCAGCATGGCTTCGAACTGCTTACGCTCGGTGATGTCTTCCACCACGCCAATGGCGTAGCGAAACCGTCCATGTTCATCCCAGATGATGGAATCCGTGAGATAGACCCAAAATACCGAGCCGTCTTTGCGGATGTAGCGCTTTTCCATTGAGAAGTGGTTGATTTCCTTGGCGATGAGGCGCTGGTAGAGGTCCACATCGGCGTCAACATCCTCAGGATGCGTGACATCCTGGAAGCGCATTGTCAGCAATTCGCTCTTGGAATACCCCAATAAATCGCAGTAGCGTTGATTGACACTTTTGAAGCGGCCCTGATCATCGCACAGGACAATGCCCACCGGGGCCAGTTCAAAGGTGGAGTGAAACACTTTCTGATTCACCCGCAGGGCTTCTTCGATTTTGGATTTCGACTGGAGCACCGTTGCCAATGCCAGTTGGTCGGCAGCCATCATGGTCAGAGACAGTTCATCGGCGGACCAATGGCGGGGCTCGCTATCATGGACCACCAGAACGCTGAGCATCTGGTTCTGGTGCAACACCGGGCATGCAATCCCCGACGCAATGGCAAACTGGTGAAAGATGTCGTATAACAGCGGATTCTGAAGCACCTCAGGGTCTTCGAAGGTATGGTGGGTATAGGCAATGCGCTGGGTTCTCGCCGTTTGCTTCAACACCGGGCAGATTTCCCAGGGTGGGTTCCACCCGAGCATGGAGGGCACAGCCTCGTGGGCGCGAGATTCGAACTCGATGGGCAAGGCCGTTAAATCGGACCTGATTTTGAACAGCGTCACCCGGGCCGCGCCCAGACTTTGGCCAAGCCTGCCTAGGAGTGCCTGGATCATCTCCGCTTCACTCAAAGACGGACTATCCCAGTTCAGGCAGTCTCGGATTTGTTTCTGATGTTCGTATAACCAGGCAATGCGCTCGTCAGTCGAGGCTAAGCCCACACTCCCGGTATGGTTCAAGGAATCCATCATCCCGCCTTCATGACGCGCTTCATCACGTCATTATACATAAGGCCGGGATCGTTGTTGAGGCATCGCGAGGCATTGTAACCGATGTGAGCCGGAGTGCGGATACACCAACACCCCGGCATCACCGGGGTGTTGAGAGGAGCGAAGACTGTGGTTTATCCCTAAACCAGTACGGGTGGCGGCGGCGGTGTTGGACTGGCGTCTCGCAAGCCCGCCGAACTTCGCATACGTCTGATAAGTTCATTCTGAAGTTCTTGACGTTGTTGTTGGGCCGCCTCGTCCAACGGTCCAGCAGAGGCACGTTGGTTCAGGGTGTCTAGTCGGGTGATGAGATCGATGTCCGATAGACGCCGGATCTGATTATTGTTGATGGGATTCCGGACGTTTGCGGAAGGACGCTGACCCGACGTTCGAATACGGAACCGATCCAGGGTTTCCCTCAGCAGGTTATCCAATTCGGGGGCTCGGGGGTCGGCTGCGCCGCCAGGGCGTATCATGGCATTGTTGAGTTGGGTTAGCAAATCGCGTAGTTGTAGTCCCGCAAAAGGCCTGCTGCTGGCTGCGCCCGTTCCGCCGGTGGCACCACTGGCTCCGGTCACCCCGGTGCCGCCGGTTGTGCCTCCGGGGCCGGAGGTGCCGGTACCTTCAATGCGATCCGCCAGGGCGTTACAAAGTTGGACCAGGGGGCCGACTTGTCGCTCTAATTCCGCCTTGATCTGCGCCCCCTGTGGGCCGGAGCCCCAGAATGTCATCGGGAATCGGACGGCTCTGCCGCGGCCGATACCCCCTGCGGAGCCTCCGGATCCACTGCCGCTCAGGAGTGCTTCATTGGCTCGAATACCGGCACGGACAGCGTCAGCGGCTTGTTGGACGATAGAGCCCATATTCTGGCCTCGAAAGCCTACACCCGTGGTGTTTGCCTTGTTGGCAAAGTCAACGACGTTACTGTCATTGACAGGTTGCCCCGTCCAGTCTTCGGCATTGGGTGGCGCTCCAGGGACACCCTGAAATGTTGGTCGGTTGGTCCTCGCCGCGCCGGATGCTCCTGTAGCTCCGGTTGCTCCCGCTGCGCCGGATGCTCCTGTGGCTCCGGAAGCCCCCGCTGCGCCAGATGAACCTGTGGCTCCGGAAGCCCCCGCTGCGCCAGATGAACCTGTTGCGCCGGAAGCACCTGCTGCGCCAGATGAGCCTGTGGCTCCGGAAGCACCTGCTGCGCCCGATGAGCCCGTTGCTCCGGAAGCCCCCGCTGCGCCAGATGAGCCTGTGGCTCCGGAAGCACCCGCTGCGCGCGATGAGCCCGTTGCTCCGGAAGCCCCTGCTGCACCAGACGAGCCCGTTGCCCCAGGCAGCGGTGCGCTGGTAAACGAGGTGCCGGTGTAGGAGTCATAGACTTGTGCGCCGACGTCAAACAGTGTTCCCAAGGGAAGACCGGTGGCTCGGCCGCCAAATTCAGCTACCGATCGGAAAAGCGCTCTTTCAGGACTGACGGGTCCTGTTCGTGGCTGTGTAAATGCAGACAATATGCCTGCCAAGTCGCTCATAAAATATAGCCTCCCAGCAATAAGTTTCTAAACACCTGTACGAGACAACGTGTCGCAGGCAGTTGCGATAATGCACGCCTGGACCTGCGAACGAACGTTAAAAAAGATTGATAGCCATTGTTTTGATCCGCCTATATTGATAGCCACACACATGAAGGAATTTCCGTGTATGACGACGAGAACGGTCCGAAACGAATCCGTTGCCATTCAGCCCATTGCCGATACACACACGAAATAGAAATAGCCAATGATTGTTTATATAGCTATAAAAACGAATGATGTTATTTTTGTGCTAGCGCAACATTGGGGTTAAGGATTTGTTTAGAATGATGCGTGTTCCAGGTTACCTGCATCGGTGGGAACGGGGCTGAAGCTTGAGCTGCTTTATAAAAACAAGTGTCTGCAAACGGTTGATTTTTGAAACAAATTCGATTTCACTACATGAGTCTATTTATTCGTGATGTGTTTCGTGGAGTGTGATTGATGAACATTCATTTTGGATCGTATGTGTATTTCAAGCATCCCGGTGTGGATGAAGCGGCAAAGCTGGACAAGCGGTTCGAGCCGCTTCGGGATCTGCACAGCTCCGGGACGATGACCAAGCCGTTGGAAGGTGGCAAGACCATGGTCAGTGGCTATAACATCAGCAACCGGACCAACTTGCTGAAGGCCTTGGGCGAGCTGGTGGATCGTCGGATTCCTTTTGTGTACGACCCGACCCGGGATTTCAATCAATCCCGTGAGGTGGCCATGGAACTGTCCAGAAATGGGTTGTTCGATCGCATTGCCTAGGGTGTAAAGCGGCATTCGTATAGACGTGCCCTCTTCTGTTTGGTGACGCCTTTTGGGGTGTTCCCGGGAAGAGGGCATGTGCGTTAGAAAGCCTTTTGGCGGGTTTTTAGCGGAACATGAGTTTGTCCAGGCCGCGGAGGAGGCCTTGGGTATGGACGACTTCTTTGAGGGCCAGGAGCGTCCCATGGACGTAGGGTTGGGCGCCGGAGCCGGCATCGTGGCGGATGCTGAGGCGTTCGTCGGGGAGGCCGAACAGGGTTTCGAAGGAAAACACATAGCCGGGCAGGCGGACGGAGTGGAGCTGGGTTTCGCCGACGGTGGCGCCTCGGGCCGCCTTGTCGCCGTGGGTCTCATCGATGGGAATTTCCAGGCGGTTGGGGGAGACCTGTTGCAGGGCGTGGGCCAGCTCTCGGGTGGTGCCGCTGGGGGCGTCGATTTTACCGGCGTGGGCATAGTCGATGACTTCCCGGTGGGGGAGGTATTGGGCGGCCAGAAGGCTGAAGTGCTTGGCCAGGGCGGCGGTGATGGAGAAATTGCCGGCGGCAATGACGCCGCGTTGTCGGGCCAGCGCCCGCTCTTCAATGTCGCGGTAGTCGGTGTCGGTGAGGCCCGAGGTGCCGATAACGACGTGGAGGTTGTTGTCGAGGGCCTGGAGGACCCGGGCCTTGACGGTGTCCGGTAACGTGTAGTCCAGGAGGACATCGGCGAGGGTGTTTTGGGAGAGGATGTCAGACAGGCTGGACTGGATTGTCAGCCCGGCTTCGGGGAGCCCTAAAACTGTGCCGATATCCTCGCCGACACGCTTTCGGGCAATGGCGCCCACCAGTTCGAAGGTCTCGGACTGGAGGAGGGCTTGGGTGACTTCGCTGCCGGTCCATCCGGTGGCGCCGGCCACAATGACTCGGATATTCATAAGGGGGATTCTCGCTTTGGTTGTTGTGTGACAGGGTGTTGTGCAATGGGTGTCTAGGCCAGGATTTCGAAGGGTTTGTTGCGTTGGGTTTTGACCTGGACGACGCCGGAGGCCTTGGCCAGGTAGGAGTGAAACAGGGCGGTCTTTTCGGCGATCAGTTCGTTTCGGGTGACCTCGGTCAGGGGGAGTTTGGCCAGGTATTTTTGGTTGATCCCGATGGACTGTTGGTGAAAGGTGTCGCCATCGGTGTCCTGGGGGCCGTTGTAGACCAGGTAGTACGTGTTGTTGGGATCGCCGCAGGTGTCGCTCAGGGTAAATACGCCGAAGGGGGGTGAGGCCTTGCTTCCCTGGTTATCCAGTTCCTGGGCGAGGCTACAGATGCGGGGCGTTGCCTTGAGGGGCTTGCCTTTGGCATTGATAAATTGAATCTCTTGGACCGAGCTGAATCGAATGGTCATCGGGCGACTCCTCACAACGCGTGACTTCTTGACGTTAGTCATATCAAAAGCGGGCAGGGGACACAACCGGCTGGTGGAGATTGTCGGCTGGGGGCTGCGGGCTGGGCGTCCGGGGCCGGATGTCGAAATATGAACCGCCGGGATGCGTGGCCGGCACCGCTTTTTCGAAGGGCAGCGTGTTGGGCCGGGCAGTGACCATTGACTTTGCCATGCCAACTCCCTATCATAGCTCAGGTGATGGACCGTCGTGGTTTGATGTGACGGGTGCGGGGAGTGATGGTGATGGTGCCAATCAGGTTTACAGCGCTTCAGAAATTGCCGCCGCGCTATGGCCCGGACAAGGACAAGGTCATCCGGGAGGATATCCGGCGTTTTCGTCGGGAGACGGGGGATACGTTCGGGGTCCAAATTTATAGCGTCGTCAGCTTCGATGAGGCTGCTGACGAGAAGGTGCATTATGCCATTGCCTCGGGCAAAGAGGCCCGGCAGTTCTTCCAGCATGCGCTGAAGCTGGCCACGTCCTATTACATGGATCCCCTGCCGCAGGGCCGGGTGTTGCTGGAGCGCTTTGAGGCGGCTCGGGCCAGTTTGTTCGGCAAGTTGCAGATGATGTCCAACCAGGCCCTGGCGGCACGGGATCAGATTGACCGTACCGACAGGAGCGGGCCGAATCGGGCTTTGGAGATTCAGGGGGTGAAGGTGCATGATTTGACCTTTATGGATCTGTGGGTGGAGGACAAGGGCAAGGTGGTAACGCTGGGCCTGAAAGATTTAGAACAACTGGACGAGCCCATTCCCAAGGCCGAGCGTTGGAAGTTCAAGAACCGGCGCCATCGGTTTGGCAAGCCTACCCGAGAGCGGGTGGAGCAGGCGCTTCGCCAGCTGATGGCCCCGGTGGAGTAAGCGCCGATTAAAGACCGACAGCCTCGACTAAGCCGGGTGGTGGGGGACAATGGCCGGGGGGGACGAGTATACTGGGGACAGGGTTGACAGAAGGGCGTCTCATGGAAAAATGTTCGCGCGTGCTGTCCGCTGCCGTGGTGGTGGTGATGCTGTTGGGGCTGGGCTGTCAGCAGCCGCCGCACGCTGAGGACCGGAAGCATGAGCGCGGGGAGTTGCCGGGGCAGCGGCAGACGGAAGCGGCTTCCTCGTCGGCACCGGCCGTGGCCTTTCAGCCCAGAAAGTTGCCGTTTCAGGAGGCTTACCTGGAGCGGCTGAAGCTTCCGCCGGGGTTTCGGGTCAATGTCTTTGCCCGGGGGCTGACGAACCCCCGGATGATGGCTGTGTCGCCCGAGGGGGTTGTTTATGTGATCCTGCCGGATGCCGGGCGCGTGGTGGCGCTCAGGGACGATAACGGTGACGGGGTGGCCGAAAGCCCCAGGACGATTATTTCGGGGCTGGACGAGGTCCATGGGATTACCTGGCATCGGGGTGTGTTGTATGTGGCGACGCCCACGACGGTGTATCAGGCCCGCATGGACACGGCGTCCGGGCAGGGCGTGGCGGCTCCCCGGGCCATCATTCGAAACCTTCCTACCGGGGGGCGGCATCCCAATCGGACGCTGGCGTTCGGGCCGGATGGCATGCTCTATGTTTCCGTGGGCAGTGCCTGTGATGCCTGCCGGGAGCCGAATCCGGAGCATGCCACCATGCTGGTGGCGGACCCGGAAACCTGGCAGCGTCGTATTTTTGCCCGTGGCCTGCGCAACACCATCGGCTTTGATTGGCACCCCGAGACCCGTCAGCTGTGGGGGATGGACCATGGGTCCGACTGGCGGGGGGCCGATATTCCGCCCGAGGAGCTGAATCGGATTGAGGCGGGAGGGCATTATGGTTGGCCCTGGTGTTTCGGCGCGGCCCAGGTGGATCGCATGACCGCCGATCGCCCCCCGGACGGCCAGAGTCCGGCCGAGTTCTGCACGACCACCCGACCGGCGGTGATGACGTATCAGGCCCACAGTTCGCCGCTGGCCTTTGTTTTCTACACCGGGTCGATGTTCCCGCAGGCCTACCGGGACAGTGCGTTTCTGGCCCTTCGGGGGTCCTGGAATCGAAAACCGGCGGTGGGCTACAAAGTGGTGGTGGTTGAATTTGAGGGCGGTCGTCCGGTGGGGTTTCGTGATTTCCTGACCGGTTTTCTGACGGAGGGTGGTCAGGCCCAGTTTGCCCGGATTGCGGGGCTGGCCGTCGCCCGGGATGGGGCGTTGTTGATCAGCGACGATCAAAACGGCGTCATCTATCGGGTCAGCTACGCTGCGCCGTAAGCTGCGCTGTGTCATTAAAACCGGATGGTGCGGGCTTTGTTTCGCATGTATTGTTCCGGGGTCAGGGGCGGCGGTAGATGGGGCGAGTCGAAATAGCCGGGCGGGTAGAAGTAGGTTTGTTCGGTCGTGGCATTTTGGGGCGGTTCGACTCGGTTTTGCTCCGGTGGGGACAAGCGTGGGGCCTGGGCCATCAAGGCGGCGATTCTGTCCCACATCTGGTTCATGTGGGCGAGCATCGCTAATTTGCTGGGGGGTGGGGTTTCCAGGATCGTCGGCTCCGGGGATGAGTAATTTTCAACGTCGGATTTTTGCTCCGTTTTACTCACTTCAGGGTTTGCCGCGGGGGTGACGAGATCCGCCATGGCAGCTGTCGGCTCGGCAAAGCCATCTTCCTGGGGAGATTCCCAGGACGCCGCCGGGGGTGAGTAATTTTCAAAGTCGAATTTTTGCTCCGTTTTACTCATCGTCTCCTCCTCTGTGCCCGGCGGCTCAGTGAAGGAACGCCAGGGCTCGGGGCCCTCGCCGAAGGTGTGGGTGACTTCCCGGACTTTGACTTTTTCCGGCATGGCCATTTGCAGACACAGGCGAATCACGCTGCTTTTCATCGTTTTGCAGGCCTCCCAGTTCAGGGTGCCGTCGTCGTTGATGAGTGCCGATAACACGAGGTTCACGAACTGCATGGCTTTTTGGTTGAGTTCCCGTTGGGCCTCGACGAACTCCTCGGCGACTTTGTGGCGGATTTCCTCGCGCTGCTTGCGCCAGCCCTGGCGTACAATAATGTTGCTGAGCTGCTTTGGGTCTATTTCATACATCTGGGCCAGCCGCTTCGGCTTTTCCCCCGCCATATAGCGCCCTTTGATCTCGTACCAATCGATTGACGAATCTTTCATAGCCTATGTCTCCTTACTTTCTCTAACTCAGGGTGTTGATTTTTTTCTATATTATATCTTAATTATATACTTAGAGCGCCGATATTTAGAGATTCTTAAGAATTTACAGGGTGGAAATGCCTATGATGGGCGTTTTTTTGGGATGTTTGTGGCTGGAAAACCCTTCGGGTGTTAGAAAAATATCTCTTGAACATGCCGGAGCAAAAGCCTTACCATTATGAAATAAGATGGGAGGACCTCGCCAATGAAAGTGAAAACACCGCTTACGCATGAAATGCTTCAGCAGATGATCAAGGAAGGCAAGGAAAGGGCGTATAAAATACTCGGTGTGGATCCAGAGGAGCGGGAGCGCCAGAAGCAGCAGAAATCTGCCGAAAAGGGCACCGACGAGGTGAGCTGAATCCGTCACGGGTTTTTTAAGGCGACTAAGCGAAATACATCCCAGGTAACGCGTGATGTAAACGCTCAGAACACGCTTTTCTTGAACACCTTCCCGTCGAGGGTTTTGGTATAATGGCGGGTATACCCGGAAAATGAGTGGAGGCTTAACAGGATGTCGGACGAGACGACCCCACCCAAACGCTCAAGAGGCAGGCCCAAGGGATGGACAAAATGGGGAGAGCCAGCCACGGAAAAGATGAATTTATCTCTGACTCCCACGGCAAAACAGTGGTTGAAGGACCATGGGGGGGAGTGAGTTTATTGAAAAAATGGCCCGGCAGCAATAGCCGGGTCATCTGCGATAATAAACCTGGGTTGCTGGGGTTGAGAATGTTTTGACCCTACCGCATTGAAGGTCTTGTTATGATGTATATAAATGAGTTAATGGATAAGGCTGAGAAAAATAAATGATTAGA
>JBGUGD010000032.1:0-4596 GCA_041697335.1 Vampirovibrionaceae bacterium NZW_1234 | reverse complement strand
TTCTGGGGGTCTTCCGTTTTTTATGTTTTTTGGGGGGCGGGGCCAAAACCCTTTTTTCTGGGGCGCCGCCCGCTATTTGGGCCCGCCCCCCGCCATTCGGTTCAGACAACAGCAGGGGCAACATGCTTCTGGTGCAGTCGCGACCCCGCTCAACCCATGGCCCATTTCATTATTCCCCAATGAGGGACTAGACCAATGGCTAATCCCGCCTTGACCCTTTGTTGAATTTGGCGCTGGCGCGTTCTATTTACGATAGTCCAGTATCGTCGCCGTGTAGGGATGATGTGTTGCTAGAAAAGCCCACCGCCAATAGAAAGGACCATGTTGCCATGAACCGAATTTCCCCTGTCAAGTTTCAAGGACGTTTCACCGACTTGCTGACCGCGTCTGTCGAAATGGATGCTGCCCAGCACCCGGGCGGTATTTCCAGCGAAGATCTCGAGCGCTTGACGCGCCAGGTCAAAGATAAATTTCAACGGGTGACGGTTCAGAGCGATCCGTATCAATTCCCGGCCACTGTGGACATCAAGGGCAACCCGGAAACCGTGGCCCTGGCCGATCAGTTTTTAAAGTCTGCCTTGCAGCGCGATAAAGTGAAATTCAGCTACACCGCATAGCCCTGCCCGGCATATGGAATGACTCGTTAGAACCAGTGGGCTTTCATGGCCGCTAAAAATTCAGGTGTTATCGGATACCCGGCTTTGTCCCCAATCACGGCATCAATGCCGCAGTGGGGGCAAAGTGCTGTTCCGGGACCCTCGTCAATCCAGCGCCCGATGGCCTGGGGCGGGAAGATCGATTCACAATAAAAACACCCGCATGCGGTGCTTTCTTCAACTTCCGCCCGATGATAAATCGAATGCCTGTGTGCGGCTTCCAGATCGGTGCAGTTATCCGGCATCATGCGAGACGCCTTTTTCTAGAAGTCGCCACGGCGCTTGGAGCCCAAAATAGCTCTAAGTAAGGCATTCAATCCGGAAACAACACGTTTATTAAGCCGTTCAAGCCGCTCTCGCCAGGCGGATGCCGTCACTTGAAAGGTCTCCTGAGGCGGGTTTGTGAGCATCTGCTTGGGCAGGACCCACAGGGTTTCCAACTGACCCTGAGGTTCCCACAGATGCCATTTGGGATTCATGCGTTGATGGGTTTGCAGTTCCAGGCGTTGGGTTTTGGGGTCAAAGGTGACCTGATCGACCCGATAGCGGCGAAGCAGTGCCTCGGGATCCTGGCGAATCACCAGGGCCCCATGCGCATTAAAGTCGATGACGGGAAACGCCGGTTTTTTCCGAAAATAATCGGTAAATGTCTTGAGTCCTGCCTGATAGTGATCGTACTCGGCCTGGCTTTTAATTGTGAAAATCGAGGCGCCCGCGCCGGCGAGGGCTAAACGTGGCGGATACGGAATCCAGATGGATTTTCGCAGCAGCGGCCTGACCCGAACCGGTGTTTGCGTGTCCGATGCGAACGAATCGGGCTTGTCGGCCGTGCCCTGAAAGCGAAGCGTTGCCTGCGGATTGCGGGAAAGGCCATCCAATCCCATCGGTTGTATGACGTTGGATAAAAACGTTACCGGCATCCCGGGCCTCCGGATTCATTTCGCTGACATTCTCGTGCGCTCATCGAGCCCGAGGATCACTTTATCATGCGACTGTCGGAAATGACAGCGCTTTCCCGGCCTTTACTTTTCAGCACCCGCTGAACCATGTAAAATGGGTTTTTATTTTTAAAACATGCATTTTCAAGATGCCAAGGGGGACTCGTTCATGAATGTCAAAGTCACCGCCCTGCCGGGGCAGCCGTATCGTCAGGCCATTACCATGCGCAATCACACCATTTATGCGGATTTGGATGCCGCCAAAGGCGGGGGCGACACCGCCCCGAATCCCCACGAGCTTTTGTTGGGGGCCCTGGGCGCCTGCACCACCATGACGCTCCAGTTGGTGGCCAAGCAACGCAATTGGGATTTGCAGGGGGTTGAGGTCCAGATTGATGAAACCCAGGTCCCCGTGGCCGGTCAAGCCACCAAAGTCCCCTTGATTACCAAGACGATCCAGGTCAAAGGCAACCTGAGCCCCCAGGAGTTGCAGTCCATGAAAGCGATTGCCGAAAAATGCCCCGTCAACAAATTATTGCTGGGCGATAAACAGATGGCCTCGACGTTAAACGTGGTGGCTTAGAGCAGCGTAGCAGGGGCGGGCGCGGGATTGAAGTTGCCCTCCGGGTCCGGTATGATAACGCAAGTCGCTTATCAGAACGAAATTGACCCCCAACCCACGTCCACGGAGCCCTCCTGATGACCCTTGATATTGGCCTTGCCACCTCTGCCGAGCTACCCAGCCTGGATCCGGATTCCCAACTTCTCGAACACGCGTTGCAGGCCCAAGGCTTGCGGGTTCAGCCCCTTGTCTGGACCGACCCTCAGATAGATTGGGCTCAGATGCGGGCGTGCCTTATCCGCTCCACCTGGGACTATTATCGGGACATTGAGGCGTATTTAGCCTGGATAAGCCGCACCGCAGAGCAAACCACCCTCTGGAACCCGGCGCCGCTGATGCGTTGGAATGCCGACAAACGCTACCTGTTCGATCTGGCCGAAAAAGGGATTCCCATTGTCCCGTCGAAACTGTTAAACGCAGGCGAGCAGGTTTCATGGACGGCGCTTCTTGACCAGTTGAACTGGCCCAAGGCCGTGTTTAAACCGTCCATCTCGGCCTCCGGCTATCGGACCTATCTTCTGTCCCCGGCCCAACAGCCGCTGGACGAACCCATGCTCAATGCCATTCTGGCCGAGCAGGATGTGTTGTTACAGCCGTACCTCACCACCATTACCACTCAGGGCGAGCGTTCTTTAATCTTTGCCGGTGGCGAATACTCCCACAGCGTTATCAAGCACCCGGCCCAGGCGGACTTCAAGGTTCAGGAGCATTTTGGCGGACACACCCAGGGCCACACCCCCACGACCGAGGAGCTGGACCTCAGTCATCGAATCCTGGACGCGCTTGAGACCCGCCCTGTCTACGGTCGGGTGGATTTGGTCTTCGACAACGAGCAGAACCTGTGTCTTTCGGAGTTGGAACTCATCGAGCCGTCCATGTACTGGAGCCACGCCCCTCAAGGCTGCATCGAGCGCTTTGCCCGGCACCTGGCCGAGCGGCTGGTCGCGTTGGCCCCGCTCTAGGGCTTTATTCCTTGCCCGGTGCCTGTTGAATGACTTGGAGCAGCTGACGTTCCAGTTGATGGCGGGCCTGTTTGAAGTCAGAATTGGCTTTTGATGAAATCAGAACCTCTTTGTCCGCTTCGGTAGGATGGGGAACCCGCCGAAATGTCGGAAGGTTGTTCAGCAGTGCCGAGGCCGCCGCCTTGCCTTCGGCATTCAGACGCACGTCCCGTTGCAGGCGTTGCATCATGTCTTTGGCCTGCTGATGCACAATGGGAACCTTCATGTCGCTTTTTATCGGCAGAATCATCTCGTACGGTCCTTCCAGCACAGGGAGAACCGACATCATCTTGGCCTCCGGCGATGCGTCGGACCGATCCAGGCGCGAGAGTTCCAAAAACTGATCATAGGCGTTGTCTTCCGTCTGCATTCCCGGCACCGTGTCCCGGGACAGAACATAAGGCCCTTCCGGTGCAGCCTGGGCAACACCCGGCTCAGCCATCTCGGCCTTCTCCGGGGGCTTGGCCTGGCGGGTCTGACTGACCACCAGGGCGGCGGCCGCGGCGGTGAGCAACACCCACGGCAAGGCCCGTTTGACACTAGGCCGCTGGGTGCCGAACCGGATGCTGTTGTCAATCACAGGCGCGTCAAGCCGCTTCTTGGATACGGGACCCGGAAAAGACGGACCCGGACGAAACCCCGTCATTGGGCTTACAGGATACATGAAAGACCCTCCTTCACCTCAAAATATTGAATCAACGGCTGCCCATTTCCCTCGACAGTGATCCAAAAGCAGCCTAAGGCCATTATAGGCCGTCAAAGTGCAGTCTATTACCTACAAAAAACAATGTTAACAACATTCGTCGGGATTCCTCCGACCCATCCGGCAGGCTAGGGGGTTTTGACCCGGATCTCCACATCGTCGGCAGAGGTAATCATCATGGTGGCCTGGGTGGGCATAATCAGCATGTCGCCTTTTTTAATGTGAAGGTCAATGCCCGGATGAACCACGATATTGCGGCGTTGCTCGGGTTTCTCCGGATGCGTTTTCAGGGCCTGCATCAGTTTGGCATCCAGGGTGTCCATCACGCCCTTGTTCTTGCTGGAAATGGAGATGGAGCGGGTAAAGCCGTTTTCGTCCACCATTTCCAGTGCCCACGTGTTTCGGGTGGTCAGCGGGCTTTTGGGATAGACGGCCAGGGTCCCGGTCAGGGTTTTTTCACCCTTCATGGCCAGAATCGGGTTCACCTTGGCCAAAGGGGCATGGCCTTTGGCGGGTTGAAGCATCAGGTGGGGCGGCGCAAAGCGTCCCGGATTCACCACCCCGCTCATGGGGACCTCAATCACATCGTTGCGATACAGGCCCTTGATCTCGTCAATCCGGTCGGGAGGAACCACCACAGGCAGCACCACGGGGTTGGCGCCGGGCACCCGGACTT
>JBGUGD010000014.1:0-145801 GCA_041697335.1 Vampirovibrionaceae bacterium NZW_1234 | reverse complement strand
TCTGCTTTAAGTTTATGAAAGAAGGGTTTTAAGGAAGTCCGAATTTTTAATGTTGACGAAAGGGGTGTTTCCATTTCAGCAAGGTGAAACGTGCCTGAATGGACAGCAAAAGAGGAACGAGGCAGGAGGGTTCCTGTGTAGGGGTCACACGAATCACCCAGGTAGGTAATGGCCTAGCCAAGTTGGAGATATAAAATAAAATTAATTGATAACCTTGAAACTACCACCTCTACTTAATTTACCACTGTCTCTACTGCTAGGAGTCCCTGTTTTCTCTCACTGTTTTGTTCCCACTGAGTAAAACCCCTTGAGTAAACCTTTTTCTTGCAAGAGTGATTGCTGGTTATACCTGTTATAAGCAGTTTAACAAAGGATTTGTCGTATGGTTGAGGTCTCCTTGTCCGACGCATCTCAAATGGTGCTGCGTCGATTAATGGCATGTGCCGATCCTGATGGCTCGCATGCTGTTGTACTTATGCCCCATGCTCGTAAAGAGGGTTATATTGCTCAGTTTATTCCCCAATCGGCATTGTCATTACTGAATACCCACTTGTTGGGCGAACTTTTGCCCGGGGTGCCGGTATATGCCTTTGGTGTGGATTTGACACGCAGTGAGCGTGTGGAATTAAAGTTGCTTCTGCCCAACACTATCGAGGATTTCTTGTCCGAGGATCCGGAGAAGTATTATTTTCAGGTAAATAGCCAGATGTTGACCTTCTCCGACGACGGTTCCGACTTTTCCTACGCCAGTTGACACGTTCGGCTAGAATGTGTTGATGCAGTATTCGTTGAATAAGGCTCCGTACGCGCAATTTGCGCGTACGGAGCTAGCCGTTTCAGGCGTGAGCGGGTGATCATCACAGCAACGCCAATTCTTCTTGCAAAAACGTTCTCTGTCCGGTTATAGGGAGCCGATGGGTTGATTGGCAAAAAGAATTTCTTCCACCAGGGGGAGTTGTGTGGGTGGATCAGGTTGAAAATCAAAGGCAGAAAGCACCATGGCCTTGGCATCCTCGATGCCTTGTTCGGTCACCCACAGGTCTGCCAGAACGTCGCCTTGGTGTACGAAATCGCCTTGTTTGCGGTGGAGGACTACCCCGACACTTAAATCAATGGGGCTGTCCTTGGTCAGTCGACCTGCGCCCAAGTGCTTGGCGGCCTGGGCAAGGCGCAATGCATGACAATGGGCGATATAGCCCGTATGGGAAGAATGTACGGGAATAATTTCTCGGGGCTGAGGAAGACGTTGATAGTCCTCCAGGCACGACACATCGCCATGTTGGGCAGCAATCAGCTCCTTGAGTTTTGCCAGGGCCGCACCGGAATCAATGGCGTCTTGAAGCTGTGCTTTGGCTGAATCGAGTGAAGGGGCCTGATGGGCATCGACCAGAGCCACACCGCCCAGGATCAGGCAAAGCTCTGCTAGATCTTTAGGGCCACGGCCTTTCAAGGTTTCAATGGCTTCAATGACCTCAACCGTATGGCCAATGGCGTTACCCAAGGGCTGATCCATGCAGGAAATGACTGTGGAAATAGAACGCCCCAGACGATGACCAATTTCACGACATGTGGTGGCCAGGGCCTTGGCCTCATCCAGCGTCTTCATAAAGGCTCCTTCTCCCACCTTGATGTCCAGGGTAATGACCTTGGCCCCGGCAGCAATTTTTTTGGAGACAACAGAGGCGGCAATCAGGGGAATACTGGCCACAGTGGCGGTCACATCCCGAAGGGCATAGATTTTTCCATCGGCAGGCGCCAGTTCTGACGTCTGGGAGCATAGGGCAACCCCGATCTGGCGAACCTGTGATTTGAAATTCTGAATGGGCAATTGCACCTGAAACTGGGGGATGGCTTCCAGCTTATCGACCGTCCCCCCGGTAAAGCCAAGACCCCGGCCGGAAAGCTTAGCCACATTGACCCCACACGAAGCCAGAAGGGGCGCGAGGACCAAGGTGGTTTTATCGCCAACCCCGCCGGTACTGTGCTTGTCCACAACGGTCCCGGGGATATCGCTGAAATCCAAGACCTGACCCGACTGCACATAGAGATCCGTAAGCCAGGCCGATTCATCCATGGTCAGCCCCTGGCAGCAGACCGCCATCAACCAGGCTGAAATTTGATAGTCCGGCAAGGTGCCTTTCATAACGCCTTCCACTAGGAAAGCCAGTTCTTCCCGACTGTGAACCTCGCCTCGGCGCTTTTTATCAATAATATCAATGATGCTCATCAGGTTGGTGCTCCCTTGGGGGCTGCTCTTATGACCCCCACTCCCGGTTCAATGATTGTGTCTGCCATCATATCTCGAAGGCACCATGTCGGGAAGGGAGGGGCTTTATCCGGACTCAAACCATGAGAGATTGAAATGCTTCAAGCGCCTTGAAAAGGTGTGTCGATGTGTCTCTGGTTATTTCGCCTGGACTGGGGTAGGATGGGGCTCTCACAGTGTTGGCCTTGAGGAGACAAAACCATGTTGCTGATGACCGAGTTGCAGGATGCCATGACCTACATTCGTTCACGTTATGCTCATCCGATTCAGGTGGTGGCGGTCTTGGGTTCCGGGCTGGGTGATTTGGCCGACACGTTGCAAAATGCGGTTGAAATTCAATATCAATATATCCCTCACTTCCCCAAAGCTACGGTTTCCGGGCACGCAGGTGCATTGTTTCTAGGCGAGATTCGGCCAGGTGTTCATGCGGCGTTTATGAAAGGGCGCTTTCATTATTACGAAGGGCATCCCATGGCCAAGGTCATCTTCCCAATCCGGGTTCTCAAAATGCTGGGGGCTCAGCTACTCTTGGTGACCAATGCTGCCGGTGGGGTGAATACCGAGTTTTCTGCCGGGGATCTGATGCTGATTGACGATCACATCAACCTAATGGGGGTCAATCCCCTGGCCGGTGAAAACCTGGAGGCCTTGGGGCCTCGGTTCCCGGATATGAGTGAAGCCTATACACCGGCCTTAAAAGCCCTCGCCCGGGAAAAAGCCGCCCAGCTTGGGATTCCTCTGAAGTCTGGAGTTTATGCGGCTGTCAGTGGCCCATCCTATGAGACCCCGGCTGAAATTCGGATGATTCGAACCCTCGGGGGTGATGCCGTGGGGATGTCGACCGTGCCCGAAGTGATTGCTGCTTCCCATATGGGGATGCAGGTCCTGGGAATTTCTTGTGTAACCAATCCTGCCGCCGGTGTGCAAACCGGGCACCGCCTCAGTCACCAGGAGGTGCTGGAGGCCGCAGAAAAGGCCAAAACCCACTTTTCCAAGCTGATTCAGGCCATTTTTGCCGAACTCCCCGTTGCAACCCCCGAGGCCATGCCCTCGCGTTCTTAGCGTTGAACTTATATTAACTATTGTTTTGAAAGTAGGGTGAAAATCTTGAAATAATAGTGTCTTGGCGCTATTGTGCAGGAAATTGTGACATGAACTGCGACGGGAGTTTTAACCCATGGCTGTGATGCCCCCAACCCCCAATCTTCAAACGTTGGCCCTGGAGTTCTACCATACCGATACGGGTGCTGTTGAATGCTTCGAGGCTGGTGACATTTCTCCGCAAGAGCGCTGTGAGGCCCTTGAGCAGGGTGCGGTTTTGGTGATTCCCCAGAGTCCGTTTACCATCTCGGAACAGCAGCTTGAAAGCCTGGTGGCTAAATCCCCCACCGCAGACGCCTCTTTCCAGCTTCATTCACAAGCGGTTTCGGCCTTGCTCCAGCAGTTGTTTCCCCCTTATCACCACGCGGTCAGGTTAGACTCACATGGCTTCTGCGATGAGGAGGTGTTAGGGCACCCACAGATTCCCTCCTTTGAATTAACCGCAAGAAAGCCCTTGAATGGCGACAGACTTCTGCAGGTTGTGACCAACGTTCACCCCACGCGAGAGCATCGCTGGGTGACATCCACGACTTTTGAGTCACTTTTAAACCAGTTCCAGTATCATATGAGCCCCTTGTATCATCTTCGCTACCAAGGTCCCTTTTCCTGGCTTCGTCCTAAAAAGGCACTGCGCTCAGGGAGTTATGATCGGTGGATGCGGGAGTTTAACGAGATGTTGAAAACCCAGGGACTGATGAAAAGCCAGCCGATGCACAATACCTGGGAGTTTCCTGCCGGAGCCACGTGGATTTATTTTTCCGATGCCGTTACCGCTGCAAAACAATCCGGTCAATATGCGCTAAGCACCACTTGGCGTGTGGAACGTCATGCCCTGGTCCTGCCTGAAAAATCCCCTCTGGCCCTCTTGAAGCAGGTGTATTGGATGTCGTAGAAACCAAGGCTTCAGACGGCTTTTGAGGCTATCGGTATCGGTTTTCGTTTACATGCCGAATGATAAGTTTTCGGTGCGGCGAGTCCAGGGGAAGACGGCTGTCAATCAGGATGTCCGTCAAAAAATCCCGAATTTCATCTTCGGCCTGGTAGGCTTCAACATTGGCTTGGACGCCTTCAATCAGTTCTTTCATCTGGTTTTGGGTATCAAAGTGAACGCGGTAGCGCGGGGCGGGCATACCGCCTTTAAACTTGTCCAATGACCACATGGAGACCGTGATGGAATCCTTGTCGTTTAATTTGTCGCCAATCAGAACCCGACCTATCTCTTTTCCCGGCCATTGTCTTCCATCACGGTCCGTTTCGCATTGGTACACGGCAAAACCGTAGGTTCGCTGGGCCGAAAAGGGAACAATAATACGTCGTTTGATCAGGGCCTTGATGTCGTCCAAGACCCCAGGAAGTACTTGAGATGTGGGTTTTCCCTTACCCGTAAATGCCACGTCCGTGGTTTTTTTCTTGCCGGGGGAAGCCGGAAAATGACCAAAAGGGTGTGTCAAGGACAGCCGCATGATGACAGTTTGATTCCCAACAAAACCTCACACGTGGACATTGAACCCCAGACACTCGTCCAAGTCCAGAGCAAGCGGGTCACTGTCCCCAAAATTGTTACAGGAAAGCGGCCAGCTTACCTATCGGCAAGCTGGCCAGTTATAAACCCAATGTCTGAAAAACGGTCTGTTCGAAATTAGAATAAGGTGTCGATGCGTGCCTGATCGTTTTGAGCCAGGTAGCTATCCAGCAGGTTCAGCTGGAAGATCTTCGAAGGAATCGTACTGACAACCTGTGGATTGGGGAAAGAATTGGCCGCAAACTGATACAGTTTTGTGACCACGTTTTTAATCGAAAGTCGCTCACTCATATTGATGGTGCGGTTAATGTCAGCATCCGACACATTGGCCAATCGCCCAAATTGGAAGAGCTGGAATTGAAGTGATCGGGATGCTTGCGATTGGGGCTCCAATAATGGAAGCCGTGAGCTGAGTTCCTTATAAAAGAGCGAGGACAGATTATTGCCGGGGACGCGTTGGTTCAAAAAGTTTGTAAAGGCCTGTTGCTGTTCTTGCAGTTCTCGTGCGGATTTTAAGCGCAGCAGATTGTACGCCGTCGGTCCGGCATTGGGTTGAGATTGAATGGTTTGTAATAACAGATTTTGCGTTAATAAGGGCAGCAAGGTCGCCATGACATACATACCTCTCTTATGGTCTTCTTCTCTCTTGTTTTTATAAAAACAAAATATTAATTTTTTTTGACAGTTTTTTTAAAAAATTTAAAGCACTCGGTCTGCAATGGCTTTTTCAGGATGCTCTTTGGTTTCAGTGGACACCGAGCGATAGTCAATCATGGACGGAATTAACCGGAGGAAAATGAGGGACAGCAATAATGCAAAGGGTAAGGCTGTAATGAGGGTGATTTGCTGCAAAAGCTCAATCCCACCCGTTAATAAAAACAGCGAGGTCAAGGCGGCAAATAATATCCCCCAGCCAAAGCGCAAGTGCCCTGGTGGGGCTTCCTGATTCGATTTCGAGGATAAGGACGCAATGGTATACGTGGCGCCGTCGGCGGAATTAATAAAGTCCAAGGCAATAATCAGTAGACAGAGCAGCGGCACCCAGCGGGCATGGGTGAGCTGATCCATGAGTTGGAACAAAACGACATTGACCTGACTCAAGTCCAGTGAGCTGCCGAAAAAAGCGTTTTGTAACTGTAACGAAATCGCCGCATTGCCGAACAGAGTGAACCAGAGAATGGAAAAGGCACTGGGAAGAATGACCGAAGCGAAAACCAACTCCCGGACCGTGCGGCCTTTGGAAATCAGCGCGATAAAGATACCGACAAACGGGGCCCAGGCAATCCACCAGCTCCAGTACTTGACGGTCCATTCGCCCACCCAAAAAGGATCTCGGTATTGGCCCAGGCCGAGGCTCATGGCAGGAAGGCGGGCGAAAAATTGGGGGAGATGCCTGACAACATCGTCCAGGAGTGTTTGGGCGCTGTGGCTGACCAGAACCACCAGGAGGACCAGGTAAAGCCAGAAGCTGGTATCGCTTAACACTTTAATCCCTGTTTTTAGACCTTTGAGTGCGGAGGCCAAATAAGTCATTGTCATCCCGCACACCAGGCTCACGGTTAGAAGCGGTGTAGGGGTAATTCCAAAGACAGTCTTCAAGCCACCTTGCAGTTGCAGCACCCCCATGCCAAAGGTGGCTGCAATGCCGAAAATAATGGCCACAATGGTCATCAGATCGATGAGTTGAGACGCCCCATACCGCCAGCCTTTGGATGAGCTGTCCTGACCCTGGAGGAAGGCGCTGAAATGAATACCGTGATTGAGGTTGAACCCAAAGAAGGCAATGACGAGGCTCGTCATTCCATAGATAGCCCAGGGGTGAAATCCCCAATGGAAAAACGAGTAGTGAAAGGCCCAGGCTATCTTGTCCGAGAGGGTGGCCGCACTGGCCAATGGCGGATTCATAAAATGATACAAAGGTTCAGCGGCACCCCAAAACATTAGCCCGGTTCCCATGCCGGCACAGAACAGCATGGCAAACCAGGAAAATAGGGAATACTCAGCTTTGGCATTCGAACCGCCAAGACGGATTCGGCCAAGCGGCGAGATGCCGATGGCCAGGAACAGCACCAGGGTCGCCAATGCAAACCAAAGGTAATACCCCCCGAAGACTGTGTAAATGACCTGGTTCAGGGCTTCCACTTGGTGTTGGAACGCGGTGGGTTGCATTACCCCGACAACAAAGGTGCCCAGCACCAGCAATGCTGGAAACCAGAATAGAAAGGGAAAACGACGCTTCGGGTCCAACCGCTCGATTTGCATCAGGCGGCTTCCTGTGGTGAAGATGCTGTGGCTGCCGGTACGGGCCTTGCGGCATTCACGAATAACACCTTAGAATTCCGGCGTTAAGATGTCTTTTAAGTCCTGGAAGGTCAGGGTTTTCCCTAAGTCCCGGTCCACCGAAATAATCGAGTCCACCAGATCCCGTTTGCGGTCCTTGAGTTTCATGATCTTCTCTTCCACCGAACCCCGGGTAATGAAGCGATAGACGATGACTTTCTTGGTCTGGCCAATCCGGTGGGCCCGGTCTGTGGCCTGTTCTTCCGCCGCCGGGTTCCACCACGGGTCGTAATGAATGACGTAGTCGGCCCCGGTGAGGTTTAACCCCGTGCCGCCGGCTTTCAGGCTGATTAGAAACAGAGGAATCGAAGGATCCCGGTTGAAACGATCGACCCGTTCCTGGCGGTCTTTGGTGGAGCCGGTCAGGTACTCGTGCTTGATGCCCTTGACCTCAAGCCACTTGCGGATGATGTCCAGCATCTCGACAAACTGGCTGAAAAGCAAAATGCGATGTCCCTCGCTGATGATTTCTTCGAGCATCTCCTGGAGGGCTTCAAATTTGCCGGAGCCGATGCCGTCGTGGGCCATAAATTCCTTAAGCAGCTTGGGGTGGTTACAGACCTGGCGAAGGCGTAATAATGCTGAAAGCATACTGGCCTGACTGACGGCATTGCCTTTTTCATTGAACTTGGCAAAGACCTCTTCCCGGGTTTTTTCCAGCACTTCCATGTACAACTCCTGCTGTTCGGGCAGCATCTCGCAGTACATCACGTTTTCGATCTTGTCGGGCAGATCCTTGGCGACATCGCGCTTGAGGCGTCTGAGAATAAAGGGCGCCAGCTGCTTTTTTAAACGGCGTTCGGCATCGCGGTTGCCTTTTTCCTCGATGGGGTTGACATAGCGGTACCGAAATTCGTCCAAGTCCAAGAGAAAACCGGGCATGAGGAAGTCAAATACGGACCAGACCTCGGACAGACGGTTCTCGATGGGTGTGCCCGAGAGCGCCAGTCGATGGTGGGCAACCAGTTGCTTGGTGGCTTGGGCCGTCTGGGATTCATGGTTTTTAATGTTCTGTGATTCATCCAGGATGATGTAGCGGAAGTTGAACTGGCGCAGGATTTTAATATCCCGGCGAATCAGGGCGTAGCTGGTAATCACAAGATCGGCTTCTTTGATTTTGCTGAGCGTGCGGTGGCGCTCACTGCCGGTGAGGTTCAGGATTTTTAAATCCGGGGTGAAACGCTCACACTCTTTTTGCCAGTTATACACAACGGATGTCGGGCAGATAATCAGCGACGGTGACGGACCGTCTTCGTCCTTGGCCTTTTGCAGCAGGACCAGGGTTTGCAGGGTTTTCCCCAAGCCCATATCATCGGCTAAAATGCCGTTCAACCCATACGAGTATAGGAACCATAGCCAGTTAAAGCCTTGCTCCTGGTAGGGACGAAGCTCAGCCTTCACCTTTTTGGGCACAGAGACCTCTTCCAATTCGTTGAAGGAGGTGACCAGATCCCAGAATTTCTGGAAGCGGGGACTCAAATCCAGGACGACCCCTTGGTCGGTGAGTTCGGCAATGAGCCCGGCCTGATAGGTTTTGATCAGATAGGTGTCCTGATCCAGAATCTCTTTGTCAAAGCTGTTGAGGGTCTTGGTGAATTGCAGGATAACGGCCAAGGGGATCTCGGCATAGCCTTGACCGGGAACCATAATGTATTTCTTGCCTTGCACCAGATCGTTTTGAACATCATCCAGGTCAAGCCGGGTGTCTCCCACGGCACAGCATATCGCCATGGTGAACTGGTCCACGCTGTCCGACGTAAAATCGATTTTACCCACGATGGTCAGCGGGTCATCGGCAGTGGCCAGGTCGTCGAAGTTGTCTTCGGTTTCAAACAACCAGCCTTCGGCCTCCAGGCGGGGTCTGTCGATGTTCAGAAAATCAATGGCATCGTCGCCTTCGGCGGCAAAGTGGTTACTTTGCAACGGCTGGGCCCGGGTTTTTAACATGGTTTGATAGGCCTTTTCTTCGAGCTTTTTATCCCGCTTCAGCCAGTAGATGCTATCTTCTTCTTTGTTGGTTACCGTGACGTAAGGGGCTTCGTTTCCCTTGCTAAAGGGAATCCGGGTTTCGTCGTAGGCAAATTCCAGTTCCGCACGGACCGTGGTTGCGTCTTGACGCCGTAACGTCACCACTCGGAGCGGTGGTTCCTGTTCCAAGGTGGCTTTGTCGATGATTTGGGCTTGTTCCACTTCCACGTACTTGCGAATACTGGGCAGTTCTTCAAAGACAAATCGCCCGCCGTCGGCATCGCGAATATCGTAAAAAGTACTTCGAGTGAGGTTCTGAGGCAGGTTCCGGAGGGTGCTGGAGAGGGGGTAAATTTTGTCCAGGTAGACCCCCCAGGCAATATCCCGGCCGAACATCTGGATTTCTTCCAGGGGATAGACATCCGCCGGTTCGGTAAGTTTGTGCCAGTGGAAGGACACCAGAACATTGCCAACCAGAGAAGCATTGACGCTCATAATCAGGTGCAGTGGCTCGGTTTCAAAGCGCAGCCGGTAATTGGTCTTGGCCTGGCACAGCTCCTCCACGTCGGATAAGAGCTCCAGGCATTTTTCGATCTCCTTGGCAGGCACATGGAACCAGCCACCCCCTTTGGAGTCCGGCTCGGCCTGCTTGTATAAAAACTGAATCAGGCGGATTTCACGCTTTTCGCTGGGGTTCAAATCCAGCTTGCCACTTTGCTGCAACGCAAGCATGGCCTTCAAGATAGGCTCCAAGTGGGGCATGTGTTCTTGTTTTCGTCGGTCCCAGACCTGAATGCTGAGGGTTTTGGGTTTGATGGTCCAATCGAGCACAAAGCGGTAGTTGCCTTCAAAGTCCAGTGTCTCCTCAAGGGGAAGGCACTGCTCCATCTCGTCATAGGGCAGCTTCCAATATTGCTCATAAAGATGTTCCCGGATGGCCGTCAGCGCTACGGCAACCGCGTGCTTGCACCACTCTTCCTCCAGTGGACAGGTGCATTCGGCAGACACACAGTCGGGATCCAGCATCAAATTGATGTCATACGCGTCCTGAAAATTACCCTTGACCTTCCCGGCGATACCGCTCTTGGTCAGCTCGGTGCTTAGAACCTGGCCTGGGGTTCGAAAGTAACCATACCCGCGTCGCCAACTTCCTGGCTTGGCCAGGTCTTTAACCGACTTGAAGTTAAAAGCAATAACTTGTGGTGGGGCTTTCTTTCGACTCATGAACGGAAATTTTGGACTCCTATAGCCAGACAGGATGCTGGATAACTCTCATGGTGGTTCCTTGAGACCATTTTAGGCCATTTTGAACCAACACAAAATTGCCCCGCTCCAGGGAATCACACTACCATCATACCTTATTTTTATCGTGAGAAATAGGAAAATCTGAAGCTACGTCCTTTTGGACGTGTCAAATTATTCCCCCTGGTCTGGGTTTTGGTGCTTAATGTGACGATTTTGACACTAAGCCTGGGCGTCACCCGATTCCAATAGTCTGGCATTATTAGCGGGAATGAATACTTCGTGAAGCAGGTGACGGATAAAGGCGACGGCTTCTTTTTCCCGGCGGATGGCTTGACGTAACAGCGCTGTTTCTTCGGCGTCCAGGCTCTCCAGAAACTTGGGCTGCATGACATAGTTGTACTTGCGTGCAAAGATCTCGAACAACTTGCGGGCCTGAGGCTCAAAGCCGGGCAACCCGCGATGATAAGTGCTCCATTGATAAAACTGGTAGGTGACGTAGGAGAACTCGTAGTTGTCCTTAAACACAATGATCATGCCCTTGGAGAAGTCCATATGGGCTTTCTCGGGCAGATATTTCTTGAGGTTCTCCACGAAAAGATCGTACTTGGGAATGTTCGGGGCTACAAAGCCCAGTTGCACGCCCACCAGCATCATCGAAAACTTTAGCTGCATTTCCGGCGTCTTCGTGATGACAGGAATGCCGGAGGCTTCGATTTTTTCAACCAACTGGTCGGTATCCGGATAGACGTCGCTGATAAATTCCTTGACCTCGTCCTGAACCTGCTGAATCGAATCGCGCTCGCGAGCACTGGAGATAAACAAGTCCGGTGCTGCCATGGCTGCAAATCGCGGTTGTTGATTGAAACTTTGTCTCATGTCTGCCCCCTGGTTCCTGATCCCACTCACATGGATAAAAACATGTTTTTTCCATTTTTTGCGGGGGAATCCGATGCCCGGTTAAAGATAGGGCGAAAATGATTGATGCCTAGTGGTTTAGGCCCGGAAGCCGTTCAACGATGTTTTGTAAAGGCTTACCGACCACTTCCTGGAAGGCTTCTTCGGCATGGGCCCGTTTGTCCTTGAAAATGCCCCAGTCCAAGATCCATTGGAACGGCTTTGCCAGAAATCCGAGCTTCCCGAATAAGCGTTTTTCCAGGGTCATCAGAAGCAACACAATCGCCCAACTGCCGGCATAGCCAATTCTAGGCAAGAATCCGCTGGGCACTTTAAAGGCTTTGCATCGAAACAGGCCGACGCCCATCTTCTTAAAAAATTGGGCGACTTTCACCATACCTCGGATCAGAAAGCTTTTGACTTTTGGCAAAGGCAGCAGTTTGAGCGGGGTCGCAAAGACCCGAATCAAAGGTTTTAGCACCTTGTTCCACAAGGTCCGGGCAACTTCTTGCGGGTTTCGCAGTTGACCTGCCCTGCGGTGCTTGTCGGGGAAATACTTGGGGTTGACGTGTTTGGCAACCAGCGGCATGGCAATTGCCAGGGCCGCCATGCCACCCATCATCCACGGTAGCAAGATGGGCATGAGGAAAAAGCCGCCAATCCCTTGAAACAGCGAGCTGATAACGTTGCCGGCAGTGGTCCTTGATTGGGGCTTTGGCGTCTCTTCAACCGGGGGCTTTCGGTTAGCTCTGGCATTGTCTTGGCGGGGTCTACGATTTGCGGCAAAGCGAATCGTCTCGCTACTGGCTTGTGCAGGGCGGTTGTGGGCAGAGAAGTAAGATGGGGGGATTAATGCCGATACCATTGCTTTTCCCGTTTTCACTGTGGTCTTATCGCGGACTTCGCTATAGGAACAAGACCGGTAAACCTAAAATGTTGCCAGTGGATTTTTGAGACATCCGAATTTGTTACAATCGCTTAACATCCCGTGGCTGCTGATTTTCGACTCTCTCGATTATACGCTGACTTGATCAATTCCGATAGCGACTTGGCGGGGTGTCAGGAGAGGTGTTCCTCGGGTGACTTCCAGGACTTTTCTTCCGGGTCTGCTCCAGCCAGCGGACACCAACGGAATGCACAGAGGCATTTGCGGAATGAACTCCCGATAAATTAACCCATGGATTAATCGCATGGGCCTTAAACTGCATCCATCGGTCAATGAAAAGGGTTATTGAATGTTTTATTATTTGTATATAAGTGTTGTTTTTAACTTGATTTTTGAAGACCAAAACAAGGTTCTACGGCTTACGGCGGGGACATCAAGGAGGTTCCCGATCCGGGGTAGGAGATGTCTGGAATACAGAGCGCACGGTTTTTTCGTGATAATGCACACGAAACCTCGAAGACTCCGACAGGGTTGACGGGGTTTTTTATTGGGTCTGTTACACGCCTGACGTTATACGGAGGCGAGGGCTTGAGGTCGTAAATTACTGAGCCCTGTTTTTTGTTCAAAGGCGTATGCGGCCTGCAGAAGAAGGGCTTCAGACAGGTGAGGTCCAAACAATTGAAGGCCAATGGGAAGATGTTGGTTATCAAAGCCGCAGGGGAGACTCAGCGCAGGGATACCGGCCAGGTTTACAGGAATCGTGGCAATGTCGGAGAGATACATCTGGACAGGATCGCTGGCTTTTTCTCCAATCTTAAAGGCTGTTGTGGGCGATGTGGGTCCCAGAAGAATGTCGAATCGGTCAAACGCGTGCTTGAAGTCCTGGCGAATGAGTGCCCGTACTTTTTGCGCCTTGCCGTAGTAAGCTTCATAGTAACCGGAACTCAAGGAGAAAGTACCCAGCATGATGCGGCGTTTGACCTCGCTTCCGAAGCCCTGAGCCCGGGTGCCGGTGTACATATGTAAAATGTCTTTCTGATCCGGAAGACGAAGGCCATAGCGAACCCCGTCGTAGCGAGCCAGATTCGAGCTGGCTTCTGCTGTTGCAATGATGTAATACGCGGCAACGGCATACTTCACATGCGGTAAAGAGACCGGTTCAACGGTGGCACCCAAGTCTTTAAAGGTTTGAATAGCCTTTTCAACAGCGGTCTTGATCTCCGGCTGGAGTCCGGCGTCCAGCAACTCAGAGATGTATCCAACCTTCAGGCCCGCGATCGGTTTATCCAGGTTTGCCAAGTAGTCCACCTGAGGAGCCTCTTTCAACGAGGTCGAGTCCATCGGATCAAAGCCCGAAATGACTTGTAACAAAGCGGCTGTGTCCGAGACATTCCCGGCAAAGGGGCTAATCTGATCCAAGCTGCTGGCAAAGGCGACTAGGCCGTAACGAGACACCAATCCATAGGTTGGCTTCAAGCCCACAATACCGCAAAGTGCGGCCGGCTGGCGGACGCTGCCCCCCGTATCCGAGCCCAATGAAATCAAGGTCTGTCCACTGGCAACAGCGGCTGCGGATCCGCCGGAACTGCCGCCAGGGACCCGATCGGTATCCCAGGGGTTGCGGGTCTTTTTGAAGGCGCTGTTCTCCGTTGAGCTGCCCATGGCGAACTCATCCAGGTTTGTTTTTCCCACAATGGGGATTTGATGGGCATGGAGCTTTTGGGTGATGGTGGCGTCAAAAGGGGCCACAAAGTTTTCTAGCATTTTGCTGCTGCATGTCGTTTTGATGCCTCGGACATGGATGTTGTCTTTCAATGCCAGCGGGACGCCCGCTAATAATGGTAGGGTTTTTCCTGCTTTGACATCGTTGTCGACCTGTTGTGCGGTTTTTAATGCCAAATCGTGGGTCAAGTGATTGAAGGCCTGGATCTGGCCATCTCGCTTTTCGATGAGGGCAAAGGTTGATTCCAGGACATCGACTGCGGATAACTCACCCGCCTGGATCTGACGATGCAAGGCCAAAGCACTGTTCAAATTCTCGTTCATAAGGCTTCCATTTCACGTTGACCACTGGTAACAGGTGACAACAGCATAACAAAAATACAGGTTGAGGTCTTCTGCAACCTGACCCGATTAAACCGGTCTGAGGCCTTGAGAATCGGGGTCGATAATCTCGCTCACTGCGACGACTGCTGGCTTGTTGACCCGCCAGCCATAGCGAGGGTATTTGTAATCTAGAAACGACGGTTTCATTTCTCCCAAGGCCCGAATTTCTAGATGGGGATGACAATTTTTGGCGGCTTGAAGGAGGTTGCCTTGTTCCTGGGACTCGGCTGCTCCCTGGTTCAATAAAATCAAGGTTCCATTGGGCCGTAATAAAGACAGGAGATGACTCAGAAAAGCTTCAGGCCGAAAATAGCGTTTCGGGAGTCCCCAGTAAAGGCAGGGCTCAATAAAGACAAAGGGCAGGAAGCAGGAGATAATGTGATATTGGCCATGGTGATCCAGGACATCGCCGACCAGGTATTGGGTGTTGCTCAGGCCCTTAATATAGGTTGCGGCATAGTCAGCACGGGTATGAAGGTTGCTGTATCGCCGGTAAGCGTCAAGCTCAATTCCGGTGAGACAGGCCTGTGGATGAAGCGTGTTTGCAAATCGATACAGTGCCTCGACATACGTCCAGTTTTTGGCGCCCACATCCAACCACGAGAGTTCGGAGTATGAAGGCGGGTTGGGAAGCAACTGTTCGAGATAGTCCAAAAAGGTCAATGTCTCCAGATATCGAACCCGGCTGGAACGTTTTTTAAAGTGCTCCAGAGAATAGTCCTGTATCAATCGTGTTTCTCGTTGAGCCCATAAATCCGGATCCGGTTTATCTTTCCATAGGCCGGATTTGGTCTCGGGAGCTTCCTGATAGGGCGGAAGGGAAAATCGCATCCAGGAGCGCAGCATAAAATCAAGGGGATTAAGCACTTCTTTGCATCGCAATGTGAGGCTGTCGATAAGAGGCATATTCATGGGAAGGGTGACGAGGCTCCAACGTGATCTGAAATTATTGTAATTGTCAATTCCAATGTTCGGTAGACTGAATTTTCTGGCTTTTACATACAATATCCGCTAATAAGCTTGTTTGGGCAGAGGGTCGTATAAGCGACACTGGTGCCTCGAATTGATCTACGGATTTATAAAAGGAGACCCTATGAGCACACCTGTCCCGGATGCTTCTTTATTCCCCGATAACGGATTGCCCAATGGCCTCAAGGCATTAGTGGCCAACCCCTGGGTGTTGCTGTATTGGGGAGCATTGGTCGTAGTTACCGTGCTCTCATGTCTGTTTTTGAATGACAAAGGGCCCTTTGTACTTGCGTTGGTGTTGATATTCGCCTTGGCCATGCCAATACTGCTCAAACATGAACGTAAGATTTTACTCGCCTGGATTGTTATTTATCCGTTGGCTTATTATGAGCCGATTCGCTTGGGAAGTGTGATTGCAGGAAGCCAATCGGTACTTCCCATATTCTTATTGCTCTCCTTGCCTGGGGCAATCGCGTCTCTTGTAATGCGTGTTCGTTCACAGGCTCAAATTTGGCGGGTGACTTTTCCAATTGGCTGTCTTATCCTCGGGATGTTTTTGTCTTTTCGTCATTGGCCGGATATGGTTCACTTGGCTTATCTGATCCGAGATATGTTATCGATTTTTGTTGTGAGTTATATGGTATTGGTGGCATGGGAATGGTTTAAGGAAAACCCCACTCAGGCACGGACGATGATCATGCATATGATCCTTGCGATTGGGTTTTTAAATGCACTCTTTTGCATTATGGAACCTGTCCTTCATTTTGGGATGGTAGAAGCCGGCGGATTTATGCGCCCCATGGGAATATTTGGTTTCCCAATCGAAGCCAGCCTGATTTCTCTGATCTCGTTAAATTTAGCGTTGTATCTTTACTTTACAAGTACCGATGATCATCGATTGCACCTGATCTATGGGGCGTTGGCTTTAACCTTGATTGTTGGGTGTCTGGCATCGCTGACAAAAACCAATATTGCCCAATTGATTCCATTGTTGTTGATATGGGGTATATTTTTGCCACGAACATTAAAAATACGTGCCGTGGTCTCTGCCTTGATTATTGGTGTGATTTTCTTCCTCTGGGCAACACTTTGGGATGAAGGCAGCCTGATGGATCAGATTTATAGTCGCTTTACTCGGGTCGATACATTGCTGATTCGACAACGTGCTTGGGAATTCGTATGGTCCGATATGGACATGGAAACGCTTTTTCTTGGAAAAGGTTGGTTACGAGGATCCCAGTGGCTGGGGACCATGAATTACAATTACTTGCTGTTTCCCATCGACTTTCAAAATAAAGGGGGCATTTCGGCCATTCACCCTCATAATGCCTACATTAAATATATTTATGAGATCGGTATGTTCGGAATAGCGATGTTGTTATGGTACCTGACTGCAATGATATTGGGATTTATCGGTGTTTTGAGAAGAAACCCCATTCGACAACGTTTGGCAGCATTAACCATTGGCACCATTTCCTTGGTGATTTTGGTTTCGAGTTTAACCGGGATGCCAATGGGTGACAGTTACACGTTATTATTCTATACCTTGATTATTCTTCTGATGGCATATGAAGCACATTGGATCTCTTTGCCGGAGTTACCCAAGCTATCTTAAAAAGCTCAAAAGCGAGGTTTCCAATAATTTCGACATGCTACTGAGTGAAGCTTGATACAATGTCTGGCGGTAGTTTAGATCGCTAATGGCCTTGGGCATATCTAACTCCTGAATGTTATTGGTTTGTTTGGCTTGCAAAATCGTTCTATCTTCAATGCGACTTTTGGCCATCTCAAGCTGTTTGGTCCGCTCACCAATCGTACCCACATGACCTAAAATTCGGGCCTGCTCGGTTGTGATTAAATCGATGTTCGCATTGATGCTTGTTGCATCGTTGTTTTGGATATCGAGGTTTAATTTGGTTAAAACATAAAATAGCCCAGAGCCAGTTGCTACTCCGCCAGCCACAGCAACATTACCCAATACGTCATCTCCGTTTAGGTTGATTGCGATGGTGCTGGCTTGGGAAATCTGAACTCTGCGTTCAAATTGGGCCGTATTGGGTGTTCCGTTATAGATGATATCCTGACCCGAGGTAGTAAATGCGGGTGTATCCGTCAGAAAACCTGAAAAAATCTGTCGGCCTGCATACGAGGAATTACCTAGGGCTACCAGCTGGTTGAGCAGCCCGTCCACTTCTCGCTTAAACGCGGCATATTGTTCTGGCCCGTTGGTACCGTTGGCTGCCTGGACCGCAATCTCTCTTGCACGATGGGTAATTTCTACAATACTGGTTAAAGCCACATTGGTGGCTTCCATTTCGCCGAGTGCCTCATCAATATTTCGTTTGAATCTGTCATCCAGATTTGCTTCCTGATTGATCCGAAGCAGGGAAGAGGTATTGATAGGATCATCGGAAGGCAAAAAGATATTTTTTCCGGCGGAGATTCTGTTCTGAAGGCGGGTCAAAGCAGACAAATTGCCTTGAATAGCATGGACCCCTTGATTAATGATAAAGCTGGAGGAAACTCTTGTAATACTCATAACCGGATAACCTCTCTGCTAGCCTAAAATAATCCGTTGATAATCAAATCAATAATTTTATCCAAGGTGCTTAAAACCCTTGCAGAAGCCTCGAAACCCCGCTGAAAGCGCATTAAATCAACCATTTCTTCTTCAAGGTTTACACCTCGAATGGAGGAACGGCGCTGCTCTAATTGCTTTACCACTTCATCCAACCGTTCGGATGCTCTCTGAGCAGCTTGAGAGTCATTTCCCAGTCGGGCAACCGTATTGTTGAAAAAGCCGCCAGGCGTGAAATTACCTAAGCCTGCAAGCGATGTTGAGGCGAGTTGAGCAATAGCTAAAGCGTTACGGCCATCGCCTCTTCCGGCAAAAGCTCCGGAGTCATCAATGGCAGCGGCAACCAGTGTCGAGTCCGCTAATAAATTTTCATTGATACTGTATCGAAATATTGATAAGCCTGTACCGGCAGCCAAATTAAAAATAGCGTCATTACCGGCCGTCGGGATGTTTCCGCTAAGGTCACGACCTGCTGCCTGCAGGCTATTGACTTGCGTTGCAATCTCATTAAAGAGCGTGTCCATATTTTCCAGGACGCTCCGAATAGAGGTGGAACTGCTGCTATTGTCTCCAATGGATAACAATCCACCGAGAGAACCGCCTCTAATATCACTGTTTACCGTGGTACTGGTAGATGCCAGCTGGACTAATGAAGGCGTGTCATTCGGATCGGGTGTTGGGCCAGGATTTGCAACGACTTGTAATGTATCTCTTAAAACGGCCCCTCGAATTAAGTCGTTGCTGCCAAGGCTTACGTTAACCATATTGTTGGCTTGGTGGGTAACGGTGATATTCAATTTTTTTGAGAGATCATTCAGGAGTTTGTCTCGTTGATCCAAGAGATCGTTGGGAGTGGCGCCCACGACCGAGGCGGTCATAATTTGTGAGTTCAAATTGGCAATTTGGGTTAAATCGTTGTTGATCTGGGTCACCGTAATGGCGACTTGGCTTGAGCTAATGCTTACGGGTGAGGATGCGTCCCCGACAATATTCGTGCGAAGGGCCGAGAGCAGTTGTGCTTGTTCCTGGGCAGTGTCGAGCAAGGTTTTTGCTGAGAGCATAAAGGATGTCCGGGCGCTGAGGTCATCCGGGTGTATACTGAGTGCTTGAGCACTGTTAAAAAAGTTACTCATGGCTTCGTTCAAGCCATTACCATTGGGCTCACCTAAAATGCTTTCAATATAGGAAAGGTTATTGCTGATAGGTTGCTGGTATTGTTGAAGACTATTTTGACGGCGAATTTGTTCATCAATAAAATTGTCATAAGTACGAACAACATCAGAAACGGCAACGCCAGCGCCAATTTGGCCAGATCCGACATAATTGGAAATGGTGGCCGGAGGAAATGGGCCAACTTGATGCAAGTCGACTCGTTGGCGACTATATCCTTCGGTGTTGGCATTTGCAATGTTATGGTTAATCGTGTTCATTTGCGCTTGAGCAGCGGCAATGGCACTTCGAGCCGTGAACATCCCAAAAAATGTCGGTATGTTGACTGAACCCATGACTCTCTTACTCTCTCTTTTCTCGTGTGTACTAAATGCTCTGAATTGTAGGCTTAGGTCATTGTGAGATTAATCCTTTCTTTGTACTTCGCGGTTTTATGATCCGTTTTTTGAATTAGGCGTTATGGCTTATAGTAGAGGTGCCGAAATAGTTGTGATCTATATTTGGAGTCATATCAACGGTATTTGCAGCCACATTTTTACCGTACGTTGCTGGTTTGGGCATCAGCATGTTGGCAATCATATCTACCGATTGCTCTATCATGCGGATTGATTGTGTGAGCAGATTGCTGTTTGTTTGACTCAGTTCCTTGATGTTACTTGTGGTTTGTATCATCTGTTGGCGGGTTTGTTCCAGTATCCGGGATTCGTCACCGGACTCCAGGCTGCTGATAAATTCCCGTAGCGTTTGGCCTTCACGACCCATGCGCACCATCAGGTCAATGCGCTTTTTGGCCATATTGCGGGACATATTCGTCAAGGCTTCCAGTTCGTTATCAATCCGTTGCAATGTTTCCAGATCGCCTTTGATAATCACATCTTTTTTCCGCTCCAGGTGGTGTTCAATACGATTATAGATGTCGATCTCCTGACTCAGGAGTGCTTTAAAATCTTCGATATCCATACGGTTGGGGCGTTGCGTTACCATTGGGTTTGTTCCTTTACGTTAAATAGGGCTAAACGCGATAGTCGGCCAGTAAGCTCCGGCCACTCTGATAGGCGCGTAAAACATCTTGAGAAGTCACGCCAATATATCCGGAGGCTTCAGCCAATTGCTGGACCTCTTGGATCATGGGCTGCAACTGAGCCAGGTACGATGACGGAGCAGATTGCATCCGAGGCCGGCTGACGGGAGAAGAAACACTGGCTGAAGGGCGCTCATCAAAACGAGGAGCCGTGTCAATCTGTTGTGGCTGAAACTCGGAAGACCATCCCTGGCTCTCGCTTTTAGGGGCTTCTTCCATTTCGTTCATCAAGGCTTCGCGAAACACAGTAGTGTTGCGAGTGGCATTTTGATAGGTTCGAGATCCTTGAACCGATTGAAATGGGGTCGGTGATCCACCAATGCGATCGATCATTCTGCCACCTCCGTAGGTTCATTCTTTGATGTTTTCGGAATCCGTTTTTCCAGCTGACGGTAAATGGCTTCAGCCAGTCCCATACCACTTCCGCCGGGGCGAGAGGCCATGGATTCCGAAATCTTGTCGTACATCATACCCCGGAACATATCTTCCCCCGAGCCACCGCTGAGAATACTGTCAGAGCGGTCTACGGTTTTGTCCATGGCATCGAACAATTGCTTCATGAAGATCCCTTCAAACTGACGAGCCGTTTTCATCAGATCTTCTTTGTTTTCGTGATTCTGTGGCCGTGCGTTTAAGGATTTCAGCTTGGCATTTTCCAGGCTGAAGCGAGCTTGCTGAGTGGTTTGCAGGTTAGTAATCAGATCCATCAGAGGTCGCTCCTTAAATAATTTCCAACGTGGCTTCCAGGCTACCGGCGGCTTTTAAGGCCTGAAGAATCGAAATCAAATCACTGGGGGTCACGCCCAGAGCATTTAAGGCGCCGACCAGGTCCTGTAAGGATGCGTTGGGTTTCATTTGAATCAGTGATCCGGCTTTTTTATCGATGGAGATTTGGGCATTGGAGACGCCCAACGTGGTGCCGCCTGAGGATAATGCGTTAGGTTGGGACACGTCGTTCGTGGCCTCCACACTGACGGTAATACCCCCATGGGCTACCGCAGCCGGATGCAGTCGAACAGAATTGCCAATGACGATGGTGCCGGTACGTTCGTTGATAATGACTTTGGCCACATCGGCATCGGTTTGGACGGTCAGGTTTTCAATGGCCGAGATAAATGGAACTCGGTTTCCGGCAAAACTGGCCGGCATTTCGACTCGAATAGAACCCCCATCCAGTGCCATTGCCGGGCTGACCCGTTGGGAGATGGTTTCAGCGACACGTTGTGCCAATGAAAAGTCAGCATGGTTTAAAACCAGTTCAATACCGGATTCGTCACCAATTTCGGTGTGGATCTCTCGTTCAATGATTGCACCACCCGGGACTCGACCCGATGTTGTGATAGAGGTTCGCTTGGATGAACCTGCTGCTTCGACAGAACTGCCACCCGTGGAAACAGGACCTTGAGCCAGGGCAACAACTTCACCATTGGGAGCCAGAAGTTGGGTTTGAATCAACACACCGCCTTCCAGGCTTTTGGCGTCTGCTACGGAAGAAACGGTAACATCCAGGCGATCGCCGGCTTTGGCAAATGGTGGAATCGTGGCGGTCACAATGACAGCTGCGGCGTTATCATTTTTAATATCTGTGGCGTTTTGAACCACGTTACCGAAATTCATCAGGAGGTTGCGCTGGGTGTTTTGTGTTGAACGGCTTTTGTCCCCGGTTTTCATTAGGCCGACGACAACCCCGTATCCCACCAGCATATTGTCTCGGACGCCTTTGATGTGAGTAATATCTTTGATACGCACAGTGGCAGCCTGGCCTACTTGCATAGGCAATGCCATGCAACATAGCAGTGTTGCCAGGAAAAGCGAAATTGTTGATTTTACCGTTCTACGCATCCTCGAATATGTCCTTTCTCTTATCGCTCTCTCTCATTGCGCTCCATAACACGGGGTTAGTTCATGAGTCGATACAACTTGTAAATCGTGCCATCCCCATTGTGACGACTGACCACCCCATTGCCGGCCAGAGACATTTGGAAGTTTCCAACCTGATCCGAACTAATGGAATTGTTGGCCGCCAGGAAGTAGGGGTTAACGATGCCACTAATGGTCAGATCCTGTTTCTCCTGTTCTGCATTAATAGATTTTCGTCCTTGGATGACCAAATATCCGTTAGGCAGGACTTGAACCACTTGGCAGGCAATGGTATCCGTGAAAATATATTGACGATTAATGGTTGCCCGGGCATTCAGCAGGTCTTCATTACTAATGCCATCGACATTGGGCAAAAAGCTTTTAATACCAAACAGGCGTTTGATGACCCGGTTATAAAAGTCCGAAGAATTTTCGTTGATGTTTTGCTCCCGAATCAGGTTGGAGTTCTGTAGAACGATAGACTGCATGTTTTGGCGGATATTCACGGTAATGGTGTCGCCTATCGTGCTGGGGCGTGGCAGTGCAAATAGCGATCGGGGGGTATAGGGCTGTGACGTTTGGTAAGAAATACCGGACCGGAATAACGATTCGGCCTGGGCCACGAGAGGCAGGCATTGAAACACGACAAGCCCGGCCAAAGCCAAGGTGCAGGCAATGGGTTTTATGGGTTTAATGGTTGGGTTTCTCATTGGGCGCTCTCTCTCGTGTCATCTTATTTCTTCTCTCTTGTAAGGAGTGATGCGATGCTTATAAGCGAACCATCACCAGATCTTTGCCGACCACTTCGGCATTTAGAATACGTACCTTTCGATTGGCCAATTCCTGTTTTACTCGAATTTTTTTGCCTACCGGACCGGTTTCCATGGCCGTTCCCAGTAACGTAATATTGACACCGCTGGCCAGCGCCATAATCAGCTTGACTTCGTCATTGGCGTGCACCGCCGGTGCTAGGGACACGTTATTTGCATTGAGGATAGTGCCGGCACTAATGTTCATGCGGCTGTAATACTGCAAAATATTGTCCTGGGCTTTCAGCGTGTTGTCATGCCCATAATCCAGACGCTTGGTTTGTTGCATGACATTTTTTAGGGTCAATGGCTCTTTGGCTCGGATCATCTGACGAGCCACCCACACAGGTTTATCCACCATCAAGCGAACCGGGACCCCTATGCGACGTGTTTCGGCTTCGGTACTCAGGGTCAGTTGCACAATGGTTCTTGAGGAACTGGGTGCTGTTTGATTTTCTTCAAACAGGATCTCCAGGTTTTCTCCTTTCAAGTGCAATGCTTCGGTCGGAATCGACAGGACTTCTACCTCCAGGCTGGCTTCCGGATCAGGCAGCTCAACAAGAGATTGGATATGATTTTTGATTTTTTCACTAAGGGCCTTGGGTGAGAGAAACACATCGGCATAGACGGCCGGGCACAGCAGCCAGCCAGTCAACAACGTGACGGGAAGGATTGTGCTTAGCATTTTGTGCCATTGGTGTTTCAAAGAATGATCCTCAGTTATCTACGATAATTGCTTTATACAATGTTGTTGACCCGTTGCAGCATTTCATCCGAGGCCTTCATCACGTTGGAGTTGGCTTCAAAGGCTCTTTGGGCTGTAATCAGGTTGATGAGTTCTTCGACAATTTGAACGTTGGAGCTTTCCAAGACCCCCTGCATCACCATGGTCGAGGCAAAGTCGCCCTGGGTTGCAATCCCCTCAATGGGGTCCCCGGCTGCCGGTGTTACACGGTGGAGGTTGTGTCCCATGGCAATCAGGCCGGCAGGGTTGGCAAACTTCACCATAATCAGCTGACCGACCTGGGTCAGAACCTCGCTTCCGGCCTGACGAACGGAGACGGTCCCATTTTTATCGATTGAAATTTCGGCAGCGTTGTTGGGAATAGTCATTGCCGGTTGGACCACAAAGCCGTCGGAGGTGACCAACTGCCCGTTGGCATCACGCTTGAAGCTGCCATCCCGGGTGTAGCCGAATTCGCCGTTATCCAGCTGAACTTTGAAGAAGCCGTCCCCTTCAATGGCTACATCCAGGGCATTACCTGTGTCAAAGATCGATCCGGGGGTAAAGATTCGTTGAGTCGCTGTGGTTTTAACCCCTAAGCCTACCTGGACCCCTGTGGGCAGTGTGGTCCCTTGATCACCAATGGTTCCAGGGGTCTTGAAGGTTTGACTCAAGAGATCCTGAAACTCGGCCCGGACTTTTTTAAAGCCGGTCGTGTTGACGTTGGCCACGTTGTTGGAGATAACGTCCATATTCACTTGTTGACATTTAGCGCCGGTGGCTGCGGTATAAAGCGCTCTTAGCATGTACAGTTACCCTCCAATTGCTTTGGGCCTCGGGATTCGGGTTGAGGCATTTTTTCACTCTCTCTGACTTCTCTTCTCATCGGGAAATGTTCCTTGAACTCTCGTTATATCCTCTGTGTTCAGCTACTCTTACCCACTTCATTCATCAGTTTTTCCAGGGTTTGATTCTGAAAGGAAATGCTTTTTTGCATGGTTTCGTAGGCTCTGAGCCCCGTCATGGAGTTGACCAGTTCAGAAATGGCGTTGCCGTTGGAACGCTCGATAAAGCCCTGTTCCAGGGTCACCTGGGTGGCTTGGGCCAGGGGGGGCTTTTCGGAACTGAATGTGGCAGCTCCCAAACGCTTTAGCGCATGAGGGTCTTCAAACTGGGCGACTTTGATTTTGCCCAGCAGATTGCCATCCACCCGAAGCTCGCCCTGATTGTTGATGGCAATTTGTCGAGCTCCCTTGGGGATCACAGCATCAACCATCTGTCCTTCCCCTTTGTCCAGCTGTAACACTGCGCCTTCGGGCGTAATCACTTTCCCTTCCGGGCTTTGGGTAAAGTTCCCGGCTCGGGTATAAATGTTTTCTGTACTCCCTTGGGGTTTAACGACGAAGAAACCATCACCGTGAATAGCCAGATCCAGCGGATTGCCGGTTTGAACCAAATCACCGGCCTGGAAGTTAATACTGCTACCGTAAAGCTGAGAACCGTAGCTGGTTTTGCCAATGGGGTTCACACCGTCCTGTTTGCTCATACGACTGATAAGGGCTTCGCCAAAGGACTGAAACTGTGCGCTGGACGTTTTAAAACCTGGTGTATTGATATTGGCCAGATTGTCGGCGGTAATGTCCGCTTGGATCATTTGAGTCACCATACCGGCGGCGGCGGTGTAAATACCTTTAATCATGGGGCGGTTACTCCTTCCCGGCCATTTCGAACTGATGCTGATAGCTCAGCACCCGTTTGACATAATTCTGGGTTTCCTTGTAGGGAGGGATCCCCTGGAACCGATCCACGGCACCAGGGCCTGCGTTATAAGCAGCCAAGGCCCGAGGAACATCCTGATATTTGTCCAACAGGGATTTCAGGTAACGGGATCCGCCTTGGATGTTTTCTGCCGGATTGGTCAGGTGTTCTACACCCATTTGTCGTCCGGTTTCAGGCATGAGTTGCATTAGCCCCACAGCGCCTGCTTTAGAGACAGCATTGGGGTTAAATCCGGATTCGGCTTTGATCACAGCTTTGATGAGATTCTGATCCAACCCGACCTCGGAGGCTTGCTCATTGACCAGGCGGTTCAAGGACTCGGGTGTTTCCGTACTGTTGATGGGATCCTCAAGGTGCTGGTTTAAAAGCGCATCAAACGACGTGCCGCTGGAAGACGAGACTGTTGCCGGAGGCTGAAAGGCCTCAAAACGGGCTCGAATTTCCTGAATCCGTTGTTTTGCGTTTTCTATGCCCAGGGGGTAAACCATGTCACCACGCTCTCTCATCGGGATTTCACACTACTGTCAGCGTAGCCTTGATGACCGATCTCTTTCATCCATTGTTTGGTGGAACTGCTACCAGAAGGGCGTTATGGCGGGCCTTGTGCCCAAACCCCTTGTGAATCAAACTCCTCAATCCAGAGGAGAATGTTGGCTCTACCCCGCCATTTGGATGAGATGGGTTCTGAGAAAACTGCGTATGTTATTCGCGGTGATAAAAGGACGACACCGTAGATATCATTCTCCATCTCTGCTGGTCCTTGCAACCATACAAGACATTCAGCCCCGAGCCGGTTTAGGGGTGGTGGGCCAACATTTAAAAAAGCACTAGCAAAAAAATCACAAAGATTGTTTTTATATATATGTGTGACAATCAGGTTGGGTTATTACATATGGGATTTTTGACTGATCTTGTGCAAGGTCAACTTCGACAACGTATGAATGCTGCGCAGTCCCGATTGAACGGCGGCGGCGGTAATGGTGGAAACATCAACGGTATTACTCAGCAACGCTTACAGCAAGTGCAGCTGAACATGACCTTAAGAAATCTGATTCAATTTCAGAATCAGATGGAGCAGATGCGTAATTGGAACTTGAATCGTCCCAATAACGCCCAGCGCCGACGCATCGAAAACATGGAATGGGGCCGGAGCCAGCAATTGGAAGCGGCTATTGTTCAAGGATTCAGCAATGCTCAGAACCGTGGGCAGCAGCAGCAATGGCTTCGTCTGGCTGTGCATTACTTTAATTCCCAATCGGATTACCTGGGGCGCCTAGCACAGCAACGGGAAAACGAAGGCAATGCAGAGCAGGCCCAGCAATTCAGGCAAATGGCTCAGAATTACCGCCAGCGGATGCAGCGGGCCAATCAAATGCTTGGGAATAACAATGGAATGGCACTTTAAAGAAAAACAAATCGAATACAAAACACCAGGCTGTTTTCGAGCCTGGTGTTTACGTGTTTAATAATGTGCGAGATTAAGCGGAAGGCAGGTCGTAGTCGCTGTCTTCATCGGCAACCACTTGCACGGGCAAGGTGGCTTGAACTTTGGGCGAGAACCGGATTTGGAGCTCGTAGTCACCCAGACGGTTAATGGGGTGGTTGAGCTTGAGGTTTTTCCGGTCGATTTCCAGCCCGGATTTTTCAGTAATCAGGCGGGATAATTCTTTGGTGGTCACGGCGCCGAACAGTTTGCCCTGTTCACCGGCACGGGCGGATAAAACCAGGGTGCCAATGTCTTGTACCTTCTGGGCTCGGGCCAGGTCTTCCTGATGTTTCTTTTCAGCTTTTACCCGTAAGCGCTCACGGCGGGTTTCCAAATCTTTCAGTGACCCTTTGGTGGCTTGCAGGGCCAATCCTTGCGGAAAGAGGAAGTTCCGTGCATACCCATCGGACACATTGCAAACTTCGCCGCTTTCGCCAAGGCTGTCCACATCTTTGACTAAAATGACTTGCATGGTGGAACTGATCCTTTCTTTCTGGTCGTTTAGGTTAGGGGGGGCACTCATGGTGCTCAATCTATCAGTCAGTTGTGATTCAAAACTATAACACAAAAATTACCAGTGCAAGTCCTCACCCCCAAGATAGGACCCAGTCGGCATTCCCTGGTCAATGTGGATTGCCGGGGGCGTGTGACTCAGGTAAATGACTTGGCTCACAGAGGCAATTGGAGTAACATCTTGATCACACTCCACCTCATGGCCCCGTATGGATGTTTATAGTTGGGGCAATGGAGATGACGTTGGTAAGAGGATTCCAAGATGTTGATGACCCCCAAGCGCTCTATTCTGGCTGGTATGCTGGCAATTACCCTGTTTTTTGGCTGTTCCGGCTCCGGACTGATGTCCAAGGAAAAAGTGGCAACCGTTAATGATGCGGCCATTACCAGGGCCGAGTTTGATGAAACCTACACTCGGACCATGAAGATGATGCGCCTGGATGAAAAAACCATGAAAGATCCCAAATACCAGGCCATGGCCGATATGTTCAAAAAAATGACCATGGATGCCTTAATTTTGCAGTCCCTGGTTGAGCAGGAAGCCGAAAAACGAAAGCTCGTCGTCACGGATGCCGATGTAGACAAAACCTACAATACCCAGGTGCGAGATTTGGGCGGGGAAAAAGTGGTGAACGAACAGCTCAGCAAAATGGGGCTGTCTGCCAAGGATTATAAAGAGCAACTGAAGCTGCAGTTGCTGCGGGATAAGTTGGTTTCGGCTATCGCTGGTGACAAAGTAAAGGTGTCCGAGGCCGAAGCCCGCAAGTTCTACAATACCCATACCAATCAGTTCAACGAGCCCGAGCAGGTCAAAGCCCGGCATATCCTGATTGCGGCCGATCGCAAGCAAGTGGAGCAGGATATTAAAAAGATCAAGCCCACGGCCTCCCAGGCTGAAATTGATAAACAGGTTGAGGCAACTCTGGCCGACAAGAAGAAGAAAGCCGAGCAAATTTTAGCGGAAGTGAAATTGAAACCCGCAGACTTTCCTCGTTTGGCCGAGAAAAATTCCGATGACACGGCCAGTGCCAAACAAGGCGGCGACCTGGGTTATTTCTCCAAGGAAACCATGGTTCAGCCCTTCTCCGAGGCGGCGTTTTCCACCAAGCCCGGACAAATTCACGACAAGTTGGTGGTCAGCCCCTTCGGGTACCATATTGTTGAAGTGCTTGATCGCAAAGCCCCTCGGAGCCGGAGCTTTGATGAAGTGAAGACCCAGTTGATCACGTTCCTGGAGAACTCCAAGCGTTCGCAAACTATGGAAGAGTGGCTGCAAAAAGAAAAGCAGACGGCCAAAATTGACATCAAGCCCGAGTATGACTTTGGCAAAGCCGAAGCCCATGGACCGTCACAGGCGGCTGATGCCAAGGCAGGAAAGAAATAACGCCGATGTCTCAGGATAAAATCAAATCCACTCTCGAGTTGTTGCAGGCATTGGAGGCATGTCGCAAGGCAGATCAGCGGGTTGTTACCACGAATGGGTGTTTCGATGTCCTTCATGTGGGGCATTTGCGCTACCTGCAGGCAGCCCGGGAAACCGGGGATCTGTTGGTGGTGTTGTTGAACTCCGACGACTCGGTCAAGCGCCTGAAAGGTCCCTCCAGACCCATTGTGCCTGAGGCGGAGCGGGCCGAGATGTTGGCCGGGTTGGCCTGTGTCGACTTTGTCACCGTTTTTAGCGATGACACCCCCATGGCCACCCTGGAGCAGATTCGCCCGGATATTCATGTCAAAGGCGCCGACTATTCTGCGGAAACACTTCCTGAAGCCAAGCTTTTGGAAAGCCTGGGAACCCAGCTTGCCTTTATCCCCATGGTGGAAGGGCGCAGCACGACCAACCTGATTCAGCGCATCCGTGAGAGTTATCAGACTGTGTCCTGATGCAACCCCTTGATGCCCTGACGCTCTGGCATTATGCGGCGGAGCTGGATGTAAAACTGGCCGATGGCAAGATTAACAAGATCCAGCAACCCAGCCATCATGAGTTGTTATTGCACTTATGGGTAGGGGGGCAGGCCTCTCGTCAGAAGCTCTACATCAATATCCGACCGGAGTACGCCTTTTGTGCCCTGGTCGAGGATTCGTCTTTTGTTACTGTTCCCGCACTGGCACCCAATTTTTGTATGGTGCTTCGCAAACACCTGACGTCCGCTCGGATTACTCGGGTCTCGGCACTGCCGGATGAGCGGGTGTTGAATATCGAGATGGACAACTATAATGAGCTGGGCCAGGAGGTGCAGTTGGTCTTGTCCCTGGAGTTGATGGGCAAGAACAGCAACATCATTCTGTATCATTCGGACATCAACATGATTATCGGCTGCGCCCATGGGGTGTCAGAACACATGAGTCGGGAACGGGAGATCAGCGTGGGCTATCCCTATATGCCGCCGCCAAAGCCCCCGCGTCATCCCATTCGGACGATTGTCGAGTCGGAGTTTGTCTCCATGGTTTCCCAGGCGAATCAGCAGCAAACCGATCCGGCAGAACGCCTGACCCGGGAATTTGTAGGTACCGGTAAGGCGGTTTTGACGGATGTGTTGACGGCCTACCCGGATCCGTATCAAGCGTACCGGGCCTTTAAGGATCTGGTGGCTGGCGACCATCTGTCGCCGATGATTCGCCGTGATTTCAGCCGATTCTCCCTTGTGCCCGCACATCAGCAGGATCCTGACTGGATGCCCATGGGGTCACTCACCAAGCTGGTTCAAACCTACTACCTGCACCACCTGTTGACACAGCGTTTGAGCCAGAAACGTACCCAGTTGAGCCAGGCGCTTTTAGCCCAGAAGAAAAAAGTGCAGAAACGCTTGCAAGAACTGGAGCGCTCCAGCCCCGAGGTGATTGAGCGCTTGAAAACCATGGGGGATCTGCTCACCATTGCTCACAGTCAGCAGCAGACCACCCCCGGGAATCGGATTGAACTGCAAGAGTTTAGCTCCGGTGAATCAATCGCCATCGAGCTGGATCCGACCCTGTCTCTTTTGGAAAACGCCCAGCTGTATTATCGGCGCTATAAAAAGGCCCAGGCTCGTCAACAGATGGCCATGGAGACGGGAGAACAGCTGACTTATGCCCAGGACTATATGGAAACCCTTCTGGTGGCCGTTCAGAATGCCACCCAGGAGACTGAGCTGGATGAGATCCGTCAGGACATGGTTCAGCAAGGCTGGGTGAAGCCTCTGGAGACTCAGAAAAAAGGCCAGAAACAGCAGCGCGCCATGCCCTTATCCTTGGTGTCGTCAGACGGCTTTACCATTCTGGTGGGGCGAAACGGACTTCAAAATGACATGATTGTGGGCAAGCTCTCTCGAACCGAAGATCTCTGGTTGCATACCCATCTGATTCCCGGCTCGCATGTCCTCATCAAGTCCGAGAAGAGAGCAATTCCGGATTCCACGTTAGCCGAGGCCGCCATGGTCGCTGTCTACTACAGCCAGGGCCGTGATAGTGTCAATGTTCCCGTGGTGTATACCGAGGCTCGCTATGTGCGTAAAATTCCCAACAGCTATCCCGGCCACGTCACCTATACTCACGAAAAATCGGTGAATATGACCGTAGACCCGGAGGTTATCAATCGCCTCATGGTTTCCGAGGTCCATCAACAGGAACCTGATGTCTCGGCAACGATCTAATCTCTGCCAAGGCGCCGCTATGGGTAGAGTGTGCGAGCCTTGTCCAGTGAAATCAAGCGATCCGTGGGAGAGGGGTGCCAGGTTTTATGGACCTCCCGATCGGTCGGGTAGATGGCCGTATTGGCGTAGTAGACGTTAAAGGGGATCCCTTTGAGGCTTATGGTCCCAACGTGAAAGGAATTCCCCCGCTTTTTGTCCGGCAAGGCTCTCAGTGGGGCGACCAGGATTTGATCGATCCGTCGGTAAGCCTGGACGGCGGTGGTCGTACCCCCTCGGCCAATCGGTTTTAGAGCCTTTTGAAATTGAGGCAGGAGTTCTTTGGCATAGAATTTCTGTAGGGCTTCAGAGGCCCCCTCCAAATCTTCCAGGCTGAGATGGGCTACGTTTCGCCCGGGTTTGACTAGCTGGGCCCATTGGGACATATCCGGGCTGCCTGCGGTGCTGAGGTACAGCATGGTATTGAGAATCAACGGCTCAGGGCTGAGGGGTTTCTTGGTGTGATAATCTTCCGGTGTCATTTTGAGGGGAAGCACACTTTCAATGCGGGCGGTGAAATGTCCCTCATGTGGCCCGGTCTGCTTTTCCAAAATCAGTGGGCGGCCTGCATTCAGCTCTGCCAGGGAACGCCCGATACTGATAAACCCCTGCCCATACAGTTCGGTTTTCAAGGGCTTTAAGGTCCACCCGGCTGGCAGCCATGCGCTGGGACGAAATACTTGGGCCAGTATGCTCGGCCAGTTTCTTTGCGCAGAAGGCGCCTCACTCGTTGTGTTTCCAAAGCGAGTCACATGAGGGGCCTTTGAGCGAAGCGACGATGTGGCCGCAGGGCGTGGCATTACGTCTGAGATACGCCTTGATGGGGGCTGGATGGAAAGCGGCATCATAAATAATCCTTATACGAGAGATGATTTCGAATCTATCTACTTGTATCTCAAATCCATCCGCAAAGGGGCGATTCTTACAAAATATTACAGATGTCTTAAATGCTTAGGTGACGGACCGCTGGGTCTGACGAGCCTTCAGATCCAGGTAATACCCTTGCAGGGTGGAGATGGCGCCTGGGCTGGTAACGGCGAGACTGAGCCAATAGGTCAACGCAAATAAGGGGACATAGAGCAAGGCCATGGGAAAGGCGCCGGAGAACATCTGAACAACGACGGCCAGCAATCCCATAACGACCGAGACAATATACAGGGGAATGGATAAGAAAAATTGTGCCAGGAGCATGAGGCACAAGAGGCCGACCGTGCGCCAGAAATACCCTTGAGTTAACGTCCAGCTTTTGCCAAAGGCGTCGATGAATCCGACTTCCGGCTCAGAGATATAAATGTGGTTGACCAGGCATATTCGGGCCAACAGAGCCAGAAAGCCGCACAAAAGGGCGAGGCCCGGAAGAATCAGCAGGATAAGCCCGAGTGCAATGAGAACGATGGATAGGAGTGTCGCTAGAAAGACGAAAAATGCGATGCCGAAAATACCACCCGCCTTTGGCGTGGGTCTCAGGTAGGTGTAAACATCCTCTTGAATCTCTCCCTGGTACAGATCCCGGAAGAACTGGAGAAGCACAAAGGTGCTGACATAATAGGTCAGAAGGCTACTGAGAATCGAGAGCCCCATCATGGGAATCATCAGTTGAAGCTGCTGCATGGCCTCGCTAAAGGTCTTGGCAGCCTGGTCGCTCATGCTGTTGGCATCCGGGTAAAGCCAGCCCATGGTAATGGCACTGAAGAGAACGACCGGTAATGACACCAGCGTCAAGGGTTTAATAGAGCCAAGGCTTTTTTTATAGCCCGTAATGACAATATCGACCACATCACGGGGTGGTGAATCGGACGGATGCATATGGAAGCCTCGCTCTCAACTGAAATTAATGGTGATCCAGAGATGCCATTCCCTCTATCATAGCAGGCGGCCCCTGACCGGAGTGAGGGGCCTGACTGAAATTCGTCTTTGAAGTGGAGAGCCGTGCCGAGGTGCAGACCACGTTGCCTATACGGCCATGGCCATGGTTTCGGGTCTTGTCGCACCGACTTTTTTGCGGATGAATTGTGAGGCCCGCTCTGCCGAGAAGGCAACCTGGGCATCATCACTCAAGGGAACACTGGTGACCTGAGACTCGATGATTTCGCGGTGCGTTTCAAGGAAGTTTCGAGTAAACCCTTCATACTCGGGGTGGGGTAACGGCTCCCCATTTAAGAAGGCTCGGCTTTGTTCCAGGATGTAGCGGACGCCGTTTAAAGGCTTTTGAGCCATAGGATCCCAGGCCGGGTCTTTAATATTTTTGTTATCGAGGAGAACAATGGCATGATCGCCGGTTTGGACTGCTTTAACCCAGTCCGTGACCGTGGCAGCACGCCCTCCTGTGGGGATGAGAACGCTGGAGCCCAGGATGGTTGCCCAGGCGTATTCGGGATTGTTGGGAAAAATATGCTTAGGTTGCTCTAAGAATTTGGCCACGCTCACATTTTCAGGGAGCTGATCGGGGTTGATTTTATTGGCATAGCGCTCAGAAGTCATATAGCAGACGGGAACGTTCATTTTTTGGCTGATTTCGGTCGTGAGCACATCAATGCTCTCAGGGAGGGTTGTGGGGCTGGTAATTAGGCCAACTTTTTCCGGGCGGAGCTTGCGAATGAGTTGGCGTAAGAAGTTCCCTACCCGATTGCGGTTATAGCCTTCGGGCTGGTCCAGGTAGCCCCCGATGGCGATTTTGTAGGGCCGATCGTTGAAGGTATCTTCGGCAATGGGCAGAATCTCTTCGGCCTGCTGCAGCCGGACCGGCCGATTGCCGGTGAGCGCCCCGCTAAAGCGCTGGGCGGCCTGAATCACATTATTGAAAACAGTGGGCTGGGTGGACGTTAATCGCATGGGGTTATCCTCTCTATTCTTTGTTGCCGTGGGTGTCGGATTTCTAACTCTGTTCAAGTTGTAATAGAAACAAGAATTGTGATCTGTCTTCTGGCTGACAATTCTGAAAGGCACATGCGAGTGATGGGACAAAGTGCCTGTGAATCGCTGAAGAGCACTTGACCTCGGCTCTCCATGAGTCCGGTTGTAAAAGTGATGTTGCGCGCTTTGATGGTCAGTGTCTGGGTTTTGGCGTTCCTTTCGACCCTTGGGTAAGCCTTTGCCCAAGTGGCCGAAAACACGAATCCCCCTTGATTTGACGCTATCTCTACGATACGGTTAATCACATCAACCCAAGATTGATGGAGGAGAAAGGCGTTTTATGACCACCATTGCAGAGAAAAAGGCCGTCACGGAAAAGGATTCCGTTGTTGAGTATCTGGTAAATTACAGCCAGCAATTGACCTACGAAAAGCTGACCCCGGAAGCCATTCACGAGGCCAAGCGCCGTGTGATTGATGCTTTTGGCTGTGCAATGGGCGCTTATCTGGGCGAACCCGGCAAAATTGCCCGAGCCTTGGCCCATACGGTGGAAGCGCCTTCTTATGGCTCTACCATCATCGGCTCGTTTCATCAGACCTCGCCGGAAATGGCCGCTTTTGCCAATGGCGTTCTGATGCGCTACCTGGATTACAATGACACTTACCTGTCCCTGGAGCCGGCGCATCCCAGCGATAACATCGCTGCCGTTCTGGCCGTTGCCGATCCGGAAATGGCTTCCGGGCGTGAAATTATTACCGCCATTGTCCTTGCCTATGAAGTGCAATGCCGTCTGTGTGATGCAGCCAGCATTCGCGCCCGGGGCTGGGATCATGTCACTTACGGTGCTTTCTCGGCAGTGTTAGGGGCCGCTAAAATTCTGGAACTGACCCCCGAGGAAACCCGCCACGCGGTTGCCCTGTCTGGCGTTCCCAATGTGACTATGCGCCAAACCCGTGTGGGTGAATTGTCTCACTGGAAAGGTGCTGCCTTTGCCAATGCCTCTCGCAACGCTGTCTTTGCCTCTCGCTTGGCATGGCATGGGATGAGTGGTCCGTCTCATATCTTTGAAGGCGAAATGGGTTTCAAGAAACAAGTGTCCGGTCCCTTTGAACTGGCGCCCTTTGGCGGCATCAACGGTGAGCCCTACATGATTAACAAGACCAGCATCAAGTTCTGGCCTGCCGAGTACCACTCTCAAAGCGCCATTGATGCGGCCCTCCAGTTGCGTGAGGAAATCGGCAATGTTGAGGATATCGTCAGCATCGACATCGACTCCTTTGATGCCGCGGTCGATATTATTGGCGGGGAAGAGGAAAAATGGTTCCCCAAAAGCCGTGAAACCGCCGACCACAGCATGCCCTACTGTGTTGCCGTGGCTCTGATTGACGGGCAGGTGGATCTGGAGCAGTTTGATGATGCTCACCTGGCCAACCCGCAGATCAGCCAGCTGATCCAGAAGATCCGGATGCATCGCAATGCCGAGCTGACCAAGCTCTATCCCGAAGGCATTCCCAACCTGCTGAAAATCACCTTGAAAGACGGGCGTGTCCTTTCGAAGCAAGTGACCTACCCCCGTGGTCATGCCCAAAACCCCATGACCGACAAGGAAGTGGAGGACAAATTCCGTCGTCTGGCCTCTCGGGTGCTGTCCAAGTCCCAAATCGACTATGTGCTCGACGAGCTGTGGCACCTTGATGAGCAGGATGAAATCGGCAGTATCCTTGAAGCCTTTGCGGTCTAAGCCGATGTCACTCAATCGTCCCAAAACCCAGATGGCTAAGGCCCTTCGTCAACGGTTAAATCAACCGGGCATTTTGGTCATGCCCGGTGCCTTTAACGCCATTACGGCAAAGCAAATCCAGGACGTCGGCTTTGAAGGGGTCTACCTGACCGGTGCCGGGCTGATTAATGGCATGACCGGCTACCCGGACATCGGCCTGTTGACCATGACCGAAGTGGTCCAATTTGCTGGCTATGTGGCGAGCGCCGTGGATATTCCGGTGATTTGCGATGCCGATACCGGCTATGGTGAAGGGATGCAAGTGATTCGCACCATTCAGGAGTTTGAGCGGGCCGGCATTGCCGGGGTCCATCTGGAGGATCAGGTGGCGCCCAAACGCTGTGGCCACCTGGAAGGCAAGCAAGTGGTCTCCATCGAAGAGATGCAGACCCGTATTGCGGCTGCCGTTCAGGCTCGACAGAATCCGGATTTTGTCATTATCGGTCGGGTCGATGCCCGTGCCGTCACCGATCTGGATGATGCCATTGCCCGAGCCAAAGCCTATGTCGAGGCCGGAGCCGATATGATCTTTCCCGAGGCCATGCAGTCTGAAGACGAGTTCGCCCGCTTTGCCAAAGCGGTTCAAGTGCCGCTTCTGGCCAATATGACCGAGTTTGGAAAGAGCCCCTACCTCTCAGCCCAGGATTTCGATGCCTTGGGCTACAAGATCGTCATCTTTCCGATGACGGCCTTTCGTGTCATGATGAAGGCGGTCCGGGATGTGTTAGTTGAACTTAAGGAGACCGGAACACAACGGGGGTTTTTGGATCGCATGCAGACACGTCAGGAACTTTACCAGTTGATTGACTATCCCGGTTACGATACCCTGGATAAGCAACTGTCAAGACAGTGTTTATCCTATCGGTCATCGGAAGACCCGTCCAACGTGCTACAGAAATAAGATTTTGATGTAAGCGAGGAGCAGACAGATGGAAGCAACACAAACCTACAGTCCCGGCTTAGAAGGTGTTATTGCCGGCGTCAGTAAGATTTCCCAAGTCAATCCCGATATCGACAGCTTGACTTATCGCGGGTACGAGATTCGTGACTTGGCCCACAAAGCCACCTACGAAGAAGTGGCGTACCTCCTGTTGCATGAAGATTTGCCCAACAAAGCCCAATTGGCCGAGTTCCAGCGTAAGCTGAAAGAACACGCTGCCTTGCCGGCTGAAGTGGTTTCCCTGATCCGCTCTCTGCCCAAAACCAGTAACTATATGGACGTGTTGCGCTCCTGTGTGTCCCTACTGGCGCATTTCGATCCGCAGGCTCAGGACTTGTCTCACGAGGCCAATGTGGAAAAAGCCATCCGGCTGACGGCCAAAATGCCGACCATTATTACTGCGGCCTATCGGATTTTTAATGGTCAGGAGCCCATTCAACCGAGTCCGGAATTGGGCCATGCGGCCAACTTTTTCTACATGTTGAAAGGCGAGAAGCCGTCTGAGCTGGTGGGCCGTATCCTGGATGCCACCTTTATTCTGTATGCCGAGCATGGGTTTAACGCCTCCACCTTCTGTGCCCGGGTGACCAGCTCCACTTTATCGGACATGCACTCTGCCATTACGGCCGCTATCGGCACCTTGAAAGGGTCGCTCCACGGGGGAGCCAATGAAGAGGCCATGAAGATGCTCCAGGAAATTGGCACCGTCGAAAACGCCGAACCCTGGATTATGGACGCCTTGGCTCGCAAGCATAAGATTATGGGCTTTGGCCACCGGGTTTACAAAAAAGGCGACACCCGGGCGCCGTTGTTGAAGCAGATGGGCGAAGAGTTGTCCCGTGAACTCAACGACACCAAATGGCACCAGATGGCTTCCAAAGTGGAAGAAGTGATGTTGCGTGAGAAGAACATCTTCCCCAACGTCGATTTCCCCACTTCTTACATTTACTACTTGATGGGTCTGCCGATTCCGCTGTACACCCCGATGTTTGCAGCCAGTCGGATTGCCGGTTGGGCCGCCCACGTCATCGAGCAGTTGGACAACAACCGCCTGATCCGCCCGAAGTCCATCTATGAAGGCCCCAAACACCGCGAATTCATCGCCCTCGACCAGCGATAATTTCACGCGTTCTTGACGGAAATACATAACCCCTTGAAGTGCCATTAAGGCTACTTTAAGGGGTTATTGTTAGTCTTTTGTTGCTACCAGAATCATGGATTTCCATAAATAGGGCACCCTCCCTGCTCCTTTATGCTGAATAACCTTAAAGTGGTTCTCTTCAAGCAACTTCGAGAGAGTTTTGAACGACCAGAATTTAATGTGCCCGCCTTCCCAGAGTGGGTCAAAGTGACTATCGAATTTATTCGTTACAGCGATGCAAAGATTTTTGAGATAGCCATGATACGGTGTTGTCAGGATTAAAATGCCACCAGGGTTCAGAGCGTCATACAGGTTTTTAATAAATTGCTGGGGTGAAATCAAATGCTCGATGACTTCAAGAGAAACGATCAAATCAAACGTCTGATGACTGAGCTCTTGCGGAATAGGGGCATATGCTGAGCCAACAGCAAAGCGGGCTGCATCAAAGTGATCTTTCGCTAAGGCGATGCCGGAGGTGGAATTATCAATCCCATAGGCATTTAATCCCTGTTGAAGCAATTGCGCTGTAAACGCGCCATTACCACATCCACAGTCGAGTATAGGGGAATCCGTATTCTTTAGATTTTCCCGGATCAGTTTGACTATGGGTTTCCACAGATACGTATGGGTGTGTGAGGCTGAAATTTCGGAATAGGGAAGGCCTAAATCGATAACCATTATAAAAAATGTTTGTTGGTAATTTAAATCATTATGGAGGCTGAAGTTTTCGGAATGACCCTCTATCAAATGTATTTTAGAGGGGTATGCGAACACCTCGGCCGGGTAGGTCGGGCAGCCGAGGTGTCCATGCGATCGAGACTTCCAGGTCGTGGGTCAGGTGAGTCGAGTGACCCGGAAATCTGGAGGAACGAGGTGAAAAGGAAAGGAGAAAAAAGGAGAAGCAGACCGGTATTAATTCTGCGTCGAGGGCGTTTCCATCAGATAGCCCAACGGGGTCGAGTATTGATGGCTCAAGACCGTCGACAAAATCGATTTTAAGGAATAAACCACTAATTCCTTGGCGTGTTGCGCGGATGTTTCAGCAAAAGTCTCATGAACATTCACTCTCATACAGACCCCTTAACTCTTTGCGTGTCTCTAGTTGTATAAACGCATTGGCGTTGGGTTTGATGACAGGTCTCGGCAAAACATAATCAATTTTTTTGGATGTATAAACAAGCTCCGAGTCAAACGCGCCTAGGCCGACAAAAGAGGGGGCGGGCTAGGGTTTGACGAGACGTTGGATTTCGTCAACTTGAGCCGGGGTTAAGGTTCCCTGGTGGCCCCAGGCAATGGTGCCATCGGGCTGAATCAGGTAGGTGGCCGGAATGCGTGCTACTTTATAGTCTTTGAGAAACTCGGGGGTCGGTTTATCCAAAATGGTGTAGGTCAGTTTGAAATAATCCTGGAAGGCTTTGGCCGTGGATGCCGTTCCGGGTTTGTCGCCCACGTTGATGGCCAGCACTTTGAGTTTATTCGGGGCCATGGCATTCAAGGTTTCCATAATGGGGACGCTGTGCTGGCAGTGCGGGCACCAGGTTGCAAAGACTTCCAGCAAGACCCACTGCTGCTGGTTCCGGTAATGAGACAAGGCATGGGGTTGGCCCTGCAAATCGGTGAGGGTAAAATCCGGGGCCTGGGTCCCAACGGGCAAGGGAGGCGGCTCAGGAGCCGGTGCTTCTCCGGAGGGGGCTGCCGCCGTCGGCTTGGGGGCATAGGCTTCCGGATGGGCCTGGGTTTGATAGACTCCAAACCCGACCGCCCCAAGACAGTACAGAGCGGTTACAATAATAAGAGAGGTCCGTAAGGAATGTGTCTTCATAGCTCTATTGTATAGGATATTTGAGTTACTATGGGTCCCTTATTTGAACCGGTCAAGCGTTATTTCCCCCTGGTCTTGCGATTGGTGTTGGGGGCGGTGTTTCTGTCCAGCGGGGTTCAGAAGTTTTTAAACATGGAGGCCTTTGTTCAGGCAGCCCAAGGCTATCATGTCCTGACCCCGGCACTGACGTATTTCTACAGCCAGGTTTTGCCGTGGGCTGAGATTTTGGTCGGAGTCTACCTCTTGATCGGGCTTTTCGTCCGTTTTGCGGCGGTGTTGACTGGGTTGCAGCTATTGAGTTTTCTGGTGGCCATCGGGATGGTGCTGGCCCGAGGCGAAACGCCGGACTGTGGGTGTTACATTGGCGGGGTGTCTGAGCCGGTGGGCCCAGCCCTGGTGATCCGGGACGTGCTGTTTCTGTTGGCCGCAGCCTATCTGGTTTGGAAGCCCCGGACACCCTTTAGCCTGGATCAGTGGCTCAGTGGGTCCCAGGCGGAGACGGTGAGTTAAAACGTCTTTGTCCTATCGGCTGGTTTCTACTGCGTTTTACTCACGTTTGATTGGGTTTGGCAGATTTTTACTCATTTCTACTCATTTTTGATTTGATTTGGGGGATTTCTACTCATTTTTACTTATGTTTGGTTTGTTTTGACGGATTTCTACTCATTTTTACTCATGTTTGGTTTGTTTTGACGGATTTCTACTCATTTTTTACTCATCTTTGGTTTGATTTGGCGGATTTCTACTCAGTTTTTACTCATCTTTGGTTTGATTTGGGGGATTTTTACTCATTTTTACTCATCTTTGATTGATTTGCGGATTTTTACTCAGGTTTACTCATTTTTACTCAGTTTCTGCGGGTTCCACTTGGGGTTGGGGGATGTTGACCGTTCGGCGAATTTCTTGAAATGCCGGTGAAAGAAGGCACAAAGGCGGGGAGCGGCTTGGGGTTTTAGTGTATTATTCCCGCAGGGGGCTGAATTCAAACGTAATAAGGCTTTTGGGGTTTGGTGGGAAGTCAATGTCTGAATTCTGCAAGGGGTTGGTCTGGATAGAGTGGGCTTGGGCCGGGTGGGTGCGCATTAGGGTAAAGACCCGGTGGGTTTGGCCGAGCGGTCAGAAAAAATGCTTGGGCTGTAATATTTGTTAATGTGATAACAATATTAATCAAATATTTGTTTTTATCTATATATAGAATATAAAAACGGTAGTTTGTCGTTACTTGGCCCCGTTAGGAAAGAAGAGAGTATGAGTCGTAAGAAACAGCGTCGACAACTGAAAATGCAAAAAGCTGCCATGGCGGCTCGATTTGCTGTTTCCAGCGAAATGCACGGTATTCTTGAACATCCTGTTTCGGCTCCGGTTCAATATGCGATGCCTTTTGCATCCTACCAGTCCATGTGGCTGCAGACCGAAGATGACAACGACCATTTGGCAAAGCGTTTAGAATTAGCCACCGTTCAACGGGTAATTTTACCGGTGACCGTGGCAATGAGTATGGCCATTGCGGCTGTGCCTATGGCACAAGGCGCCCCTGGTGATGTGAACTCCGTCAATACCGGACAGAACATTCAGGGCGGGGTGTACTACAATACCCCCACTGGCCAGACCGTGTTTCAAAACCCGGGCGGCAACCTGGTGGTTGGTGCCGGGGTGGTTGTCCGAGGCCTGGAATCCAACGCTGCCGGAATCCCCACCGGCAATGGCGGTCGGATGGTCTTTAATGCCCCGGGCGGCGTTGTCCGAGTGGACGGAACGATTGATGTCAGCGCCATTAAAAATGGCACGTTCTACACCGGCAATGGTGGCAGCGTCACCATTAATTCCGCCTACCTCTATCAGACCGGTAACGTCTTTGCCAACGGGGTCAATGGCGGTCAGGTGTCCTTCAACGTCGGGGCGGCCACCTTTGGTCCTCAAGCCAAGATTACGGCGATGGGCTTTGGCGGCAATGCCGGAAAGATTGATATTAAAGCCACCGGGTCGGTTAACGTCCAAGCCGGTGCCTACCTGGATGCTTCCGGTCGGGTCATCAACTATGATGCCAGCGTCATTCACATTGAGGGCGGCCTGGTCAACAACTCCGGTATTATCCGTGCCAACGGGATGGCCAAGAACGATCCCAAGGCCGGGAACAGTGATATTGCCTTGATTAATACGCATCAGCATCTGGCCTCCATTCCGGCTCCGTCGGCCAGCAATGCTCCAGCCTCCGATGGCGGTGTGATTCGTATCATTGCAACCGACAACGCTGAGAATGCAACTGCGATTACCGCTGTGCAAAACGCCTCGCAAGGCAACAACGCCATTTTCTCCCAACAGGACGGAACCCGCTTGGCAACCAGTTTACAGAACCTGGAATCCACCTACAGTGGCGATGTCATTAACCAGGGTCTGGTGCAAGCCAATGGGGCCGATGGCGCCACGGGCTTCCAAGGCGGTGAAGGCGGCGATGGCGGAAAAATCTACTTTGTAGCCCCACACCACATGCATAATTCCGGTACCGTGGAAGCCAAGGGCGGTAACGGGGGCGACACCAATGCCCTTTTCGGCCGTGGTGGCAATGGTGGCAACGGTGGCTTTATTGGTATTTCCAGCTTTGATGAAACCGTGACCGGGGAAGCAACCGGAAAAGTTATTGCCACAGGTGGCAATGGCGGTGATGGCGGTATTTTACCCGGAAGCCGGGGCAACGGTGGTCAGGGCGGGCGTATTGAAACCCCCAACCCCTATGTTTTCCTGGCCAATGGAAACAAGTTTAGTGTCAAAGGCGGTTTAGGCAATATCGTGGGTTGCGGCCCTTGCAAAAAGATTGAGATTGCCAAGGCCGGTGAATTGGGCTTTGCTCCCAAACCCAAGGTCTGTAATGTGCCTCCACCACCCCCACCGCCGCCTCCGCCGCCGCCGGAGAATCCGCCGGAAGTTCCGCCTCAGGTACCCCCGCCGGAAGCCGGAACCCCGATCCCGGAGCAGGCCGGACCGTTGTTGGTTTTCGAAGGCTCACCGCTTCAAATTGCCCAGGCCATGGATCAGCCCAGCATTTTCCTGGCCAAGCAAGGCGACAACCCGGAGACGGCCATTCGTTCTCGCTTAGAGAAAGATCTGGACGAGATAAAGCGTAAACAGCACGTCTTTAAAAAGGTTGAAAGAGCCACCAAGGTTCGTGGATACTGGTAGGAAGACCGGATTCGGTTTTCTCTGTTAAGGACCTGTAGAACCGGTGAATTTCGCCGAAAGTAAAAAATAGAGTGACGGCTCCTCGGCCTTGGATATGAGAAGATTCGTGATTGCCTGAGAACCCACCTGAGAGTAACGACGAGATGATGATGAAAAAGGCATTTCATTCCCTCTGGATTCCCACCCCCACCAGCCTTATGGTCCGTGTTCTTGCGCTGGTGTTGATGGTGATGATCCTCGTCGGCTCCGGTCCTTTGGCATGGGCCCGGAATCCGTTGCCCCAGCCCCATATTGTGATTAATATTCCGGCGCGCACCATGTGGCTCTTCAATGGGACCCAGGTGTTTAAAAGCTACCCGATTGGTGTTGGGGTGTCCAAGTTTCCCACGCCCATGGGCAATTACAGTGTCATTCGCAAGGTGATTGATCCGCAGTTTGAAAATCCCTTTGCCCCGCCAGGCCGATCCCGGACCCCGAAGAGCAATCCTCTGGGAACCCGGTGGATAGGGTTTTTAGAGTTTAACGGGGGAGAGTACGGCATCCACGGGACCAACGCACCCTCCTCTGTGGGCCAGTTCAGCTCCCATGGGTGTATTCGCATGCACATTCGGGATTCCGAGGAACTCTTTGATCTGGTGCCCATGGGCACGCCGGTGACCGTGACCTATGACACCGTTCTGGTCGGGCGCGATGATAACAACGATGTGGCCGTGTCTGTGTTTCCCGATTTCTTTGGCAAAGCCCCGCCGTCCTTGGCCAAGGTGCAACAGCAAATCAGCCGGATGTTTCCCGGCGCCGAAATTGATTCGGCGCAACTGGCAGAGGCCTTGAGTCAGCCCAGGGAAAAGCCCGTGATTATCGGTCATGATCCTTCCGGGCCGGTCTTGTCGGTCACCGGGAAAGTCATTACGAACCCCGATGAGGAGCAACCCTCAGAGCCCGCCATGCAGCCCTTATCACCCCCGGCGGCTCCCTAGCCCACAGATTTTGTGGAGGGCAGAACCCCATCCAGAGGACCTACTGGAAATCCGTTATACAGATGAAGGGGTTTCGGATGACTCGGCGGTCATTTCGCAGGAACCTGCCTCGTAGCGGTAGGAGGTGTAGTGGCTGAGATACCGGCGGATCAACGAGTATTCTGTCGGGGTTAAAAAATGCCCCCGGCGTAACAGGCTGTATGCGAAGTGGTTGGCCCGATGTTCATTCCAGAGGATGACCAGCTTCACCAGCAGGTGGCTGGTTCGTCCCAATAATAACAGGATAAGAAAGGGCAGCCCCAAGAGGAGGCAAATCGTCATTGCCAGGAGCGAGAGCGTCGAGCCTGTGTCCCCCAGCGCGGGAACATACAGGGTGAGAAACAGCAGGGCCATGGTTGCCAGAAGCACCCAAAACAGTCGGTTGGTCCACCTGTCCGCCTGTTGCCTGAAGCGGGTAAAACTGGTCAGAAGGGTGGTTTGCCGAGGGGGCTTTCGAGACTGGTGGGCCATGGCATGGCCGTAAATGTGAGCTGCCAGGGCCACCGCCGCCAGGCTGGAACTGGAAAAGAGGCTTTCGGGTAAAAAGATTTGTCGTGTCTCGGGATCGTAAAACGGTCCGCTGAGGCCGTCGGGGGCGGCTTGCAGGGTGACTCGGGCGGAGAAAACCGATTGGGCTGTCTGAAGAACATCCGCTGCCGTCTGGCCGGAATGCAGCATGTGGGGGGCGATTTCCTCATGGGTGCGTCGCATAAAATGCACCGACATCGCATGGGAGATCCAGTTTAACCCTGGAATATCAATCATCATGGACCTTCGTACCGAGTTTTGGTAGTACTGACGTAACACCGCGTGGCGTCGCTAATTTAGGCCAGGTGACTTTTTAGCGGATTTTACTATGGTAAACGAATGTAACGAAAAGGGCGAGTTTCTAGCACAAAGATCCCATCACCGGTTTTTATAAAGTCGTATCAAGATGAACAACATAAGTACGACAGTAGGTTGGGTGAATAATGATTGGGAATGTGAATGTGATGTTGAATTGTAATCGCGCTGATAGGGCGCACGGTAAACCCAGTATGGGTGTTTGTCAGGTGAATGGTGGTGTTGGACAATTCCGACAAAGACTTTTAGCGATTCCGTATATTTTTGACCGACTATGCCTTCGGGCCTTCTCGGCATCGCCTGTCTGAGAGTCGGGGAAAGCATGCTTTCCCGCTTCCTCTTCTCTTCCATCTGGGTAAAGACAGGCAAGATGCAACAAGCTAGACCGTGGGATTTTAGGTTGGGCGTTCCTTGGCTATGGGGCGCGTGAGGACAGGAAAAAGGCAGACCGTGGGTGTTGGTGACAGACCAGCAGAGCGGCATCGACAAGTTTGACATAGTGCTGCATGTAAATGCAGGTGGGTGGTGCATACTCCGCAGGAGGAGCGACCCCGGTTGCTCCCCCTGCACCTTCTTTTTGAAGTGAAGAATGGGTATTCTGCGCCTGTTTTGAGCAGCATGGGAAATAAGGTTTGTTGTAAACGAGTTTTGAACGGGTCACGGTTCTCTCTCTCTCTCTGTATTACTGAGAAAAACGGTGTTGAATGGACATAAGGTAAGACCAGGCTTCGGCCTGCCCGTAATGTGGCGGCTGGGGAAGGTGAATGCCCTTGGGGTGTTCACAGTGAGAGTCAAGTAATAACACCAGGAGGTAGACGTGACGTTATCAGTATCGCCGCAGACAGCGGCCCGATTTGGAGCGCGGTTTTCGTTAAAGTCGGCTGAAGGAAAAAAAGCGGTGGGCGCGGCAATGACCTCTGCCGGCGTGGGATCGGAATTGGCCGCCTACACGGCGGCTCGAACCAATGGCTGGCCCAATCCGATCAAGTATGTGATTCCGGGCCTCATTGTTTTCGTCCTGGGACAGTTGCTGCTAGGGCTGGGTAAAGGGCAGGCCGAGGATGAGCGCAAAAAGCCCAAGCTTGCCGACCTGGTAAAGCCCAAGCCGGACGAGGGACCTACCAAGACGAGCTGAGAATTGGGAAAGGCCATGCCGGTCGATAGGAATTGAGTGACGTCGATCGTTGGATTTTGTGTGGTGGTGTGTTGGAAAGAGGGACAGATGATGCTGTTGGTGCAGAGACAGGGACCTTATGGTGCGAGCCCCCCTGATCGTCATAAGAAATCCCTGTTGAGGCTGACAGGGGCGAGTGCTGGCTTGGTATTGCCGCACTCGCTCAATCATCCCCTTGCTCCAGCAACCCTCAGGACACCCAAAACCGGGGTGGTCTTTTCAGGAGAACCCCGCTCTTCGGGGTCATGGTGGCAATCCCTGAGCCAATGGGTTGATATTCGGATTCGGCGAACCCTCAATGCCCGGTTCTATTCGGCTCATCGTTCGACAATAGAGCAATGGGCCCGCCGGGTCAAATCGTTAAGGGAGTCATCCCCCTTATATGTTCCGACCGTATTGGAGGCGGCAACCTTTTTCTTTGGGGGAGGCCAGTATGAGATCAATACGGAGTCGGGGCGGTTAAAGGCCATTGTCGATCGAGGCGAACCGTGTGTCTTTGTACTGAATCACCAGAATCCGGTTGCAGATGCCAAGGCCCTGCATGCGTTAATCAAGGCCTTATATGAAACCTATGCGCAAGCGGGTCGCTTGGAAACCTGCCCCCGGCCCAAGATATTGGTGAATCAGGCTATCTTGAAGGGGCATGCGCCCAAGGTACAACAGATCATGGAAAAACTCGGCGCGATTGGCATCGATGCCAGTGTGACACCCACCCCCGATCGGGCCCGGGAGAACAGTCGGGTGCTGAGGCCATTGATAACGCAGTTTCGGCAAAACCAGGCCCACGTTTTTTTATTTCCCGAAGGCAAGCGAGGCTGGCTGGCGCGATGGCGCCCGGAGGAAAGCCAGGTACAGCCAGGTGTGGCGAAACTGATTCAGCTGTTGCTGAATCGCACCGGCCGGGTTCATGTGGTGCCGGTGGGGTTGGCCTATCCGAACCGCACTCACAGCGTCGATGGCAGCATTTACGTGGGCGAACCCATTCGGCTTGACGCTAAACCTGGAGAAGAGGCCTGGTGGACGCCGGGCAATATTAGCGCCCAAACCCATCCCGAGCTCGCGTCGACAGTGACCCCGGAGAGTCGGTTTCCATTGCCCAGCGCTTCTGAGAAGCGGACTCAGGCGCTGTTGCGGATTGTTCAGGACAATATGGCCATTTGTGCCGAAAACGCACACCGACAAATTCTTTAGATTGTTTTAGGAAAAAGCACAGCCCACGGTGTTTTTATGCCTATGTACGTGTGTGTGGATAATTTGCTATAGGTGGATGTATGCCGAGAATTTTGTATCAAGGCGGCGTGATTGAGCGCTTGCGAAAAGGTCAGGGCCCCCGTGGGGAGCGAATTTTATACGACTATGACAATCCCCTGATGCGTCCCAAAGCGTCAGCACGTCCGTTTATCCCGACTCCGGGACCCTGGATATTTCCCAACTATACAGTGCCTGTTGGCACGATGATGGGGAGTTGGCCGGTCATCAATCCCGGGTTGAACCGGACCATTCGGACTTCATCAGAGTGCCCGGTGGAACCGATGGGCTCCATGCTGCCGCTGGAAGCCAACGGCAACGCCCATCTGCCTCCGGTGTCAGGCCAGATCATGCGTTGTTATTAAAGGGCAACCTTTATTGGGCGAAGATATAGCGCACGGTAACGCTGGCACTGACTTCCAGATCGCCGGTTTCCACCGGGGTGGGTGCGTAGGACTTGGCTTCGGCCATGGCGGCACCCACATAACTCCGTTGCAGAGGCATGTAGCTGGCCTGGGTTTCCATGTTGTAAATGCCGGTTACCCTGACGCCGGCGGCTTTGGCCGCGGTATCTGCAATTTGCCGGGCTTGTTTGATGGCCAGTTCCAGGGCCTCCTGCTGGGCCGTGTTATTTTTGCTGAGGTAGAAGTTAATGCCCCCGGCCTCGTTGGCACCGGCGGCCAGGGCCGTATCCAGAACCTGGCTGGCATAGGTGCTCAGGGCTTCGGGTGAGGCATTTTCCAACTTGACGGCCAATTGGTTCACCACCCGGTAGGCAATGATATTATCCGTTTTGGTGCTGCGCGGCGACGGCATGCGTTCGGATTCGCGAATGGGAGAGACATAGAACCCGGCGGTTTTCAGGTTCAGGTTGGGAATATTCAGGGCTTTCAGGCGCTGAATGACGGCGTTCATTTTTTGGCTGTTGCTGTTTCGGGCCGCCTCCACGGTTTTGCCTTCCGTTTGCACGCTGACTTGGACGGAAAAGGCATCGGGCTGCGTGGTAATTGACCCGTTCCCCTGGACTTGAATGATTTGGGCCGGTAGCTCATCATCGGCCATGGCAGGTAACGGGAGCAAGGCAATGAGTCCAATGGACAGGGCAGCCAGGGTGTTTCTGAAAAAGCGGGTCAATGACATAAAATCAGTCTCTCCTTGGGTTCCACAATAATATGGTTTCGAAGGGTCTCGGACATCCGTGTGGCAGACGCCTATCCTCAGGTGACGAGGAACCATCTAAATTGTGCCTGAAAGACAGAGGAATCCCAATCCATCATCCGTGCAGGAGGCTTTAAGAAACAAGGATGTATGCCAAGGCAGGCTTGAAAAAATAGCCTTGGACAAAAAGAAAAAGCTGTTAGCAGACACTAACAGCACCACACTTGGAAGGAGAAAAAAGTTTGGTCTAGATGAAAGAGGAGTTGATATTGTTTGGACTCGCTAATATAAGTATTCCCACCCCTCCCTGGGGCAAAGCGAAATTTTGCAAAATTGTTACACATGGCAAGAGGATGGATAGGCGTTACGGTAGCGTTCACTAGAAGGAAAAAAGGCCTCTGTGACAATGTGTTGGCCATGGAATAAAACAAATGTAACAAGTTTTTTACAAACTAGCATCAAAATCGCATCAGTGGTGTTACTACTCCTGTTAAGGAAGAAGCGATTATTTTGTCGTTGGATTGTACGTGGTAGGGTTATGATGGACACCCCATGCAGCTTGAATAGATTTGTTTTGCGAGTGAGCGGGATTTGGGCGCGCTGGAATACAACGCTGGCTCAATATTTGTTTTGGTTGGGAGTGTTTTCTTCTCAGGAACGCAGCATTTTTGGCTGCGTTCCTGAACTTTGCTTTGTGCGAAGCACCCCACTGGGACGAACACGTTAAAGCACCCCATGGCTCACACAGAAGACCGATTTTTTTTCAAATGTCCTGAATCTGATGGACTTGGATTTTAAATGCAACGCGGCATAATACCGTATGGGACCCCTTACTGCACAATAAATTCTGGAGACGAGGTTAACCCCGATGATGTTGTTTCGCACCCTGTTTCGTGTTTTTTTTAAATGGTTGTTTGGCATCCTGTCCGGCCTGGCTGGAACCGAGCAGCCCTATAAGGCCAATGGCCGCCAAAATGGGCAGGTTCATCACCAGCGCGGCGAGAAATATGCCGCCGACGTGGACCCCATGGACGAATACGCCGATCGGGCGTTAGGTGAAATTAAGCGGGCCATGAGCCAGTTTGAGCAGAATCTGACCCGCAAGGTGGAGCAATTGGAAAACGGGGCGGCAACCGCTACCGTGGACCGGGATTTGATGGAACTCAATGAGCTTCGGGCCGACCTGGCGGAGCTGAAAGCCGATATCCGCAGCTTGAAACGAATGATGGTCAGTACCGAAAAGAGCCATGGTGACGACGAACCCCACGTCCGATAAGGACACAGTATCGAAGCTTCAGGCAAACTCACGCTTTAGTGGGTTGGTCAATGGTTGCCCGACCTACGATCCGGAACTTGTTGATCGGATTCTGACCTTCCAGACCTTTCGCCAGGACTTTCAGCTCTGGTGGGAGTCGGTACAGCGCTTTTTTGAGATTTTCGGCTTTTTTCTTCAGATTCTGTGGATGGTGTGGTGGGACAGCCAGATTTGGAGCTACATTGGCGAAGAAGACATTGATCGGGCACAATCGTTGCGCCGACACGACCATGGGCGAAAAATTACGGAGAAACTTCTCTATCTGGGGCCTACGTTTATTAAAGTGGGGCAATCCCTTTCGACCCGGGTGGATTTGATTCGCAAGGAATACATCGAGGAGCTGTCGGAACTCCAGGACAAGGTCCCCATGTTTCCGGTGGCTCAGGCCAGGCGCATTATCGAGGAAGAATTGGGTGCTGCGCCCGAGGAACTCTTTGAGACGTTTCATGCGAATCCCATTGCCGCTGCCAGTTTGGGGCAGGTACACCGGGTGACCCTGAAAAGCGGCCAATTGGCTGTGATTAAGGTTCAGCGGCCCAACCTCATCCGGCAGTTCATGATGGATTTAAGCATTCTGAAACGCGTGGCCCGCATCCTGCAGCGCAACACCGAGCTGGGACGGAGCCGGGAATGGGTCGATATTATTGATGAATTCGGGCGGACCCTCTTTGAAGAGGTGGATTATATTCAGGAAGGGCGCAATGCGGATCAGTTCCGCCGCAATTTTGCCCATATGCCCCATATTCGTATTCCGGAAATTCACTGGAAATACACCTCCCGTCGGGTGATTGTGATGGAATACCTGCCCGGGACCAAGGTAAATGACTTGGCCACGCTGGAAGAAGCCGGTTTTGCCCGAAATGAGATCTCTGTCAATCTGGTGCGGTCGTACTTTCAACAGTTGCTGTTGGATGGGTTCTTTCATGCCGACCCTCATCCCGGCAATATTGTGGTAAACGCCGAGGGGCAAATCGTTTTTTATGACTTCGGGATGGTCGGTTGGATTCCGGATGAAACCCGGGTCCAGATGATCAATACCTTCCTGAATATCGTTAACAAGCGTCCGGACGCCATTTTGAAAAACCTGATGGACCTGGGCATGATTGTCCCCGGGGCGGACTTGGATGAGTTGCGTCATTTGGTCGAGTGGGCCTTGGAAAATTACTATAACGTCCCTCACGATCAGCTGAATTTTGAACACTTGGCCGATGAGATGGCCGAAGTGATGTATTACTACCCGTTCAGGCTGCCAGCGTCCTTTACCTTCATGTTCCGGGCCCTGATTACCCTGGAAGGGGTGGCGACCACGCTGTATCCGCAAATCCAGTTTATGGGCATCGCCGTGGAATATGCCAAGGACTTTGTGCAGCGCACCTATCTGATGGATCGCCTCTTTGGCCCCGATGCCGCCAAGAACTACCCCAGCCTCATCAAAGAGGGGCTGCAACTGCTCGGTTTGCCGGGCAAAGATCGGGCAGTGGCCGGTAGCAGCCAACGTACGCGCTTGTATTATGACGAGTGGAAGCCCCTGGCCCGTTATGTGAAAGCCGGATTTCTGCTCCTGGCCTTTGGACAGACGGTGCTGATTGTGATGGGCATGGCCTTGGGCCTGCTCTTTGTGACGCATCTGGATTCCGTTACCCAGGTGATGGTGATGATTGCCATGGCCACGTTCCTGATGCTGTATCTTTTAATTACCTTTGGCACCTTGCTGTGGATGCCGGCCCGTAAAAAGCCCGTGTTTTTTAATCCGCCCAAGCGGCAAGTCAGCTTTGGGCCCAACAGCAAAGCCGAAAAAGCCCGATCATCGTTTTAAAGCAGCGCTTCGTCCGGATCCCATTCGTCTTCAAAGAGCACTTCCAGAAGGGACTCCGCTCGGCTTGGGTCTTCAACCACGTCGATGGGACATTTCAGCCGGTCTTCGAGGTCGGCCAGGCTGAAGCCGTCCAGGAACAAGGTGTCGTCCGATTTGAGCATGGTTTCAGGAATTAAAATGCTTTGGTAACCGGACAAGTCTTGTCCTTCCAGTGTGTTCAGAATGTCTTGTCCGGTAATCAGGCCGGATACGGTGACGGCTTCGCCCCAGAACTTGTTGTCGATAATGACCAGATCGACATAGAGTCCTTGAACCTGGTTCAGGCGTTGGACAATGGGTTGAAGCACCATGCCCCCCAGCTTGCCCGTCAGGGCGATGTGGCGACGTTCAGGGGAAATGGACTTGGGAAGGGTGTGTTCGAGCTTGAAGAATTCTTCCGTCAACAGGCGAGCCGTGCCGACACCGTCATCCAATTGCGGAAAATCGCCGTAAGCCTCGTAGCCGGGAATGGGCATGTCGGCTCTGACGTAAAACTCGTCGGAGGCAAAGGCGAATTCCTTGATCTTGGAGGTTTTCTGGAACTCACGCAGGCGCTTGATGACATCAATGGCCGTGGCTTTGTCTACCGCCGTCAGCGTGGGCAGGTTGCCCCGGTAGGAGGTCAGGCCCACGGGCACCACGGCCACCGACAGGCAGTGAGGGTAGAGGGTCGCCAGGTCTTGGAGGGTTTGAGTCAAGCTCTCGCCGTCGTTGATGCCGGGGCAGATCACCAGCTGGGCGTGAAAGGGAACCCCGAGACTGGCCAGCCACTCCAGCTCTTTCATGATTTCTCCGGCCTTGGGGTTGACCAAAAGCTGTTGGCGGATGTCCGGGACTGTGGAGTGAACGGAGACATAAAGCGGACCTGGACGAATCCGGCTAATGCGCTCTCGATCGTGGCGGGTGAGGTTGGTTAGCGTGATATAGGTGTTGCAGAAGTAGGACAGGCGATAATCGTCGTCTTTCACATACAACGTCGGGCGCAGGCCCTCGGGTTGTTGGTCGATAAAGCAGAAGGGACACGCATTGTTGCAGGTCTTGATCGGGGTGAAAATCGGCGACTCAAACTCCAGGCCCAAGGGCTCTTCCGGATCTTTTTCAATTTCAAATTCTTCCAGTTCCCCGTTGGGGTGCTCAATTTCCAGGATAATCGCAGATTCCAGGGACGATTCATACTCATAGTCGAAAAGATCTTCCAAATCGCGTCGGCCATTAATAGCCAGGAGCTTTGCGCCGGGTTTAATACCCAGCTCCCACGCAATGCTGTCCGTCTGAACCGATTTAATTCGTGCATCCATATGGATTCGGATCCCTGAAAGTGTAATACAATCTTAATATGAATACCCCTCACACACCAGGATCGTCAAGTCACCCCAGCAAGCTGGTGATTCGTAGCGAGGTGCTGGCCGTTGTCCAGCATCTGGTGAGTATGGCGGATGCTCCGAAAAATGAGCGTCTGAAGCAACTCAAGCGCCTGCAAGATATTCAACCCCAGGAGCCGGTGCTGGATGTACTGGTCAAGGAGCTGCAACGCTCGGGGTCGACCCAGACCATGCAGGTGGTGATGCAGCTTCTGATGGAGTTGGGAAATATCGAGTATTTGCAAGACAAGCTCTGGGCCGTTATTCAGGATCCTAAGGTTCCCGATGAGATTAAAGATGCCTCAAATTTGGTGTTGCGTCATCTGGGTGACACCACCGATCCTGATTTGTACCTGGAGTACCTCCAGGATCCCCAAGGCCTGATTGGCCGTGAGACCATCCGCATGCTGGAGGTCTCCACGGAAAACCCCGAGGCCTTGATTGATTTTATCGATTTTATTCTGTCCCTCGAGGCCCCGGATCAAGCCCGATTGTTGGGCACCTTGCAACATGACTATCCCTCGGAATACCTGGTGAATATCTATATTCCCTTGCTGCTGTCCGATCCGTCTCCGGAATTGTGGGAGCAGCTGGTTCAAAACCTGGGGGAAACCCGGTCGGCCAAAGCAGCTCAGATTCTGTCACGGCTGTCGCTCTGGTCTGAAGACAGGCTGCCGATTCCTGAGCGGCTGATTAGCAAAGCACTGAAGCAGCTCCAGCTTGCCGGAGTGTATCAACCCGGCGAGGAAGACGCGGAACACCCCGCGGAAGAACCCCACTCATTAGCGAAAGAAACCTTACCCTTTCAATGTTTTCTCACCATCAGCGATGGCATCGGGAACCAGGGACTGCTGTTTAGTCGTCAGCGAGCCAATGGGGACATCACCATGATGTGTGTGGCCCTGAATGATGTCCATGGCTTGATTGATTGCTTCGGGTTTTACCAGGTCAGCACCGGGGATTTCTTTAAGATCGTGGATAAGTTCCATGAAGGGGCGACGAAAATCAAAGTCTCCCCGGAATTCGCGGCCTATAAACTGGGCCTGGCCGAGTCCCGAAATTTCGCCAATGCCTTTCGCCTGCCCTATGAATACTGGTGTTGGCAACCCATGATGTCGGATATTCTGCCTCAGCCGCCAGAGGATCTGGAGCAGTTTGACCAATGGGTCCGCAAGGATTGGCTGGAAGAAACCGACAATTTGTATCAGCATCCGGACTTTACCAGCTGGTTCCTGGAACAAGGCGATGATCCGGTGGTGACCAAAGTCTTGCAAGAGGTTGTAACCAAAACCCAGCTTTACTTGGCGGCGGATGGTGATCAGGAGGAGGCTGGCTATTTTCAGGACCTGGAGCAGCTGGCCGATGCGATGATGCTGGAGTTGTATACCACCGACTGGCGGCCTCTTATGATGTATCGCCTGTCAGAGGCGGCCTATCTGCTGCATTGCCAGAATACCCATACTTTTCGCAATCTTGCGGCCACGGAAGCCTATAAGCTTCAAAGCGAGACGGATCCCCAAAAAGCCCTCACGGGGTTTGTTCGTGCCTTTGGACGCCGCTGTGTTGGGGAGGAGCTTTTGCGGCTTCGGGCCAGTTCGGCGAAAGTGGAGGGGCTGTCCGAGCTGGTGGACGCGGTTTTGGCTCACTGGGAAATATAGCTGCAACTGGGAAGACGATGATGGGACGCCTGCTGGGCTTGGATTATGGCAAAAAACGTGTGGGTGTCGCCATTAGCGATCCCTTGAGTATGTTTGCTTCAGGCTATGATACCCTGCCCAATCAGTCTGCCAAAAAGCTGATTCAAGCCTTAAAAGAGATTATGGACGAGTACCAGGTCGAGTTGGTGGTGATGGGACTGCCGCTTCGGAGCACCGGCGAAAAAGGGGAGTCGGCGGAAGCTGTAGAGGCCTTTGCCCAGCAATTGATTGAGGCCACTGGGGTGACGGTGGTTTATGAGGATGAGCGTTTTACGTCGGTGATTGCCCAACAAAGCCTGCGAGAGCAGGGTGTTCAGCCGTCCAAGCAGAAGCATCTGACGGATAAAACGGCCGCCGCATTGATCTTACAGCAGTACCTGGATAAGCAGGCTCGCCAATAAGGTTTAAAACCGTTGCGGGCGAGAGTGTGTTCTCTCGCCCGCAGCAGATCGAATCAAGAGGGTTTTAGGGTTTTTTGATGAGGGCCACCAGAATCGCTTTTTGGGCATGCAGGCGATTTTCGGCCTGGTTGAAGATGGTTTCTGCGTGGGCTTCCAGGACATCGTGGGAGATCTCTTCACCCCGGTGCGCAGGCAGGCAGTGCAGAACAATGGCTTTGGGGTCGGCCACTTCCATCAGCTTGGCGTCAATCTGGTAGCTTTGGAAGGTGCGGCGACGCTCTTCGGCCTCCGCTTCCTGACCCATGCTGGCCCAGACATCGGTATAAAGAGCATGAGCGCCTTCAGCCGCCGTGGTAATGCTGTGGGTGATGGTGATGGTGGCGCCGGTTTTTTGGCCGATTTCTTCCGCTTTTTGGACAACGGTCTTATGGGGCTCGTAGCCTGCCGGTGTGGCAATGGCCACATCCATCCCCACCGTGGCGCAGCCAATCAATAGGCTGTGGGCCATGTTGTTGCCGTCGCCAATGTAGGCCAGCTTTTTGCCTTGAAAACTGCCAAAGGCTTCCTTCACGGACAACAAGTCGGCCATGACCTGGCAGGGGTGATGTTCGTCGGTGAGCCCATTGATGACCGGAACTGAAGCCCATTGGGCCAATTCATCCACGTCGGATTGGGCAAAGGTACGAATCATAATGCCATCGACATAGCGGCTGAGGGTGCGAGCCGTGTCGGCAATGGTTTCGCGAACGCCCAGGTTGATTTCCTCCTTACGAAGATAGATGGGATGAGCGCCGAGGTCATAAATACCCACTTCAAAGCTCACCCGGGTGCGGTTGCTGGGCTTTTCAAAGTACATGGCAATGCTTTTGCCCTGAAGCAGGGGGTGGGCTTTGCCGGCCTTTTTCTCTTCTTTAAGCGCCTGGGCCAGATCGAGAAGGGCCAAGACTTCTTCGGTGGTGTAGTCTTCAATGGTCAAAAAATCACGGCCGTACAAATTGGGAATCGTCATGGTGGGCATGGGGGTCCTCTCCTCAGTCAATAAAACGCAGAATATGGCCCTATTTTACTCAAAAGACAGGGCGCGTCGATATGAAAACTTCGAAACCCGAAAAAACGAAACAAAAAGTCCATTCGAAGCTGTCTGAAACGTTTTCCAGGCGCAGCAGCTACAAGGCGCGAACAGCAGAGGCAAGGAGCGTACCTGAGTACGTGACGAAGCTGAGCAGCAGAGTAACGCAGTAGATGCAAGAATGGGAGACTTTGCAGACAGCTTCTTAGCCAGCAATCGTGGTTTTATCCGGGGATTCGTTGGGGGTGGGTTTGGGAACCACGTCGTTCAACAGTTTGCCGGGCTTTAAATGCTTTTTTTCGGCGGCTTTCTTCAGAATGTCATCAAACTGGAACTTGGCTTTAAAGCTGTACCCACACTGGGGAGATAAGGCTCCGCCAAACAACAGGGTGTCTTCGGTGGGGTACTTTTTGCAGAACATGGGTCGATCGTCATAAATGCCGCAGGAGTTGTCGGGCTGCAGGTTACGACACTTGAAGACAACGCCCAGGTGGTTTTCTTCCACGGGAATGAAGTAGTTGTAGTCTTCAAAGCGGGTTTTGAGCTTGTTCCATTTTTCGATGGAATCAATCACCTTGTCCCCGTGGATGAGGTGAATGCCGGAACAGCACTGGCCACACCCATGACATTCCCCGGTGCGAATATAATATTCGCCCTCGATGGTTCCCGATTGCGGCGGGTCGAAATAGTCTCGCAGTTTATTGACGAACTTGATCATAGCCGTATTTTATCAACTTTTCCTGGGCTTGTCCCCTCCCGGCAAAACCCACCATCAAGTGGGGTCGGCAAGGGCAGCGGCCGATTATAATGGAAGTATCGAGAGAGCAGTTCTGGATGGGAGTCAGATATGTTGGACACACAAGCGCACGTTAAGGCTCAGTATGAAAAGTGGATGTACCCTGAGCCCGTTATGGATCTGTCTCAGGAGCCGCCAGGCGTGCGAAATGCCAGCGATCCGCAACAGATGTGCTGGGCATACTGGCCCACGGCACCGGCCTATCAGCCGGAACTGGATATTTTAGTGGCCGGATGCGGGACCAACTCGGCGGCCCGGTATGCCTATACCCACCCTCAAGCCCGTGTGGTGGGTATTGATCTCAGTACCAGCAGTCTGGAACACCAGCGTTATTTGAAACAAAAGCACCAGTTGGATAACCTGACACTGCACCACCTGCCCATTCAGGAGGTTGCCAGCCTGGGGAAGGACTTTGATCTGATTGATTGTTGCGGGGTGCTGCACCACATTCCTGAGCCGGTGGAAGCCCTGTCGGCGTTGCGCTCGGTATTAAGGCCGGAAGGCAGCATTTTTCTGATGCTGTACGGGAAGTATGGCCGGACCGGGGTGTATATGTTGCAGGACCTGTTTCGGACCATTGGCTTGAAGCAGGATGACGAGAGTTTGGCCATTATCCGGGAAACCCTGCAAGGGGTCTCACCGGACCACTATGTTAACGTGTATATGCAGGGCGAAGGAGAGAGCCTGGATTTTGGGGCCGGGCTGGTGGATACCTTTATCCACGCCTATGATAAGGGCTATTCGGTAACGGATTGCCTGGACCTGTTGAAGGACAGCGGGTTTACGTTTCAGGGCTGGAAGGAGAATTATTTTTACTACCCCGACGGGCAAATGGCCAAGATGCCACAGTTACGCGAGCGGCTGAACGATTTATCCGACGAGCAGCTCTGGCAGGCCATGGAGCTCATTCACGGGCGCCTGTTCCAGCATCGCTTTTATGCCTGCCGCTCGGATAGGCCCAAAGAGACCTATCATCTGGATCTGGCCAGCGAGGCGTTTTGGAATTACGTGCCGGTTAACCGGATGGGAGACGCCTTTGATGTCGGGGCGGACACCCCGGAAGGCCTGGTGATTCAACGGAACTATTCGCCAAGAATGACCCTGGGGAAATCCTATGCGGCCTTGCTGCGCCAGGTGGACGGCACCAAAACCGTCCGTGACTGCATCAATAGTGCCGATATGGCCATGAGTGAGGCTAAGCGCCAGGTCAAAGGCCGGGAGTTTTTAACCCAGCTGTGGCGCATGGGGTATCTGCATTTTCGGAATCCCAGCCAGGCGTAGCCCTTTGAGTCGTTTCACGTCGAAAGTGTACAGGCTCCTCTGAGAGGAACGGAAAATTTTTCCGTTCCTCTTGTTCTGGAATGGCCGAATACGGTCTAAATGGAGCGATGTACCCGTTTCAAGCAATCAGTGCAGGGGGATGAATGGTGATGGCGCCCAGGGTGGGGCAGTCAAACACACAGACACCACAACCGGTACATTCTTGCGACAAAATTTCAGGGAGCCCTTCGTTCAGGCGGATGGCCTGTTCGGGAATCGGGCAGCTCTCATAACACTGGGTGCATCCCGAGCCTTGGTAGGCTGTGCATACGGTGAGTTCAATGACGGCGGTTCCCATCCGAATGGCATTGGGCGTGCTGAGGGGTTGTAGCGCCTCTGTGGGGCAGATCTGTGTGCATGGGACGTCCACACACATGACGCAAGGGGCTGTGTGGGGGTCAATATAGGGAAGTCCCTGGCTGTCTTCAAAAATGGCATGCCGAGGGCATACATTCCGGCAAGCCTCGCAATGGGGTTGGCAGGTCTCGGTAAAGGCACTTCCTGGAAGGGCTCCTGGAGGCCGCAGCAATGGCTTTTGGGGGGGCGGGGTTTCCTCCTGCGGGCTAAACGATGGAAGGCTATCGGCAAGGGCGCCTAATAGGGAGCGCATGCCTTGCTCGATAAAGTCTTTGCGGCTAACCGGGGCGGATTGGGAATCGTCAGGCATCATAGGAAACTCTGGGCATCGACGTCCAACAAAAAGTTCAGATCTTCGGGGGCCTGGACGTGTTGATAAAAGCGGGTGATCAGCCGATGTGCCTCTTCGCCGCGCTTGTTTTTAACCATCAGATGATACCGAAACCGGCCCTGGATCCGGGCAATTACGCACGGAGCCGGTCCCAGCATATTGACTTGCCCGCTCAGACCCGCTTCTTCCAAAAGCTGCTGCAGGTTAATGGCAGCCGCCTTGATGAAGTTTTGGGCTCGAAACTCGTCAGGGCAGCTGACAATAAAGCGAAAGAGCTGGCTGAAGGGCGGAAAGTCAAATTCCTGGCGCCGTATCAATTCGTCTTCATAGAAGCCCAGATAATCCTGATCCTGGGCCCTGAGAATGACCGGATGTTGGGGCTGGAAACTCTGGATAATGACTCGTCCGGGTTTTTCACCTCGTCCTGAGCGACCGGCTACCTGGGTCAGAAGCTGAAAGCCCCGCTCGGATGCCTTGTAGTCCGGCAAGGCCAGCGTCGTATCGGCCGAAACAACACCCACCAAGGTCACATTGGCAATATCCAGCCCCTTGGCCACCATCTGGGTTCCGATCAAAATATCGGCCTGATGAGCACTAAAAGCTTCCAGGATATCCCGATGGGCGAACTTTTTCTGCATCACATCGCTGTCCAGGCGCAAAATACGGGCGTCCGGCAAAAAGTCGGCCACTTCTTCTTCCAGGCGCTGGGTTCCGGTCCCTCCAAATGCCAGATCAAAGCTGGCGCAGTGGGGGCAGAACTGGGGCTTGTCGGCTTCATGGCCACAGTAGTGGCAGCGTACCTTTTCCCGGTAGCGATGGTAGGTGAGTGCCACGGCGCAGTGGGGGCATTGGAACACCTCGTCACAGTTGTTGCAGGTGATCATGGTGTAAAAGCCCCGGCGGTTCAGAAGGATAATGGCCTGATCCTGGGCTTCCACCGAAGCCTGAAGGGCCACTCGAAGGGCGTTGGACAAGATGCCCTGTTGGCCTAGAGACTTTTCGTGGTGCATGTCCACCACGGTAACATCGGGCAGTGACCGCCCGGCGTAGCGTTGGGTTAAGGGAAGAATGCGATCGTCTTGCTTGGCGTGGTAAAACGTCTCAACATCCGGTGTGGCACTGCCCAAAACCAGCTTGGCCCCGGTACGATGACTGAGCTCCATGGCCAGGGTCTTGGCATGATAACGGGGGGCGGGGCTGTCCTGCTTGAAGCTGCCTTCATGTTCTTCGTCCATGATAATCAGGCCCAGATTCTGCATGGGGGTGAAAATGGCCGAGCGGGCCCCAATCACAATCCGAAGTTCGCCTTGATGGATTCGGCGCCAGGCATCCACTTTCTCGCCTGCCGATAAATGACTATGCCAAATGGCCATGTGCTCCAGACCAAAGCGCTGGATAAAACGCTTGGCAATATGGGAGGTCAGTGAGATCTCCGGCACCATAATCATAACGGACTGGCCTGCATCCAGAACGGCTTTGGTGAGAGCCAGGTATACTTCGGTTTTACCGGAACCCGTAACCCCGTACAGCAGATGTTGTGAGTGTGCTTCTGCGTCAAGAACCCGCTGAACGGCTCGAGATTGCTCGTCGTTTAAAATCAACTCACCGAGGGCCGGTTTAACGGCGTCATAATAGGCTAAGGGATCCCTGTCCCGATGTTTTGGGGCTTCAAAAATATCAATGGCGCCTGCCGCGGCAAGTTTCTGAAGCATGGACGTATTGGTTTGCGCTTGATCGGCCGCATCGCTTAAGGGCATTTCCGAGGTCAGCACTTGCTGTAACCGGTTTAGTACTTCGGCTTGTTTCGGTGTCAAGGATTGTTGGGGCTCAGGGGTCGCCAGACGAATCCATTTGACCCGTTTCTCTCGCATGGAGCCTGTGGCTTGGCTTTGGATGCGAACGATACCCTCTTCTTTAAATTTATAGAGGAGCTGGTTGACCAGTTTCAGCGGCAGGCCGGTCTGGCTGGCCACAAAGCGCACGCGAACCCCCTTGCCGGGAGGGCGTTCCTTTAAAAAGGCCAATATCTTTTGCGCTGGACGAGGCAACAGGTAGGTGTATTCGGGTGCCAGTTGATGCGTCTCTAAAAAGACTTCCCGCCGGGTCTTCTGCGTAATGCTGCTGGGTAGGGCGGCTGAGAGAACCGTCACCAGGGGAGTCGCATAATACTGCGCCACCCAATCCAGAAATTCCAGATAGGGCAAGTCAAACAGGGGTTCTTCGTCTAAAATATCGGCTATTTCCTTGACCCGAATCCCCGGATCCACAAAGTTGGTAAACCCGACCACGTAGCCGTTGATGAGTTTCATTCGGCCGAAGGGGACCGACACTGGCGTGCCGATATCCAGGGACCCGGCCATACCTTCCGGGATGGCGTAGGAAAACGTTCGCCTATCCAGGGCCTTGGCATCCAAATCCACCAGAACTTGGGCAAATGCGTATCGGGTTTCAACAGCACTCATGGCATGTGATTATGCCTGAACCCTGAGGAATCGTCCATGTGGAGAAGGGCAACTTTGGCCTTATGGCGGGTGAAGACAATAAAGCGGACTTCGCTTACGAGCGCTCCGGGACAAAGTCAGGCAAGATTGGGTCTGACGTAATCTGCTCGGTGGTTTCTTCCGTTGGAGCCAAGTAATCGTTGGCGCCACTGCCAATGACATCCCGGAAAAATGGAAAGTCTCCTTGCGCTGTGGAATCCAGTGCGTGGTTCTGAGTGAGATCTTCAGGCGGTATTAAATAGGGGCGTTTGGCTTCCAGAGGGGCAAAGGGGTCATATTGCATCGTCTCTACTCGGGCTGATTTCGGTGGGCTTGTTGCGCCCGCTTCCAGGCCCAGCAGGCTGAACCCGTCGCTTTCGAGGTCGTTCTGGGAGGAAACAGATGCTTCGGATAAAAAGTCTTTAGGCTCAGGCTGTTCATCAGCATGAACGTTAGGCTTTGCCGGAGGCTTAACACCACTTTCCGGCCGTGTTGTGAAAATCTCGAACGCGGATTTTGAAAGCGGGGGATAGACCCCTTCTTCCGCTTGCTGGAGCATATAGCTGCCCCCGAAGCCGCCCAGAATCAGTGAGGTCATCCCCACGGTCACCATAAAAGGGGCCGAGGTAACAATCGATTTAAGCTGGACTTTCTGATTGATTTGGCGAATTTGCCTGAGAATCTGGTCTTTTGTTCCCAACATCATCGGTTTGTCGTCCATCAACGTACTTGCTACTGTTAGTATAGGGTTGGATTCTTGTTGCTCGTATCGTTTAGGCGTAGGACTTGAGAGGGGATACCCTCTATCGAACACTGTATTTTAGGCGGGATATGGATAATGTCTGGGGCCGGATGATGAGACAAATGAGCGCAGCCACCCCATATGGGGTGGCTGCGGTTTTTATACAGACGGAGTCTTAGTTCAGGCTGTGCCAGGGAATCAGCTCAAGCCAGATATCGGGGTTTAAGGTCCCAAAACGTCTTTTTTGCGTATTCATCTCGGAGAACACACTCGACAGCATATTGATGTTCTCTCGGATGGCAGGTGTGACACTGACGCGATTCTGCTCTGGATCCAGCAGAATCCCGAGATTATCAAATAATTCCAATTCTGTCATACGGCCTAAGTTCCTCTCTCTCTTCTCTCTCTCTTGTTTCCTACAGTTCGTTTATTTTTGAATGCCCCGCAAGCCAATAGGGCATACTTTAGATGTACTTAAAAAAAAACAAATTTCAGTCCAAAATTGCCTTACTTGGAAAAAACGTTTACAAATCGGTTAATGTCTCTTTAGACTGGGTCTTCTCGGGGTAAGTCACCGCAATGGGAGCTGGGGGTTCTTGGGTCTTGCGTGCGTGAAAAAAACCGCCAGGAAGCCCAGGCGGTTTTAGAAATCGTGAATCTACGACCACAAGGGTCGGTTATAAGACGGCCTCAAGTTGATTCGTTGAGAATAAGTCCTCCGGATCAGCCTCATGTTCGAGGTAGTCGATATAATTGATGAGGTCTGATGCCAAACTGCGGCGATCGGTTTCCGGCACATGGCGTAAGGATTCAATGACAACCCAGAGCTTTTCGGTCAATGTCTTGCGCTTTTGAATCAGTCGTAACATCCAGTTTCCCTGGTGTTGGGTGGCCACTGTGGGAATTGCATGGGGGTTTAGCTTCATCACGCGAGATTCAAGCCACGTTGTGGCATGGTCCCGATTCTCTCGTGAGGTATTCTGCAGCAGACTGATAGCCATCGACACGGACGGTTCAGAATCGTACCAACGCTTATTCAATCTCCATCTTCTCCAAATTACCTATAATTATATATAAAGGTATATCGGAAAGGATGTCTGAAAATTAAATTTTGGAGACTGGGGTTCGTAATATTTCTTTGCGAAGGGGAACCGCTAGACGTGACAGGCTAATGCGCTGATAAGGGCATTGTTGCAGTGTTGAGGGCGTAGGCCGCAAACGCGTCTAAAGAGGGAAAGGTCATATCTGGCGTGGTTTGTGCAGGCTTAGTTGCTCCAAAACCCGGATTGTCGGCCCGGCGGTTGATCCAGATGTTGGGAATGCCCAGGGCTTTTGACGGAATAATGTCATGATGAAGGCTTTGCGCAACGTGGACCCAGTGTGATGGGGCAATGCCACTGAGTTCCTGAATTTTGTGAAAATGCGCGTGCCCAGGTTTGTAGCTTTGCACCTGTTCAGCAGTCACAACCCAATCGAATTCATTACCCAGAAGACGGGCAGAGTGTTCAAACAAATCATCATCAATATTGGACAGAATGGCGAGCTTGTATTTGCTTTTCAATGCTTGCAGTGCGGCGATCGTATCGGGGAAGGGCTGCCAATGGGCAATGGATTCAGCCAGCAGAGTGCTTTGCTGAGGGGTTGGAGTAAAGCCAAGCTGTTGTCCAAGTACATCCATAACGTCGGATAAAATCAGTCGATAGGGTTTGAAAGCGCCTTCTTGGCAAGTGCTTTCGGCCTGACCGTACGCTTCCAGTATGGCATTGTCATCAAGCTCAATATTGTGTAACGAGAATACGGGTTTTAGTGCAGACAGGATCCCGTTTTCCCAATCGATCAGGGTTCCGTAGCAATCAAAGGTCAGCAAGTGTTTATCGGTCATATCCAACATGGCGGTCAACTCTTTCCAGGCTGAGTAGTGTTAAAAGGCGAATACTATAGCACGGTTTGTGCTGGCCCGTCTTTAGAGACACTCGATAGCAAAAAGCTATCAGTCAATCCTTTCATTGGGCGCAAGGTGCTTGTCTGAGCGCAACGAAAATCGATGAGAAACAAATTTGCATTTTGGGCTATTAGTCACCAGGGCGATAGTTCAATATCGGGCTCAAGAATATAATAACCCTGTGCTTGTTGCGTATTGGTAGGTAATTAACGTCATTCATGTTGGCATACTCCGAGGAACCCCAGTGTTCCTCCATTCCTGAGGAATTCAATCCGTTTCGGCAGCTCGTGGACCAATTATCGGATGTCGTGTTGGGCATCGATCAACATGATCGGGTTGTTTATTTAAACCCCGCCGCACTCTCTTTTTTGGGCATTGCTGGGCAGCCGATTCTCGGACAGAGCATAAAATCACGACTGGCTTCGGAGCTGGCACAGATCGGTAGTTTTTATACTTACCTGGCCGATGAGATTGGAGAGGCCGATTTGGCCCACATTGAACTACAGTTCCTTCACCCCGCAGGGTATACCCAAAACGTTCGATGTGTCTGCTATAAACATGCCGGGGGGACGCCCCAGATTATCCTGTGGGTACCTGAGGCAGAGCATCAGGACGCCTGTCTGACGACACTGCCGATGGCAACATACGCAAAAAATGCGGTTTTTGCTAACGTGTGTCATTTTTTTCAGGATAAACCAAAGCGGTCTGACGCACAGCAACTGATCGAACAGATTTTGAACCAGATTCGCGTGATGAGTCAGACCGAATCCGTGCATTATTGGTGGTACGCCTGTGATGGTGAAGCGAATGAAACCTATACGTTTTTTCCGTCGGCATCTTCGAATACCCAGGAATCTGTTCAATCCGGTAATTTGCCTCTGATGCGCCATACTGCTGTACTATCCCAATGGGGAGTCTGGCATGCCAAAGACCTTTTGGCCGCGGGACACCCTGTGGATCGAGCAGAGTGGTTGGACGCGAAGGTTACTCAAGTCATTAATGTTCCGGTTCGAGTTCAGGGACAATGTCTGGGTCTGTTTCAGGTTTGGTGCCGGGGAGAAGATGTTTCATGGTCGCCAGAGGCTTTGGAATTGCTCAAAGTCATGGTATCCCAGGTCTCTTGCCTGGCCGACTTCAGTCAATTGGGCCTGATGTTGGAAGAAAAATGCCATGAACTCTGGGTGTTAAAGCAGCGTCAGACACAATTTTTGGCCATGCTGTCACATCAGTGTCGAACCCCTTTGACGGCGATAATTGGTTATGCAGACCTGCTGGACAGCGTTTTACATCAGCATGCTGACCCGAAAGTGACACGCTTTGTCGAAAATATGAGACTCAGTAGTCGCTATTTACTGGACATGATGAATACGACTATGGATATGGCCAAGCTGGAATCTGGCGAGATGACCTTGTTTTACGAGTGGATTGAATTGCCGGCGCTGGTTACAAATCTTGAAAAAATTTTCAGAGAATTGGCTCAGAGCCGTGAGATAAACTTGACGTTTGATGTTCAGCCCAATTTAACAAGGGTCTTGGCTGATCCAATCCGGTTGCGTCAAATCCTGTATCAACTCATTAAACATGGGATTCAATTAAGCCCAACGCATGGGGGTGTGGAAGTGACTATTCAAAAGCAGTCTCAGCAGAGTGCTCTAGTCTTGACGATCAAGGATTCGGGCCAGCGTGTGTCGGAACACATACCGGATGCCTTGTCTGAAGACTTCGATTTCCACACGTCAGCACAGATGAGTCACGGTTTGGGGCATGGTGTCGCTCTTGCAAAACAACTGATTGAACTTCATGGTGGCAATCTGACATTCGACTCAACCCCTGGCTTGGGGTATCTCTTTACGGTAACCCTACCCCTGCCTCACTAAGTCTTAGTTATATATTTTATATGTAAATATTATTTAACAAGGCGTTGTTTTTGAGCAATCTTTTACATCCCTGTTTTTTTATTGATACAGAGATGTGTGTAAACAAAAGGATTGTGTGTGATGGATTTTGTCAGATCAGCCTATCAAGCAGGTGGCTTTCCTGGGGCCGCATTTTATGGTGCTCCTGGAAATTATCCGGGTGCTTCTTTTCCTCCTGTGAATCCTGGAGGGTATTCTGATCCGAGAATTGAACCCATGCCCTTTGACATGGTGGATTTCACCATGCTGCCTGAAATGGCTTATGGCATGCCTAACACACCTATCAACTCCTGGTTTAGCAACCCTCAAGGATTTCCCAACGCCTATGCCGATCCGAGAGCCAAGCTTGCACTTGCATCCCCGGGCGGTTTCTTTCCTGCTTCCACACTGGCTCGAGGCAGTGGCTTAGGCGCACTTCGCAATTTCTTCGGTTCAGCCACGGCCATTGCCGGTAACAGCATCAGTGGCTTACCGAAGAGCAATCAAGGTTTAGGATCGTTATTCGGTTTGACCGATGATTTGGTGAATATGTTGATCTTGAGCGCCATACTGAAGGCCGCCAGCCCCAAGAAAACGGATAACGTCCAAGATGTCGATGACGACGAGGATGATGACGATGACGATGATATTACGCCTGCACCTGTCAACAATCCGACTTCAACACTGGTGGCTGCCAATAAATCAGCAACTCTGGTCGGGAACCAGATTACCGGTGCCAAGGGTGAAAAATACACGCTGCCCTTAGATACAAGTGTTGAGACGGAAGAACAAATCACGGGCTTACAGGAATTTATTGTCTATCATAATGATGAGGACAATGGTTTAGCAGAAATTATGATTTCCGTTGGTTATCAACGTAATCTTGCTCCTCTCAAAGATAGTGCCCCGGTAACCATTTTAGAAGGCGGCGACATCGAAGGGGTTGACGAGGGCGAAGAGATCGACGGTGAAGAGGATCCTGTCGACATCACGGCCATTAATAATGAAGCCTATCAGCAAGCCCTGGCTGAAGTAAAAGGATCTGCCTTATTGCCGAGAACGCTTTCCATCAAATCCGGGGCCAACGTTGTTGAGTTGAATGCCGACAATATCGCTCAACTCAAGATTACGGACAAAGATGCACCGTTTGCTCTGAAGACCATTACGCTGACAACGGCGAAAGCAACACATACCACAGAAGATGGCACTGTTTACAAGTTGATTGCAGCCGATCAGGTTGAAATCACAACTCCGGATGGGATGACTACGATTGTGAAGTCTCATCAAGGCTCTGAAGTGGACGGTAACAGCCTGAGTATTGAAGTCAAATCCGGTGCCAAGGGTGTTAAAGCAGATGATTTGCCGGAAGGTATTCTGGGTGAAACCTTCAATGCCAGAACTCAGCCTTTAACCGGGTTATTACGTAAAATTGGCAGTTACATGCCCTTCCTGCCCAAGTTTGATGAAGTCAATGTTAACAACCTGATTTTCGCAATGACCAAAGCCAATGATTTTGACAAAAATAAAGATAACGCTTTGAGTGTTCGGGAACTGAGTGAAGCAGCCAAGTTCTTTGCAAGCAAAAATCAGGATGACTTTGCCAATGCAGCTCGCCATCTGGCAGATCTTCTCAAGATGGGCTCACCAGTTCTGGATATCAACGGTGATGGTAAGTTGAATTATGACTGCGGTTGCAGTGGTGAAAATCGTCGCTATAGCGAAGCCAATCACTTGGCAGCGGCATTCGGTGATTCTGACCGGCTTTCCATAGAAGATACGAAAGCAGTGCAGTTTGATTGGATGCCAGAAACGGCATCGACGGTTCGCAGTTGGTTCAAAAAGTACGATACTAACAACGACAATAAAGTCAGTGCCGAAGAATTGGCCTTGGGACGTGAAGCTGCAGGCAACAATGGCCAAGTAAGTCAATATTTGATTGCACAAGCCATTGAAAATGTATTGAACCAGGCTTCATGGATGAAGGATCTCTTCGGGACCAGTGCTTCGCTGGTGGATCCCGATGGCGATGGGATGATTGATCTGGGTACTGAAACCAATAACGTTTTTACTGCCCTGGCCGCTAACTCCAGTCCCTTTGATCGCTTCATTGATGCCCAGGATTTCATTTATCCCTGGTTGACCGTTCCTCAGGATGAGGGATTGGAAGGCTAAATTCAAACCGCAGAAACAGCTATATCAACGCCAAGATGCTTCCAGCACTTGGCGTTGACGGGGTTTTACTCTTTAAGTTTTTGTTCCAGGAGTAAAATATGCTCGTCCAACTCAACCAATTCGCCGGGCTGATCTTCCACAAAGGGCCGGTAGGCTTTGAACTTCTCGATGGCTTTGTCGTATTGCTTCATTTTTTCGTAGGTATACGCCAGGTTATTGATGACAGTGGCATAGTCTGGCTGGAAGGAAAGGGCTCGTTCATAGCAGTCGACAGCCTCCGGGAGTCTGTCAGTACAGTAAAAGCATAAACCTAACTGGTTGTAGGCCGTAATGTAGGTCGAATCGATTTCAATGACCCGTTGAAAATACCCAATCGCCTCTTCCCACTGGTTTTTCTTAGCCAAGCTCATGGCCAATTCATAATTCACTTCCAGGTGTCCCGGATCAGATTCTGCCAATTGGCGCAAAAGGTCAATCGCCTCGTCTACCTGTTGAAGCTGGAGGTAGAGCTTTCCCAGGAACAGGCCGGCAATGATTTGCTCCGGATTAATGGCAAGGGATTTTTTGTACGCCGCAATGGCCAGGGGGTGATCACCAATTTCTTCGTAAATCAGCCCCAGCAAGTAGGCAATTTGATCATCCCCCGGATCCTCGACCAGGCTGTCCGCATATTCGGCATAGGCCATGGCTGTTTCCAGCTCCTGCTGGTTGTAGAGGATGCGAGCTAAATTGTAAAGACAGTCCTGATCCTGAGGGTCATATTGCAGGCAGGTTTGAAAGGCTTTTTTAGCGCTTTCTAAATCTCCGAGCTTTTCATGACAGAGTCCTTGAGTGTAGTGGACGATGGCCAGATCCGGTTTTTGCTTGATGGCCTTTCTCAGGGTTTTCAAGGCCTTGTCATAACGTCCCCGATCGTAAAGATCCAGGGATTGGTTATACAATGTTTCCGGGGATTTGGGCTTAATCAGTCCAAGGAGTTTGGAAAACATAAAGGCCTGTCATGTCAGTATCGGTGTTACGATCGCGGGGAACCGGTTTCCCACAACCCGAAACCGCCATGCCGGGACAAAGGCATAGGGGTACATCCATAAGTATACAAGGCTTCGAGCTTTTCTAATCTCGGGTATTTGGAGGACTTCCCAAGACAGATGTTGCTTGGCCCAGAAATTGAATTTTAGAGAAGTCCATGGCGAAAACGGCTTTATTGGCGGAGGACTCCCCAAAGTGCTCTTTACGCATCTTCACACCGCCAGAGGCATTGACGGTATTGGTTTGGGAGGACCAGTCCATATTGGGAGCCATAATGATGATTTTGGCACTGGGCGATACCATTTTGGCGCCATCTGTCAGATACACATGATTTTTGTCTTTAAAATACGTGCCGGCCGGAGCTTCAAAGGTAAAGAGAACCTCTTGCGTGTCTCCTTTTTTGTCGCCATAGACCAGGCCCTGCACTTTGGACATATGGGCCGTATTGTTGTCCTTGCTGTATTTCACTTCATTCATCTTAAGCACCCACTTGCGATTCCCATTTTGGGTTTCGGTCAAGGTGATGGTTTCCCCTTTGGCACGCTCTATTTTTTTGATATCGGGTGAAAATTCGGAGGTTTGCTGAGCTTTTAGCCGAAAGTGTGTGTAGAGCATGGCGCTGCTACCGGCCAGAACCAGCAGGGCAATAAAGAGGAAAACACCAAGGTTTTTGAGTTTCATGGCAGGGTAAGTCCTACAGACTGTTGAATAGCAAGGCCTTTGGCACCATACACCAAAGCTTTTTGGATGTCACCTTTCTGCATGTAGGCTTGGCTTAATAACAGGTAGGCCCCCGCATTGTCTCGGTCATTGATCCGAAGAGATTCCTGCCACAGATCAATGCCTTTTGACAAATGCTTTCCGTTGTCAGAGACCAGATAGCCCAGATAGTTCATTGCCCAGGTGTCTTGAGGGTCGAGGGCAATAACTTGACGCATCATGGTCTGGGCTTTGTCGTAAAAATCAATAGCAGCGCCGGTTGGAGCGTTTTTGTAGTGATGCGGGTACTTTTCAATGGTGTAGCCTTTGAAAAAATAAGCCATTGCCAGGCGATATAACACCACAGTGTCATTTGGCTGTTCTTGACGCACGGCTTCGTAGTCAGTAATGGTCCGATCGATGAATTCAAAATCCTGTTTCGCTTTGAGAAGCTCTTTGGTCTTTTTCATTTCCCAAAAAGCTTTGTCGAGGTGAGGACTACGGCTGTAGGCCGCAGCCAAAAGAAAGTGGGCCTCAGGGTCATCCGGGTTTTCCTGGGCTTGCTTTTCAGCTAAAGCAATGTCGTCGGTGATCTTAAGCGCATCCTGAGAGGCGGTCATGGCAAACACTTTCTTAGTCTTGCCTGTGTTATTTGAATTGGACGTTGTTGCGGAAGTTGCAGCGGTTGAAGTGTCTGTCTTCTGGGCACTCGAAGGAGGCGTTTGTGTTGGAGTAGGGTCTGCCGTAAATGCGGGCGCATTCAGCAAGAAGAATCCAGCGAGCGAGAGGGTCAGAGCAAAGCGAGTGACGGGCATAATGTAAAAAATCTCCTTCATCGTGCTTGGTACGATTTTAAATGCCCCAAACAGACACGTCCAGTGTTTTCTGAGGGCTGTGCCCGTTGACGATAGACCCTCGCTAATTGTTCCTGTTCTGTTGGATAGGAAGGTTCAGCTGGAGGGTTACTGGGTTACTGGGGCTGAACCATGGATGTCATCAATTTTTTTGAGAAGCCATTCCAGACGATCGATGACCTTGTTTGCAGCAGAGCGAAAGACTTGGTAATGATCACAGGCTTTTATCCTGAATAAATGCTTAAGCCGGGTCCCTCTCGCATGGCGGATTAGGCGTTCCCCCATACTGGGGGGCGTTACATCGTCTGCTTCCCCTTGGGCAATGAGAAGCGGGGATTGGATGAGCGGGATTTTCTTCAGCGTGTCGAACTGGGCTTTCACAATGTTCTCGGCGACCAGATGGCGTAATAGCCAGTTACATTTTTCCCGGTGGTATTTCAACGTCTCTTTCAGGCTCGTAAAGGTGGACGTCAGCATAACGGCTTTAAAGGGCTTTCGAGTGGCAACATCCGCCGCAATAGCGCCGCCCAGGGAGTTCCCGACGAGAACTTGCTGAGAGGATGGAACACCCAGTTTTTTAGCCAGATGAGTGCTGGCAGCTTCCAAATCCATGCTGACGCCTTGCTCTGTGGGGGTGCCTGCGCTGTTGCCGAAGCCTCGATAATCAACCACCATAATCCCATACCCGCGCTGGCTAAAGGCAAGAATAACCGGCTTTGTGTCAGCCATGTTACTGGAACGTCCATGGGCATATAAAATGGTCGGTTTACCTTTCTTCGCTGGAATATACCAGCCTTCTAATGCTGTACCATCTGGGGCTTTAAAATGCTGAATCCGAATTTTTTTCTCTAACGCCTTATCTCCCAAATGATCCAAAGCAACACCTTTGGAAGGTTCGTACAGTGCACGGGTCTCTATGTAGTTCCGCAGGCGTTGGCTCGGAATCCAGGAGGCAAGAACAATGGCTCCCAGAAATAAAACGTTTTGAAAAAATCGGTGAATCCCATCAATGACAGAACTGAGAAATGATTTACGCGTGGTTTCGGCCCCAAGGACCGGACGCTGATCGGTCCCCAGGGCATTGTCTCGCAAGTGTTTATGCCGAGGTGTGCTGGAGGCAAACTTCGGCTGCAATTGTGTGGAATAGGGATAATCAGTCCGTCGGGGAGAGATGTGCAAGTGTAACATTCAGGAATACCGGTAACATTTGCCCATTGGGCCTTTTGAATATAAATTCCTCTAAATGTATGGAGATGCCAAAGTCTGGCCGCCTTGTAACAATTCTTCATACCACGGGGGCGGCTATTACCATCATGAAGCCTTGCATGGACTCTGCCTTCCCGGTAACATCACGAAGAAGGACACAGGGGAGTGTAATGGATATTCGTTTCGACATGCTGGAATTTCGTCAGGAGACGATTTTATGACTGGGCTGAGGGTTATTAACGCCTCACAGAATGTGTGCTTGGGGCGCAATTTAAATTACCAGGCTCAAGTGCGTTTTGGGCATGTTCAGGACGAAGATCAGCCTTTGAAGATGCCACCAGAAGCGCTCCCTGGCGATGAGGCTGTGCCTCGGGAAAATAATTATCAGCGTTCCAGGCCTCGGTGGGTTAGAAAAGCGATATTTTTAGGGGCTTTGCTATTTCCACCCTCCGCGCTTATTTTGGCTCAGGGCATTATGTTGTATCGAGCCGAACAAAAACTGCATCGGATGGAAGTGGCTCTGGCCGAAAAGACAAAAACCGACGGTATTGAGCCGCACGCTTTGGATCCCAAGCGCCTTCGAGAAGTCGATGAGGCTTTTCAGGCACAGGTAACACGCTCTCCAAATGTGCTGAACGCAATGTCACGGGAATTGAAGACCCTGGCAAAAAAAGTAAAACCGGCTGTGGTGGGTATTGATTATCCACTGCCTTCGGAGGAAGTCTATGGACGGCGTTCATCCTTCCGAGGCAGTGGGTTCGTGATTCGCCGGGATGGGTTGATTTTAACCAATGCCCATGTGGTTCAAGACAGGCCTCGGGTAACGGTGAAGTTGCTGGACGGCCGTCAATACGATGCCGTCGTGGTAAAACGCGACAAGGATCAGGATATTGCCCTGGTGAAAGTTGCAGCCCCGGTTGATTTGCCCACCTTGTCCCTGGCAGAGTCAGAAGAGGACATCGTTGGGGAAATTGTTCTCGCGGTCGGGCACCCCCATTCTCATGGTTGGACCGTGACCATGGGCTTGGTGTCTGCCACCGGGCGAACGATTCCCTTGCAGGGGCTGGATGGCCCAGCCAATCCCAATATGATTCAGACCGATGCTGCAATTAACCCCGGCAATTCCGGAGGGCCTTTGGTGACAACGGATGGAAAGGTTCTCGGGATGAATACGGCACTTTTGAGCCCGGGAAGCAGTATTGGCTATTGTGTGACTGCTTCCAAATTACGCCAATTCGTTGACGATGCGTTAAGAGAGTGATTTGCAATTAAATCAGGCGGTTTTAACGTGGCGAAGGCTATGGCGCACTGACTCTTGCAGCTGGCGTTCTTGGGCGGACAGTGTTGCAGTACCAAACATGGCAGGCATTGGCGTTGGAACCTGATTCGGGTTCCCAAGGACAGCCTGTACTTGGGCATTGAGCTTGAGCCCAGGGTAGCGAGCCTGATATTGATCCCAAAGTAACTTTAAATCGGACTCACTCATACCAATGGGACAGCGATACAGTAACCTCAGGGTGGCAATATCCCGAGGCGTCAGGAGTGCCTGTTGAGGATTCCAGGTGATGTAGCCCGAGTCAAAGGGATTATCACTGTGTCCCAACATGCCTAAGGCGTGAAGGAGTTGGTGCATCACTTGATACCGCACACTGTCATGACTGACTTGGGTGGTAATCGTCAATGTGATTTCGGCGTATGTGAGTTCTTTTTCGGCACCAAGTGCGGGAAACGTGTGATGAAGTAATTTTTTATCATCCCGACGGCAAAGCATCACAATATCGGCTTGGTGACGCTGGGACACATACGTAAAGCGAAACTGGTCCGGGTTAATGGCTTCAATCTCACCGACAACCTCGCCAATAATGGTACGCAGTTGTTTTAATTCTCCCGGAGAGAAGAGGACCCCATAATCCGGGCTAATAAATATTTTGAGGGGGAATTTGTTTTCAGGCCAACGGCTGACGAATTGAATGTCATCGCCTAAGACACGCGTCATTGAAAGGCCTTTGGTTTTGGACTCGGAGTTCAGGATATCAAAAATGTAGGTCGATTCGTTTAAGACGTCATGTGCCGGATCCAGGCCATAAAAAAGATAGGCCAAGGTCGCGTCAAAGCCGTCACCTACCGGGACTGGTTGCTGCTTCCTCATATACACCCCAATGTGATTGCTTACTCGAAACTACTGACCATAAAAATGTGGTGCTTTCATAATTCATCGTATCACCCCGGATTTGGGAATTTGGTTTTGTTTGTTTTTTATTTATTGTTATGTATCTTATCTTTACATGGTCTATGAAATAGCCTGAAATACTTGAGAATTCAGACGATTCTTTGAGCCAAGCGAGTAGCTTTCTCTATCAGCGAGTATAATAAGAGGGCACAGGTCACAAGTGGTTACGAAGAGCATCGCCGTGTCAGAAGCCCCTCCCTCTCTCGCATGTCCTCCGGTTTCCATTCCCCTTCGAGAGCGCTTACATCAGAAGGTTTTGGTCTTTGATGGCGCCATGGGAACCAGTATTCAAACCTATAATCTGACGGCCGAGGATTTTTTGGGAAAAGATGGGTGTAATGATTACTTGGCGCTGATTCGGCCCGAAATCATCCGGGAAATTCATGCCAGCTATCTTAAGGTTGGGTGCGACTGTCTGGAGACCAATACCTTTGGCTCTAATCGAATCAAGCTTGAAGAATATGGCCTTGAGGACCAAATTGTCGAGATCAACACCGCTGCTGTGCGCGTTGCGCAAGAAGCTATCTTGAGCATGCCTGATTCGGAAACACCCCGCTATATTATTGGTTCGCTGGGACCCACGGGATACCTTCCTTCTTCCAGTGATCCGACGTTGGGCAATATGAGTGTCGATACCCTGCGGGCCGTTTACCGGGAGCAAGCTCAGATTTTGATTGAGGCAGGGGTGCATGGCCTCATTATTGAAACGGGCCAAGATATTTTGGAAATGAAACATGCCGTCATCGGGGCAAAAGAAGCCATTGCGGCCAGTGGCAAAGACATTTTGTTAATTGCCCAGCCGACGCTGGATACTTCAGGGCGGATGCTTTTGGGAACCGATGTGGCGGCGGCACTGCCGTTGTTTATGGACCTGAAAGTGGATGTTTTCGGCTTGAATTGCAGCACAGGTCCTGATGAAATGCGTGAGCCGGTTCGCTATTTGTCCGACTTTTCTCCGATTCCCATTTCCGTGATTCCCAATGCCGGTTTGCCGGAAAATATTGAAGGTCAGGCTCGGTATAACCTGGCGCCGGATCCCTTTGCCAAGGCCCTGGTGGAGTTTGTGGATACCTTTGGTGTGAACATTGTGGGGGGCTGTTGTGGCACGACGCCAGACCATGTGGGGGCGGTAGTAAAGGCCTTGGGAGAGCGTCAACCAAAGACCCGTAACATAGAAGAGGTTCGGGCTGTGAGCAGTCCCATTAAGGCCGTAAGTTTGGATATGCCCAATCGGCCTATAATTGTGGGCGAACGCCTGAACTCCCAGGGCAGCCGCAAATTCAAGACCCTGTTGATGGAAGATGACTACGAAACCATGGCCCTGATGGGGCGCACCCAGGTGGAAGAGGGGGCTCACTTGCTTGATGTGTGTGTGGCCCTGAACGAGCGAGATGATGAATCGGTTCAGATGTGCCGACTGGTGAAAGATCTGTCTCAAATGGTTGAGGCACCTCTGGTGATTGATTCCACCGAGTACCCGGTCATTGAAGAAGCCTTGAAATTGGTTCCCGGGCGTCCCATTGTCAATTCAATCCACTTGGAAGGCGACGGCGAACGGGTTCATAAGATAGTTCCGTTGCTGAAAACCTATGGCGGCTCGGCTGTCGCGATGCTCATTGATGCTGACGGCATGGCTAAAACCACAGATCGGAAAATCGAAGTGGCCCAGAAACTGTATGACATTGTTACCGGGGACTACGGCTTGCCTCCGCATACCTTGATTTATGACCCTTTGACCTTCACGTTGGCCACCGGAGACGAAGAATTTCGCAATTCTGCCATTGAAACTTTCAATGCCATTCGCTGGATTAAAGCCAATCTGCCGGGGACGTATACGGTCTTAGGGGTTAGTAACGCATCTTTCGGTTTGACGCCGCAGGCCAGAAGAGTGTTAAATAGTGTGTACCTTTATCACGCCACAAAAGCCGGCCTTGATTTGGCAATTGTGAATGCCAAGGAGATTATTCCCTACCCTATGCTGACTGAACAGGAACGAAAACTCGCGGATGCTCTTGTGTTAAACGAAAATGAACAGGCACTTGCCGATTTTATTGCCTACTTTGAAACCCATGGAGGTTCCTTCAACGCCAAACAGGCTGTGGAAGAAGACAACGTTGAGCGTACCATTGAAGAGCAAATTCACTACCAAATCTTGAACCGCCGGAAAGAAGGCATCGAAGATGTTCTTGCCAAGGCACTGGAGACATATGCTCCGGCTGAAATTATTAACACAATTTTGTTACCGGCAATGAAAGAAGTCGGTGACAAGATGGCAACCGGTGAGTTGATTTTGCCCTTTGTTCTTCAATCGGCGGAAGTCATGAAAAAATCGGTGGCCTATTTGGAGCAGTTTCTGGATAAATCCGACCAGGTGGCCAAAGGGACGTTGGTCCTGGCCACGGTCTATGGCGACGTTCACGATATTGGCAAGAACCTGGTGAAAACCATTTTCAGTAACAATGGCTACGTTGTTCACGATTTGGGAAAACAAGTGCCCTTGCCGACGATTTTGGCCAAGGCCAAAGAGGTGAATGCCGATGCGATTGGCTTAAGTGCACTGCTGGTGACCACATCCAAGCAAATGGCCTATTGTGTGGAAGAGTGCAACAAACAGGATTTGCATTACCCCATTATTATTGGTGGGGCGGCGATTAACCGGGATTTCGGGTTTCGGATTTCCTGCCTGGGTGAGGAGCTGACCTATCCTGGCGGGGTGTTTTACTCCAAGGACGCCTTTGAGGGGCTTGGAATTATGAACCGCCTGATGGATCCGGCTCAGAAAGAGGGCCTGATGGCGGAGTACCAGGCCGATTTGACTGCCCGGCGCGAGAAGTCCGAACGTTACAAGGCCAACGCCCCGGTTCCGGTGATTACCACCGAACGGCAGGTCAAGCCTGCGCCCTCCATTCCGGCGCCTCCGTTCTGGGGCATGCGTTTGTTAAATCCGACGGATCTGGATTTAGACGAGATTTTCAAACTGATGGATTTCCCCTCGCTGTTTCGTCTGTCCTGGGGCCTTAAAAACAAGCCCAAGGAAGAGTATGACAAACTGGTGCAGGAGGAGTTTTACCCCTTGTTGGTGAATTTGCTCAACGAGTGCAAGGATGATGCCATCTTGCAGCCCCAGGTCTTGTATGGCTACTTTCCTTGCCACCGGGACAACAATGATTTAGTTGTTTTGCACGAGGACCAAAAAACTGAGCGCATGCGCTTTAGCTTCCCTCGTCAGACCGATAGAGATTTGCTGTGCTTATCCGATTACTTTCTGGATCAAGGCCAGGTGGATGTGCTGCCCTTGCAATTGGTCACTATGGGCCATCGGGTGGGTGAAGTGGGTAATGCTCTGGATCGTCAGGGTGAATACTCCCGCAGTTATTACCTTCATGGATTGGCTGTTCAGATGGCCGAGGCCCTGGCTGAATGGTCTCACCGGATGATTCTTACGGAGCTGGGTCTCCCCATTGGCCAAGGCAAGCGCTACAGCTTCGGCTACCCTGCCTGCCCCGATCTCGCTGATCAGGCGAAACAGTTCGAACTGATGGAAGTCAGTAAATACACAGGCATCCGCCTTACCGAGGCCTACCAAATCGAGCCCGAGCAATCCACCTCCGCTATGGTGGTCCACCATCCCGAGGCCAAGTACTACTCAACTTAGTCTTTTGATCAGATTCAGGTTGATGTCGCCATAAGTGCGGTTGCTGAGCTTAAACGTTGACAGAAATTGAGCTTGATGGCTTTGACGTTATAGTGGATATCGCGTCTCCTGAAGACACGTTTTGTATCCCAGTTTGATTTCAAAAATTTGATTTCAAAACAAGGAATAGTTGCCTCTCAGATTGCATTTTGCGAGGAACCTGTTTTCAAAACAAAGCTCTATAGAATTTAAAGTAAAAAAATTCAAGGTGTGAATAATAACTATCTTGCTAAACCAGACGGGTGTTTTTCGCAACACAGATAACCAATGTGATGCCTTGGGCGCTGGACAACCCAAGGCATTCAAAAAATAATTCTTGTACTACGTACTACCCCAAATATGAGGTTGGTTTGCCGAAAAATCAGAGTCGGTGTCCGCCGGAGTTCCCAAGCAGGTAACTCATCCAGGAATGCCAATCATCACCATTTGGCTTGCGGTAAATATCAATGCGTGAATTCACCGGATGGTCACTTCGAATAATTGGGTTCCGGCTCAAGGTAGCTACATCTGCGACAACATCATATCTGCTTTTTTGAAGTATTTTCGAGCATACGCAACAATCTGACCGTCGGTGGGATGATCCGACGATTCAACGCCCACAATAAATTCCTCCAGTTTCGGCTGGAATTTGTGTACGTATTTCACCAATTGGAGTTTCGCTTGACCAGGGCCGAGAATTAAAATTTCATGGGCACCCTCAAGGGCTTCTACAACGCTTTGATAAAAGTGCCTGTCTTCAGCTGTGTTGCCTGAGCCTACGGCCCCTGCTTTGTGATGCAGTTTCTTATGCGGTTGATCCGGATGCACGATGGTTTTTTCCACATGGTCCACGTCAAACTGAAATACCCGGGCTTCGGCATGATCGATCCAAACGGCGGCATGATATTGTGACATTGCTAAGATTTCCTTTCTGAATGCGTTATTAAGGGTTACAGCATTATTTACACTGTAGCCAAGCACAGGCTCAGCAAACACCAACATTGTGTTATTAGCCGTTTGGGGAAGGTGCTTGTTCTCATGGATAACCTTGCTTTTTCAAAAGCGGGCATGTAGGGTGTTAATGATGAAGCCCAATGTCATTCGATAAGTTCTAAGAAAGAGTGCTGTTGTTCATGGACGGGATGGAGGTATTTATTGTCTTTCTCATGACGGGTTTTGCCGTGGTGCTGGCCGTTATGACCCATTTTGAATGCCTGCAATTGATGACAGCGGCATTGCCCAGGCTCAAAGTTCCCTCCCGCTTAAGGTTGGTGTTTCTCATCTTTGGCTTGTTAACCGTTCACTTGATCGAAATTTGGCTTTTTGCCTTTAACCTGATGTTTGTTACGGATGTGCTCCATATTGGCCATCTTGAGGGTATCGGCCTGTTTCGCCTTCTGGATTATGTTTATTATTCGGCAGTGGTTTACACGTCACTTGGCTTTGGCGATATCATTCCCAATGGACCCATTCGCTTCACCACCTCAATGGAGACATTGACCGGGCTGATGATGCTGGGCTGGTCTACCTCTTTTGTGTATATCGAAATGCAAAAATTCTGGAAACAGCCTGCATCAGAGCATCATGTGGTCGAATCCGATGAGCCAGCTATCGGCCAAGAGCGGGTATAAGGCTGGAAATAGCAAATTTTAGAGCTCTTTGGTGACAATTTGTATCTATTCGTCCTGAACCGTAACCAGAGATTAGGCATTCGTCCGTCCTTGCAGTATAATAGCCCAGGACCTAGATAGAAGAGGATCATGACCCTTGAGTACCAAACAACCCACTTTATTCGGTGATGGGAACATTCAGCCCATCAGTATTCGGGAAGAGATGCGGCGCTCGTATATCGACTATGCGATGAGCGTCATTGTGGGGCGGGCGTTACCGGATGTTCGGGACGGTTTAAAGCCGGTTCACCGACGCATTTTATACGCCATGAACGAGCTGGGGATGACCCCGGACAAGCCCTATAAGAAATGCGCCAGAATCGTCGGGGAAGTGCTGGGTAAGTACCACCCACACGGCGATACGGCGGTATATGATGCCCTGGTTCGTCTGGCTCAGGACTTTGCAAGTCGCTACCCCCTGATTGACGGCCACGGGAACTTTGGCAGTATTGAAGGGGATAACGCAGCAGCCATGCGTTATACCGAAAGCCGCTTAACCCCGATTGCCCTGACGATGCTGCAAGACATCGATCAGGACACCGTTGACTTTGTTCCGAACTTTGACGGTTCTTTGGAAGAGCCTTCTGTCCTTCCCTGTCGCTTGCCCATGCTGTTGCTGAACGGCTCCAGCGGGATTGCCGTGGGGATGGCCACCAATATTCCACCCTTTAATGCCGGCGAGGTCATTGATGGGGTGGTTGCCATGATTGACAACCCCACCTTGGAAGCCGATGACCTGATGCAATATGTCAAAGGTCCTGACTTCCCAACAGCGGCAACCATTGTCGGCAGTGGCGGTATCCGTGAAGCTTTCCGTACGGGCCGAGGCAGTGTCCTAATGCGGGGCGTAACGACCATCGAGCAAATTCCTGGCGGTGGTGGCCGTCAAGAGCGTACGGCCATTGTCATCACGGAGATTCCGTATCAGGTTAACCTCACCACCCTCATCGAGAAAATTGCTGAACTGGTTCGTGAGAAGAAAATTGAGGGCATCAGTGACCTCCGAAACGAATCCGACCGTGAAGGGATGCGAGTTGTCATCGAGCTGAAACGTGATGCCAAGCCCGATGTTGTCTTGAATAACCTGTACAAACAAACCCAGCTTCAAACCTCCTTTGGTATCAACATGCTGGCCCTGGTGAACAAGCAGCCTCGCTTGCTGAGCCTTCCCGATATCCTGACGGAGTTCGTGGAACACCGGGTGGATGTGGTGGTTCGCCGCACCCGCTTTGAGTTGAACAAAGCCGAAGCACGGGCTCACATTCTGGCAGGCTTGATTATCGCCATTGGTGACCTGGATCGGGTGATTCAGATGATCCGGGAAGCCGAGTCCACGGAAAATGCGCGTCAGCAGTTGATGAGCAATTACGGCTTGGATTTGGAGCAGGCTAACGCCATTTTGGAAATGCAATTACGCCGCTTGACCGGCTTGGAGCGTGAGAAAATCGCGGCCGAGCACGACGAGTTGACTCGCAAAATTGCGGAATACCGGGCCATTCTGGCTGACCGTCAGAAAGTCCTTGGCATCATTAAAGGCGAATTGCTGGAGCTGAAGGAAAAATATGGCGACCGGCGCAAAACCCAGATCCTGCCCGAAGAAGGCGAGTTCCGCATTGAAGATTTAACCCCCAACGAAGCCATGGCTATCTTTGTGACTCGGATGGGTTACATCAAGCGGATTCCCCTGGATACCTTCGAGCGTCAGAATCGGGCGACCCGAGGCAAAGGTGGCATGAAGACCAAGGATGAAGACGATGTCGTCAACATCTTTATGGCGGGCATGCACGACTCGGTACTTTTCTTCAGCGATCGGGGCGTGGCCTACAAGCTCAACGTCTATGATTTCCCTGAAGGCGGGCGTACAGCACGGGGCTTGCCGATGATAAACCTCTTGCCGCTCAACCAGGACGAAAAGATCACGGCGATTATCCCCATTCCGTCCAAGCAGGACAACAATGGAAAATCCCTGGTCATGTTGACCCGCAAGGGCTGGATTAAGCGGATTCTGTTGGAAAACTTCGACAATATCCGTCGCAATGGTCTGATTGCCATTCACCTTGAAGAAGGGGACAAGCTCAACTGGGTTGCTCTGTCCAGCACCGAGAATGACAATGTCATTATTGGTACGGCGATGGGGATGGCCATTCGTTTCCCCTGCTCCGATTTGCGGCCACTGGGGCGGACAGCCCGAGGGGTGACGGCAATGAAGCTACGCCAAGGCGACCATATGGTTGACTTTAGCATTGTTCCCTGCGACCTCAATAACGTCGACCTCTTGGTGGTCACTACCGATGGCTTTGGTAAGCGGACCAGCCTCACCGAGTTTCGTGCCCAGAATCGTGGTGGCATCGGGTTGATTGCTACCAAGTTCAAGAACGAACTCAGCCGCCTCACCAACATTATGGTGGTGCAGGAAGACGATGAGCTGATGCTGGTTACTGCTAAAGGCATCGTGGTTCGTCTGACAGCCAAGGATATTTCCCGTCAAGGTCGTCCGGCAACGGGCGTCCGACTCCAGAACCTGGATGATGACGATTCGATTGCCTCGGTCACTAAAATTGTGCCCATTGAAGAAGAATAGTCTTCAATCCGGCATAAATACAAACACCAGGCCTTGCTGTTCAGCAAGGCCTGGTGTCGTATTAGGCGGTAAAGCTTCCCGAGGTGCACGAGGTCAGATGCTGGACAACGTAGCGGAAGTTGCTGAGATACTGATGTTCCAGGTGTTTGAGGGTCGTTTCAGATACATTTTCCTTGTGGTTTTCAGGGACCAGGGGTTTAAACAAGGCCCGGAATTCCATGCTGCCCTCGCGGAATCTTTCTGGACACGTTTGCCCAGTCTGTTTTTCTTGAAGTTCCAAGTGCTTAGGCAGCTCTGAAGACCCATGAACCGCCCAGGAGATATAACTTTCAAACGATAAGGCCTTGGGGTCCTGGCCTTGCGCTCTAGCCTGTTTTCTTTGGTCCTCGGTGAAGGCATGCATTTGTGCAAAGGCATGTGTCAATTTGTCATAAACGGTAATCCCTCGCTTCGATTCTTCAGCCGTTGGGGGCCGTACAATCAGGATCTCATCCACCCGATACCCCGAGAATCCGCTTTGAGCGTTAAAGGCATTCCAGGGCTGTTTAATAAAGTTCTTCATCAAGCCATCGGTTTGGTCTTTCATGTTTTCTTCGGCGTCATCTATGAAGACCGCAATCCGACGGACGTTAGGGTTAGTGTTGTCAGCCTTTCGCCAAGCATAGGGGTTGCTGCGGCGTGTGGCTACCGGAGCGACCACTTGGAGACCGGAATCGGGAACAGCCGGGTCGGCATCCGCAGGAATGACTGACCAGTTAAGATAGTGGGAGACGGCCTCATCCATACTGGCGGTTTTTTGAAGGGCTCGTTGCCAAGCTTTGTTGCCCAAGGTCAGATCGTGGGGGCCAGTCATACCATGAGGGCCTGTAGAGCCATAATTCTGGCCGACCGGGGCCACCACGCGAACGTTTTTGGGATGAGCCAAGGCCACGGAATCCGGGTCCATTTGGAGTAACGCCTGGTTAAATTGAACATCGCGAATATGATTTTTGACAAAGGGGAGATAAGGCCGAACCTGATTCGTGACAACCTTTTCCCGGCGTTGGCTTTCGGGGAAGGCTGCTGCCCGGAGTGCGACGAGTTTATCGATTAAGGGTTTTAGTGGCGAAGGCAGTTTACTCAATCGAGCTTGGTTTTGGGACGAAATGGCATCGATAAAGCCCATTTTTCGTGAGTCTCCTTCAGGGAGGTCTTCCAAAACGCTTTCAATCTGGGGTTTAAATAGATCATAGGCTTCTTCAATCAGCTTTTGTGAGGTTGCCAGAGGTTCTATGGCCCATTTCCGGTAGGGGCTGAATTGTTTGTTCAGCCCATAAATGGCTTGTGCCGCATTGTAGGGTGTCACAACAGGAAGCTGAACAGGTGGTAATGTTATGGGAGAACTCATTCAGGCAGTAATCTCTCTCGTCACAAATCACTAGTCTTTTAAATCGCCTGAACACCGTTTTGTGTTAGTAGTCGCCGATGATGTCTCTCCTGTGAGGGGCGTATCTGCGTGATTGCAGCGGTAATCCAAGAAGGCAAGGTCGAGGACTCGTCATGGTACCGGGTCCATCCGACCCGTAGCGAGGATACACCAACAAAACCAGAGGAACGGCAGATTCTGCCGTTCCTTTTCAAGACGATGTGGCTGAGAGGCTATAAATTTATATTGGTGATAATGATCTGAGGGAGCAAGAATCAGGCAGCCCGCTGAGCGGCCTGTTGCAGGAGTTGAATCACCTGGTAGATGAAGTGCTCAATCTGATCCTGAGGTGCGGCGTTATTCAGCACCAAGTCGGCATGGGCCCGGTTCGGCAGAATATGCTGATGGAGACAATCCACCGTCGTTTGCCACATGTTATCGGTGGTGCCTCGGTTTTCCTGGCGATTTCGGGCCAGCCAGCGTTCCCGACGTTCGGTTTCATCAACATCGACATAAATCTTGAAATCATATAAGGCCCGCAAAGAGGGGTTGTAAAACGCGTGGATTCCCTCGGTTACGATAAAGGGTCGAATCGGTACGGCAAGACCCTGGGGAATACTGGTCGGCATTGAGGAGGGAGTTCCGTAGACCAGCTTGGGAATATGTAAGGTTTGCCCAAATTGCAAGGTTTTTAAGTGGGTTAAATCCTGAACCAGTTGTTCAAACTGGATGTGGGCCGGATCATCGAAGTCAATTTCGTCATAAAAGCGTTCCAGAGGAAGGTGTGGAAAGTCTTTTTCGAAGTCTCGATAATAGTTATCCTGGGTAAATGAAGACACTTGGGCCACGTCGCTTAAGGCATTGACCAAGACCTCGCGAACCATGGATTTTCCGGAGCCGGATCCGCCGGTGAGACCAATAGTGAAGGGCTTAGGAACTTCGCAGATAAGATGCACCCACTGTTTCACATGTTCCCAGAATTCCAGGGACACCATTTTGACCGCAGGAACATCCTCACGACTATCTTGGGCAAGGATATGGCGAAGTTCAAAAAGTATTTCTGCAGTAAGCGTTTGCGGCATCCCTATAAATCCCTATCCGTTTTGTGTGATTCAAGGTCGGTGGAAACATCCCCACTTCCATGGTCTAGCCTACCATGACTCGCCGGGAAGCTTCAACAAGAAATTGCCTCATTAAATTAATTAATCAACAAATTGTAGATGTTTTATGGCTTCATGCTTTTATGAGCATTCAAATTTGAATATCTGATTGTATTATGACTGATGTTGCGCTCAACCGCAAGAGTCTCCACGTCAGCTGCTTGGCGGGAATAGTAGGCTGTGAATCCGACAAAAAGAAAAAGGCGCTCAGTATAGGGGGAGAGAGCGCCAGCGTCATTAGTTTTAGGAGGAGAGCTAAGAAATCCTATCGGCCTGTTGTGGGGCCAAAATAAGCGGATCCGGCAGGTTTGCAATGGAATCAACAGTCGCAAGACCGGCACGGATTAGCAGATTGTCAAAAACATAGCTGTAAAGCGTATCCAATGAAGTCATCATCTCGGTTCACATCCTCCTGCGTATACGAATGAGGGGGGGCGAGGGGGTAACATTCAGAAGAGTGAGTGTAGGTAGCAGAGATAGTGTGTGTGGAAAATCTGGTGTTCGCCCGACCATCTCTCGTTGTGCCTACATAAAGCCCTCTCAAGATTTTTGGATGCTACTTGCTTAAGTTTTGTAAATCTGAATTCGAGGAGGGTAAAAATGCGCAAAAAAAATGCGCTCTAGGGGGGGTAGTGAGCGCAAGTGTCATTTGTTTCAGAGGAGAAAGTAAGTGTATGTGTGTGGTGAGGTAGTATGTAGCAGAGAAAACTTTTGTTTGCGGGGTTTAAGCTTGAGCCAAGGTATGGATATCAGATCGGGCTCCTGCAATTTCTTCAATTCCTTTTTTATGGGCATATTGGCCTAAGGTGAACGTGTGATCCCATTCACTGTCAAAGAGATCCAGTTCTGATTTGGCTCGATCAGGAGTCATTTGGCCGGACGACACGCTGGCAGCAAGGGCATTGGCGTAATCCTGGCGAGCCTGTTTATGGAGTTCCGTTAATCGCACCGAACTTTCAAACAGTCCGGGAGATCCGATATGGGCCAAGTTCTCTGGGGTTTCGCCAAGAGCAGCCGTGCCCGGGGTAACACCGTAGCCATCAAGACCATGATGGACTTTATGATGGAATTCCTCCGTCGCTCTTTGGCCTCCGGGGAAGGTGTCATTCAGAGCCTGGAACTGATTTTGTCCCCCACTGAGTGCATACCCGAGGGTTGCATTTGTTCTGGGTAGGTCAATGGGCTTGCTTGTAGGAGTGTTGCTGGAGAACCGGGGTTGCAGGCTGCCATTGGAGCATCCGCCGCATAAACAGGCTTGGCCATGTCTTGAGGCCCCTGTTTTAAACGTGGCGTGATTTCCACCGACGTTATTGCCTTGTAATCCTGGTAGCATCCGTAACTTTCCCCCGTGCTCTTCGTGTCTTTGTGTCGGTATAAAGCATCCTCAAGAAAATCCGTTGCTACTATATTAAGTTTTGTTTCCATGGACCTGTGTTCCAGGGTCATGATGTGAATGTAAAAAGCCGCATTGGAAGGGCGGTTTGCGGGTCTTAGTGTTGAAGCAACCGTGGTCGGGGGGAACGCTGTTGTCTATCAGAGGCTTAGGTGCGGGCTGTACATTGCCCTCTTGGAAAAACCTGATATTCTAAAAATAGATGATTGTGGCTACTGGAGAAAGCGAGGTCTCGAAAATGAGCCTGGTCCGTCTGGATAAAACCGCTGTTCAAGATCGATCGGAGTTTGTGAGCCGGGTTTATACGCTTTTGGGTGTGTCCCTGTTGTTTTGCTCGGCTGGCAGCTACTTGGGTCTCTCCATGCCACCGAGTTTGTATTTGCCTATGATCGTCGTGTACTTTGTGACTTATTTTGCAGCGACCCTGTGCCAAAGAACCTATCCCTTGAACATCATGCTGTTGTTCTTGTTCACAATCTTTTCCGGCGTTATCTTGGGGCCGGTATTAAATGCCTATGTGCGGATGGGAATGGGTGATCTGATACCTGTAGCGGCAGGAACCACCGCGGTTACCTTTGGTGGGCTGAGTCTCTTTGTGAATGTGACGAAAAAGGACTTCTCCTTCTTGAGAGGCTTTTTATTCATTGGCTTATTGGCCCTGGTGTTGGTTGGGGTTCTTGGCTTGTTTTTTACGTTGCCCATCTCTGATTTGGTTTATTCCGGTGTCGGAATTGTCATTTTTTCAGGCTATATTTTGCTGCAGACCAGTGACATGGTGAACCGCTATGATAATAACAGCGTGGTTGCTGCAACACTGGGGCTTTATCTCAGCATTATCAATCTGTTTCTGATGGTATTGCGGTTTATGGCCGCAGGACGTCGTCGATAGGTGCTGCGTCGTTTGTGAGCAAGTCGTCATCCAGTTTAATCGGTATTTCCATCTCGCCCACCCATATTAGTGGGGTCAAAGTTTCGGCTGAGGATTTTTCTCTCCAAGCCTATGAACACCAGCCATTGCCCCCAGCGACGATGGCGCACGACGGCAAACGGATTCTGGATACACCCACGTTGGTGGCAGCGATTCGTGGGCTTTTTGCTGCTTTAGGACAGCCCGATGTTGCCTATCCCGTGTATTTAACATTTTACACACCTTTTTTAGCCACCCGTGCCTTTTCGGTGGGCGATGTGCATGCCTTGAGAGAGGGCTTACCCCAATTAATTTCTGAAGAAGGGGTTTTGGCCGGAGATACGCCCATTGTGCAATACTCTATGCTTTGGCAACATGGGGACCATGCGGCCATTGCGTATGCGTTTTATGGTGATAATGAGCTTAAACACTTTTTTCAAGTCTTTGAAGAGGCAGGCTATCCCTTGCAGGGAGTGGATATTTTGCCCTTGGCGGTCTTGCGGGGCATGGCGGCCTCAGGCGTGTTGGACGCATTGCTGCGGCGCCTAGGTTCCGATGCGGTGTGGGGTTGCTTTGGTGTGGTCGGTTCTCAAACGTGGCAGACCATTTGGCAGGGGACCAACCTGATCTACATTGGCACGTTTACCATACCCGCGGATATGGCGAGTATGCAGGAGCGACTCATGGAACCCATGTTAGGAATGGGCATCAGTCAGCCGAATCTCTGGTTTGCCTGGTCCGAGCAGGGTGTCAAGCAGCCGATGGATCTGCTTCAGCTGAAGTTGGGCGCTCCTGTTCGTCAGGCGGTTTTAGGGCCCTTGTATGGAAGTTACCCCAATCAGCCATCGGCAGCGGCTCTAGGGGCTGCATTAAAGCAGGAAGTGCCTTTCCCTTTGGCCTGGGATTTTTTAGCATCCAGACGTGGGGCTTCAGCCAAGCATCATGTTTCTCATCGAACAGCGGTGCGTGCCAAAGCAACGGTATTGCGCTTTTTATTGATAATCTCGTTTTTTGTGATGCTCGGGGTTTTAGGGACGAGCGGGTATTATATTTTTCAAAATACACAGCTGGATGCTCAGCTCCGCCAACGTGATGAAGCACTGTCATCTACCATTTCAGCTTTACACCAGCAGAATGGGTTTTATCAAAAACTGATGGACGTGATTAATAAAAATGCGGCTCAAGTCCAGATTGATTACTTGCGGGTTGAGATGCCTGAGCGGGTGAACATTTCCGGAAAGGCGGCGCAAGCCCAAAAGGCAAATGCCTTTATCGACGCACTTGTTTCCGCCTCTGAGCTCAAGCCGTTTCAAATCAAAGCCCAAAAACGATTTGTGATGCCTTCGGATGGGGAGAAGATTTTAAGCCAATTCAGCTTTACGGGGAAAATTCTTCAAGATGCAACAGGCTCGGGTCAGGCTCAAGCTAAGCAGGAGACTAAAAAACCATGAGCACATCCGGATTGACGCTTCGTCAATGGTTTCTGTTGTTGGCCATGCTGGCTGCTTCCTCGGTGATTTCGGTGCTGGTGCTCAAGCCGGCCATTGAAGCCCATGGACGTTATCAAGTGGAGTTGAATGACCCGGTTAATTACATCCCCAAGCCACTGGCGACGTTGCCGGAGCTTCGCTTAAAACATACAGAGGCCTGGCAGTCTCGTATTGTATCTCCGTTGTTTAACCAGAGTGTGGAAGCAGGGATTTATCTCACTGAAATCGCAGGCGATCCTTCCAAGGCGGTTTCTGATCCCCGGTTTCCGTCTATGGTGAAGCGAATTCCTATTACGGTGCAGTTGAGTGGACCCTATTTTTCCATCCAGAAATTTCTGTCCCAGGTTATTCAGCACTTTCCCAATGTGGTGGTACAAATGGTAGAGCTGAAGAATCTGGGCTCATTGCCCGCAAAAGACCCCACAATCAAAGAGGATAAAGGCTCTATGCTGCTGGGTGTCGTTCGGTTGGATATGTATGTGATTGAGAAATCCTTGTAAAGAATTGTTAATCCCTCATGGTTCTCATGAACTTTTGCTAAACAATCATCATCATTTACGGTATATTGTAGGAACGATACCCAACGGGTGTCTTCAGCGGAGAGTTAGGAGATTACCATGAGACCTGTGTCTCGTGTACATGCGGCTCCCTTTTTTACCCAACCGAAGGCGTCGCAACCAAGCCGGAGCTTGGAATTTTTACAACATAAAGATGTCTTCTTTTCTGGCGACTCGGTCCGGGCAAAAGTGATGTCCCTTTTTGCTCAGAAGGCTCCGCAACCGCTCATGTTCACGTTCGTCAATCATGACCACGCCCCGATTTGGGACAAAGTATTGCCCCCCAGTCAACGTGATGTGCTGCTTTTAAAGCCACAGATGGATCAGGCCCGAGACCCTCATGGGGTTTCTGGGGCTTCGGATGACAAGCCCAAGGAAGCGCAAAAACAAGGGTTCGTTTCTAAGCCCAGGGTTTCCAAGGGAACGGTGTCACAGACATCCAACCCGTTTGAATCGGCCTTAAACGAGGCGATGGCGCCACAGCGTGTTGTGTCACCGGATGCGTTAGAGAAACAACCGTCTGCCAAGAAAGCTAAGCGATTTGCAACCCCTGTCTCAAACCCGTTTTCCGGTAAGACCCGTCTGTATACATCCAGTTGGCCTGTCTTTGGTCGTTCGTTAACATCAAAAAATTCAGCACCGTTGAAAGAGTCTGCTCCCCGCCTGACTCAGGTTGATTTGCATCATCTTACCGGCCAAATGATTAAGCCCCAGTTCTTCCATCAACTCGATATGGCTTATGCAACAGCCGGCTGGGAACGGGCTACACCACGATGGGTTCATCAAGCCGGCGATGTGCTTCGCGTACTGTCTCAAGAGAATCCTCAACAGGCGGGTTTCGTTCCCATGGAACATCCGTTGCAAGGTTTGGCCATTCGTGGTTTTGCCCGATTTGTTGCTCCGATATTGGGCCTGAGGGTGGATCAGGATGCCTTGAGCCTGCCTAATGGGGCTCGTTTATCGTTACACCCGCGTAGCTGGTTAGATGCTTCGGGGCGAAGAGCAAACTTATATCAGACCGTAGGCTTGCCTAATGGAACTTGGTTGCGGCTAAATCAAGCTCCGGAGGTACAAACGGTTCCTGTACATGATGCCAAGCGACTGGCGTCCTTAGTAGAAACCAAGGTACAGCGCTTAGAGCAGACTGGAAAGTCTCGGGAATTGGTTTAAGTCTCTCTTTGGACCGATGTGTTCAGAGCGATTGTCTTTATGCCATGATGAGAGCTGAGTTGGATTGTTTCCAGAGAATGTATCTCAAGCGCAGTGATGGTGTTGACTGATACAAGAGTGCCATTTGAGTCCCAAGGGCAGGTAGAGGCTTACCTGAACCAATTGGATGTTTCTGTAATGAAGCTGGGCACCGAGCGCGTGGCCAGGGTTTTGGCTGAATTGAATACCCCCCAGGACAGGGTCCGAAGTATTCATGTGGTTGGGACCAATGGCAAAGGATCGGTGAGTGCCATGCTGTCGTCCGTGTATACCCATGCTGGCTATCGGGTGGGGTTGTTCACCAGTCCCCATTTGCAGGATGTGAAAGAACGTATCCGGCTAAACGCTTTGCCCGTGTCGGAGGCCTTGTTTGTGCAAGCGGCTCAAGTTTGTCAGGAAGCGATGCTGGTTGCTCTGCCCGAGCCACAAGACTGGCTGACCTATTTCGAGTTTTTAACCGTAATGGCTTTCTGGCTGTTTCAAGAACAGCAAGTCGATATTGCTGTTATCGAGGCGGGCTTGGGGGGACGACTGGATTCCACCAATGTGCTGGCTGCCCCCGACGCTGTGATTGTGACTTCGGTGTCCTTCGATCATATGGAGCGATTGGGGCAGACCCTGGGACAGATTGCCTCGGAGAAAGCGGCGGTAATGAAGCCCGGGGGCTTGGTGTTTAGTCCGTTGCAGTCACACGATGCGGCGGTTGTGATTGAAGCTCAGGCCCGCCGGATTGAGGCCCGATTACAATGGGTACAGCCGAATCAAGTGGAATTGGGCCCGCTGGTTTTCAAAGAGGGGCGATTTTTGCGTCAAGTTAAATATCTGCCCACAGGGGAGGAGTTCTACTTGTCGTTGCTGGGGCGTTATCAGGCCATGAACCTGGCTGTGGTTCTTTCTGTTCTGGAAGCCTTGGCCTCTGTCTTGCCATGGTCTGCTTCACAACGGGATGCTGGGTTGGCTCATGTTACCTGGCCCGCACGCTTCCAGTATGATCCGGAAAAGCGGCTTATAATTGATGGTTCTCATAATGCAGCGGGTATCGAGACCCTTTTGGAAACGCTTTCGGCTGATTTTTCCGGCATCTCGGTTCACTGGGGGATCAGTTTGCTGAAAAATCGCGACCCAGGGCTTTTGGCTCCGCTACTTGCTTATCCTGCCACAAGTCGGGTTACTGTGCTGGCGGATGTGGATGTGCATCGCTACCATTCGCCTGAGAACTTGAGCAAGGCTTTGGAACCGAGGTTGCCATCCGGTGTGAATCTTGATCTCCAGAGTATTGCCCAGTTCCTAGAAGAACCCTGCCCAAGAGGCAAGCTGAAAGTGGTGACCGGATCCTTGTATACTGGCGGTGCGTGCTACGATGCCATGGGCACTTATCAAAGCTTTACTTAACAAACGCATGCTTTTGCTTGTCGCAGGGGGGAGTCCTCCCTATACTTAGGGTGCAAGTGGTATCCCCCCACTCAGGTTGACTCCGTGGCATTACCCGGTGATGTATAAAAAAGAACAGTTCAGGGGATGTATAAAGCAGTCGGTGATGTCCGTAGCGGACGGGCTTCATCCGGGGCCGGTAATACACACTGTCACTGAGATCATAGCGTCACAAGACAAAGATAGGCTAATCCACCCATGAATAAAATATTGCTAAAACGCCTGCTATATGAGTTGTTAGAGGAAATTGGCCGCTTAGAGCTTCAACTCAACGAATTGGAAAATCAGGCAGAGGCCAACATTTTGCCCTATGTCACCCAATTGGTGCGCCATATGGAAGGGGTTAAAGAGCGTGTTTTTGCTCAGCGGGAGCAGTTTTTGCTGGCATTCCAGGAAGCCACGCTGGACGAGGCGTTTATCCACGACTGTATTAACAGTATTTTTCCTGAAATCCGCAGTTCCTTGGCGCCGGTAAGAAAAGCGTTGTATCAATTGAAGAAGCGTGAAGTCTTGCCCGAGACCGAACTCTATCTCAACAGCCTTGGGCTAACCAAGCTTGTGCCGGATGCGCCTGGTGTGGTTGTGATTCCCGTGGAGTCTCAGGCTCAGCAGGCTGACTTGCCTACGTTTGAGTCCTTAATCGTGTCAAGCCTCCCCATCTTGGACGCCCAAAGCCCGTTGCCGTGGTTTGGACTGGCTGATCGTTTTACCGAGTATTTTTCCGTTCAGTCGATTCAAATGGCCTCGTTGTTTGAGGAAATTGGGGTGCCTCAGTCAGAAGCAAAGTATATTACCCCGGTCCTCAATCTGCGTTTGTTAGGGCCCGGTTATTATGCCTACTTTGTCTTGAAGAGCTTGGAATTGAAGCAGTTTAGTGTTTTACAGGCTGTGGAGCCGGTCTTATTTCAAGCTTTAAACCGCTTCGGTCTGGTGAATAAGGATCTGGTCATTCTTCATCAGTCCTTGGAGCGTCTGCGGCAGTCTTTGCCGGTATCCGAAGAAGCCCATAGTGTTGTGCAACTGTTTGGTAAAGAAGATGTGGCCGATCGCATCCTGAAAGCCATTGAAAAAGTGATTCCGGAACGCTTGGCGTATACAGAAAAAGCCTTGCTTAAGAGTCAATTGCTGGAAGAACGCCTTGAACGCGGGATGCTCATTAGCGCTGTGCCGATGCTAGGCAGCCCTGCTCAGTTGCGTGAGGATCTTCAGAAGCTGGAGCAGGAAGGTATTGATGTCTATGGTATCTTGCATCAAATTCAGGAAACGCCAGCATCACCCAGAGAGATTATTAATGCCGGGTGGCTGCATAAACTGGATCAGTCTCCTGCCTGGTTGCAAGCGGTGTTAATGGCGCCACAGGATGAATGGAGTGTCTTTCGCACTCGTATCGCGGAGTTGGATAACATTCTGCTCAAGAGTATCGAGATTGCCGAAGTGCATCGCGTGCTTTCCTTTGAGGAAAGTGATGCCTTAATGCCGGTGTAGAGAAAGGAGTTTTCGTCCCGATGATTCTTAACGAAATCCAGATTTTAGAACGCTTGCTCGATCCGGATCCGGAACGGCGGATTATTATTACACCGATGATTTATCCTGAAGAGCAATTTGGCCCAACCTCGGTGGATGTTCGTCTGGGGACGGACTTTCAGGTCCTCCACCGGTCCAACATTACGCACCTGGATTTGGTAAATGCGCCGGACCAGGTGGCTCGGGATATGGGTAAATACATGTCGGCGGTAAAGGTCAATCCGACCCAACCCTTTGTGTTGCACCCGGGTGAGTTTGCATTGGCGTCAACGTTGGAATACCTTTCCATCCCCCTGGATTTGGCGGCTCGTTTGGAAGGTCGCAGCACCTGGGGTAGACTGGGGTTACAGATTCATGCCACGGCGGGTTTTGTCGATCCCGGGTTTTCGGGCGCGTTGACCTTTGAGTTGTCGAACGTGAGTACTGTTCCGATTCAGCTTTATCCTGGGGTTCGAATTGGGCAATTGTGTTTCTTCCAAAGTGTTGAAACCCGCCTGCCCTATGGTCAAAAGAAATTGACCAAGTACAGCCGGAAGATGTCTACCGCTGCCTCGGCCTTTTTCAAGGATCCTGAGTATGCCCGTATCCGGGAAGCTCAAGAAAAGCTGGTGTATACCTACTAGAGGCAACCTTATCAAAAGTTTCAAGCCCTTGCTCTGAGTACAAAGCAAGGGCTTTTGGTTGTAATAATTAGTGCCCCGCTTGAATCAGAGGTGAGTGAAGGCTAAAGATTTTTAATTATTGTTTATATAAAAATATGGTTGAAATATGCGTGGTTCGGTTTTTTAGCGGATTGTAACAAGTTTAAAAAAAATATTAACAAATGGTCAGTATTAATAAAAAATTTGTTTTTGTACATATAGAAAATCATTTTTCTCATTTCGGATGATACAAGGGGTTAATCACGCAGGGACTTTTGGAGGACAGCATGAGTTATATGCAAATGAGCTGCACGTTTAATTTTAACTGCAGCGTTGGGTCTAATCCCACTGGGGGAGCAATTGGTGGCAGTCCGGGTGTCGGTGCACCTATTCTATTCAGTGGATCCACAGGTGGTGTTCCCGCAGGGACAACTTTCCCAATGATTTCGGCTGGAGCCGGTGCTCCCACAAGCATAACCTTTACGTTGCCTCTTGGAGCCATGTCTGCTGGGGGTAGCGTTCCAACGATGCCTGGCGTCGTTTCAGGTTATGCACCTTACGGGGCGACTGTGATGCCCGGTGTCGCAGGTGGCTATGCTCCTTATGGAGCGACAGGTGTTATACCTGGATACTCTTATGGCGTGACACCAGGAGTTGGCTTTGGGGCGGCACCCACCGTGGGAATTACAGGCATGCCTGCCATTGGTGTTCCTGGGGTGGTAACGCCTGGGATTACTGGAACGCCTGGCTTTGGAATGGGCGGTGGACTTCCGGCCAATAATCCCTATGGTTTACCGGAAGGGTTTAACCCGGCTTGGTTGCAGGATCCGTCTTTACAGCAATACTTCCGGCCGCTTTCTGAGCAAATTCCTCGGAATCGCTGGATTTACAGTGCCAATGGCATTTTGTTTGCCTGTGAGATGGCCAAACGTGGGGTCATTGTACCCTGGGTGCGATAACAAATTCGGGTATCCATTAAATCACATGAATCCAAGTAAACAAAACGAGGTGTCCAAGGCACCTCGTTTTGATTTTTACACGGGCCCAGCAGAGCATTGATGATCTGCTAAAAAGTACCTATATTGAGCTTTGAGGAAAATAGATATATTATTGTGTACGCTGTGATATTGGTTGTGATATCAACCAGGATGTCAATTGAAAGGCACTTTTTGGACGCTGTTGAGACATTTTATTAAGAGGTGAGATGCAGAAATCAGCGGATGAAGTGATACTGCCTTAATAAGGGGCTTTTTTAGAGCCCTAATCATTCTAAAGAGTCTATTAAATTGGGCCTTGGAGTATCACGAAGGTTGGCGTGATCTGTTTTTATACAAATACCAAGTGGACATCGGCCAAAATCGTATTCAAGACGATGCTCCTGGTATTGGTTGAGAGACGTCAGCGTTAAGACACTTTTTAGCAGATGGAGGACGCAAGGCATATGAGAATGGGATTCGATCCGACTAAGGCAGTATCGGGAAATCCGTTTTTAAATAATACGCAATCGACGCAAAATTCCGAGAATGTAAATTTACCGGGTCAAAAGGGCTTCAAGGATCAAATGGCTTATGTGGCTGGCTGGTCCGATAAGAAGCCGGATAACTTTGGCATGATGAACCAGAATCCTGATCAAGAAAAACGGACGCTAGGTATGGGCTAGATTTGGGTACACGGTTTACTGTGGAGATTTGGAAAAGCGCCTGCCTATTTGGGGGCGCTTTTGTTCAGGTGTGAATCAAACCCTTCAAGTGGTACAATCGAAGAGCATTGGCAACAAGACGAGGGGCTTTCCATGGCGCTGACCTATACGGACCGTCCGCTGGTTTCACCATCCATACTTTCAGCAGATTTTGCTCGCCTGGCTGAGGCCTTGCGGGATCTCGAAGACGCCCAGGCGGATTGGATTCATGTGGATGTGATGGATGGGCATTTTGTGCCCAATCTGACCATTGGACCCCCGGTCATTGAAAGCCTTCGCCATTACAGCAAGCTTCCCTTTGATGTGCATTTGATGATTGAGAAACCTGAGCGCTATTTGGCGGACTTCAAGGCAGCGGGAGCCGACGTGATTACGGTCCATGCCGAAGCTTGCCCCCATTTGAATCGGACCTTGCATCAGATTAAAGAATTGGGGGCCCTGGCAGGTGTCTCTTTGAACCCGTCGACGCCCTTGGTGGTCCTGGAAGAAGTTCTCGACATTGTGGATCTGGTCTTGATTATGTCGGTCAGTCCCGGGTTTGGCGGGCAATCTTTTATTCCCTCCACCCTGGACAAGCTCCGGCGTTTAAAGGCCATGGTGGCTGGGCGGAATATTTTTATCGAAGTCGATGGCGGGGTGTCGCCCAAAAATGCCCAAGCCATCCGCGACGCGGGAGCCCAGGTTTTAGTTGCGGGGTCTGCAGTTTTTAACGCATCGGTCGATATGAAAACAGTGATCGATCAATTGCGTTGGCCGCAAGGAAACCCTGCTCCATGCCCTGGCTAGTTCGCCCAATTTCTTTGGTTGTATTCTTGGTGCTGATCCTGAACTCAGGATGGGCCGCCTGGGCTGAATATGAGAGTAGCTATATTATTGATCCCCGAAGCACTGTGGGAAAATCAACCGTTAAGACGCCAAGGGAGTTTTACCCGCTGCCGGTCCCGCCATATGAAAATACCGACTTCAAAGAATTTCAGGATTACTATCGGCAACATTATTCTCCCTATGCCTTGCTCTTGGTTTACCAACCCCTTCAGGTTGGAGAAATTACCTTGCCGACAGGCTACCACCACGTTAAGTTGGATATTATTGACGAAACCATTAATAAGCACTTGCAGAAAACCCGGCCGGAAGTTCCGGTGCGAAGTTTTGAAGCGGGTAAAGAGCATTTTCGAACACCCCACGCTGATGATGGCGATAAGCCGAAGAAACGAAAGCAGTATCCGGAAATCGGCTCCCAAGAGGATTCAGGGCGAGACGACGGAGCAGGCGCCCAAGTTTGCTTAGTGGTCAAACAAAAGGGAAGTATTGAGGTGGTTTTGCCTGTCAAATCTTCGTCGGCCCCACTCAAGAAGTTGAAAAAAGGGGAGTCGACTGTGGAGTTGGTTGTTGAGCCCGGAGATCCGGTGCATCCGCAAGTCGTGCATCTGAAGTATTGTGTCCGTGGGGTTTGCTATCATTCAGTCCCTATGGAACCCGGTCTGGTACAATAGAGTCTAATTCGTATGGACCCCTGGATGGTGGGGGAGCGTAAGAGAACGGTATGATTTTAGAAGCCTTTAGCGATGTTTTAAAAGACCAGTTTGAAGACATGGACAGCTCGGCTGTCGAAATACTTCATGCCTGGCTGTTAAACGTCCTTGCTGAGCCAACACCCTCTACCCAGGTGAGCAAGGTGATCCATACGGAAATCGAATTATTTGAATTGGCAGGGCATCCGGTGTTTATTGGTAAGTCTTCGACCGGTGACACGCTGTTGAAGACCCTGTATTTTTATTGCGAAAGCTATGAGCGGTGGCAGTTTGGTCGTTGGCTGCACCAGATAAAGCCTCATCAGTTTAACGAGGTTTCCTCCTGAAAAACGTGGACCCGGCAGAGAGGAAGCGTGGGATTGATCGACGTTTGATCGATGGTTGATCGACAAAACAGCGTTGAAATCGCGTCGAGTTCGCGTCGTTTTTGCTTGCGTCGATCTGGCGAAATCATTTCTCTGTGAGGTTTTTCGGGTTTTAGCTGTAGAAGCTGGAGAAATTCGACGCGTTTTGTCCATATCTATCCAGATTGAGTTGGGCCTCAGGGCAGTGCTTTTGTTGTCATGGGTTGTGGGATGTCCTTTTTGTTGAAGGTAAATGTCGTTTTTACTATTATTCCAAAAAAGCCCGCTTTTTAAACCTGTAAGTCCAGGTAAATACTTTGTGAATGTGATTCATTATAGAAATCAGGCTTTAAGCTAAAGGCTTTTGGCCTCGTTGATAGGATACCGAACCGAATCCCATGTAAACGATTTCGACATCCTGAAGCCCAAGGCCAGAGAGGGTTTGGGCCAACTGAGGCGGCGGGGCAAAACTTTGGGTCGATCGGCATAAGTATTGGTAGGCCTGTTGATCCCGGGCAAGGAGTTTGCCTAAAAGAGGCATGATGGTTGAAAAATAAAGCCAAAATAACGGATTTTTACAGTCCGAAGCGGTATCCAGGTTGATCACCCAGCCGCCGGGGCGCGTCACACGAGCCATTTCAGACAAGGCTTGTTCCACGGAAGATACATTGCGTAAACCAAAACTAATGATGCATCCATCAAAACAGTTGTCTTCAAAGGGCAAGGCCAGAGCGTCGCCCTGGATCCAATCGATCTGGGGAATGTGTCCAAAGCGTTTGCGGGCCACATGCAGCATTTGGGCAGAAAAATCGATGCCGGTCACCTGGCCTTGAGGGCCAACCAGGGTGCTGAGATAGGAGGCCAAATCCCCGGTGCCTGTGCACACATCCAAAACACGCTGGCCTGGCTTTAGTTGGAGAGCCTGGCAGGCTTGTTGCTTCCAAATCCGGTGCATGCCGCCGGTCATGCAATCATTCAACAAGTCATAGGTCTTGGCGATGCGGTTGAACATCCCTGAAATAACGTCCGGTGACTTGGAGGGGGCTATTGTCTGAGCTTTTGGGACAGTTGAGGGCATTGAGGCATTTTCCAGAGGTTGGGGTGAACGCTTTGTTTAGACTATCCCATAAGACGCTGGAAACCTCAAGGGAGCTTCACCACGATGTCCTGAACGTGCTGGGCGCTGTCTCGGGTTTGGGTGAGAACACGTGCCAGAGGCTGCCTTGGCTTGCCGCCATTGAAGTTGAAATAGCCAACGGCGCTGGCCCAGGCGGTAAGATGGGGAAATTTACGCTGGATGGCACTCCAGGCACCACGCCAGATATTGGGGGTATCTGTGCCGTGTGGGTGTTGGAGAATGAACCGGATATCCGGGTGAGGTGCCACAGTGGTTTCCATAGCTTCGGTCCTGCGACGCCGCATGCTGCCGGGACTTTGGTTATGAAATGCGCGAGGGCTAAACAGATTGAGGTCGTGGCAGCCCAAAATCAACACTTTGTCTTGGGTATCTGTGGTAAAGAGATGACTGTTGAGATTGGTTTCGTGGACCAGCGTGTGTTCCTGCTTACTGTGGGGATAAGACTTCCCTGTCCAGTGGACGATTTTTCGCTGTTGAATGTCAACAACGGCGACCAGTTCCGCATGAGGTGTCTTGAAGGTCGTATCTGTCACAACATCCACGCCCAGGGTCAGGTAACGAATCTTGGACTGAGCTGCGCGGTAGAATTCCTGTGTCAGGGTTGTCTTAATAGCCTCCTCTGCCAGGTTTTTGGCCCGTGCCAAGTCTACGGGTTGGCTTTCCCATCCGGTTTTTCGAAAGACATTTGTGGCTGCCTGGACGGTTAGGAAACCGCCTGGAGTCATCAAAAAGGTAGAACGTGTTCCTTTGGGCCACTGTTTTAAAGCCAGAAGCAAGCTTTGTTCCGCTGATTGGGGAGTTGGCTTGCCATCAATGACCAGGCGTGTGATGGGGATCAGGGTTATTGCCTTTCCAAAATAAATCCCATCGTGTTTAGAAGCGATCCTGGGAACGCTATGAGTGAAATTTTGAGTTTTAGGGCTATAAAAACAACTATTATTGGCAGAATGTAATGCCGTGACATCCCAAGGCATAATGTCTCACTCCCAAAACCGATGCTATTTGGAGGACACTATCCCAAAAACATGTGGCATCTGCAAGGCAAGTGTGTTGCCCCTATTGAATGTCCTTTATAATTAAATGATCAACATTAGGATTGTGGCTTGGGTAGTTTATGTTTGGCATCCCACTTTGGACCCTGATTCTATTGATTATTGCGAATATTTTTATGACCTTTGCCTGGTACAGTCATTTAAAGTTTCCCAAGTGGTCCCTGTTAGTGGCCATTCTAATGAGCTGGGGGCTGGCCTTTTTTGAGTACTGCTTCCAGGTCCCGGCAAATCGCATTGGTTATGGTGTGATGAGCCCGTCCCAGTTAAAAGTGCTGCAAGAGTGTATTACCTTGGTGGTTTTTGCCGGGTTTACAACCTGGTATTTTAAGGAACAGCTGGGGTGGAATCATCTGTGGTCGTTCCTGTGCCTGGTTGGCGCCGTGTATTTTGCTTTTCATCGGTAAGCGTGTCTGGCTCGGGAGTCTGTTAGGGATAGGCACATATAAGTCGGCTTAGCCCTTGTCGTTTATTATGCCAACCGGACTAAATACGATACAATAGGGATGTTCGAGGCAGGATGCGACATCCCTTATATCAGTGAGGTAAGATGGCCACACAGGCGGCGACCGAGAATCAATCCCGTGCTCAGCAGGAGACCCTGATCCGGCTGGAGAATGTGACCAAGGAATTTCCCATACGAAAAGGATTTTTTAACCGGACGGTAGGGCAGATTCAGGCGGTGACCAACGTCTCTTTGGACATCTATAAAGGGGAAACGTTGGGTGTGGTGGGTGAGTCCGGTTGTGGAAAGTCGACTTTGGGCCGATGCATCCTTCAGTTGCTTCGCCCCACGTCTGGACGGGTTTTGTTTGAAGGGCAGGATTTAACCCAATTGAGTCCCAGGGAGCTTCGTGCCTGGCGTCGGGATATGCAGATTGTCTTTCAAAATCCCTATTCCAGCCTGGACCCCCGGATGTCTATCGGGGATTCCATTGCCGAACCCTTTCGCATTCATCGGGTCTTCCGTGGGGTTGCCCTGCAAAATGAAGTTCGTCGTTTGTTAGACTTGGTAGGCTTGCCCAAGGATGCCTATGGTCGTTACCCTCATGAATTGTCAGGTGGGCAGCGACAACGCGTGGGCATTGCCCGGGCATTGGCTTTGAAACCCAAATTTATTGTCGCTGATGAGCCTGTCAGTGCTTTGGACGTTAGTGTTCAAGCTCAAATTCTGAATCTGATGATGGATTTGAAAAAAGAATTCGGCCTGACCTACTTGTTCATTGCTCATAATTTGAGTGTGGTTGAGTATATTAGCGATCGGGTGGCGGTGATGTACCTGGGTGAAGTGGTGGAAGTGGCTAAGGCTGGTGAATTGTACGATCGGCCACTGCATCCGTATACAAAGGCTTTGTTAAGCGCCGTAGCCGTACCCGATCCCAATTACGACTACTCAAAACGCTTGCTGTTGGAAGGTGACCTACCGTCCCCGGCAAATCCTCCATCCGGATGTCGCTTCCACACGCGGTGTCCATATAAGATTGAAATATGTTCTCACGATATTCCCCAGATGACAGACTACCTCCCGGGACATTCGGCCCACTGTCACCTGACCAAAGAGATCAATTGTCTATAAATTTTATATGCAAAACCCTAAAGTTTGGTCCCTGTTTCGACGATATGGGGGGTAGATCACTGTGAGTGATTCCTCGAAGTCAAACAATCGAATGAATAGGAGATAGTACCCGTGACTAAGCGACGGCGCAATATTTGGGACGATCAGGCATATGAAGTGTCGAATAACCCCCGGATGGGTCATATGTCTGATTTGGTGGAGATGGATGATGCCCCCGTCAATACTGAATTCTTAGAAGACGCCCATGAAGCTTTGTCGAAGCTGTACAACAAAACACACAAGCGTGCTAAGCAAATGAAGGGGGTTCGCCGCAAAGACGCTTGGCAATAAGTTTGTCATTCTAAAAGAGTAAATTCCGCATCGACGGATTCCCCATTGCCTCAAACCTTCTTATAATGGAAAGCAGTTGATGTAGTGGAAAATCGGACGAGTTGATGCGGAATTTATTGATGATTCTCGTTGCGCTGGGGCTTGGCACCAAGCGTCATTGGCATATTTTCATTGCCATTTTATTGGGTGTCGTGCTGGGCGCATGGTTACCTTATAATCCCGAGCATCCCACATTTGCCCATCAGGCCTTTGAACTGGTCGGGCAGATGTTTATTCGTCTTGTGGCGATGTTGGCCATTCCGCTGATTATCAGCTCTCTGATTATTGGGATGAGCTCTCTGGGAGATGGACGGCAGCTTGGCAAAATTGGTTTTAAAACCATCGCCCTGTTTGCCTTGACCATGACCATTTCAGCATCTGTTGCTGCCTTGATTGCTTATTATGTGGCACCCGGGGCAAATTTCCCCAAGGAATTTCATATTGTCACCGGCATTAATCCTTTTATGCCGACGGATGCCGGGCATATTCGCTCATTAAAGGATGTCTTGCTCAACCTGATTCCGCAGAACCCTTTTGAATCTCTGGCCAAACGGGACCTGGTTCCGGTTATCGTGTTCACTCTGCTGTTTGGCTCGGCCATGTCCTTCATTGGCGACACGGCTCGTCCCTTCATTGCCTTTTTTGAAGGGGTCTTTGCGGCCACCATGAAAATTGTCGACTGGGTTATGATTTTTGCTGTCCCAGGGGTCTTCGCACTGACGTTTACAGCCGTCTCTCACGGTGGAACCAAGTTGTTTACCGAGATGATGCCCTACATGGGGGCATTGTTGCTGGCCCTGATGTTGCAGATTGTGCTTGTCTACCCGGTGCTGCTGTATGTCCTGGCCCGGGTGAATTTTATGGATCTGTACCGGGCCATTTCCGAAGCCATCCTGGTGGCTTTTGGAACAGCCTCCAGTTCGGCCACGTTGCCGGTTACCCTGGCCTGTATCGAACGGCGAGCCGGGGTCTCAAATCGCATTGCCAGTTTTGTGCTTCCGGCCGGGGTTAGTATGAATATGAACGGGACCACGATGTTCGAAGTGATCTCTGTTATGTTTTTGGCGCAGCTCTATCATATTCCCCTGGATTTCACCACCATTGTGGCCATCATTATTCTCTCGATTATTGCCTCCATTGGAGCGGCCGGGGTACCCGCAGCCGGGATGATTACCATGGCCGTCATTCTGAATGGCATCGGTGGTTTTCGTCCGGATCAGGTGATGGAGGGCTTGTCCTTGCTTTGGGCCGTCGATCGGATTATGGATATGTGCCGGACGACGGTGAATGTGATGGATGATTGTGTGGTTGCCACCGTTGTTGCCGCCAGTGAAGGCGAATTGAACCGTGAAATGCTGGCCGGTGGTGACGGCTGGGAAGACGTAGTATAATTTCCTGGATGCCAAGACCAACAACCTGGGGTGATGCTTGCCATGGTGGAAACACAATTTAAGTCGATTTTCCGCTTTAATCGCCTATTGGTGTTGACTCTGGTGGGGCTGACTGTTGCGCAGATGTGGCATCATCCGGGTTGGGGTGGGAAAGCCATTTTAATGAGTTTGGCGGTGGTCCATTTTGGCTTTTTAATGGGCAATGAATTTTTACTCAAAGTTGTCAAGCGCCTTCGAGATGCTGAACTTCAGACTGTTTTGCATTTAAGTGTCTTTATTCCCGTTGTTTTGGCGCTTTATACAACCATCAATTACCTGTTAACAGGCAGTTTTTTGGTCTATTCCTTTGGGCTTTTTGCGGTGCTGCAGGCCCAGTTTTTAGGCCAGACCAAGCTCAGTAAGATACTGATGGCCTGGCACGGGGTCCTGTTGCTGGGCAGTATTCCATTGTCTTACCCGAGGTCTTTTACCTTGGGGCTAGCCGAGATGATTGTGACAGCGGTGGCTTGGGGCGCCTGCCTGTATGCTTATGGATTGATGCTCTCGTCGTTGTTGCGCTCCCACTCGACACAAGTGGGTAAGCTTCAATCGATGGCTGCAACCGATGCCTTGACAGGGTTAACCAACCGGCGGCAGTTTAACAGTCGTCTTCATGAGGAAATTGCCCGTGCCCGGCGCCATGAAGCACCTTTAACCTTGGCGTTGTTTGACCTGGATGACTTTAAGCGGCTCAATGACTTCTATGGCCATCCGGTAGGTGATAGAATCCTGAGAGAGTTGGGGCGCCTGATTCGTAACAATATCCGTGAGTCCGACTTGGCGGCTCGCTATGGCGGGGAAGAATTTGCCCTGATTTTGCCCGAGACGCGTGAAACCGAAGCCTATGAATTACTGGAGCGGATCCGTCTCTTGGTGTCTCAGACCGTGTTTTGCCTGCCTGAAAACCCTTTAACCATCACCATTAGTGTTGGGGTTGCCCAACTGGATCCTCGGCATCATACCGCATTCGAGTTGGTAGAGCTGGCAGATAAGGCCTTGTATGAAGCGAAAAAACAAGGCAAGAACCAGGTGGTTCGTGGCAGCGCTTTGATGCCCAAAGTGATCATTCCCAAAACACCGATTCGGGATTAATCATCCCGAGATGAGTGCGAATGTCTGCCAATGAAGGGGCGGTTTTGAAAATTTGTAAATCTGAATGATATAATAAGGCAATTTTTTGATATCTCTGGTTTTTATTCATGTAGGTCGTTATTTTTGGGATCTGCATGCCGATGTTACTCGGCTGGAAAACGGAGAGTAAAGAGAAGCGAAGAGATGTCGAATTCAGATTTTATCCGGTTTTTCTTGAGCAATAATTTACCTGTAGCCCATGGCAGGCAGTTTATGGATGCTGTTGGGCAGACCTTTGATTTGACATCCATCCAGGAACAGCAACTAGGTGCCATGTACTTTGGCAGCAGCCAATCTCAGGAATTTCCGTTTTCAACCCTCAACTATCAGTTCAATAATAATCAGGTTAATATTTCCGGTGATTCTACCTATGCCTACTTTCATTTTGCCAGTGTGCAGAATAATAGGTTTAACGTATCGGGCACGTTTAAGGGAATTGACCTGCGGGAGAACAGCAATAACAATACGTTGACCTTTTCGAATCTCGGGAATTTTGGCAGTTCTGTTTCGCTATCCGGTACTGGAAACACTTTAAATACGGATGGCAGTGGCATGATGTATATCGATGTCCTGGGTAACCAGAATACATTGAATTTAAAGGCAGATGCCACCATGGATACCACTGTGTTTCAGTCCCCACCCAGCTGGTCCATCCTGGGTAACCAGAATCAGGTAAATATCGATACGTCTGCGTCGAAGCGGGACACTTTCACTCGATTGGGGGCCACCGCAGCAAACAACGTATTTAACCTGAATTTAAATGGCAATAATATTGATCGCATCGATATGACGGAGTCTGGAGCCAGTAGTCAGGGGCTGCAGAACAGGCTGGTTATTAATAGTGCCGATAATGCCGACGTTATCTATATGGACACCGATATTGATGTCCGCTTTGATGCCAACGGGGACTGTATTCTCACCGATCGGTCCAGTGGTGATGAAGTCACTGTGAAAAATGGCGTCAATCTGACCATATGGTACATGGATGATACCCCGACGCATGAGACCATTAACGATTTAAGAGCCAGAGCTGGCTTGCCATTGGTGAATGACCCCACAGCCGTCATTGATGGGGTAACCGGTCCCAGCGGAACCACGGGTCCCACGGGGACAAGCGGCTCTAGTGGAACGTCTGGCCCCGGTGGGACGACGGGCACTACTGGTACCAGTGGCGCATCCGGCCCTGGGGGAACCACGGGTGCAACAGGCACATCGGGGCCAGGGGGAACGACTGGAGCTACGGGCACATCCGGCCCTGGGGGAACCACAGGTGCAACAGGTACATCGGGTCCCGGCGGGACGACGGGCACTACTGGTACCAGTGGCGCATCCGGCCCGGTAGGCACCACGGGTGCAAGCGGTACCAGCAAGAAAAAAGGTGATGACGACACTGAATTGTTGTTGTTGATGATGTTGATGAATACCCCGAGCCAGCCGGCTTCTGCTCCATCTCGTCCAAGACGGGCACGGCCAGCATCAGCCCAGGGGGCCCGTCCACAACCACGTCCTCAATACCGGCCTCAGAGTTCGAGCAGAAGTGGGAACGATATGATGACCACAGTCATGTTGATGGATATGCTTGACGATAAGAAAAGTAGTTCAGCAATGGGCGGGTTTTTCTCCGAAATTTCGGATATGTTTGACGCCCTTTTTGATTAATCCTGCTTAGACTGAATTGAAGTAAACGTAGGTACTGCTCAATGACTGTGCACTTCAATATGGCGGATGCTTCCGCCAAGCATGGCTGTTTGGAGGAGTACGGCTAAGAGGAGCAGATTGTAGATCAATAGGCCCCAGCGACAAAGAGGCCGTGTCTGGCCTTGATTGCTCCAAGCTGAGAATAGACTTAGCAGCGACGCGATGGCGTTGATTCCCATTCCCCAGAGTGTATAGCCAGCCCATTGGGCGTGATGACCGATGGCTTGAACATTAATTTCCTGGAATTTAGCCAGGCCACCGAATGCTTGGGTGCCTGTCCAGTAGGCAAAGGCGGTAACGATGGTTAGGCCGAGTAGGGCTATCCAACTGGCGAGAAAGAGCTTATCGCTTTTTAGCAAAAAACCCATGGCCATATAGAAGAGAACAATCATCACGCCAATAATGGGGATGTGATTTACGAGCAAATGTGCGTAGGTAAAATTCATGACGATACAAATTATTTTCTATTGAGGCTATCGTTATTGTAGTCCTTTGAGTGGCCTGTGCAAAGAAAAATAAAGAGTGATTGTGTTGACGGATGCGAAGACCGACGCGCAATTTTAAGGCCTGCACCGGTTTGATTTTCCATAGAGTCCTGGCTGCTTTTTTAGTGACTGTCTCGTGCTATTGTTGATAGAGTCCCCTCGCCCCTCACCGATAAAACCCTTGGAGAGTTACCCGTATGAGCGATTACAAAACAATTTTAGATAAGATCCGCCTTGCCTTTCCAAAGCCCACTTCGGATAAAGTGCATGATGCTTATTTTATTCATACCATTTTGCGGGCCTTGGACCAAGTGGATACACTCAAAAGTAGTGCTCCCATCTTAGGCTATGCCAAAGAGCCTGCAGATACCGAGTCCCATGATCGGATTCCCGAAAACTTCTCCAATGTTGAATGGTCTATTCATCAGATTATTCGTTACTTAAGTGGCATGACAATTTGGGGACACCCCAATGCTCAGACCAATGTGGTCCCACCGACGACCATCCCCTCGATTGTGGGAAATCTGATTGGGGCGATTTATAACCCCAACATGGTGGGGATTGAATACAGCAACCAGGTTGCTATGGCCGAATTGGAAGTTTCACGGATGTGTGCCGATTTAATCGGCTATGATCCGGAGGAATCAGTGGGACTTTTCACCTTTGGGGGGACCGGAACCAATTTCTACGGCACCAAAATTGGTTTGGAAAAAGCTTGCCCCAATACATTAAAGACCGGAATTACACAGAAGACCGTGGTCTTTGCTTCGGGTACAGCCCACTATTGCAAGCTGAGTATTGCAGCGTGGCTTGGAATTGGTATGGATAACGTAATTTTAATTCCCACCACAGAAAACAACGATATGGATATCAAGTGTTTTGAAGCCAAATTACGTGAAGTATTGGCTGAAGGCACCCGGGTGGCTTGTATTGTGGCGACGATGGGGACAACCGATTCCTTTGGAATTGACCCTCTCAAGGAAATGGTTGAGATTCGGGATCGCTGTGTGGAGGAGTACCAGCTTGATTACGTGCCCCATGTGCACGCAGATTCCGTCATCGGATGGATTTGGAGTGTCTTTAACGACTATGACTTCTCTCGCAATGAATTGAATTTCTCTGTCCGAACCTTACGGCGCCTGTCTGATTCGATGCGAAAAATTCGGCACTTGCATCTGGCTGACTCTATGGGGATTGACTTCCATAAAACCGGCTTTGCTCCTTATACATCCAGCCTGTTCTTATTGAAAAATCGCTCGGAGTTAGAGTTGCTGAACCGTTCAAAAGAGACGATCCCCTATATTCGCCAAGCCGATGAATATTGTCCTGGCGTATACACTCTAGAAGCGTCTCGAGGTGGGGCGGCACCGCTGGCTGCTATGGCGAATATGTTGCTTTTTGGCAAGGAGGGCTATCAGTCCTTACTGGGCCATCTGGTGGAAATGGCTGAATTGTTGCGGGAATCCCTGGAGGTTTTCCCCAATATCACCTGCGTGAACACCTATAATTATGGTTCTGTGACGTTGTTCCGCATTTATCCTGACGACATTGATGCCTCGGCGATGTTTTTAAATGAAATGCGCGATCCGGCCTATGCGGAGTCGTTGGAGCGGCATAACGAACTTAACCGGGCGATTTTTGATTATCTCTATAAAGAATCTCTGGAGGGCCGTGGTGTTGCATTCTCTTTGACGGAGAACTATCGCTCCAGCAGCTATGATAAGCCCATTGTGGCCTTGAAGTCCTATATGATGTCCCCTTTTATTGATGCGGAAGTGGTTCGAGCCATTCCTGCCAAGATTCTGGAAGCCTATCAAGCCATTCAAGGCCAGCAGGTAACCACACCTTAAAACGTCACTTTTCATTGTGACAGGGTATAAATTAGGGGCGGCTGTAAGTCGGCCTAGGCTGGTGCCACCGTATTAGGCCAGGAGTTTAGTGCTGGTTTGTGCTGTTGGTGAAGGGATTGCGGATGCGGGCCGGGCTGTCGGCGGATTTTTTGGTAGATTGTTTGATTAATTTCAAGCAAATCGCTTCATAGCTTCAAGAGGCCGTCTGAATAACCAAGACGGCCTCTATGTTGTGTATTCCGATCCCGTGTTTAGCTCGCACCGGTTTCAATCTTGTTGGTAGAAGAGCCCTGATTTTGTTTGGCTTTGCTTTGTTGGGTAGACACCGGTTCCTGGGCTTTTTGAAAACCGCTATGATCCCAGTATTCTGCGGCGTCCACGTCTACCCGAATCAAAGCAATATCTGGATCCGAGGGGCCTTGGGGGAACCATTGGGAATAAAAGTCTTTCCACAGCGATGCAACTTTTTGCCGGTTGTAGACCACATTTGCTATGCCACTGAGGGTCAGGTAGCAGTAATCGTCATCCTGGCAGGTTACGAGAACTCGATTATCTTTTGCTATCTCATAGGTCTTGGCCGTTTCGCTGGCTGTAATAAACCAGACGCAAGAAGGTGTCTCAATGTCGGTGATGACCATCGGCCGTGCATGCATCATGCCATTGGTACCATACGTTACCAGCATGGCGTTGGAAAAATGTTTAATCTCTGAAAAAATGGCTTCGAGTGCGGATGCTGTCATTCTTCTCACCTCCCGGTTGACTCCATCTCCTTGGGTATTATGGGGGGAGTTGTGCATATTCACATTGCCCAGGGGTGGAACATGGAAGGTGCTTAACCCACAGGCTCATCCAGAGAAAGGGACGGCAAGGTGAGGGTGGCTGGCTGAGACCAAGCATCCAGGCCGTTGGCACTAAGTTTAAACAGGGTGCGGGAGTAGTGGTTTGGATCTGAAAGCGGTTCGGGTGGGCTGTGTGGCATTGGGTTCTCAGTATTCAGTTGCTTTAAAACCGCTTTGACATCTTCTTCAGTTTTGCTAAAAAGCTGCAAGCGTTTTTGAAAGTTTGTAGGTGTGACGCCATCAATTTCAACATCAGGCGGGGTTATCCGTCGGTACGACTCGACAGCACCGTTGGGTGCAAACACGAGCACATGATAGCCGTACTGTTGTATCCAATAGGTGTCGTCGGAAACGGGCTTGGATTTTGTATAGCACACCATGCGATAGTCTTTTTTACCCGGTGCGACAGCCCGCTGGACGGCATTAAAGATTAGCTGGTACTGATGGTAGGATTCCTTGGGTGAGGCGGTGGGTGGTAAATACCCAAGCAGGGTGCCGATGATGCGTAGATGAACGCGGTGATTGATGCGGTTGTCACGCATTAATGTCGGGATAGCTTCGACTTGGGTGCGATAGGTGTGAACGAGAGTTTGAATACGTTGTTTTAAATTGCCAAGGGCCTTATCGGGTTCTGACACCCCAAAATAGACTTGGCACAATGTGGGGGGAATCTGCGAATTTTGAGGAATATTGACCTCAGTAGTTTGGTAAGGTTTCCCCTTCACGTCTTCATAAGAAACCGGTTTTGGAAAACCGTTGATGGGTTTGTATGGCCTGACAGGCATGGAGATAAACACGGATAGGCTCCCAATGTCCTAAAGCGTCTTTAGTGTATCCAAGTCCGATACGGTCGGACAATAGGCAAGTCATAAAAACCCCTGGTCCAGCGATGACAGGTGCTGGGTGTTTCAATCGGGTTTAACCCTAAAAGTGCTGTGAGAACAGCTTCAACAGGTTGTCTCATCGGAGTATCTCCAAGCGATTCTGTTTGCGGAACAGCACTATCATACGATTAAATTGTATTAATGCAACAATGTTGCAATAATGCAAAACATGCGTCACAATGATAACCACATTCCATGAAAAAGGAGCTTTGAGGCCTATGAAAACCATGATTCAATCGGCATATGATGCTGGTAGCGATATTGTTGTCTACATCCGAGGGATTCAGGATGTCTTTCGGGGCACGGTACGTAGTATTGAACAAGATACGTTTACGTTGTTCCACAATGGGTGTTGCAACGGGATGCTCTGGCAATTTCATTTTTCGGATGTACTAACCGTTGCCTTGGTTTTACCTTTACCCAGAGAGCTGACTATCGACTGTCATTTCGAAGCGGACATGTCTCGTTCGTCGGATTGGGCTGGGCCGGAAGAAGGAGCAACGGCATAATCGTTGCACTCACGATAGACAGCGAGAGGAGGCTCCGTATCCATTGAATTTTTATCAGTAAATTCGGTTTTTTAATGTGTTATTGAATGCAAGAGGATAATGAACATGCAAAATGAACTGTTTGTGGCTCAGTTGGATTGGTCTGTCACTGAAAATGAGCTAGGAGATTTGTTTGCACAATATGGGGAGGTGGTTTCCGTTCGCATTCCCGTTGATAAAATGACGGGGCGGAAACGGGGCTTTGCCTTTATTGCCATGGCGGATAATACACAAGCTCAATCCGCCGTTGATGCTCTTAATGAATGGGAGCTCAAGGGTCGAAATATTGTTGTCAAATTTGCTGAGCCGAAACCGGCCAATGCCGGAGGGGGCTATGGTCGCTCCGGTGGTCAGAGCCGCGGTGGATTTGCTCCTCGAAATCGCTATTAGCGAGTGTATTTATCTTACTTATGAATTACAAAAAGCAGCCGCCGGAGCATCTCCGACGGCTGCTTAAAAGTGAGAATTTTTAAGTCGTCTACTTTAAGGAGTCAGCTTGTTTGGGCAAAATCCGAAACACGGCCTGGACGGTTGGAGATTGGATGGGGATCAGGCCACTTTGCATGGTTTCTGGACTCACACCGACGGGGGCATCCGCCTGACGGGCAGCGCCTGCAAGAGCAACTGTTTCAAGCTGGGCATGAGCAACCGAGGGTGTCTCTCCACCTGTTGAGACAGACACCGGTTTTTTAGCAAGTTTGACATTGAGGGCTTTGGCGAGCGTCAATGCAGTTTCTTTAAGGTTTTTAACCGCTTCAGGAATAGCTTCTAAAACAGCCTGCTGGGTTTTGCTGTATGCAAATTGTGGCCCATTAAAATTGGCTTCGGTTTCATCGGCAATCTCGGAGATTCGGGAGGCATGTTTTTTTAATTCGTCCAGATTGTCACCTTGCTCTGTCACGGTAACAATATAACGACCTGCGTAACCGACTTTTTCGTTTTTATGGGTTTGGTGGTTGTATTCATGATGCTGTCCGATGTGGGTATCGGTTTTAATCCGTAAGTTGGGACTAATATCTTTAATCATTTCAATCATTCGCCGAGAGCGGTCATCCAGGGATGAAGCCACTTCGCGTCGAGTCTTGGCCTGATCGTGGATTTGCATTGTCACACTTACAGTATCAGGCACTTTATAAACGGTTCCAACACCTTGCACGGTGAGGACAGAGGGCTTTTGACCTGAAAACCGAGACTGGCTGGAGTTAAGGATGGGCTTCTTGGCCTGCGGCGAAATTGCAGGACGCAAACTCACTAAATTCATGGGCTTATTTTCTCCTCACGTCTAACGACTAGATCACTTCCATACAGAACCGATAGGACGGTATGTGACCACTAAACCACAAAGGCGATTTTGAAAAAAATCAAGATCTGAAGCTAAAGTGAAAGCTCTGATCGCGGGATGATCAGGTTAAAGAAGAAATAGCCTCATAGTGCAGGGCCTGGATGTTTTATCCATTAACGACAAGCTTTTTCCCAATGGGAGTGGCCTTGTTCGTTGTTGCAGCGGCAGGGGTGACCCGCTTGAATTGGAGCCACTCGTTCCGGGGTATAGACGTGTTTGTGGCGACAAAGACCGGCAAGTGTGGAGACGATTTTTGGTATTTGTCCTCAGTGTCAAAGTTGCCGATGACTCCTAAATCTTGTACGTTGGCATCCAACGTGGGTGTCAGCAGAATACAATCCGAGCGGAAGGTTGAGCCCTCCATTTTGGACCGGCAGGTTGGAACAGCCATGTGGTGTTTCATAAAACTGTCAACCATGGCATTGCCGTCATCGGTCAGGATGTTCAAGAGATCTTTGCGCTGTCGGTGATCGGTTGGCAGGTTAAAATCACCCATCGCCGCAATGTGGGTATTCGGATCGGCCTTGAGGATCTCTTGGATAATATCTGCCGTTTGCAAATATTCCCGCTTTTGGCGTTGTTCTCCATAACGATTATGTTTTAAGTTCGCATAGAAATGGGAGTTTAGGACAACCAGATTCTCAACCTTACTGGGGTCCCGCTGACTGCGGATCTGAAAATGCACTTCCTGCAAGTCTCGGGTGAAAATATTGTCGCTGAATTGGTTCTTGAGGCCATAATGTGATTTTTTAGCCACGGGGATCATATCCTTTTTGTACAAGATGGCCAATGCTTTTCCGGAGGGATCATTGGTTCCTTCCGAGCAGATAACCCCATAAGCATCGCCCAGATGCTTTTTAACCCAGTTTTCAATCCATTCCGGGCCATCCTCCTGAGTTAACCATGCGTCAAAACCTGTCTGGTCATATTTCCGTGGAATCAAGGGCTCAGAGCCCCCATAGTTTTTCAGTGCTTTTTTGATAATGACTTCTTGCAAGGCAATCACATCGGGTAGGTCATGGGGAGACTTGTCCTTGATGATTTCGGCCAGTTTTTCCAATTTAAAGTTATTGGACTTGCCGTAGCCAAACCATTTGCAAGCTTCTGGCGAGCCTGCGCCATCCACGTTGTAGGTCATAAGCTTCAACGTATTTGCCGGATAACCGCTACTGCCAAAACGAATAGAGACTACCTTCCCAGAAGAAGTAGGGTTTTGATGATGGATGGAGGCCTTACCGTTTATCTCCTCCGCAGACTTGGAGGCTTGTAAGGAATGGGCTCCAAATAAGGGTGTCACTCCCGAAACCGAATGTACCTTCATAATCCCGCTTCACTTTCTGCAATTTGTTAAGCTGCAACTGTTCTTAGCTCTGTGTACGATCAGGCTAGCTCTCAATAAATCATCCAACTCAGTCGAGCTGAATTTCCCGCACTAAAAGTCATCAATCCAAGTTGATGCTAGTTTGTTTCAGAATTGTTACAATTTGGAGCTGGTTTCAATAGTGTATCGGTAATGCCAGTATTATTAGCTTCGACCGTAGAGAAAAGTACAGATCACAATGGCGGCAATGGTGGCGGCAACGTCCGCTAATAGGCCAATGACCAGTGCATGGCGAATGCGCTGAATCTGAACTGCCCCGAAATAGACGGCAAGAACATAAAATGTGGTTTCAGAAGAACCATACATTGTGCTGGTCAAATAACCGGTGTAACTGTCAGGGCCAATCGCTGGGTTTTTAAGAAAGTCAGCCAGAAGTCCAAAGGAGCCTGAGCCGGAAAGCGTCCGTAAAAAGGCCATGGTGAGGCCTTCTGCCGGCAGACCCAATGGCGCTGTAAAGTGTCCTAAGGGCGCAATTAGCGTGTCCATGGCGCCGCTTTTTCGAAACATGCCAATAGCCACCAGAATCCCAATCAAATAGGGCATAATACGAATCGCAATATCAAAGCCTTCCTTGGCGCCGGTAATGAATGTCTCATAGACAGGGACTTTGCGAGCCAGACCAAATCCCAGCATGGCTACGATTAAGGCAGGAATAATCCAAGGGGTAATCAGCTTGCCGTACAAGAGCATGAGGGGGATTGTTGCAATAATCCCTAAAAAGGCAAGAGCGGAAACCCATAGTGGGTATGCTTTAACCGAAACGTTCTGAGCACTGGTTTCAGCAGCAGCGTCTGTATTTTCTGACAATCTGGATTCGCCGCCGGGCCAAAACCGTTGCAGAAACTTGCTGGCGGTAATGGAGCAGATGGTTGCAACCACAGTGGCAAAAATAGTGGTGACCACAATGCCTGCAGGGTTTTGAGAGCCAGTTTCGGCTCGCAGGGCAATAACAGTTGTTGGCAATAGGGTAATACAGGATGTGTTCAGAGCGAGAAACAAGACCATGGCATTGGTTGCAGTGCCTTTAACCGGATTGAGCTTGTTAAGTTCTTCCATTGCCTTGATACCGAACGGTGTAGCGGCATTGCCAAGCCCGAGGAAGTTTGCTGACAGATTCATAATCATGGCCCCCATGGCCGGGTGCTCTGCCGGGATATCGGGAAACAGACGAATAGTGATAGGTTTTACGATGCGGGCAATAATGGTGAGAAGGCCGGCTTCCTCTACAATTTTCATCAAGCCTAAAAATAAGGCTGTAATGCCAATCAAACTGATGGCCAGCTCTACAGCCGTTCCTGCAGCTTCCACAATAGCCTGGGTCATTGCATCCATCGGGCTTGGGGTGACCGTCATTCCAGATGACAGTTGATGAAACGCTGCAACCAAGAAGGCAATAGTAACCAATAAGAAGAAAATGATATTCACGGTGACTCCCGTTTGACTCAACCCGACTGCCTCTGAGCATCATCATAACATGTCCCGCTCCTCTCGGGCCAAGCCCTTCGACAATTCAGGAAGAAAAATGCATGGCGTATCACAAAAATTTTGTGAGTTGTTTTCATGTGGGCGGGAGTACCCCTGATATACCTTGGCGAGTTTACAGGAAATCTCGCTTCGCTCTAAACTCCTTGTTGAAAGCCCATTGAAGCCTGATGCTCAGAAAAACGTAAGTCACACAAACAATAATTCCCCTCCAGATAACAGAAGTGAGACAGACGCTATGGTACAAGTACAGACGGTGATTGGTCCGTGTCGTAGTGGCACAACATTACTCTTGAATGTCTTGGGAAATCATTCCCAGGTAAAAGCCCTGTTTCAACCAATTAAAAGCAAGTGGCGAGCTACCGGAGAATTGGATTATGACCAGGTTTATGGCACACAGCCTTCTCACCCTTTTCTAGCCAATTTAGCAGAAGATTCCGTGGTGGTTGTGAAAGAAGCCATTGGGCATCGAAATGCAGAAGAATGTCAAATGCCCGTATTTCCGAATGATGACGCTGTTAAGAAGGACAACCCTTTGTTTATTTTTCGAGATCCGTTGAAGACATGGGATTCCTGGAAACGATTCAACTTTGCCAACGGTAATTTGGCGCTTTTTAAAGCCGCCTATCGCCATACTGCTGCTATGGTTAAGAAATGTAAGGAACTTAACTCGAAAACAGCCGTATTAACCCTGGAGCGTCTTCAGACTTATCCTAGGGCTATTACCCAAAAGCTCTGTGAGAGAATGGGGCTGCCATTCGAAGAGTCAATGTTGGATTGGAAGCGGCCGTTTCTGAAAAACCCGAATCTTTGGGTTCATCCTCAGGAAGTTCAAGATAGTGAATTGGTGGGAAATCACAGGACCATAGCGTCATCATCGGGAATTCACACGTTAATGGGTAATCAACGTCCTCATTATTCTGCTGCCGAAGCCAGTGAGATTCAAGCTGAACTGATGCCAATCTACGAAGAGATGGCTCGTCAGGCTGAAGCTGACTTTCCGCTTGCGGAGGATACAGCTGAAAAGCAAACTTGATATGGTGCATACCTATGATCTCCGTGTTTTATAGAAACTCCGGTCATTCGGGCCAGAATGCAATTGTTTTAAAGCCAAGTCTACGCTTTGGGAATGGTAATTTTTTGCCTGATCCAATTACAGAATCTCCAGCTCAGGATTACCAGAGTTATCCAAGCATATTGATGGGTTGGGCAGTGCAACATGGGTTGAACACCAATATTTTTCGACGCTTGGTTCATAACATTACCGATGTGTCTCATTCAAACTTGGATACGCTGAAGGGCCTTGTTAATGACCCAAAAACGCATTTAATTATTGCTCCCACGCATCCGGGCTTTGGCGATGTGGCTTCTCTGTTTTCAGTATTAAATCAGGCAAGCAGCCGCATTCAGGTTGTTGGAAATTTGGCCATGTTTAATGCCTGGGGGCAGTTTTTTAGGCCGCTGATTCAGCAGTGTCTAAGTTGGTTGGGATTTGTGCCTATTCACCGGGATGCAAATGACTTAAAGGCGATTAAGGCGATTATTCAGGCTATTGAAAAAGGCGAAGCGCCGGTACTTATTTTTCCGGAAGGGATGCAAAGTTTTCAGGCCGAGTCCGTATTGCCGATTCGTTCAGGGGTTGCTCAATTGAGTCTTAAAGCAGCGAAAAGACTCATTAAGGAGAAGCCCGATCATCGTGTTGTTATTCTTCCTGTGGGGATTAACTTCAAGTTTAATTCGCCTTCATATGCTTTTCAGGTCCTTAATAGGCATCTAAACCAATGGTGCCAGAGATTAAGGGTTTTTACTGCCTCAGGTGAACCTGTCTCGCAATTAACGCAATTGGAGGGGGTTGCTCGTGCCAGTTTAAAGGCAATACTTGCTCGCAGTAATATTCGGCTCCCAGAGTCGGCTACGTTGCAGGAGTTAAGAAGAGCTTGTATTGAAGCAACCCTACAGCCCTTGGAGAAATCATTAAACATTGCTGTTGATGCCGTCCGAAAAGACGATCCACTGGAACGATGTGCGATGGTTAGGCGTTCCATATATGCCAAGTGGCATCGTTCAGAAACTTCCGTTGTTGAGCATAAGAAATTGATGAACTTTCTTTCCGCAGTTAAGGATTGCTTGTCAATTGCCAAGTATGATCCAAACTATGTTCGCTTGATGCCATCCCCGGAGCGAATTGCCGAAACCCTCTTTCTTTTGGTTAATCTTCATGATCCGCAAGCAGCAAAAAAGCTCATGACAGAGATACCTCGGCGTGCTTGTATTTCAATCGGGATGCCAATTAATGTTTTAGACACAATTAAGTCCGGAACACCTGAATCGGCAGTAGAGGGCTTAAGTCAACGTATTTATGACCAACTCTTAGGTTTGGTCTCTCCCAAAAATAAGAAAGTCTTAGACTGACAGTGTTCATCAAAGCCGATATGGCATTGTTTTAGACGGAATGATTGAATCGATTTTTCATCCAAGCCGCAAGAAAACGTGTGGCAAATTTGTTGAACGACAAAAGAAAAGTCAGCCTCCGATAGAAATCGGAGGCTGATGATGGTGTAGAGGGTTCTTTAATCGCAATTATCGATCGGTTTTGAAGCGGGAGCCTTCTCGATGAATACTGGGATCTTCCTCAGTGTACCGACGTGTTTCTCGGTGGACCGAGGGTTCGTCTTCCCGATAATATTCAGTCGACTTACGTTGGACATTCGAGCGACCTTCTGTCCCCAGTTCTCCAGATGAGAAACCAGAGTGCTGCCGACCACTCCGAACATCGGGTTCATCTTCTTTCGAATACCCGGCCGTTTCACGCCGCGCATCCGGATCTTCGCGTTTGACATCCAGCTCTTTTGCGCCATATGTTTTGAAAAGACTTTTGACTTCAGAGACTTCATCTTTATCCACATGAGCAATGAGCAACACGTTGCCTTCTTGTTTGAGGGCGTCTTCATAGTGTTTTGCTTCATGTTCGGGAATGCCTGCCCCAATCAGGGCACCAATGAGGCTTCCTGCTGTTGTCCCAATGGCTCCTCCTGTTAATGCTCCAATGATAGGGCCGGCAATCAAAAGTCCAGCTCCAGGAACCAAGACACTTCCGGCCATTGTCAGACCACCAATTAATGCGCCGAGCAATCCGCCCGATAATCCACCTGTTGCGGCTCCTTCAGGCAATTTTGAGGACTTTTCAAGCTGGGGGAATCGATCACGCGTTTTGTCGGACATCAACATGCTGATCTGATCCTTGCTATAACCCCGGTCTTCCAAATCTTCGATTAAAGATCGGACTTTGGCTTCAGAGCTAAAAATACCGGAGACGGTTTTGCGACTTGGGTTATTCCAATCCATGGGATTTCCTCCTTAATCTTCTACATACTGAACATGGAGTAAAAGGGCTCTTAGATGAGGTTAGAAATTGTGAATGTACTTTGGTTGTCTGTTATGGGTTGCTTTGCTTTTCTTTTCGATCGAGTTGCTTGTCCAAGACCGACTGGTCGTCAGCGATAGGGCGGCGCTCTACAGAATTTTCTTCATTGGTAGTTCCCGTGTACGGATCTGTTGTTTTATTGCGCTCAACGCTTACGGGCTTTTCTGCATATTTTTCTGTGGCCTCACTCCCGACTTGGGAGGTGTTTGCAGGTTCGTTTTCTGATGTTTTCTGAGGCATGCTTGTACAGGCACTGAGCAGTACAATACCAAGCCCTAATACGGTTACAGGTCCAATACGGTGAAATTTTTCTGGCATATGATAAACCCTCCGAATCATAATTCACGTTTAGTATAGACCTGGAAACAAAAAACGCTTATTCTCCAGGGGATTATAATGTTCAGTAGGACGGTTGAGGAGTGTTGAGTTGGGTAAGCTCAACAAAGATGGGTCTGTTTATAGTGAAACAGTATGAAAAGCTCAACGCTTGCGGGAGATAAGGATGAATTTGGTATTGCTCAGCGGAGAGTAATATAGGAGTCTTATTGAATAGGTGGATGGCTAATAGATATGTTTGGTGATTAAATGTTGCAATAAAATGTAACAAAATAAGTACGCATCAACAGCGCACTTGAGGGGGGATCGGATAAGAAAATTTCGAGGTCCAATGGGTGGGGGATTGTAAAATGATTGAAAAAGATCCATAATAAAGTTAGCGATTTTTCAGTTGTAGGTCTCTGTCTTCATTTCAAACGGTGCCTCTACTAAAGATCCAAATGTGACAAACATCAATACGAAATAAAGAGGTTCCAATTGAACATGTTGACCGAAAAGCAAATCCAATGCTCGTCATGTGGTAGCGACTTCACCTTCAGCGTTGAAGAACAAGAGTTTTATCAATCCAAAGGGTTTCAAGAGCCACGCAAGTGCAAGCCTTGCCGTGATGCTGCCAAGCAAGCCCGTGGTGGCGGTCGTGGTGGCTACGGCGGTGGCTATGGTGGCGGCGGTCGCCCTCAGCGTCAGATGTACCCCGCTGTCTGCTCTGGTTGCGGTGTGCAGACCCAAGTTCCTTTCCAACCTAGTGGTGCCAAACCTGTCTATTGCCGGGATTGCTACCAATCCTCTTACTAGGGGGTTGTAGATGGCCAAAAATAATCAGAAAAAGGAAAAAGCGCTTCGAAACAAAGAAAACGCTCGAAAGTATCGCAAGAAACCAGCTTTCGGACGTAGCCGCGGCGGCGGTGGTGGTAACCGGGCATCAGGTAGCGCACCTGCCCAGGTTCCTGCAGAATAATTTCTGTGAAAAAGCGAGTATCCACTTGGATACTCGCTTTACTTCAAGTTCTTTTAGACATACTGTTCCTTCCAACCTGTCATTGCTGTCTTAAGAGCACTTGAAACGCATATTTCTCGACAGTAATGACATAATTTGGAGAACGAACGTATGTTAACGTTTGAATCATTGGGGCTCAGTCCCGAATTGAACCGTGCCCTTGAGGCCATGAAATTTACAGCCCCATCGCCTATTCAGGCAGAGGCGATTCCGCACCTGCTGGAAAACAAAGATATTATTGGTCAGGCGCAGACGGGTACTGGTAAAACTGCAGCGTTTGCAATACCGATTATTGAACGCCTTGATGTGTCCCGCAGAGAGGCTCAAGCCCTGGTTTTATGTCCAACTCGTGAGCTGGCGCTCCAGGTGACCGAAGAGTTTCGTAAGCTGGTCAAATTTAAAAAAGGTATTTCTATTGTCTCTGTCTACGGGGGCCAACCTATGGACAGACAACTTCTGGCCTTGCAGAGTCGGCCTCAGGTGATAGTAGCCACACCGGGGCGTATGCTTGATCACTTATGGCGTGATACCATTAACGTCAGTGCTGTGCAGACTGTTGTTTTGGATGAGGCTGATGAGATGCTGGATATGGGCTTTCGTGAAGATATCGAATCAATCTTGTGCCATATTCCACAAGAGCGGCAAATGGTCTTGTTCTCTGCAACGATGCCGAAGGCCATTATTGAGCTGACACGCCAGTACCAGACCAATCCTGAACACATCCGTATCGAAACCCCGCAGGAAGATGTCTCTCGAATTCAGCAGGAATATATCCAGGTGAATTCGAGAACCAAGTTTGAGGCCCTGACCAAATTGATTGATGCCCATCAGTTCAAGTTGGGTTTAGTATTTTGCAATACCAAGCGTCAAGTGGATCAGTTGGCTGAAAGCCTGAAATCTGCAGGCTATCGAGCTGAAGGCCTACATGGAGGAATGTCCCAGGTGAAGCGAGACAAAGTGATGGGACGTTTCCGTCGTGGGGCCTTTCATTTCCTGGTGGCGACTGATGTTGCGGCACGGGGGATTGATGTGCAGAATGTGCAAGCCGTATTTAACTATGATTTGCCTGAAAATACAGAAAACTACATGCACCGTATCGGACGAACGGGTCGTGCCGGTAAGACGGGGCAAGCCTTTACCTTTGTTTCTGCAACACAATACCAAGATCTGATGAATGCCAACGGTGATCCGTCGCAAGTGCCGACGCGTCCACAGTCATCCAATGGCAGTCGACGCAGGCGCTCGTTCGGAGGGAATCAAGCCAATCAAAATTCTACCGGGCGTCCCGATCGGCATCGGTCTAAGAATGGTGCCAAAGGTCGTTCTCATAAGCCTGGCAATCCTAAAAACAATCCGAACAACCCACAGGAGAAGCGGGGAAAAGCGTATGCTGTATGAGAAATTCTTTGATAAATTAGAAAAGGTCCGATGGAATCTTGGTACAGATATTCAGTGGGATCAAATTGATCCGACACGAATTAGCCAGGAGCAAACCAATTTGATTCACCATATCTGTAAGACGGAAATTGGGTCGTTATTTGCCGCAGAATCATTTATTCGGGATTTCTACGATGACATCGATTTTTCCTGCTATGTTTCTGTGTGGTATTACGAGGAAATGAAGCATTGCCTGGTGCTGAAGAAATACCTTTCGCATCTGGGTATCGAAATTCCGGAGGCCGAATTCCAGGCTCTTCGCATGAGTATTCCACCGAGCAGCAAAGAAAACATTTTGATGATCCATTTTCTGAGCGAACACCGTTTGGCGAATTGGTATCGCAGTATGGCCAATTGGCTGGACGAGCCGGTTGGGAAGGACATATTTACCCTCATTGCCGATGATGAAATTCGCCATGGGCAGACATATTTTGAGTTTATTCAAAAAGATCTGGAGAGGTCTCCCGAGCACCTATACAACTATTTGCGTTCAGCCCAATTCATGCTTCATCCCAAGGCACCAAGCGATATTCATGCGGTGACGCTGACCGGTACGACTGATCGCTTGGAAGACCCCAGATACATTACTTTTATTGACGAAGATCTGGCATTGCCGGGTGGCAAGGATGCAACCAACAAGCGTATCTACTCGCTCTTGTCGCTATTGGCCCATGACAAGATGCAAGATTATGCATCCCTATCAGCCGCAGTCAGACGGTTGAAACCGGGTCGGAATCTTCAGACAGCCTAAGAGTTCTGTTCTAGGTCGGTATCGCTTTTTCAGAATCTGAGGCAGACATGACGTCGAATCAGGAGGGATTCTGTCATGTCTACCCGATACTGGTTTTAATTTAAAAAGATGCAATCAGAATCAACGAAGCAGTTTCTTTTTGAGTGCAGCTAAGAGTTCCTGTGTGCTGCTCAGGCTTTTTGTCTTTGTGTCATGGCTTTCTGTGAGCTGACGAGTTTGTTCTGCTAATTCCCTGGCCTTATCCTGCTTCAATTTTTCCAGCGCACCCGCTTTACTTTCTCCCAGTGCAGCCAGTTCGGCTTCCAGTGCTTTGGCTTTCTGATCGGCAAAAGCCTTGAATGTATGAGAAAGTAACTTTTTAATGGGACCCTTGATGGATTTATCCAGCGGAATCTGCTCGGTTAGCGTCAGTAAATCTTGGAATGCTTCAGGAGTATCCAGAGCAATTGTCTTGTGGCTGTCTTGTCGTTGAATTCCCATCTTTGGCCCATAGATTGGCTCTCGCTCATAGACCGGCTGCTCGTAGGGTTCAGGAACAGGGCCTTCCCAGCAAGCGGGTAAGCCCGCTTGTACTGTTTCATAACCTTTGAAAACATCTTTATAGCCGACAATTTCCTGACCTACAACAGCTTTTTTGTCTTCCTTGAAGGTGGATTGGACAGAAAGTGAACCGTCTTTTTGAAAAAAGGTTAACGTGATGGGTTCCTCTCTTAATGCACCTGGTTGTAGGCCAGGGATGGTTTTAAACACCAGATCCTTGTCCTCAGATGCTTTCAAAGTTACTTGAATTTTCGTCTCTTTGCTGGCCTTTGCATTTGCCTGGGTATTACGTCCCAAAGTAACCAGTGAAGTTTGCTGTCTCGAAACCGTTGCATTGGTCACCGCAATGGCCCCAAAGCGAATCGGGGTTAGCTTCATTGTATTATCTCCCATACCTAGTGTTATGCCGGCTCATGGGGAACGGCATAAACGTCCTATCACATAAAATTCCCAACCGGTTGATTGTATGAAAAAGTATAGCTGCTGTCAAATATATAGTTTTAGACGCGTTACATTGGGTAATTATTTATAACCGCAATGCCGGTCTGAATCAGGCAAAGTCTGCAAAATCCAGTTTGGTGATATCTCCGGCTCTGGCTTTAAAGGCGTTCAGTTCAGCAAGGCTGAGCGTGCCATCACCGTTTGTATCCACTCGGTTTGTTACTTGTCCCAGGTTATACATGATTTTTCTGAAGTTGGTCCCGTTTTCAGACTCGCTTAGGCGCTGTTGAAGATTTGTGCGGGTTATCTGGAAGTCCGTTCCGAACATAGGGGCGCCATTAATTGAAATAAGCCCATCATTGCTCGAACTTATGGTAACACCGGTAAATGTCTGCGTTACAGTACCGGGGGTAAAATCTGTGACCTCCAACTTGGTTGTGTCCCCAGACTTGGCGGTAAAGGCTGAGAGTTCTGCTCTGCTGAGAACACCGTCGTTATTGGTATCCACTTGGCTAAAATTCTGGAAGAGAGTGCTGTACATGTTGGTGATATTTTGACTCTCTTGCCAGGGGGTTGCATTATACTGGCCAATCAGCGTTGTGGTCAGTTGGTTGGCACCGAGAGAAATACCGCTAATTTGCACTTGGCCAAATTGATCGGTGCCAACGTTAGCAGGGTTGAACTGGATGAATCCGGTATTGTTCGTTTGAGTCGTTGAAGCACCCAACAAGTCTGATTTTTCAATGCGGGTTGGATCACCTGAGCGGGCTGCAACAGCATCCAGCTCGGCTTTGCTTAACCTGCCGTCTCGATTGGTATCCCAGTGATCAAACGTGACTCCGATACTATAGAGAAATTTATTATAGTTTTGCCAGAGTAAGATGTCTTGGCTTCGATTTTCAAAGTACGCTTTATTGAGGCTCGGTGTCGGTGCTAATGAACCTCCTTGAAGATTAGCTGTAGCATTAAATAAAATGGCGCCGGTTTGGGCATGAATACCTACGGGAACAGGCGTCATATCCGCAGGCGCTGTTCCGGGGGTAAAGTCCGAAGCCTCAATACTGGTTGTATTTCCAGATCTCGCAGCGAGTGCCATGATTTCTGAAGCCGATGCCAGTCCGTCGCGATTGGTATCAATTTGGTCGAAATTACGGCCCATCATTGCATAGAAATCGACTTGCTCTTGATAGGCCTGATACATATAAGGAGAACGGTAGTTGGCGCCCCAGGGCGAATTGCTGAGAGCGTAGGTCTTACTGAGGGTGCTCTCACTCGAGTTAAAGGTGGAATCGATATTGGTGTAATTCAAATTGTTATTGGCCTGACGGCCAACCAGCACGGGGGCAAAATCCAGTATCGATGAAGGGTCAACGGGTGTGGCAGGCGTTGGAGTTGGTGTGGGAGCGGGTGTTGGGACTGGTACTGGAGCTGGCACTGGAGTTGGTGTGGGGAGTGGCAGTGGCGTGGGTGATGGGCTTGGCAACGGTGTAGGTTGCGGTGGGAGACAAACCGTGTTGCAAGGGGATGGATACACGGGTTGGGAGCACACGCCTGGGGGTTGGCTTGGTAGGCCGTAGCCATTCCAGTAGCCGTATCCTCCTAAATTCAACCCGCCATTACCGCCAATGATGAGCGTGTTTCCACCACTGCTCAAGGGGAGATTGAGCGAGCCAAAGGGGCTTGTACTGACTGGGGTGGATTTGGATTTCTTTAAAAACGACAAGAAGATGAGGGTTGTGAATGGATTGTTTGAAGATGAGCCTGAGTCATCTACCCCACGATAGATTCCCCCTCGTGACGAACGAGAGAAATTTTGAATTGCGGAAAATAGGAGAAGATCTTTGGTGCTAATCACAATTGAACCCTTCAAAGACCTACCTGAGGCATCGCCAAAGCGGAGCTTGTATATAATATATATAAACAATGGAAATCTTTGAAATTGCCATGAACCAACGAATTGGTTAAGGAATGTTACCTTGTAATAGCGACCCTAATAAGGAAATATCAGTTCGAAGGCTTGAAAAGAGTTAATATTCGGGAATGGTACCGTCAAAGACTTCGACAGTATCGCTAATGTAGCCGTAATCTTGAAAACAGTCAAAGGTTTTATCACCTTCTTCAGGTGTAATGAAAAAATCTGAGCCTCGAATAAGGCGCCCATTTCTGCTATCGATGGCGACAGCAATCGGTTTCGGCTTGTCATAGCAATCACAGGTCTTAAGAACGGTATTATTTGTGTTGTCAATGGCCGTAACCAAGTTATATAGAGTGTTGAGTCGATCCGTGTTGTCTTTTGCTCGCTCATTCAGGTCGGGATCATCGCTGGGGGTGCCTCCAATAAGATGAACTTCAACTCTATCTCGGGGGTCCTTGCGGACCAATGTCATCAAGGTATTGAATGTTTCTGGTGGGGGGCTGGGTTGATGACGCATGATTGCAGTTCGGGTAGTGCGATTGAATAGAATAATGGCGTAGCAAGGGTTCAAGCTTCTGGTCCCGATAATTGGAACTTCGCTGGTGGCATTTGTGATAGCCGTTTGATCCATGCCGATCATAATAACTTCTTCGTGCCGCATGCGTGTGGTTTTGGGAGTGTAATAAGTGCCACGTGGTAAAGCCATAGCTCTGGTGAATTCCGAAGAGGATGAGGAGGGCTGTTGTGAAGAAAATTTCAAGAATGGTGTGTTGCGAACATCACGGCCAATGGGCCATGGCATAGAACGGTATATCATAATATAGGCAGAATCCATATTCAGGAAGAAGACAATCTAGAGGATACTGTATGAAAAACGCCTCAAGGGTTATATGTGCATGTTTTCGATAAGTCTTAGCTCAAAGCACGGGACGCTGGAACAGAAAATAGCTGATGAGTGAGAACTGGATTTGTAATTCTGATTATTTATTTTCTTGTGTTTATGTGATCAGGCTTTAGGCGTAAAAAACAAAATACCCAACTGGCTAATACCTGGCTGGCTAGGTTTGTTGCAGAATGAACTGTTTTCATTTCGGCTCCATAAGAGGGAAGGTTGTTATATCCTAAGCAGTTAAAAGCTTTAGGCTTAGTAGATTAAATAAACCCATACAAAACCCATGAGAACAGGCTGATCAGTGAAGTCAGTATTGAACAAGCATAGAGAATCAATTGGGGAGAACGCCAATCAGTTTGGGTTAAGGCAGGACAGTTCGCCTGTTGCACAAACGACCCAAGCTCTCAGGACGACATCCTCAGTGGCGATGCTATCTGCATTTCAGAAGGAGAACATCTTATTACTGAATCGGGTTTTACTTGGTCTGGTTCTTGCTATTGGGTTTTTGGGTCTGATTGGGCATTATTTTGATATTCCTAACTTACGCAGTTTGGGGACAAGTACTCCTATTCTGTTACCCACTGCCTATGCCCTTGTTTCGCTAAGCATTACCGGCCTTTTGATTCTGACAATACCTCGAGCTCAAACTCCTTGCAGACAAGCTTGTTTGCAGATTGGCTCATTAGTAGTCACTTGGTCGATTGGACTCTACTTTTTAACCGCACTGATGATGCAAGTTGGGTTTCATTTGGAACTTTTACTGACACAGCGAATGACCTGGTGGGGAATGACACTTATCGGTGCAATTAGTTTAGTTTTGAGCTGTATCGCTCTAACGTGTCGCTATTTTGGGCGCGTTTATCTGGTTCAAGTATTTGGAGTTGGCATCCCGGCCCTACTCCTATTATGTATTCACTCCTTCGCCCTTCTTGGTCACATTAATGATATTCCTATGCTCTACGCCTCTTACATGAGCATACCGTCCTCACTGGGATACTTGCTCTTTAGCTTGATACTTCTGATTGATACAATTCCTAGCCGTGGTCTTTTCTCTCCGTTATTTTCTTCTGTAAATCTGGTGCGATGGCTGTCATTGGGAGCACTGGTTATTGGTGGATTTCTAATGATAGATGGCTTTATGGATATTTTAAGGCTTCATTCCGTTATTAACACTTCTTTCCAGGCGAATTTAGGTGAGCTGACGTCAATATACTTAAACGATGAGTTTTCAGCGATTGGATTGTTCACGCTGGTTGTAACGGTGATTATGATGGCCATTTATTTTTATGAGCAGTCTCTGTTTTCATTGCAGTGTGAACGCCAGGCTGAGGCACGATTTCGACAGGTCGTGGAAGTTGGTATTTTGGGGTTTGTGTTCTGGAATAAAGCGGGCGAAATTACCGATGCCAATGATGCGTTTTTGGACATGGTAGGGTATAGCCGTGAAGAACTGGAGCAGGGACGCATTAATTGGCGAGAAATGACCCCCCCGGAATACGCCTATCTGGATGAAAGGGCATTTATTCAAATGGAATCCTACGGCAAGTGCGAGCCCTACGAAAAGCAGTACATTACGAAAGATGGACGTCGGATTGATATTCAATTGTCTGTTGCGTATTACCACCAAAGCAAACAGGCTGGGGTTGCTTATATTTTAGATATTACCAATCAAAAGCGGGCAGAGGCCTCATTAGAGGACAGTGAGGAGCAGCTTCGTCTGATAACAGATGCGTTGCCGGTTCTCATTTCTTTTATTGATAAGAACTTGTGTTATCAATTTGCTAACAAGGCATATGAGGTTTGGTTTGGATATTCCGTTAATCAGATCCTAGGGAAATCGGTCTACGAAGTTCTCGGTGAAAAAGCCATGGAAGGCTTAAAGCCCTATATGGTTCGTGCGCTCCAAGGAGAAACCGTCTCTTTTGAATTGACCACACCCTATCATATGGGTGGAACGAGAACCATTCACGCTGATTATATTCCTAAATTTTCGTCGGACAATTCTGTTGAAGGCTTCTTTGTCTTGGTTGCCGATATAACGCAGCAAAAGAAGGCGGAACAAGATTTGATTGATAGTCGGGATCGGCTTCAAGCTGCCATTGATGTGGCTGGGATGGGCACATATCGATGGAATATGCAAACGGGTGATGTTGTTTGGGACAGTAGTCTGTACCAACTTTTTGGGGTTGATGAAAGTGGTCCTAGGGGACTTCAAAGTTTTTATGAATTAATTCATGAAGATGAGTTGGATGCAGTCAAGGCAGAGATTGAGCGGTGCAAGCAACCTGACTACTGCCAATTCAACCTGGAATACCGAATTATACGTCCGGATGGCCAAGTTCGCTGGATTTTGGATAAGGGTGCTGTTCGCCGCGATGATGACGAGACACCCGTCTACTTAACCGGTGCCTGTTTTGATATTACTGAACAAAAGCAATATGAGCGTGCCTTAAAAGAGTCTGAAGAGCGATACCGTCTTATTCTTGAGGGATCCAATGATGGTATCTGGGACTGGGATATGGGGAACAATGTTGTTTATTCCAATGCACGATATCGTGACATGATTGGTTTGGAGGAAGAGGACTTTTCAATTGATTATTTCTTTTCGCTGATTCATCCGGAGGACCAGCCCCGCGTGGTGGATGCCGTACTGGCACATATGGAAACCAGTGCGGCTTATGATATTGAATTTCGCTTACTGAACAAGAAAACACAGTCCTATGTCACGGTTTGGTCTCGGGGTAAAGTAATCAAGGATGAGCAAGGTCTGCCAGTCCGGATGTCAGGCTTACATACGGATTTGACAGAGCGACTTCGGGCCCAGCATGCATTGGCTGAAAGTGAAGCACGTTTTCGAATGCTTGCGGAGTCAGCACCTGTGATTATCTGGATGACCAATGCACAAAATGAAAATGAATATGTGAATGCCTCTTACCTATCCTTATTCGGCCTGAGTCCCGAAGAGGCTTTAGGAAACCGATGGATGGATTTAGTTCATATTGATGATCGAAAGAGCTATCTTAAAATCTGTGAAGATGCCTTTCGGACAAAACAATCGTTTAAAACAGAAGTCAGGGTCTATGACGTTAATCACGCTGTGCGTTGGTTATTGGTTGTAGGAGTTCCTCGTTTTACGCCGCAAGGTGAATTTCTAGGTTTTATTGGGAGTTGTGCCGATATTACCGAGCAAAAGCAGACGGAGGCAGAGCTCCTTTTAGCTCGAGAAATGGCGGAAATTGCCAATCAGAAGAAAAGCGAATTTTTAGCCATGATGAGTCATGAACTTAGAACACCTCTCAATGCCGTTCTAAGTTATTCAAAGATGATGGAGATGGGGTTGGCGGGTCCTGTTACAGAAAAGCAGGCAAAATATCTCCATAATGTTGGGGCCAGTGGTCAGCATTTGCTGGCCGTTATCAATGACCTTCTGGATGTGTCGAAAATAGAAGCGGGTAAGATGCAGATTATGCCTGATTGGATTGATCTTGAGCCTGTTATTGCCGATATTCAGTCCATGATGATGACATTGGCAAGTAAGAAAAACGTTGCTTTGACATTTAATCTGCAACCGGCTATCGGCCGGATCTATGTCGATGAATATCGGTTCAAGCAGATTTTAGTGAATCTCATTAATAATGCTATCAAGTTTAATAAGCCCCATGGTGATGTGGTTGTACAGATCCGAAACGAAGAACAATGGCTCACAGTTTCTGTGTGGGATACAGGTATCGGAATTCCGCAATCAAAGTTGCCCGAATTATTTCACAAATTTTATCAAGTGGACAGTTCCATGTCCCGCCGACAAGAAGGAACAGGGTTAGGCCTATCCTTGACAAAGGATTTGGTTGAGCTGCATGGTGGTGTCATCCTGGTTCATAGCACGGAAGGTGTTGGCACAACTTTCGAGGTCAAATTACCCCTTTCACCCGTTTCATCGGAGGGTATAGGAATAGACCAGGATCAGTTTGTGTTGATCGAATAAATGCAGTTCAGGTTTGGTGGAGTGTTAATAATAACTCTTGGTAGCTGTAAGACTACGGCTTACCATTCAATAGGCTTCCTGTCTCGGAAAAAGCCCCCGCTAGGTCCGTTGTCAGGCAATGTGGCAAGCCAGATTGCCGTATCGGCTCCCTGTTCTGGTGAGCGATCTGCGGCCTGACCGCCCATTCTGGTCCTGACCCATCCTGGGCACATGGCATTGACTTTGACGGTTTTGGGAACGGATTGGGAAAGGCTGAGGGTTAAGGCGTTCATCGCTGCCTTGCTTATTGAATAAGCGGCAGGCCCTGACAACCCTTCCCCAAAGGATCCCCAGCCCGAGGAAACATTGACAATGCGTCCATAGCCTCGTTGAATCATATCTGGAACCAGCCGTCGAATGAGCTCGAGGGGGGCCTCAAAGTTGATGCGCATTGACTCGGAAAACCCTGATTCCGATGCATCCAGGACATTCCCCGGGGTCAGGACGCCTGCGTTATTCACCAGAATGTCAATAGGGCCATGATCTGCCAAAATCGTTTCAAGCTGTTGGTTTAATGTGGCCTTATTTTCTAACGCCAAATGCACCGGTGTCACTGTTGAATAAGGAATCGTTCCTGTAGCCGTTACACCGCTTTCATAATCCCTGCTGCCAAGAAGGACTTTTATATCCCCTCGGGCAGCTAATCCGGTAGCAATCGCAAGCCCAATCCCACGGTTAGCTCCCGTAACCAAAGCTGTTTTCCAATTTGATGTCATCATTCGATCTCCAGAGTATCAACCGTTGTGTCACATCCAATTATCCCTCAAGCGTGCAGAAAGTCTGAGAGGGGCATGCTAGCGACCGAAATGAATGGCATCAGAACCCAGTCGATACCAAAGAAGGGCATCTGATGTTGTTCACAGGTCTAATTGTCTATCTCAACTGTGTCAGTTTCAAAGCATCCGAATATTAAGAGTTTAGCTGCTGGGGCCGAATCCCACTGGTATATTCAAATACAACGCTTAAAAAATAAATGTCTTTTTGCAATCTGACATTGGCTCGATTTTACATAAAGCTCGGTTGCGTGGCTGAGAGTTCGATTGAAAATCTAAGAAGACCTTGATTTTATTTTTAGTCGAAGCTCGCGCTGGGATTATATTATAATACTTGGGTTATGAACCATTCTGACTATTTGCAACCTATACTTATTTTATTGGCGTCTGGAATTCTTGGGGTTTCATTGGCTCAAAAGCTCAAACTCAGTCCGATCATCGGGTACTTTTTGGCTGGACTGGTTCTGGGCCCCTATGGAATTGGGTGGATACCCTATACGTCTTCTGTTGAGTCGCTGGCTGAAGTGGGAGTGGCTTTTTTACTTTTCGATATCGGGCTCCACTTATCGTTTAGAACGCTTTGGGAATCTCGACGAGATTTCTTGGGGTTGGGACCGACACAGATTTTTGGGACAGCATCGGTGATTGGGCTGATAGCTTATTGGTTTCTCGGAGATATTACAACGGCATTTGTAATTGGCTGTGGCTTGAGTTTATCTTCAACGGCTATTGTCATGCAGGCGTTGAAGGAATCCAGGGAACAAAGCACGCCATTGGCTCGTTCAACCCTAGCGGTCTTGATTGCGCAGGATATTTTCGTTGTTTTTCTCCTGATTTTATTGCCAAATTTGGCGCAATCGGCCACAAACCTTATGCCCCTATTGAGCCTAGCGTTATTGAAAGCATTGGGCGCATTGTTGGCCGTAATGGTCGTAGGACGTTTTCTCTTAAGGCCCATCTTCGAGTGGATCACGTCAACTAAAAACAGTGAGGTCTTCACCGCATCAGCCCTGCTTTTTGTCCTACTCACCGCTTGGTTGGTCAGCCAGCTCGGGTTGTCTCTGCCACTTGGTGCCTTTCTGGCGGGATTGGCGTTATCCGAGAGCGATTTTTGTTATCTGGTGAAAACTGAAATTTATCCTTTTCGTGGACTTCTCTTAGGTTTGTTTTTCGTTACCGTTGGTATGTCTCTCAACTGGCCTTTGGCTTTGCAACATAGTGGCACCGTTGTCGGTCTATTGGCAGGGTTACTGATCGTTAAATCGATTACCCTTTGGGCTATTGCAAGATTATCACGGTATTGCCAGGGTTTTTCTATACGACTGGGGTTATTGTTAGCCCAGGGAAGTGAGTTTGCATTTGTTCTGCTTGCTCTTGCTACAGCCCAAGGGCTTCTGACAGGGGAATTAGGGCAGTTATTGCAGGTTTGTGTTGGGCTAAGTTTGGCCTTAACACCTGCTTTATCATGGATGGGGCGCATTTTAAGCCAACGTATTGAGCAAGGGCGGGTTGAAGAAGTTCAAAGTACGTATAATCCGGATGCCCCTAAGGTTATTATTACCGGCTTTAATGAGATTGGTCAGGAAATTGCAAAAGTCCTCGAAGCTGAGGGGATTGATTATATTGCTTATGATGGCGATCGGGATCGGATTGCCCTTGCACGTAGCAAGGGGTTTCAGGTTGGGTATGCCGATATGAATCGTCCCAAGACGGCGACGGCGGTTAGTGTTGGTGATGCCACGGCAGTCATTATTTTGCTTGAAGACTTGGACGTTTCACTCTATCTTATCGATGCATTAAAACACATGAATACGACAATCCCGGTTTATACGGTGACGTATGATGATAAGCATTACCAGCAGGTTCTCGATAGGAAGGTTGAAAATACCTTACTTAAAGACCACAATACCTCCCGAGAGATTACATCCAAACTAATGCGTCATTTGCTTTATTCGGATGAACAAATTGAAAGCCGTTTGGAACGAATGGCTCGAGATCAGCAAGCTGCTTTGCCTCAGTCGGTTTAGACAAAATCGTTGTCAATATAACACCAGCGCCAATCTTCACCCGGTTCAAACGATTGCATAATCGGATGCTTTGTTTGGTGAAAATGGGCTGTGGCATGGCGATTGGGTGAAGAGTCACAACAGCCAACGTGGCCACAGGACAAACACTCTCTAAGGTGCACCCACTCACTTCCTGTCGCTAGGCATTCCTGACACCCTGGAGCACTGGGTTTGACAGTCTGAATTTCACTTAGATGTGTGCATGTGGTCATCGATAAATCTCCTTATTGCTATTTGGAACAGTATTCCATCGTATCTGAGGAGAGGAAACTAAACTTTTGCAAGTTCTTTCATTTCAAGGCTGAGGTATTGATGGACTTGGCTGATGGCCATGGCGCCTTCGCCTACGGCTGATGCTACTCGTTTAATGGAGCCAGACCGAACGTCGCCAGCTGCAAATATGCCGGGTACGCTGGTTTCTAGCATCATCGGGTATCGTTCTTGTTGCCAGCCTTGGTATTCCATTAAATCTGTACCGGTCATAATAAATCCTTTTTCGTCCAGGGCAAGGCAGCCTCTGAGCCATTTTGTGTTGGGCATGGCACCTAACATCAGGAATACATGTTTAATGGGGTGAGTTTCCGTTTCCCCGGTTTCTCGATTTTGCCAGGTGACTTCCTGTAAATGCCGAGTTCCGTTGAGGCTGATAATTTCAGTATTTTTATGCAGAGTAATATTTTGAGCTGAGTTAATCCGGTTGATTAAATAGTCTGACATACTCGCAGAAAGGCTATTGGAGCGGATCAACATATGGACGTGCCGTGCCTGGCCGGATAGGAAGATGGCGGCTTGCCCGGCAGAGTTGCCTCCACCGACAATAATAATTTCCTCATGCTTGCAAAGATTGCTTTCCATTGCGGTGGCCGCATAATATACTCCAGCATTGTCAAAGGAATGATTAAATTGAAGACGTCGGTAACAAGCTCCAGAAGCAATGACAATGGCTCTGGCGGAAAATGATAGGCCGTTCTCAGTGGCAAGTTTAAAAGGTCTTTTTTCACAATGGATGTGTGTGATTTCATTGGGAAGAACAATACGCGCACCAAATTTCTGTGCCTGAACTTGAGCGCGATCAGCAAGCTCCTGACCGGATACCCCGGTTGGAAATCCGAGGTAGTTTTCTATTTTAGAACTTGTTCCAGCCTGTCCGCCGGGGGCTTCCGCTTCCAAAAGGACAACATCCAGCCCTTCGGAGGCCGCATATACGGCAGCTGACAAGCCTGCTGGCCCGCCTCCGACAATCGCCAAGTCATATATCCTCTCGGGTTCTATACGTTCAACGAGCCCGAGTGTCTCAGCTAATTCCTGGTTAGAGGGTCTATGCAACAGCTGTTCACCTTGGTGAATAAATACAGCAGGCAATTGCTCCTTGGAAATTCCTAATTCCGAAAGACAGGTATGGGTCTCACGGGCGAGATCATAATTCAGAACTTCAATGGGATACCCATTGCGCTTCAAGAAGCGCTCAATTCGAAGTGAGTCTGGCGACTCTTGAGTGGTTATCAATGAGACAGAAGCTTGATTATGGGTAATTAGGCCCATGCGCCGCAAAATAAACGCTTTCATCACGATATCGGCAATTTCAGGCTCGGCAATCATGAATTTTTGGAATTGTTCGCTGCTCATCCGAATGACTTTTCCGTCTACCCCCATCCGACCGCCCACAAGAATTTGTCGATCGTTAAACAAATCAAGCTCTCCCGTGAACTGGTGCTTGCCATGAACCGTTACAATGTTGAGTCCAAGTCGTTTGTGCTCATAGATCTCGATGTTGCCTTCAAGAATAATAAAGAAATCGACACTTCTGTCGCCGCGTTCGAAGAGAACGGTCCCTTGTTTAACCGTTTCGGTGGTACCAAAGGGCTTACATCGTAAAATCTGCTCGTTACTGAGAACAGGAAATATCTCGGTATGGCGAGAATACGGATCTGTCGGATCAGATGTTGTTCTATTTTCCCCATCTTTCTGTGTCATCAGATACTTCCTTTCTAAGTTAGACGTGGATTATTTGGCCTCAACCACCCCATTTGTAAATGCTAAAGATGAAAGCAAGCTAACCCGGGAGATTACGAATTCTTCAGTAGGGCTTCCATTACACCTGTTACTCTTGAACACTTATAGCACAAATATCCTTCCGGTCGACCGATTGTGGAACCCCTATCAGGGCTATAACAAGTGTCGCGTTCGATACGTTTACGTTATGTTTGAACAAGGTTTAAGGCTTATTTTAGGAATAGGGGTTGAAAAAATATTCGAAATAAAGTATCTTGATATCAAGATAAATATGTCGAGTAAAACGTTGAAGCGACATGAGTATTAAGAAGGAGTATCCGAATGAGTTTATCTATATCCAGTTATTTTCAGGAAAAGCCATTGCCATCTCTGGGGCTTCTGGCCTTTCGACTGGTTGTTGGAAGTGCCTTTATTCTGCATGGTCTGCCAAAGATGCAAAACGCCTTTACCTGGATGGGAGATGGTCCCATACCTGGGATTGTTCAAGCTTTGGCGGCATTTTCAGAGTTTGGCGGCGGGATTGCCTTGCTTTTAGGCTTACTGACGCCGTTAGCCTCTTTAGGTCTGATTGGCACCATGCTTGGGGCCTTGTTCCTTGTCCATGTGCCGAGCGGGCACCCCTTTGTCAATAGTGGCGAAGGGCCGACTTACGAACTAGCGCTCGTGTATCTGGCTGCATCGTTGCTCCTGCTCTTGAGTAGCCCTGGAAAATTCTCCTTGGACTATCTCCTGGTCAAGAATCAAATCAGAAATGCCAGTACAACAAAAAACACAACAGCTCCGATTCAAAGTTAACTATCACAACATACAAGGAGGCATTGATGATGACTACCACTACACCGAAACAAATTTCTCGTCCTGCCCAAGAGCGTGGGCGAACTCGAATCAGCTGGTTAGACAGCTACCATACATTCTCCTTTGGGGACTATTACGATCCGCGCTATATGGGGTTTGGTGATCTGCGGGTCATTAACGATGACACGGTTGCTCCCAAAGGCGGCTTTGGGACACATGGGCATCGGGATATGGAGATTGTCTCCATTGTCTTAAGCGGTCAACTTGAGCATAAAGATAGCCTTGGTACAGGCTCGGTGATTCAGCCTGGCGATGTTCAGCGCATGAGTGCAGGGACGGGGGTTCGGCATAGCGAGTTCAACCCATCTGAGACCGAACCGGTGCATTTTCTGCAGATCTGGATCATTCCCGAGTCGAATGATCTTCAGCCTGAGTACGAACAACGTTCTTTTTCCGATGCTGAGAAACAAGGTCAATGGCGTTTGGTTGGCTCTCGAAATGGTGCGAACGGATCCATTACTATTCATCAAGATGTCGAACTGTACGCGTCGATCCTGGATGCGGGCCAGAGCGTAAATTATGATATTCCGTCGGGCCGTAAAGTATGGCTTCATGTGGCCACGGGAACCGTCAACATCAATGGCCAACTGGTTGAAGCTGGAGGTGGGATCGGTCTTTCTCATCCCGCAGAGACCCTGGTTGTCGAAGGGCTTGAAAATCACTCACAAGTCCTCCTGTTTAACCTGAGGGCATAATCGGGGCCAAAGACAGCAAAGAAATGCCAGCCTTTACTAAAAAAGGCTGGCATTTTGTACTGATACCAATTGTCTGACTCAAGCCGTTTGATGGGACTATTGTCGCTACTCTTTCAGTTTTTGAGCAGCATCCTTGCCCAGCTTTTTGAGCAATTTCATCAACGTGCTACGCTCTGTCTTAGTAAGGCTTGTTGTAGCCATTTCCATATCTATTGCATGTTGATTAAAGATCGTTTCAATGAATTTTTTCCCAGAGGGTGTTAGATGAATGATACGTACTCGTCGATCACCGGACTCAGCACGACGCTCAACGAAGCCTCGTTTTTCCAGTCTATCCACGGCCGCAGTCAGCGAACCGCTGGTTAACAGAATTTTTTCACCAATGGCATGAATGGGTAAGGGCCCTTTGTGGAAGAGCACTTCCAAGGCGGTAAAGTCCGAATAGCACAATCCGGTGGATTGAATGCTTTTTTCGGCATGTTTCTGCATAACTTGGTAGGCTTTCATCATAATCAGCCACACATGAACCCCTGTTGTATTCTCCTGAGCCATGGCGATTTTCCTTCTGAGATGTTAATTGTGGATGATTTCCTTTGTTTTGGTAGTATAACACAATTATCTTTATATAAAGTATCTTTGTATCAAGAATAGCAATATTGAAACGCTTTATTTTAAAAGAATATGAGGTGTGATACAGTGAGAAGTCTTGTTTCGAGGTAATTCCAATACCTTGGTACATTTGAACAACAATTCCAGGCCCAACGTTAACGGTAAATTGATTAAAGGAGACGGAATCCATGTCCCAGCCCAACGTTCACGGGTTACTGACCCCAGAGAATTGTACGGTCATTTTTATCGATCATCAGCCTCAAATGGCTTTTGGTGTGGCGAATATCGATCGTCAGACGTTGAAAAACAATACCATCGCTTTAGCCAAGTCTGCCAAGGTATTTAACGTCCCGACTATTTTGACGACGGTTGAAACAAAAGCGTTCAGTGGCTACATGTGGCCTGAATTACTGGATGTCTTTCCTGGCCAGGAACCTATCGAGCGGAGCAGTATGAATTCATGGGAAGATGTTAATTTTAAAGCCGCAGTTGAGAAAGCCGGTCGGAAAAAGCTGGTTATGGCTGCCCTGTGGACTGAAGTCTGTTTAGCATTTCCAACCATTCAAGCCATTGAAGATGGTTATGAGGTTTACATTGTTGTGGACGCCTCTGGTGGAACCTCTCAAGTGGCTCATGATACTGCCATCACCCGCATGGTTCAAGCCGGAGCTGTACCTGTAACTTGGCAGCAAGTACTGCTTGAGTTCCAACGTGACTGGGCTAAGAAAGAAACCTATAACGCTGTAATAGACATTGTTAGCCAGCATTCTGGCGCTTATGGTATGGGTGTGGACTATGCCTACACCATGGTTCATGGCCAACCGCCGCGCTTGGTCCATAAAGAAGCCAGCTTGGTTCATTAAAAATATACCAACACATCGAGTCTAAAATTCGAATCGAATAAGGATGACTGCCATGACCAATCCGACAGCGAAAACCATTCTGGTGAATGGGCGTATTGCCACACTTGATCGAAACAATACTTTTGTATCCGCTGTTGCCATTGCCGACGAACGGTTTTTGGCTGTCGGGTCAGAGGCAGAGGTCCTTGCGTTTCAAGGTCCCGAAACCATGGTTATTGATTTAAAAGGCCATACTGTGATTCCGGGGTTAAATGACTCACACTTGCATCTGATACGAGGTGGCTTGAACTATAATATGGAGCTGCGCTGGGATGGGGTTCCCTCTTTGGCAGATGCCCTGAGCATGCTTCGTAAACAAGCTGAACGGACCCCTGCTCCTCAATGGGTTCGGGTTGTAGGTGGCTGGTCTGAGTTTCAATTTCAAGAACGTCGTATGCCCACCCTGGATGAGATCAACCACGCCGCGCCAGATACACCGGTCTTTATTTTGCATCTATACGATCGTGCTTTGCTCAACCAGACGGCATTAAGAGTGTTGGGCTACACTAAAGAGACACCCGATCCACCAGGGGGGGAAATTCAGCGCGATGGCCAGGGCAATCCTACTGGCCTGCTTATTGCCAAGCCCAACGCATTGATTTTGTATTCCACACTGGCTAAGGGCCCCAAACTCTCTCCGGAAGATCAGATCAATTCCACCAGGCACTTCATGAAAGAGTTGAACCGGTTGGGCGTCACCAGTTGTATTGATGCCGGTGGCGGTTTCCAGAATTACCCCGAAGACTATGAAATAATTCAACATTTGCATCAAGCTGGGCAATTAACCGTACGCATTGGGTATAACCTGTTTACGCAGCGCCCCAAGCAGGAAAAAGACGACTTTGCCAAATGGGTTCGGATGACTCAGCCAGGAGACGGTGACGACTTTTTTCGAATGAACGGGGCAGGGGAAATGCTGGTATTTTCAGCAGCCGATTTTGAGGATTTTTTACAGCCAAGACCCGATTTGCCCGAGACCATGGAGACCGAACTCAAGGAAGTTGTTCGGATTCTGGTTGCGAATCGTTGGCCCTTTCGCATTCATGCGACCTACAATGAATCCATTGGCCGTATGCTCGATGTGTTTGAAGACGTGAACCGAGAAATTCCCTTTGACGGTTTGCGTTGGTTTTTCGATCATGCGGAGACCATCAATCAGCGAAACATTGAACGCGTCAGAGCGTTGCAAGGGGGAATTGCAGTCCAGCATCGGATGGCTTATCAGGGCGAATATTTTATTCAGCGTTATGGTGCCGAAGCTACACGAACAACTCCCCCTGTACAAAAAATTCTGGATATGGGTGTTCCCGTTGGTGCAGGCACAGATGCGACACGAGTAGCGTCTTTTAATCCCTTTGTATCACTCTATTGGCTGGTCACAGGCAAAACGGTCGGTGGTACCCAGCTATACGACCATAACAACCTTTGTTCGAGAACGGAAGCACTTCGACTCTATACCTTGGGTAGTGCCTGGTTCTCCGGGGAAGAAGACCGCAAAGGAGCCATTGAGCCTGGAAAATTGGCTGATTTAGCAGTATTGACGAGTGATTTCTTCACAATTCCAGAGGACGAGATAAAGCATCTTGAGTCTGTCATGACCATGGTGGGTGGACGGGTTGTCTATGCTGTCAAGGAATTTGAACACTATGCTCCCCCACCCTTGCCTGTAAGTCCTGATTGGTCACCGGTTGCTGTTTATGGCGGATATGCCCGAGAAAAAAGTTGTGCCCTTGTTGGTGATGTCTCACAGGCACATTCACATACCTCTTGTATGGAACATTCATTGATTCAGACGGTGCGACAGTCGGTTTCGCATCATCTACATCATGGCTTTGGCTTATGGGGAAGCCAGGGTTGTGAATGTTTTGCTTTTTAAAATCTAGATTTACTGTGCCATGAATGCCCGGATTGATATGAGAAAAGAAGCCGCAGCCGGTCCATTGCATAACTCTGTCTTTCGCAGTTTATGGCTTGCAACTATCGTATCCAATATAGGCACTTGGATGCAGGATGTGGGTAGCTCGTGGTTAATGACAAGTTTATCGCCTGCTCCGATTATGGTTGCTCTGGTGCAGGCGGCAACAACGTTGCCGATGTTTTTATTGGCGATTCCTGCTGGTGCCCTTGCCGATGTTTTTGACAGGCGAAAAATTTTATTGGTCAGCCAGGTATGGATGTTTTTTTCTGCTCTTCTGTTGGCATTTTTAGCCTGGCAAGGATGGGTTACCCCATGGATACTGTTAGCGTTTACATTTGCCTTGAGCATTGGATCGGCGATTAATTCTCCGGCCTGGCAGGCCATTACACCTGAGCTCGTCAGCAAGGAACAGTTGCCTAATGCAATCTCGCTGCAATCCTCAGCAATTAATATCGCTCGTTCTATCGGACCTGCCTTAGGTGGCTTGGTGGTGGCTGCTCAAGGACCCCATGCCGCATTTCTGTTGAATGCCATGACTTTTTTAGGTGTGGTCTATGTTTTATTTCGCTGGCGTCGTGAGGCTGAGAAGTCTGTTTTGCCTACGGAGCGATTTTTTAGCGCCATGAAGGTTGGCCTTCGATATGTTCGTCATACTGCTGCACTTCAGGCCGTGGTAATTCGAACAGGAGCATTTATGTTTTTTGGCAGTGCCATCTGGGGGCTATTGCCTTTGGTGGTCAAGCAAGAGCTTAATCAAGGCCCGCTGAGCCTGGGAATTTTGTTGGGATTCTTAGGTGTAGGTGCGATTACGAGCGCAATTTTAACACCCAAGCTGCGCAAGAAAATGGCTTCGGATATCATTGTCTTATTGGCAACCACAGTCTTTGCGTGTGTGTTTTTAGGGTTTGCCTACCTGAAAAATTTCCCCCTTCTTTGTGTGTTGATGTTTTTTGCGGGTATTGCATGGCTTGCCAATCTCTCCAGCTTTAATATTGCCGCACAAAGCTCCTCTCCCTCCTGGGTAAAAGCCAGAGCATTGTCAATTTATCTTGTTGTGTTTTTTGGCAGTATGTCTCTGGGCAGTATTGTTTGGGGAGCATTGGCGACTCAGTTTAGTATTTCAATTTCCTTGACAATGGCTGCCATGGGTTGTCTAGTCAGTCTGATCACCATCATTCCCTATAAGTTAGCCTCATCGGAAGGCCTGGAGCTGACGCCTTCTCATCATTGGTATCCACCCTTCACGCAGGCTGAGGTTACCCATGATCAAGGTCCTGTGTTGGTTACGATTGAGTATTCTGTTAACCCTGAGCAACTTGATTCTTTCTTAAAAGCCCTTTATGCATTAAGACCTTCCCGACTGCGCAGTGGTGCAATTCGCTGGGAGGTGTATACGGATATAGCCGAACCCTCTGTCGTTGTGGAACAGTTTGTTGTAGAGTCCTGGCTTGAACATCTTCGCCAGCATGAGCGGGTAACTCTGGAAGACAAGGCTGCTCAAGATAGTGTCAATCAATTCCACACGAAGCCTTCACCGCCCGTTGTGAAGCATATGATCTATTGTGACAGGAAGAAGTAAGCATCGATGAGTTTTATGGCTAGACCCCATCGCTCCTGTTTCGCAATAATTGTAATCGTGTTGGCAGTTCTTGTATTTGGAGGTTTGGGCCAGCATGAAACTGCGAGAGCAGAAATCGTAAAGGATGTTCAGTTTTTTTCTCCTGTTTCCCTGGAACTACCCTTGTATAAAAAGTTACACGCGCTGTTTGATTATCAAGGGGTCATTGGCAATGATGTTTCCGACCTGAGACGAATGGTCTGGAGTTCAGGAGTACAGTATGAGCTTTCAAAGAACCAGGCTGTTCAAGCGGGATTCAACCATATACGCCAGTACCCCGGGCAAACTCGCGAGTTGAACAATGGGCTATACCAAGCCTTTATTGATCATCGGAAGGTAAAACAAACTTATGTCGCAAATATTGTGCTTACAGAGCAGGAATTTCTTGATGGAGAGGGCACGTCATTCAAGAGTACCTACCGATTGTCCTTGGGCCGCCAGATTCGGCACACTCGGTGGCGGGCTCTGATGAGCAATGATATGGTTTTTAATCTAAATAATGTTTCCGGTGGCCCCCAACAGGGATTGGAGCAGAATCGGACCTTTGTTGGCCTGGGACGCTGCTTTACTCTGCGCTTCTGTACCCGCACAGGGTATCAACTCCAGTTTATTAATGGAAGAGCCGGCGAAGCGGATCGTTTGAACCACCGTATTTTCATGGGGCTGGTGATGAATGCAACCGGGCCAGCTCACGTGGAGCGAACTCGGGAGTTTCCGTAGATGTCTAGTGATATGGCGTTGGTTTATCTGTCTAGAATAAACTCAACTACCTGATTTGCTTTGTTACGTTTGCTTCACATTTCCCGAAAACGGAGCAATTTCGGTCCTGGATAAATCTTATATATATTAGATATATTAGTGTGTTTGTCGGAGTGGCTTATGTCCTTCGGAAATGTCGCCTATTCCAGTCCTGTGAACCGTGGCGTGAATTCTCAGCCAATCATGCGGCGCGGTGCCTGGGTTCAGTCAGGTGGCCCGTCACCAGGAACGTATGAGTCGTCTGGTGGGGGATTTGGCGCTTTGGGAATGGGCTTTGGTGCAAACCCGTTTCAGTTGTTCGCCATGCTCATGCTCTTCAGGAGACCCGGCGGCGGCTCGGACAATAACACACTGATTCTTGGCAATGGAGGTAGCATTCAGAATGCAATCGGCAACGTAAATCAGCTTCCGGGCTGGATGTTGGGTGGAAACACGGGCCAAAGTTGCGGTGCACCCCCCGTGGGAGTTCCCATAGGGGCTTGTCTGCCTCCGGCGCCACCCGTTGGATTTTGTCCGCCGCCGGTTCCCGTGTGCCCCCCTGTGGCACCACCGGTAGGCACATGTCCACCACCGCCACCACCTCCTCCCCCGCCACCACCACCGCCTCCACCACCGCCACCACCTCCACCACCGCCACCACCTCCACCGCCGCCGAAGGATGTGTGTATGCTGGCCCCGTTTAAGGAGTTTGAGATTGAAATCTGGGGCGATCCGCACGTCTTCATCACGAAAAACGGCCAGACCAATAACACGGACTTCCATACCCCCGGCTGGCAGACGGCGCTGACCTATGATTATGTGGCCGGCAACAACATCACGGGGGCCCACGAGGCCTTTCAGTTGCATGTCCACAATACGGCCATTAATGCCAACGGCGTGGCTGTGGCCACCGGTGCCCGATTGGAAATAGCCGGGGTGACCATTGATTCCGATGCCACAGGGGCCTTAACGGTCAATGGCGTGCCCATGGCCGGGAATACCATGACGGTTCAATCCCAGCAGGGGCAAGTGACGATTACGATCAATGCGGATGGAACCCGGACCATTGTGGATCCGCTGGGCACGCGGACAACCATTAAGCCAAATGCAGGTCAGCCCAATTATCTTGATATCAAGGTCAACAACATCAGTGCCCGAAGCGGTTTGGGCGGCTTTGCAGGCGATGCCATAGAAAATGGGGGCGATGTGAATGTCAAGGGCAACTATGCCCGAGGAACGGCTGGGCTGATTGATGATACGTGTGCTGTGACACCACCGCCCTTAAGGCCCGATGGCACCACCCCGGATGTGACGAATGATGCCTGTAAGTTGGAACATGCCAACGGCATTGTCAATCCGAAATGTCCGCCGCCGCCCCCACCACCGCCACCGCCGGATGTGTGTTTGGCGAAACCCTTTACCGACTATAAAGTCGAGATTTGGGGCGATCCGCACGTCTTTATCAGTCTGAACGGCCAGACCAACAACACGGACTTCCATACCCCAGGCTGGCAGACGGCGCTGACCTACGATTATTCCCCGGGGAATAATTCCACGAGTGCCACCGAGACCTTCCTGTTGCATGTTCACAACACAGCCATTAACGCCAATGGCGTGGCGGTGGTCACCGGAGCCCGTCTGGAGATTGCGGGTGTCATCATTGAATCCAGTGACACAGGCGTCCTGACCATTAATGGTGCGGCCATGAATGGGGCCGGTACGACGATTCAGTCGCCACAAGGGCAAATCACCATTACAACGTTGGCGGATGGGACAAGGCGCATCATTGATCCCTTGGGCACCCAGACCGATATCAAGCCGGTTGCTTGGACATCCAATTATCTGGATGTGACCATTTCCAACATTCATGCCCGAAGTCGCTTAGGCGGTTTTGCCGGCGATGCCATAGAAAATGGCGGGGATGTTGCCGTGAACGGTAATTATGCCCGAGGAACCGCCGGGCTGATTGATGACCGGTGTGCTGTGGCTCCCAACCCCTTTGTCCCTGACGGCACCACCCCCAATGTGACCACTGATGCCTGTACCCTGGATCAGGCCTTAGGCGTCAGTAACCCTCGATGCACCCCAACGCAGCCTCCGCCTAATATTGATCCAGTCTATCCTTCAACCCATACACCTACTTATGTCTCCTTTATGGGGCCAGGTGGCGGGGCTGGTATGGGAGGCAACCTGCATGCCGACCCACGCCTTGATAATGGCGGTCCCGGTTATGGCCAGGGTAGTCTGTTTAGTCTCATCATGTGGTGTCTTGCCGATCCGAGATACCCCATCAAGGATATTCACACAGCCGGTGGAACGCTAACGTACGAAAAATCACAGCACTTGCATAACCTGGCCCATACGTATTTGTATAACCAGTACAGCACAACCAGAACGGTTGCTGAGGCTTTCCTTGCCATGCCAGCAGCGGATCAGGAGTGGTTCCACAAGCTTTATCTGTTTATTTCAACCGGGGATCCCGCTTATAAGCCTGATGGCATCCGAAGTTAACGCACTCAGATACACAAAAGTGGCCCCAGTAGGATTCGAACCTACAACCAAGCGATTATGAGACTATGTATAGAGCCTTCTCTTAGTATCCATAATTGTCTCGGATGTTCTCCTTGATTCAATTGCGGATACTTTGAGCATTCTGGCGCTTTCTGCCGAAATCCTGCAGCGACTTATCTTTTCTGTGCAGGAAAACACAGGATCAACACATGAACACCGAACACGACCACCTTACTATAAGGATCCAGTTGATCCAACGAGGGTATGCCCAGGGGGGCCTTTGTTCATTTTAGTATGGGAGTCCTAAGCCAGTCGCAAACTTGGGAAATCCTCTGGCTTGGTAACAGATTCGGAATACTAGAAAGGCGGATTGTGTAAATGAACTTAAAATTTCGAAAGAAGATAGATGCTTCTAAAACATTCTTATATGAGGTATATATCACTGACTGGGTAATTGATGTTGAGTTTAATCGTTATGCAAGTTTGTATGCTTTTGAATCTGATACCGAATTTGAAGAGTCTTTTAGTGTCATTCTGAATGGTCATTTGGTTGATACGAGCACTACCCATAAAAAAGTTAAGAAAGGTCTCTATGCCTCTCTTCGTATGTATGGGAATGATTCTTTGTATGTCTCACGGGCACGGTATTCGAAGGACGAGGATGACAGAACTATAGGAAGGATGGTCTATCAAAGGTTTTTTGAGGCTGAAAAGAAAGGCCATTTTTTAAATGCGGCGATCTATATACCATTAAAGTCTTATGAGACAGTATTGGCCTATCTTACGTATAAAGGGAAAGCCTGTGTTTGTCTCTCTGGAAGCGATCTTCAAAAAACTGAATATAGAGGCGTCCTCAGAAGTGATATTTACTATGTTCGCTTTCGTGGTGAGAACGATTTTGACTCTAGGATTGAATGAGTTTAGCCTCTTTTCACTCAGGGGGTTGTTGGTTTCTTTCATATGAAAGTCTTCAAGTACCTTGTTAATTTGGAAGTATTATTGCAGATTCTCCTGTTCAATGGTAATTAAAAACTTCATTGATGCCCTATAGTTAATAGCAGCTTTATTGTGTATGTAAGGTGTATATGGCAAGTCGGTAAGAATGCTGTATTGTTTGGGTTGTTTCATAGCCAGGGCATAAGCAGTTTAGCAAGACTATATATGTTAAATTACTATGAGTAGTAATAATGTTCAAATTTGATTTGGATTATGGCAGACAACCTTACACCTCAACAACGTAGCTATTGTAGAGCTTATCCCGTTAATCGAGAGAGGTTTAAAACGGCTCCAGCCAAGTACCAATAGGCTTTGTAATGGTAAGGGTTCCGCTCGTAACGCACAGACAGTTTTCTAAATTGGTCGTAGCGGGAAAAATGCCACTCAACCTTCCATCTGGCTTGGTATAAGTGAGGTTTGGGTGTTCGCCTACGCTTGCCTCCTTTACGTTGTCGCCTGGGGATGACCGGTGAAACCCCTTTTCGCCAGCATTTACGACGTATTTTCTGGTCGTCAAAGCCTCTGTCCATCGTGACTGTCGAACACGCTGGAATCTTTGGTAGAATAGGGATACAGGCTTTTGTATCGTTTCGCCCCCCTGCTGCCAAATCAAAATCAACCGTTTCGCCCGCCTCATCACAAAAGGCGGTGATTTTAGTGCATTTGTATTTGCCCGCTTTCGAAATTAAACGCCCCCCTTTTTGCGATTCTCACGGTGGAATCCAAGTGGTAAAGGGCATTTCTAACCTTGGGACTTCGGGTCTTGGCAAACAACTTGCGGAAAAAACCCGCTTTGTGCCAGACCAGAAACCGTTTGTTGACTGTACTTTTGGGTGGGTAGCCTTCAGGTAGAAACTCCCACTGACAGCCTGTTTTTAGCACATACAAGATCGCCTCAAAGCATTCTTTGTTTCGTGTTCTAGGTCGTCCCCGCTTTTGTTTAGGAACCAATGGTTCAATCTCAGCCCATTCTTCTTCTTTTAATCGGATTAGCGTCATCTCAAGCCCTCTCTAACTCTACCCTTTAATCCCTTCATTCTAACAAAAAATTACGGGATGAGCTCTAT
>JBGUGD010000027.1:0-31612 GCA_041697335.1 Vampirovibrionaceae bacterium NZW_1234 | reverse complement strand
GGAGCCACCGAGCCAAAACGGTTGAATCAGATTTTGACGCGGGGCTGAGGAAACCAGGGCTGGCAATGCCAGCATCAAAATGAAGCCCCCGAATAATGCGGCGCTGGCGTAGGGATGCATCACGTTAATCCCCGTGATGTTCGGGTTGTATTGGTAAATGTAGCATTGCAGTAACACCCGTCCAAGCCAGAAAAAGCTGGCGAGAATCCATAAGGACGGGTTTCTGCTGAAAAGGGTTGCTGCGGCCAGAACAACCCAGCCCGAGGTGCCAAACAATCTGGAAGCCACCAGAGTGGCAAGGCCAATAACAGCCAAAGCACTCAACTGTCTGGGAAGCATGGGTTCTGTCGAACTCGCATCATTGCAGGTAAAAAGGGAATCAAGCAGACGTACGGTCAAAATGCCTGCACCAAAAAGCCAGGCCCAAGAGGTGTAACTTGGCGATACAAGAACCAGCTGGCTTAAGACGGCCCATGCGAGTCCCCCCATAATTGCCATGGCAAGGGAACGCATCCATGGCTTGGATTTCAAGGGGCATTCAACGGAATCAGTTGTTTGAAAGAACAAGCCGATGGCTACTGCCCCAGCCAATAGGCTCAGAAAAACGGCACTGTCGCTGTCTAGCAAACTCAGTTTGGCCCAATAAAGTCCACTAAGCCAGATGAGCGTGGGCAATTTGTGAAACCACTCAGAGGCAGGTCGGGTCACACTGTAAACCGTCAATCCAAACATATAGGACACCAGGTCCGCCGTTATGCCGGGCTCCCAGCGAAAGAGAAATGACATGGCCAGACTAAGGGCGAATAAGAGAATCCCCTTCGGAATTTGAGTCAGGGCGATTCGATCGAGCGTCCAAGGTAGCAGCGAGCCGATGAGAAAAAAAGGCCATCCGGAAGCGATGTTCAATTGAAGCTGCCACCCAGCCAGGCCATAGAGTAAGGAGATGAGCCCAATGATCCAGGCCATGGGTTTCAAGTCTGCCAGGGATACGGCGAAAAACGGTCCAGGTATACTAGCGGTTTTTCGGATTGCACTGATCGCGATGGAAATAACCAGGAGTATCCCGACGATACTCATTATTAATACACTCACCATGCGGCCTCTCCTCCACTCACGTTTCTAAAAGGTGCCCCCAGTATAGCATGGTCGTGAAGTTGACAAGGGCGCTTCTGGAGACGGCTTTATTGGTAAACTAATTGGCCGAATTGGGAACTGCGGTGTGTCTTTGTGCGGGTTTTCCGGTATGTGTTTCAATTGCGTCTTCATAGGCCTTGATGCGGCAGGACTTTAGGCCAGAAATTGCCCAGTCGGGGGGTATCTTCACCAAGGTGTCTAAGTCAATAATAGAAAGTGCCTTAATAGGTCTTACATGCCAAGCTCGATGATGTAAGCACCTTAACAGCGTTGCTCAGGAAAACACTCTTGCTCTATGAGGATTTTAAGGAAGATTTTTGCTCTTTCAGGCGGAATTGGGTTATGGTATGAGTCCCAGATCATCTCGTGAAGGCCGGTCGAGTCGGCTTGCTATCGATTCGGGGCGTAAAAAAAATGCGACCCGGGCAAAAACGTCTACGGTCCAAACCCTTCCTAGTGAGACTCCCACGCTTGAATTTCTGGTTTTGGATACCACTGAGCAGCAGGCTCAACAGCTTTCTGATGTATTGATCCGCTTGGGCTATCGGCCTGAGTATCAGTGTGTAAGCTCTCCGAGGGACTTTGAACGAGCTTTGGAAATACATCCGTGGGATATGGTCTTTTTAGCCTACTCTGTGGCTTCCATTAGCTGTTTTGAAGCCTGGTCAACCCTGCAAAACAACTACCCCCAAATACCATTCATTGTTATTGGTGGGAAAGATGTTGATGAATCTGATGCCAAGGCTGTTTTGAAAGCAGGAATGCTCTTCTGCGACCTGAATCAAGATGAGTCGAAGGTGACGTTATCCTTGGATGCGGTTCTTCGGTGGATCAGGATAAAAGGTTCTGCTCAGCCCTTTTCTACACTGAATTCCCCAGCCGAGCTGATTCTTAATAAAACCCTGGCTCGGGAGCGCTTATTGCGCCAGATGATGGAAGTGATCAACCAGTCATTGGACATTCATGAGATATCGACTCGAGTGGCTGAGCTTTTGGGGGAATACACCCAAGCGGATCGGTGTGTGATAACCCGCTATCAACGTCAGGGCGATGTGTTGTTGATGCACATTGTAGGGCAGTACAGAGTCAGTGATGATATTCCCGTTATGCATGCTGAAGATTCTCCTCTGAGTGCTGTTTTAGCTTTGTCTCGTAATGTCCCCTATGCCCAAATAGACCATAAAGTGGTTAATATCCCGGAATTGCGCTTTGATGACGCCCAAAAGGTGCGCAAGATGATGAAAGAGTTCGCCATTTATCCTGCCTCATTGTCAGATACGTATGACTTAGAAACTTTCTTGCGAGAGCTTGGCCGTTTTTATGAGACACACAGAGTGAAATCGTTGCTGGGCACCGAGGTCTATTATCGAGGTCGGGCCCATGGGGCAATTACCTTGCACTCATGTGATACGGAGCGCATTTGGACTCCTGAAGAAGAAGATTTATTAAGAGCGATAGAGCCTCATGTGGGGATGGCGTTATATCAGGCAGAGTTATATGACCTGGAACAGCAGGCCAAGGTGCAGGCGCAAGCGACTGAAGAGCGCTATCGCCTGGTGGTTGAAGGATCCAATGACGGGATCTGGGATCTGAATCTGGAAACCAATCAAATTCATGCCAACGCCCGCTTGTTGTCATTGATGGGGATGGCGTCGCAAGAGCCGTTACTGTCGTTGGATTCGTTTTTTGCCCATATTCACCCGGAGGATCAGGAACAGGTTAAACGGGCTCTGAAAAAGCATTTAGAGAATGATGCGCCATTTGAACCTGAATTTCGGGTTCCATTGCCGTCCGGTCATATGAATTACTGCAGTCTTCGAGGGCGGGCTATTCGCAATGCACAGAATCAGCCTGTTCGTATTTCAGGCATTGTGGCAGATATTACCGATCGCAAAGAAATTGAGTTGTATTTGCAACGAGCCAAGGAGGAAGCGGAACTCGCCAATCAACGAAAAAGCCAGTTTCTGGCCATGATGAGCCATGAATTGCGCACGCCGCTGAACGCCATTATTGGGTATTCGGATTTGATTCTGGAGGGGCTGGCCAGTTCGCCTGAAAAAGTCCAGCGATATATTCATAACATTGCCGATAGCGGACACCACCTGCTGGACATGGTGAATGACATTTTGGATGTGGCCAAGGTTGAGGCGGGAACCCTGTCTCTTCAACCGGAGTGGATAAGAATTCAGTCTCTGGTAACCGAGCTGTTGAATATTATGATGCAACAGGCTGAGCAACAGCAGGTGGATCTACGTGTTTCCGTGGCGCCTGGCCTTGAAAAAGTCTGGGCTGACCCCATCCGACTCAAGCAGATTCTCCTGAATCTGGTTAGTAATGCCATCAAATTTAATCACCCAGGGGGCCATGTTCTCATTATAATGTCATCCTCCTCTGATGGTCGATGCTTTCTGGTGGAAGTTGCCGATTCCGGAATCGGCATTGCCTCTGATAAATTGTCTCAGCTATTTACCCCGTTTTTTCAATTAGATACATCCTATACTCGGCGTCAAGAGGGGACAGGGCTTGGATTGGCTCTGACAAAACGCCTTGTAGAGCTTCACGGGGGCCATGTTGCTGTTGAAAGCCAGCTTGATTCAGGCTCTGTGTTTCGTTTTTCTATTCCTTTGCTTCCTCAGGCTGTATGTATTACAGAATGATGCCCTCAGTAGCAATTTAGAGCCCAGATAATGCTGCCTCGATTATCGGGTGGATTTTCTGATGCCTCGTGAGAGTTTGAAGCCCGCGGGGTTAAGTTTTCCAAGGCTTGGTCGATACTTTCCTCAGATCTATAACTTGGCTAACCAACGGTGGATATAGGGAACGATGCCGGAGCTTAGTGGGTTCACTGGATTATTATCCTCCTGCTTGACGTACATGAGTATGAACTTCGGTTCTTAGGGAGTTTTCGATGTCCTTGGCAAATTGCCCTAAATGTCATAACCTCTACACGAAAGATGCAAAAATCACGCTGTGTTCCGATTGTCAGCAAGAGGAACACAATCTTGCCCAGGAAATTTATAATCACGTACTGACCAATCCCGGCATCTCCCTGGCCGATCTGTCCGAAGCCTTTGGCGTTTCGGAAATGACGTTACGGAACATGTTTAAGTTTGGCACGCTCAGTAAAATGTATGCCCTGGTGCGCAGCACGTGTGCCATGTGCCGTCGTGAAATCTGGGCCATTAATCGAATGGGGCAGTTCTGTTATCAGTGCCACCAACAAGTCGAGCATGATTGGGAGGAAAGTCGGCATAAACATCGGATAGTGCCTTCCCTAATCAAGCCATACCTACAGAAGCTAAAAGCAAAACCCTCAAAGCTGCAAAGCAGATCTGAGGGCGGTGCTTGTAAATTTGGATTTAAGCGAATGACAGGCGATTAGCTCGCCACAATCACACTCACTTTTTTACTGGTTTTACGGTAACGTTCAAACTTAACGACACCGTCAACCAGGGCAAACAAGGTATCATCGCTACCGATACCGACATTCAGCCCAGGGTGAAACTTGGTGCCGCGCTGACGGACCAAGATGTTGCCAGTGCGTACCTGTTCGCCACCGTATTTTTTAACACCCAAATACTTAGGATTACTGTCTCGGCCGTTACGTGTAGAGCCAACACCCTTCTTATGTGCCATGGTGGTGTAATCTCCTCTCGATACTCAGGTTATTCTACGCTATCCGCTGCTGTTTCACCAGCATCGGGTGTTGTGGCCTCTGCCGGCTTGGTTTCCTCAGCAACTGCTGCCTCTGCAACAGGGGCTTCAGCTTTGGGTTCTTCGTTTGCCGGTTTGGCTTTCGATTTTTTTGCCTTAGGAGCTTCTGCAGTAGCGTCAGCGGTTTCCGCTTTGGCTTTGGGCGCTTTTTTGGGCTTGGTTTCCCCAGCAGGAGCATCTTCTGTTTTTGCTTTTTTGGCTTTTTTCTCGACGGGAGCTTCTACGGTGCCGTACTTAGCGGCAAGGGCGTCCTTCCCCGGAAAGTCGAGGAGTTCGACTTGAAGCTCGGTAAATCCTTGTCTATGACCATTTTTGCGGCGGTAGCCTTTTTTACAACGCATTTTGTAAACCAGGACTTTGGGGCCGCGGCCATGGCGCTTAACACGGGTCTTCACCACAGCGCCATCAATATAGGGAGCGCCAATGAGGGAATCTTCACCGGCAATAATCATTCTGACATTGCCCAAAACAACTTCTTCATTTTCCTGGGCGGCGAAGCTGTCAATCTGGACGTAACGTCCTTCTTGCACTTCGTATTGTTTTCCGTTGATGTCGACAATGGCTCGCATGAGTCTATTCCATTCCTTTAATTGCAATTGGGGTGAGAATTTACTATAACGAGAAGTTTTTGGGATGTCAAACTCTCGTAGACAGGTGCTGCGAAGAAGCACCTGGATCTCAAAGTGAAGTAAACATCATCTTATAGGGAAAATAATTTCCATGCAAATTTGGGGTCCTCCAGCCATTCTTTGCGTGATCATACAGTCGGATGGGTTCCTTGTGCTACTATGAGTAAGATATGTCTACCCCGAGGGCAGTCATGATAATGAGAGCGATTTTCGACTGAAGGAAACCGAGTGCAGTGCCCCCTAAACGGATTTTTGCCCTCAATGAAATCCTGGATATTCACGAACGAATAAAAGCTACGGTGTGGCCTGTTCAAGATCGTTCCAGTTGCCTGGAGTTCAAGACCTTTATTCGGGATATTTCAGAGGATCAGATTCTGATTGACGTTCCTTACGTGGATGAAGTCAAACAGTATATTCGTTTTGGTTCTCCCATTCGCCTGGAATTCATGCGCGAAGACCAGCAAATCCCCAGGATTGACTCCAATATCTTTAAGCTGTTCCGCAGCGAAGATTATTTTGGCTGCTGGGTTCCGGTTCCTGTGGTATTTGAGGACTATTTCGTCAAGCGGCGACGTCATGTGCGTATTTCGGTTAAGTTCCCTATTAAAGGGGCCTGTGTCCGTGACGGGCAAGGGTTCGAATTTGCTGGACAGACCGTGAACATCAGTGGGGGAGGGCTACGATTTATTTCTTTTGAATCATTTCAGCTGGGTGAGGTTGTCAAGTTGGTCTTTAAACCTGATGCCTTCCCGTATGAATTTCGCTTGGAAGGCGAAATTGTAGCGTGTAGTCCGTCTCCGTTCAATCGCAACCGAAAACGTACTGAGTTTGCCTCTGCCGTCAGATTTGTGAACTTGAACCCGCACCAGGAAGATCGGTTGGTCGGCCTTTGTTTTCGCTTGGAATTGGAGCAGAAAAAACATTTACAAGACAGTTAAGGGTAATGGCTCTCCAGAGGTATCGCACTTCTGGCTATGGTAAAATGCATTAACGAACCGTCCATGCATACAGGGGCCACCGTGAGTAGCAATCTGCCGCAAGGCACCGCCTTAAAAAATTTAAGTACCGAAGAGCTGGTAACTTTAGCCCAACAAGACGATATGAGGGCACTGGAGGAGTTGGTTCAGCGCTATCAGCGCTCGGTTTATCTGACCCTGTATCAGCTTGCTCCTGAACGCAACGATACGGCCGACTTAACCCAGGAAGTGCTGCTTCGGATGTGCCGTTCCATTAAATCGGTTCGTAACCCAAAGACGTTTAAGTACTGGCTGAATCGAATTATTACCAATCTCTTCTATGACGAGTTGCGTAAAATGCCGAGACAGCTGAAGACGGTTTCTATGGATGAACCCGTGTTTAATGCCGATGACGGCAGCGGTGAGAATACCTTGAGTCGGGATATCCCGGATGAATCCAACCATCCGGAGATTATGGCCCTGGGAGGAGAGTTGGATGATACGATTCGCCAAGCCATTCAAAACCTGCCGGAACAGTTTCGAACAATTATCGTCCTAAGAGAATTACAAGGCATGAGTTATGAAGAGATAGCCAGTCTCACTAACTCTAACTTGGGAACGGTTAAGTCTCGCCTGGCTCGTGCCCGTTTGAAACTGCAAGAAGCCATTGCGCCTTATTTAAAAGGAAAGTAAGGTTCATGTCCGAAAAACCATTCCCCGATGCATCGGATCACAGCCAAAATCGCTTGCCTGAGCAAGTGGATGTTCCATCAGACGTTGAACGGATTTTGGAACAGAAGTTGGTAGATGTTCCAGACCTGACGCAAAGTGTCATGGATCTTTTCAAAGCCGATCTCGCCAGTGCACCGCCTTGCCAGTACGATTTCGAGTTCATTTCAACCTATTTCGATCAGCAGCTGGACCTGGAACTGACGGATCCGGTGCTTCTGACAACCCGCATCCAGAATTTTGAAAAACATTTGCCCCAGTGCATGCCATGTCATCAGCAGTTGGGGCTTTTGTTTGAGGTGCAAGATAGTTATCGCCGCCATTTATACCGGCTTGAAGAGCAGTTGGAGCGTTTTGATCTTTCGGCTTCTGTGATGATGCGCTTTTCCGAGGAGCGTAAAACCCTGACCGATGAGACGCCTTTTCCGATGTCCGGATGTGGTGTGGTGGATTATGAAGTGTTTTCTACCGCCGTGGATGACCATTTGTCGGCTGAAACAAAGGCCATGTTGACTGTTCATCTGGAACAATGCCCACCATGTCAGGACGAGCTCACCTCGGCACATGTTACGGTGAAGTACTTGAAGTCCTGGTATGTTCAGGCTCAGGCGCGTATCCAATTGGATCTGTGGCCTCAGGTTGAAGGGGCCTTAAAACCCAAATCGAATGTGGTGCCATTCTGGAGACGCCGCTTGCCCTTGGCACTGACCGGGACCGTTGCCGCAGCAATGTTACTCTTTGTGTATGCCGGACCGTCCATTTTCTCACAGACGGGGTTGCAAGAGGCTGAGGCTCCCCAAACCATCAATGTTGCTGCGTTGGAAAGTGCCCTGATGGCTGATCAGCAGGAATCAGCTAAACGCCAAGTCTCCAAAGAAGTTGATGCTACGTATAACGTTATCTACAGTACGCCTGAAGCGTATTTATTTTCTCAGTCTTCAGATCCCTTACTAGGCGAAGAAGCAGTCGATGCTTCTCAAACAGATGTGTCTGCATATCTGTTTAGTGAGTCACCATAAGAAGGAAGAGTATGAAGGAAACCCAATGGTAGTTACTCGTCACGCTCAATGGTTTATCACTGTTTGCTCTGTCTTGGCATTAGTTTGTTATGTGCTTTGGTCTACAGGTACGCCCGTAATGGCAAAAGACGAAATTGTTGAAATTGATTGGGAAAGCCTGGATTTATCTACTCAACAACGCGAGCAATTGCATCAATTGGATCGGCAGTGGAAATCGTCGGTTTCGCAGGTGGCTCCTCGTCTTCAGAGTAACCGGAAGAAGCTGAAGACGCTTATGGCCTCACCAGGCGGGCGTGAAGAAGATATTCTTCAGCTACAACAGCAGATTCACCAAGATAATGCGCGATTGCGCATGGACGCGACCCAGATCTACCTCAATAAGCGCCGGATTTTAAACCGGGAGCAAGAAGAAAAGCTACGCTACATCCTCAACAGCCACTAACCCATCCAGGCAATGGATGCCTCGGGCCTAACATCCGTGTTAGGATTTCGATGAGTTTTAACCAAAGACCGTGCACGGATGTCGAGTACTACGTTTCAGCTTTTGCTTTTTACCGTTTTTATGATGTTTGTCGCGCTTGTGGGCTGGTTTGGCCAGTGGGGGCGACGCAACGATATCGCTCGTTATGGGGTACTGACCCTGATCGGTATTCTGACAGGGATTACAGGGCTTCTCGGTGGGGCGTTGCTACTGATCCAAAATAACCCTTCAGTCACCGGCATGGGAATGGTGGGGGCATCCAATTTTGGTGCACTGGGCTTTATTTTTCTATCCTTGGGGTTGATGGGCCTTTTCAGCTTGATTCCCCCAGTTCGGGTGCTCTTGTCGAGAACCGTTTTTCCTGGCTTGGACCCCGCTGCACCAGTCCATACCTGGTCCCTGTATATGTATGGTACGGTAATGATTTTTGTGGTGGCGTTGATTTCGGTACTCTACAACCCTGACGCCATCATTGAAAGCTTGAAATCGACTCCGATTTTTACATCTGCCATTCTGAACGCTGTCATATTCGTTGCGTTCAGCCTTGTGGCCGGAGGTATCTGGATATATAAACCTTTTGGCGAGGTCTTAGCCGACTTGGGATTAACCCGGCTTCCCTGGAAGACGGTGGGACTTATGATTGGGTATGCCTTTTTGCTGGCACTGTTTATACACATCATTGAGCCCGTATTGCTCCAGTGGGTCGATCCCCAAACCCGTCAAACATTGACTGAAATTGGCAAGGCCATGCAGACCCATGGGAGTGTTGGCTACACATTGATGGCGGCAACCATCGTGGGTGTCACTGCCGGCGTTGGCGAAGAGACACTTTTTCGTGGGCTCATTCAACCTGTATTCGGTATTGTACCCACGGCACTGTTGTTCGCGCTGATACATATCCACTATGGACTGACCGTTTTGCTCATTGAGCTGTTCATTGTAGGGCTATTCCTGGGTTTTGTTCGGTACCGCTGGAATACGACCGCTGCAATTATTGTCCACGCGGGATTTGATTTTTTTGCAATTTTATCGTCCTTGCTTAGCTAGGCGATTAGCTCTTGAACATCGAACTCATGAGCATGCCCATCATGCTCATCATGGGGTCGCTGCCACCTTGGCCACCCGTCAGCATGCTCATCATGGAGCTCATGGGGTCGCCACCGCCTTGGCCGCCGGTCATCATTTTCATGATAGAACCCATGGGATTGCTGTCTTCATCAGATTCTGAGTCAAGGCGTGCCAGACGAGCTTGAATAGCCACCGCCTGAGGCGATTCGGGTTCAAGATTTCTGAGCTGCGTTAAAAGCGAACTACGGACCGGGTCCGACTTTTTAGACTTGAATAAATCGTCCATGGGCAGGCCCATCATTTTGAACAGGAGCTGAAGCACCATGGCTTTGGGTGATTCGGGATCGATATCGCCCAAGGCTTTTTTCAGCAGGGTTTTGACCAGGGTTTGGACCAGAAAGGTGCTGGTATCTGGCATCGGCTTCTGGGGAGCTGGAGCCGGACGACCGATGGACGTGAATGGCGAGGGCGCTCCCGATAGGCCGGGAATACCGCCAAGAATGCTGGAGCCGGTAAGGCTTGAGAGACTGGAGCTACCCAAGGCACTAAAGGGGTCGCTCAGGAGTGATGAGCCGCCAAGTAGGCTGGATGCACCACCTAGGAGGCTCGAGCCGCCCAGAAGGGACGACGAGGATAGTTGGGGTTGTAAAAGCGATGACAAAGAACTCAGATTCACCTGCGAAACCTCCTAACTCTAAATAAAAAAAGATGAAGCGATATAAATATAAAAACAATCAAAAGATCTTTCAGAACGACATATTACAAAACGTTAACAATTGGGCCTGGGTTAAGGATAGGCGGAGTGGCTGTGTCAACGTGTCCCCGTAAAGACATGAATGGCACTAAGGCGCTGTTGCTGCACTGGCCAGAACACCATTGAAATACATCTATCCGAACCAAATATCTCCGTACGCGCAATTTGCGCGTACGGAGACGGCTATCAAATCACAGAGCCGAATTGGCAGCGTTTTGTTGGCCGAGTGTTTCTACTGTGTTGCTTTAAGCCTGCCTCTGTCTCGGGTTGTTGAGGCCTGATTGGAGTTGGAGGATTGCACAGGAAGACTGTGCCTGAAAGAAATAGTGGAAAGCATGCTAGTCTTCCAGCGTGGAGGTGTCACCTTCGGGCAGCCCCAGCTCGCGAGCCTTTAGAAGACGACGCATAATCTTGCCGCTCCGGGTTTTGGGGAGGCTATCGATAAATTCGATTTCCCGGGGGTAGGCATGGGCTGCCAACAGATTGCGGACAAACACCTGGATTTCCTGGCGCAATTCCTCCGAGGGGCTGAAACCTGCCTTGAGGGAGACGAAAGCTTTGACAATCTCCATGCGCTCGGGGTCAGGCTTGCCGATGACCCCTGCTTCCGCAACAGCCGGGTGTTCAATCAGGGCACTCTCCACCTCGAATGGGCCTACCAGGTGGCCGGCGGTATTGATCACGTCATCGGCCCGGCCAAAAAACCAGAAATAGCCGTCTTTGTCCATGGTGGCGCGGTCGCCAGTAATGTACCAGCCGTTTTTAAAGCGGGATTCGTACATTTCCTCGCGCTTCCAGTAGGTTCTGAAAATGGAGGGGGCGTCCGGGCGAAGCGCCAGGTTCCCTTCCTCGCCGGGGGGGAGTTCCTGCCATTGGTCATCCAGAATGCCGGCTTTCACCCCGGGGAAGGGGCGCCCCATAGATCCCGGCTTAACGGGCATACATGGATAGTTGCAGATGTGCATGGCTCCTGTTTCCGTTTGCCACCAGGTGTCGTGGAATACTTGTCCCAACACTCGCTGTCCCCAAACCACGGCTTCCGGATTTAATGGCTCACCGACGCTCAAGGAATGGCGCAGATGGCTGAAGTCGAAGTTCTTGACAATGTCATCTCCGGCCTTCATCAGCATGCGAATGGCTGTTGGGGCGGTATACCATACAGTGACCTTGTAATCCTGCAGGAGCCGGTACCAGGTCTCAGCCTTGAATGGCCCTTCATAGACCACTTGGGTTGTCCCCCAGGCCCAGGGGGCAAACATCCCGTAGGAGGTGCCGGTAACCCAACCCGGATCAGCAGTACACCAGTAAATGTCCTGTTCCGGGTGAAAGTCGAGAATATACTTGCCGGTGGCTGCCTGGCTGACAATCGCATAGTGACGATGAACGGCCCCTTTGGGCTTGCCTGTGGTACCCGAGGTGTAATGAATGATGCTGTAATCGTCTTTGTCGGTATAGGGGACTTCAAAGGTATCGGGTACATTGGCAATAGCTTCGTGATAGAGCAGCTCATGAGACTGTAGTGACGTCAAATAGCTCTGATCCCGGTCCACGAGAATTACTTTTTCCACGCTGGGGCAATCTTTAAGAATGGCATCCACTCGGGGTTTCAAGGCAGGTGAGGTCACCACGAACCGGGCGCCGCAGTCTTCAATCCGATCCCTGATAGCTTCCGGGCCAAAGGCGGCAAAAAGCGGTCCAACCAGGGCTTGGGCTTTCAAGGCGCCGAATAGAATGATATAAAGCTCTGGAATCCGCTCCAGGAACACAAAGACCCGCTCGCCTTTCTGAAGGCCCAGATTTTTAAACATATGGGCCGCTTTGCTGGTTTCACGCTTTAAATCGGCAAAAGTATAGGTCTCTTTGCGACCATCTGTCGCCTCCCACAGCAGTGCGGGGCGTTGCATGACTTCAGGGGGATGGTCATCAATGCAAATTGTGGCTTTATTGTATCCGTTCGCACGCGGCAGGCGAAGCTCTTTTTCCGTATCGGCCCAGCTATAGGTTTGGGCCATAGCTTCATAGTCTTGCATATGGGGTTGAACAACAAAGTCGGACACGGCTGGTTTTTGGATGGTTGGATAATGCGTTTCTTGTGCTGAGGATGTCGTGGACATCTGCGTACCTCTCCCAATCGTCTGAAAACGAATACGGGCCTATTATGCCATCAAGACACGACTTTGGAAACGATGGGGCTGGTTTTGCACTTTACAAAGGATAATGTTGGGCGCGCCGCTAGAGCCAGGAAATGGTTGAGCTCGATCGCTTGTATAACGTACTGAGGCGGGAAACGTCGTTGGGCGTCAGGTGCTTATTCCGCCAGCCCTGGTGATGCATGACATCTTTTGCCTGAGTGCTGTGTTCCAGGCCAAGGGCATGACCGACCTCATGAAGAGCCGTGGTATAAAGTCGATCCTGGATCTGGGGTTTCAGCAGGTGACGATCAATGACGGGTTCTGTCAGCAATGTAATAGTAACCTTGGAAATCCAGGGCCCCTGAAGGGTGCGGTTTGTGTGACCGACCTCGAACTCACGGCCATTTACGGCGGTGTCGGTCCACTCAACACAAATGTCCGCATGTTCGGGGCGAACACAATGTTGAAAACGAATTAACCCGGTACTGGCCATTTCCCATTCCCGGCAGGCTTTCAAGATAAGCGTATGCCAATCGGGCTGAGGCGGTGGCTGGATATACACCTGCAGCAGCTTAAGTTTATCCGCATGCCAACGAACACCCGGGTGGTTTTCTTGTTCATCCTGACTGCGCCACTCCTCTAATGCGGTAATCGCATCCTTGATTCCGGGTTCTGCTTCTCGAATCACGGAACCGTTTAGCACATAGCCGGATGTGTTGACGCGTTGCCGATATTTGGGCCGGTAGATAGCCGGACTCGGAGAACCCGTAATATTCATATGATTGGGCAGATGGGGATTCATCGGTGTTTGCTTCTTCTTCTGTGGACTTCTTCTTCTTTGGATTTAGGGGATATCTGCAGATAGGAGATAAGACGGGTTAGGTATATTGCTTCAGACCTTCGCTGACTGGATAATAAAGGTCGTTAAAGATTTCTTCCAGGGAGTGGTTTACGGCCAGTGCCGTAGGGTTAAATTGGCCTTGGGCGGAATAAACGGCAAACTCTGCGAACTCTGAATCCCTAGAGAACTGGGGATGGAACTGCATTTGGTTCTGTCCAGAATGCCTTTGGCTGTCGTCATAAAGAGTCATATCTAACTCTCCCTCTTCTTGGTTGTCTGGAGCTATCTTCACTGTACAAGTGTTTTCGGTGAACTCCAGGAAAACTTAAAAAAAGGCTTAACATATATTGACATAAAAAGTATATCGTTTTGCATTGGGGCAAATAGGGCAAGTTCTCCAGGAGGGCCCTGAAAGTACATGACGGTCCAAGATGTGCTTAATTCTTATAAGCAAGGCCTTGGTTGAGCAAGCTTAAAACCGATCAGGAAAAAAAATCCTCCGTCAATAGACAGAGGATATTAAAGGAAACACAACTCTTACTTCAATTCCCAGAACTTGACTGTCTTATGAGTCTTTTCAATGAATTAGGGCTATTCATATATTAGCCACCTGGCTTATAGGCTGATATTCCCCAACTGGGTAGTATTTGCTTGCTTAAGCAAGCCTGGAGACTACATTAGCAAGACGATTCCGCTTATGGTATTGTGCCGGTATTCATCCGGTCCGGACAACTTTGCAAGAGCCTGATATGTATGTCTAAGCCACAGGAATTCATTGAGAAACTCGGGTTAAGCCCTCATCCGGAAGGGGGATATTTTCGTGAGGTCTATCGGGCTTCGGAGATAATCCCAAAAGAAGCTTTACCCCAGCGTTTTTCAGGGGATAGGCATATGGCCACAAGTATTTACTATCTGTTATGCCAGGGGCAGCGTTCGCGGCTGCACCGGATTCACTCCGATGAAACCTGGCATTTTTATGCCGGTGATCCCTTGCAGGTGGTGATGGTATCGCCAGAGGGTGATGTGTCTGAGGTGTTGCTTGGGTCCGATTTAGCCAAGGGGCAGGTCTTCCAATACACGGTTCCTGCCGGGCTTTGGTTTGGGGCGTGTTTGCCGGCAGGCAGCCAATTCTCTTTGGTTGGGTGCACCGTTGCCCCAGGATTCGATTTCCAGGATTTTTCCTTTGCGGATCACGCGTTGCTTGATGCTATTGATTGTAAAGCTCGTGAATTAATTGAAAAGCTAATGTGATAAAAGGAAAAGCGTGGATTGCATTCCAGTAAAACTTTTAGGCAAAGCTATATTGCCTTGTCTTTTAGGCAAAGAAGTTATCTGTGAGAGTATCTTCGTTCTTTAGGGTCATCTTGCGAAAATTTTTGGATGGTTTATGATATGGACTTGCTACGCCCTTAGGGCACGCTTAGCTACGAGAAAGCCGAGAAAGTATCAGTCGTAGGAGAAAGGGAGAAATCATGGTCCAATCGTACAGCGGCGCTAAAGTTTTGCCAAAACCCAATACAGCGTTTTACCAGCATATGCAGCAGGCACTGGAGCACAATCGTGCCGTTACGGCCTTCATTGTTATCTTAATGCTGATGTTGGTGATGATTACGTGCCAGCAATTTACCATCCATCGCCTAGAACTTCAGTTGACCAAGCTGGATCGGGCGGATTTGGATGCGCGCATCCAGAGTCTGGAAAAAGATATGACTGAAATTGGTCTGCACCTGCCTCCAGACTTGGAAAAAGCCATGCATCAAGCTCAAATACCTCACTAGTAAGTTGGATTGACTTGGTTTTATCGATTCACCACAGACCCAGCGGGTTGCTGCTTGGGTCTGTTCTGCATTGATGTTCAAATTCAGAAGAGAATTGGGAAATGTAACAATTTCGTAATAAAAGAATGGCGAGAAGGCAATTATTTACAAAAGATATACTTTATTGATGTATAGATGTGTGTGTAATGATCAGTGGTAAAGACGTCATGTTTTATGGTGTTCCCAATCAATTCGGTGCTCCAATGGTAGGCAACCCGCCTGCTGTTCGCCGGGTTGGTCCTCAGCCAAATGCCTTCCCTGTGGCTCAAAGCTACGCTGCATTTGGCTACGATGGCCCAGTTGGTCCCTTTACCTCTGGCTTCATACCTCAGTTTTCTAATTTTCCTGCCCCGTCAGCCCCTTCCCCGCTGACCGCTTTATTTGCAAGCCAAAATCCAGCTATCCAGGCTCAATTGGCCACAGAGGCGGGTGACCCGACTTTTAATCTGTTTGCCGGTTTATTCCAGCATCTTTACCAGGCTTATCAGACCAGTGGGTTGCGTCGCCCTGCAAATACCCGTACTAATAGTTCCTCCAGGGACACTGACCGCGTTTTGGCTGATATTTCGTCTAATGCCACCAGTACCTCTTCCGGTACAGGTTCTTCCACGACGACGGGTTCTTCCACCGGCAGCACTTCCGGTACCGCAAGTTCCAGTGGGTCTGGTAGCACGTCCACGGGCAGTACTCAAACCGTGAGCCAATCAACATCTATCGGGCAAATTAAGAAGAACGGCAAATAGTTTTATTGTTGAACCGATATCGAGTGGATGCTATCAAAACCCGAGCTTGTTGTGTTTTAATACGGTACCTTCATTGCGTTCTGACTTGAGGAATCCTAATTTTGGTTGTCTCACCCGCTCTATATCATCCTGCAACTTCTGCGATGAAGCCGGAATTAATGCAAGCCTATTCGCAGGCAGGCAGAGTATCGGCACTGCTGTCTTCGCGTGCCCAGGACCAAGTGCGTTTCCAGGGGAAGGAAGTCGATGATGCGGGGAAAAACACCACACCGTTTTATCGGCGTGCCATTTCAAGTCTCTGGGAGTATCTCCAAACCCTCAAGATCATTTTGGCCGTCATGGTCTTTAGTTGGTTGCCCATCCCAGCTTTGCGAAGGTTTATGGAACGGCAATTCCTGTATGCTCCGCCAAAACCGGTATTTAAAGAAGAATTAAAATCAGATGCCATTAAAAAACGTCTAAAATCCGAATGGTTCAGATCTTTGGATGGGACCAAGTTACATGGCTGGTATCTCAAGGCTGATCCCGAGGCGGTGGCCAAAAATGGAAAACGTCCGGTTATTTTGTTTGCGCATGGGCGAGCTACCAATATTCAGGATTATGAAGATATCATGAAAAACGCGACAAAACGGGGTTATGACATCTTTGTTTTCGACTACCGGGGCTTTGGCAATAGTGAAGGCACGCCGGATGAATTGGGCCTGTCCCACGATTTAGAAGCGGCCAGCCGCTTTCTGACCAGGAAGTATAAAGTCCCTTCCCGAGAGCAAGTTGTCATGGGCTATTCCCTGGGGGGTGGGGTATTGAGCGATGTTGCCTCCCGTACGCCCTTTAAGGCAGTGGTCATTACGTCTTCGTTCACCAGGCTTCATGATGCGTTGAAGCATCAAAAAGACCAGGCGAACTGGCTGGTTCGCTACATCATGTCTGAAAACCTGGTGCGCTCTCAGTTTAACTCCCTGGATAAAATTGCAGACTGCAAATCACCTACGTTAATCCTTTGTGGAGACAAGGATAACGTGACACCTCTCAGAATGGGGAAGACCTTGTTTCGATCCGCACCGAGAACCCTTCCAAAGGCTTTTGCGGCGGTTCCCGGATGTGATCACGATACGGTGTTCAGCAAGGGCGGTGAGATCATGATGGATCACCTGGATGCCTTTATCGACCGATTGGCGTCTGAAAAAGGCAAGGCTGTGTAAGAAGCACTATCAAAATATCCGTTTGACAGGTTTTATTGCGGTACAATCGAAGTTCAACAGATCGAGTCCGGGAAATACGGATTTGACCGGTAGGGGTAAAAACCATTGAGAGTTATTCAGAATACGGACAATCCAACACGTCAACAGGTGCTAATCGCTGGAAAGACAGCGAATCGAGCTTTTCACGCTACTTCTGTTCAAGCGGCCTCTGAAGGCAGAGCCCTAGCATCAGTCTTGTTTGCCGCAAAAAAGCAGGCCGATGCAGCTCAACCTGAGCCTAAAGTGCTAGCCGCGCCGGCCAAAACAACGAGCATTTGGCAGACACTGAATGATGCGAAAGTCGTGTTTGCCTCGATTATTTTGTCCTGGCTGCCCATAAAGTCGATTCGGGCCGGCTTGGAGCAGACACACTTGTACACGCCTATTAAAGGGGCGTCGCCAGACAAGTTGGTATCATCCGAGATAAAAGCTCGCTTGACCGATGAATATTTTACCTCGGCCGATGGAACCCGGTTGAACGGCTGGTTTGTGAAAGCCGATCCGGAAGCAGCCCGGGAGAAAGGTCCAAGACCGGTCGTCTTGTTTGCCCATGGACGAGCCTGTAATCTCAACGATTGCGAGTCGGTTATTGAGTTATTCACGAAAAACGGCTTTGATATTTTTGTTTTTGATTACCGCGGGTATGGCAACAGTGATGGTAAGCCGTCGGAAGAAGGATTGTACCAGGACCTGGAAGCCGCTAGCCGATTTTTAACCCGGCGCTATGGTGTTGAGTCCCGTAATCAGCTGGCCGTTGGCAGCTCATTGGGGGGAGGCGTTTTGGCCAACGTGGCTCAGCGAATCCCGTTTAAAGCGGTTGCCATCACAGCGTCTTTCACCAGTATGGATGATGCCATTGCACAACGAATCAACCGCTTCTCTCCTGGGCTTCGACGATTCCTGGCCAAGGATGCGGCCATTTCCAAATTTAACTCTCTTGAAAGCATCCAGCGATGCTTGTCACCGGTTTTTATTGCCGGTGCCGTTAACGATGACGCAACACCGCTTTGGATGAGCAAGGCCTTGCACCAGGCGGCTCCCTCCCATTTACCGAAAGGATTTCTGGCGTTAACGGGCTGTGAGCACCATGAAGTCTATGAAAAAGCACCCGAGCAATTAATGGCAGGTTTGGAATCGTTTTTAAGTGAGCTTGAGTCCAAACGTCCTCTGCAACCTGTGGGTTGACGTTACTGATTTTGCGGTTGCGGCGTGGGACTTACTGAAACGTCTGTGGGTTTTTGTTTTCGTGTTCTTAAAAAGCTGATGGCACAGGCAAGGATTGTACCCAAACGAAGCAGGTTGCCATTTTGGGTATCTTTGCTCCAAAGGCTTTTCACGTCGGCGCTTACCAGAGAGGTGCCTGTATTGATGATTCGTGCGAGGTTATCTGCACATGTGTTTAGAAAGTTGTAATGGTATCGGCTTGCGGGAAGTGGATTGTCGGAAACGACGAGGATTAAATTATGGTGTCCGCTGGAAACACCCCCGATGTCAATGTCGCGCCATTGTTCCTGAAAGTCTGTCCAGGATTGTGAGTATATTTGTCCGCCGGCAGGATCGGAGATTTTGAGCTGCCATTGTCCCTCCGGGGTTTTGCCGTAGCCGTAAACAACTACATAATGGGCGGTGAAGGATTTTCCTCGGGTGCCGGTTTTGACCATCGCAATGACCGGGTTTCCCTGGAGCAGATGCTGCTGAATTTCGAGCAAATTGCTGTCATTGTAGATTTCTGCCTCGAAGCCTTGTCTTCGGGCCTCCCGGCTAAGGCTATCCGGGGTGGCGTAAATGTCTGCACGGCGGATGGAGCTGTCTATGGAGGCCCTTGTGACATCCTCGCCCGGGCGAATCATATTGAGGCAGATGGACAGGGATGTTGTCCCGCAGCCGTTGTTGTCTCCCTGGTTTTCCTGGTAGGGCTTCAATTCAAAATGGTCCGGGATAAGTTTGGCTGATGTATACAAACTGGGGTGGGCCTGCTCATGATCCAGCCCGGAACGTGCTTTGCTGCGAAACAGGTTTCGGATATTACGCTGTAAAATAGCCATATCCGGAACAATCAACGTTGCAGCCAATATCCCTACGGTCAGCAAAGAGCGAAGCCACTTTCGCCAAGACTTTTGTGGTGGTGGTTGTTTTGGCAAGTCTTTAGGCGGCGGTGTCGGTAATGAAGCGCTATTTCCGAACCGAGTCTGTCGTTGAGGTGCATCGGTAAACGCATGGGGGACCTTGAGATGCCCCGTATGTGTCATGAACGATACCGAATGCATACACCCCCCATACCGCAAAACCCTTTAAGGATAGTATTCATTTATTTTGCGGAAAAAACGGGTAAGTGCAAGCCCACGTCCATTGGCGTGACTTTAGTAATAAACGGTAGTGATGCGAGCCTCAGCAAGCGGGTTTGGCTAGCCAATTTTTTAACCTGGTGACATAGCCGACCTGGGCTATTGTGGCTGAGGACGGATTGATCCGAATGATGAATCCGGTATAATACCAATAGATGAAGTAAGATGCTTTTCTGAAAGGGAATAAATGATGATTGGGAAAGGGTTTGAGTCACTTTCTGATGCGGATTTGTTGCTTTCTTTTGGGTATAAGCCAAATCAGATTATTGTTCATGAAGATGGAAGTGCCACGCTGAATCTGGATGCCCTTCGCCATGATTGGAAATTGTCGACGTTAATGAAAATGCCGTTGATTGTTCGGGGATAATTCAATTTCGAGTTCTCTCATAAATTTGATAGGATAGGCCCAAAGGAATCTGGGCCTTTTTTTATGACGCAAAAAGCCACATTTCAATGGCGGGAAATGTACCTTCATTTTGTTCGAGCCGCTGATCCGTCCGTGACCGACCCCAATCTGTCAACCATTCGGATAAAGCGTCCCTATGGCATGCTGACCATCAGTGAAAAAGCCGGCTTGGATTTACGGGAAACCGGGGGAAAACGAGAGGTGGTCAAAGCCATTTTTAAATCTGCCCACGGATTTGTTGTCCTCACGACGGCCGAAGGCCATGTGATTGGAACCATTTACTACTTTCCGGAGTCCTGATGGGGATTACGGCAAGCCACTCGGGGCTAAAGTTAACGCTTTGCTCTGGAGTGTGAGACGTGGATGATTTCTGTAGTCGATTGGTTTATGCTGCCATTCAGTATCAAACTGTTGGTTACGTTTGGGGAGAAGACATCATGAAAACCAATGCGTTACGGTTTCAAGGACGGTTTTACAATATTCGGCTCACTGCAAAGCCCACGTCCGAAGTACCGGGTGGGATCAATGTACATGAGTTTTTAAATAAAGGCTGGTCTCTTCCCGGATGTGAATTCGGCATTATTCGCAACGGCAAAGAAACCCACTATACCGGGCAATTTAATGATGATAACAACCCTCAACGGGCAGCCGATATATTCTCCTTTCTTCAGGCCAACAAAGTGAATTTCGCGTATCAGGCCACGGGGCAGTATGAATATGGGATGCCCTACTATATCCAGCGTGATGGGGGCGGAACCAACGAACGGTCTGCCTGGACCAACCCGGGTGGCCTGGATGCCATTCTACCCAAGCTCGATCTGCAAGCATAATAACTATAAGGAAGCTTTAAGGGCGTTATGTCGTCGGCATTGGTGGGGTTGAGTAATGCTCCAGGAACGTGTGAATATCTTTCATCCGTGGCAGCGCATCCTGGATGTCCGACTCCGACCAGTTCCACCATTGAATTGCCAGTAAGGCTTCACGGGTTGCTTCATCGAAGCGGAATTTCTTAATCTGAACCGGGTTGCCCACGGCAATGGCATATGGCGGGATGGATTTCGCAACGATGCTTCCGGCACCAATAATGGCACCATTACCGATACTGATCCCGTCCAGCAGGGTCACATGGGCACCAATCCAGACATCATGACCAATATGTATCGCACCTTTGCCAACACTGGGGTAATAATCGCCCATTTTAAATTCGGCAAACGGGAAATTGGAGACACACTCCGGATGGGTGGCCGATGGATGCTGTCCGGAGCCGCCAAGAATCGTTAAGTTGGTGCCAATGCCCGTATAATTTCCCACGTAAACAGGCACCTCAAAAAAATTGGACGGTGGATTTCCAAAGATATAGCTTCGATGACCCAGATGAATCATTATTACCCCCGAATATCGATGCTGTGGTTTTACCATAGCAAATGTATTCTTTGGATTTCAACGAAAAACTCCCACTGGATTTTGTGTCTTGAGCCCAGACAATACAAATAGCTAACCGTAATCCGTAATCAATGTGGAGTGATGGAGTTTATGCGCGTGTCGGGTCCTTCGGTTCGCTTTGGTTCCCAGGGTGATTTTTTTACCCTGCGCTTTCTGAAGCGCCGTGCAGCGACCATGGAAGCCCAATTGCTGGATTCGGCCGACCGTGAAGAAAACCGTTCGGTCCAACGGGCCTTGGATAAGGCCATTATGCTGCCCTCCGATTGGTTGGATTACCGGGGGCGTCCGAAAGCCTACTTTTTCATCCCCACCCCTGCGGAACTCCTGGAGCGCTGGTTGGCGCGTATTCTTCCAAAAATGGGCGGTGCCGCCGAGCCCGATGATCCCAATTGCTATGTTATCAACGAGCCCCATGTACCGACCTGGGTATTAAAGCTCATTACCAAGAACTAGTGATTGTGAGGCCGTTGTGTTGACATCCCCATCCGTTTTGCAAACCATAACCCTATTACGTTATTCCATGAACCTTGTCATGTGTATCCAATGGAGCGATCGCCCATGTTGATGATTACCTCTCCTCGCCTTGGTCCTGTTTCCCGTATGGGTTCTCGGGAGACCAGGGCGGATAACGTTGTGACCTCCCCACCATTTGGCCGCAAACCCAGGGATTGGTCCTCGGCACTGGTGGCCACCTTAGAACAAGATACGATTTTCGATACCCATGTGATTCCCTTGATGGGAAACGATGGGCGTTTGAATTTGTTTTTAAACGATTGTGACCAGAAAGCCTACGTGTCGCAATTATTGGTCTCTAAGGGAGCCACCCTGGCCGATCCTGAGCGAGACCTGTATGACGTGAAGCACACCCAAGGGGTTGGTCGGATCAAACTGTTTACGGCAGATGAAGCCGCAACCCAAAAATTTCGAGCCCTTCCTCGGGTAATTCGCAAAGTGTTGGATTTGCTTCATACACAACCGCCGACTCAGACATAGGCGTTTTAGTGATGTGTTGTTGAGTGAAGCCGCAGTGTGGCCAAATCAATGACATCCTTGCGATTGGGAACGATGATGCGAAGACCTAGGTCCGCTTTTAAGCGGTTTGCCAGGGGGGTGATGGCTGTCGGTTCGCCATGAATCAAGCCAATCGTGGGATTGCCCTTAATATGCCGACACCAGGAGAGCAGGCCGTCTTGATCGGCATGGGCCGAAAGCCCGCCAATGGTATGAACTTTGGCTTGTACAGCAATCTCTTCTCCCCAAAGGCGAATGGTTTTGGTACCGTCCACCAGCTGACGCCCCAGGGTGCCTTGGGCCTGGAATCCAACAATAATCATCTGGTTTTGCCGGTAGTTGATATGGTGTTGAATATGGTGACGAATGCGTCCACCGTTGCACATGCCGCTGCCAGCAATAATAATGGCCCCTGAACGGATGTTGTTCAACATCATCGATTGCTCTGGAGAGCTGCAGTTGGTCAGGTTCGGCAAATCAAACGCGTCCTGGCTGCAATCGTCATCATGGAGATGGGCGTAGCGAGCATAAACCTTTGTGGCTTCAATTGCCATCGGACTATCCAGGAAAATCTGCCACTCATTCAGATGCCAGTCCTGAAAATTCTGTTTGAAAACGTAGAGAAGCTCTTGTGTCCGCCCGACGGCAAAGGCGGGAATCAAAATATTGCCGTGATGATGTTGGGTTTGTTGGAAAATGGAACCCAATTCCGCCCAGGTGTCTTCCCATGAACGGTGATTTCGGTCGCCGTAGGTGCTTTCCAACAATACCAGATCGGCGTCGTCAATGGGAGCCGGATCTTTCAGGATAGGGGCATTAATATGCCCCAGATCGCCGCTAAAAACCACTTTGGTAGTACGGTTACCTTCAGATACCCACATTTCGATGCTGGCCGATCCCAGGATGTGGCCCGCATCCCGATAACGCACCTCAATGTCGGGAAGAATCGCCATGTGCTGATCATAGGGTAGGGCCTTAAAATAGCGCATGGCCATTTCTGCATCTTGGGCCGTGTACAAAGGCTCGGTTAAGGCATGTTTGTTTTTGCCTGCATGCTTCTTCCGACGGGCCAGCTCGGCTTCTTTTTCATTCAGGAAGCCCGAATCCCGAAGCAGAATCGAGCACAGATCGATGGTTGCCTGATGCGTGTAGATGGGCCCCCGGTAACCTGCTTTTATGAGTTGTGGGATACGGCCACTGTGATCCAGATGCGCATGGGTTAAGAAGACCGCATCAATCTGGCGGACGTCAAATAAAAAGGGGTGCCGATTCCGTTGTTCGGCTTCATAATTCCCCTGAATCAGACCACATTCCACCAGAACCCGGGATTGGTTTGTTTCGACCAAATAACACGAGCCTGTGACTTCTTGGGCAGCACCGAGAACATGAAGTTTCATAGGTACTATTGTAACAAGAACCTGCCAACGCAAACGGTGCTAAAAAAGAAAAGGCGCCGGGTGAGGCGCCTTTGTTTGCGTGTATCGTATGGGACACATTATGATTTTGAAGCTATCTCGAGTTTAATGCGCTGTTGCTGATCTTCGTCCTGTTTGGGAAGCGTTAACGTCAACATGCCATGTTGAAATTCTGCTTTGCAGGCTTCAGCCCGGACTTTGGAAGGCAAGGGCACTTGGCGGTAAAACTGGCCATAGCGGATTTCGCTACGATAAATATTTTTCTGATCATCGCCTTCGTTACACTCTTCTCGGGATTCGCCCTTGATGATGACGGTATTGCCCATGACCTCAACATGCAGATCTTCGGGCTTAATGCCGGGGACTTCGGCTTTGATCTGGTATTGGGACTCAGTTTCGGTTAACTCAATCGCAGGTAACCAGGCTTTCTCCATGCGTGGTGTGGGCCATTCCAAATTAAAGCGGGCAGGCAGCGTCAATTCTTCATGAAATTCGTTAAACAGACGATCCAGTTCTTGGCGCATATCGTTTAACGGACGAATGAGTCGAGCCATCTTTTTTCTCCTCGTGTTCGTTGAATAAGAATCAATCTTGGGTTGGTTATGCAACCGCTTTCAATACCGATACTGTGCCATACCCCAGGCATGTCAAAATTCCACAATAGTTGATTACCTTTTTGGGTAATCGGTGCGTTCTCCCTTTAGTGAATTTGACTATGCGATGGGAACGCTATGCTGGAAATAAAATGCCCTAATCTTACCCGAGAAAGGACCTCAGCCCCATGAAACTGAATGACATTATGACAACCCAGGTAAAAACAGTAACCGATGACATGCTGGCCGAGCAGGCTTGGCATCTGATGAATCTGGAAGGAATTCATCATTTGGTGGTCAAGCGAGGCAGTGAGATCATCGGCATCATTTCGGAGCGTGATCTGGGGGGCCCCAATGGCAGCACAGTTTGTGAAGGGCATACCGTCGGGGACTTGATGGTTCGAGACATTGTAACCGCCTCTCCCGAAATGACCGTGAAGTTGGCTGCCAACCTTCTGAAAGGCTATGGAATTGGGTGTCTGCCCATTATCAACAACGGGGAACTGGTAGGCATTGTCACGATTTCCGACTTGCTGGATTTGTTGGCTTCCGGCTTGATTCCCGTTGCCCGGTAAGCCATAGTATTTATGCGTGAATGAGTTGCTCCTTTTTCATGCAAACCAAAACCCCCTTTGAACCTGTTGGAACAAAGGGGGTTTTTTACCTTCGATTATGATTCGTTTCTGGAGCAATTTTGAGAGTAAACCTAGCGTTCAGATAAGGCGACCTGCTCCAGGTGGCTCATCTCAATAGAGGGCGTGCCCTGGTTGCGGTAAATCAGCACCGGTTGTTTGGCCCGCTTAAAGACCCCTTCGCTGATGCTGCCCATAAATGCTTTGGCCAGGGTATTGCGACTATGGGAACCAATAATAATTTGATCGACCTGCTCGTCATTGGCAAACTGGCAGATTGATTCGGTGGCCGAGCCAACCACATAATTGGCTTTTACGACTTTGAATCCACGTGCCTCTAATGTCTGACGAGCCGTATCCAGGATCGCTTGTGCTTCTTTAAAATCAATATCCACCATGGGGACACCCAGTGCCAGTTCAATGGCATGGACTAAATAAAGTTCGGCACTCTTCGAATCTAGAAATGAAGCGGCCCATTGCAGGGTATTCTTACAGGCTTGGGATTCGTCGACAGGCAATAAAATTTTCATCGGCTTATATGGTTCCTCCAGTTAGGGTTTTACATCGCTGAACAGCACGTGTTCTGTTATCTATGTCTAGTTTGGCACGCTTGAGGTGGGTTTAAATTCCTCCTTGGTGTATTACCCATTGGAGCAAACGTGAGGCCGTCCGATTAGACCCGGACCGGTCGGTGTTTAGCCGATCATTCTATCCAACGCCTTGAAATACACCCGGGCGGAATCCACGATGGTTTGATCAGAGACATGATCCAAGTTTTTACAACCGGTAATGCATTTTGAAAGGGCGGTGTTATGTTTTTGCACATATTTTAAAAATTCAATTTTGGCAAAGGCCGGCCCGATTAGAAGTATTTCCTGCGCACCTTGGAGGGCGTTCATAATCTGTTTGAAGAAGTTCGGATCTTCATTGAGGCGTCCCGAGCCGACAACGCCCCCTTTGCGGTGTAATCGGGGATGGGGATTGGAAGCGAGGATCTTCGTTTTTTCCACGGACTCGGCATTGATATGAAATACACGAGCTTCGCTGTGATCAAGCCAAACAACGGCATGGTACTGGGTCATGGGGCACGTCCTTTACTGATTTTATTAAGGGTACGTTCTCTGATGATACTGTTATTGTAGTGAGCTACATGGGCATCAGGACGCCACATTTAGCTAGGTCCCCGGTTGTCCATCCGGGTAATACCTCCTTTAGCCCAGAACCGTTGAAACCGATTGAAACGCTCACCCCAAGGTTTTGAAGTGAGCGCTTCAATCGGTTTTTTACGTGCGGAATTTATGTGCCGGTTGCAGCCAATTGTGCTGTTAAATCCACGGTGGCAAGAACTTTAATTAAATCAAAGGTTGTGACGAGGCCTTTCAGTTCGTTGCTTTGTGTGTCCACAATAATCAGCCGATGAATCTGTCGTCGGTACATGAGTGCAGCAAGTTCATTCACCGGTGTTTCGGGTGAGGCCGTATAGAGATTTTGGCTGACATAGTTTTTGACTTTGCCGGGGCGACTTTGAACTGCGGTTTGGATATTTTTTTCCATATATTCCACCAGCCCATGGGTAAAAAAGTCCACACCAAAAGGGGCGTGAATATTTGATTCCAGTAAATCGGTTAAGCTCACCACACCTACAATACGGCCATCCTGATTGATGACAGGAGCCCCCGTGAATTTATTCAGCATGAATACGTTCAATGCCTCGCTACACAACATCTCCTCGTGTAACGTCACGACGTGGGTGCTCATAATGTCTTTTGCATACAGTGGCATATCCATGGGCATGTTCTCCAATGTTTAACGATGTCTCTGTTTCAGTCAGGTCCAAGGGATTCCTGCTTGGTGAGTATCTTGCTTTTAAATTGGAGAAACAGCATTAGCCCTTTGCCTAATGGTTTTTATTACCTCATGGCAGCAACCAAACAGGGCGACAGGCAAGGAAAAATCAGAAGCGCTGAATGAAAAATACCCCAAGAATCATCATGACCAAGCCCACTAAGCGCAACAGGGATGCCGGATGTTGTTGGAATCCGAGCCAGCCGTAATGGTCAAACAGGATGGATGAAATCAATTGTCCCGCCAGAAGCCATGACATCAACGTTCCGGCCCCGAGACGCGGAGCTAAAAAGACGATAGTCCCTACCCCAAATGCGCCAATTACCCCCCCTGTCCACATCCAGGGAGATACCTGGCCTAGCTGAGACCAGGAAGGCCATTGGGTCCGGCTGAAAAAGACAAATAGGCCAAGGCTGGCCAGGCCCACAAAGAATGAATAGAACGTGGCCAGGACCGGACTCCCCACCACCCGCGCCAGTTGAGCATTCACACCAGCCTGGGTGGGAAAAAAGCTGCCGGCAATAAAGGCCATCGCAATAAATATCATATAAAGTGTCGGGCTCATGTTTCCAGGATAGATCAAACCGGTGTGACAAACCAGAAGCGTTTATCTGGGGACTTCGATCTGGACAGAAAAGCCTTGGGGGAGTGATCTGAAATCCCCCGATTGGCCCTTAGTCGTTTAGACAGTCACGAGGTCTAATGCTGGTGAAGGGTGTTACCATCAACAGCCAAAACTATGGCTGAAATGAGAAATGAGGAGTTCGAGCAGATGCTGAACCATATCAAATCCAGGCTTGCTATGTCATTTGCCTTCGTGTTTTCTCTGGTCCTGCTGCTCAATATGCCATTGGCCAATGCCCAAGGAGCCATTGGCATTGGCATTGGCACAGGGTGGGGCGGAGGCTGGGGCTATCCTTATGGTGGCTGGGGACCAGGGATAGGCGTAGGCTATGGCAGTGGACGCTACCCCTATTACGGTGGAAGCGGGTCGTTTGTAGGAATGGGTGTCGGACTGCCTCTGTACGGGTACGGACGACCCCGGTATGACTATCCTCAAAGGCCTGTGACCCCCGATCGCTTTCGAAACTATAACGACGGCTACAATGCCTGGAGCGGGAGCAATTTCTATCGTGACGGGGGCTTCAGCCAAGTCCCGCCACCTAGACCGCAAACGGCTGAATAAGACGAGGATGTTCTGCTTCTGGTATAATCACCCGGAAGAATTACATGCCGGGTGAATTCTGGATGTCTGAATCCTTGAAGCCTCATATTTATACGTCTCGTTTAACCCTCCGGCGATGGCAAGAGTCGGATCTGGTGCCATTTTCCGCCATGAATGCCGATCCCGAAGTGATGGCCTATCTGCCGAAATGCTTGACACCTGACGAGAGCAACGCGCTGATTCAGCGCATTGAGGCCCATTTTGATCGCCATGGATTCGGGCTTTGGGCCGTGGAACAGATAGATACCGGTCATTTCATGGGCTTTGTGGGATTACTGATCCCAGGTTTTCAAGCACCATTTACCCCGTGTGTCGAGATTGGCTGGCGATTGGCCCGCCCATATTGGGGGCAAGGGTATGCTACCGAAGCGGCAAAGGCTGTTTTAGAGTACGGATTTACCAGATGTGGTTTGTCTGAAATTGTGTCGTTTACGGTCCCGATGAACACGCGCTCGCGGGACGTCATGCAGCGGTTGGGCATGACGCATAGTCCCCACGACGATTTTAATCACCCCAGTCTGCCCGAGGGACATCCGCTTCGCCCACACGTTCTCTATCGGCTCTCAAAATCCGCCTGGAACCCTGCATAATCCTACTGAATCGTCTTGGGTCTTAACAATTGCTTTTAACCCATGGGCAGCTTCAGCTAAGATGAAGGACAATGCTCTTGGATGCTGTGACAGTTCAAATTGTGAGTGGATTCAATTCATGCGGATAAAAATTTGTTTTTCGACCCTATTGATGGCAGTCAGCTTAACTCTTTGCAACGATGCTTATGCTGAAACTTGGCAAGAGCTCAGACATGTACCTGATGAGTATCGGTATTTTCTTGACTCACAGAGCCTTCAGAAGCAAGGCAATCGCGTTCAATTCCAAGCACGCTATGTGTACGAACTCGCAAGACCTATCATTGCTCCGGATGGTAGCGTGGCAGATGAGATGGCCCGTGAAATTCATTCTCAATTCGTGGTTTCCTGTGAAGACCAAACCATTCAGACCAAAGCGACCCGTTATTTTGATGCTTCAGGACAGTTGGTGAAGACGATCAACCAGAGCGAAGGGGAGGCGATGCCCATCTATGAGGAAATGAGCGATGCGGCTCTAACCTATCCGGTGGTCTGTGAGCAGAGCCTGTCTAAGGCAAAATCAGCCTATTGGGCTGGAATGGCCTATCTCAATCAGGAAAGAAGCCCGGATAACGATACACTCGCCTTGAAGGAATTTCGTACAGCGGCGGATTTGGGCTATGCTCCCGCCCAGTACCGGATGGGGTGGATGCTCGACAAATTTATGATGGGTGAGGCAGATTCTGCCGGGGCGGCCAAATGGTATCAAAAAGCCGCTGAGCAGGGCTATGCCCAGGCACAACTGGCGTTGGCCGAGATGTACAATTACGGCAACGGCGTCGAGTTAAATATGGAAGAGGCGTTCAAATGGTATTTGAAGGCCGCCGAGCAGGATATTCCAGAAGCACAGGTGACAGTTGCGTTTTGGTATTTGAACGGGCAAGGCGTTGAACAGCGACAGGATTTAGTTATCCCCTGGCTGGAGCGAGCCGTTGGGAAAGGCTCCACCAAGGCCATGGATCATCTGGCCCTGATTTATATGGACGGCTCCGTGGTGTCTCAGGATTTTACCCAAGCCCGTCATTGGGCAATCAAAGCGGCCAAGGCACAAGTGGATGATACCATTGGACAGTCGATGCTGGCTGAGAACTTTGTTCTGGAGTCCACTCTGGACACTAAACACCGGGAGTTCTGGCAGTGGCTTCTAACACAAGCAGAGTCAGGTGATATTGAAAGTCAGTATCTGCTCGGCTACTTGGGTGTTGAAAACTCGCCTGGCGACATTCAGCATTCCAGAATCAAGTGGCTGGAGTCGGCTGCTCAATCCGGACATCCGGAAGCCCAGATTTATTTGGGCAGACTGTATTCCCAGGGCGAGCTTCAGGCAAATAACAGTGAGTCCTTGGCTCACACGTGGTTTCTAAAAGCAGCGGAACAAGGACACCCTTATGCCCAGTATCTTGTGGGAAGCCAATACTTAATGGGCATGGGAGTCGATGCCGATTCGGATCAAGCCAATCGTTGGCTCACCCGCTCGGCAGAGCAAGGCTATGCCGAGGCAAAAACGGCCTTGCGCCAATTAAACTAGCGTTTACCCCCGCCCCAGGCAAAGGGCACTCTTGGGCCAAGCTTCAAGGATCGCGGTGCTTGAGTTAATCACCCAGAATAGAGCGCCGCCACTGACTTGCGCTTTAAAACGCAAAACAAGTTGAGTTGTCAAAATCCTCGAAGATGGTGGGCCATCGGTGACTCGAACCACACTTAAGTAAGTTAGTACTTGCCTTTATCACCAGGCTGGCTAGGGATAACGCTGCTAGCTTACGCAGTAATAGAGACTGACAGCAGAAGGAGTAACGCTCATATTGGCTTCTTTTTATTGCCCTTTTCGTATCTAAATCGGCCTCTAAGATACCTCCCGCTCCACTCCCAGCTTTAAAAGGCAATTTTCCTAGTCTACATGTTTTTATTTGAATAACGGAGCATTTGGCCCGTTCAAGTGAGGAGAGAGGAAGAGGAAGTTAAAGTTTATGCCCATTACTATCATTGGCCCGAAAGGGTCAGGAACCAATGCTTATGTGCCCGTCGAGGAGCCAGTACCTTACACTATTAGATTTTCCAATGATCCTTTCAATCTCCCAAGCAGGCCTCTGCCCGCCTCGACAGGGACGATGTGGCCGGGGAGTGAACAGCCCTATAAGCCTTTACAGCCGAGTCTAAAGCCTGCGGCGGGAACTTCGATGTCAATGAAAGATATTGGGCTATTTTAAGGGCCTCAGTAAAGGCCGCCAACACCCCGAATTACCAACGAAGAGTCTCTGTTAAAGGAGAACGGTCTTTAACGAGTGATTTAAAGAGAAGTTAGCAAAGAGAGAGAGAAATAAACGAGAAGCTATGCCCAACAGCATCGTTGGCCCCAAAGGCTCAGGAACAAACGAACTTGTGCCCATAAAACAGCCCCTACCTAGTATTTATCCCAGCTATGAGCAAAACCCTCAAGGCCTAGTCCTGGCCCAGAACCCATTATGATCTGGGAAACTATTCTGCAACTGCTATTTTAAGTATAACTTTTCTCGCTTTTGCAAGGGCAGGCAACTTCCCAGATCGGGATGTTCTTGTGAAGTTGTCAAAATCCTGGAAGATGGTGGGCCATCGGTGACTCGAACACCGGACCTCACCCTTATCAGGGGCTTTTTATAATGGAAATTAAAAAACGAGCATGAATAGTAAAGCATTAAAAAGTAAGCCGTATCAACAAAAACTAAACTTAACTTGATTGCTCATTGTTCAAGGTGTTACACTAGCTTTCATACAACTTGCACTTACCATGCACTTACGAGAAACACCCCACCATGAAGCAAAGCATCACCAACACC
>JBGUGD010000017.1:0-61064 GCA_041697335.1 Vampirovibrionaceae bacterium NZW_1234 | reverse complement strand
GATGCCCGCAGAGAAAGCATCCGGTCAGTAAAAGCAATCCCACCAAACCAAAACGCAACGTCACCAGAAGCGCCGGATGAAATGACTCGACGCCAATGTGGATGGCACCAAAGGTGGTGCCCCAGATAAGATATACCGTGAAAAGGGCCACATAGGCCAGGGTCTTGGTATCAAACCCGTTGAAGAATCGCATCCGTTTGTTCTCCGTAGGGGCAGTAGCGGCTTAAATCGAGCTTCATCCGCACATCGGCACGGGCAAACTCAGAGGGGTGATCGGGGTCGAAGGGGATGGCCACAAAGCCCATTTTTCGGTATAGGGCAATGGCCGTGCTCAGCTTGCTGCTGGTTTCAAGTGTCATATAGGGTACACCATCTTCTTTGGCTTTTCGAATACTGGCGGCCAACAATTTTTTGCCAATTTGCAACCCACGGGCTTTTTCCAGCACCCCCATCTTGGCCAGTTCATAGGAACCGTCCGAGCATCGGATCAAGGCACAGGTCCCCACGATTTCCTGTTTATAGCGTGCAAAAAAGATGTGCCCACCGGGCTCAATGATCTCGGTCTCCGGATTGGAGAGGATTCGCCGATCGGCTTCCTCAAGGGTAAAATGCTGTTCAATCCACTCGGTATTAATGGTTTTAAAGTCCTCTTTGAAATGGGGATCATAGTCTAGGATCGTCACGGCATCCCAACGCCGCTTGCGCGTGTGGTCCTGGATCCGAGATTGAAAACTTTTGGCATCCAAAGCCTGCTCCAGGCGATCCAACACAGCGAGCACGTCGAATCCGGTAGAAGCAGTCCACTCCTTCGCTGCTGCATCTACATCAGCCCAGCGCTCTGCAAGCTTTTCGCTCATCGAGAGTCCTTTTTCGGATAAGGCAATCATCTTTTTGCGTTTATCATTCTCATCCCGAAGTTCAAGAACGACGCCTCGCTTCACCATCTCAGAGGCAATCTGGCTGACCATCGGGTGGGTGATACCCAGTTCCTGTGCCGCATCGCAAATAGAGATAGGCGATTTCTGAAGCAACAGGTAATACACAGGAAACCAGCGGGGCTCGTAATCAAGGTCTAAATCGCTGTAGATAGCCGCAACATCCTGAGCCAACCGCTCCGATAAACGCCGCAAACGGCTTCCTAACGCCAGCTCACCCAGTTGTTGAATAATATCCATTGCGAAAAGTCTCCATCAATATCGTTTCGAGTCAGAACGTCATGTCGTTCAGAACTTCCGAAAGAATTTATGTAAGTACTAACGTAAATATTTAAATAACGCAGTCGCCCTGATCCTGCAAGCAAATTTTTTCTTCAGGCTGCTGTCGAGCCTCTTTAAATCCTGACTTGGGAATAGAAATAAATGCAAAGATACAGAGCTGTCGTTCAAGGAACTAGAAGTAGGCTTTTTCTGTCATCCAATCCCTTAGCCCGGTTTCCAGCCCTCGAATCAACTCCGCAGAGAGGTCTTTCCGATAGCGACCGGAATGGCTGTGACTCAAATCAAACCCAAGCATTTTCGGATGCAGTTCAATGTCCAGAAAGGCACACACCCGTTCCAAGGTCGCGTGGGTATCGTTGACCAGGTCTTCCAGACGTACCTCCAAATAGGTATCATCGGGCAACAGAGTGCGAAGCTCATTCCAACGCTCAAAATAGGTTTTCATAATGTGGACATTGGCAGTTATCTCGGAACTGGCCCATCCTAAGGATTGGTACGAAGCCATCACATCCCGGGGATCGCGTACCATATGAATCAATTTCATCTTGGGGTAGAGTTCATAGAGAAAGTCGGCATGCATAAAATTGCGAGGTGTATCATCACACCAACGGCGTTTCCCTCGCTTGATCATAGGTTTGCTATAGAGCTTGCTCAGGTACACACGAAAAATATCAAGCAACTCTGAGCGGTCGAAGCGATGGGTAATATAGTAGGGACTACGCGCAATGTCTCGGCTCAAGGGATGCTCGTAATCGGTATAAAACACCAGCTGGTCAATCAGCCACTGGGCACAGGCATCGTAATGCGCTTCACCAAAGCGATGCGCAACGCCATGATGCGAGTAAAGCCGATTCGGAAAGAGTCGACGCCAAAATTTATCCCGCTTGGATCGCACAATTTTTGACAATCCTTGCAGCGGTTTATCGACAAAGCCCTGTTGCCGCAAGCGTCGTTGAAGGGTCATAAAATCCCGAATAGCCAAATGACCTTCAGAGATCCCCCATCGGGTCGTCAACGAATCTGCCAACCACAACAAACCCGGAGGTTGGACAATCAACTTCAATTCATAGGCGGTGGAAAAGATTTCCGGATGCGCATTTAAAATCAGCGCCATAATACTGGTGCCGGAACGCCCGGTACCACCAATAAAAATCGGCTGATCGAGAAGTAAAGTCATTGTGAAATAGGTTAAGGTTTGAGGGAATTGAAGGGGTTGCGAAAAAAGATGCGCAGTCTAACCCAACTATACTTAGTGCCCAAACCAGAGTCAAGAAACGATCCGATTGGCCGTAAGAGGATTCTAGACGTTTTTATAGTGAACCCGGTAAACCCTTTCCGAATAGGACTCAATCCCGGTCTCGACCCCTTCGACCCCCATACCGGACTCGCCGACACCGCCATAAGGCAGCCTGTCATCGCGGGTGGAGGGTACTTCATTAATATTCAGCCCCCGCACAAGTAAGACGTCTTGGGCTTGGGCCGCCTTGGCCAGGGATTGCGTAAAGATGCCAAATTGAAGCCCCAGTGCCGTTTGATTCGCCAGCCCAAGAGCCGTCTCAAATGACGTGTAAGGTGTCACCGTCACAACCGGTGCAAACAACTCATCAGCATTGACCGCCATGGATGGCTTGGTATTGGTCAGCACCACCGGCTTAAGCCAGCCTTCCGATGTTTTAAGAGCAGACGGTTCCAACCCAACCAGAGTAGCTCCCTGTTGAAGGGCCGCTTCAACCTTGGCGAGGGTTCTGGCCGATGCCTCGGGACAGATCATGGGTCCCAAATCCGTTCCCGAATCCAAGACATCCCCTTGCTTTAAGTTAGCAATGGCGCGAGCCATCGCATCAACGAAATCCGGGTACAGAGCCTCGTTCACATAAACCCGCTGCGTGGAAATACAACTTTGTCCGGCAAAACCAAAGGCACTGGCAGCAACTTTCTTCGCCACCGAATCAACAGACATGCCGGGAGAAAGATCTTCAATAATCAGCGCAGCATTACTGCCGAGCTCCAAGATTTTAACCGTGTCAACAGGAGCCCTGCGAGCCAGATCCCAGCCAACGGCACCCCCGGTAAAGGAAAAGACTTTGAACTCCGGCCGCGCTACCAGGTGCGCGGCTGCATCATTATCCAGATTGACCAAACTAATAACATCATACCCGGCCGCTATGGCCAAGCGAGTGAGATAATAAGCTGTTAAAGGGGCTCTCGGAGTTGGTTTCAGAACAAAAGAGCACCCGGCCCCAATGGCCGGAGCAAGCTTATGCATCACCAGATTCAAGGGAAAGTTAAACGGCGTATAGGCCAGCACAGGCCCCAAAGGCCGCAAGGTCTCATAAACCTCAACCCCTTCATCCAATTCTCGCGGCTCTCCGCGCTCTTCATACCCCAGGTAGCGTGTCCGTTCGGCATAACGCTGTGCTAAACGTATGGACCGTTGAACCTCAATGGCGGCATATTTCAACGGTTTTCCCACCTCAAGGGCAATCAAGCGCTTCAAGGACTCCTGATGCGCTTCAAGCAACAAGGCCAGGTTGTCCAGAATCACGGCACGCTGTAACCGTGGCACCTGACGAAACTGCTTAAATCCTGACAATGCTGTTCTGGCGATATCCGAAACGGCCCCTGCCGACAAAACAGAAACCTGTCCCAGTAATTCACCGGTTGCCGGGCTCATAACCTTCTGACAGTCCGGGGATTCAAAAAACCACGGAGCCCCATCCAAGATGTTCGGCAGCACGACAGAGGCGTCCGTCACGGGCAGGGTCAACTGCAAATCCGGCAGTGTTGCCGTCGTCAACGCCGAAATGGTTCTTTCTGACACCGCAGATGAGGAATCTGTAGGCTGAAGTGCAGAGGTCATGAGAATATCGTCCCTTTCCTAAAATTTAAGCCCTCTCATTTTATCAGCATCCCTACTCAGACACCAAGTGACAAAGCAGCCTGCTTGAAGGTTTGACCAATCCAGCTTAATGCATCGTTACAACCCCCCTCTGTCCTTCTCGTTTCTGGTACACTTGTAGACGTTTTTGAAAAGTGTCTTTCATATTGACACCCACTGAGAAAACCAACGGAGAACGATTAAGGAAAAAGGGGCCTCACGTGGAAATCACACGTCAGATTGCCTTCGCAACGAAGGCAAATCCCAAAGGGAATGAGTGGCAGTATCGGCGCAAGCCGTTTTCAGGGCAAGTCTTATTTGCAGCCCATCCGTTGGAGAAACGGGTTGAAAAACACTATCCTGCCGTTGTTGTCGGCGGTGGCAATGCGGGTCTGGTGGCCATGTACGATCTGGTCAAACGCCGAGGCATTCCGGCCGTCTTACTGGAAGCGGGGAAGCGACTGGGCGGCAACTGCAATCAAGGCGAATCTCCCTCAGGTATTCCTCATTCAGCAGGGGCCACTATTTTTCTCCCGGGCAACGAGAACCATCGGATCCTCTGGAAAGAGCTGGGATTGGACCTGCGCCGGGAATACCTGCTGAAGCCGGAAATCTTTGTCTACAAAAATGGGGAGCGGTTTACGGCCTTTGGGACCAAAGAGGATCTGGCCGAGTTTAAACCCCAAACGGAAGAAGGCCAACGTGCAGCCCGTGATTTCCTTCGCTTGTTGAAAAAAATCGGCCGTATTTTTGCCCGCAAGAAAAGCTCACCGGTCATTCCCATCCAGAATGCCAAGCCGCATGCTTTTGGCTTATGGGATAAAAAACCCTTTTCCGAACTCTCGCAACCCTATGGGCCCATGGTCTATACGATGGCGGACAAATACCTGCAGTCGGATTTAGCAGCCCCCAGTGACGCGTCCTCAAGCTATGTGGCCATGAACGACTTGGGCGATCTCCTTCACGATCGCTATGTCTTCCCCCGAGGCAACGCCGATGTCGTTACGCGGTTGAAAGAGGAAATCAACCGAGCCGCTGGCTCGGCAGAGCCGGTTTTACAGTTGTCCAAAACCGTCGAGCAGGTGGAACAGGACAAGGACAAGGTCTATCTCAAATATCGGGGCCGAGACGGTTCGCTTCACGTTATTTCTGCAGATACCGTACTTATGGCCGCCCCTTATAATCAGGTGCCCCGATTGATGAAGCTGCCGGACAAAGTGGCGTCACTTATGACGTCCCTGCCGCGAAGCTCGTATTCCATCGTCAATCTGTATTTGAACAAAACACCGCTAAAAACCCGTCAGTTCTATATGTTGCCGGAGTCCAAACTGATTGCCGATCTGTACGTCCACACCGACGAGGCGGAAGCCAACCACAAGGCCGATCCGGAAAAGCCCTCGGTGATGTCCATTTACATCCCCCACACCGGACGCCGCAAAAATTTAAAAGCCTTTGAAAAAGAAGTCGTCAAAGACATTCTGACCCACTTTCCCGAAATTCAGCCGGAGATGATTGACGGCGTCAACATCTCGCAATTCAAGTATTCCATGGCCTCCCCCAAACCGGGCCAGGTCAAAAAACTTCGGGAAATGCCCCGCACCTTTGGCAATGTGACCCTGATTAACAGCGATGGCGGTGCAATTCCATCGATCCTGACGGCCGTGGACGAAGCCATGTTTGGCGTCAAAACCGCTGTCAAGCAGCTCATCAAGAAGATGGACACCCGCTCCCAGTCTGCACCCTGGCTGGACAAAGCCCGCGCCGATATCGACCACGACTTTGTCATGTCGAGCTAAATCAGCCGATAGTGATCATCAATATGGCCACACACTCCGTTACACCAAAGGTGTCGCATTGGCCAACTTTTGAAGTTCGGAATAGTCCGCCGGATGATACGTAAACCCGTCTTTGGGATCGGGGGTAACATACACGGGAATCGCCCTGGTTTTCAGATCGGCCAGCAACCCGGATCGCCAGCGCCGAATAGCACCCATCAAGCGATTCAGCGCCAGTGAAGTGCTGTATTCATGACATTTGCCCAAGGTATCCGTGGTATTATCCTCAGCCAAAAGCTGGGCTTTCAAGATTAAGTCAGCGCGCGCCGTTTGATCGCGCACCAGCTCCGGCCCGGTCAAGACAAAAAACTGCGAGGACGATCGTGCCGGCATGTGATTCCAGTCGGAGCCGGTGAACAACTCCGTAAAATAAGCCTCATTGGTCTCTTCCATCCCGCTCATATGAACCGCTTTCGCAGGTATGCCCTGCTTCTGAAAGGCATCGGCCAAAAGCTCGGACGCCTTTTTCTCAACAACATAGGGCTCTTTCAAATAGGGCGGTAATGGGCTGCGAGCGGTCGTGGCGTCGCGTCTAAGCACTGCCCGATAAATCTGCCCAAACCGAATCGGTTTCATCGTTCCAATTGCCTGAACCATAGCACTCCCCTACAAGCATCCCCAACAATGGCGAAATCCATCACCTATCAGCTTACCAAAAACAAAACCTCATTCAGAGACACCTGCAGGCATCTTAGTCAGCAGACAGATAGAGTATAAACAGACGTGATTTTTTAATTTACTCGGCAAGTTTGGACTGCGGAAAATATTTGCGTTCAGGTCCTGTATAGGCCACGGCATTTGGAAGTTTTGCCAACTCGCTATAATCAGGTTGATGGAAGGAGAATTTTTCCTGACCGGGCATGGGATGCACAGGGATCGCTTTCAATTTCAGCATCGGCAACAAACTGGCCCGCCAACGTCGAATCTCCACTAAAAGTGCATCCAGGGAAAAGGCCGTACTAAGGTCATGCCTATTCGAGTGATCTGCAGGTTTATCTTTGGCAAAATTGAGTCCTTTTTGAGCAATGGAACTCCGCCACCGATTGTCCTCTTCCAAGTCAGAACCTGTTAATACAAAAAACTGCGAATCTTGGGCAGCTGAAATCCCGCCATTTTCAGACCCCTGAACAACATCGGCCAGATACGTATCTTCAGTCCCATTTCCATTCATCCCGCCCATGTGAACAACCTTGGCAGGAATCCCATTTTTGATAAAGAGATCGGCCAAATCACGCGCCGATTGTTGTTCCAGAAAATACTTATCCTTTTGCAATTGGTCAGCTGGCTTTTTCGTATCTAAAAGCCCATCTTCAGCACGGGCTTCCAACCGATACACCTGTCCAAAACGTAGTGAGCCAATCATCATTTTCTCCTCATCACACCAAAAGCGATAAAAACGGTATGGCACTAAATTACCACAGACATAGAATCAAAACTCATATTTATAGACAAATCTATAAATTTTGATACACCCGATCTGAAAAAACCGTTTCATAGGAAATCCATGAAACGGTTCTTCAGAATTAAAATTCGGAAGTCTACTGGTTCTTCAAGACGACGCTGCGAAACACCTCAAAGGCATAGTCGATTTGCTCGTCGGTGATGACCAGGGGGGGACTGAAGCGAATGCTATTTTCGCCGCAACCCAAAAGCAACAGCCCTTGCTCGAAGCAGTCCTGGACAATTTTATTGCGAAGGGCAACGGCCTTTTCCTTGGTCTGTTTATCCAGGACAAACTCCACGCCAATCATCAGACCTTTGCCGCGAACTTCGCCAATCACGTTGCACTCAGCCATCAAGCCATGGAGCTTGTCCATCAAACGCTTGCCTTGGCGTTCGGCGTTTTGCATCAAGCCGTTTTCGACCAAATCCAGGGTCTTTAGCGCTGCCGCGCAGTTTACGGGATTGCCGCCGAAGGTGGTGGCATGGGCGCCGGGCTCCCAGCTCATAATGTAGTTCTTGGCAATAATGGCGCCCAAGGGCATGCCGGAGGCCAGCCCCTTGGCACTGGTGATAATATCGGGCTCAAACCCGGGGGTGTGCTCCGAGGCCCACAACTTGCCGGTGCGACCAATACCGCTCTGGACCTCATCGGCAATGATCAGGATTTCGTATTTCTCGGCCAGATCCTGCAACTGTTTCAGAAAGCCTTCCGGCGGAACCACATAGCCGCCTTCCCCTTGAATGGGCTCCAGAATAAAGGCGGCCACTTCGTTGGGAGGCACGACGGTTTTAAAGAGGGTGTCCTCGATGTAATCCAGCGCCGCCTGGGCACAGGCTTCGGGCGATGTGGTATTAAAGGCACAGCGATACGCATAGGGATAATGCGCGTGATACACACCCGGCACCAGCGGTGAAAAACCAGCTTGCTGCTGAGACTTGCTGGCCGTCAACGACATCGAGCCAAAGGTTCTGCCGTGAAACCCGCGGAAAAACGAGATAAACTTCTGGCGACCGGTATAGTAGCGGGCGAGCTTCATGGCCCCTTCCACGGCTTCGGTGCCGGAGTTGCAGAAGAACACCTTCTTTGGGGTTTTACCCGGGGCAGATTTGGCCAGACGCTCGGCCAGATCCGCCATGACGTCGTAATAGAATTCCATCCCGGCCATGTGAATAAACTTCTGGGCCTGCTGGTGCATGACCTCGACAACCTCGGGATGGGCATGCCCGGTCGAGCAGACGGCAATACCGGCATTCAAATCCAGAAAGCGATTGCCATCCAAGTCCGTCACCACCGACCCCTTGGCCTCGGCAACAGATAATGGATACGGACGCGGGTAGGACGGGGTCACAAACTCAGCGTCTTTTTCAATCAACGCCTTAGTCTTGGGCCCCGGCAACGGGGTTTTTATTTCCGGCAACAAGGCCGCATCCTGTGTCAGCAACTCCGGTGACATCAACAATACCTCTTTCTGCATTCGCTACACTGTCTTGGAATGACCAGGGTTTCCCCCATCATGCCATTATGCCACAACCGATCCCGAGGATTCGGTCTTGCGTTTTTCATCCAACACTTCCACGGCGGTCAGCGCTTCATCCATGGCGCCACGGGCTGCAAACACGCCGCTCAGGTCAGAGTGAATGGTCCGGACGTGCGGGGTCAGCTGGCGATCAAAATCACGCAGCTTTTTCATTTGCCCCGGCGAAGGTGCCGACATGGATTCGGGGTAGAAAGTCATCCGGGTGCCTTTGATTTTGCCTTTCAAGAAAGGCATGGCGACCATGATTTCATCAATGACTTTCTCGGTCAGGAGATGCTCCGGCGGCGTGGCTTTGCGCAGATCCCGAGGAATGGGGATGTAGCAGGTCAAAATGGATTTTTCTTTGGAGCCGGGCGGCAGATCCGGGTTGTGATCCCGGTTGTTCTGGACGATGTCGGCAACCCAGGTGGCATGCGGGAACTTGTAATAGGTATTGGACTGCAAGGGCGCTTCGTTCAGGAACAGGTTCAGCATGGCGTAGGAGCCCCGCTTGATGCTCTTGAGGAACTTGGCGGTTTTGGCAGGCAGGTCCATGACCTCGGGCATGCGATGCGAGGGCAGGGCAAGGAGCACGTTTTTCGCCGTCACGGTTTTTTCTTCACCGTCTCGGACATAGCGCACAGTGGCAAACTGGGGTCCTTCTTCCACTTTCTTCACCGGCGAATCCGTCAGAAAGTCCACGTTGCCCTGACCCGTCATTTTGTCCATGGCTTCTTTCATCCGCAAAATGATGGTGTGGTTGCCGTTGGGCAGCAGAATCCGAACACCCTGATCGGCACCCTGATCGATAATCCCGGCCAGAGCATCGACCTTACGCGGATCTTCGGAGACATCGGAACGGAAGTTCACTTCAAAGAACTTGCGCACTTCGGGCGGGCAGCCGGTTTTCACCAGAAAGTCATGGAAGCTGAAATTGCGACGGCTCCACTTAAAGATATCATCCGCCGCTTTGCGCAGGGGGAAGGACGGCGTCCCACTGGGGCCCCCCAGGATGTTGAACATGGTCTGAACGACCTTATCCACAGCCTCGGCAAACTTGCGCTCCCGACGAGTGGCGTTGGGCTTGTCCAGATCGACGGACAGCCACTTGTTGTCCACATAAGAGATGTCCCGGTGAATCTTGTACTTGGGATTGGCGAAATCAATCCCGACTTCCTTCAGCATTTCCAGCTGGCGATCATCTCCAACGGCCAACACACTGGCGCCGATGGTATAGGGCATCCCATCCTCGGTCACAGCGGAACGGGCATTCCCTCCCAGCTCTTTTCCGGCTTCGATGACAGCCACATTATAGCCCCGCTTGCGAAGCTGATAGGCCGCCGTCATGGCGGACAAGCCACCGCCGACAATGGCCACGTCATAATCGGTCTTGGGCGGCAGGCCCGAGGCGAAGCGAACCTGACTGGCCGCGGACAGTTTCGTCAGGGCAGGCTTTTTCATCGCCGCAACCGGCATAGAGGATTGGAAATGAGCTTGGCGATGCATCATAATCGCCGCATCGGAACGCACTGTGACCATTGGGATTCTCCTCGTCTACACTTCAAAAAACTTATTTCTGATCGCCACCGGCAGTTGGTAAGGGCTGAAACCACGCCCCAAAGGGATTCGGCGTAAACGTCACGGTCTTGGTTTTCTGGTAGGAATCCAGACTGTCACCGCGGCCAAAGCCGTTGCCGGACTGCTTCCACCCTTGCCACGGGAATTCGGCGTTGGCGGGCTGGTTGTTGTTCACCCAAACCACCCCGGCCTGCACTTTCTTGCTGACCCGCTTGGCCCGGTTCAAGTCGTTGGTCCAAATCGAAGCCGCCAGACCGTACTTGGTGCCATTGGCCAGAGCCAAGGCTTCATCTTCGGATTTAAAGGGCAGAACCACGGCCACCGGCCCGAAGATCTCTTCCTGGGCAATGGTGGACTTGGGATCGACATGGGTAAACAGCGTGGGCTCCACAAAGTTGCCCTGGGCCAATTTGGGATCCGAAGGCGCCTTACCGCCAACGACCAGCTTGCCCCCTTCCTGAAGGCCCTTCTGAATGAAGCCCAGGACACGTTTTTTCTGTGCCTTGGACACCAACGGCCCCAGATTCACGTTGGGATCGGTACCTTCACCCATGCGAATATGCTTCATCCGCTCGACCAGCTTTTCGACGAAGGCATCGTGAATGGATGCATCCACCACAATCCGACTGGTAGCCGAGCACACCTGACCGCCATTGACGTTAAAGCCAAACACGGCGGCATCGGCCGCCTGATCCAGATCGGCGTCCTTAAAGACGATAAGCGGCGACTTGCCTCCCATTTCCAGATTGACCGGCTTGGGGCCATTGACGTTGGCCGCGGCAGCTTTGGCAATGAGGCCACCGACTTGAGTGCTGCCGGTAAAGGAGAAACGATCGATATCCGGGTGGTTCGCCAAGGCTTGCCCCGTCGGCACGCCAGGCCCGGTGAGGATATTAATGACCCCGGGGGGCAACTCGTCCTTGGAGAAATTCTCTTTCAGCAGCGACGCCAGTTTCAACAGCGACAACGGTGTTTCTTCCGCCGCCTTAATCACGACGGTACACCCGGCGGCAAGGGCCGGGGCCATCTTCCAGGCGCCCATCATCAACGGGTAATTCCAGGGAATAATCTGACCGACCACGCCCAGGGGTTCTTTTTGGATCGTCGCATCGGATCCATCGCCCAGCGGCATCACTTGCCCTGTCTGTTTCGCCGCCAATTCGGCATAGTATTCAAAGTGACGCGCCGAGTCGGCCACATCATACCGGGCTTCGGTAATGGCTTTCCCGTTGTTCTTGGTTTCCAGCTGAGCCAATTCTTCGGCATTGTCCCGAATCACCTTGGCGATTTTGCGAAGCACATCGGCCCGAGCCTGGGCCGGTTTGTCGGACCACACGCCGGAATCAAAGGCCGTACGCGCCGCCTGGACAGCATCATTCACATCCTCTTCCGAGGCCACCGCAGCCTTGGCAATCACCGCTTGATTAAACGGGTTGTAGACCTTGAAGGTCTTGCCGGAGCGGGACGGAACGAATTCACCGTTAATAAACAGTTTCTCTACAGGAACCGTCGATTTCCCCCCGGAAAACCGGACCTCGTCCAGCGCCGACGTCCGATGCGCTGCCGCCGAACCATTGTGTCGCAATGCGGGCATCATCGGTTGCATCAACACACGATGCGCCAAGGGTGTATGAGAAATTCGCATAGTTATCCTCCCGACTCGAAAATCGACATGATTGCCTGTCTTAATTAAATAATGAATCAAAATCTCCACTGAAATTTGATTGCAATACCGTAGCACAAACACCCTCATTCCCGAACACCATCCCTGGTGCCAACTGTTACAACTTGCAACAGATGTGTATCGCCATTCCCGGCATAATCTCCTAAAAAACCTCCCCCAGCATCATTGGGCTCGCCGAACAAGCCCTTTCCCGCCTCACATCTTGGCAAAGGATCTGTTTTTGACGTGTTACATATTTCAACATAACAGCACAAGTCCATCTTGAGGCGCGTTTCTGGACCAGAAGCAGCAAATCCGATATGCCCGAATAAGGATGTGCCGGAAAAAGGATAAGAGGGACCAGAGAGAGATGACCTTGCCCACGACACCCATCAAGCCGTTCACCCTACCCGCCAACAGCCTTACCAAAGCCATTGCCCAGGAAAAACGCCGCCTGTATGCACCCATGATGGACAAAAGCCTTCAGGAAGACACCGGCGCCCATATGAAGGAGACGTGCGAATTTATCCAGAACAACCTCTCCGGCGCCTTCAAGGACCTGCATGCCGAGGAGTCCGACCCCACCGTCCGGGGCCTGAAAATCATGCGCAGCATTATTTCCGTCAAACCATTAACCGAGGTCGCCAAGGCCGCGCTGGCCAAGTTGCCCGCCGATCAGAAAGAAGCCTACCAGGCCGTGATGAAAAGCGCCATGAACCTGCACTATCGCTGGGTCGACACCTACCGGCAAATCGCCCGCAACCAAAAAGCCTTTGTCGAGATGATCCGATCCAACATTACCGCCTACCTCCAGGAAATCAACAGCCTGAAACTGGATCCCAACGCTTCGGAAATCGAGATCAAACACCCTGAAAACATTCGCGTCATTGCCGCCTCCAGCCAAAACGGCGGGTCCTCCTCCCCCATTGGTGACGAAACCCTGAGCTGGGGCACCAACACCTTTGTCAACGCCCTTCAGCAGACCGACAGCCTGGACAACGCCATCGATCATGCTGAACAACACTACCTGCTTCGCGAGGGTGACGGCCCGGAGACCATCCCCGATGATTTAGACAAGCCCCCCGTCGGCGCCCATTTCGAGAAACCCATTGCCACCAACCGCCATAACCCGGTGGCCTGGAAAAAAGCCGACAACACCAACCCCAACGTCAAACGCATTGCCATTGTCATTTCCACCGAAGACGGCAACGGCCATGCCCGGGTGGAGGCCGATACCGTGGCCAGCCAATTCGCCGTCCAATCCGCCGCCGATTTTGCCGCTCAACCCCAAGCTGCCGCCTATCGTGTAGACAAGCTCATCCGCATCACGCCCCCCACGCCCGAAGAAACCGCCAAGGGGATCACCCAGACCGATAAAATCAAGCAAGCCTTCGCCAATGCCGAAACCTTCGTGGCCGCCCAAAAACAAGCCGCCCGAGAGCAGGCCCTGGCCACCGGAAACAACCCCGACGCCGCCGAACAGGCGCTTCAGTTTGATGGCTTTGCCTCCTGGCATGGCCATGGCATGACAGTCCAGGACAAAGGCCCGGCCCAGGACGACGATCGCCGCTACCTGGAAGGCTCCAAGGAATTCTTCTTCATCACCCAACATGCTTCCGGCCCCAACGGCCACCCCGCCGGTGTCGACGAAACCACCATTAAAACCATGGAACATAAACACCTCAGCAACTTCCGCTACTTCGTCCACAACATCCACGCCTGCGCCTCAGCCGCCGCCATCGCTTAAAACCCGATGCCACAAATCATACGTTGCTCCAAGCAAAGCCAACCCCCATTGTGACAGAAAAGCAATGATTTTTGCGCGTCCTACCTTAAATCAGCGATGCTTCTGCGGGACATTTATCGCCACAATCAACTGTCCTCCTGGAGGATCTGCAAGTATTTTTGATACACAAACAGGCGATCTCTTTGCTTGCCGGTAGTTTCTTCGACAATACCCAAATCTTTCAGGTGGTTCAGGCTCGCCAGGATTGTCGGAAAAGACAGACCGATCTCTGTAGAAGCAGTTCTGGCTGAAACAATCGGATGCTTTTGGAGATAGCTGTATAGCCTCAAAGCCGAGGTTCTGGCTCGTTTTAATGTCTCTATCCTAACCCTATCAGCTTCAAACAATTGAATAATTTGCTGGGCAGTTCCTACACCTTGCTGAGCGGATTCTACAACGCCAGTAAGGAAAAATTCAAGCCACGATTCCCAAGCACCACGTTCTCTCACCTCTTGGAGATGACGGAAGTAGTCAGAGCGATGCTTTTTAAAATAGAGGCTCAAATATAACCCGGGTACGGTTAGAACGCCTTCTGCCATTAAGATGAATGGAATCAGGAGGCGTCCTAGGCGGCCATTGCCATCCAGAAAAGGGTGAATGGTTTCAAACTGGACATGGCTAATAGCGGCTTTCAAAAGTGTTGATGTCGTTTCGTCGTGAAGAAATTTCTCAAAATTATCCAGACACTCCATTAAGCGTTCGGGTGGCGGGGGAACAAAAAAGGCATTTCCGGGTCGAGTTCCCCCAATCCAATTCTGGGAGCGGCGAAACTCTCCGGGCAATTTATCACTACCGCGACCGGAAGCCATTAAGACCCCATGAATTTCCCGAAGGAGCCGAAGAGAAAGCGGGAAGCCTTCTTTTAAACGACTCACCCCATAATTCATGGCAGCGACATACTGACAAACCTCTTCCACATCATCCACAGGCACACCAGGAGCTTCTTTCGTCTCGTATAACAGCAAATCCGAAATAGAGGACTGAGTTCCTTCAATCTGGGAGGAGAGAACCGCCTCTTTTCGGACATACATATACAGAAACAAACTGGTATCCGGCAGAGAACCCAGCAGCGTGTCCAATCTGCCCAAAGCTTGGGAAGCGCGTTCATAAAGTACTTCAAGTCCAGCTATACTCACTGGAGGATCGGGAGGCAAGGGCGGAGGGACAAATGCGTTAAAGCTTTCCCCCATGGTAGTGACCTTTAAATAATGCCCTAATCTACTTTCTGTCGGGTTTGACATACTTATCCTTTAATAAGACACCCTCACTATTAAAGGATAGCATATTATCCTTTAATAGCCTAACGTTTAATTAAATCATTTTTGGAGATTCTCGCTTCTGATGTACTGTGATAGCGATGTTGGAAATGGTCTTCAATCCAGGTTTTCAGCTGGCTGGAAATGTTTAGAAAGCTTGTTATCCGATATGAACGATATGCAGATGTTCATGAGTGCTTCTGGCTGTTAGGTTCTGCAATGATTATCTTAAATCACTTAACCGGGTTATCGGTAAGCTCTGTGTTGCTCCTGTGTTCGCAAGAAAAGAATTGTCTAGAAGAATACGAAATCTTAAAGAAACTACTACGCTACCAATAGCTTTCGATAAATCTTGTAGTGTTCTGCATATATGAATTCCCTTAAAAGTAGACTTTTTTCATCATGTAATACCTTACGCTCTTGGATTAACCGACTTTTCTCCTCTTCTTTTATTCCAACTTCCTCAATTTGCTCTTTTTTCTCATTAATCAGATCTGGAATTTCTAACAATCTCCCTGCTTTGCTGTATATAGCTTTCAAGTATTCAACCAATTCAGGAGATAAACAGACCCTCGCTTCATCTAAAGCTAAGGCTAATAAACGAAAATGCTCGAAATCAATGTTTCCGTGTTTAATAATATACCCTTGAGCCTTCGACAGCTTCTCATAATTCTTTACTATCCGATCGGTAATCATCGCTCTGTACTGTTTTTGATAAGTACGCCATTGGCAAAATGCAAAGAATGCCGCCAATAGAGCAATTAATGGAGTTGTAGCTCCCACAAGATAATCAAATAAGTCCTTCGGCTGATTAATTTGTAATGCCTGATTAACCAGATGGATTTCTTGCATAAGATTTCCCTACACGCATAGAATAAACAGTAACAAAAAAGGCCCTACCCACAAACTAAGTTTTCTGAGATATCAAAAGTGTCGGTATATTTTTATACCAAGGCAAAGAATATACACGATACATTTCACTGCTTCCCTTATCTATTGCAAATAAATCTGCCAGTGAGAGTTCAATCGGACCAGTGAAACTGAATTGCATATCATCGCCTTCACCTTGCACCAAATCTGGATTCAAGGATTTGTTAAGGGGAACATATTCCATGTTTATAGAGCTTATACTCTGAGTCACCCGGAGCTTTTTATGTGGCCCCATACTAATCCCCAGAGGTAACTTCACTTGGCTGGACTGAACATGTCTCATTTCTTCTTTTCGATAACCTGGCTTACACATAATCAGGCTACTTGGATGCGGGTTATTCTCGGTCAAATACCTAGCGGAAGCCCAATATGAGACAGTATGTCTGTTTTGATAATTTTGAACGTTGTCTTCAAACTCAACAAAATCTTCCCAACGAGGCGGTTGAACTATATCAGGCCTAAACAGTATGTAAGAAGCCGCAATGTCACACATCATTTCAACTACAGATTCGTCCATCTCTAAAATATCAGAATGAAGAGAGTCTCTGTATTCAATGGGCACAGATTTATATAAACCAAGAAGGACGTGACCCATCTCATGACACCAAGTAAACGTCTTTCGCGCCGGAGTAGATAAACTGCTAGCAGTTGCCACAAATTTTGTGTTTCCCTCAGGATTATATCGCAGGCGCCCCACTTGCGGTGGTGGCAAGTAGCCTTCTTCTAATTCTGTAGAAATTACACAGGCAAGCTCTTGTAAGTAGGCAGATTCCTCATATTCCACATAACTCAGATGAGGACCTTCGCTAAGGTACTCCCAAACAAACTTCTTGATAACCTGCCTCTTAAAAGCTGAAGACGAAAGAAAAGAAAGAACTTCTGGTGAAGCGTTAGCGTACTTTGCTCTCCACTTATTCAAATCACCATCAGTCATCCAGAACCCCTTCTTCTTTTAGGACTTTGATGATATTTTCCCAAGAATTTGAGCTTCGAGCTTCTACAGAACCACTACGTGCAGCAATTTCAGTCTCGGCAGGAAACATCTCCAAGATTTTTTTTGCCTGCCTCAAAGTAATTGTCCCATTTTCAAGAAATGGAACCAGACTATTTGGTATCACCAAAGCCGATTTGTTCTTAAACTGAGAGAATCTACCTGCATCTAAAAGCACATCAAGGCCAATATTAAGACTTTTACATATTTTTACCAGCTCTTTTATAGAAGGATTGGCCTTTTTACCATTCTCCAGATCAGATATATAACTAGCGCTGATATCGGCTAGCCTTGCAAGGGCATTGACAGAGTATTCTCGGTCTTCACGCACAATCCGAAGCCGCTCACCTATTTGAATCCCATCAATATTAAGCAATGTTAACCACCTTAAACCTTCACAAGGCCCTAAAAACAGCTATGTATTCTTATTTCAATTATACCATTCTCATCCAAGAACGTTGCAAAAACACCCAAGCGCCTGTATGATGAAAATCAGTTAGAGTCAGATTAGGTAAGGAGAAAAACTAAGCAGGATAGCTTGGTGTTACCAAAGAAAAGGCAGGCTCAACAAAAAGCCTACCCCAAAAATATGTATATAGGAATTTTAAACCAGAAAGGAGTGCTCATCAATGGGTACTTATCGAATTACGTGCATCCACAAGGATGAACGCAAAAATCCTCATGAAAGAATCCAATTTGTCGGTCTCGAAGGTAGCTCACAGCGATATGAGCAACAAGAAATTGTTCGTTTCATTGATTCGGGAGCGCATCGGTTTTACGTACAACGAGGTGGCTCAACGGCCTGGGTTATTACAGCAACCTCTCCCTATGGGAATCGGTACATTAAGACTGAATCTGATGGCGAAACACCTAATAATCTTCTCTCTCTTCCCGAGTGTGTGAACTAAATGGGGGAAGGCTTTGCCTTCCCTTGGCAGCAAAGATAGAAAGGTAACATTATGCACATCGAAAACAGACGAGTGAACAATATTCTTTCCAGACTAGCTGGGGTGCCTCAAAATGGTGCATTAAGAATAGTTTTTCTAATCGACCAAGATTCGCAACATAAACTTACACGGATAGGCTTCACGGACACTCCATCTAACGGCGACACGCTGTTACCGTTTCCTATTGGGTCCGTCTCACGATTCAACTCTGAAGGGAAATGGCTACTCCATAGAAACAAGCCCAAGGAAAGTCGGTATATCCGTACTGTATGGTGGCAATGGAAGCAATGGGCTGGTGGTGGTGAAGTCGAAGAACACGAAGATTTTCGGGACATTTTTCGCAACTGTTATCCCCGAGAACTTATTTCACCTCCCTCGATTGAGATTTCTTACCTTGAAATCGATGAAAAGAGTTTCATTGTGTCGCGGGTTTTCCATCACAATCCGGAAGAGCATGAAATAATCCGCCATACCGTCAACTTGTTCTTGGAGCTTTTTGGCAGTTGCGATCTAGTTCAAGCTGATTTAACCAAATTTGCCGAACCTGCAATCAAGCGCTTAGGATGGAGGTTATTACCACCAGGTGAAGATCCATGGCCACATGTTGAACGCTACCTTAATCTATTAAAAAAACGCTCCGAAGCAACTGCAACAGTTATTGCAGATCGACAAGAGACAATCCGAGCCTATCTGCCTAATGAGATTTATATGGGCGAGGGCGGCTTTTCGGATTATCTAGCATATGTATTTTCTACCAAAAACCTGGTAATTTTGGAAAGTATTCAAAAAGGCAATGCGATATATGTATTTGGAAAGAATTGGCAGGCGTTCTCCCAATTAACAAAAGCAGAGATCTTAAATAATAAATATCATTTGGCTCGCATCATACACTCACAAGGTTGGAAGAGAAAGTTAGCGGAACTTATGTCATCAGCAAATGCGGCTTAAACTCATATTGAATAATGCTGTTCTAACTTCTCCATAGCCGCTTCAATATGAGGCTGTTCTGGTGACTGTATCGCTGAACCATTTGAAAGGATTTGTGCCCTGAGATTCTTTGCACAGTAGGCAATTCGATTCCAGCTTGGACAAGGTGCGTGATGTCGTATGGCGAAACGTGTGCCGAGCTATCTCATAGGGATCTAGAGCGGCTGCTTCAACAACCTTACGAAAGGGCCATATAATGGTCATGTAGTGACCCTGTATAGAGGTGCCAGGGAAAAGGTAAACTTGCTTTATTTGAGTTAAGTACTCACTAGTAGATACTTTAAGTGCACAAGCGTCACTAGGCACGCCATTGTATTTCAAGCCATGATTTCGCCAGCGATAATATTTAGAGTCACCTCAAAGACACCAAAGGCTTAAATAGCGCATTAGCAACATTTATTATTAAACTTCCTTCCAACCTCAAGCCGAAAGCTTGAGAAAGAACGAACTACCCCCGACGATCCAGTTTTGGGAACAACTGGGGATGTTGCTTGAGGCCTTTGCGGACTTTTTCGCCAAGATCGCGAAGGGTGATGAGCTTGGCGACGGTTTCCAGGCTGGTGTCTTGTTTTCCAGCATCCAGGGGATTATAGCTTCGGTGTTCATGAGAGGACTGCTGGGTTTCCTGGACGTGAATTTGCTGAGGCTTCAAGGTCACCTGGTAACGCCGATTATCGTGGGTAAACCGCAGCTCATACGTTTCCGGCTCATTGGCTTCGTTCTGTACGGCGTATTCCCGTCCACCGGCCTTGACCCGAAAGGCCAAATCGGGACAATCCTTCCACAGATCCAGCTTACCCAAATTTTCCAACGACCCGGTGTCCAGCGCCGTGGCAAAATCGGTGAGGGTTTGATTCAGCAACGTGGAGCGAAGGGCATGGCGCTCTTGCGGGGTCAATAACTTTTTAGCCATCTCACCCGCAGTCTGTAACGTGCGCTTGGCAAACTCAAACAGCCCCTCGCCGGGTTCCGCCGCCAACGCCTGATTGTCGTTGTCGTAATGGGTCCGAATGACGGCTGTGGGGGTCCCAGAGGCCACATTCATGGTAATCATCATGTCCCTGGCCTTGTGGTCGTCAATTTGAGCCAGGAGCGTTTTCAACTCATCGGATTTGGCCATCAAATCCCCGATTTCGTGATAGCGATTTCGGCTGTTGGCAGGTTGAACCTGATTCAGCGCCGAGCCTGCCGGATACAGCGTCATTTCTTTACTGGTTTCAATCTTCAACCAAGCCCCAAACTTGGGTCCGGAAACAGCAGTGGGCATCATATTTATCCTTTTTCCCGAGTCAACGCGGTACAACACCACAACCGTCGCATGCTATCCGGACCGGTAACCCGGTGTCAATGCAAATCGGATACCGCTGTCACAAAACGAGAAACAGCTCCCCATGTTGATTTTCTCTCGCAGCGCAAGGCAACTTCATGCACTCCCGTGCGTTTCAAAACAGACTATTTCCGAGGCCTACCAAGGGGCAGATAGCTTGTGTTCTCTAGAGCTTCATCCCAACAATCCCCCCTATTCCACACCAGGAGAGCCATCAGACTCTTAAGAAATCCTAAAAAGCCTGTCCTCAGAGGATTTAACATGATATAATAAATATATAACAACACACCCTCCAATGCCGCCTCTCACCAGGCCCCAAACACAATCTCCGGACCGATATGAGAGACACGTCCCAATAAACCCCATATAAACGAAGCGTGAGTAAAAATGAGTAAAAATGAGTGAAATTGAAAAAATAAAAATTGCTCACCCTCAAGATGCATTCATCCCCAAAGCCCTGGAAGCAACCAAGAATAGAACCCCTTAGAAATCAGCACCTGAGTAAAAATGAGCAAAAATGAGTGAAATTGAAAAAATAAAAATGACTCACCTCCCCCAAAACCCCATCATCCCCAACAAAATGAGTAAAAATGAGCAAAAATGAGTGAAATTGAAAAAATAAAAATGACTCACCTCCCCCAAAACCCATCATGCCCAATAAAATGAGCAAAATCGCAAAAATAAAAAATGACTCACCTCCCCTAAAACCCTCATCATCCCCAACAAAATGAGTAAAATTGAGTAAAATTGAGCAAAAATAAGTGAAATCGCAAAAATAAAAATAACTCACCTCCCCCAAAACCCCAACCGGAGTGAAATCGAGTAAAATCCTCCCGTTTAAACATCGGTTTTACTCACCCCAAAAGCCCCCTCATCCGAAAAGCTTAGGTTTTTATTAAGGCTATCATCAAGTCACTCGTCCCTGTTTTTATACCAGTAGGACAGATGGGTTCATATAAAAAAACGTCAGGCCGCTTGACGTGACACGTCACCGACAAGGCGTCCTGTGGACAGGTTGGAGGGCACACGATTATTCAGCTTTAACCAAATGCACTATCATCACCCAGTCATCTTTCATGCAACACGCGGTCAGCTTGGGCGAATATAGAACAATACCCTTGGCTTCTCAACACAACTGCCTTTCGCTCACTGGCAAGTGACATTGGAGATCACAACGCCCTGTGCTGGGGCGTGTTCATGAAAAAGCCCCCTGACTTGAGGCTCAAGCAGGGGGCTTTTTGGATACTTTCGGAGAGAGGGGTTCCCCTAGCGGGCCAGAACCGCCTTGGCTCGGGCCACGACGTTGTCCACGGTGAAGCCGAACTTCTGCATCAGGACACCCGCCGGTGCCGAGGCCCCGTAATGCTCGATGGACAGGATGTCGCCCTGGGGCCCGACAAACCGGTGCCAGCCCATCGCCAACCCGGCTTCAATCGCCAACCGGGCCGTGACCGCTGTCGGCAGCACCGACTCGCGATAGGCCTCGGGCTGAGCATCGAACAGCTCCCAACTGGGCATCGACACCACCCGAGTAGGGATACCATCGGCCTCAAGCTTCCCCTGGGCCTCCACAGCCAGTGAGACTTCAGAACCCGTCGCAATCAGGATGAGCTTCGGCTGCCCCTGAGACGCTTCGGACAAGACATACGCCCCCTGGCGCACGCCTTCGGCAGACGCATAGCGAGAGCGATCCAGCGTCGGTACATTCTGACGGGTCAGGATCAGAGCTGTCGGACGCTTGCGACTTTCAATAGCCACTTTCCAGGCCACAGCTGTCTCATTGGCATCCGCCGGACGAATCACCTGAAGCTGGGGAATGGCTCTGAGCGCCGCCACATGCTCAATCGGCTGGTGCGTCGGCCCATCTTCACCCACGGCAAAGCTGTCATGGGTAAAGACATAAATGCTTTGCAATTCCATCAGGGCCGCCAATCGAATGGCCGGGCGCATATAGTCGGCAAAGGTCAGGAACGTGGCACTGAAGGGAATCACCCCACCGTGGGCCACCATCCCGTTATTCAAAGACCCCATGGCATGCTCGCGAACCCCATAGGCGATGTTCTGACCGGCATAGCTCCAGTCATCCCCTACAGCCCCTTGAACCACGCCGGTCTTGGTGCTGGGATGTTCGAAGTCGCCCAAACCCTTCAACGCCGTCTGGGTAGACGGGTTCAAATCAGCCGACCCACCTAACAACTGAGGAAGCTTTCCGGCAAAGGCATTCAGGACTTTCCCCGACGCCGCCCGCGTGGCCAACCCTTTGGCATCCGCCGGGAAGACCGGAATCTCACTGTCCCACCCGGACGGAAGCTCATTCTGCATAACCCGACGAAGCGCCTGGGCTAACTCGGGATGCGCCTGGCTATAGGCTTCAAACCGCTGGTTCCAATCCGACTCGGCCAGACGTCCCGTCTCTAAAGATTGTCGGGTGTGTTTCGTTACTTCCTCGGGCACCTCAAAGGGCGACTCGGAAGGCCATCCCAGGTTAGACCGGGTCAGGCGCACTTCATCCGCACCAAGCGGCGCACCATGGGCTTCAAAGGATCCCTGCTTGTTGGGAGACCCAAAGCCGATCTGTGTCCGGACAATAATCAGCGACGGACGCTCGGTCTCTTTTTGCGAGGCTTCAATGGCCGCATCAATGGCCGCCAGGTCATTGCCGTCGTTGACTGTGACCGTATGCCAGCCGTAAGCTTCAAAGCGCTTGGCCACGTCCTCGGTAAAGGTCAGATTGGTGGTCGACGCCAGCGAGATCTGGTTGTCATCATACAGGTAAATCAGCTTGCCCAGCTTCAGGTGCCCCGCCAGCGACGCCGCTTCGGCCACAACGCCTTCCATCAAATCCCCATCGCTCACCAGGGCATAGGTGTAGTGATTGACAATCTCGTGGCCCGGACGGTTAAACTTGGCCGCCAAATAGGCTTCGGCAATGGCCATCCCGACGCCGTTGGCAAATCCCTGCCCCAAAGGCCCCGTCGTCACTTCCACGCCGGGGGTGAAATCACGCTCCGGGTGGCCGGGAGTTTTGCTTTCCCACTGGCGAAACTGCTTCAAATCTTCGATCGTCAGGTCATACCCGGTTAAGTGAAGCAGACTGTACAACAACATCGACCCATGACCGGCAGACAGGATAAAGCGATCCCGATCGAACCACTGGGGATTGGCCGGATTGTGCTTTAAAAAGCGGGTCCACAACACATAGGCCATCGGGGCTGCGCCCAGCGGCAAGCCGGGGTGTCCACTGTTGGCCTGCTGAATGGCATCCATGGACAAGCAACGAATGGCATTGATGCTGAGGGTATCCAATTGGGTGTTGGTGTTTGTATTCACAGTCGGTGCGCTCACTGTCTTTCCTTTCCTCAAGTGTCCCGTCAGGGGGGAATCTATCGCTTACCATCTAAAACCAAAGGCAGCGCCGGAACAAGTGGTTTCTCTGTCACAACATCATACACCCCGACACCTGACCCGTCTTGCCGCGATCTGCCCGCCAGACCGAAGCGTAACCCGCGACTTAGAAATATTAATTATATCCTATATAACCAATTTGTAAATTTTTCAGAGCGCCTTCGGCTATCCACACAACTTTAAGCAGCCAATTGTTTTTATTTCCTTAAATCATTGGATAGCGATACGGATAAAGCGGAGCGAACTTGGAGGAGGAGAACAAGATTCATGCTTTCAGGACAGAGCACTTACACGCATTCATGGCGTGAAGGGCCGGTCAAGTATAATTACAAGGCATTCGGCCCCCTGGTCGATGGCGTCAACCCGGCCACGACTTACGAGGAAACCGTCATATTCAGAGCGCCTCGGGCCCCAGCCCCACGACCGCCATCTCAACTAACCATTACACGGGGCAATAGCCCGCCTCAGCAGTTTACCCTGGCCCCCAAAGCCGGGTCATTCTCGCCGTGGGTAACACCCATGCCCCCGCCCATGGCGGCCCCCAGACCGCGCCCACAACCCATGCGCCCCCGACCGCCATCCTTCATGAACCAGATGACGTCGGAACTCAACCGCATGGGACGCCAGTTCTTCGGCAACGTCACGTCCCGAGACGTCATGATGATGATGCTCCTGACCGACGACGACTTTGACCTGGGCAAGCTGTTTGGCAGCAGCAAAAAGCCCAAACCGGCCGTCACGATTCCATGTCTGCCAACGGTGCGCATCATCGGCAACCGGACGGGATAAGTTCCGAGCCTCCAAAAATCCGACTGGCATTGACGCGTCATTCGGTTTATAACCAGAGTCAGATCAGACTGCACTCTGGAAAGGACCCCGACCGATGTCACACGCCACCACCATCGCCCCCGACCTGGAACAAGCCATCCTGGAGCGGGTTCGCCGCATTCCCATTTTTGACGCCATTGGCGTCCAGATGGAGCACTTCGGCGAAGGCACCTGCCGCGGCCGTGTTCCCCACAACAAAGACTTTGACGGAATCTTCGAGTCCTTTCATGGCGGCATGCTGATGACCGTCGCCGACACCATTGCGTGCTTTGCCATTATGACGCAGACCGGGCCGGACGTGAACGTGGCCACCACGGACATGAACATCCGGTTCCTCGCCCCTTGTCTGACCGATGTCATTGCCGAAGCCCGAGTCATCAAGCTGGGCAAACTCTTGTGCCCGGTTCATGTGGATTTGAAAGACACCCACGGCAAGCTGGTCGCCGTGGCACAGGTCACTTACGTGCGATTAGACGCACCCCCCAATCGCTAAGCTAAGCTGACGGGCAGTTTTATATTCCTGGCTGGATGCCAATTATAAGCGGATGTGCTTGTACAGACGAGTGAAGTACTCAATGGCCATCCGGTCGGAGTGGAAATACACTTCCGACGAGTGAATGGCGTTCCACATCATCCACTGCCACCGATCCTTGTCGTTGTAATACATCGGGATCAGCTTGTCCTCGATGATCTGCATCATCGACTCGTAATCCTGACGATTCCGCTCTTCCAGCGACTGTGTCGCTCCCTGATCTTCCTTATTAATAATGAAGCCATTGATGCCATCATAGGTCCCTTCAACAGCCCAGCCATCGTAGGTGGACACGTGAATGGCCCCGTTCATGTTGGCCGACATCCCGGACGTACCGGAGGCCTCCAGGGGACGAAGCGGGGTGTTCAGCCAGACATCGGCCCCGCGCTTGAGGAGCTTGCTGAGCTCCAGCTCATAATTGGGCAGGATGACCAAATTGGGCAGGGTCTGGGCATAGCGCACGATATGGTTAAAGGTTTCCCGGCCATCCAGGTCACTGGGATGGAATTTACCGGCAAAGATCAGTTGAATCTTGTTCTCTTTCAGAAGCTTCTCAATGCGAGCCATATCCGAGAAGATAAGCCCGGCACGCTTATAGGCCGTAAACCGGCGAGCCCAGACGATGGTCAGGACTTCCGGATCGAAGTGCCGACCCGTTTGATGCCCCACAAAGTGGAAGAGCTCGCGCTTCATTTCCTTTTTCAGTTCCAACAGGCCATTGCCCTTGGTGGCTTGCTTTACCCGCTCATCCTGCCAGTACTGCAGGTTCACCGCGTTGGTAATGGCCACAATGGGACAGCGATGATCCACCCACTCCCACATGTTATTGGCCACATGCCCGTGCAGTTGGGACACGCCATTGGCCAGACGGCTCATCCGCAGGGCTGCCACCGTCAAGGAAAAGTCATGGCCACCCAGTGAAACGGCCCGGTCATAGGGAATGGAACCAAAGAAACCGGCTTCGGCGAGCAGATGCGCCGCGTGGGTTTCGTTTCCGGCCGTCACCGGCGTATGGGTGGTGAAGACCGACCGGTAGCGAACATCATCCAGGTTTCCGTGATATTTTTCCAATAAATAGAAGAACGCCGGCAAGGCATGCCCTTCATTAATATGGAACACCTCGATAGGTTCATTGGCCGCTTCGAGGACCAACATACCCGCCCGCCCCAAAATAATTTCCTGGGCAATCCGGACCCGCTGGTCGCTGTCATACAACACGTGCGACAACTGACGATGCTCGGGGGTGTTTTCAGGAATATCGGTTGTCAGATAGTAGATGGGAACCGTCCCAAAAGTCTGGGGTCCCAGCTTCAAGGCCTTAACCTTGACCGGCTGGCCAAAAATGGTAACCTCGACCGTGATACCGGTCTCTTTGAGGAAGTCATATTCGCGGGGAATATAGACAATCTCGACTTCATGATTGTCAGCAATGCGCTGATCGCCATAGCCATTGGTCCACAACATTGTGATACCGACCATTGGCAGGTTCAAATGGCCTGCCGACAGCATATGGCTGCCAGCCAAATAGCCCAATCCACCCGAATAGGTGTGCAGACTGTCATCAATGGCAATTTCCATGGAGAAATAAGCGACGGTGGGGAGCGGCATAAACTCTAGTTCCTAACTACGGACATTAGTCTCTCTTCAACAAATACGCCAATGAAGCACAAAGGTCATATGGTAATACATCACCTTGTAAAATCATATGATAATTACCATTGTTGTTTTTATCGGACGCATCTTCATCCGATGACTCCATTATATGAGGTAGAACACCTACTATAGCAAAAAGTTGAGATTCCTCCCGAGTTCGCTGTGAAAAAATCAGACAAGACCGAAACCAAGATACACTTTTGAAACTTGAGAACAGTTCCAAAATTGGAAATAACAATTGTCATCCTTGCGACGGGCAAAAACTTACGTTAATATCTTGTCACCTTTACTGGAAATCGCTGGCAATCCTACTATTTATATCGTACAATTCATCAGAACCAGTGGAGGTGGAGGGACCTTAAATTATGTCGACCACACAAGTGAAAAAGAAAAAACAACTCGGCTTGAACCCGTCTAAAGAAGCCATTTGGAGTGCTTCCGAAGCTCGCTTGGGCCAGTGGTTGTCAGCGGAACTGAAAGACAATCCGTATTTAAAGAAAGTGATGGCAGAAAAGTTCAAAGCCTCGAACTTACTGCATCAATAGTGTTCTTGACACTCAAATTTAAAAACCCCCGATTGACAAATCAGTCGGGGGTTTTTGTAAAGTCGAATGGTAAAAATAAAGGCTGAAAGTGCCTTATGAATCGGCAGCTGTTTCTGTATCAGCCGAATTCGGTTGAGGACGTTTTACCAGCCCAACATTACCGTTGGCAAGCGGCGTTGTCAGAAAGCCTTCCAGTAAATCCGGTTTTACCGCTGCGGCCTGAACAACCCAGTTGCGCATATTGGCCGCCGTTTCTTCTCCGACATTCAACCCCCTGCGCAAGGCATATGTAATATCGGCTGAAGGAATGGTTACCTTACCCTCACTGACAATATCACCTTCTGGTGTGATTTCAACGGGCTTGGTCAGATCCAAATAAGGAAACCCGCGCTTCTGGTTGTCTGCTACCAACTCGGGTTTCGATTTGTTGTTAAACAATTGTGAGATGTGACGGAGACCTCTCAACAATCTATAAGGGGTAATCGTCCCTTGTTTACCAGGCAAGCCATATTGATCAGGGTTCTCCTGCATATTCTGAGGCAAGCGAGAAAGCCGCAGTCGATCCGAAGCCCCTAAGGCAGGAAGTTTTTGCAGTGGCGCAGGGAGACTGGGCAGAAGGGTTTGTTCGACAAAGAGATTGGTTTTGGCCATGGCATCATTTTTAGCCGCTTCACGTGCTCTATCGGATTCAACTTCTGCATCCGAACGACGATCCGGCATTTTCCCGGTAACTTGGGCAACAATGGCATCCCCAACCAACTGACCCAGACCGAGGGCATCCTGAAACGTATTGGAAGCACTGGCTCCCAAGTCACTCAGCTTACCTAGAAGACGCTGAGCCAGAGGACGCATAGGCGGACGAGCGGGTTGGTCTTGTTCCGACGGACTATCTGCTTTAAAGCGAAGAGATGCATTGGAGTGCAAATGCCCATAGGCAACACGATGAGTCACTGACGATGAGAAACCGGGAACAGTTAAACTCATAATAAAATTCTCCTGAGATCTCGGACGATTAGGGCGAGATTTGATTGACGTGACTTAGCTTTGTTTATTTTGAAATAAACACCAGAGACAACACAAGGAAAAAAAGCAACGACCCGAAGTCACTGTCCCTTCGGGCCGTCACAATTCTATGCCTTGCCTGCTCGGTGTGCCTAGTCGTTGGCTTGCAGGTGGGCTTCCAGGAACCACAAGCGTGTATCGATATCACGCCCCACCTGGGTATACATATCCGCCGTCACGGCATCGTTCCACTCGGTGGTCTTGTCAATGTTCTCCCGAAGGTGCTTGGCAAAAAGCGCATAACGCTCAACCAGGGCTCTGACATGATCGACACCGTTGGTAATGTCGTAGGGATATTCCGGCAAAATCGAATTCTGGGCAGCGAGTCGAGCCGTCCCTAAGGCCGTCCCGCCCAAAGTTGTGACCCGCTCGGCAAACAAGTCCACGAAGGTTTCGATTTCCGTGGCCAGTTGATCAAACAACTCGTGCAGCTGAAAGAAGTAGCGGCCTTTAACATTCCAATGGGCCTGTTTGACCTGGGTTTTTAAATCCAGCGTAACCGCCAGGGTCTGATTCAATACCTCGATGGTTTTCGCCCGGACCGCTTCGGGTAAGTCGATTCGGGTTTCATGCAAACGAGACTTCGGTGTTACTGTCGCCATAATTTGTTTCTCCTTTTGCCTCAAGCACCACAATGGCCAGAGATTGTTACTGATCCAGATAAGGGCCTTACTAGGATTTTTTAAAAAGAGCGGCTGATATAAAAGATTTGTACTCTTTTAAATGAAGCAGATTGCCAATGACCTAAGAAGTCCCTCAGGAGTGTTTCCCATATTACTCCTAAATAAAGGTTCGATAAAACTGTCCAAAGGATTTATCCCAATTCGTCTTTTCAATCAATAGCCCATGGGCACGCAATTCAGATCTGCTAAAGCAGGCTGGCGCAAATCTGACCTCCCTTGCCGGGTGCCGCCGACATGCCTTCCGCACAAACCCAACCATAGTCATTGGATTTCATACGATCCGGCAATTGTAAAGCCGTCATAGATTAACATTTTCTTAAGTCCACATACGCAAAAGATATGGTTTGACCATACTTAGAGAGAATAAATACGCCATTTTTGCCATAATGATTGTAATATTAAACATTCATATGTTCATATTGCCTTAATTTACTGAAGTGCCGCCGACACTCATGTAGTTAACATAGGATATACAAAGACTTCTAGCCGTACAAAACAAATGCTATATTTGTAATATCAGTACCGAAGATTTCATTCAGAGGTTCACTCAGACATGTACTAGCGTTCACAACGGAATATTTAGGATAGAGAGCAATGCCCGATAAAAACCCATGGACACACGGTCGATTCATGAGTCGATGGTACGACCGTTTGTATAATTTCAAAACGCTGATTAGATTTTGCCGAGATCTGAGACGACAGACGCAAGACTCTATTGGCACGCATGTCATCGACATCATCGAGCTGGAGAGCAGCTCACTCATCAGCGACCCGAAGTTGAAAAACTTGGGGAGCGAAAAGGTTCTTGGTCTGTATAAAAGTAAACGAAAACAACGGTGGTATGACCTGGTCCCGACGTTTCATCGGGCGGTCAACCAGCTGCTGTATCTACCAGAACCGGTGACACAACGGGTAAACCGCCGCTGTGAACCTCTGACCGAATTTATTTATCTGATACGCAATGATGCGGATTTCGGACCATCCGACATTCACAAGGCCATTCAGCATTTTCTGGATAAGGGCCCGAAAATTCAAATTAAATCACATTTAAACGACTTCAAACTGAAGCATTTAATAGAAGACTAATCACCTCTACCGTATCCGACATCTAGGGACTTTGATACAAGCTGACAAGGCTGCTACAATCGAGCGCATGCATTTACGAAACGATTAAAAAGGATGAGAAAGGCGGCGCTCATGATTACCCTGGATATTTCTCCTGACGTGGTTCTGGCTCACCAGGATATTCCATTGAATATGCTCTCGGAGCCTCAGAACGATGACAGCGAAAAAACCATTATAAAGCGTTCCGAAGAAGGAGATATCCTGGGCTGGGCCCATCAGCGCAAAAACCCGCGCCATACGGTTCGTTTTTTTGAAGGCAAAGGCGGATTCTGTGCCATTGTCACCAGCCCTAAACTGGTCTATTTTGGCCTGCCCGGCAGCAAGATCGTCCTGGAAGACACTGAAGTGGAACTGCCGGGTCGCCGGATTGAGGGCAAATCAGAGGCGCTGATCTATCCCCAGAACGTGGGCCCTCAGCAAACCCTGACGTCCCAGGCCATGATTCTAGGGGCGGGTCTGGCAACCCGTTTCGAGCCGATATCGGGCAACACCACCAGTTACCCCAAGCCCGGTGTCCCTCTCTATGGCGATCAATCGGTCATTCAAATCATTGCCAAGCATCTTGAACATCACGGTTTCTCCAACATCCTGGTGAATACCTTTTATAAACCCCGCCACTTAAAGCAGCAGTTAACGGCCCTCGACAATCTGAACATCTCGTTTATTGATGAGGAAAGTCCTTCCGGCACAGCCGGGGGGCTGCTGAAAGCCTTAAAAAACAATCAGGTGGATCGCCGCAAACCCATCTTTATTATTCAGGGCGATGCCATTACCGATGCCGATCTCTCTTTCCTGGCCAAAACCCATCAGCAACGCCATGCTGCCGTGACCATCGGTGGTCAGATTGTTCCGGATGAGGATGTGAATAAATTCGGCATTATTCAAACCGATGCAATGGGTGGGGATGAACAATCGGGAAATATTATTTCCTTTAAAGAAAAACCATCGCTGAGTGATGCAGGCACAAGCCGGTTTGCCAATGCCGGTTTTTACATCCTGTCCCCCGAGGTCTACGAGTTGTTCATCGCAATCGGAGACAAGCAGTTGGCATCCGGGCAACTTTACGATTACGCCCAACATTTCTTTCCCGCAGTATTGGACGAATCGAAAAAAGGCAACCTGCGGGACAGCAAGACCAATGAGCCCATGCCGTTTTGGGCACAAGCCGTCGGCGGGTATTGGAGTGATATGGGCAACCCAACCCACTACATTGAAGCGGTTCGAGATATTTATGCCGGGAAGCTCGCCTGCCCCCCCATTGCAGACCCGAGCGAGTACTATGACAAGGACATCATTTATTGGCCTGGCGCAAAGTCCCAAGCACAAAGCGAAGGTGCGAAACTCGAGGGCAATATCATTGTTGCCTTAAGACCTTGAGAAAAACCATTTGAACGCAACCAAAGTTTGTTGTAGCGTATTGAGTATTGGGATTTTCCCGAGGCAGTGAATCTGCACATGCGCATGGGATAGACAGGCTCCCTCAGAACCCCTCGATGATGGTTTTAAGAGAACATTGTCCTGAAATTGCAATGCTGCTAAAATACCCACTGTTTATTGAACAAGCATTCTGGGCAAAACGTATTGACTTGGCGGCTTGACTCAATAAGATAAAATCCCACCCGCCGGTGTAGCTCAATGGCAGAGCAACGGTTTTGTAAACCGTAGGTTGCGGGTTCGAATCCCATCACCGGCTCCATAACTCCCGATACAGCCTGGGCAGGTGTCCGAGTGGTTAAAGGAGGCGGTCTGTAAAACCGTTGCTTATGCTACGTTGGTTCGAATCCAACCCTGCCCACCACCATCCGCGTTGACGAAGAAGCTGGACCCAGTTGATCCGTTAACAAAGAGAACAAGAACAAGAAAAGCTCTGCCCATGTGGCGCAGAGGTAGCGCATCCCCTTGGTAAGGGGAAGGCCACGAGTTCGAATCTCGTCATGGGCTTTTTTCTTTTTCTTGTTTTTGTGTTTTATTTGTGCTTAATCTTGTGTTATTAGTGAATCCCAAACAAAGTTACCCAAGGAAGTTACCCGTAAACGGTAAGTCATTAGAAGGAGACATCTAGAATGGCCCGGGAAAAGTTTGAAAGAACGAAACCCCACGTCAACATTGGGACCATTGGTCACGTTGACCACGGTAAAACCACCACAACAGCTGCAATTACCTATGTATTAGCAGCAGGCGGTGGGGCGGAAGCAAAAGCATTTGACCAGATTGATGCTGCCCCTGAAGAAAAAGCACGGGGTATCACCATTGCAACAGCGCACGTTGAATACCAAACCGAAAACAGACACTATGCACACGTAGACTGCCCCGGTCACGCCGACTACGTGAAAAACATGATTACCGGTGCTGCCCAGATGGACGGCGCCATTCTTGTTATTTCTGCAGCTGACGGCCCGATGCCGCAAACCCGTGAGCACATCCTGTTGGCTCGTCAGGTTGGCGTTCCGAAGATCGTTGTCTGGATGAACAAAGCCGACATGGTTGACGATCCTGAATTGCTCGACCTGGTTGAAATGGAAGCCCGTGAACTGTTGAGCCAATACCAATTCGATGGCGACAACATTCCGTTCGTCCGTGGTTCTGCCTTGAAAGCTTTGGAAGCCATGCAAGCCAACCCCAAAACCCAGCGCGGCGAAAACGAGTGGGTTGATAAAGTTTACGAACTGATGGATGCCGTTGATGCTTACATTCCGGTTCCGGAGCGTCCCATCGACCAGCCCTTCCTGATGCCCATTGAAGACGTTTTCACCATCCCCGGTCGTGGTACCGTTGTTACTGGCCGTATCGAACGTGGTCAGTGCAAAGTGGGTGACGAAGTTGAAATCGTCGGTATGGGTGAAACCCGTAAAACCACCGTTACCGGTGTTGAAATGTTCCGTAAGCAGTTGGATTCCGGTATGGCCGGTGACAACGTCGGTACATTGCTCCGCGGTATCGACAAGAGCTCCGTGGAACGCGGTCAGGTTCTGGCTGCTCCTGGTAGCATCAAGCCCCACACCAAATTCAAAGCTAACGTTTACGTTCTGACCAAAGACGAAGGTGGCCGTCACACCCCGTTCTTTAAAGGCTACCGTCCTCAGTTCTACGTCAGAACAACCGACGTAACCGGTACCATCACGTTACCCGATGGCGTCGAAATGGTAATGCCCGGCGACAACATCATGGTTGAAGTCGAGTTGATTATGCCAGTAGCTATGGAAGCCGGTATGCGCTTCGCTATTCGCGAAGGTGGCAGAACGGTTGGTTCTGGTATTATTGACACCATCGTTTCCTAGTTGGATACTAAATAGAACAAAATTTGAACGAGCGTAGGAAGATAGGAAAATGGCCAAAGCAAAAAAACAACAACGAATCCGCATCCGTTTACAGGCATACGATCACCGCTTATTGGATCAATCTGCCGACAAGCTGGTTGACGTTGCCCGTCAAAGCAGTTGCAAAGTCGTTGGGCCAATTCCACTTCCTACGCATCGTCAAATTTTCTGCGTTCTGCGTTCCCCTCATGCAGACAAGAAATCTCGCGAACACTTCGAAATCCGGACCCACAAACGGATCATCGATATTGTGGATCCCACCCATGACACCATGGAACAGCTGAGCCGACTCGATATGCCAGCTGGTGTGGATATCGAAGTCAAGCTCTAAGACTGAATCTGGAGAGGTGCCGTTCATCAGGACGGCATCTCTTTTTAAAAATTGTTCAAGTCTGATGCTTGATATTGAAGTGCGATTGTACTACAGTTTATATTCCAGTGTTTTTCCGGATTTTCCGGAAGAAAAACAACCCCCACACGGTGTATCAGAGCAAGAAGCGTAAGAAAGTACAGGAACCATGACCCTTCAAGGTGCAATTGGCAAAAAAAGAGGCATGACCCAAATCTTTAACGAGGAAGGGTCCGCTGTCCCCGTAACGGTCATTGAACTGCTTCCGATGACGGTTACGCAAGTCAAAACCAAAGAGACAGATGGCTACGCCGCTGTCCAGGTTGGTTATCAAGAAGCAAAAACAAAGCATTTGTCGAAAGCCGAACAAGGCCACACCAAAAAGAACGGCCTCGGTTTATTTCGTCACCTCAAGGAATTCCGGGTGCAGGCCTCTGAAGCCGCTGGATTTCAAGTTGGTCAAGTGATCAGCCCTGAATTTCTGACCCAGATTGAAAAAGTAAATGTCAGCGGCCGCTCTATCGGAAAAGGGTTCCAAGGCCGTATCAAATTGCACAATTTTGCCCGTGGCCCGATGACCCACGGTTCCAAATCCCACCGTCTGCCCGGTTCGATTGGTGCCGGCACCACCCCGGGTCGGGTTTTCAAAGGTCTGAAAATGGCCGCACATATGGGTGACAATAATGTCACTGTCGAAAACCTCAAAGTGGTTCTGGTGGATCTGGAAAAGAACATCCTTCTTGTAAAAGGTGCTGTTCCTGGAAAGCCGGGTGCCACTGTATTTGTTCGTCCCCGCAAAGCCTTAAACGCGAAGAAGGAGGGCTAGACCGATGACCGTTACTGCAAAGAAAATTTCAGCCCAAGGAAAAGAAAGCGGCTCTGTTGATCTGGCTCCGGAAGTTTATGGTGTTGAACCCAACACCCACGCCATGCACTTAGCGGTACGCCGTGAACTGGCCAATGGCCGTGCAGGCTCCGCCAATACCAAAACCCGCGGTGAAGTCCGTGGGGGTGGTCGCAAGCCTTGGAAACAAAAAGGGACTGGCCGTGCCCGTGCCGGTAGTATCCGCAGTCCGTTGTGGAAAGGCGGCGGTGTCATTTTTGGGCCTAAACCCAGAAGCTTTGCTTTTGACATGCCTAAGAAAATGCGCCGTCTGGCGATGAAGTCCGCCTTGTCGGTGGCTGTTCTGGAAAGCAAGATGCTGGTCGTTGAAAACTTTGCCTTCCTGACAGAACCCAAAACCAAGCCGTTGAATGAATTTGTCTCCACACTCGGCTTGAAAGGCAAAAAAGTGCTGATTCTGGCTGATTACCAGTCTGATGACAACAAGCATTTGTTCCTCGCCGCTCGGAACCTGCCTGAATTAAAGCTTCGGCTCCCGCTGAACCTGAGCGTTCACGATTTGATTCTCGCCGATGCCGTGATTGCAACCGAGCAAGCACTTCAAGTCATTAACGAGAGGTTTGGCAATCATGTCTAATCAGAACGCTGCATTAGTTGAACTGTTGGTCCGTCCTCTGGTGACGGAAAAAGCAACCAGTCTGGCTGCTGAAAACCAATATTCCTTCGAGGTCCTGCCCGAAGCCAATAAAATTGAACTGGCAAAAGCCTTCGAACTGGCTTTCCCTGGCCGCAAGGTGAAAAATGTCCGTACGACCAAAATGTATCCCAAAACCAAGCGTTATGGTCGTAAAACCGGCACCACCACAGCAGGCAAGAAAGCTATCTTCACCATCGAAGGTGAGCCCATCGAATTATTTACAGGAGCGTAACCAATCATGGGTATTCGTGTCTTAAAACCAACCTCTCCAGGCCAACGGGGCATGTCGGTTTCGGATTTTTCCGAAGTCACGACGGATAAACCCCACAAGCCTCTGTTGACCAAACTGGCCAACCGTTCCGGTCGTAACAGTTATGGTCGCATCACCTGCCGTCACAAGGGCGGTCGTCATAAGCGGTCTTACCGTGTTATCGACTTCAAGCGCAACAAAATCGGCATCCCAGCCCTTGTTGAAACCATTGAATACGATCCTAACCGTAATGTTCGGATTTCGTTGGTTCTTTACGCCGATGGTGAACGCCGCTATATTTTGCATCCCGAAGGCTTAAAAGTCGGTGATACCGTGATGAGCGGCCCCGATGCCGAGATTAAAGCCGGTAATGCAATGCCCTTAAAAAACATGCCCTTAGGTTCGACCGTTCACAATATCGAGTTGATCCCGGGCAATGGCGGTAAAATTGTTCGCAGTGCCGGTTGTTCTGCGCAATTGGTTGCTCGTGAAAACGGGTATGCCACCTTAAAACTCCCCAGTGGTGAAATGCGGATGGTTTCTGAAAACTGTGTTGCCACCCTGGGTGCATTGGGTAACTCCGAACACAAAAACATCAAATTGGGTAAAGCCGGTCGTACCCGCTACAGAGGGATTCGTCCCACCGTTCGTGGTAGCGTTATGAACCCGGTCGATCACCCTCACGGTGGTGGCGAAGGGCGTGCGCCTATTGGCCGTCCCAGCCCTGTCACTCCTTGGGGTAAGCCGACTCTGGGCCACAAGACCCGGAAACGGAAGAAATTATCCAATAAATTCATTGTAAGACGTCGGAAATAATAGGAATTCAAGTTTATGCCACGCTCGCTGAAGAAAGGACCTTTTGTTGACGAGCATCTCCGGGACAAAATCGAGGAGATGAATGAGAAAGGTGACAAAAAAGTCTTTAAAACCTGGTCTCGCCGTTCCATGATCATTCCCGAAATGATTGGCCACACCATTGCGGTTCACAACGGCAACAAACACGTCCCGGTGTATATCACCGAGCAAATGATTGGACATAAGCTTGGCGAGTTTGCCCCGACCCGCTTCTTCCGCGGTCACGCAGGCTCCGACAAGAAGGCTAAAAAGAGGTAACCAGTACAATGGAAGCACGTTCCAAACAGCGTTATATTTTAATGTCGCATCGCAAATTGCGTCGTGTTGCCAATGAAGTGCGTGGGAAAGCTGTACCCGAAGCACTCCATATGCTGCGGTTCATGCCGTATTTTGCTTCCAAAGTGATCTTGAAACATTTGATTGCTGCCACCCATAACGCAGCACAAAAATACGGGGAGCTGGCCGCACCGGACAATCTGGTGATCAGCACCATCATGGTGGATGAAGGGCCCGCTTACAGACGCTTTCGTCCCCGTGCTCAAGGGCGGATTTACAAAATTGAAAAGCCAACCGCCCATTTAATGGTAGAAGTCAAGGTGAAACAATAGGAGCGCGCCCGTGGGACAGAAGGTTCATCCAAAAGGTGTACGCATCGGCATTATTCACCCATGGGAAAGCAACTGGATTGCATTCGACCAGGGCTATGCCAAGAGCGTCAAAGAAGATTATGATATCCGTCGTTTTTTGAAAAAACGTCTGAAAAATGCCTTTATCAGCCGTATTGAAATCGACCGCAAATCCACCAAACTGATCATCCGCATCATCACCGGTCGTCCTGGGATGATTGTGGGACGCGGTGGCCAAGGTCTGGATCTGCTGCGTAAAGAGCTCACCCAAATTACAAAGCGCAAAGACATCCAGTTGGATGTAATGGAAGTCGCTCGTATCGACGTGGATGCCCAGCTCGTTGCTGAAGCCATTGCATTCCAGCTTGAAAAGCGGGTTGCTTTCCGTCGTGCGATGAAACAAGCCATTCAACGGACTATGCGCTCCGGTGCCAAAGGGATCAAGGTCATGGTCGCCGGCCGTTTGGGTGGAGCTGAAATTGCTCGGACCGAATGGGCCAAAGAAGGTCGTATCCCTCTGCACACATTCCGTGCCGACATCGACTACGGTGTTGCTGAAGCAACCACCCTGTTCGGGATTATCGGTGTCAAAGTTTGGATCTTCAAAGGCGAAGTCTTGCCTGGTGAAACGGCTGAGTCCAATGTCAAGGCAAAAGCTCGTCCCAATGAAGAACAGCGCGGTGGCGCTAACCAACCCCAAGGGTTGCATGGCGGTGGCCGTCGTGGTGACAACAGAAACCAACCCGGACGTCGCGGCAAGCGTGGCGGCGGACGTAGTGGTCCGGTCACCCATTCTCAAATGGCTCCCGAAGGACAAGCTCCGGAAGCCGGCGCTCAACCCAGTGATCAGCAACCATCTGCTGAGGAGTAATGACTTATGTTAATGCCTAAACGTACAAAATATCGCAAGCAAATGCGCGGCACCATGAAAGGGTATGAAACCCGGGGTACCGAGTTGGAATTTGGCTCAATTGGCTTGCAAACCTTGGAGCCGGCCTGGATTACCAGCCGTCAAATCGAGGCTGCCCGACGAGCAATGGCAAGAAGTGTCCGCCGGGGCGGAAAAATCTGGATTCGGATTTTCCCTGCCAAGCCGGTTACCCAAAAGCCTGCAGAAACCCGTATGGGTTCGGGTAAAGGAAACCCGGAGTACTGGGTTGCCGTTGTAAAACCGGGTCGTATCATGTTTGAAATGGCCGGTGTTGCTAACGAAACCGCTACCCGTGCTATGGAATTGGCGGCTCAGAAGCTTCCGGTAAAAACCCGGATCGTCTACTTACCAGCCACTCCGAAAGGAGACGAATAGTTATGCAAAAGTTTGCTGAATTGAAAGAGCTGACAACAGATGAGATTCGTGCAAAAATAGATACCTTGCACAAGGAACTGTTTGAAGCACGCTTTAAACAAGCCACCCATCAGTTGGAAGATACCGCTTCGTTTCGTCGCAAGCGTCACGAGATCGCCCAATTGAAAACGGCTCTCAACCAGAAACTGTCCCAGGGAGAACCTGCCAATGCCTAGAAGAGAAAAAATCGGCATCGTTGTATCCGATAAAATGGATAAAACCCGTGTGATCAAGATCGAAGAACGAACCAGTCACCCGCGGTATCACAAGGTTCACTTGAGAACCATTAAATTCAAAGCCCATGATGCAGAAAACGCCTCCAAAGTTGGCGATGTCGTTCGTGTTATCGAATGCCGTCCTTTGAGCAGAGACAAACGCTGGGCGCTTAAAGAAATCATCAAGCACACGGAAGAGGTTTAAGCCCATGATTCAGCAGGAGTCCAGATTACAAGTTGCTGATAACTCAGGTGCCCAGGAGATTTTGTGTATCCGGGTTCTGGGCAAGTCTACCACGGCCAACATTGGTGATACCATTATTGGCGTTGTGAAAAAGGCTCAACCCAATGCACCCGTAAAGAAATCCGAAATTGTGCGTTGCGTTGTCGTCCGTTCCAAGTTTGGCTTACGTCGTCAAGACGGTTCGACCATTCGGTTTGGTGACAATGCCGTTGTTATCATCAATAAAGATGGCAACCCGCGCGGCACTCGTGTTTTCGGTCCCGTAGCCCGGGAGTTACGGGAGAAAAACTTCATGAAAATCATCTCTCTCGCCCCGGAAGTGATTTAAAGGAGCATCCCCAATGTTAGGTTTAAAACGGTCACAGCGTAAGAAACTCAAAGAAGCCTATCCTTTGCATGTAAAAACCGGGGATACCGTTCTGGTTCTGTCTGGCAAAGACAAAGGTCAGACCGGTATTGTGCGTAAAGTATTCTCCGACGACAGCAAAGTGCTGGTTGAAGGCTTAAACAAAATCAAGAAAGCGACCCGTCCCAACCCGATGGCTGGTATTCAGGGTGGCCTGGTGGAAATGGAAGCCCCATTACCCGCCGCAAAAGTTATGTTATATTGCTTGTCCTGCAGCAAGCCCACTCGTATTTCCTTAAAAACCCTGGATAATGGTAAAAAGACCCGGGTTTGCAAGAAATGCAGTGCCCAGTTTGATGCTTAGGCATGTGCATTATAGAATGAATGAATTAGCAAACAGGTAAAGGTCCGATGAAGACACTCAAGCAGCAGTACCAAGAAGATATTATTCCAGCTCTGAAAAAAGAGCTGAAATATGAGAACATTCACCAGGTTCCGCAGTTGGTCAAGATTGTGGTCAATATTGGTCTTGGCGAGTCAACTCAGAACTCCAAAGCACTCGAGAGTGGGCTTCGGGACCTGGAACTGATCACTGGCCAAAAGCCTGTGGTTACCCGTGCGAAAAAGTCGATTGCGACCTTTAAAGTTCGTAAGGGTATGCCCATTGGTGCGATGGTTACCCTGCGTGGCCAACGTATGTACGACTTTATGGCCAAGCTCAACGGGATTGTATTCCCCCGTATTCGTGACTTCCGTGGTTTAAACGAGAAAGGCTTTGACGGACGGGGCAATTACAATATCGGTATCCGGGATCAGCTGGTGTTTCCGGAAATTGAGTATGATAAAATTGACAAGGTCCGTGGGATGAACATTACCATCGTGACCACCGCCGGAACCGATATGGAAGCGAAAGCTTTGTTAGAAGCCTTAGGCGTACCGTTCCGTAAGAAGGCTTCTTCCGGCCAGCCACAGACAGACGTCGCATAAGACAGGATAAATAGGAGAACACCCTTGGCTAAGACATCCAGCATTGTAAAAGAAGCAAAGCGTCGGGAGCTGGCTTCCAAAGGTAAATTCCCGAAAGTGAGACTTCACAACCGCTGCAGCATCTGCGGTCGTCCTAAGGCGTACTACAGATTGTTCGGCCTGTGCCGCTTACACTTAAGAGAATTTGCACACCAGGGACTTTTGCCCGGTGTTACCAAATCCAGCTGGTAATTACCCCATCATAGCCAAGACGTAACGAAGAACAAGGAAACAGCGAAGGACCTAGCGAATGAATACCGATCCCATTGCAGATCTGCTCACACGGATTCGAAACGCCGCTCAAGCCGGCCATAAGCATGTTGAGCTTCCTGCCTCCAAGCTTAAAATCGAAATTGTGAAAGTGTTGCTCCAGGAAGGCTACATTAAGAGCTACGAAACCAAAGATGATCCGCAAGGTCGCTTCAAGATTATTCGCGTGGTTTTAAAGTACGACAAGGAAGGTTACCCGATTATTCGCAATATCAAGCGAGTCAGCCGTCCTGGTTTGCGCAAATACTACAAGGTCGACAACCTGCCCCGCATTTTGAACGGTGCTGGTGTCGCCATTCTGACCACCAACAAAGGTATCATTACAGACAGAGTAGCCCGTCGGGAAAATGTCGGCGGCGAAATTCTCTGTGTTGTCCAGTAAGATTTAAGACAGCATAGCAGGTGTAGAACAATGTCTCGGATTGGAAAAGCCCCCATCGAAGTTCCCAGTAAAGTCGAAGTGACCATTGAAGGTAACACCGTTACTGTAAAAGGTCCTTTAGGCACCATGACACGGACCTTTCGTCCTGAAGTGGAAATTGTGAAAGACGGTAACGTCTTGCACGTCAAGCGTAAATCTGAAGATCGGACCTCCCGGTCCCTTCATGGCCTCACCCGAACCCTGTTGAACAACATGGTGGTTGGTGTCAGCCAAGGTTTCTCCAAGCGTTTGGAAATGGTCGGGGTAGGTTACCGGGCACAGGTTCAAGGGAAAAAGCTGATTATGCAGCTTGGCTTTAGCCACCCCATTGAGATTGACCCGCCAGCCGGCGTTGAAATTACTGTTGAAGCCAACACAAAAATTGAAGTTAAAGGCTATGATAAGCAAGCCGTTGGCGATGTCTCCGCAAAGATTCGCAGCTTCAGACAGCCTGAACCTTACAAAGGTAAGGGTGTCCGTTATGCTGGCGAACGTGTCCGCCGCAAAGCCGGTAAATCTGGTAAGAAATAAGAACTAACACGCAAGAGGCTTTTAAACCCATGATTAAAACACCGAATCGTAAAGAAAATGCCCGTAAGCGTCACTACCGGTTAAGACGGACTTTGTCGGGCAGCACTGAGCGTCCGCGCTTGGTTGTTTACCGTAGCGTGAAACATATTTACGCTCAAATCATCAATGATTTGACGTCTGAAACCTTGGCTTCCGCAAGCTCCCTGGATACCGATCTGCGCAAAGAATTCTCCCATGGCGGCAATATCGACGCTGCCAAAGCGGTAGGTACGTTGGTGTCCAAGCGGGCTCAAGAAAAAGGCATTAGCAAAGTTGTGTTCGATCGTGGTGGAAACCTTTACCATGGCCGGATTGCGGCATTGGCTGACGCTGCACGTGAAGCCGGTCTCGACTTCTAGTTCTTACCGCTCTGGTTAAGATTTCAAAAAGCCTCCATCTTATCTCAAGTTGGAGGCTTTTGTTCACAGATCCGTTATCCATGACGGGTTTATTAGCAATAACAAAGGTTGAGAGGGTTTCTTGTAGGTATTGGCGATATTGGGAAAGATCACTCTGAAACCATGCATGCACTGAACCTCCTTCATAGACACTCACCATGGCATCAAGATCGATTGCATAGGCTGCCGGTATCGCAACGCGTAGGTTGCTTTCAAGATATCAGCGCCTCATTGCCCACTGACACCGTCCGATTTTCCAGTGACAGCAAAGCCGCAAAAACACTGCCATTGGAAGAAGTGACCGGTAGTGGGGAAGGTATCAGCACTGAATTTCGCTCCCTCGTCAGGGAAGCCACGTCAAAAGTTCTTAAATCAATTAAGCCAACCGGCCTCAAACACGCGTTACTGGATAGCGGCTTTAAAATCCTGCTGGTCAACCAGCCTGAGGATTTTTTCCCGCACATTCCCCAGTATTACAATCGGAAAATAATGGAGCAAGATATCGCAGAAGCCTATCATCTGGCAAAGCATGAGCCTGAGAGTTTTCAACAGGTCTTTATTGCCCCTATTATCCGGTGCTTTCCAGGAGACCCAGGTATCCAAGCCATAATCCAAAAAGCCCAAGTAGACCCGACGAGTCTTCAACGCAATGAAATGAAAGCGCTACTCTATAAAGTCGAAGCGGCCGGGATTATGGAGCAAATGGATGCGCCACTTTTCTCAGACTCTTTTCAGCAGGTCGTTTTACCGGAATCCATCTTTCGCGAATGGCAATCCAATGGCTTTGATCTCAGCGTTCAGAATCTGGAAAAAATCATTCGACACGAAACCTGGCATTACATTGATGATGTCCTCGGCCCAACGCTGATGCCCAATAAAGCGGCTTTCTCAAAATCACTGCTGTTTCGTTCACTGTTTAAGGGAGATCTGCAACAAGCAGCCCTCAATAAGCTCTTACCGGATCCTGATGAAGTCATGACCATTGGCAACCCCATTGGCTCTATCGTGCCTCTTCGGGTTGACCAGCTTCAAGGCCCCGAAGAAAACCATGCCTATGCCGAGGCCTTTGCGGAAATCGGGGCTTCGACCCAAGGAGGAGGCGGATGTGATCTACCGCTGCTACAGAAATTCTGCCATGGGGCGCTTCTGTTTGTTCGACAAAACGTGCTTAAGCCCTTTGAAACGAAAACACCAACAAAAACAGCCTCTCTAGCCATGAAAGATAGAAAGGCTGTTTCTTAAAAGGTTATCTTATCGGCCCATAAGCCCCTGCAACAGGCTCAGCAATTTTACAAGTATTTGAAGTAATTCCTGAAGGTCAATGGGTGAAGGGCTTGGTGACGGTGTTGGAGCCGGCGTTGGCGTCGGAGCAGGAACCGGTGCTGGTGTGGGTGCAGGCACGGGCACTGGTGTGGGTGCAGGAACCGGAACAGGTGCCGGGGTTGGTACTGGTGCAGGAGTGGGTGCCGGAGCGGGTGTTATACCCGGGTCTGTTGCACCCCACCCATTTTTAAAGGAAAAGCGTCGCACTTCGGTTTTATCCAACAAGTTATCCCCATTGGAATCGGCCTGGGCTCTTCTTTCCATCAAGGTCTCAACGGCTTTGATTTTTTCAAGCTGATCCTTACGCTGCTCCTCGCTCATCAGGGCTAATTGTTCTGGATTTTGAATACTTTCCAGCAAGCGATCTCGATAAGAACGAAGCTCGGAATCAGAAAGTTTGCCGTCATTTCTGATGGAGTATTCAACCATCATATGATCACGACGTCTTTCAACAAGCTCTCCTTCCGTATCGGCCTCTGTAAAGATAGCATCAATTCTCGAGTCTTCAAGGCGAGTCATCGTCGGCCATACATTATCCGCTTCATAACGAAGCATGGTATTGCGGCGCTCCGCCAAACTTTGCAGATAACCGGGAGGTTCCTGGCCAGGACGGTAGTAAACGGCAGTCATTGGGTCTTGGCCAGCTGTGGGGAAGAAATTTTTAACCAGGTTATCGATTTCACGCATTTCTTCACCCCAAAGACGATATTGGGTTCGTGAATAATCGGCAACGGGACTATTCATCTGCTCATTAATTTTTTTGCGGTAGCTCACCAGTTCGTCCAAAGATAAAGCACCATCATTGGATTTGGAGAAGGGGCCAGCTACATTTGTCAACGAATCTGCCCCTCGAAAGATGCGATCGAGAATGGCACTGCGATTATTCGTAGGTCTAGGAAATGCAATCATGTCTTTCTTCTCTCTCTTACATAACCAATGCAAATAAACTTTGTATATATAAAAACAATTGTTAAGAATTTTGGAATATTCCATTACAGTTTCTTAACATGCACACGTAAAAAAAGGGGCAAAGGCGACTTCCATAATCACCATTTGCCCTATAGGACTGACTATATGATATGAGCTATGTCCAACATCACTAAAAAACTAAAATTCTTGGTTCTATCCACAACACGCCATTACCGGAGAGCCACAGCCACTGCCACAGTCTGCAAACTCTGACATGGCCTGATCAAACGAACCTCCGCAACAGGACATCGGTTCAGAAAAATTGGCTGAATCGCAACAACTGCCACAGCCCGTCATGGATTTCATACAGGACATCTCCTCAGGTTCAGAGCAACTACCACATCCACGTTGCCCTTGCTGCTGGGAACCGACACCTCGAGATTGAAGCAATTGAAGAAACATGCTGAATATACCGTTCACAGGTCAAGCCTCCTAGCGTCTTAACTGATACTTACTCCATAAACCAATTCAGAACTCACTCCGATGTGACCTTGCCTACGGTAATCAGGGCAGCCGAAAAATTATGTCGCCTTCATGACACATACCTCTATCTAACACCTGAAGTGTAGATCGCATGATGGACAACACGCCCCATCAAGAAGCATTGAAAAACGTGTCACCCAGCAATCAAGCACGCATGTATAACAGCCCGAGATCCCGACATTAAAGCCTCTAAGCCTACCACCAATGCAGCAAGTTGTTGGTTCGCACGGTGTTCATCTTCAAATCAATCTACACAAGTATAAACACACACGAATGCTGTGTTTTGATAGCTCGGCTCAGAAACTAAGATTGAATTTAGATTCAGAAATCCGAGAGACAAAAAGAAAATATATTTTAGCCATCTTTTAGGATAAGGCACCCGAACATAGCGCGGATAACACTATTACTGCGAAGATCGATCGCACTTGAGAAAAGGGGTTCCAAAAATCCGAACAGCAAGCTCTCGTCCTAAAGGTTTATTCGGCCCAGAAGCAGGTTCAGACTGAGATTTATCCTCAGAAGGGGAGACCAGGGGAATGGGCGTTCGGGGTTCACCAACGGGAGTCTTCGCAAGTCGCTCCAATACATCCGATGGCATATCCACCCCTTTTAATCCAGCACTGGCTAAAAAAGCAGGCATATCTTCTTTTTTTAAAGGGCACCAACGGGGAGCCAAATCAGCCGAAAACCGAGTCGAAGCAAAGAGAATTCTCAAAGCAGCTTCCTCTATCAATCAATACAAAAAATTATTGCACGAGAAACACGCGTGAGAGAAGGTTATAAGTTGAAAATACTGGAGTATTGATGTTTATAAAAGACGTTTAGAAGCGAGAAAAAAACAGGCTCCAATGGAGAAGCCCCGAGACACATGACTGTCTGAAGACCGTTCTATACAAGACTATTCTTTACGCACTGAAGTATAGACAAACCTAAAATAAAAGGACCGGCATCTTTATACCGATCCAGACACAGAAAGTTAACTGAAGGGATACTATTGTTTCGCATCTTCTCTCAAGATCTAACGTGGTTCCGGGCCGAGCAAACAGCATCATACGCACCTCCCCTAACCGGAGGCCTTCTACACCGTATGGCCATACGCGCGGCCCATCACCCAACCTAAATTCTATCCACAAGTCACTTAACACTAATCGATAAAAACACCACCTTTCATTCATTCTCCTAACTCACAATTCCGGAATTGAAAGCGAACACGTCTCAGACCATCGATCGTAAGATCCACCTAACGGTGTCCTGTTTGTCTGAGCGTTCAAATACAATTCCGAACACCACTTTACGAGAGATCGGATTACGAGGAATTACAGGAGACCTGTACCTTCCAACAAATAAAACTGGTCGTCAAAAGCCGGTTTATCTTGTTCATAACGTTTAACTCACAACCCACACTTCCAAGAATACCGATATTAAGTTAGAACAAAGGGTTTTGATGCTACTATGTAAAGAAACATCAATAAAAACCTTCCAAATCAGATTTTTTTACACGTTCATGTCAACTTTTTGCTTCAGGGGTTTTATTCCTACTACAGCAGCACCCATATAAAACGTGCAACAAGCAAGATAGTTAGTTAGGAAGTGCGATGACTTTAATCAAACCGTATTTTACAAACTACACCCCTGGCACCAAGCCCTTAAAACGGAACTCTTCCGCAGCTCAGCCCCGCTTTGGAATTGATAATACCCAAGTTGATCCGGACATTATTCGCAGTGTCATTGCTCGCTTTAAGCCCGAGGTTGCTTTAACCTATATTCGAAATGGCGCTGGGCGCCAGATGGGATCCGTCGGAATAACGGATGAAGGCAACCTGGTTATTCATATTGAAGATTTCAACCACCCCGTACTGCGTCAAGCAGAAACACAGTTATTTAATGAACCACTCAGTGTCGAAACCCATGGCCCCTTTGCAATCAAAACCTTGCGCTTGGAGCTAAACCCTCGCAATGGTCATGTTACCCCCCATATTCGGGCGGGCCTGTATCAGATTCAGTCCTCAGCAATCCCTGCAGCAGACTATGCGGCAGAAGCGGAAAAATTTTTGAAAGCCTTGGTACGAGGCCAACGAAAAGACAAGATCATCCGCGTTCGTTAAACCCCTATTAAAATGGCCACCGCCGTTGTAATAGTGCCTTCAAAACGCGAGCAACCGGATGTTCTGAGCTTGCAGGGTCCTTTCCCGAGGAAGACTTTGAAGGGTAGGGACTTAAGACGGCAACATTAGGGTAGCAACCGGCTGTTGCGGATAAGACCGTATTCAAGACGTCCATTGAAACCAAGTGATCCGCTGGAATCAATTCTTTTTTTTCGAGGAGGGGAAAGCTCCTCGGATCGATAAGCTCTGACGGCAATATCGGAATGGATTCGTGCCCCGGTAATTCGACTGCTCCGCGAGCCCACTCCATCAGATCCGCCAACGCCACCAAATCCGTCTCTCTACCACTGGTCAGCAATTGATGCAAAGCCCGATGTGTTTTCTGCACAATCATCAGATTGGCTTTAGCCCCATTGCGCAACAGTACCTTCCCCGTTTCAGCACTACTGCCGAACGAAGGGCTGGCAAGGCAACCGGTCTGTAACTGCCGGTTTAGGTTTGAGGGCAAAATCACACAAGAGCGGGTAGGAGCAATTCGCATCGCAGGCAAACGTTTTTTACGCTATCGTAATGTCAATTTAGACAAAACGAGGCAACAAAGAAACGAGAATGCGCATTTTCGGAATCGATTTCACCAGTGCCCCCCGAAAGGCAAAACCGATTATATGCATCGAAGCACGCCTTCAGGACCATGTTTTAACCACAACACAATGCCATCCCCTTACATCCTTCAATGATTTCGAAGCATTTCTCGACACGGCAGGACCTTGGGTTGCCGCATTTGACTTTCCTTTCAGCCTTCCCCGTCACTTTATTGAAACGATCAACTGGCCGACTCACTGGAGTGACTTTATTGAAAGAGTGGCTGCATGTTCTCCTCAAGAGTTTGAGTTGACGATATCACGCTATCGCGATGCTCAACCCGTTGGTAAAAAACATCCTCTGCGAGTAACGGATGCCCTTGCCCATGCGTGTAGCCCCCTGATGTTGTTCGGGGTTCCTGTGGGGCGAATGTTTTTTACAGGCGCCCCTCGCCTATACAGGTCGGGTATCAGTATTCTTCCAGTTTGCGCCACAGCCGATTCCCGTATTGCCATGGAAGGTTACCCTGCATTATTGGCTCGGAGAATCCTGGGTAAAAAGCCGAACTATAAATCCGATACTCGGCAGAAACAAACCCAAACCCAGCAAGACCGTCGTAAACAATTCATGAACACTCTGCTTTCAACAGACGCACTTGCTCCTTATCAGCTCACACTTCAGCTGGACGACTCTGTTTGTTCAGACAGCTTTAGCGGTGATCCCAGTGGGGATAAAATTGATGCGCTGCTGTGTGCAATTCAAGCCGCATGGGCTTATCAACAAACGTCACCTGCGTTTGGAATTCCCAGCCATTGTGATGCCCTAGAGGGATGGATCATCGATCCCGAAATGCTCTCTTTGCCTGATACAGCTACGTAAGAGGCAGTACGGACTCTGGCAGCATCTCAACCAGATCAATGGGCTGACGCAAGGCCATGGACTGGTACAAAGCAGCAAGAATGTGTTGATCCCTTAAGCCACGTTCTCCAGAACAATCCGGCAGCACACGCCCTGTCTGGATACTTTGAGCAAAGGCATCCAACATGGAACCGACGTCTTCGCCCCGAGTAATCATTTCGGTTTGAATCCCACTGTTTCCTTCCGTTAATGTCTGCTGAACAATGTTTTTATCAAAATCATACACCGAGCTCATCGAAATCCAGCCTTTGTCCCCGCCAATGAACAAGGCACTGTGATCCGTCACACCATAGCTGGCTGCACATTGCGCTTGCAGCCCCTGGCTAAATTCAAGGCGAAATGCAACGCTTTCCTCAACTTCCTGAAAACGTCGGGGGTCGGTAGACCAGGCATGGCCTTGCACCGTCACAGGATCCTGTTGTAATAGCCAGCATAAAGTATGAATCGGATAAATCCCCAAATCCATCAACGCCCCGCCACCGGATAATGCCCGTTGAAGTCGCCACCCGTCAGGCACATTAAAGGATATGGAAGAATTCACCTGCTTGATTGTCCCGAGCTCATTTGCTCTGAGAGCCTCATAGACTCGCTGTAAAGAACTATCAAACGGCATACGATAAGCCATCATCAACACGACATGATTTTCCTGCGCCGCATCCAACATTCGCTGAGCAGCAGCAACGGTCATCGCCATCGATTTTTCGCATAAGACGTGTTTTCCCATCCGAACAGCTCGAATGGTAAACGATTCATGCCAGTGAGGCGGCAATAAAAGATAGACCGCATCAACCTCCGGATTGGCCAGGCATTGCTCGTAATGGTCATAGGAATAATGATAGTGAGACTGATATTGCTGCGCCAAGTGACGTCGTTTCTCCTCATCACCACTGACCAAGGCGGTTACATCAACTGTACTCGAACGCATCAGTGTCGGCAGAACCTTATATTGAGCATATTGGCCCAGCCCGACTAAGGCCATTCGGACTCGATGTTCGTTTATGTGGTCAGCCATAACCCTATCTCCTTCTCCAGTACGTTTAGCTTAACATAGGGTTTCAGGCATTGAGGATTCCCACAATGATTAACATCAGCGTGTCATCTCCTTGGAGCTACCCTTGAAGCCGCTCCAAATCTTAAATTCCTGAGAAGAAGACTACCCAGATGTCGGATGAATCCAGATGTAAAAATAGCGATTATAAAATTAAGTCTGGCGGAGTTGAGACCATTCAATTTCGCCAGACGCTATCCCAAACTCAAACAGCAAAAAAGACTTTTTGATTTAAACCCGGGCTACCGAAATAATAGTAGGGACCCCCGGGTTTATTCTTTTCAGGAATGGGCCGGGCGAAGTCCGTAAGCAGGCCCTGTTGTTTTCAGACAATACAGTCTTCGATACAATAAAAAGAGATTTTAATATTGCAAGGATCTCTTTCCCATGTCCGCAGCCCAGATGCCCACCGTGGATACCCCTGTCACTCTTGAATTAATTCAAGAGGCCGCCCAACGCTTACAAGGTCATCACGTTGTTACCCCTGTACTTGAATCGCCCTGTCTAAATGAGCAATACAACGGGCGCCTGCTGTTTAAGACCGAAATCCTCCAGCGGACTGGCTCCTTCAAGTTTCGAGGTGCCTTCAACTTAATCTCCCAGTTACCCGAAGATATTCGAACTCGGGGAGTTGTTGCTTATTCCTCGGGTAATCACGCCCAAGCCGTTGCCGCAGCGGCCCAATGTTTTCAAATTCCGGCGCTGATTGTCATGCCGGAAGATGCCCCCAAGACGAAAATCGAGGGTACCCGGGCCTTTGGTGCCGAAGTCGTTTTCTATAACCGCCGCACAGACTCCCGAGAAGCGATTGCAGATGCACTTTGCCGGGAGCGGGATGCGACATTAATCCCGCCATATGACCATCCACAGATTATGGCGGGCCAGGGCACGGTTGCCTTGGAACTCATCGAATTTGCACAAAAACAAAATATTGTAATGGACGCTGTTCTTATCCCCTGTAGCGGAGGAGGATTATCGGCAGGCTGTGCAACGGCCCTCAAAGCGTTATCTCCCCGTACCGAGGTCATCCTCGTGGAACCTGCAGGGTATGATGACATGGCATTATCACTTCTCAAAGGCAGTCGACAGCGTATTAACCCTGAAGCGTCCACTTTATGTGACTCTCTCATGCTTTTAGAGCCTGGCAAGCTGACCTTTCCGATTCTTCAAAAGCTTGCTGATAAGACTGTCGCTGTGTCGGACGCAGAAGTGACCCATGCCATGCAACAGGCTTTTCAGCATTTAAAACTGATTGTGGAACCCGGTGGTGCAGCCGCATTGGCGGCGCTTTTGGGGAATCACGTGGATGCCACTGGAAAAACACTGGGTGTTATCCTTTCGGGCGGAAATGTCGATGCGGCCCAGTATGCTGAGATTCTATCACACCATTGATGTGGCCCTTCTGCTTTTCTATGTGTGCCGAACTTGTTGAAGTGAGGAGTCATTGCATCATGCTTGAATTAAAAACCCCCACAATCCGATACCCGGTGAACGGTAAATTAATGACAATGACCCCATAATAAAAGTTCAGGATGTAATGGAGGGGTGTTTCATGGATCCATCGGAAAACAAACCATCTGAGCAATCAGGTGGACGTGAGCACTATTCGAATCAAGGTGATAAAGAGGTGATCCAGTTAAAAATCCTGTCCATGTATTTTTATCTGATGTGCGGCATGTCCATTTTACTCTTACTCATCGCCCTCATTAACCCGAATCTCTTCCTGCAGACCTATGGGCCCCAAAATATGCCGCCTTCCATGACGGTATTTGTTATGTTCATGGCCGCCTTAGCCATTGTTTACCTATTAGCGGGCCTGTGGCTTGGGCAGCGCCGTCATCGGCTTTATTGTATAGGTGTGGCACTATTTCAATGTTTGAATATTCCCATCGGAACTATTTTTGGAATCTGGGCTTTATTTTTACTGACACGCCCTGCTGTCAAAGCCTTGTTTGCCCAAAACGAGCATCGACAAATCGGCTATTAGTATTTATTAGCTGGAAAATCGGATAACACGTTGATCCATCAAAATCCGGTTCACTAAATTTGTTTCGGGATCCAGGGTCAGACGCACCCGATAATACTGATCGTTAACCTCTAGCCGGTAAATGGCTTCTGACGCTTCCATACGATATTCTTCAATCCGCCCGAGTTTGTGGAACACCGGCAAATAATACCGAAGCGCCTGGTTGAGCGGTAATTGTTCGATCGTTTCCTGAAGTTTAAATTCAGTGACTTTTCTTCCTTGAGGCTCGGGAAACTCATGGGGAAAGTGATGCACTGGAATTACTTCGATACGAGACACACGATTCAATTGCCCCGGCTTCAACAAAAACACCAGCGCCTTTGGAGAGCCACTAAGGTGTTGCACCTCGAATTCGATACCGTCCTGCCACTCATGGGCACGCACCACAATATAGCCTGATTTAGAGAATTCACGTAAATAATAAGCAGTATCTTTCCCAGGCTCAAGACGGACCGCCAAAGAAGATGCCTGAGATACCAAAGAGGCCTGGTTGGATACCATATGTTCGTTGTCTGCTTTTTGAGAAACACGTTTCTGATTGGACAAACTGTCTCTGTCGGGTTCTGATGATTGACACGCAACCAGTCCCCACAGTAGCAACACCATGGCAACGGTCAGCAAAAACCCATGCTTAAACGTGAGCATTGGCTTCTCCTCCAAACACAACCATTTTCTTGGATGACTTGTGATCCAATACCACTATGGCAAAGAACAACGAATTTGCCATTGCTCACACATCGAATGAATGGGATTGTTAAATCGGCTATCGGACTCATCTAAGCTTATGACAATCTGTGAACGGGTGAATGTTAATCGTTCATCTTTATAAAATCAGCCTCATCGGTTATAGTAGTGTCGACCCTCCGGCGGCTGATTATGGTAAGGACAGGGAGAATTCGTTTTATCGTGATTCGTTTCTTAGGCCAAAAAGGTTACATGACAGCGGGCAGAAACAACAACATCGTGCTTAAAGCGCCTAGCCGCAGTGTTACTTATTCTGAAAAGGATAAACAGCGCGTTCTTGAAATGACGGGAGAACATTACGACGAAATTGTCGCCCGCTACCTCGCAGAGTTCCCTGAAGAAACCGACGCTATATTAAATCCAAAGCCGAATACCTCGTTGAGAAACCGGCTTATTCATTTGAAAAACGCGTTATTGAAATTGCTCAGGCTGGCATAGATATGCCTCAACCGGATTAGCCAGTACGTAGCCCCCAAGGCGTATCATCCCCGTTTATACTGGGTAAAGCACTAAAACAAATCTATGATGGGTAGCATACCCAACAGGCAAATACACATGAAGAAGAGCAATGAGGAAGCGCGTCATGAATATGCGAATTATACCCACGGCCTTGGTTGCGCTGGGAAGTATTACCTTGCTCTCCAGCCCATTGGCATGGGCACAAGGTAGAATCTCCAGCAGTAACGGTATCAGTAATCAAGATTTTTATTTCAGCAGTGGTGTTGAAATTGTTGAAGTCACTCCCCGCAACGATGGGGGCGTGGATCTTCACTATTCACATGAGTTTGATGCCAATGAGGTGTTGTCCATCAATCAGCAAAACCAACCTGAAATTATGATGCGCGATGCCAGCGGCAACCTGACACCACACCCCAATAAAATAGCCGTAGCCAAAGGGGCGCAAATTCTTGTGATTGACAAGCAAGTTCGGATGCCGGACCTGGAAGACAACTACTCGCCCACGGTCACATTTAACCTGGGGACAACACCAACGACAGATATCGCCAATATTCCGGATACGGTCCCGGCACCCTTGGCCTTCAGTGTCCCTCTAGCACCAGTATCGGAGCAAACAGCCGTATTGGGCCCGGGGAATGAAAGAACCGTTGCAATGCCCACCGGACAAGTGCCAGCGGGCTGGCGAACCGTAACCATTGGAACCTCTGAAATGCTATTAGATGAAAATGGGGTTGTTCAAGCGACCTATCCCTAGTAAGAGAACAGTTTGTATTATTAATAGTAAGAACCCGGTCATTGCCTTTGCGTTTTACCGGGTTCTTACCGTATTTATTAGTCCTGAGCCATCACATCGATTTAGCAATACTAACCAATACATTGCCCCAATCACCTCAGGTAGAATAAACACCAGGAGAGGGGAGAAGCGAATTTATGACTACTGAAGCAGAAAAGCGGAGTTTTAAAGTCTTCGGATTTCCGATTCGGTTACATCCCAGCTGGTTTATTATTGTTGCACTGGTTACCTGGAGCCTAGCAGCAGGGTATTTTCCGAATAACTACCCGAGCCTCGCAAATAATACGTATTGGGTATTAGGTATTGCCGGAGCTCTCGGGTTGTTTGCCTCGGTCATTATTCACGAGTTCTGCCATTCGCTGGTTGCCAGACGCTATGGTTTGGGTGTCCAGGGTATCACGTTATTTCTTTTTGGTGGTGCAGCAGAACTGGTTAAAGAGCCCTCCAGTCCCAAATCGGAATTTTGGATCGCAATAGCCGGTCCCATCACCAGCTTTGTTTTATCCGGGCTGTTCTATATTATTGCCAGTCAATCGATACTACCGATTCCCCTGATTGCGCTCAGCCAATATCTGGGGATGATAAACCTGGTTCTGGCCATCTTTAATCTTGTACCGGCCTTTCCCTTAGATGGCGGGCGTATTCTTCGCTCGATTTTATGGCAATGGAAAGGGCAACTGGACTGGGCAACCAAAATTGCCTCTCGTATGGGAGCCTGGTTTGCCTGGGCATTGATCATCCTGGGCTTGGTGAGCATTGCCACCGGCTTATTTGTTGGCGGTTTGTGGTGGATTTTATTGGGTGCGTTTTTACGTATGTCGGCCAACGGTGCTTACGAACAGTTAAAAGTACGGCAATACTTGAAGGGCTTGCCTGTCAGTCAGTTCATGCAAACCAATCCCATTACGGTTCCGCCCAACATGACACTTTCTGATTTTGTAGAGAATATCGTTTACCGGCATCAGCCCAGCACGGTTCCCATTGTTGAGGACGGCGAACTCAAGGGTTGTGTGGACATTAACAAGATCAAGCGACTTCCACACCGGGAATGGACCAAACATCATGTTTCGGACCTGGCGAAATCATGCCCCGTGGATGCCCAAGCCACACCGCAAAGCGATGTTTCCGAAGCCCTGGAAAAGATGCAGTCCAGTGGGCAAACAAGCCTTATCATTACCATTGACAATCGGCTTTTGGGCATCCTGCGTCTTCAAGATTTAACGGAATTTATCAGCACCAAGTCCCGCTGGGAACAGGAAACGGCGTGATTTTCAGTACGTTATAATATTGCTATCTTTTCGACGCAATTTTGAGGATTGAGGAGTGTTTTAAAGGCACAGAACACACCGCCTTGGAGTTGTGAAACCGATGTTCCTGTCATCCATCCGCCCACAATCTTCGCCTCGATTTTCAAGTGACACCCAGACGGCCCCTTGTTCGATCAAGGTGTTTGCCTCGAATCGAAACTGGGTCGATCCGATGGCCGTGACCCAGCTGAAGCAGGTCGCCACATTGCCCGGGATGGTCCACGCTGCCGGGATGCCCGATCTGCATCCCTCACGAGGGATTCCCAATGGGGCGGTCTTTGCAACAGCCGATCAGATTTACCCCCATCTTATCGGCAACGACATTGGCTGTGGCATGAGCCTGTTTCAATCCGGCCTGAAGCAAAAAGACGTGAAGCTGGACAAGCTGGAGCGCAAGCTCTCCGGACTGGAAGATCAATGGGACGGGGATATTGCGGAATGGCTAAACCGGCACGAGGCAGAGTCCACACCGTTTGACAAGGATTTAGGCACTATTGGCGGCGGAAACCATTTTGCGGAATTGCAGGTGGTCAACCAAATCGAAGATCCCCAGCGGTTTGCAGAACTCGGCCTGGATCCCAAAGGAGTATTCAGCCTCATCCATAGCGGTTCTCGCGGCTATGGTCAACATGTGCTGGACGGGGTTTTAAGTCAGCGCGGCACACAAGGCATCCCGGAGAACTCGCCGGAAGCGGCAGCTTATCTAAAGGCCCATAACAATGGCGTGAAATGGGCTTTTGCCAATCGCAGCCTCATCGCAGAACGACTGTTTGAAGCCCTGAAAGCCAAAGCCAAGCTGGTGATGAACAACTGCCATAACCTGCTGGAGCCCGCTTTGATTGCAGGGCGAAACGTGTGGCTCCATCGCAAAGGCGCCGCCCCGGCAGATCGGGGGGTGCTGATGATCCCGGGATCGAGAGGGACGCTATCCTACCTGGTTGAGCCTGTGGGCGATGGCGAAGTCAACCTGAAGTCCCTGGCCCATGGGGCTGGCCGAAAAGCGGCCCGAACCGGCTTACGAGACAAACTGAGCAAACTCTTCTCTCCGGAGCAACTGACCCGAACCGCGCTGGGCGGGCGGGTGATCTGCGAAGACAAAGATATGCTGTATGAAGAAGCCCCAGAGGCCTATAAAAATATCGAGCGTGTTATCGATGATTTGAAACAGCATGGGCTCATTCGGGTCATTGCATCGTTTCGCCCCATACTCACCTATAAAGTCCGCCGTCCCGGGGTCGGCAGCGATGACTAGGATTCAACCAGCCCCATCTGCACCGGATTTATTAATGAATATTTAAGACTCTTCCTTCAACAAATCACCCAAATACACGTCGAAGTGTCTCATAATAAGATTTAATAATGGGATCAGGCATTGTCTGAAGAGGGTCTTGAATGAAGAACCAGCAGCGGGAAACACGCATTCCGATATACAGCGGCCTGGGCATCGAAATCGGCTATCTCTTGCGTGTTCCGCAAGGGTATATTCCGTATTTAGCCTCAGGCGAGTCGCTTGAGAAATGCTTTTCCTGCCGTGTTTCTGCCGAAGCTTATCTTGAGAGCGTCTGCATCAGGCTCAGTACTCGGACGCAAAAGCGCTTCGGGCAATATCAACAACCACCCTTTTAAGTGGTGTTGAGATTGGCAATAGCCCTCTATTCTTCGCCCCGGTCACTGTCTTCATCCCGCGGCAGTTGGCCCGGTTCCAGCTCCCGATTGTATTGGGTCATCCCGCCGATTTGCCCATGGGCGGTGCTGCCGGTTCGGCTGCCTGTGGTGGTCCCTGTCGGCCCACCACCATCGGTACCTTCCGGGGTAACGTCGACACCGACATTGCCATAGGGCGGAACCCGACTTGGGTAGCCCGGCTCACGACCGAATTGTCCACCGGCCATCCTGCCTGGTGTTCCGGCCAACGTGTCCGGCTGGGTGCTTCCAGGGCTATCTTGAGGGTTAATGCCTTTTTCAAGCTCATCAGCAGGCCCTTCGTACTGTCCCGGGCTAAACTGGCGTTCTGCCTCACGCTCATCCATAAACCATTCCTCCCTAACGTGCTTCCCAGTGCGCCGTATTATCCCCGATTTCAAGGGTGCATTCTATTGGCAACCTGACCATGAGATCCGATGCAGTATGAGAAACCCGACCAGCAAAATACAAAGAACGTTAAATTTTATTACGTTTTATTGAATAAACAATTTTTCTCATTGACCCCGCGCTTCGGTCCATTTAGGATGCCATCGGCCCTTAACGTCACCCGATGGTATTTCAAAGGAGATGAGTGCATGTACCTCCAGTCAACACCGGCAACACTTTGCCCTCGCAAAAGCTATATGACCCAGCCCGCATTTGGCGGTCGCAAAAACGAGCTGAACTCGCAGATTAAATCCGCTTTTGAGCAACAGAATTTCAGGCTGAGTCCCCAGCAAGTCAAAACCATCAAACCTCGGGTCACGCATGCCGTCGAGGTCATCAAAACCCACCCCAACCACAGCAGCCAGGTCGATTTTACGGCCATTCAGATTGCGCAGGACCTGAAACTGGACCTTACGGTGGATACCACCGGAAAAGATCGCATTGTAAGCGCCCTGAAAACCATTGCCAATGGCGGCACCCCCGGCAGCCGCCCCGTCCTGGCGTGGGAGGAGTATTTTACAAAAACCGTGGGCCTGAACCAGAATCGGCAATTCCTGGCCCTGACCGCCAAGCAAAAGTTCTCGCCGGTGAAGATTTCCTGGGAAGACATCGACCGGGATCAAGGCAGCTCGGTGGGCAAGCGCATCAGCGATGTCGGCATCTGGGTGCGCCGGAACGAAGCCGACCCTCAGTCCGCCGAACTGGCTTTATCGGTTCGCCGGGATAGCAATTTCAGGGACAAAGTCCTGGTGGTGCCCTCGGAAAACATCAAAATCCACACCAAGGTCCGGGGAAAGACCAAAGAGGTTACGTTGGCCGAGCGGCTCAAGGAATTGGGTTTGGCCTCGGAGCAGCACGATAAGAACGTGATTGTCTCGAACCAGTTTGCGGTGGTGCCGGTCCCGTCCAAGGACATGAAAGGGGCCTCGAAAGAAGGCAAACCGCCCCGGGTGGCCTTCAACTTCAGCGTCTTTCCCTATGGCTCCAATACCATGGTGATTACCGATGTGATTGAGGGCAGCTTCAATGCCGTCGTGGGCAAGGGCGGCCATCAGCTGCTGTATGCCAACATCAATGGAAAAAAAGCACCCTTTACCGCCAGCCGTGCCGAAGATCGCCCGGACTTGGTGGCTATGGAAAAAGAACTCAAGTCCCAGGGGATGGATGTGGATGTCCAGCGCTACTACCTCATCCAAGTCCCGTTGAAAGAGGATGCCCGTAACTTGCAACTCTCGAACATGGGTACCCCGCCGAGCCCCCGTTGGCCCTCTTGGGGAGGCCCCATTATGCCGTTAGGGGCAGGACCCATGCTGGCTACCGCTGCGTTCGACGCGATGGAAGCCGCCCCGGTCCGGAAGACCATGGCCACCTCGGCCGGGCTCGCCAAAGTCGCCATTGGGCACGGTGAAAGCGAAGGCAAGTACAACGTCGGCAGCGGCTATCAGAACCAGCGGGCGGAAGAGCCCATCCGTGTGACGGTGGTGTACTTCGTGACGCCCAAGGGTGAAGTCACCGAAAAAGATATGGATTCCTTTGCCAAGGCCTTCAAGAAGTGGGATCAGAAAGCCATTTGGGGTGGGTCGTTCGTGGTCCCCGAATCCAAATAGACGTTCCAAGTCACTCTGCATAACCATTAAGCCGCCTTTGTCAGTCCACAAGGGCGGTTTCTTTTTACGCACCGGCTCACTCCCTGAAATAGGCGGGGTTTAAGAAGCCCCATTCAAATTTAATTCAAGTTGGAGATTGAATTTCATTCTGGACCTGTGAAATAATCTTAGTCATCTCGCGGACAGGTGTCCGAGTGGTCTATGGTGCAGTCCTGGAAAGACTGTGTGGTGATGAGCCACCGCGAGTTCGAATCTCGCCCTGTCCGCCACTCTTCAAAATGCAATAGTGTGCTATCGGCTTAACCGGCTGGTGGTTTGCTGAACTCGATTTTTGGCAGTGCGGGTCTGCTGGGCCGATTTCTTGGGTGGCCTCTGCCTGTGGCTTGGAGGCTCCCCGAATACCCTCGCCATCGACTGTTGATCGTCGTCGACGCGGCAGCTGCCCGTCAAAATAACGTCGGTTTCGCGTCGTTTTGGCTAGTGGTGATCCAAGATAAACGCTGTCATATCAGGCATTTTCCAGGTTTTCCGTTTTAAAAACCGTCGATCCGACGCGAATCGTCGCGGTTTGTCGAATTTAAATCAGGTCCAGGTTGGTCATTTTTCCTTTCTCGGGAACCGCTTTTGAGTTGTAAAAAACTGTCATGACGTATTATTCCCCCATCCCAGCGTTTCTAAACCTTTCTATAGGCGTTCTTAACCTAGTTCAGCCCTGAAAGACTATTCAATAGTTGTCATTTTAAGCCACCTAACCAGAAAAATGCTTTCACTACACTCAACGCAACCAAAGGCCGACCACTCTCTGCCGCTACTTACCTGAGGCCATTCGGACAATAAAACTACGATGGGCTACTACATGACTACTCAGCAGAGGTTATAGAAGCCATGAAGGGTTGGGATTAATCCACGATTTCAATTGGCTTCTTATGAAAGAATTGCAATGCAGACAAAAGAGTTTTATCTAACTCCTCGTCTTTTTTGATCAATCCACTTGCAATTCGGACATTCGTTCCAGGTATAATGACCTCTTCATTATCTAAGATGGTTGCATTAGCACTTCTGATAAGCTCTTGCATGATTTCTTGAAGCTCTTTACGGGTAATTGTGTACCTGTTCTTATAGTTGTTCATTATGCTACCCTCTCATTGGCTCTAAAAAGCTAATTTTAACCTATGCAGATAGGAAATATGTATCCTTAATAGGATTAGAAGTTTTTTTGAATTCACTATCTCATAACTTATATGTAACAAAACAGTGATGGACATACTGTTCTCGCACTCGGAAAGTATTAAAATAGAAATAGACTTACTTTGATATAAGAGAGGTGCAATCAATGACCGATAAAAAATCCTGCAATAACCAACCTCAGAAACCTTTACAACAAGGGCGTTTTGTTCGAGACACAGGAACATATGTACCAGGACCAAACAATGATCAGCAGCGAGTTCAAAAGAATACCCAACCAAATAGACTGACTATCCCTAACGAGAGTGGCAAACCCCGGAAAACATCAGACTAGCCACAGTGAAGACAAAAATCGCCCAAAGAACACTATACAAGGCCGTCTCAATAGAATTACGAATGTTCTTTGCTTTCTTTTCATTGACAGCATCATTCTGTTCAATCCTATCCTGGTAGCTCTCTGCTTCTCCCATTACAATTTCTTTTAGGTCGCATTTGAGAAATTCATCTTTGATCAATAATGCCGGAGCTTTACCCATTGATTGGTAGTTCATTGGCTTAACGTTTTCTGTTATGCTTCTGAAGCTCCAGAATAGGCCTATTACTAACGTTGCAACGCCTAGCAGTAAGGGCCATTTTTCCCCAGGTATCGTTGTACTAAAGTTCAGTTGTTTGAATTCAAAACTGAGCAAGGCTGTTATCAATGTTAGCAGAACGGGTATAAGGATATATGTCTTTCTATCCAAAGAGTCAGAACTGTCCAAAGTATGCTTCAAGCTGTCTTTGGCCTGTTGAAGTATAAAACTCGCTTTATCATCCGTAACATTTGACTCGTCGTAGTCTGGTATCACCATTATTTTGGACTCCAAGTGGGGTTAATTAACTTAGCACATCATACCTTTTAAAAGGGATTTACGGTAACCCAAAGGCCTAACACCCGCATTAGGTAGCCTCCAAACTCCAACTCTCTTGGCTTTAGCGTATTCTTGGTACTTGTTCAGCTTCAAGCCCCGTTTCTTAGGTCATAGGTTGAAGGTGTCACCGCCTGATACCTTGCGGACTTTATCAGCGTAGGCAGAACTAGTAAGAGAGGTAGTTAAGACAAATAACAGAAACTTCATGGGAACTCCGAGAAACCGATTCTTGTGCAATCTTATGCCAATAGGGAAGATGTACGAAACCCATGACCATCTGCTCCTTTGGTTCAAGTTTCCATAAGGTAAGTTGATATCCTGAAGGTACATTCATACGTTTAAAGACCTTTTTGGCTTCCATCTCCTCCTGATATTCCCAATAATCGATGGTAGGGGAAGGAACGCCTAAGTCCTCAGACAAGACTATTCTGTATCTTTGGTTTTCAATCATGAAGTCCATCAAAGCAAAACTCGAACAAATTTTCCAGCAGGAAAATTATCCCTTAAAACTTT
>JBGUGD010000010.1:0-92882 GCA_041697335.1 Vampirovibrionaceae bacterium NZW_1234 | reverse complement strand
CCCCCATCCCCCCCGCCAAAACATCCCCTGCCTTAAAGCCCCGCTTGTATCTCGCGGACTACCGGGATCCCCCAGGTCTCGACACCCCCCTTAAACGCCGGGAAAAAACCGTGGCCCTGGTCAACGCCGTCTTCCCCAAAATCACCAACCTCATCCGCAATCGCCACAAGGACCCCCACTGGCAAGTCAAAGCCACCCAAGCCTTCAACGAGGCCCTCGCCCAACACATCGCCCCCAACCTCTGGGTCAACCTCTGCTTTGGCGATCATGGTGTTGTCGGTTCCGCAGGAAGTTTTTACAGACCCTACTTTGAGTCAAAACGCATTGAAAACACATCGCTTCCTGAAGTCTATACGACACGGATGCAATTTGAAGAATCCAATCCCTTAAGCCTCAAGGCCCTGAGAAAAGCCCTTCCCTCTAATCTACTGAAAGAACCGCGCTATTTCTTGGGAATCTTAGCGATTCACTTACCCAACAAGCCTTCTACACCGGTTGATGAAGAAAAACTGCATGCAAAAATGCTTCACGAAGTGAACCACCTCCTACGCACCCTGGGAACCGACATCCGTCAAAATGTCCAAAATTTTAAACGCTATTTTGCACTCAATTCATTCATTGGGGATGGCTCAAGTTATGATTTAGGCCGCTCACTTTTTAACCACTACTTAGAAAAACATCAGGAAAAACATTTTGATGAAACAGACCCAGATGCTTGGAACAGGATGCCTCGCCTTTTAGAGCATTTTCAGCGCTTTTCCAGTAGGCGCCCTACCTACGAGGATTTAGTGCGTTTTTGGAAACATAAAGAACCGGACCTCTTAGAAAAACTTCCCCAAAGCACACTCCGCCTGGCACTGAAACTGCGGGTCGAACATGAATGCGAATCTTATCTAGCGATGAAGCATCGAATGTCAAGGGCTCCTGAGACCAATGATAAACCGGATTGGACGCCATATGACTTACGAAATGCCCTAGCCCTTCTGGGATTTCAGTGGATTGCTCAGGAACTACAAGACCGCCTAAACCTCCCCCCCGAAGAACGCAACCCCATCACCCGGGAACCCTTTTTTGATGAACCGCTTTGAAGCCTGATTTCGATACTCCCCAGTAGCAAGAAAAGCCCAAAAAAGTCACAACATCCGATTCCGTTTTCTCGGCAAAGCCCCGTTTTTGCACAAGTATCTTGCCCGATTCAGCCCGTATCTTGAAAGATTACAAAGTAACTGATAGTCAAAACAGCTTCTTTTCCTGAGTTTCAACCCATAAAAATTAAATTTTCCTTAAAAACACGAGGTTCCCGCCGTTTTATTATATAATAAAGATATATTATCAACAAAAACTGCCATTGGATATGCCCTTCAGCCTTCAAAACCCACCTCACCCCGCCGCCGAGAAGCACCCGCCCCATCGGCGAAATCACCCTGTGTGCCCCGACCCCGACGCGGAAATACGCGTGAATTCGCGTGAAAATCGACCCAATTTCATTTTTAACCCCTCAACGGCCCCAAACGCCCGCCTCCAGTATCACAAAAACACAGTGATATCAATGGTTTTCACGATTTACCCCCAGCCACAGGGTACCCCCGAATCACGCGCGAATCACGCGAATTCACGCGTAACACGCGCGTGTTTCACGCGTGATTTGGGCCGATTCACGCGAAAATCACGCGTCATTCACGCGTCCTCTCACGCCCCCGAAGGCAAAAGTCACCCCCGGACCGGTCCCCTGGCTGGCTTGATTCCCCGGATCCCGTTGCAGTATAGTGTCAATACAAAACCGGCGTCGACCATCGACACCCGGGCCACACCCCGCATCGGCCCGGCAATCAACAGCAGAAGGAGGGTCTCAGGATGAAAGCGATTCAAAAACCACGACCGGAGGCAGGCTTTGTCGTTGCCGACCTCAACCGGCCCGACGTCGGACCCGACGATGTCCTCATCAAGATTAAACTGGCCTCCATCTGCGGCACCGATCTGCACATTACCCTGTGGGACGAGTGGAGCGCCTCGCGCATCCAGCCACCCCTGATTTACGGCCACGAATTCTGTGGCCATGTGGAGGCCGTGGGCGCCAATGTCACCCAACTGAAGCCCGGCGACTATGTGTCCGCCGAAATGCACATCCCTTGCAAGGCCTGCTACCAGTGCAAAATCGGCAACCCCCACATCTGTGACAACGTAAAGATTGCCGGCATTGATCTCAACGGCTGCTATGCGGGCTACATCGTCCTGCCCCAGGAGCAGGTGGTGAAACTCCCCGATACCATCCCCGTGGAATACGGCGCCTGCCTGGACTCCCTGGGCAATGCCGTTCATGCGGTTTCCAAAGGCAATGTCTCCGGCAAGACCGTCTTGATTACCGGCTGTGGCCCCGTGGGCCTGTTCTCCGTGGCCGTGGCCAAAGCCCTGGGCGCCGTTCGCATCTATGCCTCCGACATCAGCGACTACCGCCTGGACCTGGCCCGAAAAGCCGGGTGTACCGAAGCCCTGAAAGCGGATCACGTGAACATCCCCGAGTATTTGAACAAAGAAACCCAGGGCCGAGGCGTTGATGTGGTCCTGGAAATGTCCGGCAACCCCCACGCCTTGAAGCAAGGCTTTGCGGCCCTGGGCCGGGGCGGCACCATGGTGCTTCTGGGCATCCCCAAATCCACGGTGGAGCTGGACATCACCAACGACATCATCTTCAAGGAAGCCAAGGTCCTCGGCGTCAACGGCCGAGAGATCTTCCGCACCTGGTACCTGATGCTGGATCTGCTGGCCTCGGGCAAACTGAACATCGATCAAATCATCACCCACCGCTACCGCCTGGACCAGTTCGGTGAGGCCATCGACCTGGTGGCTTCTGGCCAAAGCGGCAAAGTCTTGTTAGAACCCTAGCCCCATTACGCGAGAAGACAGAATTAGAAAACAGAGAGACAGGAGCAGCAGCAGCCTTATGGTCGATTCCACCCTCACCCGGTCCAACCGCCTGGCCTACCTGGAAACCATGATCCAGGACCTCAAGGACAACCACCTGTACCAAACCCTCCGGGTCCTCGAAGGCCCCCAGGACGTCGAGTGCGTCATTAACGGCAAGAAGGTCATCAACTTTTCCTCCAACAACTACCTGGGCCTCACCTCCCACCCGGCCCTGATCCAGGCCGCCCACGAGGCCATCGACAAATACGGCGTCGGCACCGGCTCGGTCCGCACCATCATCGGCACCATGGACATTCACCAGGAACTGGAGTGCATGCTCGCCGAATTCAAGCACACCGAAGCCACTTTAGTGCTTCAATCCGGCTTTATGGCCAACACCGCAGCCATCACCAGCATCCTCGGTGAAGGGGACGTCATCATCAGCGACGCCCTCAACCACGCCAGCATCATCGATGCCTGCCGCATCATGAAGAACGTGCCCACCCTGGTTTACGCCCACAAGGATCTCAATCACCTGGAAGAGCGCCTGAAAGAAACGAAAAACGCCCGGCGTCGCCTGGTCGTGACCGACGGCGTCTTCAGCATGGACGGCGACATTGCCCCTTTGCCCGAAATCGTGGCCCTGGCCGAGCAGTACGACGCCATCGTCATGGTGGATGACGCTCACGCCAGCGGGGTCCTCGGGGAAAATGGCCGGGGCACCGTCAACCACTTCGGCCTGGATGGCCGGGTGGACATCCAAGTGGGCACCCTGTCCAAGGCCATTGGCGCCATGGGCGGCTACGTGGCCAGCACCCAGGCCATGCGGGACATTCTCATCAACAAGGCCCGGCCCTTCCTCTTCAGCACCTCCCACCCGCCCTCGGTAATTGCCACCTGCATTGCCGCGCTCAAGGTCCTGAAGACCGACCCCCAGCGCATCCAAACCATGTGGGACAACGCCAACTACTTCAAGGCCCGGATGAAAGAGATCGGCTACCACGCCGACAGCGACACGCCCATCGTCCCGGTCATCTGCGGTTCATCGGAAAAGGCCCAACTTCTGAGCCGGGTGCTCTTTGAAAAAGAAGGCATCTACGGCCAGGCCATCGTTTTCCCCACCGTGGCCCGGGACAAAGCCCGCATCCGCATCATCATCACCGCCAACCACACCCGAGAGCACCTGGATCGAGCCATCGACGCCTTCCACCGCCACGGCAAAGACATCGGCATCCTCCTGGGCTAACGCCCGTTGGCACGCCTCAAGACACGCGCCGTACGCGCAATTTGCGCGTACGGCGCAGAAACCTGAACGTCTATTGCGATGCGGCCTATTCCCACTCGACCGTGGCGGGCGGCTTGGAGGTCATATCGTACATCACCCAATCCACCGGGTACTGGGCCACCAGGGTTTCGGCCAACGACTCCATGACCTCCCAGGGCAGCTCACTGCCCAGTTTGGCGGGGCGAGCCGTCATATAGTCGGAGGTCACCACGGCCCGGATGGCCACACTGTGACGTCCTTCTTGATGGGCATCCACCGGCACCAGCACCGTCAACAACTGGTTGGTCTTCGAGAGGACACCGGCGGCCCTCAGATGCTCGTTCACGGTATGATCCATGGCCCGAAGCAGTCCCAGGCTCTCAGGCGACAGGAACGTGGGCGTCACATGACGAATCACCGGCGCCAAGGTAACATCCCGGTTCAACACCAGGGCCACCCGGTTGATCTGGTGCAGGGTATTGGGGATTTCAACGGCCACAGCCTTCAAGGCCTCCCAATCCCGGACATAGGGGCCGCTTAAAACGGCCAGATAACTGTAGGAGCGATAATCCCCTTGCACCCCAACGGACTTTACCGGCAGCACCTGCCCCTGAAGCCCAACACCTTGGGCCCGTTGATGCACGGCCTGGTTCAAGGCGTCAAAGTCCTCGGTCACATAGGGGGTATCGGTACACAATAACCGAATCGCCAAGCCCGGGCCCGGAAACGGTTGACGCTCCACGACATCCTGGGTCAAGCCCAGCATCGCCCCCACCCGGCGCACTTCATCCTTGTGCCAATCCCGGTTGGGTTCAATGATCAGCCCCTTCTCGCGCTGGGCCTGAATCAAGGGCACGTCATTGTGATGGGTCTTGATCTTGTGGGCAATCTGGCTGACCCCGACATTGCCGCTCTCAATCAGATCGGGGCGCAAGGTCCCTTGGGCAATAAAGGTCGCGTCCAGGTCCAGGTTCATCGCCTCAATGGCGGCCTGGGTCAGGTGAAAGAAGGTATCGCCAATAATGCGGCGCTTGTCCTCAGGGTTAGAGACTTGAGACAAAGGGCCCACATGGCGCCCGTCAATGTCGGTCGTCGCGTTCAAAAAGTCCTGCTCGGCCTTCAGGTGCTGCAAGTGCTTCAGCCCCAAAGCCTTCAAAGCCTCACACACCGTATCGCTCTCTTCGTGGCGCATAAAGCCGGTATCCACATGCAGGGCATAGACCTTCTCGGGCCCCAGCGCCTTGAGCAGAAGCGCCGCGGTCACGGCCGAATCCACCCCGCCACTGACCAGGACAAAGACGTTGCCATCACCCACCTGCTCTTGAATCTCGGCAATGCTGTCCTGAAGCCGGTCACTCAACGGGAAATCCCCCGTCAACCCGGCCACCCGATAGAGGAAGTTCTGCAAGAGTGCCACCCCATGCTCGGACAACTCGACTTCCGGGTGGAACTGCACGCCGTAAATGCGCCGCTCGGCATCGCCCATCGCAGCCAGAATATCCCCAGACGTGGCCAGGGACACAAAGCCGGGCGGCAACTGGGCCACCTTATCCCCATGGCTCATCAACACCGTTTGGCGGGCAGGTAAATCGGCAAATAGCAGGCTCTCGGGGTTTGCCTCAATCACGGTCTCGCCGAATTCCTTGACCACCCCCGGCTGCACCTGCCCGCCCAAATGATGGGCCAGAAGCTGCATGCCGTAACAAATCCCCAAGACCGGCAGGCCCAAGGCCAACACCTGATCGTCAAAGGCCGGGGCATCGTCGGCAAAGACACTGTTGGGCCCCCCGGAGAGAATAATGGCTGCATAGCCTTCCAGAGCCGATGCCGGAGTCGTCATCGGCAAAATGTCGGAGCAGACGTTCAACTCCCGGACGCGCCGATCGATGACCTTGGTGTATTGCGCCCCGCAATCGAGGATAGCCACCTTCTGGACTGCGCTATGGGCCGGGGGAAGCGTTGGTTGTGAAACGGGAGATGCCGTCATGCGTGTACCACCTTTTGTGTCTGTGCTCGCCATGGTCAGTATGTTACCTCAAAAAAAACGCCGGGCCACACCACATTGCCCTCCCAACCAAAGACGTGAATCGACCCCAACACCCTCATGGCCCAAATCAGCTATCCCTCAGGGTTTTCAAGCACTCGTACCGTGCCCTGCCCGCAGCAAAACCCCCAGGACAAACACGGCAGTGGAAACCAAAGGCTTTTCAACCCTTTTTTTCTGCGCTAAAATAGGCAGGTAATACGCAACCTGGATGGCCTTCCCCTCGCATATGTGTGGCATTATCGGCGTCACGAACTCCTCAGAAGTTGCCAAAGAGATATTTCTCGGTCTTCAAAACCTACAACACCGCGGCCAGGACGGCGGCGGCATTGTCACCCTGGATGAAACCGGCTTCTCCCATCAACATGGCATGGGCCTGGTCGACATTGCCTTTCCTCCGGAAAACTTTGCCCGCCTCACTGGGACAACCGGCATCGGCCACACCCGCTATGCCACCACCGGCAAGAAAGACATGGCCTTGCTTCAACCCTTTTTCGATGCAGCCACCGGGGTGGCCATCGCCCACAATGGCAACCTGGTTAACTACCACAGCCTTAGAGAGCAGATTCGCCAGACACACCCGGATGCGCTCGCGACCGGGTCCGACTCCGAGCTCATCTTATGGCTCTTGAGCCAGGAGCTTCAGCGTCACGGCTATCATCTTGATGGCCTGGTGAAAAGCCTCAAGGTTCTCTCCGAAACCCTGGTGGGTAGCTACTCGGTGGTGGGCATTGCCAAAGACATCGGCTTGTTTGCCTTCCGGGACCCTAACGGCCTTCGCCCCCTGGTGATGGGAAGCCGTCCGGGCGATCAGGCTGACACGACAACCTATGCCTTTGCCAGTGAGTCCATGGCCCTGGAGTTCATTGGCTACAGCGATCTTTCCAATGTCAACGCGGGCGAAGTCGTCGTCGTGCCCCCCCAAGGACTTGTCGAGCGACGCCACTACACCCAGACCCAGGTCCAGCACTGCATGTTTGAATGGGTCTACTTTGCCCGGGTCGAATCCAAGATGGACGATCTGTCGGTCTATCAGGCCCGGTTCAATCTGGGCTTGAGCCTCGCGACCGAAGTGCGCCGCCTGGGGATTACGCCGGACATTGTTGTCCCGGTGCCGGAAACCAGTCGCATTTCGGCCATCGCACTTGCGGAAAGCCTGAATGTGCCCTTCCGGGAAGTCCTTATCAAGAACCGCTACGTCAACCGGACCTTCATTCTCGAATCCCAGTCGGCCCGCCAGGAAGCGATTCGACGAAAGCTCTACCCGGTGGCCTCCGAGCTTGCCGGCAAGAAGATCCTCGTGGTAGACGACAGTATCGTCCGGGGCAACACAGCCATTCAGATCGTGGAGCTGATGCGAAAGTGCGGTGCCCAGGAGATCTACCTGGCTTCGACCTGCCCGCCCATCCAGTACCCCTGCTACTACGGCATCGACTTCCCGAGCCGTCAAGAGCTTTTGGCGGGCCAATACCGCCAGGAAGAACTTTCAGGGGTTCTCGGGGTTGATAAAGTTGTCTACCAAACCCTTCAGGGTCTGGCAGAAGCCTTGCAAACCAAAGCCTTGTGTACAGCCTGCCTCAGTGGCGAATACCCCACCGACATCTCCGATGCCAGCCGCTTTGAAACCCAGCGGGCCCAAGAGCGAAACGAGCCCCCCAAACAGGAGGTCCCCGCAGGATGATGAAGCCGATTTACGAGGGATCGGTCAAAACCGTCTTTCAAGACGTCAAAAACCCGGCCATCAACTACTTCCACTTTACCGACGACTACTCCATCTTTGACTGGGGCAAGATGCCGGACACTATTGCCCATAAAGGCAAAGCGCTGTCGATTTTAGGCGGCCTCCTGTTTCGGCAACTGGCCCTGCCCGAAACGTGGCGTTCCTTACCCCAGGCGGAGGAATTGCACGCGTTGTCCCCCGACTTTCGGGCCCAGGTATTCGCCAGCCCGACCTTTCAGAAGCTCTGTCAGGATGGCCTTGGCCATCATTTCCTGGGGTGGTCCACCCCGGACGGCCAAAGCCTTAGCTCGGACGATCTGGCCGAGTATCCCAGTGCCCCACTGATGAAGGTGCGCTCGGTCCATGTCAGTCGCCCCACGGCCTTTCATGTAGACAGACAGACCCTCTATACCTATGACTTTACGGTGGTCCCCTCCAGCATCCCGGCATTGATCCCCTTGGAGGTAGTGTTTCGCTTTGGCATGCCCCAAGGCAGCTCGCTGGAAAAACGCCTGAAGGCCGACAGCGGTTATTACCGCACTCTGGGCCTCTTAGAGCCACCGCAGCCTGAGACCCTCTTCTCTCGACCCGTCATTGAGTTCTTTACCAAGCTCGAACCCACGGATCGGTTCCTCACCTCCCAGGAGGCCTACTTTATCTCGGCCCTCACCGAGTCCCAGTTTGCCGGTCTCTATGATACGGCCCTCTTGGTCTCCCTGTGGCTGTATCGATTCTTTGCCCAGCGAGGCATCGAGCTTTGGGACGGCAAATTCGAATTTGCCTGGACCCCGGAAGGCATTATCCTGGTGGACAGCATCGGCCCCGACGAGTTGCGGCTCCTTCGGCATCAAGTCCACCTCTCCAAAGAACTGATTCGCCAGTTCTATCGCAGCACCCCCTGGGAGCATGCGGTTCGAGAAGCCAAGCTTCTGGCGGACACCCGCCCCGGCGAGGATTGGAAAGACATCTGCCAGCAGGAATTGGGTCAAGCCCCGTCGGCCCTGCCCTCCTCTCAAAAACACCTGGTAGACAATCTTTATGGCGCCCTGGTCAACCATCTTTTTGACGCCCCCTACATCGGGTCAGCCGTGGCCCTGGATGCCCTGATTGACGCCATGAAAACGCACCCCCCGCAACCCATAGGAGCTGCCACAGTATGACACGTGCCACCACCCCCCATCAGAAGATTCTGGTCATCGGCAGCGGCGGCCGAGAGCATGCACTGTGCTGGAAGCTGGCCCAAAGTCCGCTGGTTGACAGGGTGTATTGTGCCCCGGGCAATGGCGGCACGGCGACCACGGATAAAACCCAAAATGTCCCCATCAGTGCCTCGGACTTCCCGGCGCTGGTGGCCTTTGCCAAAGACCAGGGCATTGCCTTAACGGTGGTCGGCCCGGATAATGCCCTTGCCGATGGGGTGGTTGATGCGTTTCACGCCGAAGGCCTCTCGATTTTCGGCCCCACGCAAGCGGCCGCAAGACTGGAAAGCAGCAAGGCCTTTTCCAAGGAATTCATGGAGACACATCATCTGCCCACTGCCCGCTTTGCCGTCTTTGACAACCCGACGGAAGCCTACGCCTACTGTGCCCAACATACGTGGGCAAGAGTCATTAAAGTGGACGGCTTGGCCCTGGGCAAAGGCGTGTATGTCTGTGACACCCTGGAGCAGTGCCAAGAGGCCCTTCAGGAAATCTTCGAAGCCAACCGCTTTGGAGCATCCGGCCAGCGTGTGGTTGTTGAAGAGCGCTTGCACGGCCCCGAAGTGTCGTTGATGGTCTTGTCCGATGGCCAGACCCTGATCCCCCTGGCCAGCAGCCAGGACTTCAAACGCCGGTTCGATGGCAACCAAGGGCCGAACACTGGTGGCATGGGTTCCTACTCCCCTGTTCCCAACTACTCCGTCTGGGAAGATCGGGTGGCCAAACAGGTATTAACCCCTCTGGCCGAGGCCTTGCGACAAGCCGACTTTACCTTTAAAGGCCTCCTCTACGTCGGGCTGATGATGGTCAATGACGCACCTTATATCCTGGAATTTAACGCCCGCTTTGGCGATCCTGAAACCCAGTGTCTTCTGCCCCGCCTGGAGTCGGATATCGTGCCCTTGTTCTGGGCTTGTGTGGACGGCACCCTGGATCAGCATGAGGTTATCTGGCACGCCAATGCGGCTGTGTGCGTGGTCCTGACCGCAGACACCTATCCTCAGCAAGGCAGTTCCGGTGAACCGATCACCATGCCCACTCAGTGGCCGGACGACGTCATTGTCTTCCATGCCGGGACAGCCCTGAATCAGGACAATTCCCTCGTAACCCAGGGCGGTCGGATCTTAAACGTGGTGGGCGTCGGCCCATCGCTCCCGGAAGCCACCAGCATTGCTTATGGGGCAGTCGATCAGATTCACTTTACCGGCATGGCATGTCGCACGGACATTGCCAAGGACGTGGCCCTATGTCTCTCAAAATAGCCCTTCTTGCCTCCGGACGAGGATCAAACGTTCGGGCCATCCTGGATGCCATCGAAAACGGCACCCTCGACGCCCAGGTGCAATGCCTCATTGCCAACGTGGAAGGCGCGCCCGTCTTGGAAATTGGGCAGCAGGCTGGCCTTCCCACCGTCTGCATCCCGCATAAAGGGCTTAGCCGCGAAGATCACGAAGCCCGGATGCTGTCCGAGCTTTCACGGCATGAGATTGACTACGTGGTCCTGGCGGGCTATATGCGCCTGATGACCCCTTCGTTCTTAGCCCCCTTCAAGACCGACACCCATTACCGTATCGTCAATATCCATCCATCGCTGCTTCCAGCCTTTCCCGGCACCCAAGCCTATGACGACGCTTTCCATTACGGCGTCAAAGTCTCCGGCGTGACGGTGCATTTCGTGGATGAAGCCATGGACAACGGCCCGATCCTACTGCAACGGACCTTTGAGCGCCGGGATGACGATACCCTGGAAACCTTTAAAGCCCGAGGCCTGGCCCTGGAGCATCAACTGTACCCGGAAGCGCTTCAGCTTCTGGCCCAAAACGTCCTACGCTTTCATACGCCCCCTGGTGCCAGCCGTTCCTACATTGAGGTACCCTCCCATGTCCCATGCTGAGACCGTTTCTCGAGATACCCACACCTTGACTGACCCCCCGTCGGCGGCCTCTTCCCTGATTTATCGGGTGGATGTCGTCCCGAAGAACCCCGATCAGGCAGATACCGTGGACCTGCCCGGTGTGGGTCCGGTTCCATGCTATCCGGTGTATTGGTTTTCAAGTCCCGTCCCCATCGACAGCATTCTGGACACCCTGGCCCGACAGGCCCTCATCGATCCGGTTGTTCAAACCTACCATCTCAGTCAGGCCGATACCGCCCAGTGGCTGGACCTCAGCACTTGGCCCCAGCCCATCGACTGGATCATGGAGCAGCAGTTCCTGCCGGGGGTCACCGACAACCTGGCGACCACAGTGGGCAAAAGCCTGTCATTGCTGTTCTCAGATCAGGCACTTCCGGCCATTTCTGTCGCCTCCGGTACCGTTTACCTGGTGCCAAAAACGTCTTTCTCCCCTGACGCTCTCTATCAACAAGCCCAATACCAGTTATTCAACCCCTTGGTTCAACGGCTGTCGGTCTACCCGGCGAGCCAATGGCAGGCCCATGCGACAAGCCGGTTTGGCTTTCCCCATGTGATGGCCCCCCAGGTTCCCCCTGTCGATGTCATCCCCTTGGATGTCAACGATGCCGACCTATTGGCCTTGAGCCAGCAGCGCCATCTGGCATTAACCCTGGATGAGATGAAGGTCATCCAGACATACTATCAAGCCCCCAGTACACAACAGGCCCGCAAGGCCAAGGGCTTGAGCCTCTGGCCCACCGATGTCGAGTTGGAAATCATTGCCCAAACCTGGTCCGAGCACTGCAAGCACAAGATCTTTGCCGCGAAAATCACCTATACCGATGCGTCAGATCCCGATTACCCCCGCGTGACCCAAATTGACAGCCTGTTTAAGACCTATATTGCCGGGGCCACGAAAAAACTGATGCCCACCCGCCCCGACTTGCTGTCGGTCTTTAAGGACAACGCCGGGGTGGTCCAGTGGAACGACACCACCGCCGTGTGCTTCAAAGTAGAAACCCACAACTCCCCCTCCGCGCTAGAGCCTTATGGTGGAGCCTTGACCGGCATTGTCGGGGTCAACCGGGACATCCTCGGGACCGGCATGGGGGCGAAGCCCCTGTTCAATACCGATGTCTTCTGTTTTGCCCACCCGGAAAAGCCCTATGTGCAGCGCCCCAAAATGCTTCCCCCGGAAGCCATTCTCAAAGGGGTCCGAAAAGGCGTGGAAGATGGCGGCAATAAAAGCGGTATCCCCACGGTCAATGGTGCCTTGGTCTTTGACCAACGCTACCGGGCGAAGCCCTTGGTCTTTTGTGGCACTGGCGGCCTTTTGCCTCTGAAGGTGCCTCAGGGTTTGGGCTATGAGAAATACACCCAACCCGGAGATACCATCGTCATGGCCGGTGGACGTGTCGGCAAAGACGGCATCCATGGGGCCACGTTCTCCTCAGAGGCCTTGCATGAAGGCTCCCCGGTGTCGGCGGTTCAAATTGGCGACCCCTTGACCCAAAAGCGCCTGAGCGACTTTCTCATGGCCGCCCGGGATCAGGGCTTGATTACGGGGCTGACAGACAATGGGGCCGGTGGCCTGTCCTCATCCGTGGGCGAGATGGCTCAGGAAACCAACGGAGCCCTCTTGAACCTAGAGCAAATTCCCCTGAAATATCCGGGCCTGGCCCCCTATGAAATGGTTATTTCCGAATCCCAGGAGCGGATGACCCTGAGCACCAACCGGATTGATGATCTTCTGAAGCTGGCCGCCCAGTACGATGTGGAACTCAGCGCCATCGGTCACTTCCATGATCAAGGGACCTTTGATATCCAGTATAATGGCACCCTGGTGGGCTCGTTGGACTTGGCGTTTCTCCACAACGGCCTACCCCAAATGGAGTTGGAAGCCGTGTGGGAAGTCCAGAAACTCCCCACCATTTACGCCCGGGCACCGCGTTCGGCCACCCCGGTTCTGCTGAAGATGCTCAGTCACCCCAATGTCTGCAGCCGGGAAAGCCTTATCCGCCAGTACGATCACGAAGTCCAGGGACGCAGCGTCATCAAGCCCCTGATGGGTCCTCTGCAAACCGGCCCCAGCGATGCCGCTGTCATTCAACCCATTCTGGGTGAGGCCCAAGGCCTGGTGGTCTCCAACGGCATTTGCCCCCACTTTAGCGACTGGGATCCCTATCACATGGCGGCCAACGCGGTGGATGAAGCCATCCGCAATGCCGTGGCCGTGGGGGCAGATCCGGCCTCGATGGTGTTACTGGACAATTTCTGCTGGCCCGACCCGGTGGCCTCTCCCCGAAACTATGACGGGCGCCTCAAACTGGCCCAACTGGTTCGGGCCAACCAGGCGCTTTACGAAACCGCGGTGACCTATGGTGCCCCCTTCATCTCGGGCAAAGACAGCATGAAAAACGATTTTGACGACGGCACCTATCGCCTGTCCATCGTGCCCACCCTCCTGATTTCAGCCATGGGCAAACTCCCGGACATTGAAAAAGCGGTCTCCATGGACTTTAAACGTCCCGGCGATGTCATCCTGATGGCGGGGCAAACCAATGTCCACATGGGTGGCTCGTTGTACTACCTGGTCAAGGGCTGGTACTCTCGCTATTGCCCGCATGTCAAGCCACACCTGGCAAAAGCACTTTACCAGGCAACCTTCGAGTGCATCCAACAGGGTCTTATCCGTTCCTGCCATGATCTGTCCGATGGCGGCTTGGGCATCGCCCTGGCCGAAAGTGCTCTGGCCAGCCCCTATGGCGCCGACATTTCGCTGGATCCCATCTTAAACGACTCCCCGGAGTTGCGCTGGGATGAAGCGCTCTTTAGCGAGTCCCCCAGCCGCTTTGTAATGAGTGTGGCCCCCGAGCATGTGGATGCCGTCAAAGCGGCGTTTCAGGACATACCCTTGATGGTCCTGGGCACGGTCACGGCTGATGGAGCCTTTACCATTCATCAGCACCAGAAAACTGTGGTCAGAACCGATGTTTCGACCTTAAGAAAAGCGTGGCAGACGGCCCCAGCCACCTGCTACAATACGGAGGAACCGGCATGAGCCCAAACGCCTTGATTATCACCGGCGATGGCATTAACTGCGAAGAAGAAACCGCCTTTGCGTTAAGCCAGGCCGGCGCCCAGTGTCAGATCCTGCACATCAATCAGCTCATTGCCCATCCCGGTCAACTGTCAGACGCCCAAATCCTCGCCCTGCCCGGAGGGTTTTCCTTTGGCGATGAAGTGAGCAGCGGCAAGATTCTGGCGTTAAAACTCCAGCAGCAATTGGGCGAACTGCTTCAGACCTTTATCTCTGAAGACAAGCTGGTCATTGGCATCTGCAATGGCTTTCAAGCCCTGGTCAAGCTAGGGATTCTGCCCCGAAGCGATGCCAAAACCCAACAGGTTACGTTAACCCACAATCGGCAAAAGCGCTTTATCAATCGCTGGGTGACCGTCCAGGCCAACCCGGACACCTTGTTCTTCAAGGGGCTCAGCGAGTTTATGCTCCCCATCCGTCATGGCGAAGGCCGCCTGATTGTACCGGAAGACACCCCCATTGCGGCCCACATCGGCCTCACCTATACCGACGACGTCAACGGCTCCCATCAGCAGATTGCCGGACTCATTAACGAGCGTGGCAATGTCCTGGGGCTGATGCCGCACCCGGAAGCCTTTGTGCGCTGGACCCAACATCCGGCCTGGACCAGCATGACCCCGGAGGAACGTCAAAGCACGCCCCCGGGCCTCCAGATCTTCCAGAATATGGTCTCGGCTGTCCGCAACGGGCAATCAGACACCCCGCTGAGCACCGCTGGGACCCCGGAGAGGAGCGCCGTATGACCCTGTCCTCGTACGAAGCTGCAGGCGTCAGCGTCGAGCGCGGCGATCAATTTGTGGCTCGACTCAAGCACCTGGTCAAACGCCCGGGACACGACAAACTGAAAGCCGGGGCCGGAGGCTATGCCGCCGTCTACCCTCTAACGGAGGCGCGCTGGATTGCCCTGACGACCGATGGGGTTGGGACCAAAGTCCTAGTGGCCCATCAGTTTGGCCAGCATCACGGCATCGGCATTGACCTGGTCGCCATGTGTGCCAACGACCTGATTTGCGTCGGGGCAACCCCCACCCTGTTTCTGGACTATTATGCCACCGGGACCCTGAATGTCGAGATGGGCCTTGCCCTGATGGAAGGGATTGCGGCAGGCTGTGATCAGGCGGACATGCTCCTCGTGGGCGGCGAGACCGCCGAAATGCCCAACGTCTACGAGGGCGATCATTACGATTTGGCGGGCTTTGCCGTGGGAGACCTCTCCCCAGAAAACCTGATTACCGGCACGACCATTCGCCCGGGCCAACGGGTGGTGGGCGTGGCCTCAAGCGGTATTCATAGCAACGGCTTATCTCTGGCCCGAAAACTGTTGACCGAGGAAAGCGACCTGCGTCTGTTGCTGGAGCCCACCCGTATTTATGTGCGCCCGGTGCTCTCGGTGCTTAAACGCCATGGCGCAGCCGTTCATGGCTTGGCCCATATCACGGGCGGTGGCCTTCGCAACCTGTTTCGCCTGAATCCGGATGTGGGATTCGACTTGACCCACCCCCTGCCCCTGCTGCCCGTGTTTGAAAAGATGCTGGCCCTTGGGCTTCCTGTGGAAGAAGGGTTTAAGACCTTCAATATGGGAATGGGGCTTGCCATAATCGTTGATGAATCCCAGGCCCAGGCTGTTGCCGACGATCTTGCGGCGGCAGGTTTCCCAGCCCACGTGGTGGGCGAAGTGACCGACGCTCGTGGCCAGGTTCGTCTGCCTGCCTACAGTATTACCGTGACCCATTCGACCCCCTGAAGAAAGGAAGACACCTATGATTACGGTTCTTGCCAGTGTGTCCGATAAAACCGGCTTGGTGGAGTTTCTCCAGAACCTCCAGAACGTAAGCCCGCTTCGTATTATTGCCACCGGCTCCACGGCCCAGCATTTGCAGAAAGCCGGCCTGAGCTGCGAAACGGTGGAATCCGTCACCGGCTTTCCTGAAATCCTGGATGGACGCGTGAAGACCCTTCACCCCAAGGTCTTTGGCGGCATCTTAGCCAAGAGCACGCCGGAACATGCCCATCAACTGGAAACCTACCAGATTCCCTCTTTTGATATGGTCATTGTGAACCTGTATCCCTTTGAGTCCGTCTCTCGAAAGCCCGACGCTTCTCACGATCAGATTATTGAAAACATCGACATCGGTGGCGTAGCCCTGATTCGGGCAGCGGCCAAAAACTACAGTCGCACTGTCGTCATCCCCAACCCCACGTTTTACGCCAGTGTCTTTCAGGAAGTCATCAACAACGGGGGCAAAACCTCGGTAACCTTCCGCCAGATGCTGGCACGAAAAGCCTTTGAAGCCGTGTCACATTATGATGCCTTGATTTCGGCCTACCTGCTTCGGGCCGAAGGTGATGTCACCCCGGCGGAATTGAACCTCCACTTCAGCAAGCTGGAAGATTTACGGTATGGCGAAAATCCGCATCAGCAAGCCTCTTGGTACAAACAAGGAACAGGCCCCATGACCAAGCCCTTCGAGCAGCTTCAGGGCAAGCAGATGTCCGCCAATAACCTGGTGGACGCCCATGCGGCCTACACCATCCTGCGGGAATTTCCCCGGGATCCGGCCTGCTGCATCATCAAGCACAACAACCCGTGCGGTGTGGCCATTGCCGGATCCATCGAAGAAGCCTATCATAAAGCCTACCAGGCAGACCCGATTAGTGCCTTTGGCGGGATCTTCGGTTTCAACCGTACCGTGACCGAAACCATTGTGGCCGATATCACCCAGCACTTTGTGGAAATCGTGATGGCCCCCGATTTTACCCCGGAAGCCCTGGCCATGCTGAGCAGCAAGAAAAATGTGCGAGTGCTGAAGGTGCCGGGTATCACCCAGCCCCACGCCCAAGGCCCCTCCTGGATGATTAAGGATCTGGACGATTTTGGGGTTCTCCTGCAGGAAACCACGGTGTCTCGGGACACCCCGGAACTGACCACCGTCACCCAACACGCCCTGCCGGATCACACTCCCTCAGATGTAGCCTTTGCCTGGGCCATCGTGAAGCACCTGACCTCAAACGCCATTGTGGTGGTTAAAAATGGTCAGACCATCGGCTTTGGTATCGGCCAGACCAGTCGGATTGCCAGCGTGGAGAATGCACTTCGCCAGGCCGGTGAGAATGCCCAAGGGGCAGTACTGGCCAGTGACGGCTTTTTCCCGGCAACAGACAATATTGAGGCCGCAGCCTCGGCCGGCATCTCGGTGATTGTGCAGCCTGGCGGCAGCATCAAGGACCCCGAGGTCATCTCGGCCGCCGATCAGCACGGCTTGGCCATGATTTTGACCCATGAGCGATGCTTTAAGCATTAATACCGTCAAACTGCCGAGTTCGTTTCATGGCATCGCTTTCAATTTGTTTTAATTAAAAAAATCCTGACTATCAGAGGGTATCGACCAGTTCGATACCCTCTAAAACTGCTGAGTTTGCTGGATCTGGTTTTAAAAAAGCGTTACAGTAATGGACAGAAAACAATTCCCAACCTGGGGAACAAACTAACACTGCGATCCGTCATGAGACGTATAGGTGTTCCAATCACTATATCCTGAAAAACGATGTGTTCGCTGTCACGACCTTTAACCATGAGAGGAAGAGGCCATGGGGAAGAAACCACGAGTTGATGAATTTGATATTGCCGAAGAGAGCGCTGTTGTCGTCGATGATGACAGCATCATTGAACAAATCTTGTTGGAAGATGCCGACGATGCAGAGGATACCCTTGAAGATGCGGAAGAGCCGTTGATCTTGGCATCCGAAAGCCTGTCTTCGGGCGATCGGTACAATTACAAGAGCGATGACATTCTTCAGATGTTTCTGAAGGACGTAGGCCGCTCCTCGTTATTGACCCATAAAGAGGAAATCGAACTGGGGAAGAAAATCCGCCAGGGCGGCGAGGAAGGCCAAAAAGCCCGAGAACAACTGGTGAATGCCAACCTGCGTCTGGTTATTAGCATTGCCCGCAAATACATTGGCCAGGGCGTGCTGTTTATGGATCTGGTCCAGGAAGGCTGTCTGGGTCTGATTAAAGCTGTCGAGCGCTATGACTACCGCAAGGGCTTTAAGTTTTCGACCTACGCCACCTGGTGGATTCGTCAGGCCATTATCCGCTCCATTGCCAACACGGCTCGGACCATCCGGATTCCCATCCACATGTCCGACAAAATCCGCCTGTTGAAAACCACCAGCCGGGATTTGTCACTGAAGTTGGGGCGGGAACCCAATGTGAAAGAGCTGGCCAAGGAAATGAAGTTGCCGGAAAAGAAAATTCGGGCGATTCTCACCGCCATGGCTACCGAGTCAAAAAGCTTGGATACCCCGGTGGGCGAAGACCTGACGTTGGAAGATTACGTCCAGGATCCCACAGAAGAGGTTTCCCCGACCAATGTCATTTCCAAAAAGCTCTTGTCCGAAGACATTATGGAGGCCATTAATATTCTATCGCCGAAGGAACAGCATATCCTGAAGGAACGTTATGGCCTGAACAATGGTCATCGCAAGACATTAGAGGAAATCGGCAAAGCCATGGGCTATTCCAAAGAACGGATCCGCCAGATTGAAGAGCGGTCGTTGAAGAAGTTGCGGATGAACAAAGACATCCAGCATCTTCGGGAATACCTGGCGGCTCAATAGCGCCATACATGAGTAAACCCCATACCCAATCGAGCCACTTTTGAGGCTCTCCTCAACACTCAAAAAACCCTGCCCACGCATTCCAGCTGGACAGGGTTTTCTTTTGAGACCGGTGAAAACAGTTTAATACATTTTGGGCAGGCGATTGGTCAACGTCTTGTCAAAGTACCCCATCTTCGACTTGCTATCCAGGCGGCTGACCTGATCCTCACCTGCCTCATAATTGGCATAGGTCAGTGCTTCTTTGCGCGGGAGGGCAACCAGTTGCCACAACACCTGATCTTTATCCTGAGGTGGAAGACGAATCCCAGTCCGAGTGGAGACCCTTAACTCGTCATTGGCTGGGTCATAGGCAAATTGGTATTCTCGCTGTTGGCGATTATCCGAAGCCAACAACACCAACACATGGCGCTCGAAGCTCTGGAAGCGGGCAATTCCGGCATTGGCATCAGGCCCTAAAATCCGGCTGACCGTGCTCAGGGGAATCTTGTCGTCAATAATCATTCCCAAGACCTTGTCACCGGATTCTGTCAAAAAGACACGTTGATCACCCAGGGCTTGACTGATATTGGCCTGAAGCGTTCTTAAATCGGAAAATTTACCACGGCCAACAACCGTTGGCTGATTTTGGGAGCGCTCACCCTCCACTTGATGCGAGCGGACACTTTTGCCTTGAAATCGAGGCAGGGTAGCAGCAGGGGAAAATCCAGTAAGGCGCATAACTTAGGGTCCTTTCATCACGCGAGGAAAAATGTGGGGCATACTTCTATACGATTGCAATATCTTCAATAAATTCAAAGCCCTCTGAAAAATTGCCTCTGAAAAAGGATCCTGTCGAACTGTAAAATGGACGAAAACACTTTTGAAATCCGGCGTTTGGACCGATACGATAAAATCACATCTAAAGAGTCCCTCATCTTTGCCGACAAACCTACCACGTAGGACATTGCGTCAAGGACAACCATGAGCGTAGACAAGATCGTGACTGATTCAGCCTTTAATCCCCCCAACCTGGAAAATGACGACGCTTTTGAAGCCATCTTTGCTTTAAATATGGGCGACTTCGTCACCGAGCATCTCATCTCGGACGATTTGCTTTCCAAAATCAATGCGACCGTCACCACCAACCCTGAAAAACTTCAGAAGCAGCTCGAAGAGCTGGTGCAAATCTACTCGTTAGATAACACCTTAAGCTTATTGGGATTTAACACCAATGAAGGCTTTGTCCTCTACGACTCCATGGCCATGAGCCTGGCTGAAATGTTTCAGGTTGATGCGTGTCATATCTTCCAAACCATTCATAAAGACCATAAAGAGCACTTTTTAAGCCTCACCGGCACGTCCGTTCACGGAATTCCCGAGAAACGCTGGAACCTTGGGTACGACCTGTCCGATAAATCACTGTTTTTGGTCGAAGCCTATGACGATGGTTTCCCCATGATGATCCCGTATCTGGAAGAAGGCAGTCATGGCTGGAAACCCATTCCCGAATTGCAACAGGACAAAGTTCAGGCCCTGATTGCCGCCCCCATGCAGGAAGGGGCAAAGCATGTAGGTCTGCTGCTGTTTGAATCCTACGAATCCATCGACTTCAACCAGGAACTGGTGGATTTGGCCGAAGCCACTGCCAAAGTCTTCGTGGTTTCCCTTCATCTGCAACAGCTTCTGGATCAAACCAAACAATTGCTTGAGGATGAAGAACCCGATGTAAACGAAATGCTGAGCTTACGCGCGCAACTGACAGAGATCATTGCGGATCTGGGGCGCTATCAGCAGTTCTTCGTGGAATCCCTGTCCTATGCCATTGATGCCAGAAACGACTACACTATGGGCCATGCCCAAGGGGTTGCCAAAATTGCCAAAGAACTGGCCGAAGCCATGAACCTGAACGAAAAAACCGTGGATTTGGTTTACTATGCAGGCCTCTTAGGCTCATTGGGCCGTATCCATGTGCCGCAGGAAATTCTCACCAAAGAAGAGGCCCTCACAACCGATGAGCGTGAAGCCCTGAAAAACTCGCCCAACATCGGGGTGGGTCTTTTGATGAAGATGAATTTCCTGGCCGAGGTGATCCCGTATATCGATTATCAGAAAGAACGCTGGGACGGCCAAGATAGCCCCCATGGCCTTTCGGGTCGAAGCATTCCGTTAGGAGCCCGGATTATCGCCGTGGCCGACGCCTATCATGCCCTGACCCACCCACGGCCCTACCGGGATACCCCCTTATCGCAAGAAGCCGCCCTCAAAGTGCTTCAGCTGGAAGCCGGCACAAAGTGGGATCCGGCCGTGGTGGAAAGCCTCATCACGATTTGTGACGTTTCTGTTGAATAACGATCCTTCATCATCGCCCACTGATCAGCCAACGCCTTGGTTCGGTTTGGATCTAAAATGTCAAAAGGCTTCGGCACCCGTGCCGACAGAAGCTTAAATAAGGCTTGATCCACGGTCTCGGCAGACACCCCGAAAGGTGCGGCAAAAATGGCACCATGCTGCATAATCCCGTATTTGCGTCGAAGCTGAGCGGCCCCGGCCACTTTGGTGCCATCCGGTGCGGTCAGATCCGAAGGCGTCTTGGTGTCAAAGCATAAGGCCGAACGCAGGTATTGCTTGGTATCCGTTTCACAAGAGGTAACCAGCGGGACCCCTGCGGACTCCAGAGCCTGGCGGACCCAGGTCATCATCAGGCAGTAACTCTCATCCAGCGATAGGCTCAAAATGCCAGGGGCATTGGTCACCATGGCATAGGAGACATCCGCCCCATGTAAAATAGCCCGTCCACCCGTAGGGCGTCTGACCAAAGCCACCGGTTTGTCCGCACTGTAAAAGCGATAGGCCGCCAATGTGTCGCGATCGTTTTGATGAACCCCCAACGAAAGGGTCGGTTGCGCCCATTGATAGGTCCTTACAATCAGCGCCGGCGTTTCTGTTTGATGAAGCCACTCGAGCAGGGCCTCATCCAGCGCCATTTGATCAACACCCTCTGCCATAAAAGAGGGCACCCAATAAAAGCGCATAATGGGTTGTAATACAGATTCATCTGACACCATGAGACAACGCCCTCCGAAATTGCAATCACCCCTGGCCTCAAGGGCCGTGGACTTATTGTAGCAGAATCGCCCGGCAAAAAACGGACTATCCTGCCTTGTGTTTCTCCAATCCGCCCGCGCCATGGGGTTTGGCCGATGAAGATGATATTGAAAATATGTCGAATTATGAACTCTTTAAACGCCCTTGATGCAGAGGTTTGACTCAAATTTCACAAGAAGTTTACTAAAATTCTATACAAATCATGTTTTTTTGTTAGAATCCTGTCATAGGTTGCTTTACGTACGTCATGAAAGTGAGACCTCGTAAAAACATGTTTACGCAAGCAATAGCAGTAACACTCAGGGGGAGGAAAATATAATCATGGTTACGGCTGAAACCGTTTCAAATAGTAGTGAGCGCCTCATTCAGTTTCTGGAAGAAACCAACCTGCATAAAAAAGACTTCGCAGAAATGATTGGTGTGACGCTGTCCTACGTCTACAGTCTTATCGGTTCGGAAGTGTCCTTTTCGACCCGGACCACCACCTTGGAGCGCATTGCGGTGGTCATGGGCGTGGCTCCCGAATCATTCCCGGAATACAAGCACAGCGAAGAGCCTCGGGTCATTGACTACGGTGTGCAATTCCTGAAAGAAAAGCAGAAACAGGCAAACTTGAGCAATGTCCAGCTTTTAAAGCGTTTTCCCCGCGCTCAACGGGTTGAAATCGTGGATATGTGGCGTGGTGCATTGCCCTTGCCGCTGGATTGGAACCAATTGAGCGCCATTGGTGATGTGTTGGGCGTGTCTCGTGAAGAACTCTACCAATACTGGGAAACCCGCTTGCAACAACACTTGATTGCCGGTGGTATTGACCCGCTCGCCAATGCCGGCTTGATTCAAGCTATGTTTAAAGGCATTAAATCCTTTTTAAAAGTCTAGTCCCGGCTAAACAGATCTCTTAAAGAGCCTCCCAAACCTTGTGTTTCGGGAGGCTCTTTTGATTGACTAGCAACATTTGGGCTTGAGGTGCGTTTAACCCACCACGTTACCACAACCCCCATTGAGCCCATCCCCACATGACCCTGTCTCGCATCTCTGCATCTGCCCTCCCTAAGGCCACTCAGCAGCCCGCCAGGACGACTGCGTCATTGGCATCTGGCCCCACACAACAGAGCCTCCGGTTTGCCAGTGAAGGGCCCACGACAAAAAAAAGCGACAAGCCTGAAAAACCCACACCACCTTCCGGGGTATGGGCCTGGATTATCGGTCTTAAGAATCGTATTGTCCAGGCCTTTCGCATCTTGCTGGGTTTTGACCCGCTTCCCTCAAGTCCCGCCAAACCACCAAAAACAGCCAAGAAAGCCTCCAAACCCGTTGACAAAACAGACTCCAATCCGGCCTCACCCCCCGTCATTTCCAAAGAGAAACCACCGGTCGTCTCTGAGCCCCCTGCGGTGATACAAAACCCGGAATTCCTGCCCAAAGCCCGAACCATGCTGGCCGCGTTTTACACCAAGCAGGGCAAAGCCAAAGAAGCCGCAGATGTTCTTGCAGGGGTCGGGTGCTGGGGAGCTCGTTCCGTCTACCGGCATCTGTTTCGAGAGGTCTATGAATCGTTTCGCTATGGCGATTACAAAGGAGAGCACCGCCATAACCCCGACATCCATACCATCACTCAAGCCAGTAAGCCCGGACTGATTAAAGCCACGGACAAAAACGACTGGCATTTCCGGGAGCCGGAAAACCAAGCCGGGTGGAAGCCGGCGCAGGATCGAATGTCCTTAAACGTCTTTGGGTCAAAAGACCTGATCGATGCGTTGGATAATGTCTTTGGCAGCGGAAAGATTAAAGGCTACTATAAAACCCCCAATCACGGGGACTGGAGCTATCGTAACGATCCCATCACTATCTATCTCCACGAGCCCATTTCGCCAGAGATCATCAAGACCATTGTCGGCATTGCCAGTCCCTATGTCCGATCCGACAAGCCGGTCCTCACCGGAACACCGGTTGCCCCCGGAATCAGCGCCGAAAAAATCCCCAGTTTATTAGAGATGAAAGCCTACCTGGCACTGGCCTACAGCCTGGATAAAACCCTGGGCGATGCCGTCCGTGAAGAATTCACCGATAGGGTGGATGACAAGGGCAACCGCATCTTCAAAAACAGCAGTGGCGGCATGATTGCCGTGCAACAGGTCCTGACCGAGCTGTCAAAAGACGCAAGCAGCAAATAATGTGCATCACTTAGCCCTTGGATTCAGCCCATCGACGGACACTTTCAAGCATCAGCCGTTCCAAGACCCGATCCGTCATTCTGGCGCAAGCACTGGAACCATCCGCCCAATCCCCTTCAGGAATCCTTGCCATCACTAGGGTTGAAAAAGCGGCCTTGGCCCGAGAAAACTGATTGGCTGCCTTGCGCAGATTGAGCCCAAGCTCCTGACTGGCCAACAAACGATTCTTTCCGGAGGCTGCCGCCAGAACCACTCGCTTTACGGTCTCGGGTAACGACGTAAACGTCGTCTTCCAGGCAGAATCAATCTCGGCCTGTTTCGCATCGTAGGTTTTTAAAAACTGAAGTTCCAGAGGTTTCTCTTGAGTCGCCTGATCGTTAATCTGATCAACCAAAAGAGGCTGCATCAAGGTCATCACCGCCTCCCAGTCCCGGTCTGTTGGTTGCGCGGATAGCTCCTGAACACCAAAGCGTGTCATTTGCTGCTGAAGCGAGGTCAGAATCACACGACGATAGGTGGCCCAAGCGGCCTTGCAGGCTAATTTCTTGGTTTTCCTCGGCTGCCCGCCATCCATCCAGGACATGGGCGTATCCGCCACGTCCTCCCGCAAGAGGCGCTTTTCAAAGGGAAACAACCCCAACCAGGCCTTATCGATCAGCTGGGCCAATACTGCTTGCTGGGTCTTCAGTTGCTCCTGCCAGTGACATTGCCAGCGCTGCTCATGAGCTGAAACCTGAGCAAAAGCCGCAGACAACTGGGTTTCGGCATGATCGACCATGGGCTCTAAAGCCACCTTTTCAGGCATCGAGAGACTGGTTGCTACTATGCGGCTGGGCTCTTTCAGCACATCCGCCAAGGACTGACGAAAAGACGTCCGGGCTTGGTGCAGGCGAGCCGTCATACTATGCTTGGTACGCTCGAATTGCCCGCGCATGGTTTCGAGCGATTCGCCTTTAGCAAGGCGTTTCAACAGATCGAATTCTGCAGGAGGCACCTGAGCCAAGGCCCGTGCAATCAACATCTGAGACTGAGCTGCATTGGCCTCAAACCACCCCAAAACCGCCTGACGGACATTTGCCTGACGAGTCGACGCATCCGTTAACGTCTGTCGGGCATGGCGGCATACCAGCAGAGACAAGGCCATTGCGGCCACTGTTTGAGCCTCCTCCTCATCCCCATCCGCATACGACTTGGCCATACCGAGTGTCAGCCTATCAATCTGGCGTACCAATTGGTTCCAGGCCCGAGGGATTTCCCGACGTGCCCCTTCCGTCGTTACTTTCAGACGAAGGGCACTCTCCTCGGGTGAGATACCTTCAACCTCATGCAGCAAAAGCTTGCGATGGAACGGAATTAAGCCCGAGAGAGCCTGCTCCACCCATGCTCCCAACTGCACAGGCTTGATCTGCGGCTCTAAAACAGCGGCTTTGGCCTGTGCGAGAATCATCAGGCGAACTGTCTTATCCAACACATTGGTCCAATAGATCTCACGCGCGGAAATCTGGGCATTCATCTTTTTGGCTCCGGCCTCAACAAATCGTGCCAGGGTGGGAGCCAAGGTTTGGAGGGATGTTTCCGGAGCATAAGGATGCACTTCACCATTGACCGGGGCAAAGGTAGTGCGTCGTTGGGCAGAGACAGCCCGAGTGAGAGAACTCAATTCCTTTGGGGGCAGTTCTTGCAGATACCCGCGAACCTGCTCGGCAAGCCCTTGTTGAATACCCAGAAGATACTGAAAGGACGGTACCGAAGGAAAGCCCTGTTGCAAAGCCACCTTCTGAGCCAGCACTTTAACCAAGGTCTCACTGGCATCCACCGATTGAGCGCTATAAGCCATACATTCCTTCGCCGGTTTTTCAACGGCATCAAACAGACGCCGCCGAGCCCGACTCAGTCCCATGTGGACAGCAGCCTCGTCGTTTTTACCTAAATCTTGGGTCATGGCAGCCACCGGCTGATCAATGGCATCCCGATAAAGATAATCCTGATCACTTGGGCTTAAAGTAGGGATCGCATCATGAATTGCCTGCTCAAGCTTGGCCATAGCCCGTTTAAATTCATAGGCAGCGGCCTCTGCAGCGGGATCATCCGTACGCGCATCGGCCCGAAGGGCAGGGGTGGTTTCCGCCCAGCAGGGATCCACTTTCTTCTTCTGGACATCCAAGAGGCGACGCTGCACCACACTGCGAACCCAGGCCCCCATGTCCTGAATGGGTACGGCAGGGGGAAAATCCGGGCTCATAAACAAGGTACGCAGCTTTAGGTAGCTTTCTTGCAACAGATCCGAGAGCTCCATTCCACGACGTCGGTGGTGCAGCACCACCGGCAGTACCCATGAGAACAGCCCATTCGTCAACCGCTCTCGGGCTTGGCCTTTTTCCTCAGGCAAGGCTTTTGGATTTTGAAGCAACGCCATTTGGGTTGCAACACCCTCCTGCGTTAAGCTTGTGAAGAGGGTTTCTCCTCCCAAATCTTTTAAAAAAGTCTGATACGCTAACCAATCCGCGTCACTCATACCCTCTTTACGACCACGAAATCGCAACAGACGTTTATGTTGTTGGACACCAGACCTTGTTATATCAGAGATTATCACGGTTACTCAGAACCCTACCCCATGCCATCACAGACGGCACACCTTTCTTCACTGTGCTAACAAAACCGTATCCTACGTCAAAATTGATTTTAGGGTGGATCCAACCCCAGGACTGTTACATTTCGTAATGGCCTGTTGGGCGATATGGCTTGTTAGACGGCTGAGTTGCGGCTAAAATGAAAATAGCTTAAGGACAGGGATATGAGGGTTCTCGACTTTCCCCATGGGCAACACCAACCGAAAGATTGGGTGTTGAGACAAGCCTATAATACCCTCAAGGCCCTGACAACTCTGCCTATAACCATGATTGAGTGTTAGTATTCACGTGAGGAGCGGGTATTATGATGCAGTCGTCCCCAGAGCCGTCTTGGCAATTTGACACCATGTGCATTCATGGGGGGTACACCCCGGATCCAATGAGCAAGTCGGTCCAAGTACCCTTATATATGACATCAGCCTACACCTTTGATAATTCCGATGAGGCGGCTGCAGTCTTTAAAGCTGAACAGGAAGGCTTTGTCTACACCCGAATCAACAATCCCACCACCGATATTCTGGAAAAGCGCCTTGCCATGCTGGAAGGCTTGGAAGCAGGGCTTGCAACCTCCACCGGACTGTCAGCAACACTCATGGTGCTCATGTCCTTAGCCCAAGCCGGTGACGAAATTGTGCTTTCTCCTCGGCTGTATGGGGGTGCTTATCGACAGTTCTCCTACAATGCCCCCCGTATGGGGATTACCCCGGTCTGGGTTGACCTGGATGACCCCCAAGGCTGGGAAAAAGCCATTAGCAGCAAAACCCGCTTTATTTACCTCGAAACCCCAGGAAACCCCACGCTGAACATTATCGACATTGCCAAGGTCTCGGCCCTGGCAAAAGCCCATGGTATCCCCCTGGTTGTTGATAATACGTTTTGCACCCCCTATCTGCAACGCCCCGCATCATTGGGAGCTGATATTGTGATCCACTCCACAACCAAGTATATGGCCGGCAATAGCACCGTCATGGGCGGAATTGTGCTGGGCAGCCAAGAATATATTGACCGGGTGCGGGGGGAAGACTATCGAAACGTTGGCCCCTCAGCCAGCCCGTTTAATTCCTGGATGCTGCTTTTAAGCCTGGAAACACTACCTTTACGGATGGACAAGCACTGTAGCAATGCCAAGCAGATTGCCGAATATCTAACCCAACATAAGGCCATCCAGCGGGTCATTTACCCTGGGTTAACAACCCATCCTCAATATGACATCGCCCACAAACAAATGCGTGATTATGGCGCCATGATTGCCTTTGAGATGGAGGGCGGGGCAGCCGCCGGAAAAGCCTTTATTGACAGCCTCAAACTCTGCTCGCTTGTCGCGAATTTGGGTGATTCCAGAACGCTGGCCATTCACCCGGCATCTACCACCCATCTGCCCTTAAGTGAAGATGAGCAGCGTTTGGCTGGCATTACCCCAGGCTTAGTCCGGATGTCTGTGGGTATTGAAAACCCCGTTGATCTGATTGCCGACATTGAACAAGCATTGGCCAAAGCCACCGAAGTCACCGGCAAGAAGCCAAAGATGACTTCGGTTTAACAGAAGGCCATGGTAATGGGATGACTATGGGCTAGCCACCCATCCCTGGGATCATGCCACCCAGCTCACCCATCAGATCGCTGGCGTTTTCAGCCATGCCCGCAAGACCTTGAAACAATTGATTGGCGTTTTCACCCATTTCGCCTAAGCCTTCGGCTGCCGTATTCGCCAAATTACCCAACATTTCCATGGGATTTCCCATGCCTTGACCTTGATTGCCACCGCCAGCAGCACCCATCATCTGGGGCAGCATGCCCATCATATTTCCAATTGGACCAAACATTTATCTGGGGTTCCTCCTTCACATCGTTCTGCGTTGTCTCTGTTTCGAATCAACGCGATTTGGTGCCCCCCGGCACTCGAGGCCAAGCGACTCAGGCCGACAGACCCAATTATTCCGACCCAAAACGTCATCACACAACCCTTTTTACAAAAGGGATGCATGCGTAAACCCATGAACCAATATACCAAATCGCTATCTGAATAAAACCGTAGCGCATCCCGGAAGGTGCTAGCCTTTAGAAAAACTTAAGACACCCGGTGGTCACAAACCCTATGATGAACCTTCCGGCATTGCCCCAAATCCGCGAGAGACCATGAGGCAAAATAATCAAGTATGAGATCAAATTTTTAGGGTTGTAGAAAACGATCCGGTCATCCGACTTTTAGGAGGAAATCGCCAAAACAAAGACTATCAAAGGAATATAAAGTTAGTGTACATGGGTACAATTACTTAATATTTGTTCACATCCACTAACATTTGTTTTACTAAATCTTTATCCTTTGCTAATCTATACTTAGTTCGTAAGACACCTGTCTCCCAAGTCGGACGGGGCTCTTACGGAGGGGTGTTGAGGGGGAAGATAGCAATTAGTAGGTTGGTAGTGGATATTTAGAGGGGAACTCAGGTCAAACTAGTTCCAAAGCGAGGAGGAGGTTTCGAAAACGAAATCTCCTTTTTCTTTACGCTTCCTTAGTGTCTTCAAAACACATTCTGATGCCGATCACGCCAAACCCACGCTGCCAAGGCTTAGATAGGAAAAACACCTGAGGCTGATTGTCGGTTAAAAATTCGAGGGATTTGGATTGGTTTCAGCGCCTTGGTTGGGGTTAATAACCGGCACTGAGAGCTGGTAGCGATCAGGCAACAGGCGATATTGTTTCTGTGTGAGTTGAACCGGCTTATGTTCCTCCAAAGGTAGCGGTAAATCATCATTGATTACAACGTTTCCCATTCCGGGACACGTTAGAGCGATATCATCCTGCGTTTTGCCGCTACGAGTATAAAGGACCCGGGCTGAGGCTTTAAATTGCTGCACCGACGCTCCCCGCCCCTTGAGGTCACATTGCACCACGGAGACATCCGGATGCTTTAAATCTACAATGGCCCATGCCAAGCCGACCAAAGCCAGCCCCAACAAAATAAACAGCCCCATCCAGCGTCTCGACATGTAGCAGCCCTCCATTGTCCATATCATCCGGATCTTATCGAACCCGGGAAGAAAATGAAAGCGCTGACAGGAAGCCGAGAGAAGAGACCACGAGGCCCAAGTCCTTTACGTCTGAGGAGGCCTCCCACCACCTCTCCATCGCTCCAACCATCGAAATGGGGCCATCATCCAGCTTACCAGGCGAGGCTTGGTCTCCACAGCCGGAATCGATTGTGGCGGCGAATGCAGATTGGGCTCCAAGGCATTCAGGGCTTTTTTTATGGCGGCGGTATTGGAGGTACGGGAATGCTCCCAAAGGCAGGCAATATGATCGGCCAGGTCGTCCACCTGATGGCGTTCTTTAAAACGAGTTAAAAAGGCGTCCGCAGGTTCTGAAACATTGGGATCCGTATACCGGATTTTAATGAACCACTGCTGCATTTGGCCCAAGGTCGTCATCATCGGATGGTTCTTTTCTGTCAGTTCCCGAAACATCACACTTAATACCGGGGCCGCCTGGGCTGCCCCATTCTGGTACTCCAGCGTGTAGGCCACCAGATCCTGTAAATAGTTATGGGGCGCTTCATGATCCGAAGGATCGCGAACCATCATCAAGGTCATCAGCTCCAATCGGGCCTCTTCTGGAAGGGCTAATACCCCTTTAACGGCAGGTAAAAAGACTTCTGCAATCGGTTGGGGATCCCGAAATTCAGGAAAGCTGGGATGTGCTTGCATTGCCATGGCCAAGGCAACATTTAAGGGGCGTAAAACCGTTTGCTCCAGTGTTTCAGGCTCTGCCAGCCGCAACGGTACATCCGCCAAAACCTGCTGAAAGGCCTTTTTAACAGGTGTCGGCCATGAAAACGTGGGCCTAGCAGGTTGGGCAACTCCAAACCGAATTGTTGAGGATGCTTGCCAACGTGGCATCTCAGACAAAGACTTCACTCCAGTCGCATCCAGCGGCGACAAAACCCGACGCTGCGGCGATATGACAGAAACTCGCATCGAAAGAACTCCCAAAACTTCGCACTGAATCCAAAAGGGATCAGGTAGGTTTTAGTATAGGACAAACATGCCTCAAGCCAAGAACCCAGGGAAGCAATGAACGCCGTCCCAAATCGCAAAAAGAATCGTCAGGAGAATTCCGGGAGGTTAGGACATCTCTGAAGACAACTTAAGCACAGCCATAAAAGCCTCCTGAGGCACGTCCACTTTCCCAATGGACTTCATGCGCTTTTTCCCGGCTTTTTGTTTCTCCAACAGCTTACGCTTCCGACTGATATCGCCACCATAACACTTTTCCAACACGTTTTTGCGCATGGCTTTTACATTGGTCCGGGCCAGAACCTTACTTCCAATGGCGGCCTGAATGGGCACTTCAAACATCTGGCGAGGAATCAACTCTTTGAGCTTTTCCGTGAGCGTTCTGCCCACATAATAGGCTTTTTCCTCGTGCACAATAACACTTAGGGCATCAACCTGCTCACCCGCCAGAAGAATATCCAGCTTGACCAGCTTCGCAGTCCGGAAACCACTGAACGAGTAATCCATACTGGCATAGCCTTTGGTTCTGGACTTGAGCTGGTCATAAAAGTCCGTAACCATCTCGTTCAAAGGCAGCTCATACTGCAGGTTCACCCGAGTCGTATCAAGATAATCCATGGACAAAAAGACCCCGCGACGACTTTGCGCCAGATCCATCAGGGCGCCAACAAAGGTATTCGGGGTAATAATACTGACCTTCACGATGGGCTCATCAATGTGATCCCGTTGGGCCGGCGGGGGCAAATCGGCTGGATTATGGATTTCAATGTACTTGCCGTGAACGTTATAGACCCGATAAACCACGCTGGGCGCTGTCACAATCAGATCCAGGTTGTATTCCCGCTCCAGACGTTCTTGAATAATTTCCATATGCAACAACCCCAAGAAGCCGCAGCGAAAGCCAAAACCTAAGGCTTCCGAGGTTTCCGGCTCAAAGGTAATACTGGAGTCGTTAAGCTGAAGCTTTTCAAGGGACTCTTTAAGGTCTTCGTAGTCATCATTATTCACAGGATACAGGCCGCAGAACACCATAGGTACGGCCTTCTGATAACCCGGCAAAGGCTCTTCCGCCGGTTGAGCGGCATTGGTAATGGTGTCCCCAACATAATAGCCCAGGTCTTTAATGGAAGCTGCCAAATAGCCAACTTCTCCAGACGACAGAACGTCCTTGGTCGTTCGATTGGGACGCATCACCCCGAGCTCCACGACTTCATAGCTGGCATTGTTGGCCATAAAGCGCACTTTGTCACCCTTGCGAATCTGGCCTTCCATGACCCGAAAATACGGAATAATGCCCATATAGGGGTCAAAGTAGCTGTCAAAAATCATAGCCTTTAAGGGAACATCATCGGTAACTTTGGGCGGCGGGACCCGTTCGACAATGGCCTGAAGGATTTCATCAATCCCAATCCCGGCCTTGGCTGAACACAAAACAGCATCTTCCGCAGGAACACCAACCACCTCTTCAATCTCATGCTTGATGCGCTCCGGATCCGCACTGGGCAAATCGATTTTGTTAATGACCGGGATAATTTCAAGATTATGGTTAATAGCCATATAGGCATTGGCCAGGGTTTGAGCCTCCACCCCCTGCGAAGCATCCACCACCAACAAGGCCCCTTCACAGGCAGCCAGACTCCGGGATACCTCGTAACTAAAGTCCACGTGACCGGGCGTGTCAATCAGATTCAAAATGTAATCCTTGCCCTGATAGCTGTAGTTCATCCGAGCCGCCTGGAGCTTGATGGTAATCCCGCGTTCGCGTTCCAGTTCCAGGTTATCCAGGACCTGATCTTTCATTTGGCGAGCATCAATGGTCCCGGTAAATTCCAGAAGCCGGTCGGCCAGGGTGGATTTTCCATGATCAATGTGGGCAATAATACAAAAATTACGAATATTGGAATCAGACATGGGTCAAAACCGCTTCCACTTGGCCTTCTGCCAGTTGCTTTTTCACAAAGTCTAACACATCACCCACCGCAACGTCCTGCATGGACCCGTCAGAACGCCGTTTAAATTCCAGAATTCCTTCAGCGGCCTTCTTACCCGCCGTCAGGCGTAAGGGAAAGCCTAATAAATCGGCGTCTTTAAACTTGACCCCGGCTCGTTCATCGCGATCATCCATCACCACCTCAATGCCTGCCGCCTTCAGCGTGTCATAGACCTGGGTAGCCAGAGACATTTGGGTCTCATCGCCAGTATTCACGGGAATCACCACGACATGGTAGGGGGCAATCGGAATCGGCCAGATGATCCCGTTCTCATCATGATAGCGCTCCACAGCGGCCGCAGCAGTCCGGCTGATCCCGATGCCATAGCAGCCCATGATAAAGGGCTCTTCCTTGCCGTCTTCGGTGCTGTAGGTTGCATTCATCTTTCGGGAGTACTTGGTTCCCAGCTTGAAGATATTTCCCACTTCAATGCCCCGGGTCATTTCCAGGGTTCCGGATTGGCACTCGGGACACGTATCGCCCACGCGAGCCAAACGCAGATCAGAAAACATCCCCTGGAGGCTGGGTGAACTGGGCCAGGTAAAGCCCACTTTATGGTAATCCTTGCGGTTCATACCGACCACAAAGTGAGATAAGGCCTCCAAACTGCTGTCCATTAACGTCCAGATAGCTTGGCCACCTTGCGGCCCCCAGAAAATCTTGCCGTCTTTCACGGTAAGCGTCCAGTCCCCAACACCCACATAGCCTTTTTCGCTCTGAGAATAGCGTGCGACTTCTTCAGCCGAAGCCAAGCGAATCTCGTTGGCACCCGCCGCATTTTGCAGCTTAACCTCTTCCACTTCCAGATCACCCCGAATCAGGGCCAAAACCGGCTCTTTCTCATCTTTAATGTAGAGCAGGGCCTTACAGATCAGGCTGGGTGCAATCTTTAAGAAGGTCGCCAATTCATCAATGGTGGTGCAGTTGGGCGTCTCCATGGCCTTGGCTTCTGGAAACTGACTGGCCCCATTGACGTCGGCAGGAGGCAAAATCGACTCTGCCCGGTTGCCATTGGCGGCATATTCGCATTGATTACAATAATACACATCACACTCCCCACTGTGGGTTTGGGTCAGAACCATAAATTCATGACTGACATCCCCACCAATGGCGCCGCTATCGCTACGAACCATCCGCGTCTCCAGACCACAGCGTTTGAAGATATTTTTATAGGTCTCTGCCATGACGTTGTACTCCCGATCCAAATCGGCATCGGAGGCATGAAAGCTGTAAGCATCCTTCATAATAAACTCCCGGCCTCGCAACAAGCCAAATCTCGGGCGAATTTCATCCCGATATTTGTTTTGAATCTGATACAGATTCACCGGCAACTGACGATAGGAGTGGACTTCGTTCTTGGCAATAGTGGTAATTACTTCTTCATGGGTTGGCCCCAAGACACAGTCGCGATCATGGCGATCCTTTAAGCGAATCAGCTCTTTCCCATAGACTTCCCAGCGCCCAGAATCCTGCCAGATATCAGCGGGCTGTAAAATCGGCATCAACAATTCCTGAGCCCCGGCACGATCCATCTCTTGGCGAACAATCTCTTCCACTTTCTTCATCACCCGCCACATCAACGGCAGATAATTATAGATCCCACTGGCCAGACGCCGAATATACCCTGCCCGCATCAATAACTGATGGCTAACAACCTCAGCCTCTGCTGGGTTTTCTCGCAACGTGGGTGCCAACAAGGTGGACATGCGCATGGGTTCGGTATCCTTCTTTCTCAGGGGGGTGGAACTATTCCCTATCTTAACGAAACCGAACGGCGAGAACAAGGCAACGGATATGCTGTCGCGGCTGAGTTTGTCACCCGTGCCCAAAGCCGAGCAACAATCCAGAACATTGCCCCTTCAGGGCATATCACCGACAAGAACCTCATTTACAATGCCCCCAGAGTGGCTTGCTCGCCCAGGCTGCCTCGGCGGTTCAGCTACGATGCATAAAACCCTCATTGGATATAGGAGGAACCCAAATTATGGCCCGTATTGATCAAACCATCACCGTCAACGCCCCTTTGGAGGCCTGCTATCAGGTCTGGGCCGACTTCCCAAACTACCCCAGCTTTATGCCCTACGTCCAGGAGGTCCATCAGCACAATCCCTCACACCACACCTGGGTCTGGACGCTGACTGGCCCGACGGGCAAGCCGATGGTGTGGGATTTGGCTGTTGAACTGCCTCGCCCGGATCGCGGGCACCATTCCATCAGCTGGTATTCGGTCCGTCAGGCAGATGTCCGGCAGGCAGGGGCTGTGACGTTGAATCCCGTCTCCCCTGAGCAGACACAAGTCCGCATTGTCATTGAATACGAGCCGCCCCTGGACGTCTTAGGCGGCTCCAGCGACGAGCTGGTCCAAGGGGCATACAAAGCCGTCCAAGACTGCCTGCAGGGTTTCAGGCAAAAAGTAGAAGCCGCCCCGATCCCAGCAGGCCATCATCCCAGTAAACCAACCAATAGCGAGTCCCAAGCACAACAGAACACGGAGCATCCCAGGACCAAGCGAAACGAATGGCAACTGACCAGTTCGGATATCGATCGCCTGAAAACAACGCAAGAAGATGCCGAGGAATATAAAGCAACCATCGCCCCGGACAATACCTTTGATTCTCTTTAGTCTCAAGTAATCAAGAACGTTTCAGGACTATTCTGATTGCATAGCCAGTCGGATGGCAGCCATCAGCGACGAGCGAAGTGGGTCATAACGGGCATCACTGGCAGGAATGGGCAGCTCTTCTTCACCCGACAACACTTCCGGGACCGGAGTCGCCTGCAAGTAGTTGAAATACCGAAAAAACTCGGCATAGCTCAGCGTCAAGGTCGGGCCGGTATCATGGGGATCAACCAGGGTCAAGGTTCGACGCTGGGCATCAATATGGCGCACCGAGAATTCATGGCCTGCCAAAAAGCGAAGTACCTTGTCCACATAGGGTGTTCCGTCCTGCGCATTAAAGGCGGCCAATTCTTCCGCGGGCGTACCCACCGTTACCAGGTTGCGAGCAGGATGTCTTGATAGCTGATTCAACTCATACGCCACGGCATCCAGCAATTCCGGCTTAGTCAGCGATTCCGCCAAGAAGGAGTTGGAATCTTCCCATGCACGATTTTTGGCCACACGGGTGCTGATCTCAAGACCAGGGGGATGTCCTGTCAAAGCCAACATCGCCAGTGCAGAAGCCCCGTCGGGATAAGCGATCCAGGGATGGGATCGGTCACCCTTCAGGTCCAACAGCATTTGTCCGAAGGCATGCTCAAGAATCTGCACCCCCCGGGCTCCCTGTGACGGTTTCAACCGAATCAATGCAAGGGGCTCTCCATTTCGAAGCGACGCCTGGCGAAAGCAAGGCATCGCCAAGTCGGCCAGAGTAACGCGATAAACCGACCCGGGTTTTCCAGGGAAATAGACGTCATAGATGCCGCCCCCCAAGGGACGAATCAGCTGCATAAGGCGTCTTCTGCCATAGGGATTGCGAGACAAGGCATCCACCGAGGCCAAAAAATAACAGTTTTCCAACGTGCCTTGCTGAAAGACAAGATCTTTTAGCCCTTGGGGAAACAGCTCCAACACGTCCTTTGGGGAGAGTCTGGGATTGGGTACAATTTTCACGGCTTCAGGAATCGCCAGGGCTGTTGAAGGTTTAGCCTGAGATTCACTCCCAAACCGCCGGGAGTGGGAGTCTCGTTTCATCAAACGTGGCATTGATGGGTGGGGCGAATACATCCGAGACATGGGGGACAGAAACACAGCACAAAAGCTCCAGGCCAACGCGATACGGCAACGGGTTTACGAGACAGAGACATACAGAGAAAACCCCATCAACCTCAAATGTTGCTCAGGCATATCTCTACGAAAGGCAGCCTAGAGTGTTTTCAAGACCTGCGCCAGGGCCTCAAGGTGATCCGGCTGGTGGAGGGACGAAACGGTAATCCGAAGACGCGCCGTGCCCTCAGGCACTGTGGGCGGGCGTATGGCCTGCACAAAAAACCCGGCCTCCAGAAGCGTTTGAGCCGCCTGAACCGTCCGTGAAGCGTCCCCTAAAATCCAGGGGATAATGGGGCTTCGCCACGCAGGCAGCCCCAGATTCAATGCGTCAAGACGACCTCGAAACCCATCCACATTGGCCCACAACTGCTGCGTCAACGCGGCCTCTTCCTGAACCAGCTCCAAGGCCGCAAGATTGGCCGCAACGACCCCGGGAGGCAGTGACGTTGAGTAGACAAAACTGCGACTAAACTGGATCAGTGCCGTCACCACTTCTCGTGAAGCAGCGACATAGGCCCCAAAACTCCCGAGGGCTTTGCTAAAGGTGCCAATTTGGATCACCCTGGGGTGGGCCCCGATACCCGTTGTTTCCCACAGACCACTGCGATGATGTTCCCCATAGATCCCGGTTGCGTGGGCCTCATCCAGAATCAGCCAGGCATCATAACGTTCCATTAAGGCCGCCAAGGCCGTCAAATCCGCCTGATCCCCATCCATGGAAAAGACCGTATCGGTCACAATCCACTTTTGCACCCCTTTGGGACAGTGCGCCAACTTATCTTCTAAAGCCGTCAAATCCAGATGAGGATAGCGAATCAGCTTGGCTTGAGCCAACAAGGCGCCGTCCACCAAGCTGGCGTGATTGAGTTTATCCGCCAGAATTATATCCCGTCGCTGAACCAACCCCGAAAGAACACCCACATTGGCCTGATAGCCGCTATTAAACACCAAAGCCGCTTCGGTCCCTTTAAAGGCAGCCACAGCCTCTTCCAATTGCGTATGCAAGTCCAGAGTGCCCCCGATAAGGCGAGCGCCGCCGGTTCCGGTGCCATACTGATCCACCGCTGCCTGAGTAGCGGCTTTCAAAGCCGGATGCTGGGACAAGCCCAGGTAATCGTTGCTGCAAAAATCAACCCGCGACTGCCCGTCCAGAACAATTTCGGGACGACAAAGGGGACGCATCGTCCGCAAGCTTCGGAGGCGATGCTCCTTCGCCAGGGAGGCCAGCGTTTGTGTCAGGGATGATTCTCCAGAGGAGCCCACTAAAAGACCTGCTGCACCTCGACAATGCCAGGAACATGCTGCTTGAGCTGCTCTTCAATCCCCAATTTCAGGGTATAGGTAGAGCTGGGACACGAGCCGCACGCCCCGTGGAGCTTCAATTGAACCACGCCCTCCGGCGTCACATCAATCAACTCACAGTCACCGCCATCGGCCTGAAGATAAGGACGAACCGCGTCCAGAACTTCCTGAACCCGAACCATCATATCAACCGAGCTGACCGATTCGGTCGCCGTGGCACTGTCCGCTGTTACGTTTTCAACATCCGTCATGGGTCCATTCCTCAAAAATCGCAAACTACCTTATATATGGGCATTATAGGTGAAATCCCGATGCGATTAAAGCCTCAGGCGCTAAACCGGCAATGCGTTGCGGGCTTTCAAGGCCTCAACAATCTCCTCATCGCTCTGGGCATTCACGGCAATGTTCTGGAACTCTTGGCCGCTCAAGCCCAAATCCCGCAATAAACGCTGATCCATAGGACATGGGTATTCCAAATCAAAGATTTCAATTTGACCGGCCGCCTCTAAACGGGCTTTATCAATCATCCGAGCCAGCCAGTAAACACCGGCAATGGTGACGCTTCCGTCTCTGGGTTCTTTCGGTGTTGCCATTGAATGGTTCCTCCATTTGGACATTTGGGACCTTAGGTGAACGTTAGGTATTGTACCTCGCCCAGAGTCAAATTCCCATGATTCAATACCACCCCAACTGGGTATAACCATAATAGCCCCTTGCCAGGGGGACCGTTCCTTTTATCACCCCAAAATCAAGCGAGCGCGATGGACCTGTCAATTCCAGCCAGCGGCATGAATGACGCCCGGTTACGCTTTAATGCCGCAGCACAGAACATAGCCAACCTCAATACGCCGCCCCCAATTGATGAGCAGGAAGTGATTACCACCCCAGCTCCCAATGGTGGCGGGGTGCAAAGCCGACTAGGCTCTCAAGAGTCGGTCTTCAGCATGGATTTGGCCAGTAACCTCATCTATCTCAAACAGGCCGAATTCAGCTATCTCTCCAATGCCATGGCCTTTCAAAAGGCAACCGAAGTGGTTGGCTCCATCATTGATATCTTTGACAACCAGCATGATGCGACTTAGGCTCATATCCTAAAGCACAGGGCCCCGGCTCCATGCTTACGTACGCGATGAACACGCATCCGCCGCGACCACCAGCACCGGTTCTTCCAAGAAGCCCAAATGCCAGTCCGTAATGATCTCACCCGGCATCAAGATGGGGATCCCAGGCGGACAGGTCGCCACAATCTGTTTACAAATACGTCCCAGAGCATCCTCAGGCTGAACAGACTCTCCGGGGGCCCAAAACGCCTCACGCGGCGATATCCGTAACTGAGGACGCTCAAATCGAACCTGTCCTGTCGCCTGGCTGCCATTCCAGAGCGGCATCAATTGGCTCTGGCCATCAATGGCTACCAGTGCAGTTTTTAACGCTTCCAAAGCCTTTTCTTCAAGGCCGGGATTGATTTGAAGCAGAACCCCATGAGAGGAGTAAGACTCGAAGGAAATGCCGTAGGCCTCTTCCAACATCATGGCAAAGGCTTCCCCGGACATCACGGACGATTTGAGAAACACCTGAAATTGCTCCCTATCCGAGTTATCCGACCATGCCTGAATCGTCACACATGTCTCTACCAGCCACTCTCGAAAACGAGAGATTCGTTCCAGGCGTGACTGGATCCAACCCTGTCCTTCCTTAGAGCCCATCCAAAGGGCCGTAGCCTCCAGGTTCGCCAGCAAATAGTAGGAAGGGCTGGTGGTTTGAAGCACGTTCAAAGCCTGCTGCACCATTTCCGGCATCAGGCTTGAACCGGCCGACAGATGTAAGAGCGCCGTCTGTGTTAAACTCCCGCCACTCTTATGCATCGAATGAATCACCGCATCGGCACCCGCCTGAAGGGCTGAAACCGGCATCCCCGGTGTAATCGGCCAGAGGCTCCCATGGGCCTCATCCACGATGAGAATCACCCCATGCCGATGACACACATCGGCAATGGCCAGGACATCAGACGAAATGCCTTCATAGGTCGGGTGGGTCATCACCAGCACCCGAGCCTGGGGCGTCTCTCGCAAGGCCGCGTCCACCGATGCCATCGACACGGATCCCCAAATACCCCAATCCGGATGCGATTCCGGAAGAATCCAGACGGGCGTGGCTCCGTTTAAAATGAGTCCGTGAATCACGGAGCGGTGGCAATTGCGGGCCACCAGGACCGTATCGCCCTCTCGGACCCCGGCGGCCAATAGAGCGGCCATAATCCCGACCGAGGCACCATTAACCAGGTAAAAACTGTGGGCTGCCCCATACAGGCGCGCCACCATGGCCTGTGAGTCCTTCAAAACGCCGGTCGGTTGGCCCAAAACGTCCAAGGGCGGCAGCTCTGTCAAATCCAGTGCAAAGGGACCGAGACCCATGTGATCCAGGAGCCCAATCGCGTCATGGCCGGCATGAGCCGGCACATGAAAGCGATGATTATTCAGTTGGCACAGCCCCTGAAGGGCACTAGCCAACGGGTTGTTCAGCGTGCTCGGGTGCGTCAACGGTTTCAGCCGCCCCATTGGTTTCAAAGGGAGCCCGCTCTTCGGGGGTAACCCCTTTCATGGTGAGGTTAATCCGGCCGCGATCGTCGATTTCGACCACTTTCACAACGACCTGATCACCCACCCGGACCACATCTTCCACCTTTTCAACCCGACGGTTTTCCAGTTGAGAGATGTGCACCATGCCGTCTTTACCTGGCGTGATTTCGACAAAGGCACCGGCCGGAATGATGCGGACCACACGCCCTTTAGTCACCAGACCCCGCTCAATCTTCATGGTCAGGCGCTTAATGATGTCACGAGCCCGCTCGCCGCCATCACCCGAAGAAGTAATGGTGACCAGACCACTGTCTTCAATGTCAATGGTGGCACCCGTTTCTTCAATGATGGAGCGAATCATCTTCCCACCCGGGCCAATAACCGTCCCAATGGTATCGGGATCGATCTTCATGGTGATCATCCGCGGGGCGTAAGGCGACAGGGCTGGACGCGGCTCTCGAATGGCTTCGGTCATTTTGGACAGGATATGAAGCCGCCCGACCCGGGCCTGTTCCAAGGCATTGCGCATAATGTCCACCGAGATCCCCTGGATCTTGATGTCCATCTGCAAGGCCGTAATCCCGGTCTCGTTCCCGGTGACTTTAAAATCCATATCACCCAGGAAGTCTTCAACACCCTGAATGTCGGAAAGAACCTTGTACTGGTCGCCTTCTTTAATCAGGCCCATGGCAATCCCGCCAATGGGGGTCGATACCGGCACACCGGCATCCATCAAGGAAAGCGAAGCCGCACAGGTACTGGCCATACTCGTCGACCCGTTGGATTCCAAGACTTCGGAGTTCACACGAATGGTGTAGCCAAACTCTTCTTTCGGCGGCAAAGAAGCCGTAATGGCACGTTCGGCAAGCGCACCGTGCCCAATTTCACGACGCCCTGCGCCGCGAAGGGGCTTGACTTCACCCACGGAGAAGCCGGGGAAGTTATAGTGGTGAATCCAGCGTTTTTCCGTCATCGGATCCACACCGTCCAGGGATTGGGCATCCCCGGGCGAACCCAGGGTACAGAGAGACAGAACTTGAGTATTGCCTCGGGTAAAGAGACCGCTGCCGTGAGTACGAGGCAACAAGCCCACCCGGCAAGTGATGGGTCGGATTTCTTCCGGCTTACGACCATCGGCACGGACATTTTCATTGATAACCATGGCCCGCATCACTTTTTTCTCGACCTTCTTGAAGATTTCAGACACAAAATCCAATTCGGAAGAGGCTAAAAGCACTTTAATGGGGTGATCTTCCGCCAGAGCAGCAACGGCTTCGTCCAGTTTGGTCCGGGCCGCTTCCAGTTTTTCCTGGCGAGATTCCCGCTCAAAGTCATGAAAGGCTGCGTTAATGTCATCCAACAGTAACTGGGAGGCAAACTCATACAAGGGGGTCAGGTCTTCGGTCGGCACAAAGGGTGTCCGCTCGACACCACATTTTTGGGCAAACTCGATTTGAGCCTGAACCTGCTTTTTAATCTCTTCGTGGGCGTATTCAATGGCCCGAAGCATGGCATCTTCGTTCACAAAGCTGGCACCGGCTTCAACCATCAGAATAGAGCTGGCCGTCCCAGCCACCACCAAATCCAGATCGCTTTTCTCAATCTGCTCGTGTGACGGGTTAACGACCATTTCGCCTTCATGAATGCCAATACGTACGGCACCAATGGGCCCCTCAAAGGGAAGCCCCGAGAGCATAAGGGCGGCAGAGGCACCCAATACAGCCAGCACATCCGGCGGATTCTCGCTGGATACGCTTAATGGGGTTGCGACAATTTGAACATCGTTGCGATACCCATCCGGCCAAAGCGGACGAATAGGGCGATCAATCAGACGAGACGTGAGCACAGCCTTCTCCGAGGGACGGCCTTCACGTTTAATAAACCCACCCGGCAAGCGGCCCACGGCAAACATTTTTTCTTCGTAATCCACCAGCAGTGGAAAGAAATCAATGCCGGGACGAGGCTTTTTACTCCCAGTGGCAGACACCAGAATCACGGTATCGCCACAAGTCACTGTCACCGCACCATTGGCTGCACGAGCCAACTCACCTGTGCGAAGGGTGACCTGTTTGTCATCAATCATCAAGGTCTGTTCAACAATGTTAAATTCCATAATTGTCTTCGTTTCTTTCTTTAGTCTGTTTTTAACACGCTATTTTGACAGTCCTATTTTACGTGAAAAAAAACACACCTCCAACTCTCGGACGCGATAAGCCCCAAGTCAACGCCAAGCCGTTGATGGCGAGGGGGCTCTGGTACATCGCAAGCAATGCATCGAATCACGCTAGACCCGACAATGACAAAACGTATTGTGCCGCTTTGCAGGACTGCAAGCGAAAGACCGTTATCATTGTGAACGCTTAATCGTCTCTGCCACCTTCAATCAAGCGCTGGGCTATGGCAACGCCAGCGCCTCCCATGCCCAAGCCCGCCAGGAAAGGGCAAATAATGGCAGCCGTCAGCAAACCGGAAATGCTGATGCCGGTGAGCACCGGGTGATCCTTCATGGTTTTGCCCACAGACTTAATGGCATCCTGAACGCCTTCCGTGGTGCTTTGCTTTATCTGCTGGGCCGTGCGTTTCAAGGCACGGGCTCTGTCCAGGGCAAACTGCTTGGTCTTTTCCACAGAAGCCCCTTCGGTGCCCAGATACATTTTGTCCATCACATCCACAAAGGCCTTTTCAAGAGCATCGCCGTTCAATTTGCCATCGGCCACCATATCGGCTTCCAGCAAGTTTCTGACATCCGCTTTGTTCAGACCCGGATCCAATGACTTTTCATTGGCCAGGGTAAAGGCCAGAATAGAGCCATCAATATTCCCGGTAAACAGGGGATTATGGCCCCAAAGGCGCAGGACCGAATTCTCAAAGCCGTTTAAGCCGCTTTGCTCTTGCAAGGCACTTTCCCATTCCGGCGAATCCAACCGAAACTGCTTGGGCATTCGCGTGGGGCCATCGGCTTTATGCAAGGGCGCATTGGCATAGCGAGCCGAAATATCCTTGCCCGTCAGTTTTTCATAGAGTTTAAAAAATTCTTCGTCCAGGGTGCGTCCCGTCACGGCACCAAACCGTTCTTTCTCCTTGGCCACCAATTCTTGAGCCAGAAGCACTTCCGCATTCTCCGTCAAGACAGTTCCATCGTTTTGACCCGTCTGGGCCGATTCAAGCACGGTAAGCAGAATACCACCGTCCTGCTTGCCCTCGGCAATCATTTGGCGGCCCCATAAGTGAAGCACGGCCCGTTCCCGATCCGACATATTACTCAGTTTACGACGTTCTTCCAGATTGAGGTTACGGTAATTGATGTCCCCAATCACCTTGGCCTCCGGACGATCCTCAATTAACGTTGGACTGATGGGCTCCGGCTCGGGTAATGGCTTGGGTTGGGGTTTTTGCAACAATGTCTGAAACAATTGCACCATCACAAGGCCATAAAGCAGTTGCATCCAACTCTGCTGCATTCCCATGGACTGATTTTGGGAACCAAAGGCATTGCCCCAGGAAGATACCTGCATTGAGGCACCCGGCATCATCCCACCCATCGGGCGGGCTGCCCCCATCTGCGAGCCCTGCAATGCAGTGAGCCCCGAGGATGGCAACAATGAACTGATGATAGGATTACCAAACATGGTGCTTCTCTCTTAAGGTAACTTCTCTCAACAAACCGCGCCAACATGGACGCCTGACAAACCAAGGGTATTAATAATTCATTTATTTTTATAAAAACAAATTTGATTTTTCTCGATGTTACTTTGTAAATTCTTCGTTACATTTACGCTCTCGCATAACCACACTCGCAGCTGTTCCCTGTGGCTTTTATGACAGAAGGGCCGCCCTCGCGGCCCATGATCGAACCTGCCTGACAAAATCGAGGAGATTGAGAAAACACCAAAAACAACGCTCACAAATTGTTGCGCGCCCCGGGTATGGATTCTTTGGACGTCTGAAAAAAAATGGACCCTAAATACCGCGAGAAAACCCACGCATCAGACAGCGGCCTCAATCGCACCCATCCATCGTGACGCCCTCCCCCCCCGGCCATCTCTGTTTCTTGCCAAACAACATGGTTCTCGGATCAAAAACCACCCTGCCTTAAAAATCATCTGCTCTTATGGGAATGAAATTGATGAGGAGAGACGAGAATGGCAAGAGGAGATTCAGAAAGCCAAAGGCCATAAAGCCGTTACCAAGCATATCGCCGGGGCCAAAACCCACATGAGACAGCCAACCTGCCCGCACCCAAAAAACACAAAAACCAAAAGCAATCTTCCAGACAGAAAAAACACACCTCAAAACCCACAATCAACTTTTAATGGCAGAAATTAAAGACATTAAAATCCAAAAAATAAGCCATCATAGCAATTTTAACAAAATTTTTATAAAAAAACGTTTAAAACAAAGGGTTTTATGGAATAAAACAAGTAAAACACAATCAATTAAAGGTTTTTACAAATGCACCCCAAAACAGCCCCTAAAAATCTCGGTATTTTCTCCACCTGGAGCGATATGTGCCGTGGCACCGTCTTGACCCCCATGGCACCTATCGCCCCAATGGGTCTTATTCCCCGTACGGAATTTTTCCAAAATTGGCCCCAAATCACCGTGTGGACAAATTGTCCGCACGGTCAAACCAGTAATCCGTAATAAACGAACAGGCCGAATCCAAGGCCAAGCAAGGTTTTCTTACCCATCCTGAAAACCTTACATAACAATTTCTTAACATAAGGGATAAAAATTTTAATTGATTGTTTTTATACTCACAAGAGAGAAGTCTATGCCCTGCGCATGTGACATCTAAAAACTGAAATATGGTTTTCATCCAATTCGAGATTGGATCGTGTTGGACAGACTTGTCAGACGGAGGAGAAGAACTCATGAACAGTTTATTTAGCACATCGCTGTCATCCATTTTTGGATCCAGCTTGCTTGGAGGAGCTTCAGGACTCCAGGGCTCTGGCTTTGGCTCGCCCTCGCCTCTGAGCAGTATCTTGGGCGGAGGAGCCGGATCCCTTTTTGGCGCTTCATCCCTGATTGGCGGCTCGGCCGATCCCTTATCCGGGCTCTTGAGTGGCGCATTTGGTGCCAATCTGCCCACCGCATCCAGTCCTTTATTTGGCCCACCGGATGATTTTGCCCCATCATCGTCCTCCGGCATGAGCATGATGAATGGCATGATGGGCCAGGATCCCTCGTCCATGATCTTCTTATTGCTCTTTGTGGTCTTGCTGACCCAGGGCGATCTGTTTGGCTCGTCCAAACCGAAACCTGCGGCAAAACCCTCCCCGGCAGCAGGCCCATCGCCGTCGCCCAGCCCAGCAGCGACCCCAAGCCCGGCGGCAACCCCCACACCCGCTGCAACACCTACACCCGCTGCAACACCTACACCCGCAGCAACGCCTACCCCTGCAGCTACCCCGACCCCATCTCCGGCAGGAACCCCTAACCCAGCTCCTGCACCGGCAACCGGCGGTGGTGGCGGCGGAACAACCACACCACCTGCGGTGAACTATGAAAAAGAATTAACCAAGCTACCGGCCCCCGATGGTCGCCTGGTTGACGACTACGCCCGTGCCGTGGATAAAAACGGCAACGTCAACCAAACCATCATTAAAGACCGCTTTATTAAAATGGGCACCAACAATGCGGTTGCTGCGGCCCGTGTCAATATTATCGACGGATACACGCGTGAGATCATCGGTAACTTCCGTGTCGATAATACCCGGGATTCGGAAGACAAACTGGCAAGCGTGCAAGTCGACTTGACCAAGCCGGGTGACATGTTTGCTGCTGTGGCTGCCACCTTCAAAAACGGCACCGATGAAAAAGGCACGGCCAACAACTATAACAACGCCAAACTGAAGACCCTGCTTGCAAACAGCGGAAACCAGGATCTGGCCGATGATCCCGGTGTTGGCGACAAGGATGTGGCAACGTTAAATGCCGTCACTAAAGCCTTGAACCGAGGTACGTTACAGCTACGTCAAATCTTCAGTAGCGATGACGACAAAACCTACGTCAATAACCCGAAAGAATACCGCAAGGCCATTGACTATGTTTCTAAAGGCGGTTTGCAGCTCGATGCCCGAGACTTGCAGGAAGGTGTTAAAGCCTTTGATACCGACAAGGAAAAAGGCCGAGCCCTGATCAACCGCATCAGCTCCGGTGCCGATCAAGAGCCTCAGCGTTCATTCGACAACACAGCCATCAACCGTTTTAACAGCGGCGATGGCGGTGGTGGCGGCGGTGGCTCCACCCAAGGCACAGGCAATTCCGGTGCCGCTGGCAATGCCGGCGCAGCCGGGAATGCGGGCGCTACAGGCAGCGGCAACAACTATAATTCCGGCAATTCCGGCAATTCTGGAAACTCAGGCAACTCCGGTAATTCCGGCAATGCGGGTAACTCCGGGAATGCCGGCAACAATTACAATGCCGGTAACTCTGGAAATTCTGGAAATTCCGGAAACTCAGGCAATGCTGGTAATTCCGGCAATGCGGGCAACTCCGGAAGCGGCAATAACTATAACGCTGGAAACTCCGGAAATGCAGGCAATTCTGGTAACGCTGGAAATTCCGGAAATGCCGGTAACTCCGGCAGCTCGAACTACGAGGATAAGGATAAAGATAAAAAATAAACCTTTATTCCCACCCTCTTCTGTCCAAGACGTTTACAAAGGCACCCCACTTCTCCGGGGTGCCTTTGGTCGTGAAGACTGGTTTTCGGCGTTTATCGCGTGGCCCGGTTTTTTAGCGTTTGCCCAACACCCACAAATAGCCCCCCACCATGAGCCAATACATCCCCGAGGTCACCAACAGGGTTTTCCCGATCGAATTGTTTTCGTTAATTGGAAAAATAAGCGCCGCAAATGGCTTGGCATACTGCTGGGCTGTCGGATAGCCTAACCACAGCACCCCCATGATCAGGAGATAAATAAACCCAAAATAGCCGATATAATGCCACACCGATCGCCGCTTCATCACACGGGCTCCTTACCTACCCTTAAAATCGGGCCTTTTGCTTATTCTAGCATCGGATTCCGGATATACGCCAAGGCTCTAAGAAAAAGAGAGGGTCCATTCAGGTTTTGCCCTTTCATGCCGATACCATGCCGACTGCCCTATCGCAGACATGCATCAGCCGAGGACCCATGCATGACCGTTCCCCCAAACTCCCCTGAACCGGATATTCATCAGGCCCTGGATCAGGTATCCGGCGCCAAAACCTGTTGCCCGATTACTCAGCGCAGTAAAGCCTTCTTTGGTCAAGTCCTGAGCTATGTCAGACAGCACCCCTGGCATGCGGCCCTGGGCCTTGTCGTCGCCATGGCCTGTGCCAAGTGGGCTTGCGTCTACTTTGGCACCATGGTTCTAGCCGGACTGATGGTGTGGGCCGCCCGAAAATCGCAACAAGCCCAGGCTTAGGAAAAAACCGGCACCGCCGCCTCAGTCGCTGCAGACACAGGCATGGGCTGGCGCGCCGGCAACACATGATTGACGATCACCAACTGCTTGCCCGAAGGGGTCTTTTCCAGCAGGTCCACTTGCTTATACGTCACCTGAAACTGCTGCTCCGTAACCTGATGAAACCGTTTTAGCGATTCCTGATACTCCTGCCTGAACACCTGCAAGTAGTCCCGGATAGGTGACACCACATGGACTTCCACCTGGGTGGGGCTGACTTGATGAAATTGATAAGCCCGCAGCTTCTGAAACGGATCCATGATGTAGTGGAGAAAGACCTTGCCGAAGGTCGATCCATCGGGCAGAACCAGGCGCTCATGAAGTCGTCCGGTAATCATTTTCAGGGTCGGCCATTGACGCCCGCACGCACACCGACAGGCCTCGCTCCAGATCCCAAGGTCTTGAAGCTCGTAGCGAATCAGGGGCATCAGGTAATTATGGAGGTTCGTCACCAGAATGCGTCCCTCCACGCCGGGAGGAACCGGCTGTCCCTGTTCATCAACCACCTCTATAAAGGCAGTTAACGGGTTGACGTGATGACCGGCCTGATATTGGCATTCACATGCCAAGTCCCCGACCTCTCGGCTGCCATAGCGGCTGAAGACAGGGCAACCGAAAACCGATTGAATGGTCTCGCGCATCGGTTCGGTCAGCGCGGCTGTCGTAACACAAATGCCAACCATTCCCCGGCGAACCGGGTAGCCATGTTCCTGGCTGAAACAGGCCAATTCATAGAGTTCCTGGACACATGCCACCATATGGTTGCGCTCGGGCATGGCGTTCATCCGGTCAATATAGGCCGCCATAATTTCGGGTGACATCCGCCGGCAGTTAAGGACATAGCGGTTCTGGATGCCTTGCAGCCACAATTTATCCTTCCAGGTTTTCCCTTGTGCGCCAATGTCCTGGGGTGCTCCCCAGAAGTAAAAATAAGGCATCCCGATATTCAGCCCCATCCAGCTAAAATAAAGCCACGTCTGGGCCTGAGTCCAATCCCAATAAGTCAAATCGGCTTTGGGTACCACCGGGGTTGCCGTGGTGCCTCCGGTCGGCAAGGCAATAATGCGACGGCGTGAGGACGCATCATCGCTGAGAAGCTGACTTAAATGGGCCTGCAGATCCCCTCGCGTCAAAGCCGGCAGATCACTCCAGCGCGCCAGATGAATGCGCCCCTGACCATCGACTACGCCGGTTTGACGCAGTAATTGACGGTAATACGGAATATGAGATGCACTAAAGATGAGTAAATCACGCAACATCTTCTGCTGGCAAGCCAGGTTGTCCTCGTAGGAATCAAACTGATGGGCATGTAACCAGCGCAGGTTCTCAGCATAGCGAGATCCGGTGCAGTGTTTCACTGCACCGTAGGTCCAATGTCGAAGTCGATCCAAAACGGTCATCATCCCTGGTTACGCCCTTGAAATGCGCTGTCTCTCGGTTTTGTGCCATGGACACCATAACAAGAAGGATGAGCTAGCAAACAGACCGACTTGGGGGATTTGGGTGTTATCCTATCAAACAGACCCGGAGGACCCTCGCCACACAACCCGCCCCTGGGCAGGAGCCCCGGCTGGGTGTGAGTGAGCCTAAAAGTGATCTGCTGAACATCCCGTCTGAAAGTTTAAAACAGCCGTGGCATTCCTTGCCCGGCTGCTTTAAAATCGCCCCTGTAACGTGTCCCCAATGTCTGTCATCGCCTCGCATGTGAGGAATGTGTGTGTGTGTGATGTAGGTTAGTAAATCTGTCCTTCCCCTTGCGGGGAAGGCAATCTCCAATGTAACTTGTAATCGCTTGTGGGTCTCGTTAGTTAAGATAGGTAGGAAAAAAACCGGACCTTCCCCTAAGGGAAGGCACTCTCCAATTGACGTGCCCTTGCTTATGGGTCTCGCTAGTTCATTTAATGGAAAATGTGAATGTGTATGTGTGTGAAGGAAGAAAAAGCTATTTCATGCGGTTTCTCAGCCACTCACGGCTCTCAGGGGAGCCAATGACTCAGAAATGATTGGATTGTTAAAATTCTGTCAAGCGATTCGCCCCACCCTATTGTCCTTTCGTTTTGCCTCGTTAGCCCTTGTATTAATATAAAAACAGTTTCTTAAGATTTGGTGTTAGATTATTAATTTTTCCTTAAACCGGACCTGGGCAAAAACCTGAAGAAGCCTATAAACAGAAGGTTTCAGACAATTAACATTTCCTTAATATTTTCCCCTTATCTTAAGAATTGAACCGTCACAAGCCCCGCTCCGGCCTCCACGTCGCGCCGGACACAGACCATGGTTTGCGATACAATGCCAGAAACAACCCGGTCGTGCTGCGATCAGCACCTTGCTCTTTACTGGGGTATAACCATTGAATTTCTGGCCCAATGGCCTTTTTGACGTTGATAACACAGAAAGACAACCCACCATGAGTGCGCCAAAAACCTTATACGAAAAAATTTGGGACGCCCACGTGGTTCACCAAACCGAAGGCGGCCCGGCCATCGTATATATCGATCGCCATTTAATTCATGAAGTCACTTCGCCACAAGCCTTTTCCGGCCTTGCCGCTCGGGGGATTCCCGTCCGTCGGCCGGATTTGACCACCGCCACTGAGGACCACAGCATTCCCACCACAGATCGTTCCAAGCCCATTGAGGACGAAGCCGCTCGGACCCAGTTGGCGACCCTGGCCGAAAACTGCCGAAAACACGGCATCACCCTGTTTGACGTGGCCAGCAACCACCAGGGCATTGTCCATGTTATTGGCCCGGAACTTGGGCTGACCCAGCCTGGCATGACCATGGTCTGTGGCGACAGCCATACTTCGACCCACGGAGCCTTTGGGGCCCTGGCCTTTGGTATCGGCACCAGTGAGGTGGAGCTGGTTCTTGCCAGCCAATGCTTGCTTCAGGCCCCCTCCAAGACCATGGAAATTCGGGTTGAAGGCACCTTACCCTTGGGTGTGACTGCAAAAGATGTCATCTTGTACATCATCTCCAAAATCGGGGTGGGTGGCGCCACGGGCCATGTCATTGAATACACGGGCTCGGCCATCCGCAGCCTCAGCATGGAAGGCCGGATGACACTGTGCAATATGTCCATTGAGGCCGGTGCCCGGGCTGGCATGGTTGCCCCTGATGAAGTAACCTTTGCCTATCTCAAAGACAAACCCTTTGCCCCCCAGGGCGAAGCCTTCGAGACTGCCTGCCAGCGCTGGCGGGAACTTAAAACCGATGTCGGGGCAAAATACGACACCCAGGTCATCCTTCAGGCCGAAGACATCGAACCGATGGTCACCTATGGGACCCATCCGGGGATGGCCATGAAGATTTCGGCCATGGTGCCCAAAAAAGACGATTTCAACACCCTGCAAGAACAGGAAGAGCTTCTGGCCGCTCTGGACTACATGAAGTTGGAGCCGGGCCATCCCATTGCCGGCACCCCCATTGATGTGGTGTTTATTGGCAGCTGTACCAACTCTCGCATGGAGGATTTACGTGCCGCCGCCGAGGTCCTTGCGGACAAACGAGTGGCCTCTCACGTTCGAGCCCTCGTGGTACCCGGTTCGGCAGAAATCAAACGCCAAGCCGAAGCCGAAGGTCTGTCCCAAATTTTTCTCGATGCCGGCTGCGAATGGCGAGAGCCGGGATGCAGTATGTGTATTGCCATGAACGGCGATGTTGTAGCGCCGGGCCAAGCTTGTGCCAGCACCAGCAACCGAAATTTCAAAGGTCGCCAAGGCAAGGGCAGCCGCACGTTTCTGGTGAGCCCGGCCATGGCAGCGGCCGCCGCCATTTCCGGCCGCCTTGTTGATATCCGTACCTGGGAGACTCATGCCTGATGAACGCCTTTACCACCCTCACCGCAACGGCCCTGCCGTTTTTAAAAGATGATATTGATACCGATCAAATTATCCCGGCCCGGTTTTTAACCGGCACCACCAAAGCGGGCCTGGGCGCCAAATTGTTTTATGACTGGCGCTATGACGATCAAGGCCAGATCAAGGCAGAGTCACTGTTCGACTCCACCCGCTTCCAAGGCAGCCAGATCCTGATTGCCGGGCACAATTTCGGCTGTGGCAGCTCTCGCGAACATGCCCCTTGGTCCCTGAAAGACTTTGGCTTTCGCGCCATTATTGCCGTGTCCTTTGCGGACATTTTTTATAATAATGCGCTCAAGAACTTTCTCCTGCCCATTGCCTTGCCTGAAGCCGTGGTTCAGCACCTGGCCCAGACCATTGAGCAGGATCCCAGCCAAACCATTACCGTAAACCTGGCAGAACAGTGCGTCACCCTGCCCAACCAGGAGCAGCATCACTTTGAAATCAACGCGTTTCGTAAGACCTGTTTGTTGGAAGGCCTGGATGACATTGCCTTTGTCTTAGCCCACCTGCCTCAAATCGAAGCCTATGAAAAAGCTCTGGGCAAAACCGCAGCGCTTTAAAACCCCTAAAGGGACCTGCCAAAAGTGGCAGATCCCTTTGCTAACGCTCAATTCTAACCAGTGTTAGACGTCGAGTGTCAATGCTGTTGACTACATGTCATCATCCGTATTACCGGCCTGGTTGGCTCGGGTCAAGTAGATCTGCATGCCGCCGGTTTGTAGCTGGCCGTTGAGCCAGAAACGGGTTGAGCGCATCATGCTGGGATTAAAGGATGCCCGGGCATTGTTGACAATGGAGGCCATATTTTCATTCAAGACCGACAACTGGGCTTGACGCTGAGCCAATTGCTGGTTCATTTGCTGAAGGACAAACTGGGAGTCGGCATCCAGATTGTATTTCAGTTTATCGATGTTGGCTTGTAGCTCAGCAACTTCTTTTTTCAACGGTAGGCGTGTCTTGTTGAGTTCAGCCATTTCCCGCTTAAAGGTGACCGTGGTCGGATCCTTGCGACGCATCTCAAGCCGCATTTTCGTGACAGCCGCCTCTTGAGCTTTCACAGCTTCCAGGTCCTTGACCAGGCGCTTGTCCACCTCAACCTCTATTGGTGAACGCTCAGACCGTTTCAAGGCCGCTTCACGCTCAGACAAGGTCTGGCGGGCTTGACGCAGATCTTCGTTAATGCCGATCTTCTGGCCGCCAGAGGCTTTATCCCCCGAAAGTTGACGACTCAAACTGGCCGACTCACGGGACATCTTGGCAAACTCCCCGGATTTCTCAGCCACAAAGCGGTTTAATTCAGAGAGCTTGGCAGAATCTTGCGAAGAAAGTTTTTCCCCGGCACTGCGACGAGCCATCAGGTTCTGGCGCTCGACCTGGGCGGCCCGAATATTTTCGGCCAAAGCCTGGCGTTTGGATTCAAGAACCTTCAATTTCCCGCGTACTTCGGTGTATTTCTGGTTTAACGTATTGGCCCGTTCCTGAGCCGCCTTGAGTTGCTGTTCTTTCACCGCACGTTGAGCCGCAGTTTGGCGAGCCTGGGCTGCGCTCTCTTTTGCCGATTCTGTAGTCGATCCGGATTTTTTCCCGGCCGTTTCTTTTTGAACCTGCTCAGCTACCCGAGCTCGCTTCTCTTGTAAGGCCGTACGAGATTGCTGCAAGCTTTCTTCGGCTTTGGATAACTTCTGTTCACCCGGCTTGGCTTTCGTTTTTCCAGCCGCATCCTTGCCGCGAACCATGCGAGTGACATTGTCTTTGACCCCTTGCAATCCGTTTTTCTGGAAGGTGCCGGTCAGACTGTCCCACTTGCCCTTCATGCTATCCCAGCCCATATTGAGCAGGTTCTTGTTATTGTCTAATACGGGTGCCCCACTTTTATTCGTAGTGACGGCTCGGGACTGGCCACTGAGATCACGGTACATCTGTTTAACGGTGCCTTTAAAGCCTCCAAACCAACCTTCGCCTTTGACCACATCGCTGGCCAGTTCCACTTTACCACCCTTGACCTGGGTTCCCGTTTTTACCACCCCATTACGATAAGCGGCACGAGCACCCAGTAAGCTGGCAACGGCGGTGAAAGTCCCGGAACCAATCCCGCGGAAAGCATTTTCAGCCGCTTCACCGTCCCCTTGGGATAAGGCACTGGCGGCATTCAAGGATCCCTTCACAACCTGGAACGCTCCCATACCGGCCCCCAATGCGGCTAACGGAATCAATGCCGCGCCGCCGGTGGCCCAAATCAAGGCAGCCGATCCGGCCATGGTTAAGAGGCCTTTCATGCTGAACATCCCGGAAATGGTATCGACCACCGCGCCTTTCACAAAGTTGACGGCAGCGCCGATAAAGCTGAAACTGCGCTTGGGACGACCTGATTGTCCAATCTCAACGGTATCCATGGGCCCTTGCATCGGGACAAAGGTCCCACGAGGAAAGCGGCCCCCTAAGGCCTGTTGAAGTTGCTCATTGTCATACCCTGTCGATACCCCTCGAATCATATCGTCGAATACCCCCTTCGTTCCTCCGCCCCGTAGTCTCCCGCGACTACGATGAGATAGTCCCCTGTAAATGTATTAAAACTTTGTTAATGATTTTGTTGCTATTGAAATTTGAATCCCGTGCCATAAGGCCCCTGTCTCCTCAGGCTCCGAGCGCGCAAAGTGCGCGCTCGGAGCCTGAGCCACCCCCAACAGGCACATAAGCGCCGGGGCATTGCGGTGCCCAACAACCACAACCACAAAAAGTGCTGTGAAAGCGTCTGCCACACTGCCTTATGGAAAACCCCAGGCCCTGGAGCCTTTTTGATGGCGTTGACGAAACGGTTTGATGTGACACAATGGTGTTAAACTCCTCAGATTATGCCTGTGTGGCTTATTTGTCCCTCGCCACGCATGGGCTGGGGAGATGCAGATCCGAGGCCCAAGGCGCGCAGGAAAGAAGCTTATCCCTCATAAATAAGCGACGGACCGAGCACCCCAGCAGCAAAATCGATGCCCCCTCAGAGTATGCATGGCGAGGTATTAGCAGTAATTCTAAGGATAATGGAGATGTCAGCAACACTTACCCCGGAAGCAACCGAAAAACGCACCTCTATTGGTCAAGTGACCCAAATCATTGGTCCTGTTGTGGACGTGGAGTTTGCGCCAGGCGAATTGCCCAACATTTACGACGCCTTGAAAATTCAAGACAAAGACCCCAACGGCAACCCCATCAACCTCACCCTGGAAGTCCAGCAATTGCTGGGTGACAATCAGGTTCGCTCCGTTGCGATGGACAGCACCGACGGTTTGATTCGGGGCATGAAAGCCCTCAATACCGGGGCTCCCATCTCCGTTCCGGTAGGCAAGCCTGTATTGGGTCGTATTTTAAACGTCTTGGGTGAGCCCGTGGATGAAATGGGCGACGTCCAATCCCAGGAATTTCTTCCCATTCACCGTCCCGCTCCGGCTGTTGACCAGCAAAACACGGCCATTGAAATCTTTGAAACCGGGATTAAAGTTGTTGACCTGCTGGCACCCTACTCCAAAGGCGGTAAAGTCGGCCTGTTCGGCGGTGCCGGTGTTGGCAAAACCGTTATCATTATGGAACTGATTAACAACATTGCCCAAGAACACGGGGGTGTCTCGGTGTTTGGGGGTGTTGGCGAACGGACCCGTGAAGGGAACGATTTGTGGCACGAAATGAAGGACTCCGGCGTTATCGACAAGGTGGCACTGGTTTACGGCCAAATGAACGAGCCTCCGGGAGCCCGGATGCGGGTTGCTCTGTCGGCCCTGACCGTTGCCGAGTACTTCCGTGACTACTCCAAACAAGACGTATTGCTTTTCGTCGACAACATCTTCCGCTTTACCCAGGCCGGTTCCGAAGTATCTGCGTTGTTGGGTCGGATGCCCAGTGCCGTAGGCTATCAGCCCACTTTGGCAACTGAAATGGGCGAATTGCAAGAGCGGATCACGTCCACCAAAGATGGCTCCATCACCTCGATTCAAGCCGTCTACGTTCCTGCTGACGACTTGACGGATCCGGCTCCGGCGACCACCTTTGCCCACTTGGATGCGACCACCGTATTGTCCCGTCAGATTGCGGAACTCGGGATCTACCCTGCCGTCGATCCCTTGGCCTCCACCAGCCGTGCGTTGTCTCCCACTGTTGTGGGTGAAGACCACTATCAATTGGCCCGCAATGTTCAGCAGATTCTGCAACGCTACAAGGATCTGCAAGACATCATCGCCATTCTGGGGATGGATGAATTGTCCGATGAAGACCGTCTGGTCGTCAGCCGGGCTCGCAAGATCCAGCGTTTCCTGAGTCAGCCCTTCTTCGTGGCCGAAGCCTTCACCGGTACCCCGGGCCAATACGTGAAACTGGAAGATACCATTAAAGGTTTCCGTGAAATCGTGGACGGCAACTGCGACGATCTGCCGGAACAGGCCTTCTACATGGTGGGCACCATTGAACAAGCTCGTGAAAAGGCACTGAAGTTGCAACAGTCTGCTTAAGGAGGCCTTCTGTGAAGCTTAAAGTTGTTACCCCCGATCGCGTGGTCCTGGAGACCGAGGATGTCGAGGCGGTTTACGCCCAGACCGTAGATGGGGATGTGGGGATTCTTCCCCGGCACATTCCCATGGTGACGCCCTTGGCCATTGATGTTCTGCGCTTTGTCAAACAAGGCCAAAAAGAACAGATTGCCATTATGGGAGGCATCCTGAGAACCAATGGAAAAGAGGTCTCCGTGTTGGCCGATGCCGCTGAGCTGGCGACTGAAATCGATTTGGTCCGAGCTCAACAGGCCAAGGAACGTGCTGAAGCCCGTTTAAGACAACTGAACAGCACCGTGGATGAAGGCCGAGCCAAATTGGCCATGACCCGGGCACTTACTCGGATTCGGTTAAAGCAAACCAAACCCTAAATTTCGTTGCTATCTTTCTACGACAACGGTGCTGAAGACAAGGTGTCACAGCACCGTTGTTCGTTTCGGCTCTCGTGAAGCCAATGGCCCTATGATAGGATAGTAACACCACGATTACTCATGGCAGAGCCGGATGACCCAGAGAGATGTCACGTTATCGTCAAATCATTAAACCTGCGCTTATCGGCAGTATGCTCTTAGGGACCTTATGCTGGTCCAGTTATCTGTTAGACGAATTCACCGGGTTTCCGACCGTAATTGGCGAGGAAGTCCCAGTGATTAAAGGTCTGATTCAAGCCACCAATCAGGTGGGCAGACACATCGCCGATGCCGGTCAATGGGTTGCCGACACGACCGGACTGAACAATCTGATGTATTCTACGGGTGAACGTCTTGCCCAAACAGGCCAGTCCCTCAACAACCAATATCCCGCCTTGGAAGGGGCGGGGAATGCATTTGGCAAACTGGTCGACTCCGGAAACCGGGTCTCAAAAGCAGTCGGTGGCTATTTCTTTCCAGATCCGCAAGCCAAGGCGGAACAGGAGAAAGCGGAAAAAGACATCGCTGCACTGAAAAACCGAATTGCCGCAAAGCAAAAAGAATTAAAAGCCATTGATGATGACATCCATTTGCTCGAAGACCAGATTCGGGTCCTCGATCGAAAAGCCAATCCGGCAAGTACGCTATTGCCCGATGGATTCAGTTACCTGGGTGTACCATCATCCGACCCGGATGCCCAAAAAGGCTCAGGGTGGCTCCCATTGCCGTTTTTTCCTAACGCTCAGTCGCCCAATCTCCAGACACCACCGGTACCCCCCGCAGCCACAGCAACAGGCACATGTGTCTGCCCCTGACAAAAGCAGGGCAACACCGTTAGGCCTCGTGGCAGAGGGATCCGCAGGATCCGTTGATCAAAAGCGGAGTAAACGTTGGATTAATCCAGCAACAAGGATTCAATCAGCTTGGCTTGATTGGAAACTTGTTTGGCGTCCATGGACGATTTTTGGCGAGCACGCATGTACAAGCGCAATGCTTCACGAATCAATTCGCTGCGGGAGCGGTGTTCGCTGTCCGCGAGCTTATCGATTTCATCCAGGAACTCTTCTTTCATAGAAATCAGGACTTTTGCCATAGTGAAAGTGTCCTCCACGCTAGTTGTTACTATCTCTATCCTTCTTCTGTATATACAAATAAAAACAGTTTGGGGGCAAAAATTGCCCCATTGTAACGTTGTCTTAACACGTTTCAGAAGGCTATCCCCCTCTTTTGGCAAGGGTTTTAGGTCTCAAAAGAGTTTATTGGAGAGCACTTTGCCGGATTGTTAATTATTTCTTAAATATTATCCATATATATACAATCATTTTAAAGCCCGACCGCCAAGGCGTTTGCAGGTCGATTATTTCATCATTATTTATAAAAACAATAATTTGGATCGGAAATTTAGTCCGCGTAAAGCCACACCCTCTAGGGGAGCGTTGCGCCGTATTGCCAGTGGCTTTGAATCAGCTGAGGGGCGTTGGTTACGAGCCCATCGACACCCAGGGCAGACAGGCGATCGGCTTCGGCAAGCTCCTGATGACAGGTTTCCTTCCAGACCCAAGGCATCACCTTAAGGCCAACCGCCTTGGCAGCACTCACAAAGGCCGCTGTCGCTTCCTTGTAAGGCGGCAAAACAGTGTCAACCTGGAGTACTTGTTTGGCCCAGCTCATCAGCCCCTGAAGACCAATATGGGGCTGATATTGCTGAACCACCAGATCCAGGCCGGTCTTCAGGCGGGGTTCCAGGTGCTTGAGTTTCAGCAAACTCCAGGGATTAAAGCTGATGACCGTCACCCTGTCAAACAGGTTTTTCTGCTGAACCAAGGCCACCAGCCTTTCTTCGGCCTGGTTGGTCTCACATGGGTAGGGGGGATCCTGGGTGGTTTTGAGTTCCACAAAAAACTGCATGTCAGGCTTGGCTTTTAAGACGGCATCAATGACCGACGCCAACGTGGGCATCTGCACTTTTTGGGGAACTTCCGGTGGATTATCGGGATCAGGAGGCTCCAGGAGCAATTGGGCCTGAGGAATATCCGCCAGTTTCGGTGCAATGGTCTGAAGCACTCCCGGTGGATGGTAGACAGCCTGATCCGCCTCAGCCGCGGTCATATCCTTGACCAAACGCTCTGCCCCATCGGGCATCCGAAACACCCGCCCCGTGGCATCATCGTGATGGACTTTTAAGACCCCGTCCTGGGTGGCAATCACATCGAGTTCCACCCCGGCCGTGCCCAATTCGGCAGCCCGAACCAAGGCTGCAACGGAATTCTCCGGGTAAATTCGGTAGGCTGGTCCTGCCGGGGTATCCATAGCCTCAGCTCGCTCAACCTGAGCCCCCCGATGAGCAATCAGCAGTGGACGACCCGCAACAGGTGAAACCATGGTCATCTCGATAGCCTCCCCATAAACGCCTTCCCAATCGGTCGCCCCATGATAAGACATTTAGTCATACACGATCAATGTCGGAAATTGGGTTATGCCACCTGTGCCTTGCGCCTGAACCGTATGCAACGCATGACGAACTGCCTCAATCAACCCATGCAGGTCAATCCAGGCATGAAAGTCGGCAACATCCTCAACCGCCGTGAGTTTCTCCAGACTTTGGGTAAACAAGCTGATGGCCCCCTTGGGGTTGTGCTTTTGCACATGCACAAAGCCGGCAGCAGCCTGAATAATGCCTTGTAAAAACCGTTTTTGAGGATCTGACGAGACTTGCCAAACCTCTTCCAGAGTCTCATGCGATTCCCAGAACTGTGCCTCGTTAAACTGCTGGGCAGCACGACGCAACGCATCCCTGACCGACAACGCCTGATTATCCAAGAAACACCAAGGCCCCTATACTAACTAGGAGGCCGGATTGCGCTCGATGGGAATGGAAACCCCTTGGGATTTCAACCCGTTTAAGAAACTTTCAGCCGCTTTACGCTGCGCTTCAGGTGGCACCACCCGGAGCAACTCCACAGCCTTGGAAACCACCGGATCTTGATCATACCAACGACGGCCAAAATGGTCTTTTTGCTGCTCGAGAATCGCTTTGTAAAACTTTTCGACGGCCTCAGCACCCACCTCAGCGGTAATCTTATCGATAAAGACTTGGGATTGAGCCCGCAACTCATCCTGAAACGAGCGCAAGGTCTCAAGGACCTCGACCAGAAGCGGGTCATGATCGTACCAGCGTTTATATTTGGGGTTGTCTTGCTCAGAACTCATAGAACGTCCATTCTAACAGTTGACACAATGTTCGAGGGCTTAGCCTTCCAAGGACAGCGGTAATTCGGATTCGTCCACGGGAACCCGCTGGATTTGTGCTCCCAGCCCGGTCAGCTTTTCAACCAGAGCCTCGTAGCCCCGATCAATGTGCTGTAAGTCGGTAATTTCCGTCGTTCCCTGAGCCTGAAGACCGGCAATAACCAGAGCGGCACCGGCCCGCAAATCGCTGGCCTTGACTTGGGCTCCGGTGAGGTGAGGCACCCCGGTAACCACGGCAATCTCATTCTGGCACTGGATGTTGGCGCCCATGCGGTTGAGTTCGCCCACTTGCTTAAAGCGGTTCTCATACAAGGTTTCGGTAATAATGCTGACGCCCTCGGCAATGGTGAGAAGAGACATAAACGGGGCCTGCAAATCCGTTGGAAAGCCGGGATACGGCTGAGTCACAATATTCTGGGCTTCCATCTTGCCGGTGCCAATGACCCGCAAGGTATTGGGACCTTCGGTAATGACCTGGGCACCCACATCTTCCAACTTGCGAATGACGGAATTCAAATGACCGGGAATCACGTTCTCCAACACCACGTTGCCTTGGGTTCCAGCCGCCGCAATCATGTAGGTGGCCGCTTCAATCCGATCGGGGACCACATTGTAGGAGGTACCGGTGAGGGAGGACTTGGGAACCCCGTTGATAATAATTTCCGTGGTTCCGGCCCCGGACACATCGGCTCCCATGGTGTTGAGGAAATTGGCCAAATCGGCAATTTCGGGTTCCTGGGCCGCATTGGAAATAATCGTGGCGCCTTCGGCTAAGACAGCCGCCAGCATAATGTTTTCAGTCGCCCCGACACTGGGGGTATCGAGCAGGATTTCACGGCCTTCCAGGCGACTGGCCGTGGCTTCCACATAGCCCTGGTTAATCACAATCTGAGCCCCGAGGGCTTGCAAGCCTTTGATATGCAAATCCACGCCGCGCTTGCCAATAGAGCATCCGCCCGGCAACGAAACCCGTGCTTCATGGAAACGGCCTAACAAAGCCCCCAAGACGATAAAGCTGGCCCGCATTTTACTGACCAACTCATAGGACGCTTCGGTATTGGTGACATCTTTGGCCTCAATGACCATCACATCGCCCTGGTGGGTAACTTTGGCACCCAAATGGCGAAGCACTTCGGTCATCACCCGTACATCACTGAGTTGGGGTACATTGCGCAGCTCTACGGGATGTTCCGTGAGCAGGGCCGCCCCCATCAGCTTTAACACAGAATTCTTGGCACCCGAAATCGTGACTGTGCCCTTTAAGGATTGGCATCCTTGAATCACCAGTTTGTCCTGGGTATGCAATGTCTTCGTCTCCACCACTTCAGATTCAGCTTGCTCCTATGGACATCATAGCATACCTCTTCCAAAATAAGATAACCTCTTGTTGGAGGACTACTTGGCGGATTTCTCATGACACAGTTGCTTCCATTGTCCCCGGAGTTTTTTGCCCAGAACACCCTGTGGGTGGCCAAAAGGCTGTTGGGCAAACACCTGATGGTGTGGGATGCCGATGCCCACGATCATATTGTCTGCCGGATTGTAGAGACAGAAGCGTATACTCAGAACGATCCGGCATGCCATGCCCACAAAAGCACCACGGGCCGAGCGGCAACGCTGTACAAGGAACCAGGGCTGGCCTACGTGTATTTCATCTACGGCATGTACTATTGCCTGAATGTGGTGACCGAACCGACAGGCACAGCCGGGGCCGTCTTGTTCCGGGCCCTGGAACCCGTTTATAACCCGACTCCCCGAGAGTTGAAGACGCATGGGCCTGGACGCCTGTGCAAAGCCCTGAATATTACCAAAGACCGCCATAATGAACGTTTGTTGACGGATCCAAGCCAGCCACTCTACCTGGCCGACGGCATCACCTACCCGGACGCCCAAATCATCACCACCACCCGTATTGGCATCTCCCAGGCCCAGGAGTATCCGTGGCGCTTTTATGTCGATCAAAACCCGTGGGTGTAAGTCAAGGCCAAGAAAGCGCCCCACAAATAACAACACAGCCCGTCGTTCAGGCTGTGTTGTCATGGGATATTACGTTATTGCGTCGGCGAAAGGCTAGGAAGACGCCGGCTGCTCTTCACTGCGGCGAATATCGCCACCTGAGGAGTGAGCCAGGGCCATTTTTGCTTCTTCTTCCGACAGCGGTTCAAAACTGAGGCTGATGCGACGTTCTTCAGGGTTGAACTTCACAATGTAGGTCTCAATTTTGTCGCTCACGTTAATCTGCTTGCCAGAGTGGTTTTGGTATTCCGTAATGTCACGGCTGGGCAAGAGGGCTTCCACACCGGGATAGACTTCGACAAAGGCGCCAAAGTGCTTGATCCGGGTGACGGTGCCTTCCACCTTTTCGTTCAAGGACAGAATCTTGACCACTTCCAGCCACGGATCGGGGAACTGGCTCTTGATGCTCAGGCTGACCCGTTGCTTTTCATAATCGATGCCGATGACTTCCACTTTCACTTTTTCGCCGATGCTGAGGATATCGGAGGGATGCTCCACCCAGCGCCAGGACATTTGTGACAGGGGCAACAGACCATCTACACCGCCCAGGTCAATAAAGGCACCAAAATCGGTGAGGCGAACGACTTCACCTTCCACGACATCGGCAACCTGCAGGTCGGCAAAGAGTTCTTTGCGTTGCTCGGCCATTTGCTCTGCCATCACCTTGCGGTGAGACAGAATAATATTGTTACGTTGCTGATCCAGGCTCAGAATTTTGAAGGGCAAGGTCTGACCCACCAATTCTTCCAGCGAGGACTTCACCCGCAGATGACTTGAAGGCACAAAGCCTCGGAGACCCATAACATCGATCAACAGGCCACCTTTAACCACCGAAGTGACGTTACACTCGATGACGGCGTCGCTGTCAACCAAGGCTTGGAGATCGTTCCAGCTTTGGGCCGTAAAGACACGGCGGCGGGATAAGGTCAGCTGACCTTCTTCGTTTTCTTCACGCAGGATATAGAAGTCCATCTCGTCGCCTGGTTTAATGGCTTCCGAAGAGCTCCCCACATTGGAAATCTCTTTGGACGGCAAAAACGCCGCGGTCTTGGCGCCAATGTCAACCATTGCACCAGAGCCTTCGACACTGATGATGGTACCCTTAACAATATCGCCTTTGTTGAAATTGTAGTCGTATTTGTTAAGGAGCTTTTCAAATTCCTCTTTAAACGGATTTGATGCATTATCTTCCGTATCGTGCATCTTTTTACCCTTGGGGGACATAAAGATGAGGTAACCTCCAGACAGACAAAGATTAGAATGGACCATAATAACATAGTCCATTCCATAGATAATAGCAAGTCTTATACCCTCATTCAACCATCTGTTGGAGGAGAAACGCGGTCCGCAATTTCGCAATGGCCCGTTTTTCGGTTTGACGAATACACTCTCTGGTAACACCGTATTGGGCCCCTAGCTGTTCCAGGGTCCACTTTTTGTTGGACTCCGGATGGTGGATCATGCCGTAGCGTTTTTGGAGGATTTCGCGCTCTTTGGGGTTGAGCGTGCGCATGGCCTCGCGCAAGACCCGCTGATGATCCCGCTTGCAAAAAGCCTCATCCACCGCAGGCTCATCGGAAGGAATGACATCGGACAAGGTTTGAACCGCCTCATCGGCCCCAGGAACTTCTGCCTCAAGACTCAGAGGCTTCTGGGAAATACGAAGCAGATGACTGACCTTTTTCGGCGACATCTGGAGCCGTGCTGCCAGCTCAGCCTCTGTCGGAATGCGGCCATGCACTTCCTTTTCCTCATCCAACACTCGACGTAACTTGCTAATGGCGTCAATGATATGTCCTGGCAAACGAATAGAACGATCATGCTCCCCAAACGCCTGCAAGACACTTTGGCGGATCCACCAGGTGGCGTAGGTCGAGAAGCGGAACCCCAGACGCCAATTGTACTTTTCCACGGCCTTGATTAAACCCACATTGCCTTCCTGAATCAAATCCAGAAATGACAATCCCGGACGCCCTGTATACTTCTTGGCAATGCTGACCACCAGGCGAAGATTGGCCGTGATCAATTGATGCTTGGCCCGGATATCACCCGCCTCAATGCGCTTGGCCAGTTCAATCTCCTGTTCCTTTGTCAGCAAGGCCGAGGTTTGGCAAAGCCGCTTTAAATAGGTGTCGGTCCAGTCAGCTGAAGCTTCTGAGGCCTCACGTTCATCACGAATCAAAGGCCCATCAAAACGATCAAATTCTTGGGTTTCCAGTTCAAAAAACGAATTCATCATAGGCTCTTATCTCCCTGGTTGCGGCTAACACGGCACAGTTAAAGGCAGCCCAAAGCCTGTCAAAAGGCCCATAAGGTCTTTCTCGCGTCTGAGCTTGCCCGGATGTGTTTGATCCAGATGCCGCTTTGCCGGTAATTTTGCCAGGCAAGACAACATCCGTCTCAACAACGGGATGAGAGTAAAATTGATGGAAAAACAGGTATCAGACCGTTCCGTCAGGCCCAGGCTTGTCTTCTCTCTCGACATGGTCGATTCTGGCGAACGCGCATGACAAGTGACCCGCAGATACGTCTAGGAATCAGGTCTTCTTTCGAAAAGGGTTATACAAATCCACACCACTGATACTCTTATCATTATATATATAAGATATAAGTTCAAGCCTTTGTGAAGCAAATGTTACAGTTTGACGCCTCCCCCGTTTAAGAATGGCCCAAAATGGGAATAGGGGCACAGCCATTAAACCTCGACGCTATTTTTCCGAAGACGGCTCTGCAGCAAAGCCGCCGTGCAAGGACCCACGAATCACCCGTATTAACCGACAAACAGCATCATGACTTCCCAGAAATTCGCACCTGAGACCCGAAAGCCGGAAAACAACCCGAAGCCGCATCGCGCTTTCCTTTAATTTTCTCTGGATTAATGCACGTGAGAAGCACGTGAGCGACGATGAAATGAGGATTCCGACAAATGATGAATACTGCGAGCAGGCGGCAGACTCCGTAAAACCTTTTTACCATAGCCTTTGGTCCTGACCCGAGGATCCAGTATCGCCACAATGCCTGTATCTTTTTTGGAGCGAATTAAACGACCCACCCCCTGTTTGAGACGAATAATGGTTTCAGGCAACACATACCCGTTAAACCAATCCTCGCCCAAGCGTTTCAGCCGATCGACCATGGCACTATGGACGGGTTCATCCGGCATGGGAAAGGGCAATTTATCGATAATGACACAGCTTAAGGCTTCGCCCGGAATATCAATCCCTTCCCAAAAGGTGGCTGTCGCAAACAGGACACTGTTCGGGGTAGATTTGAACCATTCGATGAGGCGATGCTTGGGCAAATCCCCTTGCATCTTGCTGGGAAAACGGATTTGGGGAATCACGGCAGCCCCAACCTTTTGCATCGCCGAGTAGCTGGTAAACAACACAAAGGCCCGCCCTTCGGTAAAATTCAGGACCCGCACAATCTCGTCGGTAGCCGCTGCGGCAAAAAACGGATCATTCGGCTCGGGCAAGCTCAAGGGCAGATAAAGCTCGCATTGCGTTGCGTAATCAAACGGACTGTCCAAGACCAGATCCGGGTTATTGGCCGACACAGGAATACCAAGCTCCCGGCGAATGGCCTGAAGATTCTTGTCCGTGGCAAGCGTCGCACTAGTGAGAACCCCCGTCTTTTCGGCCCAAAGGCTCAGACGAAACTGCTCGGCAATGTTTAAAGGTGTCGACTTTAACTCATAGTACAGACGGTCATGCTTGACTTCGGCCCAGTTGACCCGATCCATACTGGAGCCGGACAGGAAAAACTCCCACCGCAGGATCAGACCACTCAGCTGATCCAGGAGCTTGGTCCGTTGCACCTTGACCACATCAACCTCAAGCTCGTTCAACAACGGAATCTGCTGCACATCAAAACTGGACAGCCAGGCACTTAGCTCTGACAGGACGGTAATTTGCTGCTGAATCAAGGACAGATACCGGGCATCGGGAAAGATCTTGAAGGTCTGACGGGTATCGCTCTGCTGAAACAACCATTGCAAGATCTCGGCTTCGGTCTGATAGATGGCATGCTGAAAGGCATCCGGCACAGCCTGCAAACGCCGGTGAATTTTACGAAGCAGTTTATGGGTAGCAAACTTGCCAATCCGTGCCGTAAACGCCTTTAGCGCATACGCCTTCAGGTGATGGGCTTCATCAAAGACAATCATCTCATGAGGTGGCAGCTGACCTGTAACCAGGTCTTGAAGGTACAAGGCGTGATTCACCACCAGTACGTCTGCCTCGGCAATATCCTTTCGCGAGGTAAAGTAGGGGTTGTGCTGAAAATACACACATTTCTTTCCCAAACAGTCCTCACTGTCACTCTGAACCTCTTCCCAAACGTCTTCAGGGACTTCCAAATCCAGCGTCGCCTTGTCCCCATCCCAGCCGTCATTCAATGCAGTCTTGAGGCAGGTGACATACAAACGTTCAGGCGCTTCTCGGGACAAGGATTTTTCAAACTCACCCAGCTTTTGAATACAGATGTAATTGCGGCGGCCTTTCACCAGCTTGATCTTCAAGTCATCCATCCCGGCAGCCTTGGCCACAAAGGGAATGTCTTTGTCCATCAACTGCTCTTGCAAGGCAATGGTTCCGGTAGAGACCACTACCGGACGATGAGATGACATCAATGAGGGAATAAGATAGCCAAATGACTTCCCGGATCCGGTTCCAGCTTCAATAGCTATGGTTTCACCGGATTGCAACGCCTCATAGATGGCCTTGACCATGGCCGCCTGAACCGGTCGAGGCTCAAACCCGGGTAACTGTTGCGCAATTTCGGTGTATTTCGCTTCGATGGAAAAGCTCATAGGGGTCTTGGTAAATTGCCAGCGTAGGTTTATTATGGCCGATGTGCTACAGACAAGCAATTTCTTGAGGCTGTTTTCTCCCCACAAGAAACGCACGCCCCCAGCAATCGTGGGCAGGCGTGCGCTTAAAACCAATACGGCCTATTTTTGACCGGTCAGGGTCCGCCAAACCATCATCACCGGATCGTAATACCGATCCACGACACGTTCCTTCATGGGGATAATGCCGTTGTCGGTGATATGAATTTCTTCCGGGCAAACCTCGGTACAACACTTGGTAATGTTGCAGTACCCGATACCGGCTTCGTTTTTGGTAAATGGCACGCGATCTTCCACATCCATCGGGTGCATTTCCAAGCTGGCCAGACGAATCATGAAACGTGGGCCAGCAAAGAACTGCTTGGGATTGGACAGATCGGTCTTCTCGTGATTACGAAGCACATGGCAGACGTTCTGACACAAGAAGCACTCAATACACTTGCGAAACTCCTGAACCCGATCCACATCCTCCTGGTAGACTTTCCAGGAATCCGTGTCCTCGGTGGCCGGCTTAAAGGGTGCAATCCGTTTATTGACCTCGTAGTTCCAGGACACATCGGTCACCAGATCTTTGATCACCGGAAAAGTCTTGATAGGACGCACTTCAATGGGTTGATCCAACGGGAGGTCATCGAGACGGGTCTTACACATCAAACTGGGTTTACCATTGACCTCGGCGCTGCATGAGCCGCACTTGGCAGCCTTACAGTTCCAACGAACCGCCAAATCCGGCTCTTGATGGCCCTGAATATAATGAACCGCATCGAGAACCACCATGCCGGCTTCAACCGGAACAGTGTATTCCACCATGCCGCCCCCTTCGGAGTCACCACGATAGACTTTCAAACGTGCATCCGTCATTAGTGCTTCTCCTCCTCGAATAATTGCTTCAATTCAGGCGGCATTTGAGGCAGAGGTTGGGTACCAACCACCATGGAGCCATCTTCACCCTTATGAATGGTTGAATTAACCGAAGCCCAGTAAGGATCGTATTCCGGAAAATCAAGGCGGGTATGACCACCACGACTTTCCTTACGTTGCAGGGCACATTTGGCAACCGCTTCAGACATAATAACCATGGTTTTAATGTCCTTCGCCAAGTGCCATCCGGGATTGTATTGACGGGAACCCGACGCTTTAACATTCATGGCCCGCTGCTTCAAGCCTTGCAAAATCTCAATGGCCTTTTGCAGATCCGCTTCGGTCCGAACGATACCCACATGGCTTTGCATCAGCTGCTGCAATTCCCGATGAACCGCATAGGGGTTTTCACCGTCGGTTCGGGTCAAAGGCTCCAGCATCTCATCAATGGCCTGGTCAACAGCCGCCTGATCGAGATTCACTGGCCCGCCCAGCGACTTGATATACTCCACGGCGCCTAAACCAGCACGTCGGCCAAAGACCAGCAGATCCGAAAGCGAATTGCCGCCCAGGCGATTGGCCCCATGCATCCCACCGGCCACTTCACCGGCAGCAAACAAGCCCGGCACATCAGACTGGGCAGACTCGGCATCCACCTGTACCCCACCCATCACATAGTGCGTGGTGGGACCCACTTCCATCGGTCCTGCGGTAATGTCGACATCCGCCAATTCTTTAAATTGGTGATACATACTGGGCAAACGCTTCTTCACGTACTCGGCCCCACGATGGGAGACGTCGAGGAAGACACCGCCATGGGGGCTGCCACGACCCTCTTTCACTTCGGCATAAATGGATTTGGCCACAATATCCCGAGTTGACAGTTCCATCCGGGCCGGGTCGTACTTTTCCATAAACCGCTCGCCCTTGGAGTTGGTAAGAATGCCGCCTTCTCCACGAACGGCTTCGGTCACCAGCAAGCCTGCCACGCCTGGCGGCCACACCATACCGGTGGGATGGAACTGGACAAATTCCATATCAATGAGGGAGGCCCCGGCATCATAGGCCAAGATCTGGCCGTCGCTAGTGTACTCCCAAGAGTTGGACGTGACCTGGAAGGCCTTGCCAATGCCACCGGTAGCCAAAATCACGGCCTTGGCCTTGAACAAGATAAATTTGCCCGAATCACGCCAGTAACCAAAAGCTCCGGCAATCCGCCCATCGGTTTTCAGGAGTTTGGTAATGGTGCATTCCATAAACACATCAATGCCGGGCGTATGTACGGCCTTATCCTGAAGGGTACGGATGATTTCCAGCCCAGTTCTATCACCCACGTGGCAAAGACGCCGATACGTGTGACCACCAAAGGGACGTTGCAGGATTTTACCATCCGGCGTGCGATCAAAGACTGCTCCCCAACGCTCCAATTCCCGGATTCGCTCGGGCGCTTCCTGGGCATGCAGTTGGGCCATGCGCCAGTTGTTCATAAACTTGCCACCTTTAATGGTGTCTTTAAAGTGAACCTGCCAATTATCCGCAGGGTCCACGTTGCCCATCGCCGCAGCCACACCACCTTCGGCCATAACGGTATGAGCTTTGCCCAATAAGGACTTGGTCACCAAGGCCACTTTCAGGCCCTGATGCGCAGCTTCGATGGCGGCTCTCAGGCCAGCACCGCCAGCCCCAACAACAATGACGTCATGTTCACGAGTTTCATATTGTTTATCCAAGGTCGTCATGATTAAAAGAACCTCACATCTTGAAACACACCGGAAGCCACCATCCGGATATAAAAGTCAGTAAAGCCCACAGAGAACAAACTCAACCAGGCCCAGCGCATGTGGTGCTCGTTCAAGTGGCTTATCCGACCCCACGCTTTTTGGCGAGCCTGATTCATGACACTACAGGAGAAGCAATCCAGGCGCCCACCAATTAAGTGCCGCCAAGAGTGACAAGAAAAGGTATATAAAGAGAGAAGCACAACATTAATCACCATAATCAGTGTGCCCAACCCCATACCAATACGGCCGTCGAAGAAAAAGGCCTGCAGCGCGTCATACCACAGGAGCACAATAAACAGAATGGCAATGTACAAGGTGTAGCGGTGTAAATTCTGAAGTACAAAGGGAAACGCTGTTTCACCCTTATAATCGCCTTTCATGGGCAAATCGCCGCCAACGGCACACGCCGGAGGATTAGCAAAATAGGCCCGGTAATAGGCTTTGCGGTAATAATAGCAGGTCGCCCGAAAAATTAACGGGAAAGGCAAAATTAGAAATGCCGGTGACATCCAGGTCGGCAACCAATCAAAATTCAATAAGGGAGAATAAAACGGAGAAAGATAAGGGCCCCATTCATAATTGACACCCTGGAGAGCTGCCCATGTAGCGTAAATCCCAAATGCGGCAAAGCCCAAACCGATCAACAAGGGTTCTATCCACCAGGCGTCTTTTCGATCCGTTTTGGTAAAACCGTCACGCGCAGCCATTGATGTGGCATTCACCATAATTGTGCTCCAATCTCGTCATCTATGCTTCTAAAAATAAGTAAAAGCCACCCGCTAGGGGCACAAGCTTTCACAGACTGACAGACTTGTGCTGACATGATAGTACAAGCCCAGAGAAGACCATGTGATTAATATCAATTAAGAGACCCTTAACCCCGCTTGCGCTAAAAACTTTCTCAGGTCCGAATCCCCATATACGCCAGACACAGGCGCAGATGACAAGCATAAAAACCACAGGAGAAAGCTTTTTTAGCCTTCATCTTGGCAGCAGTAACTCCAACATCATTTTTTCGGACATCAAGGAGAGGGAGACCAGGCATTGGTTTTAATCTGAAACTTTTCACCCGGTACAATAAAGCTTTCCTGAGTCTTTTCTGCCGCCTTGAAGGTTAAATCCACCTCAGCTGCCAAATTATAAAAAGCACCTGAGGGTAAATAGGCTCGATCTAATCGGACCTTTGCTTGGGATTTATCGGCAGACACCTCCAAAACCTCGCCATGCACCCGTGTGCCTCGCGGCATGTTCAAATTCAGGGTCGGCGCTTCAACCTGATCCACCAGCGCAAAATAGATAGGTTGCCCCACGGCAATCTGCAACTGCGGAATCGCCGTCGTTGGCGTAAGCACCAAAGTCATGTTTTCCGGAAGCCAGACCTGATGCTCCGGCATCAAGGTGTCTTCACCTTCCAGCAAGGCACGACGATAAACCATGCGTACCGCTTCAATACGAGTCATCGGCTCATTCAGATCCAAATGAAAGTTGAGATCCCCGTGCTGAGCACTCATATGATGCACTGGCAGGAGAAAACCTGCGTAGACACTCCGGGCCAGATCATAACGCGCCCAGGCAGGAATAACGTTCTCGGGCTGATTATACGCCGTAAACGTCGCCTCTATCTCCTGAGACGAAAGCTTGAGCCAATTAGCCGGCAGCGTCTTACTTAAAAAGACACCGGCCTCCTGTCTCGTCAGATAGTCTGCCGGCCTGAAAAAGCCCTTGGCATCGCCAGCAGTCATATTACGCATCCGAAACCCCTCTATGGGAATATAAGCCCAGTGATCCGGAAAGACATCCCGAAAATACGGAAATTCACTTATAAACGGCGTATTAAGCCGTGCTGCCCGGTAGAGCAACGTGACAAATTCCGCCCGTGAAATCCGAGATTCCGGGTAAAAGCGGTTATCCGGAAAAGCATTAAAATAACCTTTCTGAATCAGGTAGCGCAAAATAGCCTGGTCGGGCTGAAGAACCACATCAACCGGCATCGCTACTGGCGGGGCCTGAGCATCCAGAGGATCGGCAATTTTTGCAGTTCCGCCTTCCGGGGACTGAGCCAGCGACACAAGAGACCCAAGACCTGTAAGCATGCAGAAGACCATAACCCCCAGAATCCAAAAGTGACGGCACCAGATCATTGCCCACGCACCTTTCTCAGTTCTTTCAGAATAGACGCGACCTGGTGCCTGGTTTGCTCGGGAGCTCCCGAATTATCAATCACCCGGGTCGCAAGACGAGCCTTTTCATCCTGAGACCACTGCCGAGAAATCCGCAGTTTTGCCTCATCTCTGCTAATGTTGTTTCTTGCCATCAACCGATCTTCCAGAACGGATTGAGGCCGGACAACCACGGCCCACACCTCATCATAACGTCCCTCTGTTTTGGCTTCAAACAATTTTGGCGCTAAAACAGCCCGAAATGGACTCTTAAAGGATCGATCCTGCAAAAAGTCGTCCACCTTTTGCGCCACCCTCGGATGGACCAAGCTCTCCAACAACTTCAGCTTCTCTTCCTGGCGAAATACGAGCTTTCTTAATGTCGTTTTGCTGATATTCCCGGCCCGAGTTAATATTTTTGCACTAAAAGCCTGGACCAAAGCCTGCTTTAAATCCTTATCCTGTCGGTACAAATCGGCTACAACCTCATCCGTATCCAAAACCGGAACACGGTGTTGCTTTAAGATCCTTCCAACCAAGGATTTTCCTGAAGCAATTGTCCCGGTAATACCAATTTTATAAGGCTGGGAAGCAACCGGTAACACGAAATAACGCCTTTCATTCCAGAATGCTTTAAAATTATACTGTAGCCCCTGGACATGGTGCCAAAGGTTTTACCCATCATGCGTGCTTTGGACGTCACAACCTTGGAGAACTGCCCTCACCCTATTGCCATTGTGAATGCCAATGGGGAATTGGTCACGTCGAATCCGGCCGGGGAAAAGCAATGGCAAACCCTGGCAACAGACTGCCCTCAGAGTTTTTCCCACATCAAAAACGCCAAGCCCCTTCAATTTATGATTCAAGGCGGCCATTTGCTTAAAGGCACCCCGCTGATGACAGACAACTTATACCAGTTGGAATGGCAAAGCCTGGACGGCGCAGAACTTCGCCTGGCGTTATTGCAAGACGTCTCCAAGGCCGTCAATTCATCCCTCATCCTCGAAGACATTTTTAACTCCCTGGCCTCGGTCCTCCAGGCCTTTCTTCCCTTTGACTCGGGCACGATTGTCATACTGGACGAAACTCAAAACAGCATCAAAGTCCTGGTCAACATGGATCCGGACGGTCAAGCCTATTTGCACGGCAACACCAAAGTGTTTACCGGCTACGACAGCCTGATTCACGATCTGTTACGCCGCCCGCAACCTCGCCTGCTTTCTGCCCCTTTCGACGACTCGGTTCTGGCAGTTTTTGCCAACATGAATTCTCAAAGCGCTCTCTTGGTCCCTTTAATTAGTAAAGGTGTCATGATTGGCTGCATCAGTTTGTTTGGGAAACACTACACCCCGGTCCATCTGCAACTGCTGGAAGATGTGTCTGAACATTTAGCCGTAGCCGTGGAAAATGCGCGACTTTATTGGCAAACCCAAAACCAAGCTGGACGAGAGTTTCTAATCAATCAAATTACCAAAGCCATTCGGCAGTCTTTAAATATTCAGCGCATTTTACAGACCACGGTCCAGGAAATCGGTCAGGTTATGGGCTTAAGCCGCTGCATTATCCATTACTGGAACACCGTGGATAACCAGTTTGAAGCCTTCGAATACGTTCTTCCCGGTGTTTTACCCGTGGAGGATTCCACCCAATTGGCCCAGTTTGAAAAAAACCTGTTTCTTCAACGAAGCGACAGCCCACAGCGCTACAACCCCTTTATTTTAAACGATGTTCGAAGCTTCACCGGGCATTTAGAGCTTCTTGAAAAAGAAACCATCAAGAGCTTAGCCGTCTTTCCCATCTTGTTGGAAGAAACCTCCTTTGTCGGCACCATTAGCCTGCATCAATGTGACACCTACCGAGCCTGGCTGGGGGAGGAGATCGATCTATTGATGGCCATTGCCGAACACTTGGCCCTGGCCTTGCACCAGGCCAACCTGTTTCAAGAAAAGGAAAACCAGCGCCAACAGCTGGAGAATACGCTTATCGAGTTGCAGCGTGCACAAATGCAACTGATCCAGTCCGAAAAGATGGCGGTACTTGGTCAATTTGTGGCTGGGATTGCCCATGAAGTCAACACCCCGCTGGGTACCCTGGTGGCCAACGACGATACGGTGAAACGCTGCCTGGAGCAAATGAACACCAGCTCGGAAAAAGACGCAAAATTTCGTCAATCTGCCTTGGAACTGTTACGGATCAACCAGATGGCTTCTGAGCGCATTCAGGAGATTGTGCGAAATCTGCGAAACTTTGCGCGCCTGGACGAGTCGGATCTGAAACACATCGATCTTCATGAAGGCCTTGAGACAACACTGGTTTTAATTCGAAGCTCCATGAGCAATGCCATCGCCATCGAGCGGGAGTACGGAGAACTGCCCCTGATTGAATGCTTCCCCGGCCTGTTGAATCAGGTCTTTATGAATATCCTGGTCAACGCCATTCACAGCCTGGATGGCCAGGGTACCATCACCATCCAAACCGGGCTTGGTGAAAGCGGAACACAGGCTCACATCCGAATTCGTGATACTGGCAAAGGGATTGCCCCGGATCACCTGCACCGGATTTTCGACCCGGGGTTTACCACCAAGGGTGTAGGCGTGGGCACAGGCTTGGGACTGGCACTCTGTTACCAGATCATGCAAAAGCATCACGGTCACATCAGCGTCGACAGCACCGTTGGCAAAGGTACTACCATGACTGTCACACTCCCCATCAAGCAACCCGTCCAACCGGGCTAAGACAAGTTTACTCCTCCAACTGGGTAATCAAAGATGAGTCCGGTGGCGGATCTTATAGAAATTGCCCTAAAAAAAATGCTGGGCTCGTTGATTTTTCAACTGAATCCTGTTTAACTGAAATCGGATAGAATCACCGTCTGTCCTCATCCATCGCTTTATGGTCAGATAAAAGAATAGGCAGCAGCATGACACAACCGATTGCGTCTCAAGCAGACACCAGTACGACATTACATTACACCCAACGAACCCACTATTGCGGAGAATTAACTCCGGCCGACAATAGCCAAACCGTCACGGTCAATGGCTGGGTCAGCGTGAGTCGTGACCTTGGGGGCATTGTCTTTGTTGAGCTTCGCGATCGGACCGGCGTGATTCAGTTGGTCGCCGACCCTCAAAAAAATCCATCCGTCCATGCCACGTTATCGGCACTTAAAAATGAGGATGTCCTCTCGGCAACCGGGCCCATCTCTTTGCGACCGTCGGAAACCATCAACCCCAAACTGACCACCGGGGAAGTGGAAATTTATCCGACCCACGTAGAGCTGATCAGTCGTGCCAAGACACCGCCCTTTTTACCCGAAAATGCCGATGAAGTGGATGAAGCCCTGCGCCTGAAATACCGCTACATTGATCTCAGAAGCCCTCGGATGCAGGAGAACATTATCCTACGCCATAAAATTGCCAGTGCCGTTCGCAATTACCTCAATCAGAACCGCTTTTTGGAAATTGAAACACCTATTCTCATTAAGACCACTCCCGAAGGAGCCCGGGATTATCTGGTTCCCAGCCGGGTACACGCAGGCAAGTTTTTCGCGCTCCCCCAATCCCCGCAGATCTTTAAACAACTCCTAATGGTCAGCGGCATGGATCGCTATTACCAGATTGCCCGCTGTTTCCGGGATGAAGACTTACGAGCCGATCGTCAGCCAGAGTTTACCCAGGTCGATATCGAGATGTCCTTTGTGAAACAGGACGACGTGATTGCCATGGTGGAAGGCTTGGTCAAAGAGATGCTGGCTGTGGCGGGTATTACTATCTCATTACCCTTGCCCCGGATGACTTTTGCTGAAGCCATGAGCCGCTACGGAAGTGACAAGCCGGATACCCGTTTTGGGTTAGAGCTAATCGATTTTACGGATATTATGGCAGCCTCGGAGTTTAACGCCTTCAAATCGGTGGCCCAGTCTCCAGGAGGCATCGTTAAGGGCCTTTGCCTTTCTAATACAGAGAACTATAGCCGCAAAGATTATGATGACATCAAGGCGATGGTCGAGAAATGGGGCGCCAAAGGGTTAGCCTACATTGTCTTCTCCAATGAAGGGTTAAAGTCCCCCATTGTGAAGTTCTTTACTGAAGACGAATTGGCACAGATCCAAGCTCGAGCCAATGCCAAAGAAGGCGATACCATTTTCTTCGTAGCCGACAAACAGCTCAAGGCCGAGTCTCTTTTGGGACGCTTACGCCTGCACTTTGGCAAGGCCCACAATTTGATCCCCCATGACCAGCATCACCTCCATTGGGTCGTTGACTTCCCGATGTTTGAGTTAACTGATGAAGGCACGCATAGTCCTTATCACCATCCCTTTACCTCTCCAAATCCGGATGATGTGGATTACTTAAAAACGGAGCCGTCCAAAGCAAGAGCCCTGGCCTATGACATTGTGTATAACGGCGAGGAAATCGGCGGTGGCAGTATCCGGATTCACAATCGCAATGTCCAACACCAGATTTTTCAAATCCTGGGCCTATCGGAAGAAGAAATTCAGCAGAAGTTCGGATTCCTTCTCGAAGCGTTCGATTACGGTGTACCGCCCCATGGCGGTTTAGCCCTGGGGCTAGATCGGATTGTGGCCATGCTGTGCCGTACTCCCAGCATTCGCGATGTTATTGCCTTTCCAAAAACCAATCAGGCGGTGTGCTTAATGACAGACGCCCCAGCAGTGGCCACTGACGACCAACTGAAAGAATTGCATATCCGGGTGGCTGTTCCTCCCAAAGCTGTTCCGCCCGAATCCAAACCGTCTGCATAGTCTGGGTTTCTTTCGCTCGGTCAGAATCAACTGCAACGAAGGCACCTGAAAACACGCTTGAATTGGGCATCGCTTTCCCGAGTCAATCGCGATACAATCAACCGCGTATTGCCGTTTTCATAACGCGTTGACCCCTTGCATGATTGGTCTGAGACAACTGAGTCATAATCGCTCCGAGCTGTATGCCAGCCATTTTCCGCTGGATATTTTAAAGCCCTACCTTCTGAAAGACTATCGAGAAGCCTTCGCCACCATTGTGTTGTACGAAGACAACATCGAGGTTTTTCATGAAACCGGCATTTTCAGCTTTGATGCCTCAGAGCCTGAAACATTTAACTACGAAGAGTTCCGGGCTCCACTCATCGAAGAATTCCATGATAGGCTGGCCATTTGCACAGTCGAAAACCTGTTTTTGCATCTTGAGCACTACATGGAAGAAAAACCGATGGAAGATGACCCTTTTGTCAATCTCGTCTTCTCTATCAGCCTTACACCACCCTCCCGAGAAGTTCTGGAAGACTGGAGCCGTAACATCGACCAACGTCTTCAGCGGGTCTTGTACGATGTCGAGTCTTCAGAGCACTTTCAGCTCTTCCCTAACGAGGTGTGTGTTGTCTATTCCCACGACAATTATTACACCTCCGTCACCTCAGATCGGGAAGATCTGATCTACACCATGTTTGAGGATCTGGTAGAGCAATATTTAGCGCCAATTACCGCACCACCTTTGCCGCAACCTTTTGTTCAAAGCCTGTTTGAACTCACCAAAACCCAGGAGGTTATCCGCATGAAAGCAGAACGCCTTCACACGGATGAAGAAGGCCAACCATTTCTCCTTGTCACCTATCCCAAACAGCCCTTTAGCCAGCGAAAGAAGATGTCCCGAATTTATCTCAATGAAACTGGGACCCCCATGGCGATTACTCCTATTGAGACCCTGCCTCGGCTTCTGTACTTATGGCGCTACACGGATCTGTCCTTTACACCCATCATTTTAACGTTGGCACTGATGACTGCCGTGGTCGGGGTTGCCTTTTTCTTGAGAATCCTGCTTCATGCGCCCAAACTTTGATTCCCATCCCGATTTGATCTAAGATTAAGCTGCTATGTTCTTTCTCATTGTTATTATTGCCCTGATACTTTACCATCAGCACTCACCAACCCCACCCATCAGAGAATTGTGGTTTATGTTGAGCGTGTTTGTGGCGCTCGCCTATGTTGCCGGATTTCTGGATAGTCGTCTGTACCGACGGCTGGATCGTAAGAACAAAAACCTGTTGGCTGATATCGAGGCGCGTTACGCTCAGTCCGTGGAACCTCACTCTCCTCAGTAACCCCAAAGATTACGTACTTGACCCGACCTAGCATTATTCTGGCCGCGTCGTTCCTATCCAAAAGGCATTTTTCCCATCATGTCAAACCTGTCTTCACGCTTTATCCATCAACTAGAACGCCTGGTGGGCAAGGCTTTCGTTTTGGGAAAACCCGAAGTCCTAACAACCTATGAGTGTGATGCCTGTGTCCTGATGAAAGCCAAGCCTGACTTGGTGGTTTTACCGGGCAATACTCAGGAAGTCGCCGAAGTGATTCGGTTATGTCATCAGAATAAAATCCCTTTTATTGCCAGAGGAGCTGGAACCGGTCTTTCAGGCGGCACCTTACCGATGCGAGGCGGGATTTTTATCGGCTTAAGCCGAATGAATCGTATTTTAGAGATTAATCCGGACAACCGAACCGCGACAGTGGAAGCTGGTGTGGTAAATGCATGGCTAAACCGGGAAGCCCGGCCTTATAACTTATTTTATGCCCCCGATCCTTCCAGCCAGGGGGCCTGCACCCTTGGCGGCAATATCGCTGAAAATGCCGGCGGCATTCACTGCGTCAAATATGGCGTTACCGTGGATCACATTCTCGGGCTAGAGGTCGTGACTCCCCAAGGCGAAATAGTATGGCTGGGGGGCACGCATGGCCACTTTAAAGGTGTCAATTGGGTAGGGTTGTTTGTGGGCTCGGAAGGTACCTTTGGTATTGTAACCAAGGCCATTGTCAGATTAATGCCGATGCCGGAAACCACCCGCGTCTTTTTAGCCACCTTTGACCGAGTGGAAAATGCAACGGATGCTGTAGCCGCCATTATGGCCAATAATATTCAACCGTCCGCTTTGGAGTTTATGGATGAGTTTACCATCCGTGCAGTCAATCAGGCATTCAATACAGGTTTTCCAGAAACGTCCCAAGCGGTTCTTCTGATTGAGATTGACGGCACAACCCTCAGCATTGAACAGGCCGAACAAAACTTACGCAAGCTGCTCGAACGCTTTGAAGCAACCCAGATCCAACAGGCCGAAACCGAAACTGAACGAACCAGGCTTTGGAAAGCCCGCAAAGGGGCTGTTGCAGCTTACGGTAGAATTTTACCGGCTTTTTACCTACATGACTGCGTCATTCCCAGAAGCAAGCTCACTGAGATCCTTAAAACCATTCAGGCCATTGGTCAAAAGTACGATGTCATCATTGGCAATGTCTTTCATGCCGGGGATGGAAACTTACATCCCAATATTCTTTTGGATCCCGATGACCCTGCCATGGTCCAACGGGTTCTTGCCGCAGGGGAAGAAATGATTCGGGCCTGCCTGGCTGTGGGCGGAGTATTAAGTGGAGAACACGGCATTGGCATTGAAAAATCGGAATTCATGCCGCTAATGTTTACCGAGGACGAATTGCTTGTTATGCAACGCCTCAAAAGCGTGTTTGATCCAGACCAGTTGGCCAATCCAGAAAAGATCTTCCCAACTCGCAGCAGCTGTGGTGAAACCCGAAAGGGGCTCCCCCATAAACTGGTACAGACGGGAGCAGGGTGGATTTAATCATGACTGTATCCAATACATTTTTGGCCGCTTTATCCAGTCATTTACCGATCACTTCCTCGGAGCGAGGGCCAATTTTAGTTGTTCCCAGCGTTGAGGATCTCCACAGTGTGATTCGCTTGGCCAATAAAACCAAAACCCCGCTTGAGCCTGATTTGGGTCAAGCCACAACGAGGCCAAATGCCGTCTTACTGGATCTTTCCCCCCTAAACCGCACACTCTCCTATCGTCCTGAAGAGCATTTAATTACCATCGAGAGCGGCATACGCATAGACCAGCTCGCAAGCACCCTGGAGGGCCAGGATCAACGTCTGGCATTAACTTACCCTGGCGATCGCAGTTTATTGAGCGTATTGGGTAACGAGCAGCTGAGCTTGCAAAGTACCCGCTATGGTAGCCTTCGCCAGTGGGTGGTGGGCATTCATGCCATCACCGGTGATGGTCACCTCATTCATTATGGGGGCGAGGTGGTCAAAAATGTCACCGGCTATGATATGGGAAAGCTTTTCATTGGAAGTCACCACCGTTTTGGCCTTATCACATCTGTCGTGCTAAAGGTATTACCGAAACCGGAAATGACCCGCTCGTTTTTGTTTCATTTTGACGAACTCGATCATGCCTTGCGGCTCTCTCAAAAATTGAACCAACTGGTCTCTAGTGCCGAAATGTTTTCTGTCTTTCGCACAAAATCCACCTTTGGCTGGCAGGTTCTTTTGAGCCTGAGCGGCTTGAAAACCGTGGTGCAAACCGAAAGTGATCGGGTGCATCAGGAGGCCCAATCTCTCAATACCGATTTGCAGGAGCTGTTCCTGGCCCCTCAGGCCGTGCAGCGTTGGACTCATAAACTCGACTGGACCCATCCCGAAGAACCTGAGGCCCTGGTCATCCGTGTAGCCTTGCCACAAAAGTCTTTATTGGACTTCCCCTATCGAATTTTCAGTGATGCTGAGCTAAAAAACGCAGATATGCTCATCCCAATGCATACCCAACAGCTTTGGCTTCGTTGGGTATCCGTTCATGTTCCACCGGGGGAGACCCTAGAGGCCCTAAAACGTATGGTGGAATCCCAGCAAGGGTTTATCGAAGTTATGAGAGTCCCGGCAGCATTGCTACACCTGATGGATCAGTATAATCAAGAAACCAATCCTGTGCTGTCGCGTTGGACGACAAGTTTAAAACAGCAGTATGATCCTCATGGTATTCTGATGCCCGTTCCCCAAGCCCCTGCTATTGGAGGAGCCTCCCCCTATGGTGCTTAATTTTCAGATACATCCGTCTAACGCATCGCAGCCTGAAAATCACTCTGAAGCGAATTCTGCAGTGCCCCTCCCCTGTCCGGATTTACCGGATGCCTTTGATAAATTGAGCGCGTGTATCCACTGCGGCATGTGCCTTTCTGCATGCCCAACCTATCGTGTAACGGGCTCAGAGGCCGAATCTCCCCGTGGGCGTCTTTATCTTATGCGGGCTTTTGCTCACGGTGAGTTGGATAACCCGAAACAGTTGTCCGATCATCTGGACCCGTGCTTGGGATGCTTAGCCTGTGTAACAGCCTGCCCATCGGGGGTTGAGTATGATTCGCTACTCATGGCGTCTCGTGAAGTTCTGGTTCGCCACCAAAATCCCTTAAAACGGCTTTTTCGCCGATTTATGCTTAGAACCGTCTTGCCGAAGCCCAAGCTGTTAAACCTGATAGCTACCCTAACACGGGGGTACACAGTGAGCGGTCTTCAAACCCTTGTAAGAAAAACAGGTTTACTTGGCCAAAATACGACATTGGCAAGGCTAGAACAACTTACCCCGACGTTTGGCCAGGGTTCTCCCTTGCCGGCCGGTGAAATATTTGGCCAAAACCGTCGAGGACGGGTGGTCCTGTTCACCGGATGTATTATGAATGCCTTATACCACCGCACACATCGGGCCACTATTGAAGTTCTGGTGGCCAATGGCTTTGAAGTGGTTATCCCACAACAAACGTGCTGTGGCGCCTTGGCCCATCACAGTGGTGAAACCGACATTGCTGCCGAATTGGCAATACAGAACATTGACACCATTTTAGCAACCCAACCGAATTGGATTGTGGTGAATGCAGCGGGCTGTGGCTCAACCTTGAAGGAATACCATCATCTGCTCACCCAACACCCCGAAGCCATCGCTTTTTCAGAGAAAGTCATCGATATTATGGCCCTCTTGGCCCAGCTCTCTCTCGAAGGGGAAAGGGCCCCAGTCCCTTATAACGTGACCTATCACGCAGCATGCCACCTACACCATGCCCAGAAAGTTCAGCAAGAACCCTACCAAGTTCTCACTCAGATTCCAAACCTGAAGCTAATCCCGCTCACAGAGGCAGATATGTGCTGTGGGAGTGCTGGCGTGTACAACCTGGCACACCCCGGGTTGAGCTGGGACATTTTACAGGAAAAAATGCACCATCTGGCTAGAACAGACGCCGATGTCGTGCTCACGGGAAATCCCGGCTGTATGCTGCAATTAGAGTCCGGTATTCGTCAAGCTGGCCTGACAATGAAAGTCATGCACCCCATTGAATTACTCGCCCTGTCTTATCGAAGCGCAGGAAACCACCTGTTTTAACCTAAATTTCCTAGACGCCCTTTGGCAACCGTGTGACGGCACCAGACGGAAAGCATCAAATATTTCAAATTGTAACAAGATTTAAAAAGTATATCTAAAATGAGCAATTTATATCTTTTGGATGTTTTTATTTCTATGTAAGACAACGGTAATGTAAAAGCCTCAAACCAAGAACGTGTGTGTGAAAATTCTTAAGGAGTGTGTGTGATGAGTATGTCCATTAAATTTAGTCAGGTCGCTGCTGACTTTAGCAAAGCCGATACCAATAACAATGGAAAATTATCCAAACGGGAAATTGCTCGCCGGGCCTTAGAACTCCGCTCCTCCGGTGATACCAAATTGGCTTCCTTCTATGCCACATTAGTGGTCGGTGGCAAAGATAAAAAAGGCTTATTCCCAGATTTCTTTAATGCTGATGGCCGTCCTGGAACCGACTCCAGCATTACCCTGAGCGAAATTGCTCACTTGGCTTTGGCCGATGTGAATCAAACAGGTGGTAGCGCCGATTTAATCACTCAAGCCGATTTTGTTGCCCGCTTTGGCGCAAATAACGTGAGTACGGGTGGCAGCAACATCGATATTGACCAATTAAAAGAAATCGCAGACCTCGACAGCGGCAGCAAAAACAATTCACCACAATTGGCCAGTTTATTGCCCCTGCTATTACAACTCCTGCCCTTCTTGGGTGGATTGGGCGGCGTCCCCCAGCAACAAATGGCTGGCGGCAACCCCTTCGGTCGTCCCAATCCCTTTGGCAATCCTTACGGGGCCTCATTTAATAACCCCTTTGCCGCTCAGCAAAACAATCCGTTTTCCCTCATCTCGTTGCTCAGCCAGCTCAGCACCAGCGCTCGCAATAATAACGACGACGATGATGATGATTTAACCACCGTATAAAAGTCTTACACTTACACACTACACACACATGAATTCCTAAGAACATTACCAGTATTTTCAAGCCCTGCATTGTCAGGGCTTTTTATTTTTCTAAGCGTGATTATGTGCCTGCGAGAAGCATTTAAAAAATGTTAATAATATATCTTTTAGAACGCAATTTTATTTTAAAGGGCGTTTTTATTTTGGTAAGCGAAAGAAGATCACAAGGAAGAAGAGCAGGAGGAAGCGGCGTCCGTGTCCAGCGGCATTTCTAACCAAGTTTTGATTGCCTTGTTGCTGAATAGCGCACAAGCCCAGCAACAACCTCCTTTGGGTGCTCAAATGGCTCAGGCAAGAGAAGCACAACAGCGTGCGCTTTCCACTCAAATACAAGCCCAACGCCAAGACTCAACTTATGGACTCGGAAACGCAGGACCTGGTGGCTTCCTAAACAGGCTGGTGGGCCAAGATATTGCAAGAATGCTTTGGAAACATGGAAACCCTTTCGATATTGCCTACAGCTCCAATGCAGCCGCAGAACAAGATTTGATGAGACGCATGGCGCCACAACGACCAAGTCGAAGCATTAATAACTACCCACAGCTGGATCTCAATCGTTTAAGGGCCTTATCAGCACAACGGAGGCAACCACCTCCTCCCCCGGCCAATAATTTGGCACAATCCTTGTTGCTGCTTCAGCTTTTCAAAAAAGATTAAAGCATTTTGAAGCCCGAAATCACAGTCAAAGCTGTTGATACGTGCGCTCACATGAGCGATAAATACGGAACAATAGAGCGAAGCATAGGCACTCGGGTCTGTTTTGAGTATGATAGAGTCTTAGGCAATAATAAGAATGCCAGATGTGTTTTATAGGAAGAACACATTATACTGCCCTAACCAAGCCCTAACCAAGCCATAACCCAGGCGTGAAACCCTATGCCGTCTGATCCTGTAGTCTCTTCCAATATTGATCAAGCGTTGACCTTACTCCAACAAGGTCTACTGGTGGCCATTCCCACGGAAACGGTTTATGGATTGGGGGCCGATGCGTCCAATGAAGCGGCCTTGGAGCGGCTTTACACGGTTAAAGGCCGACCGACCCATCATCCGGTTATCGTGCATCTGGCCCATGTGCAACAGCTTTCCCAGTGGGCTATCGACATTCCTGACAGTGCTTATCAACTGGCAGAGGCTTTTTGGCCAGGGCCTATGACGTTGATTTTAAAAAAGGCCCCTCATGTTTCATCCCGGATTACAGGAGGACAAGACACCATTGGACTGCGGATCCCCAATCATCCATTAACCCTCGCCCTCTTAGAACAGTTTCAAGGCGGAATTGCAGCTCCGTCTGCCAATAAATTCGGATGTCTTAGCCCAACCACACCGGAACAAGTCTGCCATGCTTTAGGCAATGCTATCCCAATGATTTTAGATGGTGGTCCCTGCCATGTGGGGATTGAATCAACCATTATCGATCTTTCTGGGGGTACCCCATGTATTTTACGTCCCGGCATGTTAACAGAAGCGGAAATTCACCGGGTCCTTACAGCACAGGTTACTGCATTAGCCTCGTCAATATTGCCTCGTTCCGATGTAAGAGCCCCGGGAACCTTAAACAGTCATTATGCCCCCCGAAGCCCTGTAGAATTGGTGACATTAGAAAACCTCCCGGCACGTATAGCCAGTTTGGCCAGTGATAAAGGCCCTCTGGGGATTCTATCACGTCAGCCCAAACCCATGGATAATCCCAATATACATTGGGTACAAGCCCCAAAAGATGCTCCAGGTTACGCGAAACAGCTTTATGCCAACTTATTTTACCTGGACCAATTGGGTTGCCGTACAATACTGGTAGAAGTCGTTCCTACTGAAGGGTCTTGGACCGGCGTCGCAGATCGATTAGGTCGCGCGGCCTCAGGATCATCGGCACGCACACATCAACCGGCATAGAAAGGGTCATGGATGAACGCCTCTCCCCACGTTTCTGTCATTATGGGTAGTCAGTCCGACTGGGACACCATGCGCCATTGTGCGGATATCTTGACCGATTTTGAAGTCCCTCATGAATGTTTGGTTGTTTCAGCACACCGCACACCACAATGGCTCACCGAATTTGCGACCTCCGCCGAAGGTCGCGGTATCAAGGTCATCATTGCCGGTGCAGGTGGTGCAGCGCATTTACCGGGTATGACCGCTGCACAAACCTTGCTACCTGTGTTTGGCGTCCCCATTGAAAGCCGTAGCCTCAAGGGTATGGATTCTTTACTCTCCATCGTGCAAATGCCCAAAGGGGTTCCGGTAGGGACCTTGGCTATTGGGCAAGCCGGCGCCATCAATGCAGCATTGTTGGCCATTAGTGTTCTAGCAACCTCGAATCCGGCCCTCCGAAACAAACTGGACGCCTACCGGACCCGACAGACCCAAGAGGTCATGACCTCATGTCATCTCTCTTAGACCCTATTCTCCCGGGCAGAACCATTGGCATTGTCGGTAGCGGTCAGTTGGGACGCATGCTGGCTCTGTGTGCTACACGCATGGGCTATCGAACCCATGTATACTCCCCGGATTCAGACAGCCCCGCCGGACAGATATGTCACGCTGAAACGGTAGCTGAATATGATGACATCGACGCCCTCACTGCCTTTGCCCAAGCGACTGATGTCATCACGCTGGAGTTTGAAAATATTCCCAGTACAGCCCTGGAACTATTAAGCACCTTCACACCCGTCTTTCCTCAGCCAGATGTCCTTTCAACCACCCAGCATCGTTTGCGTGAGAAAACATTTCTCTTTGAAAACGGTTTCCCCGTCACCCCATTTATGGCCATCCGCTCTTTAGACAGTCTCTTGGAAGCGGTAAAAACCATCGGAACACCGGCGGTGCTCAAGACCGCCGGGTTTGGCTATGATGGTAAAGGCCAATGTGTCATTCGTCATCGCGACGATGCCCCATCGGCCTATCAGGCCATTGGGCAGGCCGAAGCCGTCCTGGAGCAGTTCGTTGCCTTTGAAAAGGAAATTTCCGTTATCGGAGCTCGAACCCCCCAAGGGCAATTTGCAGCTTACACACCCATTGAAAATCAGCATGTGAACCATATCTTAGACGTCTCCATGGCCCCAGCTCAGATTTCACCCGCTGTGGAGCAGCAAGCCCTTCACCTGACCCAGTCCATCATGGAAGCCTTCCAGATGGTCGGTGTTCTATGTGTTGAGTTCTTCCTCACTGAAGACCATCGGCTACTCATCAATGAACTTGCTCCACGCCCGCATAACTCCGGACATTTAACCATCGAAGGCGCCCTGACCAGCCAATTTGAACAACAACTTCGAGCAATATGTGGCTTACCTTTAGGCCGATGTGATTGGGTACGCCCCTCTGCCATGGCCAATCTCTTGGGAGACCTATGGCCTACGGAAGGAGAACCAGATTGGGAAGCTTTATGTCGTTTCCCTGAAATCAAACTCCATTTATACGGTAAGAAAACACCCAAGCCCGGGCGCAAAATGGGTCATATTACAGCCTTGAATGAAAGTCCGCTCATGGCGGCACAACGGCTTCGAGAGGCGAGAAATACCCTAACCCAATTCGCGAACGTACAAAATTAGCCAATGCCGCTTTCTTCAACACGACATTTCAGTTGTGTGGGTTTTATAAAGCTTGGGCAAAAGAAAACCCTGAGGCTTGAATGTGACCTGTGTTTTGAAACTCCTGGTCTCCCAGGGGGGTGTCCACCGTGGCGAGTATTCATTTCCAACCAAAATGTTGGCTTACGGCATCACCAGCGAGTTGGACTCCCGTTTTATATGGTGTAGAGTCAAAACGAAAGGCCACAACCTCAGGGTAAAGTTATTATGCCATGCTCCCGCACAAAACCCAAGCCCCCGTCATCGAAAATCCCTCAGGTTTCGTAATTTTTAATTCAACAGCTTGTCCACCCCACCAAAAGAGCGTGACAGGCTTATTGGCCACCGCTAAATAGCATTGGCACCAGTTTAAACACCACAATACCCGCAATAAACAGGCTCAAGGTAATCAACGGAAACAAAAACAACATCAATTTTTCCGGATTGGCTTGGTTGGGACCCATGGGATTTTGTCTCTCCAATTTTCAATACCATTCGTTCACGGGCCTCGCAAATTGATCCACCCATGTACTCCTATTTTATTATCATAAATCCAAAATCCAACTGAGCATTCCGCATCCTCCAAGGCTTTATTATTACGATTTGTTACAGATAAGGGCTATTGAAGCAATCCAGATCTTTTGATTGTTTTTATTATTGTAGGAAACGAGAGTTAGGAAACCCATAGCCCACACCCCAAGGAATCTTTGGTCCACATCAAAGGTTCAAGTTTAACCCCAGCCTATGTCCCACCCTGTGAATCACATTTACAGGGATTTTTTTTGGGAAGTTTTGGATATGAATTGCGTTTGTAGTTGAGGTTGGCGCTATCCGGCAGGTGGCGGTACCTGACTTACGGATTAAATCGCCCTGAAAGCTTGTTAAACTTGAAAAAACCGTCAGATGACTATCGATATCGGTGTGTTACCGCTCGTCGACAACGTAAAGCGATCACCCTTCTAGGCAAACACCCTGGATATCGTATGCAGACAAAAGAAGCAAGCAAGTGAGGAATCAACCATGAGAAGACATTTTGCGATTGGCTTAGCCCTGGCTAGCCTTGCGAGCCTCCCCGTAATGGCCCAGGCCCAAACCGTTGAACAGGTGGTTGTGGGTCAACCCGTTATGAGCAGTGCGGGTACAACCGTCGTCAGCACCAATTGCCCTCCGGGTAGCGCCACATGCACACAAGTGTTAGAAACCACCGTGGCACAACCCACCACGACCGTCACCACCAGTTCACCCAGTATACCGGTACAACGCTATATTCAAGGGCCTTATATTCTCTTCCACATTGTGAATCCCTCAGGCGGACCGGTTACCTTTAACATTCCAGACTATGGGGTAAGTCACGTGGTCCCTGGATATTCAGAGCGCACCTTTTACATGGATCGCGACAGTGTGATGTCAGAAACAGTGGCCTACAATGTCAACGACGCCAACGGCTCGGTAGTAGCCTCCGGGACCCTACATGAACCCGGTGTCACCAATATTGCGTCGACCTCACAACAATTGAACAGCATTGTTAATTACAGTACGGCTTACACCACCCCGGTGGATCCCGAGCCGGTATATAACGATTCACCCGCACAACAAGAACGACCCACGGGATACACCCGAGGCTACTGGTAGGGGGTGTCGATCATCCATTCCCCCAGGGTGCAATTTCGCTGGAAGCTTAGAATCATCGGGCATTTTCGTGTCGCATGGATCCTGTTGCTCGGGTGCTTGTCACTCACAACATGGGTCTATGCGGCACACGACCCTTTGGTGGAACCAGACAAACGCATTGTCATTAACACGGCAACACGACACTTGTCGCTTTATTCGGCTCAAGGAGATCTCATCAAACGCTATCCGGTCGGTGTAGGACGCCCCCGGTTTCAGACCCCCTTAGGGAACTACCGCATTATCAATATGATCAAGAATCCGGGCTGGGAAAATCCTTATCTGCAACCTGGCCAAGTCCGCATTCGACCCGGAAAAAGCAATCCCTTAGGAACCCGTTGGATGGGATTTAAAACTCATCAAGGCGGAGAATACGGCATACATGGGACCGATAATCCAGGTTCAGTCGGACGCTTTAGCTCCCATGGTTGTGTACGTATGAAAATTCCGGATGCTGAAGACCTTTACAGCCAGATTCGGATTGGGACACCGGTTTCTGTTGTATACGACGTTGCACCGGTCGATAAACAGGGAAACCAATTGGTGATGGCCGTCCATCCAGACTATCTTAAGAAAGGGGAGCCCGGGGTATCCCAATTGTACAAAACCCTCATCACAACCTATCCCCAAGCGCAAATTAACAAATTGGCCCTTCAAACAGCCCTAAAGCAAAAACGTGTGAAACCTGTTGTGATTGGAATATTACCGGAATCAAAACCTCAGAAGCCCCTCCCCGAAGACCAAACCATTCAAGAACAAACCGTTTCTACAGGGACACCCATCATGCATACCGATGAACCCAGTCTTGAAGAACCCCGGCCAACGCCTTTCATCAAGGAGAACGATATCCAGTCAGAAGAAGCCTTTCAAAACATCCCCTAAGCAGCCACGGCGGGATTGTGTACAATAGAATCACGATCTGGATTTGTAGAAGAGTAACCGCTGTGTCACACGCTGTATTTCCCAAAAAAGTTGCGTCCAAAAATCACACCATTACCGTGGAGTTCTCTCCCCCCAAAGGAACGGATGTCACTCAATTTTTAAATTATGTTCGTCCCATTGCAGATAAGGTTGATGCCATCAACGTCCCTGACTGCCAACGCTCCATTTTAAAAATGAGTTCCCTGGCAGCCGCCAAAATTTTGCAGGATGAACTGGGTGTTGAAGCCGTTTGGCAATTGACCAGTCGAGACAGAAATGTCTTGGCTTTGCAAGCCGATCTTTTAGGAGCCTGGGCCATGGGCATCCATACTATCCTGGGGCTGACGGGTGATCCCATCAAAATTGGCGATCAGGCCGAAGTGGCCAAACAAGTCTCTCATGTGGATGCGCTACGTCTTTTAGATCTCATCAAGACGCTAAACGAAGGTAAAGATGCCACAGGAAAAGACTTTAAAAAAGGAGGCACCGCATTTTGTTATGGGGCTGCCCTGAATCCCCATCGTATGTCTCGAGAGGCCCAACTTCATCGCCTACAGTACAAGCTCACCCTGGGCGTAAAATTTTTACAAACCCAACCCGTTTATGATTTGCGAACCTTGATAGATGCCTGTGAGGTCATCGCCACGCTCTCGGATCGGGTTAAATGCGATCCCCCTAAACTGATGGTGGGTATTATCCCACCGAAATCGGCGGACTTTGCCCGGTTCATGAACCAAAAAATTCTTGGCATTGAAATCCCAAATAGCTTTATTGAGATTCTGGAACGCTCGTCCAATCCCATTCAGGAAAGCATTGCCTACTGCGCTGACTTGGTGGCTGAATTTACACCCTGCGCGGGCGGCTTCCACTTTATGCCTGTTGGCATGGAAAAACATGCAGAGGCCATGTTAGAGGCATGCCTCAGCCAAGCACCAGGACTCAAACGCCTGAAAGCGCTCTAATTCAAATTATGCTCCCTTCAAAAACCTAAGCTTCAAGTTATGGGGATATCGATTGACGCCAATGCATGTTTTAGAGAAGCTGTATTGTTATTACATATAAACATCTGTTTAAGTGAGGAATGGGGGAGAAAAACACCATGCTTGGTGTCCAACACACAGCCACATCCATATTTGTAGCCGACCAGGGGTATCGGCCGACTAGAGCCTCAAGCCTTCGGTTTCGGAGCCAACAACCTCCCCGACGATTTGAATTAAAGGTTCTAACACCTCAGGAACTGGCAATTGTTTCCCCCAAGCCCAACAAGCCCATCGCTAAAGCAACACCCCCCACCTTCTGGCAGCGCTGGATTCCCGAGTTTTTACGGCAATGGACAGCCAAATTCGTTGAACCTTGGGCAAGTCTTTTGTATAGTAACAGCATTAGGAGTCATAGTCATCAGGATGGTATCGCCATGGCAACACTCGAACACGATATGGAAAAACGCATTGAAAAGCTCTACAACAGTTTTGAAGCGTCGCACACCAAGGCTCGCAAAATGCTGGGTCGGGATGCGCTGACGCTGGCTGAAAAAGTACTTTACGCTCACTTGGATTCTGAGCGTTACCCAGAAAAAGTCACTCGTGGAGAGTCCACCCTGGCTCTCAGACCGGACCGGGTTGCCATGCAGGACGCCACTGCCCAGATGGCCATGCTACAGTTCATGCAAGCCCAGCGCACAGAAGCAGCCGTTCCCTCAACCATTCACTGCGACCACTTGATTCGGGCGCAGTCCGGTGTCGAAGAAGATATGCAACGGGCAGTCAAAGAGAACGCCGAAGTCTACAACTTCCTAAAATCGGCAGCTGCCAAATACGGTATTGGCTTCTGGCAACCGGGTAGTGGGATTATTCACCAGGTCGTCCTGGAGAAATATGCCTTCCCTGGCGGCTTGATGATCGGGACTGACAGCCATACTCCCAACGCCGGTGGCTTAGGTATGATCGCTGTTGGTGTCGGCGGCTCAGATGCAGCGGAAACCATGGCAGGCTTGCCCTGGGAGGTCCGTGCACCGAAACTCGTTGGGGTTAAGCTCACAGGCGAAATGAAGGGCTGGACCACCCCCAAAGACATTATTGTTCACTTGTTGGGCAAAATGACCACCAAAGGTGGGACCAACAAAATCATGGAATATTTTGGCCCTGGCGTGGCCTCTATCAGCGCTACCGGACGCTCCACCATTACCAACATGGGTGCGGAACTTGGCGCAACCAGCTCGATTTTCCCCTATGATGAGCGGAGCCATGCCTATTTGAACGCCACAGGGCGTGAGCATATTGCTGAATTAGCCAAGGCCCATCAGGATCAACTCCGGGCTGATGCCGATGTGGAAGCTCACCCGGAAAAATACTTCGACGAGGTCATTGAGATCAACTTGTCTGAGCTGGAGCCGCAGATCACCGGCCCCCACCGCCCGGATTTGTCTCGCTCCTTGTCACAATTTGCCGAAGCAGTGACCAAAGAAGGTTATCCGGCACAACCGAGCGCCGCATTGATTGGAAGTTGTACCAACTCTTCGTTTGAAGACTTGGAAAGCGTGGCAAATCTTGCCCGTCAAGCCAAGGCAAAAGGCTTGAAACTCAAAACAAAGCTCCTCATTACACCAGGTTCTCAGCAGGTCCTGGAAACCATTAAAGAAAACGGCCAATTACAAGATTTGGCCGATGTGGGAGCCCTTGTCCTGGCCAACGCCTGCGGTCCCTGTATTGGGAACTGGGATCGGACTGACTTGAAACCCGGCGAGGCCAACTCCATTGTGAGTTCCTTTAACCGCAACTTCCCAGGACGTAATGATGGTCGGGCCGAAACCTTATCGTTTCTCACCAGCCCAGCCATGGTATTCTGGTACGCTCTAACCGGCGACTTGAAAGCCAATCCCTTTAAAGACAAAGTGGATGGCGTCGCCCTGGAGGCACCGACTGCACCCGATATCCCCCCCAAAGGTTTTGTGATTACAGCCGATGGCTATGTGGCACCGGCCACTGACGGGAAGAATCAGCAAGTCGATATTTCCCCGGCAAGCCCTCGCTTGCAATTGCTGGAACCCTTTAAACCTTGGGACGGCAACGACTTTGTAAGCCTGCCGGTTCTGCTCAAAACCAAGGGGCAAACCACGACAGACCATATCTCTCCTGCCGGCAAAGACTGGTTACCTCTCCGTGGTCACCTGTCAGGCATCAGCTATAATATGATGCTCGGGGCTGTAGATGCAGCCACCGGTGAACGAGCAGAACCTGTTAAAATGAATGTTCTGGGTGTAGATCGAAATGCATCTCCTTGGGCGCTGAAAGCCATGGAGTACCGAGACAACCCAAGCATTGGCGGTTGCGTCATTGTAGGCGATGAAAACTACGGTGAAGGGAGCAGCCGTGAGCATGCGGCGATGTCGCCACGGCTCTTAGGCGTAAAAGCAGTTATTGCTCGAAGCTTTGCCCGGATTCACGAAACCAACCTCAAGAAGCAAGGGATTCTGCCCCTGACTTTTGAGAACCCGGCTGATTATGACCAGGTGAACAAAGACGATCGGGTTGATATTGTTGACTTGAGCAATTTGAAACAAGGTCAGCCTGTGACCATGAAAGTCCACAAGGCCGATGGTTCCACCTTGGAGCTGACCTTAAAACACTCGATGACCAATGAGCAAATCAACTGGTTCAAAGCCGGATCGGCCATTAATGCCGTGAATCAACCGGCCTTGAAGTCCTAGGCTGCTCTGACATCACGAGTTTACAAATCCATTCTGATCAGGCCCGAACCTTTTTGGTTCGGGTCCTTTATTTATAGGATTTCCGACTCCTTGAGCAGGTTTATGCCCCGAAGACCACTATAATGGGGCATACGACCCGATACACCATGGCAAAGGAGTTGGGTGTGGAACGGACCGTTATTCAAGCCTCATTACGCGGCATCAGCAAGCTCTATCTGTTAGTGCTGAGCCTGGGAGTGACCCGAGCGCTCTCGCAAATTCCAGAGGTTAATTGTAACTGGACGTTTGCCAGTTATGTATTGCTGCTCTTCGGCTTTCTGGCGACCGTGCTCCGCTCTGTCCTGAAAAGCTTTATTCTTTTGGATTACGTGTCCCTTGTCAAAACCAAGGCCT
>JBGUGD010000036.1:0-26225 GCA_041697335.1 Vampirovibrionaceae bacterium NZW_1234 | reverse complement strand
TGAGCTAGTCCTTCGAGCTGGCCAGCCAGTTATTTACCGTGTTTTAACCAAGCCGGTTGCGTTTACTTACCATTCATCAGGATTAGGGAAGCAGTCTGTTCGATATGATTGTTTACCCCAAAATTGTCCCGGCTGTACTCAAGGTCTGAAACGGCAACGTAAATACCTTGCTATCGTTTGGCACGAAGACAGTCCAAAGGTATATATTCTCTCACCTAAGCATGAAATGAAATACATGCAAGAATTAGGGGGCTTTGATGTATGGAAAGATTATACTTTTCGGGTTTCTTATACTGGTCAAAGCTATTCAACTCAGTACCAAATTAACTGGAAGCCTTCTGAGCCTCTTACAGAAGAAGAAATGGCAATAGCGAACCAGTTCATCTCTCGGATTGATTGGTATGAATACTTTAATGTTTTGCGTGAATACCCAGGCATGGAGACAACGGTTGTGGAGAAAACAACATCTCCTCCAGAGCCAATTTTTGATGAGCCTATCCAACAGCCGGTTAGTGAGGACTTACCTGAGGAGTCAAATACAGAAAGCGATGATGATGACTTTTCATTTGTAGATGATGAGCCTTGGATTTAATCCCACTAATTAGCTAAGGTAGCTGGCTTTGGGGGATTGGTTGGGGACTGAGTTAGAAAAAATATAGGAGTATTTGTATGAAAAATTATTATTTCACTCATGATTATGGTGCAATCCGTTTTGATTCCGTTGTTTGCACGATTATGCACCCTAGCCAAACAAGAAGACAGGTGGTAATAAAGGACAGCGATATATTCATCCTATTAACCAAGCATGATGTTGACGACTTTTTTAAGGAGTTTCGAGAGTTCTGTGAAAACAAGGAAAAAGCCAAGCGATTTCTCTTGTTCTAATTGACCTAACAGGTAGCTGGCTTTGGGGAATTGGTTGGGTTCTGAGGCAGTAGCAAAAAAAGGAATAAAATCAATGTTAGACAATCCTGATATTGAAATAAATGTGGGCGTAACACTTACAAAAAGTGAGTGGGATATGCTAGCAATATATTACATGACCGATAGATTTCCTGAGGATCTTTATTGCGGTTTTATGTTCGATAAATTACCTCGGGATTCTTTCGATGATAAAACACGATTTCCTCATAAATTAACAAGAAAACTCTCTAACTTAGGGTTTCTTGATGATGAGTGTGGGAATCTCCCCGATTATGAAATCACAGCAATAGGTAAAAGTTATGCGAGGGCTTATATAACGCAAACCCTTGAAGAAAAAGGCGAGTATTATATAAGTTTTAACCGCCTTAAAGTATGGGCAGAGCAGTAAGAGCACAGGTGGGTCACCTTAAAAAAGTGACCCATTGTTTTTGTTTAATAAATAATGCGAGGATAGTTTTTAAACCACCTTAGAGTCTCATGGGGAGTATTTCGATGTCATCATTGGAGATCATTCAGATATTGAATTCCTTTATCTGTGAGATGCCACCAAGTCTCTTGAAGTGTTACATAATTATCTTTCTCAAGCTCACTCCATATAGCACCGAATGAGAAATCACCTTGCTCTTTATCTACTTGGTCAGATATTTTATCAAGTGCTTTACCAAGTTTTTCATGATTACCCTGATGTTTAAGAACAATCTCAAGTATTTCTTTTTTGAAATTTCGAGCATAGCCTATAAGATGAGTATAATCTTCTGGATCATGGCTAAAATCATAAATAAATTCATGAAGATGTGGATAGCATAGCTCTTGGGGAAGGTCAATACAATTGAAAGAGAATGCTCTCATTTGCTTCATAGCACTATATCCACTCTCTACAGGCCATACAAAAGCACTATAATATTGAGAATCTTTAAAATTATCCTTCGTTGGTGGGTATTTAGGATTTTTATGCACACAATCTACAATAATAGAGACTCTGTTTAAGCCTATACAATGCTCAGATAACTCTCTCATTATGTCAGAAAAGCTAGCATATATGGTATGATGACCACTTAAATCTATAAAAGGGTATTCAAGATGCCTCTTCTGCTTCAGCTCTTCTTCTAAGGTCTGTTCTTCCATCTACTTATGCTCCTTGCTCCAACAAACTCGACAATCAAATACTGAGAATTCAATCAAGGACACCATCAGCTTCAGGCTAGGTGCCTCTTCTTCATTATACACATGGCTAAGCCTTGGTAGGTCAGAGCTTCTATGAGCCTGTTACTGAGAATATCCTAATCCCAATCTTTCATCCGACTAACCGCATCATCATTCGTGGTTTGACAGTATTCTCTTGTAGTAGAGATTCTCGTATGTCCACAAAGCACCTGAATATCAACGATACTTCGTCCTTTGGCAATGTTAATGGTTACAAAAGCTCTTCTCATGGCATGAGGGTGAGCATGAACGCCAACTCTTTGCCCAATTCTCCTTAATCGATTGATTAAACCATCTCGATGAAGCGGTTTATCCAAGCTGTTCAAAAACATCCTATCCTTGGGCTTACGAGGATGCTCTTCAAGATACGCCTGTAACGTCTCAGCCGCTTTACGGGTCAAAGCGACTTTACGGGTTTTACCCCATTTGGCTTTCCTTATATAAAGGACACGATTCTCCAGATCAATGTCCTCACATCTGAGGTTACAGAATTCCCCAGAACGGATACCTGTTTGAGAGAGGACAATTACAACCGTCTTTTCGTAAATGTTCTTACAAGCAGCTTCCATTTGATCAAGTTGTTCTTCCGTTAAAGAAGTCCTTTTGGGCGGTTTATGTCTTTTAGGTTTGTCAGGGAATCCTTCAAGGATTCTGACATCAGCAAAACCTTCATCGACCATCCATTTCATAAAGCACCGTAAAGCAGTCCAGGTTTTCTCTCTTTTGGCAAACAGTTCAGGATGAATATCGGCTAGCTCTTGTTTTAAGGTCTTTGAATTGGCGACACCATACTTATTGAGAAACTTGTCGATATAGTAGTGATTGACCTCAATGGTTCTTTCACTGAAGGATCTCCCGCCAATGACTCCATTTAAGCAAGCCTTATCGAATACTGGCAGTAAATCGAGCTGTTTTTCAGTATCTTTTATAGGCGTAAAGCTGTTTTTACGAGCTTCTTTGACCTTTTCTTGTTGTTTAATGAGTTCAATGCTGATTTGAGGAATTTGCCAAGTGACTTTAAGTCCAAATGGAACAGGAAGAGCTTGGATTCTTCCTGTTTTACACCAATTGGTGATGGTTTGAATGGATTTATCCAAGATTTGAGCGGCTTCGGCAACTGTATAGCAAGCTGCACCACTATTCATCAGAGCATTCTTAGAATTTTGAAGTTGTTTTGAAGTTGGGCTGATTCGTCGTTTTCCACGCATCGTGTGAGTTTCCCTTTTGTTATGTTCATCTACATAATCTATATAGGGAAACGCACCAAAATTATTTCCCAATTTCTGAAACTGAGAAGGTTGCGGGAGATTCCGATGTCTAAAACTGGTGGAGCATAGGAGATTCGAACTCCTGACCTTCTCAATGCCATTGAGACGCGCTACCAACTGCGCTAATGCCCCAGGAAGGGATGTGCAAAACACACCGTAAGTATGGAAATCATAAAAGCCCCGACCGGACATGTCAACCCTGGGCCGGAAGCTCATCCAGGACAGACCCTCAGGCAGGTGGGTCAATTTTTGGGTAATTTTCTGATACCATTCCATTAGCCCTTAAGGAGGGAACGTCGAGGAAAGGAGAAGCCCCATGCCAGAAACCACCACTGCCCCTAAGCGCCCCATCATTTCGACCCCGTTGCCGGGTCCCCAGGTCAAAGCCCTCATCGAGCAGGATCAGAAATACATTTCTCCTTCCTACACCCGGGGTTATCCCTTTGCCATTGCCCGGGGGGAAGGGGCCATGGTGCAGGATCTGGATGGTAACTGGTTCCTGGATTTTTGTGCCGGGATTGCGGTGAATTCCACCGGGCACAGCCACCCCAAGGTGGTCAAGGCCATTCAGGAGCAGGCTGAAAAGTTTCTCCACATGAGTGGTACGGACTTCTATTATGCGCCCATGGCCGAGTTGGCCCAACGCCTGGATGAAACCTCGGCCGGATCGACACCGAAAAAAGTCTTTTTCGGCAACTCCGGGGCCGAGGCCACGGAAGGGGCCCTCAAGCTGGCCCGCTCGCATACCAAGCGGCCCAACATTATTTCGTTCTTTCGCAGCTTTCATGGGCGCACCTATGGGGCCATGTCGGTGACGGCCAGCAAGTATATGCAGCGTCGGCACTTTGCGCCGTTTCTACCCAACGTGCTTCATGCCCATTACCCTTATCCTTACCGCCCGTTCTTCGGGCAAAGCACGCCGGAAGCCGAAGCCGAGGCCTGCCTGGATTACATCCGCAACTATCTGTTCAAAATGATTACGCACCCGGACGAAGTGGCCGGGATTCTCGTGGAGCCGGTGCAGGGCGAAGGCGGCTACGTGGTGCCACCCAAGAACTGGTTGCCGGGCCTGCGCCAGTTGTGTGACGAATACGGCATCATGCTCATTGCCGATGAAGTCCAGGCCGGTATGGGGCGCACCGGTAAGATGTGGGCGTGCGAATATGACGGCATTGAGCCGGACATTATGACCAGCGCCAAGGGCATTGCTTCAGGCATGCCGCTCGCGGCCATTATTGCCAAGGCTCATGTGATGGATTGGCCTCCGGGCAGCCACGCCACGACCTTTGGCGGCAACCCCGTGTCCTGTGCCGCTGCCTTGGCGACGATGGATCTGCTGCAAAACGGCCTGCTGCAAAACAGTGCCCAGCAAGGCCAATATATGATGACCCGCTTGCAGGAGCTGGTGATTCGCTACGATTGCCTGGGTGAAGTGCGCGGTCGCGGGCTGATGATTGGGCTGGAGGTCATCGAATCCAAGCAGACCAAAGCTAAAGCTCCGGCCTTGCGGGATACCATTGTGGACAAGTGCTTTGAAAAAGGCCTCTTGATCCTGGGCTGCGGTGAAAACACCATCCGCTTCAGCCCGCCTCTGGTGATTGATGCCGAAGACGTGGATACGGCCGTGGATATTCTGGAGCAGGTTATTTCCGAACACGCCTAGGCGCACAGGTTCTTATTCAGAGTCGCACCATGGCACTCACGTACCGGAAAAGTGGGGCTGCCCCCTTTGGCTTGGCATGCGTGTGGCCTTGGGCTACAATAGCCTGAAGCAACAGCCAACCCACAGGAAACCCTCGCGATGGAAACCTTTGGCATTCGAATCTACAAGGAATACTTCAACTTTGCCGCAGCCCACTTTTTGATTTTTGAAGACGGCAGCCGGGAAGAACTGCATGGGCACAACTATCAGGTGCAAATGCAGATTGAAGGGATCTTGGACGCTGAAAACGATATTTTTATCGACTTTTTGCACATTAAACCCATGGTCAAAGCCGTGTGCGATGAGATTGATCACCGTACCCTGCTGCCCCAGTTCAGCAAATACCTAACGGTCACGCAGTTGGATGACAACCACATCCAGGCCACCTACCAGAACGGCGATCGCTGGGTCATTCCCATGCGCGATGTCATTGTCCTGCCGGTGCCCAACACCAGTGCCGAGCGCTTGGGCCAATACCTGTGCCACCGCACCCTGCAAGCCCTGAAGGCCCAATATCCGACTGCGGCCATTCGCAAGGTGGAATTTTCGGTCGAAGAATCCCGTGGCCAAGCCGCCATTTATCGCTTGGAATACCCGGAACCTCGGCGGCTTGATACCATCGAAACCCAGCAGGCCTTTGTGCTTCGCTAAGCTGCCGTATGTATTACGTTACGCTGACCGAACGTTTCACGGCGACCCATTCGCTCGATACCCTTCGGCCCCAGCCCCACAGCCACGACTGGGTGGTGCGTGTCACGCTGGGCTCCGACACCTTGGCCGAGCCCGGTATTGTCTTCAATTATTTCGACTTGGTCCCTCGGGTCCGAAAGCTCTTGCCCCATGACAAGGACTTGAATGCCTGCTATGACTTTGCCCCTACCGGCGAAAACCTGGCCCGCCATTTTTACGACACCCTGAAGCCCCAACTGCCCCAACTGGTCCAGGTGGCCGTCGGCGAGTTTGAAGACTTCATGTGCACCTACGCCCCCGAGGGCCTCGTGCCCCATGGGCGCCCCGGTGGATAGTCAAACGGCTTTGTTTGCGCTTTGATAAGAGCATCGCGATAGTATTCATTGATCCCGGCCCGACGCCATGCCCATGGGGCCGGAAACCTCTGGAGGGATAGGATGATGATGACCACGGAACCCATGACCCCGCCCATGACCAACCCCAACGCCAACTCGACATCCGTGTCCGAAATTCCGGTTTCGGACTTTGCCGCCATCGAGTATTATGTGGGCAACGCCAAGCAGGCGGCCTACTTTTACAACAAGCTTTTCGGCTTTGACATTGTGGCCTACCGCGGCCCGGAAACCGGCTATCGGGAGACGGCCTCTTATCTTCTTCGCCAGAACAATATCCAGTTCGTGGTGACCTCGGCCCTGTTACCGGACCATCCGGCCAGCCTCCATGTCCAGCGCCATGGGGACGGCGTGAAAGACATCGGCATGAAGGTGTCTGATGTTGAGGCGGCCTATCGCCTGGCCGTTGACCGGGGCGCCACGTCGGTTCAAGCCCCCATCACCCTGGAAGACGAATTTGGTGTGGTGACCAAGGCGACCCTGGCCACCTATGGCGACACCACCCATACCTTGGTCAGCAAAGAAGGGTATCAAGGGGTGTATGAGCCCGGGTTTAAGCCCCTGCATGTGCCGGGTCGGTCCACGGGCCTCAAGCGGGTCGATCATATTGTGGGCAACGTGGAAACCGGCTTTATGGATCACTGGGTCCGCTACTACGAATCGGTCTTTGGCTTCTATGTCCTACGCCATTTCGATGAAAAGGACATCAGCACCCAGTATTCGGCCCTGGTCTCCAAGGTCATGGCCAACCGCTCGGGCTCTGTCAAAATGCCCATCAACGAACCGGCTGCCGGGTTACGCAAGTCCCAGATCCAGGAGTACCTGGACTACTATGGCTCCGCCGGTGCCCAGCACATTGCCATTGCCACCGATGACATCATCGAAACCGTCTCGGCCCTCCGACAAAACGGTGTGGACCTGATGACCGTACCCCAAGCGTATTATGATGACATTGCCCAGCGCGTCGGTGATATTGCCGAACCCCTGGCCGAACTGGCCAAGCTTGGCATCCTCATCGACCGCGATGAAGAAGGCTACCTGCTCCAGATTTTCACCCAACCCATCCAGGACCGCCCAACCTTCTTCTTCGAGATCATCCAGCGCCAAGGCTCCGAAGGCTTTGGAAAAGGCAATTTTAAAGCCTTGTTTGAAGCTATCGAACGGGATCAGGAACGTCGCGGCAACCTGACCTAGCCCATCACTATCGCGTTGAATGTGTTTTAAAGGCGAAAAGTCCCTCTAAATCATTAAGAAAGTCTTAAGGTGGGTTTAGAATGCCTTGAGTTTGGGAATATAAACAAAAAAAGCCCCAAAAGCCAAGGCTCAACCCACATGATGACGATGCTTACGCCGATATCCAACCCACAGCTTAACCTCTGCCTCTTAGGGGCGACTTCACCTTACGGGGAATCATACCTCCATTTACCGAGTGGCCAATTTGGCCACACGGTCGTGTCAGCCTCATCCACCGTTCGGCCAATTTGGCCGAACGGCGATATGAATGTCGATCTGCCGTACGGCCAAAATGTCCGTACGGAATCATACCCCCATTTACCGTGTGGCCAATTTGGCCACACGGTCGTGTCAGCCCCATTCACCGTTCGGCCAATTTGGCCGAACGGCGATATGGATGTTTATCCGTCATAAAATCCCCCAAACCTACCCGCGTTCCTGGGTCTGCGGGAGCGTTTCAGTTAAAAAGCATTCATGAAAGGAAAAAGGTTAAAAATTTACCTTAAAACGAGGCCGATGCAGCTTCTTGTTGGAGGAGCGGGGCCAGACGATAGGAGTTTCCCTGTTCCTGCCACAGGGTTTTGGCCTTCTGCAAGAAGTTCTGCTGTTGCCCCCGGTACTTCGACTGGTGCGGCTCCGGCAAGGTGGCGGCCAATTGCCCATAAAGCTGACTGATGAGAAAAGCGACCTCCGCGACCAGCGGCATATACCCGGATTTCACCAGGGCGGGCCAATGCTTTTCCAACAGGGCTCCGGCTTCTTTAAAGGATTTACGGGCCAAGAGGAGTCTGGCATGCGTAATCGTCAATTGATAGAACTCATAGGTGTTATGAATATGCGGCTTTTGGGCAATGTCCAGCGCCCGCTGACAGATCTCTTCGGCAGTATCCAGGTTGTTCAACGCCAGATCGTTTTCGGTCAGCATTCGCCAGCCCAACAAGGCCGGGTGCGACAGGAAGTACTGGGCCGAAACCGTGACCGCCTGCTCCAGAATCTGCTGGGCTTCGCTATGGTTACCGCTTGCACTGGAAATCCGCCCGGCCAGTGTTTGGCACAAACTCCAGGCCAGAAAATCCCGGGCCTGCTCGGCCTGAAAACTCGTATTGGGCACCAGCATCGAGGCATTCTGCCAATCGCCCTGGTCAATGTGATACAGCAACACCACCAGACCCCACCAAACCATCAGCTCCGGCTGCTGTTGCTGGGGAAGGGTTTCCACATCGGCAATCAACGGATCCAGCTCCCGCTGGCAACCCTCATAGTTGCCCCTCAACAACATGCCAAGGCTGCGGGCAATGCGAAAATGAATGCCCATAAACCGATCATCGCTGATATCGCACTGCGCCAGAAGCTTGTCGATGACATCCATGGTCCAGGGCTGGCACTGGAACAGGCCGGCCCGGGTGCGGGCCAACTCGCCCCGAAACAGCGTCGAGCGAAGCGAGAGATCCGACAAAAACGCATTCTCCACCTCCGGCAGCCGGGGTGCCACGTACTCCTGATACACCCACAGGGCTTCCTGGTAGTTGCCCAGAATATGCAGGTACCAGACTTCCTGAAGGGCCAGCGCAACGCTTTCGACCGGGTGCTCATTGGGGTTGATGGATTCGCGGGCCCGATAAATGGTGGAGGTGGCCATGGGGTAGGAGCCCAGGCGTTCGTAGGTCTGGGCCAGCAAAATCTGCATCTGGATCTGCTCGGCCGAAATACTCTGCCCCTGGAACCGCAGTGCGGTCAAAAACAGGTTCTTGGCATACTCGGGCGAGGCGTCCATGTTCAGGATACCCAAGCTTTCGTAAACCTGCTTTTGTTGCATCGGATCGATGTTGGTGGCGTCGGCCTCCATAAAGCGCTGAACAAAGTAAAAGCCGATATTGGCCCCGGTGATGGAACCCACATCCGTCAGCCACACGGCGGCATTTTGCCACATCGCCATAGCCTGGCTCATATTGCCCGAATTCATCGCATGGTAGGCGATCAGTACAGGATTAATGCCCAAGCCCTGGCCCTGCATATGCAGCATGTAGTCCAGGACCAACTGGTGCTGCTGACGCCTGACATCTTCTTCCAGGCTCTGATACGCCAATTGCCAAATCAAGGGGTGCCGGAACTTGGCCGAGTTGCCGGTATCGGGGACGATAAAGCCGTTTTGCCACAGCATCTGCAAGACCGTCTCCAACTTGTCCTGCATTTGGGTCATATCCATCAGGGCCTTGGTCGAGAACCGCTCGCCCAGGACACTGGCCACTTGCAACACATAGCGTCCCGCATCGTCCATGTGAAGAATGCGGTCATAGATCAGCTGCCGCACATCTTCCGGCGCCGTGAGGGTTTTAAGCTTCTTTTCCGGGTTGAACTTGCCGCTTTTGGGATGAATGGAAAACCCGCCGTTGAGCAGCAGCCAACGAAAGGCTTCTTCCAGAAACAGGGGCGAGCCTTTTTCCAGAAGCTGGGCTCGAAACGCATCGGGCAGCTTCTTCCAGGGAATGGTCAGCGGAACTTCCGCCATGCTCACCAGATTCTCTTCATCCAGGGGATCCAGAATCAGTTCCTTGAAGGGCGACAGATTAAAAAGCTGTTGCAGGTTGCCGGCAAGCACCAGATCCGGCGTATAGGTCATAATAATGGTGATGTTGGGACTGAGCAGATTGTGTTGCAACAGTTGGGAAAACAGCTCCATCGAGGCCGAATCGGCAAATTGCAGATCCTCCATCACCAGCATCAGGGGCTTGATACTGGCCATGGCGTTCAACAGATCGGCAATAAAGGGAATCAGACGGCCCAGGTATTGCCGGGAATCGGGCTGGATCCCGTGAAGGGGTTTCAACGACAAAAAGGTTTCAAAGAAATCCAACTTGTCCGGGGTGTAGTTTTCGGCGAAGACCGATTGAAGCATATTTTGAAGGTGTTCCCGCCCCTGATCCTGGGGTACGCCTTCCAGGGCAAAGCCCACCAAATCCTGGATGACCATGAACCAGTACTGCAATGGAAACAGGTTCTTGAAATACCCTTCGTAAAAATGCCCGCCCACCCAGAACTGGGCGTCCTGCTGCATGTTGGAGCGGATCATATTAAGAATGGTCGATTTCCCCGAACCCGATGGCCCGGCGAGAGCCACCAGCCGGACTTTGCTCTTGGGATTCTGAAGCGCATCCTTCAGTTCGTTTTCCAGCGAGTGAATGGCATGCTGGTAGGAAATATTGCTGATTTTGGACTCTTTCTGGCGCATCACCCAGTCGGGAGGCTCGTAATTCAGGCTCCCAGGCTGCTCCACCGGTTCAATCTTGCGTTCCATGGGGGCAATCCGCTGGGGTGTTGCCGGGGCTTCCGTGATCAACCCTGGCGGGGGAGCGGCCATTTCTTGAGGGGGCGGTGTACTGGGCTGAGCCTCGTGAGACACGTACTCTGGGGTATTTTCCGGTACTCCAGTCTCAGGAGCGGACTCTTGAGCCACAGGATTAGGCGGCGTCGGGTCCTGGGGCATGGCCGCCTGAGGGGGCGAGGGAGGCGGAGCCTGGCGCTCCATGGCAATTTTGAAAAAGGTCTTCATTTCGCCCTGAACCTTGATGGGGCCAATGGTTTCGTAGGGCAGCTGCTTGTTGGTCATTTGAAAGACGTTGTAGCTCACTACGATCTGCCCGGGCCTTGCCACCAGACGTTCGGCAACCCCCGTCATCGGGCTTCGCTCGTTGATGTGAACCACATCCAGCCCAACACGAATTTGCAGATCGATGTCCTGAAGACGAATGGTCTTTTTCACCAGGGCAATGCCCACTTTCAGGGCTCGCGACAGGACTTCACCCAGGACCGTCCCATGGCGGAAGGAAAAGAAAATCACACTGTCTCGAATGGATTCAATGGTCGCCCCCTGGGCAGTCAACTGGCTTTCCAGGCGTCCCATCAAGTCTTTGGTCAGGCGGGCCAGTTGGCCCGGATTGTTGAGGCGTTCGCCCAATTTATCCAGGTTTAAAATCTCGGCACTCAACACCGGCATATAGCTCAGGGCTTCGGTTTTTGGCTCGGCCGGGGTTTTGGTCTGAAGCCCCTGATGGGCCGTGGCGTTTAAATCCGAACCACACTGCCCACAAAACTGCTGATGGCTCAGGTTTTTATAATGGCATGCCGGGCAGCTCTTCATTAAGCTGGCCTGACAGGCCGGGCAATGGGTACCGGGGTTTGGGATATTTATGCCACACTGCGGACAGTGCACCAAGGACTCCTTTAAGAGACTGTGTTCTCTCTCTCAACTATCCAGCAATACCAAGGGTATCTCTCTCTGAGTATAGCATATAGCGGACCCAATCACGGATCGCCACAAAAAGACGATTCGTTTCAGGCCTCCCCGACCGGGGCATTGGTGCATGAAAAAACCGGGAACCTTGTGATTAAGGCTCCCGGTTGTTCGTCAAGGACGGAAAAGACTTACTTCAAGCGAGCTTCAACAGCGTCCCAGTTGATGTTCTTGAAGAAGGCTTCGATGTAGTTGGGGCGCTCGGTAGCTTGGTAGTCCACCATGTAAGCGTGTTCCCATACGTCCATCACCAGAATGGGGGTGTAGCCAGCAGGGTGGCCGTATTCATGATCGCTGACCCAGAAGTTCATCAGGCGACCGTTGGTGGGATCCTGGTACAGGATGGCCCAGCCAATACCGCGCATGGCACCGGTTTTCTTGAAATCCTGTTCCCATTGTTCGTAGCTGCCGAATTGCTCGACCAGCTTCTGGTAGAGTTTGGACCCTTGGGCCAAGGCGCCACCGTTGGGCTTCAGGTTGCTGAAGTAGTATTCGTGCAGGATCATTCCGTCGTATTCAAAGCCGAAACGACGACGCAATTCAGCGTATTCGGGGCTGCCGAAGTCACTGTTTTCGATGAACTTGCCGATTTTTTCCAGCAAGGTGTTGGTGTTGTTCACATAACCTTGGTAGAGTTTGAAGTGAACGGCTAACTGGTCCTTGGAAATGCCTTCCAGGCCATTTTCAATTTCAGGAAACGTTTTGGCAACGTATTTTTCCATAACTGCAGCAGGCATGACTTTACCTCCTCATCACAATGATTTGTTGCTGACTGAACATTAACGTAACGTCAGGGTACTATATCACAAAGGCAGGGGAGCGAAACCCCTGTGAGGATCATGAGGCTTTTTTATCGCGCTTTGAGCCGTTGTGATTCAGAGAGGAGTGCCGGATGTTTTAGTGGATTTTTTCGTACATCCCGAATAGCGGCAGGTAAATGGCCAATGCCATAACCCCCGTGACCCCGCCCAGGAGAATCAAGAGCAAGGGTTCCATCATGGACATCAGAATGTCGACTTTCTGATTAACTTCGCCTTCAATATGCACCAGGCTGTGCTTGAGCATTTCATCCAGCGAACCGGATTCTTCCCCGGTCGAGACCATAATGACGACCATGGCCGGCAGAATTTCGGCATCGGCCAGAGCGGAGGCCAAGCGCTGACCGGCTTGAATCTTCAGGTTCACCTCGTCAAAAGAATTGCGGATAAAGCTATTGGTGACGGTTTGGCAGGCCATAAAAATACAGTCCGTAATGGGCAAACCGGCTGAAAAGGAGACATGCAGGGTGGAGATAAAGTGGCTACAGGCAATGGCCGTTGCCAGGGGCGCCACGACCGGTATTTTCAGAAGCAGCTTGTCCTGAACCAATTTGCCGGTGGGTGAGGTGATAAATTTCTTCAGGCCAATCCCGCCACCAATAAGGACGGCCAGGGTAATGTACCAAAAATTTCTGAGAAAGTCGCTGATGCCGACCATAATCTGGGTAATCATAGGCAGCTTGATGCCCATTTTGGCATACATTTCGGCAAAGGTCGGCAATACGAAGACGAACATCACGGCCAACACCAGCACCGCGATGACGATAACCATCACGGGGTAGACCAGGGCCGAGATGATTTTCTTTTTGAGCTTGGCTTCGGCAATCAGCATGCTGGCCAGACGTTGTAGGACGGTTTCCAACTCCCCGCTTGCCTCCCCGGCTTGCACAATGCTGATGAAGACGTCGTTGAAAACATCCTTGTGCCGGGCTAAGGCCTTGCTAAACGTGGCTCCTGACAGAATGTCCAGGCGAATCCGGTTGACCAGGCGCTTGAAACTGGGATTGTCCATGTAGCTTTCCATGTAGAGCAAGCATTCCGTGATGGGAATCCCCGCCTTGACCATCATTTCCAGGTTTTGGGTAAAGGCAATTTTTTCCTGCATCCCCACTTTGGAAAGGTTTTCGGCAATATAGTTTTTCAGGCTCGACTGGCTTGCAGAGGCTTTGGTCGTTTTCTCAGCCATCTTGTTGACCCGGAGCAGTTTGACCGACGTGGGGTAGAGTTCCTGCTCGCGTAAAAGCTCTCGGGCCTGGCGCTCGGTGTCGGCGTTGATGGTGCCCATAATTTTATTTTTGTTTCCGGGTCGGACGGCGGTATATTGGTAAATGGCCATAAACGTCCCCTTGCCTCTAGATGGTTCGTCCCAGGTTTGGACCTAGTACACGTAATAATTCGTCCATGGAGGTTTTTCCTTTAATCAGGAGTTCCAGGGCTGACATATACAAGGTCTTCATCCCGGCGGCTACGGCGGCATCCTCGATTTCAATATCCAGTTTTCGCTCGTTGATGAGATGGCGAATGTGACGATCGACCATCATGACTTCATACAGGCCGATACGTCCGGCAAAACCGGAGTTGCCACACAGATTGCAGCCCGTGCCTTTGTGAAGCGTCAGGGCCTTGGCCTGATGCTCGGGGTTTTTGGGAAAAATAATGGCTTTTTCCTCTGGGCTGGCTTCATAGGAAACTTTACAGTTTTCACACACGGCCCGAGCCAGGCGCTGAGCCACAACGCCGATTAAAGCTGAGCTGATGAGGCTTGGATCGGCTCCCATATCGATGAGGCGGGTCACGGTGGCGGCAGTGGTGTTGGCGTGAATGGTGCTGAATACTAGGTGGCCGGTGAGCGAGGCATGAATGGCGGCTTCCAGAGTTTCAAAGTCCCGGATCTCACCCACCATAATGACGTCCGGATCTTGGCGAAGGAGGGCCCGAAGGGCTGAAGCAAAGGTAAAATCGGCTTTCGGGTTGACCTGGGATTGGTTTAACCCTTCGATGCGAAGTTCAATCGGGTCCTCGACGGTAGAGATATTGCGGATGTCATCGTTGATTTTGTGCAGGATCGTGTAGAGGGTGGTGGTTTTCCCGGAACCGGTGGGGCCGCAGACAATGACGATGCCATAAGGGGCTCTGGACAGGGCATCGATTTTTTTGATGTTGTTGGGGCTCAAGCCCAGATCTTTGTAGTCGGTGATGTTTTTCGAAGGGCGCAAAATCCGGATGACGATTTTTTCCTGGCCATCGACGCCAATGGGCAGGGTATTGACCCGGAGGTTATATTCGGTGCCCTTGTAGTTCAAGCTGATGCGGCCGTCTTGTGGGCGTCGGTGTTCGGCAATGTCCATCCGGGCCATAACTTTTACCCGGGTCATAAAACTGCTTTGCATATTGGGCGGGATTTCCAGAATGGAGCGTAAAATCCCGTCCACCCGAAAGCGCACCAGGCAAGTTTTGTTGCGGGTTTCAATGTGAATGTCGCTGGCGTTTTTCTCAATGCCCTCTTCAATCAGGGAGTTGACCAGTTTGACCAGCGGGTTGGAGGTGTCCGAAATTTCGGCCAACTGCTGCTGGCGAATGATATCATCGCGGCTTTCCGCCGTTTCTCTGGACAGGCTGTGGAGTTCATCGAGCAGGCTGGAGGCGGCCCCTTGCTGTACGAATTTGTTGAACGTCTCGGTGAATTCCAAGGACGTGGTCACCAGGACCTGAGGGCGCATCCCGGTAATAAAGGTAATTTCATCATAAACCCGGCGGTTTCTCGGATCCACCATGGCGACCACCAGTCGGCCGCCTTCCTTGGCAATGGGCAGGACCTGATTTTCCCGCATAAATTCATCGGGAAGCAGTTTTAAAACCGACTTGTCGATGTCGACATTGCCCAGGGCAATGTACTGAATATTAAATTGGTGGGCCAGGGCTTTGCCCAGCTGTTCCTTGGTGATTTTACCCCGTTTAACGAGAACGGCCCCGATATATTGGCCCGTTTTTTTGGCCTCGATCAGGGCATCCATGATTTCCGAGTCCTGGATAAAGCCGAGTTCGACTAAAATTTCGCCGAGCCGTTTTTGACCGCGTGCGCTTAAGTCACCCGATGACCCGGATTGGCTTGAAGAGAGTTGCGAAGACGTAACCAAGGGCTGACCTCATGATTGAGACTGCAGAGCATTCCAAGTGCCACAGAATGTATCGTCCAATCCAGGAAGAACTTTATTTCAGCACCTCACTGTAGGTATTTAACGGGCTATTGCCGGTCCGTTTGGGAGACAGCCACGAGGATTTGGGAGGGGTTCCGGTCCGGTTTTCCAGGGTTTGAATGGCCTTGGAATCCGGGGTGGTGGCTGAGTTTGCAGCCGGAATAATGTTTTTTGCCGTGTCTGTTGCGTTCAGGGTGGGCTCATTGGAGTGATGCTGATTGTAGGATAAGGTGTTCTTCCATTCGTTGCGGAAATAAGGCACCCCTTCCTCTTTAATGATATGCGGGGTCACCAGGATGACCAGCTCGGTACGGCCATTGCTGGTTTGGTTGGTCGGTCGGAACAGCGATCCAACCACAGGAATATCACCCAGGAAGGGTACTTTGTTCAGGGTGTTACTGTTGTTCTCCTGAATGAGCCCTCCTAATATCAGGGTTTCCCCATCTCGAATCCGGACTTGAGCCACGTTCAGTGTGCTTTGGGAGGTCAGGGTGATGGTGTTGTTGTTGGCATCCACCGCCGTCCCCGAAGGGGCCGAGATGGTCGGTTGAATCTGAAGGCTGATCATCCCGTCGGCAGACACAATGGGGGTGATGTTCATCTGGACCCCGACCTGCTTGAAAATAGGGGTGGTCTGGATAAAGCCGCCTACAGGATTGACCGTGGTATTGGTGCCGCTAAAGACTTCGTTGGTGACATTAATATTTGAAGCTGACCCACTGACCGCCACAATCGTGGGGTTGGCCAGAATCTTGGCTTTGGTGGTGCTGAAGGTGGTGCTGAAATTCAGTTGTTCAACCAGGGAACCCACCCGGGCGCTGGCTCCTTGGTCCCAGAAAAACTGGCTGGTAGCCCCGTTAAAGAGCATGCCAAGGTTGCCGTTTGGCGTTATCAGGCTACCTGCGCCACTGGGATTATTAATCCCAGGGCTCACGGATTTGGTTTTACTTTCGGTGAGCTGCACAATAGACAGTTGAATGGCCACCTGAGGGACTTTGACATCCACGTCATACAGCATCGCTTCGGCCAAGGAAATTTGTTCGGCCGTCCCAATCAGGGTGAGGGTGTTGTTTAGGCCGTTGGCCACAAAGGTCACCGGGCCGCCTTTTAAGACCTGAATCCCTGTATTGGATCCGGCAGGTATGCCGCCTCCGCCAGCCCCACCAGCACCTGCACCAGCACCCGCACCCGCACCTGCACCCGCCGCAGCACCAGCTCCTCCTCCAGCCGCTGCAACAGCCGCACCGCCAGCGGCGGCCCCAGCTGCACCAGCTCCACCTGCAGCATTCCCGGCAGCGCTGCCACCACCGGCACCCCCACCGGTGACGTTATTCAACGTAACGGAAAAGAGGGTTTGGGCTATGATATTGGCAACTTCATTGGGGGTTGCATGCCTGAGGAAGAAGGTCTTATGTTGCAGGGGAAAATCCAGCTCGGCGAGGGCTCGGGTGGCCAGGTTAAAGTCCTGCTCGTTGCCCATAATCAGAATCGAATTGGTCCGAGGGTCAGCTGTAGCAATGGCCCTGGTATTTCCGCCGGGGCGATTGACGCTGAAAATCGTATTGTTTAAGACGTTGGTCAAGTCCGTGGCACTGCTGTATTTGACAGGGATGGACTTTAAATACAGCTTGTTCAACGCCCGATCGTTGGCCTGTTGGGTGCTGCTGACGATAAAGGCGTTGCCGTCCTTATAGTAGGTCAGGTTGGCCAAGGTAAGGATGTATTCGATGAGCTTGTTGATGGAGATGTTTTTGAGATCCAGACTCAGGGTCCCTTTGACGCTTTCGTCCACAATCAGGTTAAAACCGCCTTGTTCTGAGAGACTGTACAACACATCCTTGATTTCCGCATCGCGTAAGGACAAGGACGGGATGATGTCCTGGCCCTTGGCACCGACGCTGATGCTGCCCTTGATTTGAATGGTATCTTTGCTGTCGTAATTTTGCGTCACCGGGTTGGGTGCCGCAAAAACCAGGTTTTGCGAGAATACAACGGCCACGAACAAGGTGCTGGCCAGGGTTTTTCTAAGGGCCCGGGCAATGGGGCTGTGGGCATACGAATATGGGTTCAGCATGAAATGACCGTCTCTCCTATGGTTCTCTCGGCGTCTCAATGGCGCCTTTGGATTCTTCTTTTAATAGATTTTGCAGTTCCTGGGGAATCCCACTCAGAGGCGGGGCTTCTGCATTCTCCAAATCGGAACCGGCGTCACCTCGGGAGCCACCTGTGCCGCCTTTGGATTTGCTTTTGTAGCCAATAAGGGTTGGCAGGCTGAGTGTGGTGGTTTTGGCTTCTTCCGGAAAATTCTCGGGAGGATCGACTACAGCCAGGGTCAGGGAATCCTTGGTGATTTTACTGACCGTGACACTTAATGTGTTGCCCGAGTTCTCCATGGGCGCCAAAGTATCACCCTGGTGAACAATTTTGGTTTTGTTGTCGGGCAGGCTTAAAATGGCGGTCGGGCGTTTTCCCGTGAAGATGATGCCGCTGATGCTATAGCCTTCAAAAGGGTTGCGGACACTGGCCACCGGGGTTGCCGGTTGTTGCTCGACCCCTGTCGGAAGGATGGGTTTGTTGGGATCAATCAGCAGGGGGGTAAAGGGGTTGGTGCGGGTGAGGCCCTCGAGCTCTTCCGTTCCCAGGAGTTTTGGGACCGGAATGTTTTCAGTACTGATAAGGCTGGGGGAAGCTCCTACTGTTGGGCTAGGGATGGGAGTGCCCGAAGTGGACGTGCTCGTGCCGCAGGCGCAGAGGCCCAAGACCAATGCCATCGGCAGCAGCACCATCCACGTGCTTTTCAAAAGCACGCCTTGTGAGGCTTTGAATGGATAGATGCTGTGATTCCTCATCGCGTCGTCCAGCAGGGTAGATTACTTCACCATGAGCCAATTTTACACGTGGGGGGCGTGAGGCTGCTCCCCTATTCACTGGAACTTTGGTCCGCAAGGCTCCTTCATCTGGAGGAGTCTCTATGGAAATGGCATGAGGCTTGTAAAAAGTGGATTTTGGCATTTCTGGACGCCTAAACGATGATATTTGCTGCGTTTATGGCTGAGATTCTTAAAAAAATCCAAATAAAATCAGTCTTTTGTAAATAATTTGCTAATATAAAAGATATATTATTAAATCATTAAAGTTTCATTAATCATCTTTACTTTGCAATCGCTCTTAGACATATAATCCACTAGTACACCTCTCTACGGTTAGTAATGACAGCAAGACATAAGGACATAAGGAGAATATTATGCCTGCTACTGCTACCAAATCTAACATTAAGCCGTTAGGCGACAAGGTTGTGATCGAAATTTTGAATGACAACGAGCAAACCCCCGGTGGGATTTATATCCCCGACACCGCTCGTGAAAAGCCCCAACAAGGCGTTGTTGTTGCTGTTGGCCCGGGCAAAATGCTCGAATCCGGCAAACGCGAAGAAATGAGCGTCAAAGTCGGCGACAAAGTCTTATTCCAGAAATACGGCGGCACCGACCTGAAATTGGCCGATGCTGAGTACAAAATCTTGTCCGAACGCGACATCCTGGGCATCCTGGAGTCCTAGGTTTCGGATAAATCCAAGTATTTGTAGTGACACGTTTCGTGGAAGAAGAAAGGAATAATTCCAATGGCTAAACGTATTTTATTTGACGAAGAAGCCCGCCGCGCCCTAGAAGCCGGTATTGATATGGTGGCTGACACCGTAAAAGTAACCTTGGGTCCCAAAGGCCGCAACGTTGTTCTGGAGAAAAAATTCGGCTCTCCTCAAATCATCAACGATGGCGTGACCATTGCCAAGGAAATCGAGATCGAAGAGCACGAGAAAAACGCCGGCGCTCAGTTGATCCGTGAAGTTTCCTCCAAAACCAACGATGTAGCCGGTGATGGCACCACCACCGCTGCTGTATTGGCCCAGGCCATCGTTCACGAAGGCTTGAAAAACGTCGTTGCCGGTACCAACCCGATGGGTATTAAGCGCGGTATCGACAAGAGCGTGGCCTTCGTTGTGGAAGAAATCAAAAAACAAGCCCGCCCGGTTGAAACCAAAGAAGCGATTGCCCAAGTGGCCAGCTTGTCTGCCGGTAACGACTGCCACGTCGGTGAGCTGCTCTCCGAAGCGATGGAAAAAGTGGGCAAAGATGGTGTTATCACCATTGAAGAATCCAAATCCATCGGTACCAACCTGAAAGTGGTTGAAGGGATGCAGTTTGACAAAGGCTTCATCAGCCCCTACTTCATCACCGATGCTGACAGAATGGAAGCCGTTCTGGAAGATGCTTACGTCTTGTGCGTGAACAAGAAAATCAACCTCGTGTCCGACCTGGTGCCGATCCTCGAGTTCGTTGCCAGAGAAGGTCGCGGCCTGTTGTTGATTGCTGAAGACGTGGAAGGCGAAGCCCTGGCCACCTTGGTTGTCAACAATATGCGCAAAGTCATCCGTGCGGTTGCTGTGAAAGCCCCTGGCTTCGGCGACCGTCGCAAAGCGATGCTCGAAGATATCGCCATCTTGACCGGTGGTCAGCTCTTCACCGAAGACCTCGGCGTGAAACTCGAAGACGTGGCTCGCCACAACTTCTTCGGTAAAGCCCGTCGCATCACCGTGACCAAGGAAAACACCACCGTGGTCGTGGACGATGCAACCAAGGCCAACGTTGAAGCTCGGGTGAAGCAGATCAAGCGCCAAATCGAAGAAAGCGATAGCGAGTACGACAAAGAAAAACTCCAAGAGCGTCTCGCCAAGCTGTCTGGCGGTGTGGCTGTGATCGAAGTCGGTGCGGCTACCGAAACCGAATTGAAAGATCGCAAGCTGCGTCTGGAAGATGCCTTGAACGCCACCCGTGCGGCTATCGAAGAAGGCATCGTTCCTGGCGGTGGTACCACCTTGCTGAAGGTTCAAACCACGTTGAAAACTTTTGCCCAGAAACTGGAAGCCGAAGAGCGCATTGGGGCTGAAATCCTGATGCGGTCCTTGGAAGCTCCCTGCCGCCAAATCGCAGACAATGCCGGTGCCCGCGGTGCCGTGATTGTTGAAAAAGTGAAAGAATTGGCCGCTGACATGGGTTACGACGCTCAAAACGATGAGTTCGTGAACATGTTCGAAAAAGGCATTGTGGACCCAGCGAAAGTGACCCGCAGTGCATTGGAAAATGCCGCTAGCGTTGCTGGCTTGCTGCTGACCACGGAAGCTCTGGTGGTTGACCTGCCTGAGAAAAAATCCGCTCTGCCTGCCGGTATGCCTGGTGGTATGGACGACTACTAGGTCGTCTCCGGCACTGAGCCAACCCATTAAAGAGAAGCCCGGTTCCTCAGGGAGCCGGGCTTCTTGTATCAGGTAGGTGTGTGATTCCCTTCCAGACCACCTGTAGAACAGGGATGGGCTGGAAGCAGTGTGACTGCTGTATGTTTAAGTAGGAAGTAGGTAGGTGTGTGAGAGAAGAGAGTCCGTGGCTTAGAGGGGACGACGAGTCCGCTCTTCACGAACGTGGTCTGCAAACCCGCCTGGGGCAATGCCACGCTCTGTCGAAATAGCCTCCTGGAGCTGGCGGGCGATGCGATTTAAGCGCTCCCCACTACCGGTACGAGTAGAAAGGACGTTTAAATCGTTCATGGTGAGCCCGTGCCAGGATTTGTTTTCCGGGTCCACTTGGGCAAACATCAACTGATCCATATTGCTCAGCATCTGGTTGACTGCTTCACCCAGGTTGGGGTTCACGCCCCGGAAGAGTTCCCGGGCAGCTTCCAGTTCAGAGGCTTCTAAGACACCGTTGGCGTTTCGATCCAGGGTGGGGAACAAGGCTCGCATCCACTGGATAGCCTGGTTCTCACTGGTGTCCGGAGCGGCCGGTGGGGTTGCCACAGGTGCTGTCGGTGTCGTGTTGATGTTGATCGTGGGATTAAAATTGATGTTGATGTTGGGATTAATCATAATGATGGGCGCACTGCCAAAGCCACTGGGCATGCCCGGTGTTCCAAATCCGCCGCCGGTCCCAAACCCGCCGTATACGCCGGGGGTCCCAAAGCCGATGGGCATGCCGGGGGTTCCGAACCCACCGCCGGTGCCAAAGCCACCGTAGATTCCGGCTCCGCCGCCAAAGCCGCCATAGAGGCCAGCACCGCCGCCAAAGCCGCCATAGAGGCCTGCGCCGCCGCCAACGCCGCCATAGAGGCCTGTGCCGCCGCCAACGCCACCATAAAGGCCTGCGCCGCCGCCAAAGCCACCATAGAGGCCAGCACCGCCGCCAACACCACCGTAGATTCCGGCTCCGACACCAGCGCCACCGTAGAAGCCTGCGCCACCGCCAATGCTGCCGGATATGGTAATACTGCCACTCATGCCTGGGAAGGGCATCATGCCGCCAGAAATACCAGCACCGCCACCGATACTGCCGGATATGCCGGCGCCGCCGCCAATACCCCCAGTAACCGTGGGCATCGTCGGAACAGTAGGCACCGTACCACTGCCGCTATAAGAATAGCTATAACTGTAAGAATACGAATAGCTGTAGCTGTAACCAGTCGAAGAAGTCGTCACGTTCTGATACCCCCATTGCCTGTCCTAAGTCCAAAGTCGTGATATTGGTTCTTCCAATGTCCTGTAGATTTATAAAAACGTGGATTATTAATTTTTTGTTATTTAAATCATTAAAATGTTAAAAATATGTAATAAAGTTTGCTGGGATGCGGCTGCGATGCTATAAACACTGAGTAAAAAGGGGCTGAACCATTGGCAGTACTGGCAGATACCGTTGACCTGGTTGAGGGCCTCCGCTATGATGCTGAGAAAGAAAGTGGGCTCCCCCATGCGATTTGGCGAAATTGTCATTAAAAACCTGGTTCCCAAGCCCTACCGTCGCTCGGCCCTTGGGGCGTATCAGCGCTGGATGCTGCGTGGGGACTCAGTGACATGCCCTTGCTGCGGTGAACACTATGCCCGTTTTCTCTCCTTTGGACGGCTTCAGCGGGAAAATGCCCAGTGCCCAAACTGCCTTTGTCTGGAACGGCATCGTACCCTATGGTTGTATTTCCAGCAGAAAACCTCTTTGTTTGAGCAACCGCTGAAAGTGCTCCATGTCGCCCCGGAAACGGTGTATTACAACCGCTTTCGCACTATGGAAAATCTGGACTACGTGACCATTGATCTGGATTCGCCCCGGGCCATGATGAAAATGGACCTGATGGCCATGACCTTTCCTGACAACACGTTTGATGTGGTGCTGTGCAACCACGTGCTGGAGCACGTGAGCGATGATGGTCAAGCCATGCGTGAAATTCTGCGGGTCTTAAAGCCGGGTGGCTGGGCTATTTTGCAAGTGCCTCTGGATGAATCGTTAGGCGAGACCTTTGAAGATCCGACAGTGACTTCGCCCCAGGAGCGAGAACGCTTATTCGGCCAGGATGACCATGTGCGCCTTTACGGTCGGGACTATGCCCGGCGATTGGCTGAAGCCGGGTTCGAGGTCCAGGTGGACCCCTTTGCCCATCAGTTGCCCCCAGAACAGGTGGCTCGCTACGCCTTGGCTGTGGAAGATATTTATCGCTGTATGAAGCCCCTGGGGGCACACTCTGGTCCGTCCCCCAGTGAGGACGACCCGTCGTCGGTTTTGAATCCGTCATCGTTTTAAGAGAGAGGAGCACGCGAAGCTATGCCCCAGCCGGTAAACTCGCGGGATGTCGGGGTGTCCCCCCATCTCCATGCGGTTGAGACCCTCAATGCTTTTTTAACCACACCCTTGTCCGTTCGGCTTGCTGGCTCGGGCTCTCACTCGCCTGAGACCGTGGCGCTCGATCTCTTTCGTTCGGTGGCAGAGACCGTGCCTGCCTATCAGCAGTTTTTACGGGATCATCAGATCGATCCGTCCCGGATAAACACCCCTGCCGACTTTCAAACCCTGCCCTTGCTGACCAAGGCGAACTACATGCAGCGCTACCCGTTGGCTGACCGGTGTCGTCACGGGCAATTGTCCCAGTGCGATATGATGGCTGTGTCTTCGGGATCGACCGGGGTTCCGACCTTTTGGCCTCGCTTTATGACCGATGAGCTGGAGATTGCCACTCGCTTTGAGCAGGTGTTTCATGACAGTTTTCGGGCCGATGAGAGAACCACCCTGGCTGTGGTCTGCTTTGCTCTGGGCAGTTGGGTGGGAGGGATGTATACGGCCAGCTGTTGTCGGTATTTGGCGGCCAAAGGCTACCCGCTGATGGTGGTGACCCCGGGGAACAACAAGGCCGAAATCTTCCGGATTGTAACTGAACTGGGGCCCGAATTTGAGCAGGTGGTTTTGCTGGGCTATCCGCCCTTTTTAAAAGATGTGATTGATAGCGGCATGGCCCAAGGCATCGATTGGTCGCCCTTTAAGCTGAAGCTGGTGACGGCCGGGGAAGTGTTTAGTGAAGAATGGCGAGAGCTGATGGGCGAGCGCACCGGGATGAAAGATCTGTATTTTAATTCGGCGTCGCTTTATGGCACCGCCGATGCTGGGGTGCTCGGCAATGAGACCCCGTTAAGCATTGTCATCCGTCAGTTTTTTGCCCAGAACCCCCTGGCGGCCCGGGAGCTGTTTGGCGAGTCCCGCCTGCCGACGCTGGTGCAGTATGACCCCAGTAGCCGGTATTTCGAGACCCATGAGGGGACGCTCCTTTTTTCCGGCAACAACGGCATTCCACTGATTCGCTATCACATTGCCGACACCGGCGGGATTGTCCCCTATGACCGGATGCTGGCTTTTCTGGCCGATCACGGCTTTGATCCCAAAGCCGCCCTGAAGCAGGCTTCTGCTGATCGGGGCTCGGTTCGAGGGGATTGGCCGCTGCCCTTTGTGTATGTCTTTGGCCGGTCGAACTTTACCATTTCCTACTTCGGCGCCAATATTTATCCGGAGAACGTGACCGTGGGCTTGGAACAACCGCCAGTCAAGGACTGGGTAACGGGTAAGTTCGTAATGCAGGCCCTGGAGGATGCCGACAAGAACCGGGTGCTGTCCATTGTTGTCGAGCTGATTCCCGGGGTTTTGGCTGATGAGGCCAAGGCCGATCAGATTGCCGAGTCCATTTTGACGCATGTGAAACGCTTGAACAGTGAATTTGCCCACTACGTGCCCACCGAATACCAACGGCCTCGGGTGACGTTACTGCCCCATGGGGATCCCGAGTATTTTCCCGTTGGCGTGAAGCATCGCTATACCCGGGCCTAAACAGCAGTTGAAGAAGGCATCTCGGCGGCTTCAAGTTTTCGGATGATGCCGGTACGTCCATCCAATTCCACCCAATCGCCATCTTTCAACCATTTTGTGACACCGGCAACGGCCATGACGGTGGGGATACCCAGCTCCCGGGAGACAATAGCCGCATGCGACAGCATACTGCCTCGCTCGAAGATAAGCCCGGCAGCGTTGGCATACAACGGCATCAGGCTGGGATCACTGAACTCGGCCAGAAGGATGTCGCCGGGTTCGGGTAATGTGTCTTCCGGTGATCTTCCCCCATGAACAAAGCGTACGCGGCCACGGACCAGACCCGGGCTACAGCCTGTTCCCTTGCGCTCCTGATCGGATAGACTGGCTGCTGTCTCATCACTCTCGGCGGACCACGGCGTGCTGAGGGCTACAATGCCTCGGGTTTCAAATTGACCGTTGGGCATGGGGGCGGTGCGGTGGCTTTCGAATTGGTCCTGTCGGAGTAATACCAGGTCATGAAGGTTGATATCGCTGCCTGTCCCGGTGATGTAGCCCAGGATCTCCTCGATGGAGAGGTAATAGATATCCTGGGCCTGCGCCAGGAGTTGGTTTCGGGTTAATTCAACGCCTAAATTCAGCATGAGTTCCCGGAGGATGCCAAAAAGCTGGCAGAAGCGATCGTGGATGCGTTGCCGTTCCAATTGACGTTGACGCGCGTGGCGAATCAGCCAGTGAATGAGCCACCGGTGCAAGGGTTTGTGCCTGAGGTGTGTATGGATACGTGCCAACGCCTGTTGGCGGATCTGATCGGCATGGGCGTCTTTTTGCTCCGTGGCCTGGCGGTGGCTGGTCTGGGTGGCCAGGGAGCTTAAGGTGCGAAAAACCGGCAAGGGGTCGACCAGTATCATTTGGTTTTCCAGTTTGGAGTCGCCGAGACATTGATTGCCAAATCGTGTCAAAAAGGTTTCGTAGTGGTGTTGACGCTCGGGATGCTCCGCAATAAAGGCTTCAATGGCCTCCAGGCTATCGGTGCTGAAAAGGGTTTGCTCGCTTGGAGAAGCAATGAGTATGGTTGCCAGTGCCTCCATCGCACTAATCAGGTTATTCTCCGGATCGGGAACACACCCACCATAGAGAACCTCGTTCTGAAGGGTCCCATCGGGATCCTGACACCATCGGGTCAGGCAGCGCTTAAGAAACCCTTGGCACAGGATTAACTGCAGATTGTTGATCTGACAAATGGCCCAGTGGGGAAAGGCCTTTTCCTCCAAATGCCGATACAGGAGTGCTAGTTCTTCACAGGACAATCGCTTCTTGCGAAGGGCTTGGAACTGGGGATACAA
>JBGUGD010000040.1:0-4205 GCA_041697335.1 Vampirovibrionaceae bacterium NZW_1234 | reverse complement strand
GGAAGGTAACCTAGGCTTGATTCGTGCCGCTGAGAAATTCGATCACGAACGGGGCTACAAGTTCTCCACCTACGCAACCTGGTGGATTCGCCAAGCCATCACCCGCGCCATTGCGGATCAGGCTCGGACCATCCGGATTCCGGTCCACATGGTGGAAACCATCAACAAACTCAAGAAAATTACCCGCAAACTCGCTCAGGAAAAGAGCCGCAAGCCGACCGAAGAAGAACTCGCTCTGGCCATGGGCATCAGCGTGCCCAAGTTGCGCGAGATCATCAAGGTTGCTCAAGAGCCTCTCTCGCTGGAAACCCCCATCGGGAAGGAAGAAGACTCCCGCTTGGGTGATTTTATCGAAGATCGGGAAGCCGAAGCTCCTGCCACTACTGTTGCTCACGAGCTCCTTCGGGAAGACCTGACGGAAGTCCTGTCCAGCCTGAGCCCTCGTGAACGTGATGTTCTTCGATTACGCTTTGGTTTGGATGACGGTCGTCAACGGACTCTGGAAGAAGTCGGCCAGCTCTTCGGCGTAACCCGGGAGCGGATCCGTCAGATCGAAGCCAAGGCACTGCGTAAACTGCGTCACCCCAATCGCAGCAGACGCTTGAAAGAATACATTGAATAACCCCCTTTCCTTCTTTTATCCTTCTTTGTTTGGAAACACACCCTATTTTGAAACACCGTCGTCCGCTCTCTGGTCGACGGTGTTTTTGGTTGTTGGGCGAACTCATTCAGAGGCGATTTACACCATTGTCTGATGGCTTTTCAGGACCAATAGACTCTATAATAGTGTTAGGTCGACACTGTCATAAACGACCTCAAGAGCCGGGAGGCATCGTGACCAATCACCGTTCCAATATCGATTTTACCCGCCAGATGATTAAGGGGATTTTTTTCTGTAAATCCGACGTCAATCTTGACGATTGCCGCAAGCTGGTCCAGGACCTGGGGTGTACTGTTCTCTGTGAACAGGCCAATACGTTGACTATTCAAGCAGCACGTGGACGTTTAAAAGAATTGAAAGTTCGTTATATGGCCCCCGAAGATGACCGGGCTGAAATTTCCAGTCGCCTGAAAGCGCATTTCGATCGGATTTTAATCGGGGGCAATGCCTAATCGCCTTCTCTTCATTCATGACCCTCGTTCTCTTAATTAATCCTGCCTGGATTGAGGGGTATTCTCGGTAGGATCGACCAAAATTCGACAGAGCTTCGACAAAAGATCGGCCAAAACGCGACACCCTATGGGATTTCGACGTCGGTTTCGCGTTGACCTGCCGACACCTAAAAAGCAAAAAACCTCTCAGGGAGAGCGTTTTCGAGATTTAAGCTTCAACATCCCCAGGCGATCGACGCGAAGTGACGCGTTTTGTCGATGGAACAGCAGATGTATCTCCAGATGTCTTGTTTTGATGTCTCGGAATATCTCCTTGAGTGAATAACAGAGCTTTTTTATGGGTATTATTCCCACCTGGATTAATTTTAAAACCTATCACAGGCTAAAATATCAACCCAAATAAGAGATTCCCAGAGATAAGCCTAAAGGACACACTTTTCTCACAAACATTCAAGCCGATTTAAATTTCTATTGTGGGGTTAGAAAAAGGATTTCAAGGCTCAACCCCAGGTATTTCACCTGGCTCTTGGGCTAGATGTCTAGTTAATCGTTCCCATAATACTGGCTTCAATGGCTTGGCGAACCGCAGAATGCGTGTCATGTCGCAAATACGTGGTCATGCTATCCTTTCTTTTGACAAGGGGAACCCAATTTGCGTAATGAAGCGCCATGGCTCGCCGCACCATCCAATCCGGATCCCGAACCAGTTGATGAACCAAACTGTCTCTCTCGGCGTCACCCAGGTCCTTCCAGGGCATAACTGGAATAAAATCCGCCCTCGTAACGGAATCAGCCTGCTCGAGGACACACTTCATCAATTGGGCTTGGTTTTTTAGGTCCTTACCCATCCAATAATCAGGGCAAATTATGAACACTTCTCGAACATCGGCATTCGGATCCTGAAATAAACTGGCTAAAACCGTTTCTCGGTTTGCTAACGGTAAACCAACCCATTGACGCAACCTTCTTGTGAGTCCTATACGAACCATATCTGTAGGGTCTGTGGCCAAAAGGTGTAATCGTTCCTCAGGCCTGAGGCTTGTTAACAAAGGATGAGACCCGTACAACGTGTCCTGTAAATTGGTTAACATCTGGACACGTGTTGATAACGGTAATCGCTGATATTGCAATTGCGCCAGGCGAAACGTGGCGTCGGGCAACTCGGCCAGACGACTCTCCAATTGAATAGGGGTATAGGTTACTTTGTTAAACGGCGGAACCACTTGTGTCAGCCGCTCCAGCGGCATCCGTTGCTCATCCATCACTGCCAGCAGGACACTCAGAAGCTGAGGGCGTTTGGGTGACGAATCCACTCTCTCAAAGATGTTCTTTCCGGCACACTCAATACCCAAGTCCGGTCGCAATGGTCCGAAAATGCGAATGACCTCAATATGCCCCTCATCTGCCGCTAATTCCAAGGCCGTTCGGCCGTAATGATAGATAGCGGGTGCCCGCAAATTAACATTAATTCTCCCCGATGAGACATGGGGAATCAGGCCTGTCAGGCCATCCAGGTTTGCATCCGCAACGGCATCCCAAAAGAGCATCTGCTCAGGATTGATAGCTGACCCAAATTTCACGTTTCGAAATTGCACAACGTCTTTCAACACTGCTGTTTGGCCAGCCGGGGCAGAGGACCTCCCGTTGAAACGTCTGGGATGCACCCGAATGGGCGAAAATTGAACTCCTAACATAAACCATACCCCTATCGAAATACACTACAATTTGTGATGGCAAAATAAACTCAAATAATGACTTGAAATTGCTTGACTCAAAAGATATTCAAGCACTCTCAACACGATAAATTCATTACTTCATTCTCAAATGTAAAGTTTATTAAACTCATTTTTTACAGAATGATTGTCTATTTCTCTCTGCTTATGGTCGCAGAAAACGACACTACGCAATGATTTTGTGGTATTTAGTGACGTCAAAACCTAAAGAATACAAATATTTTACATTTCTTAACGCAATTCTACCACCCAAGGATATTTTATTTATATACAAAAGGATATACCAATCCTGTTGTATCACGTGTGTGTAATGTTAAAGGGTAGAACAATGAGCAGTTTTAGAGACTTGCTATTGCCAATGTTCTTCATGCAAAAACAGAGTGAATCTGTAAATGCATTCCCTTCGACGTATCAGCAATCAACAAATACTCGAGCTGCAACAGAATGGGGGCCTCCAAGATTTCCAAGTAATAGTACATTCAATGGATTTCAAATGTCTCCATTTAGAGAGACTCCTCTCAATATGGCTCAGCAAACATATTATCAGTACCCTGGGGTAAATTACTTTAGACAGACACTGCCTAAGACTGAAAACAAGGATAACTTATTGTTGTTTGCTTTTCTCTTTAACCGATTACAGCCACGCAATACGACAACATTAAATTCCGCCACAAATACTCTAAATGACCCTCTTCTTTTAAACGGGACAACAAACAACACAACAATTTTACCTAGCGGATGGAACACACCCACCTTACCGTTCTACACAGCTATGCCAATTTTCACAGATATAGATTGCTTCTTTGATAACAACATTCAAACAAATAACACAGATATTAATACTATTATTGCAGAGATCAACAAAACTTTGATTCAAAATAATAATAGCTTAACCCATAATCTGACAAACACAGTGGTATCAACCATTAATAACTTGCTACGACAGCAAAATATCAACATCGATACTACTCAAATGACAAATACAATCATCAACGCCTTAACAAATATCCTCAACCAGCAAAATAACAATATTGATGCCAGAGCCATCAGCAACACGATTATCAATGCTATCCAAAATACGCTTAATCAATTAAAAGTAGATGTTGATATTACCCAAATTAACAATAACATCACCACTGTGGTTGAAAATCTCTTCCAGCAGAACAACACCGTCTTAGTCAATAATATAACTGCTGTGTTAAATAACTTATTCCAACAGAATAATGTCAATATCAATAATGCGTTAAATGTCCTGTTCCAACAAAATAACACTGTTGTTATAAATGCTTTAACCAATGTTTTCAATAATCTGTTTCAACAAAACAATAATGTTGTTGTCAATAATGTTGTTAATGCCCT
>JBGUGD010000029.1:0-19452 GCA_041697335.1 Vampirovibrionaceae bacterium NZW_1234 | reverse complement strand
GGAGCTGGTGGGGAAGCTGTCGATAGAACCGCCATTGCTGCCACCAAGCCCGACCCAGTTCCACAAACCGTTTCACTCGATCTTTGACCGGTGGGGCCTGGGTGTCGAGATCGACCATTTCGTTGAGCATGGCTTCGTAGATTTCGTTTCCGGGAATGTGCTCCCAGATGGCTTGGGTATTGAGGACGTTAAAATACACTCGACCCTTGACATGGCCCAACAGCGACCCCATGGTCCGGGTCAGAGTGACGCGTATGGAGGGGCGAACCCCCAGGTCCAGGCATAATTGTTGGTACATTAACTCATAGAATCGTTGGGCAATGGAAAAGGTGAGAGGTAGGGTGATACCGCTCCAGAATTCTTCCAATTCGTGATTGTCCCAAACCTGTACCATACCTGTTTCGGCGCTTGTTAGACGAGTAATCGGACGGCTTTGCAGAAGATACACTTGCCCGTTAAAACAGGCCCACTCAATATCCTGGGGAACCCCAAAAAATTGTTCACATGCGCGGGCCAGCTGTGCCAGGTAAACCACAGTGGCCTGAGGCAGGCAGGCTTGACTGGCTTGAGGTTCTGGAACAGGGTGACGATCAATCCGATCGGGGGCATGTGGGTTGTATACATGTGCCATGGTTTTGGCAACAATATCGGATAAAATCAGGGTGTTATCACGGCTGACGAAGTAGGTGTCCGCATTGGCTTCACCGGAAACCAGGGCCGTGCCTAACCCATAGGTGGCTGTCACCACGGCATTCTGGCTTGCCGAATCCATGGGGTTCACGCTAAAGGCAACCCCAGCCATCTGTGCCGGGATCATCAGTTGAATCAGAACAGCGGGTGCATTGGGAGGGCCGGCTAACCCATGCTGTTGACGATAAGCCATCACACCCTCGGAAAATGCGGATTTCCAAACCGCCATGATGGCTGCCGTGACCGAAGCAGGGGGCACAAACATATAACTGGCTAATTGCCCGGCAAAGGAGTGCTCAAGGCCATCTTCATCCAGTGCGGACGATCGGACCGCCACAAGTTCTCCATATGGGCACATCTGTTTGAGGCGCACGTCAAGCTCTTGGGCCACCAATGGGGCCAAGGCAACGGACTGCCACCATTCGGATGTACTGGTAACTGTAGGGTTAGATATTATCTCCTGGTGTTGAGCTGTGCTGAGGCTATCCCAAAAGGCTTGAGGGGAAAGCACAAACCACTCCGGAATGGGAAAACCTGCTTTGGAAAGTTGCGCCAAGGCTTTAGCCTTGCCACCCATGTCTTTTAATCGGTCCTGATGGTCCTGTGCCAGGACGTAAACCATAACCCATATCCTTGTATCGCCGCTTTTAAGCGGATTGAGGCAGTAACGCCAACGACCACCGCACGCCAACCCATGTTAATGATGCTGTCGGTTGGGAGGACAAAAACTTGAACAAAAAAATGCCTCCGGATGGAGGCGTTTGGATAATGCGAACGATTGGAAAGGATGAGATGAGAGATGAAAGGTAACTTTTTGAAGAAGCCTGAAATTACGGGTTTGTAGGACGAAATACACCCGCAAATGACTTGAAGAGGCTGTTCAAGGTGAGATCGGATGATGGTGGGAGAGTGCGATGTTTTTGAACCATTTTGGCAGCGTGCCGGAGTGAGGCCGGCAGTGTATTTTTGAAGGCCGTTGCTGCTTTTGCGCTGATCAACGTAGCAGAGCTTTTCCCGAAGAGCCCGCTTTTGTACCCCAGGAGTCCGGCCAAGCCCAAGGCCAGGCCGGCTCCGATGTGTTCAAACGCCCCCTCGGCTCGTTGGGGTTGGTCTGAAAAAAATCCGCCCAGGGCATGAAAGAGCCCTTTGGCCAGTTGAAGGCCTCCACTGATGACACTGGCGCCCAAAAGCCACGGTGTGAGTTTACTCCGGAAAAGGTAACTGAGGGCCGCACAACCGCCCACGGTGACCAGCCCATTAAGGCTGAACAGGCTCTGAAGAGGCCCGAGAATGGTGCCTTTTAATAAATGCCCTGCTGCCTGAAGCAAGGAAAACCCGGAGGATGCTTTGGACAATTGCGGCCATGGTGAAGCATGGTTTGGTATGGGTGGTAACGGTGGAAAGATTGGAAACGAGGGGTAGAGAGGCATGGGTGGGAGCCCCGGCGGGAGTGAAGGTAAAAGTGACGCCGGATTGGGCAGAAGCCCATTTGGAGTTAATGGAAGATAAGAAGGTGTCAGGATGCTGCTTTGTGGATAAAGGCTTCCACTGGGTGGGGCGTAGTACGTGACCGTACAGATTGGGTAGGGCTGGACATTCATAGCTCAATTCCTGTCGGTAGGGGTCTTGTTCATCATCTGTGATTGAAGAAAAACACGGGGCCTGTGGTTTTATTCTAGGGAGAGTTTCCTATTTTCCTCTAGGAAAAATGGTTCATCCCATGGGCAGGCCATGCTCTATGTAACGATCTTGCCCCAGAAGGCCATCCAATGCGTGCCTTTGGGTTAATATCAAACAGGTTTATCACGACTGAGACAGGGGGCTTGACCCTGGATGTCGAGCCTGAACGTCGAGAAAGACGAGTGGTGACTGTATGCAAGTCTTTAATCTAGGTTCACCTTTTCATCGCATCCCCCCTGGTCGGTTTACCGGAAATAGCCCGGCTCTGTTGGTGGCCTCTGATTTTGATGATACGTATGTCCGCTGGCGTGATTACAATCATCGGGTGAATCATTCCTATTTAAAGCAAAACCAGGAGGCCATGCGAACGGTCTCTCAGAATGGCCTGTTTGGCATTATTACCGGACGAGGACTCTCGTCGTTAAAACCCTTTGCCCGCTATTTTAAACCCATGCGCCTGGATTTTGTGGCGGTCGACAATGGCAAGGAACTCTTTTTAAATTCTGGTCGGCAACCGGCGGTCACGTGGTTGCAGGGATTGACCCATGCCCAAGCGGATGTGGCCTGGAAAAAAGAATTACAAAAAACGGCCCGATGGGATCAGGCCGAGGTGATGAAGAGCATTTTTGACCAGTTGTCTGAAGCTGGTTTTCAGCGGATCCCGGTCTCAGAGTATCCTTCGTTTGCTCTTAAAACGGATGTGGTTGTAAAGAAGACCGTTCACATTACTGCCCAAAATTGGCAGCGCCTGGGTCTCAAGCAAGCCCCTGAACGTTCTGTACGGTTGCCCGTCACCATCAGTATTGTGCCGGATGAGTCGGCATTGTATGTTTTAAAAGAAAATTCGGCTTTTGCCTCGGTTTACAAAGCCATTGGCCAGACACTTGCCCGACAGATTGAAACGCGTGTTGCGCACAAAAGTTCGTTGTCATTTCGCTATTCCGATCACGGATTCTATGACTATTATTTCGGGGCCCCTGAGGGACATACCATTTCCAAAGCCTCGATTATTGATTTTCTCCTTCAAAAGCGTCTTCCAAAATCCATTTTGAAAACGTTAAAAGGCGTTTTTGTCTTTGGGGACAGTCGTAATGACGTCCCCATGTTGGAGCGACATGAGTATGCGACTCGTTTGAAGACAACCTTGCCGTCCTATTGCGTGGTATCTGGGCCAACGCTAAAAAACCTCCCCGAGCTAAAAACACATCCTCGCCGGACAGATGCCCCCAGGCAAGGGCAATTAAAAAAGGCAATTTTAGCTCAATACCAACAGTTTTTAGCCGATAACCGTTTAAAAAAGTCAGGCTGACAGAAACTCATTTTTAGGGAATGGTCAGGAAAGGTCATCCAGGGCCAGGGCTTGATCTTCGAGTTTTTTGGCTTCCGTATTTCGATGTTGCCGCCGATAGACCGTGGCCAGGTTTTTGAGCAAGGTTGAGGTCAGGTCAGGGTTTTCATCGTCATCATGGATCTGCTGAATTCGAAGGGCTTCCAGCAATTGGGATTCAGCCTCTTCCAGTCGGTTCTGACGGGAGTTGATGACCGCCAGACTATTGAGCGTGTCCACCAGAATAGGATGATCGGTTCCATACATGGCGACTTTGAGGAAAAACAAGCGTTCCAGATAATCAAAGGCGGCTTCAAAATCGTCTTGCAACGAGGCAACAGTCGACAGGCTTTCCAAGGTGACGGCCAGGGCCGGGTGATAGTCTACATAGCACTCTTCTTCAATGGCCAGGGCCCGGGTGTAATAGTGATGTGCTTCTTGCCACTGGTTCTGCTTGAGCCGTAAGGTGGCGAGATTCTTGATGAGTGTGGCCAAATTCGGGTGATTCATGCCCCAGGCGGCCTCTGTGACATGGATGGCTTTCTCATACAGCACGGCGGCTTCATCGTAGTTTTCCAGGTCCAGGTGGATCAAGGCCAAGTTATTATACACACTGGCTAATGCCGGATGTTCTTCACCGTAAATGTCAATGTTAATGGCGATGGCCTTTTCCAGGGCCTCAAAGGCCAAATGCGTGTCCCCGCTTTCGCGGTATATCATAGCCAAGTTGCTTAAATCAAGGGCCACATGTGGATGGTGGTCACCCCAACTGGTTGTATCAATTTCCAGGGCATGAAGAAACAGGGGCTTTGCCCGAGAAAAGAGGCCTTGATTATAATAGAGCACCCCTAAGTTTCGAAAAGCTGTTGCCAGGCGTTGATGGTGTTCGCCCAAGGCTGCGTTTTTCATCTGCAGCACCCGCTCGTAGAGGGGTTCTGCTTCATCAAACCGACCTTCTTCCAGATAAATTGTCGCCAAATTGTTGAGCACGGCTGCAAGATGTGGGTGATCGGCGTGCAACGTGTTTTCCAGGAGCAGGAGCGCCTTTTCAAAATAGGTTTCCGCTTCGTCAATCTGCCCCAGTTCGAGATAAATACCTCCCAGGTTATTCAAGGTTAAGGCTGCACTAGGACCCCAAGTCTGCTCATCAATATCCAGGGCTTTTCGATAAAGGGCTTCGGCTTCAGCATGGTGGCTGAGACACATGTATAGGGAAGCCAGATGCTTCATGGTGGTTGCAAGGGCACTGTGATTGGGAGGAAGTTGGGACTCCTGGATGGTCAATGCACGTCGATACAGGGGTTCGGCCAGGGCATATTTGGCCTGATCCACATACAGCGTAGCCAGATTGTTGAGGATTAAAGCCACCTCTTCATGGGTTGGGCCGTGGAGTGCTTCCATTGCTTCCAAGGCCTGGTGGAACAGATCGTGGGCTTTGGAAAATTCTCCTAGATCTCGGTACAGTTCGCCCAGGTTGTTTTTTAGCCCAATGACATCAGGATGGTTTGGCGCCAAGTGCGTTTCCAGGGCCGAAAGTGCACTTAATAAAGCGGGTTCTGCATCACGGTATTGGCCATGATGATGGTATTCCAACCCGCGCTGAGAAGCCTGGTAAGCTTGGTCTAGTGGAAGTATGCCATCCGGGAGGGTCATTAAATGCCTTTCTTGCCGAGGGGAAGCGAGCACCCCGATGGACGGGGAGAAACCCGATTCTATCACTAACCTCATAAGGCCGACAAATGAGAGTTTCAGGGCGGACCTGTAGAGAGTTGTCCTGGCTGAGATACCAACCAAAAACGCCGCTTAGGAAAATCTCCAAGCGGCGTTGAGTGGCATACCTTGATAGTGTTTAAGCAAACCGGCCGTTGTTGGCAGAATCGGTTCGCTTTTGTTGTTCTTCAAACTGTTCTTTCGTCACAATAAAGCGCATTTGTTTGGCTTTTTCAGTTTTAGAATCGCGTTGCTGTTGCAGTTCACCGCCCTTGGCAGCAGCATAGGCAGTGGCTTGAACCAGATGGTTGAGATGCGGTTGAAACATTTGTGGAAACATTGTCCTGGTACCTCTCAATACGACGAGTGAGGTCGTCTACCGTGATTCTATATATATAAAAACGATCTGTTGCTAAGTATTGCTAACAAATCTTAAATTGGTATATCTTTTGTTGCAAAAATGTTACAAAAAAGGCGCCAAATCGAAAGATTTTCTTAAAAACGTTCGATTTCCTGAAAGTGGTTCAGGCGATGAGACAGAACCTGATGAAAACGTGAACAGCCCTTTTTGGAAAGGGTTAATCCTTAAAGACCAGTTTTAGAAAGCGACGTCGTCCAACTTGTAATATAAACTCCTGATTGAGTTGGCCGGAAAATTCATAATCCATGTCTTCAACTTTCTGGCTATTGAGCTTCACACCCCCGCCTTGAATAAGACGACGAGCTTCAGACTTGCTGCTGGCAAGGCCAAACTCAGCCATGATGGTGGGCAAATGAAAATGCTGAAGGGCTTGAAGCGTTTGGATCGGAATATCCTCAGGAATTTCGTTTTTCTGGAACTGTCGGGCAAAGGCTTCTTTGGCGGCCAGGGCTTCGTCGCTGGAATAATATTCGGTAACCACCCACCGTGCCAATTCCGACTTGATGTCCCGGGGGTTTACCTGACCACTGTCCATTTGAAACTGAACCTTCTCACCCATGTCCGGAGGGCAGGACGTAAGAAGTTGTAAGTAACGGACAATCAAACTATCTGGAATCGACATCAGCTTGCCAAACATCTCGCTGGGCGGATCGGTCAGGTTAATACAGTGATCCGGGTAGGATTTGGACATTTTAATTTTGCCGTCGGTCCCTTCAATGATGGGCATCAGCAAGACCGATTGCGGGTTTTCATTCCCATAGGCTTGTTGAATGTCACGCCCCAAAAGCGTGTTAAAACGTTGGTCACTGCCGCCTAACTCGATGTCGGCCTCAATCACCACGGAGTCATAGGCCTGCATCAGAGGATAGAGAAATTCATGAAGCGCAATGGGGCGGTTGCTCTCGTAGCGCTTGGCAAAATCGTCCCGTACCAGCATTTGGGCGACGGTTACCTTGCTCATTAGTTTTAAAAGGTCTTCCAGATTTAAGGGGCCCAACCAATCACGGTTGCGGACAATTTTGGCCCGGCTGATGTCCAGAACCTTGCCCGCTTGAGCCAGGTACGTTTCAGCATTCTGTAAAACTTCTTCGTTGGTCAACGGTGGTCTGGTATCACTTCGGCCGGAGGGGTCACCAATCATGGCTGTGGCGTCCCCAATCAGAAGGATAATATTATGGCCCAAGTCCTGAAATGCCTTTAGTTTTCGCAGGACCACCGTATGGCCCAGATGGAGATCAGGGCGAGTGGGGTCCAGGCCCAACTTAATGTTCAACGGCTTCTGGTTCTCGGCGGCTTGCTGAAGTTTACGGGCCAGGGCTTCGACGCCGCCAGGCAGAAATTCACTGTACATGCACAAGTGCTCTGCTTGTTGCAGAAACACCTGATCAATGGTGGGGGCTGAAGGTTGCATGAAAAAGAGTCCGACATTCCAATGACAACTGTTTCTGTTCTACCATTTTTGCCCGATGGGGTCAAAGCTCAGCGTTGGTCTAACGGCTTTGACAGGCTTCGGGGGAATAGTTTGAAAATAGGATGAGTCAGGCGTTTGAAGGGATTACGTCCTTGAGAGAGAAGATAGGCCGCGAGGCCAAAGACAAACAGTTCGAGCCCATGGTGTTTCGGTGATTTGGGCTTATTCCATTCTGGCGTTGTAGGATTTGAGACAGGTTCCGCAGCTTGAAGCGGTTGTGACTCAAACATTGTCTGGGCTGTGTTTCTTACCGGTAAAAGGATACGGGTATTAACCGGATCAAAAAGATGGCGTTTGAGGAGCCCTGTATTGGTGATAGCGTTATTGACTTTGTCTGCGGCATAGCAGGTTGCCGGAATATCACGATTGGGAGGGAGGTTTTTCTTGGAAGACAAGACCAAAATGGGTTGATTTAATCCGGTCTCTACTGTTCCGAGGTTCGGAAGCCCTGCTTTTTTCATAGGATCCCAGCCATTGAGGTTCATCTCCATGTGGGCCCAATGCCGCTGTAATCGCTCCACCTCCATCGTGGTCTGAAAACCGTTAGGATCGGCAATAAGGAAGGCTTTTTTATCGGGTGTGTAGTCGTAAATCAAAATATAGTGTAACTCAGGTTCCGAAAGATTTGGCCGAATGATGGCCAATACTGGGCAACCCTGATCTAAATAATCAATAACCTCTTTTGGTGAGCTGTTATTGTACATTCGGGCCGTGGCACCATGATTTTCAGCCAGTCTGATTAGCATCAGGGGAGAACTGAAGCCGTCCAGTTCCCGGTTCCCTAAGTCCAACCAGGCTTGATCAAAGGGCTGATGGTTCGGATCATGGTGTTCCATGGCAGCGAGGGCATTTAGTGCCATTGCAAGCGATGTGACCCCGCAACCATTGCCGGTTTGGGTGCGTTGTGACACAGGTATCCGGATTCGGCCGTTTTGACGAAAAAAATCGGGCTGAGCTTTGATTTCCGGATTCCTCGGATGAATTTGATCAGTGGGTGAGGTTGTACAGCCTGCGGGGACCAAGAAGGTACCTAAGGCGGCACTCCCAAGCAGGTAGCGCTTCTTAAAAAATCGCCAAGGGCGATTCTGAGAAGGCACATCCGATGGCGTGGCACTGAAGCGGACACTGCCCAGCATGCAATGAAATTCCCTTATAACCCAGACCGTCTGAAGCTGCCATTATACTTGGAAAACCAATGTCTGAGAAGCTACCAGCGTGCCAAGAGCATTTTGAGCTACTCGCCCCCGGGCAGGAGATTTGACATCGGATCCGGTTCTGCCTCTGTCGACTCTTGAGCTTGGTAGGGAGCTGGTGTCGGTGGAACAGGCTGAGCCACAGCATGCTCTTGGATGACAGGCGGTTTACTTGCAAGGGGAGTAGTCGTATCCACCACGGAAATATCAATGGCTTTGGATACGGTGATGGGAACGGGCTGATTGGCTTTAACCCGGACTTCGCCCCCTTTGGCAAAGCGGTCTATAATCGTGGATTTTAACAAGCTGGCCCCGGCACCAATGAATGGCCCAAAAATGGGATTAATTGCAACGCCTGCTGCAGCACCACCGGCCATTTGTTGCATGACCTTGTATTTTTGTTTGCTGACGTCTGGAAGCTGACCCAGGTGTTGGCTTCGCATACCGGTTTTATAGGCAATAAACGTGGCTGAAATAGGAATCAGGTCCTTGTCTCCGGGGCGGTGCAGTTTCTCGAACTCTACCACGATATAGGGGTGGTGTCCGGACTTATCATGACCGTTATTGACGTGGGTGATGACTCCCGAGATGGTTGAGTGTTTGGGAATCGCTAAAAAAGGACCGAGAAAGACCGGCTCCAGGATGGTCGCTTGAACCTGCTCATTGACCTTATTGGTTTTCGAATTAAGGGACTGGTCAAACCCAATGGCAAGGATGGTATCTTCCGGAATAATGAGGACCCTTTCGCCTTCAGGTTGTGGCGTGGTTGAGAGAGATGAAGTCGGCTTGGGGGGGGCTGGGGGTGCCTGAGTGATTGTTGGTGCAACGGAAGGTCCTTGCTGTGGCTGGACTTGTATGGTTGCTGCAGGGGGTTGCGTCTGGGCCCCTTTGGAATTATTAGACCGATGTGTGATATTGGTTTCGGCGCGTTCGGCCCAAGTGAGTGGTAGAGGGCAATTTGCTACCAGGAGAAGACTGCTGAAAACAGCAATGGAACGAATGGATAGGCTCATATACACATCCTTATGAGGTTTTTGGCTCTCGACGCAATAATGACGAAGCACAAGCCTGTATTTAACAGGCTGGGGCTCTGGCCGGCCCATCGCCGGCCAGAGCCTGTAACCTTAGGGAGATTCCCCAATTCTATGGATCAGGTCTTACCGCATAATGGTCGCAGGGCTATCCAGGGTAATGACAAACTCGGCAGCGTTCGAGTAAGCCACGGGGACTTCGGTGTAGCCATTTGCGGCGCCAATGTTGGTATGAGGATCGTTTTGGTAGCTTCCTACTCTGCGAGTGGTGGTGACCGTATGATTACGATCGGCCGCAGCAGCAATCAGACCCGAGACAAACCCCAGCCCGGCACCAGTGGCAGCACCCCAGCCTAAGCCTCGAAGGGCGGCACTACCGGTATTAATGCCAATATCAGAGGTTGTTTCCATTAATACCCCCGTAAGGGTACCGGTTACAGCACCGAAGGCGGCTCCACCCAAGGTACCAGCGGCAATTTTACCGGCAGGTGTTGTGGCTGGTCTCCCAATGGTGACTTGTGGGAAATACTGTTGGGTACCAGTTTGAACGGTAGTTTGGCCGCCTTGCACGTTCCCTCTCAGCGTGACATCGCTTGAGGAACGAATGGCGATACTCTCGCCACCGGTGGTATTGATTTCTTGGAAATTGACTCGAGCTCGGTTGGTGACAGGATCAACGTTGGCAACGGTGCCTCGAACTTGGCTTCCCGTAGGAATGACGGTCACATTGTCGACCACGACAGGACGAGTGACCTCGGCCACATATTCACTGCCCGGTTGCAGCGGTGCCGTGGACATCGGCCGGATAGTCAGCGGGGTGCCGGCGGCCAAGGTGAACGTATTGGTCGACATGGTCGATGTCGACGACATGGTGGAGGTCGACGTATTGATTTCTGATACGGTCCCCGGTGTGGTCATCATTGGGGAGCTTGAGGACTGGCCTTGCTGATGGCTTTGGCTTGTGGAACCTCCCATAGAACCACCCATGGTGCCACCAGTGGACCCGGCTCCAGAGGATTGGGCCATAGCTGGCGTCAATGTGGTGGCTAAAACGAGGGAAAACGCCAAGCCAGCATGAATGCTTTTGGTAAAGAGATTGTTTTTGGACATAATGGTTACCCCTTTCTCAAACACTTCTCTGTGTAAAACCAAAATTTTCAGGTTCGAAATGTCTACGGATACGGATGGCGATGATCATTGGTCAGCACTTTAAACAATCTTCCGGAGCTTGTCATCAGAAAAGTGGCTACTGTCTGGTTGGCTGGATTCCTGGTTGGGGGATCTTTATTTTGCATTAAGGGATCTCAGCTGTTAGGTAGGCTGAAAACACCCGTTCAGTCTGTAAGACAGGGGTGTTTTCAAAAAGCTGAATTTTCAGAACGATTCAGGATTATTTGCGAGACCGTGCAATGACCAAGGAATTGTTACCAATGGGATCATTCGGAAAGTAAATCCGTCCTTGCTTGATGCCAATGAATTCCACGATATCAAAAGTGCTTTCAATGATGTGTTTAAGCTCGGGGTAACTAAACTCCCGGAAGTGAGAAACGGTTAAGGGTACCGAGCCAAAGCCGTTTTGAGGGGTGCTAATCATGACCAGGCCCTTGGGTTTCAAAACCCGGTTCAATTCCTGAAGGTAGCCATCAAGATCCGTCATGTGTTCAATGGTTTCGAAACTGGTGATGGCATCCACTTGGTTGTCCTTCAGCGGAAGCTTTGTGGCGTCCATGACATCGAATACAATTGCGGGTTCGTCTTTATAAGCGTGTCGTACTTGCTGGATCATCGTCTCATCAATATCGCCGGCAAATACCCGGGCTGACTTCTGAGCTAACATTTTTGCGCCATAGCCGGGTCCACAGGCAATATCCAACACGTCACTACCGGGTTCGATATAGTCCAATGCTTTTTCGTAATGAAAACTGAGCTGATCGCCTTGGGGAATGCTGAGGCTGTGATCCACTAACAGGCGCCCAATGCCGGGTTCCGGGTTACCCAGTCCGGTATTTAAGGCGTGACGCAGGGACCGCATCTCATCATCGGTGTAGTAAAGTGTTGGTGATAATGTGGCAATCTGAAACGAGGGATGGTGAGCCATAAAGTGTTTGACATGCACATGAAACGCATTCTCTTGGGGCAATAACGCTAAGGCCTGACGTAAGGCCCCAACGCGGTAGATATCTGCCGTCAACTTGGCTGGGTAGTCATCCGAAAACTTGACGCCGTCACAGTGCGGCGTGTCTGACCAGAGGGCCATCAGATCCCGAAGTGATCGGGGGTGAGTAAATAGATTTTCCCCATTGATTCTCAAAATTGGGGCCGATTCTGCCAAGGCTTGGGTGGCTTGCACCATGCGTTTCAAGGGGGATGCAGCGGCTCCGTAGACAATGGTGACATTGTGCATGGAGTACTCCTGGAGCAGGTTTTCCAGACCAGCGCTTCGGTCAAAGTCAGGAGCAATCAGGCAGAGTGGTGTGTTGGGAAAAACATCTTGAAGACGCCGCAGGGTGTGAATCGGGTAGGGGATGTCCTCCAGGCATGCCATGCCGCTATCAGCCGAGCCGCCCCAGGCACGGGAGCTGACTTGTACCAGACACATCTGAGGCTGATTTGAAGGGGGCATCGCGCACCAATCCTCTAACAGACATCTGTCACGATGAGTACAGTATATCAGGCATTTGAAGATGCTGCCCTGCTTCAGACAGAGGACCTTTGGTTGTCCTTGGCTTAGATGCGAGATCCCAACTCCACAGGTGGCTACCACGAGGTGGGGAATGGTTGGAGGCACAGTTCTTTGGCACACTGATGTCAAACAGATAGGCTTGCTTGTTGGGCGACTTTTCTGTCCTTTCCCCTCTCTTCGTATCGGCATGAAGAGGAGGGACTGGTGTTTAAGGCCATAGTGATAAGGGTTATTGGGATGAAAATGCTAAAGAATTTATTGGGCCTGGGGCTTTTGGTTGTAGGGATAGTGGCGGTGGTGTATGTGGTCATGCATTATTCGGCCCAAGAGGCGATTGAACATGAAGTCCGATATATGGAAATGAATGTTGATAGTCTGGAACAACCAATTGTAGAGTCCCTTGGGCCGGAGGTCCTGGTCACTCAAGAGCGCAAGATAAAAGCAGGATCTCAGCCAACTCACCAGAACTGATAGCCGTTTAGCTGTCGTGGAGGTGGCCAGGGAGATTCTTGGGTGCGCTGATGGGGTTGACGTGAGTTGGATGTGAACGTCTTATGATCTTTGATGTGAAGGCTTATGAAGCGGCGTTCTGTCCTGGTTGCCCCACATCATATATGGTAGCTCTGGGTTCGAGACCACTCCTGGATCGGGAACATCCGCGTGGGGGAGGTCTGGGCATGCGGGGGGAGGTGGATCGTTGCCATGGTGTCCCGCATTTCCTATTTTGTATTTCGGGGAGGCATAAGGTATAATATTTCTAAGTCTGGCTCATGAGAGATAAAATGTCGAAAGGTCAGCGTTTTTGGGCGGATGATTTGGAGCGCAAGGAAGCGTTAGAGCAAAAGCGTCAAGTAGAGAGCGTGAAATAGAAAACGCCGGATAGAAAACGATAGTAGAGTTGGATTCCCGTTATGCACATTCAGCAAATCGAAATTGATAACTTCAAATCGTTTTCCAATAAAACGGTGATTCCCTTTGAGAAAGGCTTTACCACGGTCTCTGGGCCTAATGGTTCCGGGAAAAGTAATATTATCGACAGTATTTTGTTCTGTCTCGGTCTGTCGTCTTCTCGCACCATGCGGGCAGAAAAGCTGACCGACTTGATTAACAATATGTCTAAGCGTCGGGAAGCTTCGGTTACCATTATGTTTGGAAATAATGAGAACCCTGAAGAAGAGAAAATCCTGATAACGCGTAAAATTAAAGACAGTGGGGCCAGTGGTTATGGCAGTGTCTATTATCTGAATGGCAAAGTGGCCACGCTTACAGAAATTCATGACCGGTTGTCCCAGCATAATATTTCGCCTGGGGCCTATAACGTTCTGATGCAGGGGGATGTTACCGGGATTATCAATATGACCGCCATGGAACGCCGGAAAATTATTGACGAAATTGCCGGGGTGGCTGAATTTGACCGAAAAATAGACCAAGCTCAAAAAGAATTGGAGTCGGTCTCGGGGAGTATTGAACGTTTTACCATTCTGCTGAACGAGTTGGAAGCTCGGGTGACTCAGTTGTCTCAAGAGCGTGAGCAGGCACTGAAGTATCAGAAGTTGAAGGACGAAAAGCAGCAGTTTGAAAATAAGCTGCTGACGGCGAAATTTCTGGATTTGCAGAAAGCCATCCAGGCCGCTGAGCAGAATATTTTGCAAGCCCGTAAGCAAAAAGGCCTGACGCAAACCCAGCTTAGTGAATTGGATATCGTCCTGAATCAAACCCGGGACGCCTTGACTCAAATTACGAACGAAGTAAAGCGCAAGGGCGAAGACCAGCAGATTGCCTTGAAAAAGCAGATTGAAGGCTTAAAGGGTGCCATTTCTCGGAAAAAAGACAGCCTGAAGTATGGTGCTGAAAAGAAACAAGAGAATTTGAAGGCCATTGCTCGCTCCCATGAGGAAACCAAACGGGTTGAAGAGAAAATTGAAGACCTTAATGTTGCGATTGAAGGCTTTGCTCAACAGAAAGATGAAATTCAGGCACGTCTGGATAAAGAATTAGCTCAGCTGGAAGCCCTGAAAAAGCGTTTAGCCGACTTGGCTGACTCTACCGGTGAGTTGGGGGAACAACGCAGCCAGGCTCGCCATCAACTCACGCAAACTGAAGATGCTTTGTCTGCCCTGAATCGGCGTAAATTGGATCACGTGGCCGAGCTGGAGAGAGCGGAGCGTGAGCAAGCCTACTTGCTTGAACGAGGATCATCCTCAAATCAGCGTGTTGCTGAAATTGAGGCGCTTAAGGCTCCCCTGGAAAAGTTCCTGGCTGATGCTTCCCTTGAAAAAGAAGCCTTTGAAACCCAAATTAAGAATCAGCAGTTGGACGTTGCCAAACTGAAGGTGGCCTTAAATGGGGCCACAGCGGATCTGAATAAACTGCACCGTGAGTATACCCAGCTGGAAGCACAAAAGCGGGCTTTTGAAGAGGCGAATTTTGGGCGAAGTATTGACACGGTTTTGAATGCGGATCTCTCCGGCGTTCATGGAACCTTGTCCCAACTGGGCAGTGCTACCGAGGATGAGTTTTCACTGGCCCTGGAAATTGCAATGGGGGCTCGCTTGAAGAGTATCGTCGTGGACGATGAACGTGTTGCTCAAGAAGGCATTGAACTCTTGCAGCGCACCAAGGCTGGCAGAGCCACATTTTTGCCAATGACCAAGATGAACGACAATACTCGACTAGGATTGCTCCCCAGTGATGACGGTATTATCGATTATGCCATTAATTTGATTGACTTTGACCCACAGTACCGAGGCGTTTTTGCCTATGCCTTGGGCGATACCCTGATTGTGGAAGATATGAACGTGGCACGGAAGTACCTACGCAAGTACCGGATGGTGACATTGGATGGTTCGCTCCTGGAAAAGACCGGGGCTATGACCGGTGGTTCCGTATCGAACCAAGGTGCTGGAAAGCTGTCGTCCAACAAGTCGGATCAGCTGTTGCGGGAATTGCGAGAGCAACTGGAAGAAAAAGACGAAGCCAGAGAGCGTCTCGAGAAAAAGCTCACATCGGCTGAAATCAAGCTGGATTCGTTGAAAGAAGATTACAGCAAATTCCTAACCGAGTTACAGCGTAAGCAATTGGAGTTGGAAACCCTGACCCGGGAATATGCCCAACTCAGCAAGACACAGACTTCATCTGAGGAAATCGAGGCTTTGGCAACCCGGATTGCCGATCTCACTACCCAGATACAACAAGCTGAACAAGAGACTCAGGCCTTGGAAACCTCTCTTGTTCAACTGCGCTCAGCCCTGGAGGAAATTGAGTCTCGTCTGCCCACTCAGGAATTGGAGAAAATTAAGAGCGAAATGGATACCGTAGAATTCCAGATTCGCTCTCTGGAGTCCCAGATCCGAAATGCTCAAGGGGAAATTCAGTCCAAACAATTGGAAAAGGCCTTTCAAGAGAAGAGCATTTCCAGCTATGTCGAACAAGTTGAGCAACTGAAGGTGAATAACCTGGCCATCGATCAGGAGGCGGCTCAGTTTTTGGAAGAGATCCAGCTCATTGAAAAGCAGATTGATGCATTGGAGGCCCAAACCGGCGAACTGGATGAAGAATTGCAGCGGCTCCAGACTGAGCGAGATAAGATTCAAGCCAAGCTGGTGCAAGAGGAGCAGCAAAAGTATAACTTGACTCGGGAACTGAGCCTGATTGATGAGCAGATAGCAGCGTATCAAGCGCGGAAACGAGAACTACAGCCCGAGGTAGAAGCGGTTAAGCAAGAACTCATCGAGGCTGGGGTGGATCCTGCTGACGCAGCTACTCAGGAATTGCCCTCTGCGGATGATATTCAGAAGAATATTCAGCGCCTGATTCGTCAGATGGACGCCATGGGGCCGGTGAATATGAAGGCCTTACAAGACTACGATGAGGTGATGGCTCGTCAGCAGGAACTGACCGACAAGGTCAGTACCCTGAGCAGGGAGAAAGAGGATCTGAACATCAAAATCAGTGGCTATACGGAGTTGAAGCTCCATACGTTTATGACGGCTTTTGAGAACGTTAATAATAACTTCAAAGAGATTTTTGCCGAACTGTCCGATGGCGAAGGCCAGCTGATTTTAACCAATCCTGCCGATCCTTTTAGCGGCGGTCTGACGATTGAAGCCAAGCCGCGGGGCAAGAAGATGCAGCGTCTGGAGTCGATGAGTGGAGGCGAAAAGTCTCTGACGGCCCTGGCTTTTGTATTCTCCTTTCAGCGCTATATGCCGGCCCCGTTCTATGCCTTTGACGAGGTGGATATGTTTCTCGATGGGATTAACGCCGAGAAGTTGGCTCATATGGTTCAGCGCCAATCCGCTTCTGCCCAGTTTATTGTGGTCTCCCTGCGTAAACCGATGCTTCAGCATTCGGATCGTACGGTCGGGGTGACTCAGAAAAGAGATGGTATCTCTAAAGTAACCGGAGTCCTCTTACGTGACGGCGCCTGAAGAACAACAATCGTTGAATACGACACCCATTGATGGGATTGAGATTTTGGTGACCCTGGCCAAAACCGGCAAGATTGACCCGTGGAATATTGATATTGTCGAAGTCACAGATCAGTATCTTCAGATTTTGGGGGAATTAAAATCCCAGGATCTCAAGCTGACGGGGAAAACCTTGTTGTTTGCCGCTATTTTGCTTCGGATGAAGTCGGATAGCCTGGCCGGCATTAATTTCCTGGAAATGTCTTCCGAAGATATGTCTGACTTTGAAGATGCCGACTTTTTGGAAATGGATATTAACCCGACCCCTTCGCCGATGACCCAGATTGCCCGAGCCTTTAACAGCCTGGATCAATTAATTCGTCGTCGTACAAGTGTAAAACAGCCTCGCAATCGTAAAGTGACCTTGAATGACTTGATTCAGGAACTGAAAAAATATGAAGCCCTTGAGCGTAAGCGTCGTCTGAAAGAAACGGTGGAAAAAGCCGAGCGGCGGCGGATGCGAAGTTATGCAGACTTGTCTTCCGAAGAGATTGTTGAACTGGCTCACGAAGAATTTATTGAAGATACCATTCTGCGAATGAAAGACATCCTGGAGCGCTTCTTTCTCCATGGCGAGACGATTAGTCTCAGCCAATTGGAAACTGAGGGGAAAATTGATCGGGTTTCGGCTTTTATTGCTGTCCTGTTTCTGGCCGCCCGAGGCGAAGTCGACCTTCAACAAGATGGTTTTTACACGGAGTTGTACATCGCTCCCGAGCTGTCGGACCCTGTGGCCTTGATTTCCTCAGAAGACGAGCCCATGGATTTGGCGGGGTAACTGAAACTGTAGTGGCAAGGCAGGTAGGAAAGAGGACGCATCGTGTTAAAAGGTCGAATTGAAGCGATTTTATTCCTGACCGGCAAGGCGCTAACCATTGCCGAAATTGCTGAAAAGCTTGCTGAACCTGTGGAGGAGGTTGAAGAAGCCCTTCTGGAATTGATGCATGACTACTCGTTTCGAGAGGAGTCTGCCTTGGAAATCGATGATGCCGATGGCTATATTCTTCAGGTGAAAGACCAATACAGCTCGGTGGTAAACCAAATGATTCCTGTAGAATTGTCCATTGCGGCCCTGAGAACTTTGTCCGCAATTGCCATTCACGGGCCCATTCTGCAATCCGGATTGATTGAGATCCGAGGCAGTGCGGCCTACGATCACATCAAAGAACTTCTGAAGTATCAGCTAATTTCCAAACGTCGTAAAGAGCGAAGCTATATGCTGAACGTCACCCCGAAATTTCACGAGTATTTCAAGTTAACCGGGGATAAAAACGAGCTGAAGCAGCTCGCGCTGCAATTGGCCGAATCCGAGAAAGACGAAGAAGCGGATATGGGTGATGTGGAGGGACCAGAAGCACTTGAGCATGATGCGGTCCTCCTGGATGCTTCGCTCTCATCGACGACTGACCTGCGCTAAAGCGAAGTTGGCCACGCCTCTGATGACGTTATCGGGGTTCGACAAAAGAGCGACCAAAACGCGACGATATTCCTTATGTTAACGTCGGTTTCGCGTCGTTTTGTCGATGGTTTGAAAAGTATTTAAGCGCTAAAACCCTTTCATAGAGAGTTTTTTTAGTAATCGTATTTTTTGTATGCCCAGGCGATCGACGCGATTCGTCGCGTTTTGTCGATCTGGCTCAAGTCTCCAAAGGGCTTGATATGCGTTTCAGTAGGGCAGATGTCAAAGTAGGTCTCCTAGGGCGTACTATAAACGTATTTAAAATAGTATTATTCCCGTGGCGATTAATTTTTAAACCTTTTAGGGTCTAAAAGCTTTTCTAGGTAATATCATTGCGAGAGGTCGAAAGGGTATTAGCTTGTACTCATGAGCGATATGGTCAGTATGGCGCTTTTATGCTTCGATAGCTCAAGAGTATCCGTACTCACACCCAGGTATTTGTACCTGGCGGAGCGCCCCGTGCGCAGGTTAGATTGAGAAACAGGCCGCTGTTGCCGTCCTGTCAATCATTGGTGTTTTGGTATCTATTGCGCATTGGAATCCCATTGAGGTGGTTTACTGGGTCAGAAACGATGCCTCTGTGGATTGGATTTGTAAAATATATATATTGTTTCGAAATATAACAAGGGTAAATCTGGCTAAAACCATTGAATTGAGAGAGTTTCTGAAATAGGTTCCGGATTCGAGGCAATTTTTGTTTTTATCTATTTTTTATATACATGTGTGATAGCAAGTGTGAGTGTGTACCGTCATGTTATTCGGGTATTCTAACCGAAATTATGGCAATACGCAGAACCGGGGTTCCTGGTTTGGTGGTAACACTTATGCTCAGCCTTTTAGCTACCAGAACACGGGTGGATATACTCCTCAAATCTCGACACGGAATTTTAATAGCGGGGCATTTGCTGCTCAGCCTTATCAGTACAATTGGGGTGGGCCTACGAATACGACACCTCGTTGGGCTAACAGCATGTCTCTATGGTCGAACAACAACACCGATCAGTTTGTTGAGTCGAATTCGATGTTTAATCGGATGCCCAATCTGAATCTGAGTTTCTTGGTTCCTTTTGTATTTTTATCAAAGACACAAGACCGAGGGGTTGTGTCACTCGGGAATACCGTGTCCAACCCAACGTCTCCATGGATCAATTCGGATCCTATCGTGGATAATATCGGCCTTGGCCTCAATGTGCCGTCTGGTGGTAATGTGCTTGTCCAAAATCAAGCTCCCGTGCTTCCAGTGGTTCAGGTTCCACAGTTCATGCCTGTGATGACGATGCCAACGCCACAAGCACACAGTCCGATTTTTATTGATCCA
>JBGUGD010000019.1:0-60982 GCA_041697335.1 Vampirovibrionaceae bacterium NZW_1234 | reverse complement strand
CATCAAGACCGGTTTCGGCCAGTATAGCCGCCCGCCCAAGCAAAAGATGAGCCTCCTGGATGGCTTCCTGCTGTCCTTCCTGATGGATATGGAGCTGTTCTTTTCCCGGCAGGTGGAACGGTTTGCCAAATATCTGAGGACGCAAGTATGAAACAGGCGCTCACCACAACCGTTCATCTGCTGAACATCCTGATTATGCTCTTCATTTTAAAAGTCATCATGGGCTTTAGCCTTTTCCTGATGGCGTTCTATCAACAGATGAGCCAAGTTTTACCCTCTTCCAGCCTGATATAAAGCAAAACTCCACCCGGCCAAAACCGGATGGAGCCTTGCTGGTTAGCGGTTGCTAGTCCCCCTCGAATGCGAAGGCAAGCGCCTCTTCATTCCGGGTATGAATATACCGCTGGGTAACAATCAGGCTGCTATGCCCCGCCCAAAGCTGCACCATTGTAATGGGAATCTTCGGACTGTTTGCCCAGCGCGTAATCCGGTAGTGTCGGAATGAGTGCGCCGAAAACGGTATTCCGCAACGGTCGCTCACGTTCTTCATCCGCCGGACCACGCAATCGCGGCTAATGGGCACATAACCATGCTTGGGATTAAAGGCCCAGAAAAGCCGATCATCGTCCACGTTTGGCCGATGCTTCAGGTATTCCCGGATTGCTTCCTGAGCCTGCAACGAGAAGGGCACGTATCGCTCCTTTCCGCCCTTCCCACACCGGACATGGACAAATGCGCGTGTGGACTTGTCGCTAAAGTGCAAGTCACTTAGTTTCAGGTCGCACAATTCCTTTGCCCGAAGCCCGGTTGCCGATAAGAACCGGATGAGAGTCACGTTCAGGAAGCGATTATAGGAATGATGCGCGTTATCGGTTGCTGCGGCTTCCAAAATGACCTCCAGATCCTCTTCGTAAATAATCCGTTGCTTCGGATGATAGTAGGGACTCTTTTTCGGGTAGAGATCCTTGATATTCCGATACTCTTCCCGGCTCAGAAGACCCTTGTGGACCAGAAACTTGGCGAATGACGAAACCGGGGCATGCTTATGGACCCGCAAGGTCTTCTGCATGACTGGCGTTTCCGTCAACCATGTCTCCAGGTGCTTGCTGGAAATCACCTCCCATCGCTCAAAATACTTATTGATGTACCGTAGGGAGTTCCTTTTGTATTCCTGAGACCAAGGGCGAGTATAAAGCCCCTGTTCCCGCCACAAAATCCAGTCGTTCAGATATTGGGCATGGTTTTGCGGTGGAACAATCTGAGGCATCGCCTCTTGGGGAGAGGAGTTTACTACATCGACGGCCATTCCTGACCCTCCTTCGATAGGGCCGTCGGTTTCGGTGTTGTTTGATGACTCTGCTGATATACGATATATATTATATATCAGCGTTTTACCCTTGTAAAGGGTCTCCACCTTGATTTTCCCCTCTTTTCGGAGGCGGAAGAAGGAGGATCGTGGGATTTTCAGATATTCGATGGCCTCATTAACAGACGCGAATTGGGTTTGCATAGTGACTCCTTTCGGAGTGAGACCCGAAGGACCTCATTTCACTAGACAAACCCAATTCGTTTAGGCCGAAACCTTTATGAAATTGGTGCCCCGGGCCGGACTTGAACCGGCAAACCCTTACGGGTGAACGATTTTAAGTCGTTTGCGTATGCCATTTCGCCACCGGGGCATTAGGGATTAGTTCATTATACGGTGCCCATCTTCTTCGAGAAAGTGAGACTTGAGTCTCACCTATACTTTTTGAAGATTTGCTCCCTGAGCGGCTTTTGGTTGACGCTTCAGGTTTTAAGTCCGTCGCGTCTACCGATTCCGCCACCGGGGCAAGTGATTCTCGATATTAGCAGAGAGTGTCTTCAAATCCAAGTAAAGATCTGAACAACGACACCCATAGCACGGGGTTTCTCCGGCCTGGCTCAGCCCCGGACATCGAGGCGGCTTCCGCAGGAGGACGGGGGCGGCGGGGACGAGAGGGAGTCGCTATTGGCAAAGGGGTCGAAGGGGTCTGATGTTCCGGTGTCCCGGAGGTCCTCGGTGGGCTCGGGCACCATTTCGGCAGTGGCTTGGGCAGCGTCGGCGGGTTCTGACACCCCGGCCAGGGTAGAGCTGAGCCTGCTTTGCACATCAGAAAGCAAACGCTCCAGTTGGTCGGTCGGCAACCCGTCGGCCTCGGCCTGACGAATCTGGTGCTGAACGCTGGCGATTTGAGCATACAACGTCGCCACGGGCTTGGCCTTGGGTATGGCCCGAAGGGCGCGGGCGGCAGAACAGCAGATGGGAGGGATTTTCATGGGATCGGCATCCACATCACGGGGAATCCATCAGAACGCCCGAATTGTCCCACAGACCCCATGAGCGGTCCAGCCCTCGGGAGCAATCTTCAGAGAATCCTAAGAATTGGCCAGCATCGTGGTCCCGGTTTTCAGTACTTTTATGTTTGTGGTATTTTGAAACCCTAATGATTCGATGGGAGTAGAAACCAATGGTATCTGTTCGCTTTGGCAGTGTTGCTCGTCTTGAAGGGCGCCTAGTCAACCCGCCTGTCTGGAAACCGGATTCGACCCCGGCGGAGTCCGAGGCCTACATGAAGGCCATGACTGACGCCCAGGTGTTGTTTCAAGCAAAAGTTCAGGATCACGTGGATCAGCTGGTCCGCTCGCAGCCGGGGGGAGGCGAGACGCCCAAGGCCGTGGCCTTTCCCATTAACCCCTTTCATAGCCTGGTGGTGGATGGCCCGGATGTCGCCAAGCTGGCCATGGCCATATTAAGCCGAAAAGCCCAGTATTTAAAAGCCTTTACAGAAGCCCTCGTAGCCCAGCAAGCGGCTGGAAAAGTGACTCCCCGAGTGATGGAAGATGCAGATCTGGAAAAAGCACCGGCCCCGGAAGGGTTTAACATGGGCCTGCTTGGTGCCAACCTTCACCATGTCACTCGTGAACGTCTGATAGGGCTGGCCGAAAGTCATACGCTACTGGATCACTTCCACAACACCCAGGACGCCGTTCAGATCGATCTCTAAGCAGCAGGCGTCCCTTGTTTCGTTGCCCCGCTATTGGGCTGCGGCTTTCTTCTTGGCGTGATGAACACGGGCAAAGTAACCGAACATGGTTAACAGATCTTTTTCAACGGTCCACCGGCTGACCTTGGGGCCGTTGTCGATGCGGCGCAGGGCCATCTCCACCGTGGGGCGGTAGAGCCCCCGGAGTTCGTTGGCCATCAGATCATCCACCGAAGCGGTTTTATAGCGGTGAAACTTGGCCGCAAAGGGGGTGCCTTGAAGGCGAGGCAGAATCTTGGCATCCATGGCGTCGACGGCTACAGCAGTCTTGGGGCGGTTGGCCTTGGTAGAAAACTGACCGGCGTCAAAGGCCTGGGTCAGATAGGCATCCAGTGATTCGGCAGGGACGACGGCATCCACCAGGCCGATTTTTTGAGCGTCTTCCGCCGACAGGGTTGCCGGGCTGTCCATGCCCTTGTCCGCCATGAGGCCGCCCTCCAGAATCAGGAACTTGGACAGGGTACGGCCCAGGCGCTGGGGAAGGCGCTCCGTGGCGCCCCAGTCCGGAGACAGCCCATACTTGACCTCGGGCAGCACCAGTCGGGTCTTGGGCGACGCGATGATATAGTCACACACCAGCCCCAGCTCCACACCGCCGCCGATAGCCGAGCCGTTCATCTTGGCCACCGTCACTTTAGGGGAGTTGGCGATGCGCTGGTGCAGGCGGTAGCCGTCCAAGGCGAAGCGCCGGACCGAAGGAATCAGCCACAGGCTCGCCATGGTCCGCCGGACTTTCTTGGGGACGAAGGGCAGATATTTGTCCAGCGTGGCGTTGTACTGGTTTAACACAGCCATCTCCGGGAACAAGTCCGCACCGGGGGAAAAATGCTTTTCGTGGGCGCTTTCCAACACAATGCGCTTAACGCCGGGGTCTTTCTCAGCCTGAATAAAGGCCGCCTCCAGCGCATGGATCATTCGCCGGGACAGTCGGTTGGCATTGCCCAGATCGCTGAGACATAAGTACTGGGTCGCCCCCTCCCGTCGGGTCTGGAGGATGGGCGGCGCTGGCTCGGCGCCAAATCGCAACGGTGCGGGCGATCTCACCGCCGCCGGAAAAACAATGGCGCCTCGAATTGGACGATATTCAGCAACCCGGACCATCAGAAAACCTCCTCGCAACCCTCGACAATGCTGTCATTAAGTCGCAAGCAGACGGCGGCGTCAAGCCCGGGCGAAAGGGCCGAAACAACTAGAATTTCTGGTACTCGACCTTGGCCTCTTCAAGGACCCGCTCGAAAGCCGCATCAGGGGTCGTCGGGGGTTTGGTACTGTAAATATCGATCTCGTGCAACTCCGGTAATTGGTTCACCGGCTTGGGTTGGGTGCGGGGGGTGTAAATATCCACGTTGGCCCAGTGCTTGGGCTCCATCTGATCCACCTGGACCTCCTGCCCCTGATTGTCAAACAGACGGCGCTGGTAGTTGATGCGCTCATAGCGGACATCCACGGACGTCCCGAAGTCTTTACTAATTTTCTGCAAGGCAAAATCAACCCGCTCCTGAGGCAATTGCGGTGCTTTTGCCAGATCGAAACGGTACCGGGTGCCAAAGCGAAGCGGCAACATCGTTGGAAGTTTCATAAAACATCCCTCACTGGACAACGTTAACGTGATTTGATTCCCAATATGAGACCAAAAACACAGTAGGATGGCAAATGATATCCTTCGGAAGGTTTAAGCCAGTGCTGTTTTATGCTACAGTGGGCATCACAAGTTTAGGTTGGAAGGCATTCTATAACTGGGTTGGGCCGAATACGTCGGGAGTTTGGGATAATGATACGGACTGCGTTATGGTTAGCACCTCGCTTTGGGGAACAGAGCAGTGCAACAACACGAAACACACCTGTGGGTGACGTCTTCCAGGTGGATGACTTTCACACCGATCACGGTCGCCTGGTGATGGGCGTGATGCACAAAACCTTTCCCCGGCTTTCGGTGATTCCCGTCCAGGCCAACCGAGATCCGGGCGGCGGCTATCGCATCGGCGAAGCCCTCAAGCAACTGGTCAACCAGGTGAAAGCGCATGTGGCCTCGGGCAAGGCCGTGGCCGCCATTAACCTCTCCATGGGAACCGCCATGCCCCTAGGCGATCTGGCCACACGTCTGGGCCTGCCCATCCCTAGAACCCTTGAAGCCGATCAGCGAGAAGGCCTGAAGTCGCAACTTGTCTCCCGGATGAAACAGTGGATTCAGGCCCATCCGCAGCGCCCCTTTTCCACGGATCCCACTGAAGCGGAATCCGGCGAAGACATTGTGGCTGGCATCGACGCCCTCAGCACCCTGGCCGGAGAAATGCGGATCCCCACGTTTGTCGCCGGCGGCGTCGGGCCGGATACCGTTAATCTGTACACCTTGGCCCCGGGCGTACGGGCCGTCAACGTGCTTCACGCCGATGGGCGTTCTTGGGTGCACAATCCCCGGAATCCCTTTATTACCGACACCGCTGTGGGCGAGCACGATCTGGCCTCAGGGCGCCTGGATCCGGCCCCATCCTTTGCCACCCCGCACGCCCTTGCAACGACACTCGCCTCCCGTTCGGAAAGCCTGGGTCAACCGGCTCGGGCGTGATACCATAAGGACACGACGTTATAATCGCAGGCTCTCCAATGCCCCCGGCAACCCAACGGATTTTAGTGGTGGATGATGACCCCCATATTCGGGAGGTGATCCGCTATGCCCTGGAAAAAGAGCATTTTCAGGTGCTGGAAGCCGAAAATGGTGAACACGGCCTCACCATGGCCCTGGCCGAAAAGCCGGACCTGATTGTTCTGGATGTGATGATGCCTGAGATGAACGGCCTGGATATGTGCCGCACCCTGAGAAAAACCGACAACACGCCCATCATCTTCTTATCCTCTCGGGATGACGAAATCGATCGCATCATTGGCCTGGAAATCGGCGGGGATGACTATATGACCAAGCCCTTTAGCCCTCGCGAGCTGGTGGCCCGGGTCCGGGTGCTGTTTAAACGCCTGCTGCCCCAGTCACCGCCGACCACCGAGCCTGCGCTATACCAGCATGCCAACGTCCAGCTCAACCCCACCACCTACGAAGTCTCTTGGCAGAATCTACCGCTCACGCTGACGGCAACGGAATACAACATTCTGAGCACCCTGATGCGCCACCCCCAGAAAGTCTACACCCGGGACGAGCTGATTGATATGGACGTCTTCAAAGACATCGTTTCCCACCGCACCATCGACAGCCACGTACGGCGCCTTCGCCAGAAATTCAGCGATATTGGCTGCAAAAACGTGGTCGAGACCGTTCATGGCTTTGGCTACAAGCTGGGTGACTGCCGCTAATGGCCCACTCGTCTTCGGCGCGGCTACCCTCCATTAAATCGATGCTGCTGATTTTAAACCTCGTGTTTTTAATCCTGCCCCTGGGCAGCCTCTATCTTCTGCGCATCTATGAAAGCGCCCTGGTCCGCCAAACCGAGTCGGAACTGATTTCCCAGGCCGCCTTTGTGGCCGCCACCTATAAGCACGAGCTCCTTCGGACCGCCAACGGTAGCTTGCCCTCGCTGGGCCCTACATTATCCGATCATGCTTTCCCCGGCAACGGCATGACTGCCGTCACGCCCAAGCTGGATCTGGCCACCGACCCGGTGTTACCGCCGCGCCCGAAACCCGAGCAGTCGCAACAAAGCCCGCACCCTCGGGCTATTAAAGCCGGTCTCGCGATCCAACCCATCCTCCGGGAAGCCCAACGCATCACACTCTCAGGCATCAAGGTCCTAGACCCTCATGGCATTGTGGTGGCAGGCCAAGAAGAACGAGGTCTCTCCTTTGCCCACATCGACGAATTTAAGCAGGCCCGGCAGGGTAGCCCGGTCAGTATGCTTCGTCAACGCCGAACCTCTCCGGACCCGGTTCCGCTGGGGTCCCTGAGTCGCGGCGCCACAATTAATGTCTTTGTGGCGCTGCCCATTGTTCACGAGAACCGGCTCCTGGGCGTGGTCTGGGTCAACCGCACCCCCACCGATCTGATGAAAGCCCTCTATGGCAAACGCTTTGAACTAACGGCAACGCTTTTGATCCTGTTGGGCATCGTGATTGCCACAACCACCTTTACATCCTTCACCATGAGCTACCCCCTCCTCACCCTGGTGGAACAAACCCGGCGGGTGGCCCGAGGCGAAAAAGCCGTAGCCTTACCCATTAAGCACCCCATGACCCTGGAAATCGATCAGCTTTCAAACAGCATCGCCACCATGGCCGACACGCTGCAACGACGCAGCGACTACATTCAGCATTTTGCCACCCATGTGTCGCACGAGTTCAAGACCCCGCTCACGGCCATCCAGGGCAGCATCGAACTCCTGCGGGATCACTTGCAGGAGATGCCCCTGGAGCAACAACAGCGCTTTATCAACAATATCGCAGAAGACACCGACCGACTGAAACGCCTGGTCACACGCTTGCTGGAACTGGCCCGAGCTGATATGAGCCAGCCCCAGGAAACCAGTGTCGATCTCAAACCCGTTCTGGAATCCCTGCAAACCTACTATGCCCCCCGGGGCCTCGCCCTCGAGATATCGCCCCCATGGCCTGAAAGTCCCCTCGCTGTCCAAATGACCATGGAAAGCCTCGAAGCGGTATTTGGCAACCTCTTGGAAAATAGTCTCCTTGCAGGCGCCACCCAGGTCACGATTGCATGGGCAGCTGACAATGAGACCCTGAACATCAAGGTTCTGGACAATGGGCCTGGCATCTCCGAAGCCAATCAGGACCAGATCTTCACCCCCTTCTTTACTACCCGGCGCACCGCCGGTGGCACCGGCCTGGGCCTCAGCATCATTAAAGCCCTGCTTCAGGGCCAACAGGGCGATATTGTGCTGGCACCCTCCGACACCGGGGCCTGCTTCCAAATCACCTTGCCCACACCGTATTAGGGCATTTTTTATCTCAATTCAGCATTTCGATTCACAACAGCTGCACAAAAATTGCACACCAATCGCATCAACGTTGCATCAAATCGCAGCGGTTCTTGCACATCAGATTGTCATCATCATAACAACCCGATGTTAGCAACGTTGAAGGAGTTCCTGTCTGATGTCCGAAGCCATACCACTGCCCCAGAATCCCGCACGAAAAACTGGCACACAAGGCCATGTGATGCGGAAAATCGCATTGATTACCGTCCTCATCATCGGCATGCTCATTCCCCTTGGCATGATTCTCGGTGTGATTTCCGAGCGCCAGATGCGCAAAAACGAAGTCACCGCCGATATCGCCAGCACCTGGGCAGAAGCCCAGAATTTCACCGGCCCTGTCCTGGTCCTGCCCTACAAACACACGATTATGATTGAAGACTCACGAGGGCGAAAAATTCCGCAACACGAACAAGACTACATTTATCTCCTGCCGAATCACTACCACGTATCGACCCAACTGAAACCGGAAACCCGCTATCGCGGCATTTTTAAATCCGTCGTTTACACCAACGACATCCACATTGAAGGCAACTTCTCCTTCGATGCCCTGAATACCCTGCCCATTGCCAAAGAATCCATCGCCTGGGACAAAGCCTTTCTCACCGTCGGCCTGACCCAACCCAAGGGCCTCCAGCAAATGCCTCGCCTACATTGGCAAAACAAACCCCTGGAACTGCTCCCCGGCACCAACGGCAGTCGCCTGGTCAATGCCGGCATGTACACTCCCACCCCTGTTCAAGCCCAAAACACCACTCTCCCTTTTGAACTCTCCATGGCCCTGAGAGGCAGCGAAGCCTTCTCTGTAGCGCCTATCGGAAAACAGAGCAAAATCGAAATGGCCTCACCCTGGAAAACCCCGAGCTTCTCCGGCAACACCCTGCCCAACCAGCGCCATATCACTGAAAAAGGCTTTACGGCCAACTGGGAAATCCCCTACTTTGCCCGCAGCTACGGACAAGCCTTTATCTACACCGATCGCCTGGAAGACAAACTCACCCAATCCCAGGTGACGGTATCGCTGCTGTCTCCCGTCGACACCTATCGACAAGCGGAACGAGCCACCAAATACGGGGTACTTTTCCTGGTCCTGACCTTTTCGACCTACTTTCTCTTTGAACTCCTGGCCAAATTCCGAATTCACGCCTTCCAATACCTTTTGGTCGGGTGTTCGCTCTGCTTGTTCTACCTGCTCCTGCTGGCCTTGGCCGAGATCCTGGGCTTCAGCTGGGCCTACCTCATCGCCAGCCTGTCCACCGTCACCACGCTCAGCCTGTATTCCAAAGCCATCCTGGGCAATATCCGGAAACAGGCGCCCCTCATCATCGCCACACTCCTGGCCATTCTCTATGGCTACCTGTACATCTTACTGCAACTGGAGGATCTGTCCTTGCTCTTCGGTACCATCGGCCTGTTCATCGTCCTGACCGCCATTATGTTCATCACACGCCATATCGACTGGTACGGCGAAGAATCTCCCTGATTTCCCTAATCCACCACAAAATGCCGCCTCCCACCCTCACGGCCTGGGAGGCGTTTTTCTATTCGTGCGAATGTCGATAATGGGGGCCTTGCCCCCAAACCCCCACCAAAGGGCCTCACGGCCCCTTGGGACCCCGTGTGGGATAGTTAGGGAGGGGGCCTTTGAACCTCCAGGTAACATGGCCTAGAAAAAGCCCCCTCCCTAACTATCCCGATTGGGTGTCCAGAGGGCCAGGTGGCCCTTTGGCAGGGGTTTGGGGACAGCGTCCCCATTATTGATATCCGCACGAACGGAAAACCACCCCCAGCCTTGCGGTTGGGGGTGGCTTTTTGGGGAATTTGGTTATTGTTGGAGGTCGAAAATCTGGTTGGTTTCCAGGTTTTTGAAGACCAGTTTAATGCGCGGGGTTTCGCCGTTGAGGATCAAGGAGGAAAACGTATAGGTTTCGTTCGGGTTGATCACAACGGAGTTCAGGTTGCGAATAAAACGACCTTCCACATTAAGCACATTGCCTTCGGCGGTGTTGTCCATGGTGGTGGCAGCGGCGTTGGCCAGATGCGTACCAACAGCAGCGGCACGATAAGCACCCACACTGGCGTAACCGAAACCACCGGCAAACGGGAGAGCCGATAAGCCTCTGAGAACACCACCGGCTACTTTTTTACGAGTGTTGGCCTGTTGCAATTCACGGTTGGCGGCAGCCACTTCATCCACACTGTTGAGGACTTCACCACTGATGATTTGCAGGTGGTTGGGTTGCAGGTTTTTAATGGTGTAGCGAACGGCTTGATAGCCCCCTTTACCTTGAACGGGTTCAGTGCTAATCGACAAGTAGTCGCGGGCAGCCAGTGCAGCCGCTGGGGTGGCCACGTTCATCATATTCACGGCTTCGGGTGCGGGAGTCGCTGGAGCCGTATTGGAATATTGAACAGTACCCGACAGGTTCTGAGCTGGGTTTACCGTGTCATCGGCAATGGCAGAGGCTATGGACAGGGTGGCCAAAAGACTTAAGATCATCCAATTGGATTTCATAGTGATGACTCTCCTACAACGTTACGGATATTCAAGCAATAGATCAAAATGCATTACAACTTGCTATCAAAACGCAAACAAAAATTCAGAGCAACGGATTATCTCGCCTCAAAAAACCACATGAGCCTTAAGCCTTTTTAGGCACGGCCCCTTTATAAAACCGGCCTGTTACAAAGTCGATACATTCGGGTTTCTGATTCATGGCAGGACCTGAGGAGATTGCTTGAGGGAAAATTGCGTTTATGTGGGCCGAACAAGCGTCTCTTGCAAGATTCGTATGAATCGAGGATGCCAAAAAGGGCTTGTGATAAAATAATGGAATTATGTGGGTCTAGACAGATGGACGGAAATAATGGTTTATAAGGGAAAAACGGTTCTTATTACTGGCGGAACCGGGTCGTTTGGAAAAACATTTGCCAGGTACATCCTCGAACATTTCGACATCGAAAAGCTGATCATTTTCAGCCGGGATGAGCTCAAGCAGTATGAGATGTCCCAGGAAATTCAGGATTCTCGTGTGCGCTATTTTATTGGTGATGTTCGAGATGAAAAACGTTTGGGCATGGCTTTTTCCGGCGTTGACATTGTTGTCCACGCGGCAGCCATGAAGCAGATTCCCGCCTGTGAATACAATCCCTTTGAAGCCATCAAGACCAATATTTTGGGAGCCCAAAATATTATTGAAGCGGCCATTGCCCACAACGTGGAACGCGTGATGGCACTCAGTACGGACAAGGCTGCAAACCCCATTAATTTATACGGTGCGACCAAGCTCTGCTCCGACAAATTGTTTACCGCTGCCAATTCCTACGTGGGCAGCACCCGCCCCACCCGATTCAGCGTGGTGCGCTATGGTAACGTCATCGGCAGCCGCGGCAGCGTCATTCCCCTGTTCGAGAAACTTCGTGAGTCCGGTGTTGTCCCGGTCACCGATCCGAGAATGACCCGCTTCTGGATTACCCTGGATCAGGGTGTTAAATTTGTCTGCGATTGCCTGGAAATTATGCAGGGCGGTGAGATTTTCGTGCCCAAGCTGCCCAGTATGAACATTATGGATCTGGTCAAGGCCATAGCCCCCAAGTGTCGCGTGGAAATTACCGGCATCCGGCCCGGGGAAAAACTGCATGAGGTTCTGATTACCCACGACGATTCCCGACTGACCATGGAATACGACAGCCTCTTTATCATCGAACCTCAGATTCACCATGTTCAGTTTAATCCGCTTCCAGGCGGTGTTCGGGTAAAAGAGAACTTCTCCTACCGCAGCAATAACAACGATGACGTCTTGTCGGTTCAAGACCTGCGTCAGCTGATCTACCCCACCCATCCCGAGAACCTGGCTCGACCAGAACCCTCCAATGTCTAACCCCACTCGTTTTTCCCCCACGCACCCGCTTCCCTATGGCAAGCAGAGTGTGGGAGAAAAAGATGTGGAAGCCGTTATCGAGGTGTTAAATTCACCCTATCTGACCCAAGGGCCAGCCATTCAAGCGTTTGAAGAAGCCGTGGCAGCGTACTGCGGTGTCCCCTATGCGGTTGCTTTTTCCAGCGGAACTGCAGCCCTGCATGGCGCATACGCAGCGGCAGGCATTGGCCTGGGTGATGAAGTCGTTACGAGCCCCATTACCTTTGCGGCCACGTCCAATGCTGTCCTCTACCAAAACGGGACGCCGGTTTTTGCCGATATCGATCCGAGGACGTGGAACTTAGATCCGGTCGCCACTGCAGCGCGAATCACCCCAAAAACCAAAGCACTCGCACCGATTCACTTTGCCGGACAACCCGCTGATTTAAACGCGTTTTATCAATTGGCCGATGCCCATGATCTGGTTGTCATTGAAGATGCCTGCCATGCATTGGGGGGGCGGTATCAGGGCAAGCCTATCGGTCAATGTCGAGACATGGCCGTATTCAGCTTTCACCCCGTTAAGTCCATCACCACGGGCGAAGGCGGCATGGTCGTCACCCCACACCGCAGCTACTATGAGAAGCTGCTCCAATTTCGAAGCCATGGCATTACCAAGCATGCCGACACCTTCAGCGTATTTGAAGGGGCGCCCTGGGAATACGAGATGCAATTTCTCGGGTATAACTATCGCATCACCGATATTCAGGCGGCGCTGGGAACCGCTCAGCTTGAGAAACTCGATGGCTTTGTGGCGCGTCGACAGGAATTGGCCGAGCGCTACGAAGCGGCCTTTGCCCCATATCCGGCCATCGAAACGCAAGCGCGAACCCAAGACACCCAATCCGGACATCACCTGTTTGTCATTCGCTTAAACCCGGAATACTCGCCCATTTCACGAAGGACGCTGTATGATCGGCTGGTGGCCGCCAATATCATGCCCCAGGTGCATTACATTCCGGTTCACCTGCAACCCTATTATCAAGACACGTTAGGCACCGGCCCCGGCGATTATCCGCATGCCGAGTTTTATTACAATCACTGCCTTAGCCTGCCGCTTTACCCCTCGCTCTCCAATCAGGAGCAGGACTATGTGATTGAGCAGGTGCTGTCCCACTTCAAGTAAGTTTTTGCCTCAGGCACTCAGCTGGGTTGCACTGGTTGGTCCAACAACCCCGCTATCCAGGACCGTCCCTTTTCGGGAAATCACCTCGTACTTTAATTGGTCCTTATCCAATTCAAACAACATAAAATGATGCTTCTCTAACGCCTTTTCTCGGTGTTGAACCGGATTTTGGAAAAAGATCTTGCGCAATTTTCCAGCCGCACCACTCACGAAATAGTGAACTTTATCAATCAACGTGCGCTCATAATGATGGTCATGCCCGGCCAAATACAAATGCACCCCATATTTTTTGAACAACGGCTCCAGCATTGATCGCAACTTCAACGTGCTCTCTTTATCAAGCGCATGCTTGCCCGAGGAATAAAGCGGGTAATGCCCATAAACGACTTTGAACTTGGCCTTGCTATCCTGTAAGGCTTTTTCAAGCCATGTCATCTGAATTTTGGCTTGAGTCTGGGCCAGAAAGGGATTTTGGGCATGACATTTTTCATATCCCGGCAATAAGACCGTTGTATCCAACGCAAAGAATTCAACCGGCCCTTGCGTGAAGTTATAATATGCCGGTGCCCCCCAATAGGCCAACTGCTTATCCCCGAAGTCCTTACGAACATCGTGATTACCCATCACCGGGTAAAAACGGATGTGTTGCTTAAACAATTTTTTATACGGTTCATAAATCCGCTCATAAAACAAATGGGGCTCGCCATCCTCATATACGTTGTCCCCGAGGACCAGAACAGATGCAAAGGGCTTGTCATGATTTTGATAAACATTCAACATTTGTCGGGCAATATCCCACTGGGCTTTTTTACCACTCCCGGCATCCCCAATGACCGCAAAGCGATTAAGCCCCTTGACGTCCGGACGATGTGGCGAAAATAAATCGGGCTGAATGCTCTGCTTCAGTTTACGCCCCTCAAAGCGAAGAATCCCGGAAGATTTGGGAAGAATTTGATTTAATTTGACGCCAGAAACCGTTCGCATCATCTCGCCTCCAGTTGACATGGTTAGCTTAGCCAGAGTCCGTGTCAATCGAATGGCAAATTAGGATTGAGTACATTGATTAAAAAAGAGAGGTTCGCAAGAGAGAAAGTACCCTTACAAACCTCATAGGTTCTGACGATTGAATGGTTTATGTCGCAATAAAAAAGAGAATAACTAGAACGTCGGAAGCATCCGTGAAAACAACAACTGGGGATTTGTGGCCAAAACCAACACCAGGGATAGGAGAAAGGCTTCTATCAATGGTATAAAATATTTCGAACACGGTTTATAAAACGGTGCATTCATCACCACCTTCTCCTTTCTTGGTATTTTCACGCAAACAAAGTGATCTTGGATTCGAAAAAAGAGAAAAAGGCTCCTTCATCCCTGTGGGAATCCGTAGGAATCGGGGTTATATGTAAGCAGACGCTAGCGATTCCGAAAGGTTCCCAAATTGGATAAAGAAGCCTTGTTTTCAGCAGGTTAATCTAGCTTGCTTGAACGTGAATTGGAATGGTTTTACGTTTATTATTTTCAGCCTTCGGCAAGGTGATCGTCAGCACCCCATGGGTATAGTTGGCTTGGACCTGGTTCTGATCAATCGCCTGAGGGAAGGACAGTTGTTTGCTAAACTTACCATAGCGGAATTGATTCATATGAACCATTTCCCCTTCTTCCAATTCTCTGGGTTGTGTTTCGGTCGAAACAGACAACTCGCGCTCGGACATCTGTAAATTGATTTTCTCCGGATCAATACCGGGGACCAGCAAGCGTACCCGATACTCGGCTTGGGTTTCCGTCACCTCAACGGGCAGCGAATGGCTTAATAAACGCTCATCACCACTGGCACTGAAGGGCTCGAAAATGCGATCAATTTGATCTTTTAAAAGTGACATTTCTTCTAATGGGGACCAACGAACCAATTTCATAACAAATCGACCTCCTTTTTCGTCGAAAAAGTCGTTACAGACCTGATGTTTCAAAAAATAATAAATTGCAGGGGTGAAGAAATAAGTAACCTTATCTTCTCGTTACGCTCTTATTATAATCCTGTGAAATGCAATCCCCTGGGTTTTTAAGCATTTTTTAATGATGCCTTTTTATGACACATTTTACTGGGAACACCTCAGGTCCATACGTCTTAAAAAGACGTGTCATCAGAATAAAAGCCGTTTCATGTCCTTTAAACACAGGATGCCTGTTACACGAGAAACACGCTACACTATAAAAGGGGTTCCCCGATGAGCGTCATGCCCCTGTCAAAATCAGATTCTCACCCCGAGAGAGCGCACGAGAGAAAGGATTGATGTGTCCTATGCTGCAGCAAAACATTGAAGCCCTGAAAACTACCCAGCCGAGATTGGCGAAGTTGCTGCAGGAATTGCCCATCACCGGTAAAGTCCAGTTGTTCATGGGCCCTAACAAGGATGTGAATATGGCCTACGAGGAGATTGCCTTGCACCGCATGGCCGATCCCGTCGGCGAAGCCCAGGAAGTTTTGGAAAATGAGGTTCCTGAATCAAAGCGTGGTAAGCAGAGTGTGATCTTTATCTTTGGGATGGGCTTGGGGTACCTCCTGCGCTTGGCCTTCCGCCAAAGTGAAGCCCAAATTATCGTGTTTGAACCCTATCCCGAAGTTTTGCACCATACATTCAGCGCCATTGACTTTTCAGAAGAGCTCCAATCCAAGCGAGTTCAGTTTCTCCACCGGGTTCCGGATATTATCTCTGCCATGAGCCACACCTATTTAATGGGAGATCAATTACCCATTGTTGCCTTGCCGGCCTATCGGGCCAAAGAACCGGAACTGTTCCTGCGGATTCTGGAACAGATCAAGTCCTCTTTGTTCATGAACATCGTCAGCCAGAATACCTCGCTGATGATGCTGGAAGAATTCACCCGGAGCTCCCTGGAAAATATTCCCAACTTTCTTAAATACCCTGATGCTCGGCTCATGCATGATCAGTTTCGGGGCCTTCCTGGTGTGGTGGTCTCGGCGGGGCCCTCTCTGGATCGCCCTGGGGTGATGGACACCTTGAAAGCCTATCGGGACAACCTGGTGATTGCCTGCGTGGGTCAAGCCGCCAAAGCCCTGGACCGAGTGGGTATCGTTCCGGACTTCGTCAATGTCCTGGAAGTCCAAGATGTTTCCCAGCAGCTTAAAGGGGTCTCTTTTGTTCCGGAAACAAATCTGATCCTACTGCCACAAACCCATCAGAACATCTTTAACACCCCCACCAAACGAAAGATGCTGACCTACACAGCCAAAGACCCACTGACAACTTGGCTATCCAGAGCATTAAACGAGCCATTATTTGGCTATCACCATCATGGAACAGTCTCCGTAACCGCCTTACTCCATTTGATGAAGATGGGCTGCAACCCTATCTTCTTACTGGGGCAGGATCTGGCCTATCCCCAAGGGCAAATGTACTCGACCCATTCTGTTTACCGGGATCGCGGGTTTACGATCGATGAGAACGGTCCTCGGGATATGCGCTGGGCCAACAAAGAAGACTTCTACGGGGTGATGCTGGACAATGATGACGATTTTGAGAAGAAAACCAAGCTGTTCTGGCACAAGCTGACCACTGTTAAAGGCTGGCAAGGGGAAACCCTTTACACAGACTTTAGTTTCGACTCATTCCGATTGGTTTTCGAGCAAATTCAGGACCAAAACCCCGATGTCCGCATTGTCAACTGTTCAGAAGGCGGGGCTTACATTCATCAGTTGGATCACCTTCCCTTTGCCCAAGCGGTCGAGAAATATCAGGTCAGGCAACACGAGGCAGCAGGCAAAGTGGAAACTTTCCTCAGCGAGAACTATCAGGAAAATGACCCGGCTTCCCAAACCTTCGAGCGGGTCTATTCGCAATATCAAGACGATAGGGCCGAGTTGTCCAAAATTGCTGAGCTCTCCCAAAAAGGCAATGAAGAATTGACCCTACTCCTGGATTTACTTTCATCCGACACATTTGAAGAGGATCCGGTAGCCGTTTCACGGGTGCAGCAAGGGTTGAAGACTCTGGCCGAAATAGATGAAGCCTTGCTACCCTTGACCCAATGCAATGAACTCATTAATTGCTACGCCAAAAAAGAACTGTTTATTTTCTCTCGGACTTATTATCAGCGCATGCAAGACGATGATGTTTCTGAAGAGAACTACGTAGATAGTCTTAAAGATAATCTCCATGGGACAAAGCTTCTCTATGGTGCTCTAAACAAAGGAGCCAATACCCTTTTAAAAACCATGGACCCTATCTTCGAAACCTTTCCACAACACACAACTGCCCCAGCCACGAGTCCGGCATAAGCTTCGCCCCATTTCAAAGCACATGAACGCTTCATATCTTTATGAAACAGGCGACGGAAAACCTGACTCGTGCGACTACGCGATGGCAGCAACGGTATGTTTCGTCTAAAATGGGGCTCTACGATCTTAAGCATCACAGGAGAAGTGCGTCATGCCTTCGCTGAACCAATCCATTAAGCATATGCGCCGCCAGTTGGTTTCTCGCATTAAATATGCCATCAATCCCCAGCTTCTTTACGGAAAAACCTCGTTTTATGAGGATACTAGAGACAGAAAGCTCCACTCCGTTGAAGTCATTGCTGAATTAATTGTCGAGCATTTTAATCCCAAAACGGTGGTCGATATTGGCTGTGGCGAAGGCTTGTTTCTCAATGCCCTTTATAAACGAAATGTCCAGGTCATTGGCAGCGATATCAGTGAGGCGGCCATTAAATTAGCTCCCAAAGACTTTATTGTCTTCCAAAGCGACGCCACCAAACCCATCCGCTATAACAAAACCTTTGATCTCTGTCTCTGCATTGAAATTGCCGAGCATATTCCCAATAAGTATTCAAAGACTCTGGTTGAAAATGCCACGCTGGCCAGTGATACGGTGTTCTTTACAGCCGCCCCACCTGGACAGGGTGGTGTCGGGCATATCAATGAACAACCACCGGAGTTTTGGATTCGGCTGTTTGAGGCCCAGGGCTTCACTCACCAGACAGACTTGTCTACCCAGTTGCGGCATCGGATGAAAGATCAACGTGTCTTGGAATTCCTCTATAAAAACGTAATGATCTTTACCCGAAACGTTTCAACCACTTAGTTCGACGGAAAAACAATCGAAGATTTCTTGGCATCCAGAACCGTAACTCTCTGATGGAGCGTTTTAAGCGTACTTCGATTAAACGCTTCCTCGGCCCGGACTTCGTTTAACTCCTGGCGCAAGGCGGATAGTTGTTGCTGCAATTCTGCAATTTTTTGAGCCTGTTGGTTATCTTTTTCTTCCAACGCAACCAATCGCTGATATAAGTAAACAATTGAGGCATTCGAAGACTTGCTTCCATTCGCTGAAGATGCGGATGGGTTGGTCGAAGACGTCGTTGGAGCAGCATACACACCGGTACCCGCCAAGCCGAAGGACAAGCAGATACTCATTACAAGCATTCCCAACCATTTCGACATCATCATTTCTCCTCTTCAGTCTGTCCGTCAATTTATATAAAACCTGGGCCTCGTCATCAAAGAGAACCTAGCCACCAGGTTTAACTCCCTGTGCTTCACGCACCTGCTCGCTTTTGGTTTGCAGAAAATTCAGGATGGATACAATTTCGGTCTCGGTTAGCGGGCCGCCTTTTTCCTTAGCAAATGCCGGCATCGACTTGGAATTGAGACTTCCGGCTTGTATGACCTCTTGTACATGGCGCACAAACTCCGGATCATGATAATTTCCGGTAACCAACGATGGCCCAAGACCGCCTTCAGCATTTTGGCCGTGACACATGGCACAATCCGCCTGAAACAGATCCCCACCAAGTTTCCCTTTTCCTTGAAGGGCGTGACACGTAGCGCAATCGCCACGGAATATTTCACCACGCCCTGCATCTGTTAAATTGGCATGAGGGTCCACCAAGGTAATGATATTACTTTGCTCTGCTCGTGAGGACGGTCGCCGCAGGCTTTTTTTCTTGGCCGCCTCCTCGTCCTTGGGCAAAACCTTGGCCAATAAGTAAACACTGACCTGTTTCTGCTCAGGGTCGTTGGAAAAAATCTTTATCTCTTCACGCAACTCCCCCTTCAGTCCAGTTGTATCCAAAATGACACCCAGATCACCCGTCTTTCCGGCTTCAATGTATTTTTCGGTTAAGGACACCAGAGCACAGCTACAACTGGAAGTGACCTCTTTAATGATCAGCGGTTCGCCCCCATCATTGTGAATCTTGAAGCTAAAAGGAATTTCCACGCCCTCCTGAACTTCGCCAAGTTGATGCTCTTCTTCAGAAAAGCTGATGTGGGGGGGATCTGTCCGCGAAACCAACACAGGAGGCTTTGCCTGATGAGAGACCACCATCAAAGCGACACCCGCAATCAATGCCAGGAGAATTAGCACAATCAGGAGAATTCGGAGTTTGTTTTTAGCCATACGTAACGCGACCTGTCAAGAATACCATTGTAATCGATCCCGACCAAATCCGCATTCCCAAACGCCTCGCGTTGCAGAACGCCAAAAAGAAAAAGGCCTCTTGTCGCCAGAGGCCTTGAACTTGGAGTGTTGGAGTATTGGATAGAATGTGAGAGTGAACTGTGAGTAGGATAAAAGTGAAAAACTTAAGCAGGGGTTGGTATAAACGTGAGCATTTCAAAAAACGTGTCTTAAGCGACCCAGTACGGGACGAAAAAGACTAAGCTGACGCCAATAAAGTCATAGATTAATCTAACCATTATCCGTGTCTCCTTTGCTTTCTTTTGCTTTCCAAGGATCCTGCCATGGCAAAAGCCAGCAAGACCAATGTCTAACCAAGAGTCTAACCGTTGTTTATACTGAGTTTGTAAGAAAAAGAAGAGTGATATTCTACAAAATACCGATAAACGTAAAGAGCAGGGAATTAAACCCGCCTGACCAAGGCCTCTACTTTACCTTGCACCTCAACATCACGCACAATAATCGGTTCCATCGTGCTATTGGCCGGCTGAAGTCGAACGTGCCCATCTTCTCTATAGATTCGCTTCAAGGTTGCCGTTTGACCTTCAACCAAGGCGACAACGACATCACCGTTACGAATACGAGAATTGGGATTCACCAAAACCAAGTCACCATCCATAATATGATCTTCAATCATACTTTCGCCACGAACTTTGAGGATATAACAACCCTGCGGACAAAGGTCTTCGGCCAAATCCAATGTTTCAACCGCATCGGTAACCGTTTGCAGAGGAAGCCCTGCGGCAATAGTGCCGAGAACCGGCAAATGGCCTTTCTTTTGAAACACGGATTCACTGACAGTAATGGCTCGTCGTTCACTGTTGTTCCAATGGATGAAGCCTTTCTTCTTCAGCGCGGTTAAGTGGTAATGAATCGTGGAAGTCGAGGTCACGCCGCAACGCTCGCACAATTGCTGAATCGTCGGCGGATAACCATACTCTTGAATAAACTCAATAATGGTTTCCAAAACCTCTCGCTGCTTTGTGGGTAGATCTTGGAGCGTGTCCTGAGACATAAAAAGCGAACCTCGCACGTTCATAACTAAGAAAGACAAACATTTAACAGAAGTATACCCTCGGAAGGCCCCATAAAACACATTAAACAGCAGATGCTTAACCTGAATTTGTGGGGTCAGTCTTCGGAAACAACCGTCGAATATTTATTCTAGTGTTTATAGTATCCATTATCCATAGGCTACAAAAAATTGCAAGAACATATTTTTGATACCTAAGTGGATTAGCCATCCTGTCTAGCTCTTAGCACTCTTATCCTTTGCAGGACGCGCATCGCTTTTGTTTAGGCAGCCACCGATCTGAATTCCCTCGAAATAAACTGCTTTTGTAGCCGACTAGGGAATGGAGGAATCCTCCAAACATCACCATAATAGCAACACACCACATGAGAAATTAGAGAGATATGAGGAGCTTCATTATGGAAAACGAATTCTACACTGAACCGTCTCAAACAGGCGTTACGGCACAAAGTTCGGTATCATCCCATACGGCCAGTGATAAGGCCTCTCAAATGAGCAGCCAGGTTAATCAGAAGGTGGATAATTTGGCTGAAAATATCAAATCTAAGACCAATAAAGCTGTGGAAAGTACATCTCGCGGCATTGATCGAGTCACGATGTATTTCAAGGAAAAAGACTCTCAAGCCATGATGAGCGATTTGCAGCAAGTCGTCCGCCAGCACCCGGGTAAAAGCCTGATTTCCGGTCTTATCCTCGGGGTACTTGTTGGAAGAATCTTGCGCTAAAGCGCCCTCCTCACCCGTTGGACAGAACCCATCCTCAACGAATTAGGAGACACTCATCATGAGTTTGTATCCCTTATATCGGCCTGAAGAACAGCCAAGCCTTACCGGATTGGTCCGACAGTTATTGAACAATGTCTCCGAACTGATCCAACAACATATCGAGCTGACCAAAACCGAAATCAAGCTGGAAGCTCAACGCTTGAGTAAGGCAGCCCTATTTGGGCTTGTGGCATTTGTGTTTCTTATGGTTCTCCTGGTGTGTATCGGCGCCCTGGGAACGATACTACTTGAGAGCTATACCCCGCTTACATGGGTTGGCTCCGCCACAGTGATGACCGTCCTCTATTTGGGCCTACTCATCGTTTTTGGGGTTCTGTGCCTGAAACAGCTACAATCGGCAAAACAAGTCCTTGATGAGGCTCATTCAGAGGTTCCTCAGGACAGCGAGTCCGCGTATCAGTAAGTGAAGGAGAACGTGTTACCCATGTCACAATCGATTCCGCAAATTCGCTCCGATATCGAGGCGACCAAAGATCAGATCTCCCAGACCGTTCACGACATTGAGGAGCGGATCCATGATCTAAAAGACTGGCGGGTGACCGTTCAAACCTATCCCATCCCATCCATGGTAACTGCCATTGTGGTTGGCTTTATCCTGAGCGGTCAAGTCAAGCCCTTATTGCATATGATTGGACGAGGAACTCAGAGCGCTCTTCTTGCAACGGTATCTGGCATAATTGTCAGCCAGTTGAAGCCGAAAATTCCCATTCTTAAAAACCAGACTCAGGAAAACACACCCGACCAGAATGATATTATTGAACGTCGTTCTGAGAGCTACACACAAGCCTACTAGATCTTGAAAAGACAGTTTGGGCAGTGGGCTTTCACTTCAACTAAAGGGTTGTCTTCCAAATCCCGGCGGTTAAAGAGACGCACCAGAAGCAATGTCCCACAGTTTGGACAGGGATATTCCGCATGAGGATGATACAAGATTTCCTCAATATAGCGCTCCCGAGCACTTGCAGATAACGCGGTTTTTCCAGGCAAACCTTCTTCCCGCGGTTTTTCAAGTGCCTTCAACGATGAGGGACGTGTCTTTAGAGCCCGAGCCAGCTTTTGGCGCACCGCAGGGGAGAGAAACAGTTCAATGCCACTCTCAATATCTTCCAACTGCGAAACAGACATATTGGCAATTTCCGCAACCTTTTCCAAAGAATAGCCCAAGTGAGTACGAAGCTCCTGCACACGCTGAGCCAAGGTCTTCGAAGACGGTGTTACGGGTTGCGATGACTTTACCATAAATTACATCTCTGCTTGTAGCTTGGCTTCATCACTTTCCAAGGAAATAATTCCTTGCCAGGTCCCCACTTGCACAATAAACATAGCCTTGTTTCCGATAATGGCTTCCTGAGTCACGGTAAAATGATTGTGAGGCAAGAGCGGGTTGTCGTCAAACGATTTCAACAAGGCCGCATTCACCCCATTGTCCACCATCAGGGCATACACGCCGTCGTGATACACCAACATCACTTGAAGCTCCTCAGACAGCCAGTCTGAAGCCAGAATGGCAACCCCATCCAAATGCTCGGTTTCGGGCAATTCAAAAGCCATATCCTCAACCTGTGACGGATTCGACAAGGGATCAATGTCCGAGGGAGTCGAATAGGGTATCGCAGCATCAGATGAAGTAAGTCCTGAAAATACCGAATCAGCATCATCAAAGGAAAAATCCATGACATTATCGGGAAGATCAATGTTATCGGGCACATCCTCATTTGTTATTGCAGCCGAGGCATAATTGACCTGCTCAACATGATCATTTACAGGCATCAGCCCTGCTTCAGCATTTGCCTGAGAATCCGACGGCTCAGGAATCAGGTAGGAGGGCGCCATGGAAAGGGCCTGAATCGGATCGAGCAGCGGCATCAGCCCCATATCAGGCTCTTCAGAAACCGAAAGATAAGAATCCACGGGCCATAAAGAGAGAGGCTCAGAGTTGCTCTCAGAGTTTGGCGAATGTGATGTATCGCCAGTATCCAGCTGCGGCGAAGATGGGATTTCTTCAGCAAGCGGGTTGAGTGACGCTTCGGAGGGAACTTCTGAGTCACCCAAAATCACCGTGTCATATTCGGATTCGGAAGTCGGTAGGGAGAAAGGCACCACATTATCGGGTAATGCGTCTTCTTCACTGGGCGCAGGCGACTCTTCCTTCACACTATCATCATCCTCGTCCTCCCAACTATCGGCATGGGGAGCTCGGCGCAGTTCCTGCATATGAACAACCGATGCCCGGACGGGTTGTTCGATCTCATCTTCTTGTTGCTCAGACTCTTCAGAGGCACCACTTTCCTGTTCCTGATAGCCAGGAGTCAAATGCAGGGCCCCTCCATCAATAACCTGAAGAACAGGCCCCTGAAGAATCTCGATCGAAGACGGCTGGGAAAAATCTGAGTCCCCTGCGACCGGTGCTTTAGAAGACTCCAGATTCTCAACGCCAGCATCAGCTTCTCCAACGGAATCAAAGAGAGCAATACTGGATCGTCTCGACGGAGCTGGAGGTGCCGGTGGCTGCTTACGGATCGTCCAAAAATCCTGGACATCCCTGCGAGGTGAAAAAGAAGACAAAGCCGATACGGTATCTGAAACCACCTGACGAAGGTCTTCAGGCGACTGTCCCGACTTCGGCGGGGGGACAGGAGAGGCTTTTGAAACGAAAGCATCTGCCCAAATCGGCAAATCGTCTATCTTTGGTGTCGCTCTCACGGGGCGAACAACAGATACAAGAGGTTCATCATCTGCTGCCTCGGGAGCCGACATCATCACGTCAGAGGGAGTGGGCACCCCTACAATCTCAGATTCAGACGAAGCAGCCAAAGATGATGAGCTTTCCTGGAGCAGAACGTCCTCCGGCTTGAGAAACGCCTCCACAGAGGAAGACGTAACGAAAGTATCAGGCTCATCCGCAGTAACATCATTCTCAGGAGGCAATGCCTCAGAATCCCCGGGAGGTTCAACCAGGGCAAAGGAGTAGGCCAACTCCGCAATATCCGAAGTAATAAAGACCGAATCTTGATTTTCAAGAGCTTGGAAATCTGAAACTGGCTGAACAAAGGCAAATGGTTCAACCAGGGCATCCTCAGCCATCAACTCCATTCCCAACGGCTCCGTAACGTGATATGTGGAGGATGCATCTTGACGAGTCGTACCCAGAGTATTCTCCAGAAATTCGGAAAAAGCCTGTTCCTGAGAAATTGACTCCTGAGAGTCAGAAGCCAGAGTCCATGCTTGTTGTTCTTGAGATTCAGGCCCGAGCTCCAGCTCAGAGGAGTGCTGCGGTAAGGGCTGCTCACTAGCGAACTCCACGATTTCAGAGGGGTGTATCTGCTGAACAAAGGGACGCTCTTCAGCGACGTTGGAAGCAGACACAGTTTCAACTGTATTCACTTCGTCCGGCTGGGCAGCCATGGCATCTGATCGCAAAGCCAAAAAGGCCTCAAGACTTAAGGGCTCAGAAGCATTTGCCCCTTGCAGAGGAGCCTCAAAACTCTCGGCCTGCACCATAGTCGATTCGCCAAGGTCATCCTGATACTGAGGGGCTTCCATAACAAATTCCATGGGTTGAGTCGGGGGCGGCACATCTTCTTCACCTGCCGGAGGAAGGGACTCAGCACCATGGATTTCAAAAGCGAGCGGTTCGGACAGGACAATTTCATCCGCTGAAACATCTTCAGCTTCAGACACAGGCTCAACACTGGCCTGAGACTCTAGATTTTCCAAAATGGATAAAGCCTGATGTGTAACAGCATTGCTCTCGGAAGCACTTTGGCGGGGATCTGGAAGAACATTCTCAGCATCGCTCTCACCAAAGTCCATAGTCATGGCGCTTTCGATCGCTTCTTTAATTGGAAAGCGGTGCGAAAAAAGGAAGTAACTTTCTGTTACAGGCTCACTATCCTTTTTTTTGTTTTTCCGAAAAAACATCCCGACTGCAATCTGCCTTTCCTGGTTAAAGAATGTTCCATACTTTTATTATAAGCTATTCTACACGGTCATTATGCAGGTAACCTTCCCATGAGTCTACTCTGTCAATCACACCAAGACGTTTCAATGACACTGCTTCGTCAGGCACTGCCCTCAACACGCCTATACGGAGACGAAAACACGTCGGATGCCTTTGACTTTGGCTGGCTCCTTTCCCCAACACCCTATGTTTTGACAGAGGCTCAACTCGACCTTATTCCTAAAATCGGCCATTGTCTGTATCAGTTTTCTGTGGCGATTGATGCCTTATACCGAAACAGCCTGAAAGCGACTCCGGGTGATCCCGTTTTAGGTTGGGTCAAAGACCTATACCATGCAGGCAAGCCCTCAAATCTGCTAGCCCTATCACAGATGAATCGCTTTAAGCGCAATCTCCCGCTGGTTATTCGCCCAGACCTGCTGGTCACAGAGAAAGGCTTTACTCTGTGCGAAATTGACGCAGTTCCAGGCGGTATCGGTTTTCTAGGCGCATTATCACAAGCCTACAAAGCCGTTGGTTATCGGTTATTGGGAGATGAAGACGGAATACCCAAGGCATTCCTGAACATGCTTCTTGAGGCATATCCCGATAAAACGGTGGAAAACCCACACATCGCCATTGTTGTCTCAGACGAAGCCGAAGATTATCGAAAAGAAATGGCTTGGCTCACAGAGGCCATCAAACAATCCTATCCCAACATCTGGATCGTTCACCCGAAAGAGATTACCCTGGTCCATAACCAGTTGGGCTTTAGCGGCCCAGAAGCTCCATTTACTCCAGTCCACATGATCTATCGATTTTTTGAACTTTTCGATCTGCCAAATATTCCGCAGATCGAGCTGATACAGTATGCCGTTAAAAAAGGCCTGGTTTTCTGTACACCACCCTTTAAACCTCATTTAGAAGAGAAACTTTCGTTGGCATTAATCCATCATCCCTTTTTGGAAGCTTATTGGCTACAGGCTCTTGGCCCTGATAATACGGACTTGATGAAACGCCTTGTCCCGGAAAGTTGGATTATGGATCCGGCTGTCATTCCTCCCCATGCAGCCGTGGTACCCCCATTAAACTTTCATGGGCGTTACTTAAAAGATTTTCAGGATCTGGGTGAACTGACCCAAAAACAGCGAGAACTGGTGATAAAGCCATCCGGTTTTTCACCCTTGGCCTGGGGCAGTCGCGGGGTTAAAGTTGGGCATGATCTACCCCAAGAGCTCTGGCGAACAGCGATCCAGGACGCCTTCAACCAGTTCCCAGATACCCCACATTTACTACAGCGATTTGAAAACACAACGGTTGAACCCTATTTATACTTCCAGCCGGATTCGGGAAAGGTTGTGGAACATCAAGGTCGTACCCGACTTTGCCCCTATTACTTCATCACCGGGTCTGAGCCTGTTCTGGCAGGCATACTGGCCACAACCTGCCCCAAGGAAAGAAAAATCATCCATGGGATGAGCGATGGCGTGATGCGCCCCGTCTGTTTTCATAGCCGGGAAGCTTAGCGCTCACCCCTCATCTCGTCCTCATTCTGAAATTAGCCCAACTCTGCAGCCTGGAGTATGACAGAGACTCTGTCCTGGGCACAACACAAGCAAAAAATTCCGGAAGCCTCTTTCAAGCCCTCACGAAAAACGTGCTAAGCACAGTTAAAAAAGGCTTAGCTGGAATGTAATCGAAAAAGCACTCTCTAGTGAGCGGCTTCTTTTGCAGGTTCTTTTGGTTGAGGCGCCGAGTATTGCACGACAGCCCCTGGGACATACTCCCCATTAGGGTTTGGCGGTTCAGGCTTACGCCCTGTAGTGGCGTAGAAATACTTCGAGCTGTCGACATTATCCGTTTTGCTTCCGGGAATATCATACTCTGTGGTCGTTAATGGGTTAGTAGAACACCCAGCAAACGTAGATACCAGAATCAGAGCCGCCAATAAACCAGTACCAAATTTCATGAAATAGGTTCCTCTCTAAATAAGATGCCAGATAGGGATGGAAAATCTCATAACCAGAATAGTCCGATCCGACACTGGTGGCAAGGCCATCGCTCAAGTTCCCGAAAGAGAAGCTTGCAATCCTGCCACATATCCTTAGAGAAAAAAGAAAACAGACCGGAAAGCCCAAACGAGGTATACCCATTGGGGTATACCTCGAAACTTGTGTTATATCACTTGCAATTAGGCCACTCTGGAACCGCGAATGTCAAATGGAGAGACATTATAGGGATTGCCATCCGTCCAAGCCAGCTCATAAATAGAGCCACGGCTGATCTGGTTGCTTGCAGCGAAACCAGGACGATTTAGTCCGCCAGGATTTGCAAAGCGATTATAGTTGGTCAACATGATGTTTGAGATGTCCAGCTTCTTATTGAGTTCATCAATATATTGTTTAAAGACACCCCCAAAGCTGGGGATAAAGAACTTAAAAAACGCTTGCAGCTGTTGAGCATAACTGATTGATTTTTGCGCTCGGTCACGAAATTGAGTTAATTCAGACTGACTGAGCAAGCCATCGGGATTTAAGCTTGGTAAACTGGTACCTGCAGCATTTTGAAGAAACACAATGGTTTGAGTATCTGCAGCACGCAGTACATTTAAGTAGTCTTGGGTTTCATAGCTATTTAAGCGAGGGCGAGATAAAGCGGCAACCATTTTCTTCTTTCTCCTAAATACGCACCTGTCTGTACACACGAATAACAACTCTCTGTATAAATATAAAAACAATTAATAATTAATTAATGATACATGATTAATTTTTGTAAAGATGACATGAAAGCCACGCTCTGTAGAGCGCTGAAGATCAAGGGTTCCCAGGACGGCCTGAAATCAGCTTTACATTGTTCCAAAAAGCAGCCGCAGTTAGCTTATCGGCCAAAATAATCCGGCTCATTTCCTGGCTTCCATTTTATGTTGCACCCAATGCTGGGCAACTGAGGAGTGGAAAGAGGCTGATTGGATAATGCCGCATCGAGCGCCGCACGGAGATCCCGACCGGTAACTGGGATCGCGCTCCCCGGACGGCTCTCATCCAATTGACCTCGGTAAATCAAATGCCGTTTGGCATCAAAGACAAAGAAATCCGGCGTACAGGAAGCCGTATAGGCGTGAGCCACTGCCTGGGTCTCATCAAAGAGAATGGGATAGGTCAATCCAAGGCGTTTGGCCATGTCAGCCAGATTCTCTGGAGAATCGGCGGGATAGTTTTCAGCATCATTCGCGCTAATTGCCACAATTGCAACATCTTGTTGCTGATAATCCTTTCCGAGTCTGGACAACTCTGCTTCGATATGCTTCACGTAGGGACAGTGACAACAAATAAACATCACCAGCAGAACTGATTTTCCAGAAAACGAGGCCAATGATACTGTCTGCCCCGAAACAACATCAGGCAACATAAAATCCGGGGCCTCGGTACCCAAGGCCAACATCGTTGAAGACACTAAAACCATGGCAATAATCTCCCCACGTCAAGCATTCGACTACGCTGCTATTGTAGGCAAAAGCCTGAAAAGCCTCAAGAAACCAATTGCAGCAGGTCAATCATAAAAATAAGTTATTCCGCCTGAATCACAGAACCCAGCAGCATTCCTTGCTGGTGACAATGCTGGAGCAACTTGGCACCTTCCATCACAACGGTTTCCAAAGGCACTTGAGCCAAAGCCGGTAACGACTTGGAAAGCGTTTCAAACAGATCAATGTAGGAATGTGTTGTTTGAGAAGTCTGAATCAAGGCAGAGGTCAACTCATTGAGTTGGAAGAAACGGACGTCCAAGCTTTCCGGATCCCGATAAATAAACATCCGGGTAGGTTGCTTCTCTACAGGGATAACGCCTTCAGGAATCGGTAGATCTTCGTCATGGGTTTGATCATATTCATTAATGGCCCGGATAATATCGGGAACCGAATACGAAAACTCCACCAACCGATGGACCGGGTTCCAATAGGGACGGCCTCTCTCGAACAAGTCCTCGGTCCAAACCAGCTCAGAGAAAAACGCACCAGGTAGAACCACATCAGGGGCATTATAGACCTCAATGTCCAACCACTGATAAAGTGCTAAATCAGGCAAAAACGGAAACCGATTCAGCAGGTCCGATTGACGGCTTAAAAATGCAGGAAAATGCTGCGCCACTTTGTATAACAAGTAGGACACGCTGGGGTGATCACGACGATAACGCTCGACCAAGGCATCCCAGTCATCGCCAATAAACCGGCGACAATGGGGATAAAAAGAACTCATCGTGTCTTCAACGGTATTAAACAAAAGCTCTTGATACAGGGCAAGCCGCTCACGAGGCAAATTGGCCACCAAAGAACCTTCCGAGGTTTTGGTATACCCCTGCCAGGTTTCATCCGAGGAAAGTGCATTTAGCCCAACGGGCTGTAAAAGCACAGCTCCCATCCCAACCTGATGTGGATCTAGCGGCATAACAACTCCTCCCGGGAACAGACGGCAAGATTCGGATTGGCATTTTCCCAAATTTGACGAACTTTCAACAGCTCCTGCTCCAACTCGGCAAAGGGTGGGAAGTTTTGATCCCGCTCAATCATCACACCACAGGGGTTGCATCGGCGTAAAACCCAATCCAACAGTTCCCATACCCCATCACATACTGCATCTCCATGCGTGTCAACAATCCCTTCCGGGAAATGGTTATGGCCCGCCACGTGAATTTGAACCACGCGTTCCAGAGGAATGCGATTCAGATAAACGTAAGGATCGCGATTGTAATTCTGGGCATTGACATAAATATTATTCACATCCAACAAAAGTCCACAATCGCTCTTTTCCAGGATTTCAGCCAGAAAGTCATGCTCGGTCATAGTGTTCTCGGGCTGTTCCAGATAATAAGATACATTTTCAATGAGATAAGGCCGCTCAAAGGTCTCTTGTATAAACCGGATCCGCTTGACAATATGGTCCACAGCTTCCGGTGTTCTAACCAACGGCATCAGATCATTGAAATAAATGCCATTAATACCCCCATAACATAAGTGATCACTGAACCACGGGGGGTCAATCCACTGAAAAAACTTTTTGAGCTCTGTTAAAAACTCATGATCCCAGGGATCGGTACTTCCTAAGGACATCGTCACGCCATGGGGAATGATAGGGTAAACCTCAAAGGCCCGCTTCAAATTTCGAACCGCAGCCCCCCCTTTGCCCATATAATTTTCAGGGGCAATCTCAACCCAGTCAATTTTGTCAGTACCTGCCAGTGTTTCTTCCAGGAGGGGGCTTCTTAGTCCAAGCCCAACGCCAAGAACTGGACAGCCTTGAAAACCTGTCTTGGGACTCGGGGTGGATTGAGACATAAGAGCTCCTCCTGGTCAAAACACTGTAGTTTATTTTACACGCTATTTGCCAGCGGCACAGCTTTTTTCGCCAGATTTGCTGGCAGCGCAGCTGGACTCACCGGATTTGTGAGCAGAGCAGCTAGCTTCACCGGATTTGCTGGCAGCGCAGCTGGATTCACCTTTTTTACCAGCGCAGCTCTTATCCTTGGACTTGTTTTTCTTGCGATCTTTACGACCGGCACACAAGCCAAAACAGCCTTGATTTGCCATACAGCCTTTGTCACGAGCCATCAGAACGCCAGAAGCGCTAACTTCGCTGGCTTGGAACAAGCTGTTGATCTCAGCAGCGTTGGGAGCTTCAGCTGGAATGGTGACCATCGCCATGCTCTCGGAAGCGCCAGCAACACCAGCAGCCAAAGCTAATACAGATAATACTTTTTTGTAATCCATGATAAATTGCTCCTTTTTCGAATAATAAAATATGGGGTTGTTCATGTTTTCCCCTCGAAAGGGTCCTGAGACATACACTGCCTTCGTGAGATATGATTCCTCGTCCAGGTGTTTGCTCTATCCTTCAGGAAAAACACTATAATTGTAAATTACCATGCCCCAAAAAGATACAATGTCATCCAAGTGACAGTTTAATAAATCGATTTATTTTAGGATTTTTGAGTCTTTCTGAGTCCTTTAAAAAGACCAATTAAAAATCTGAACCTTTTCGAATTGATCCTATTGAGTGACACCAAGCCTAATGGCAACAGCCGGACTTGGACGCCTCTTCCGGCGTAACAGAAAATTGCCATTCTTCTTTTGACACGTAAAGGGCTGGTGCTTTACGAAAAATTTGCACCAATTCATCGACGATCCGCTCACCATCCTGATTTTGGATAGCATCGACTACGCAGGTTTCCAAATGCTGCCTTAAAATCTCTTCAGCGGTTTTATCCAAAGCGGCCTGAACAGCTTTCAGCTGATGCAAGATATCAATACAATATTTTTTCTCATCCACCATTTTATGGACCGCATTTAAGTGTCCCATGGCAACAGAAATACGATGCTTTAATTTTGGCTTGGATTCATCAGTAATTGGCATAACATAGACCAGTGTACCGTAGAAAATTCATGAATGGCAAATTAACTGTTTTGGATGAGCTCACTTAGACAGTTTCACGAGTAGGACTTTATATAAATCAGAAAGATAAACGCCCTCAGTCCCTAGCCTAATCAAAACGAGCCAAATGGAGTAACTTTTGCGACCATTCCATACGAAGCATATCGAGGTTCAAAATGGCACCACCATCGGGTAATTCAATAATATGGTCTAATTTATACCCACAACCCAGTAACATGTCTTTTTCAGACAATGATAGTAGCAACGGTTCCTTCATTTCCCTCTCTCGAAACCTAATTTACTTCCCCTGACAAGCGTATGGTAAACCAGGCAGCTCGTTTTTTCAACGACCTCAAGTAGTCGCCTCACTCCGCTAACAGCAAAAATGCAGAAACGACAATCAGCAGCAGGTTCAATATTCCCAAACCAACTATCAATCAAGGAATTTCATTACCTGTACCCAGCGAAAAATCCAGAAACAATCTATACAATTGCAATATTTTCGAACAATTTAAAACCATACCTATCCTATGGGCATCTCCCCCGACAACTCGCAAACAACTCTCCACTCTCGAAGGTTTTGGGACCACGGGGAATATGCCTCAATATTACAGTTTGTTAATACACTTGCTCAAGAAAGACTATTATTGAAAGATTGCCGATATAGCCGGTACAAAAAGGCTCCTCGCCCTCCACATCAGGAGAAGACCTTTTATATTTCTTCATACTTGGGCAAATTCAACTTCTGTTTATTTTTGTATCCTGTACTATAGAAACTCTATGGGAGTCATAACGGGAAAAGGGGAATCATGTACTTACAGGCTGTCCAACCGTGCCAGCGTTTATCTTCTAAAGCCACGTTGCATACAATGGGGAAGCGTACACCGAGCCCTGTCTACAACCTTCAGGGCGTATTACGCGATCAGGTCAACCTAACACGCTTCAGCTCAACTTTAAACCACACAGCCCAGGCGTTAAATGCAAAATACAAGGGACCAGCCTTCAACGTAAATTGGAACTGCTGGGCCGTTGGAGATCGCTACCGGCACCCACTGGCTACAACGGGCCTAGAGACGTGTCGTGCCCTCATTATTGTCGATGAACGTAAACAATTTTTAGCCCATATCCTGGATACGACAACCGAAGAAGACATCATCGGTGCGTTGCAGCAAGCCAAATCCAAGCACAAACTGGACATTGATAATGGCCAAATATACATTATCCAAGGCTCCATGGATAACGACGACTTGGAGCAATTTATTCAAGAGGCCATTCAGGTTGTCGCACCTGGGCAGGAGAATTCCATAGAAACTCTTTATCGTGAAAAAACCAGTAGCACCCCTGTCGGTGTCAGCGTTGTTGGCGGTGATGTGTACCTGTGCAAGTCCCCGAAGCCGGTTCCCTTTGACCTACAGGAATCTATTATTTCCCCCTAGTCAAAAAAATCACCAAGGACTAGTTCTCAAGTATGAAGCACAATTAAACTTTTGAACCATACCAAGGGCAATTCATGAACTCTTTAATGACTGGTATAGTGTTCAATACGCAACATGCAATGCGGTGGCTCTGACTATCATCATTTCAGAGGGATACCCTCTGATACCGTTAAATTCAGGTGGTTGTTGTGAATCTAACGGTCGATAGGTAAGCTGCCGCTCTTTTTATGTAAGAATTTTAAACTGGTTGAACTGAGGCATTAGCCGACAGGCTCAGTGGCAGCCGCGGTAGATCCACTGAATCCGTATCCTTTTGCCCAATCCACGAAAACATTAACTGATGATGCCCACGCCACATCAAATGGGCCGTGTCGTCAAACTCGCCAATGGAAGGCAATACCCTTAAAAAATAACTGGGTGCACTATCTTCATATTGAATCATCGGCATCGCATAAGCCCACTGGGGATAGGTCCGCAGAATAAGCCGTTTTTGGTCATCTTCAATAGCAACCCAACCCTCAGTAGCCCCTAACCCATGCTGAGCAGACACGTTGATGCTGACAGGATCGGCATGAGTTACCCGATGTCCCTTGAGATAAAAGCGTTCTGGAACATAGCCGCCATTTACAGTACAGTAACGGAGCTGTTCCTGAGAAAAGGCCTCGGGAAGAACGGTCATCATCCCAACTTGACAAGTGGCCGCAGCAATATCCTGAAAGCGGAAATGATACATCAAGTCCACCCGGGGCAAATGACGATATACATAGATGGTTTTCCAGACTTTACCCAACTCTGTGGTCAACCCGATACCCACCGGAATCCGGATCGGGTAGTCTTGAAGGTTCTCTGGAAGCTGAATCACGGCATCATGCAAATCTGTCGCTCTTTGTCCACTCTTGGATCCGAGGAAAAAATGTCCGCTATAATGGTCCATCGCCAATTCAATATTGTCAAAATACCCATGCGATATTGTGCCAACCCAGGGTCGGCTATCTAATTGGCGAAACTGCAGCGCAGCGACAGCGCCTCCCATCCTCGGCAATAAGGTTAACGAAACAGAATCGGTCTCTAGAGCCCAGCTTTGGGATGTTTCTCGAACTTCCTGGTAAGATACAGGGTTTAGAGGCTTATCAGCCGACTCCCACACCAAAACCGCTTCACTCCGTGGTGGAAGATGAACCATAAAAATGCCTTTAAGCCAGCGTACCGTGCCATCCTGATAATAGCCCAGCTCTTCCATCTGAAAAGCAGATACGAGAGACGTTGATGCCAATTGAGGATAGCCATGCATCACGCCATGAGGGAATTGAACCTCGAGAACCATAGGCCCGTCGTAAACCTTGTCATTCGGATTCCACAATACGACGTGGAGTGGGTTATTAACCGGATGAATCAAGCGTTCTTCCAACGACAAAGTTAATGCCGCCATCGTTTGGCGCAACAATGTCATCTTTTCTTCAGTCGTGTGGGTACGAAAATCGCTCCCCCAAGACTCTAACAAGTGTCGCCACATTGCTGTATCTACTGCTTCCGGGCGCAAGCTCTCCAAAACCATCATTTCGTGAAAGCGACGAAAGCATTGGGTATTTAAATGAATATTCTCCCGACCGGAAACAGCCCACCGGGTAGGGTTGTAGGCAGGCTGCTTCTTACAGGGCAATGGATATTCAGGCGATTCCAGGCGAATTGGCGGATCTGCCGGATTGCTATAATGGGCAGCAAAATCACCAACCCGAATCCATTGAAAGACGGGCTCCTCATTTATACGCTCGATTAGGGCGACCAAAGTCTGGATATCTTTCGACTCGCGAGAGGCAAGATACGCCGCCTCCAAATCTCCTGGGTGATAATCAATAATTTCGGCATCGGATCCGTAGAAAGGAATACCGCGAGCGGAACTATCCGGTCCAATTTGCTTCCTCAAAAAGTCCAGATACTCATCCGAACTGAGTTGTGCTGAAAGAACACGCTGAAGCTTTTGAAACGCAATGGAATCATTCCACACCACTGAAATAGAACGTTTACCTTCCGGATTTAAGGCTCTTTGGGGCCGATAGCGCGCTTCTGAAGCATAGGCATGAAAGCGAGCCGGGTTATTCCACTCCATAAACAATGTCGAATAGCCCGCATCCAGATACAGATCCACTAGACCCGATGCGTAGGTCTGCTCATTTACATAAGCGGTTTGGGGCGTCTTTCCCAGAAGCTCCTGATAGATTTGATTCCCGATTCGGATATTTTCAGCATTGGCACGTGCGGGACACAAGGGGAAGATGCTTTGGGTATAACTGGAGCCCACAAATTCAATTTCGTCTTGGGCCCAAGCCGCTCTTAAAGCTTTGATAAAGCTTGCATCAAGCCCATCCAGAATTTCTAAAGTAAACCCGGTGGCTTCGAGGCCAAAAGGAACCTTCATACGCCTTGCAATTTCCAGAAGAGGCCAGTAACAACGATCCAAAATCAAGGCATAGTGGGATTTAGGAATACTGGAAAAGGCCAAATTCAGGTGAAAAACACTGTATAAAAGGACTTTGCTTGTCACCTCACTCGCCAGCCGAACCATACACGCCGCCGCTTCTAAGAAGATACCGGCTGTCCATTAGACTGCCGAGCCACTTGAATAATCAGTTGAGCAACCCGCTGGGCACCTCGGTCATCCAAAAGAGCTTTCCCCCTTTCAGACATTGCTCTTCGGCATCCTGCATCTTCCAGCAATTGGGTTGATCTTTCAAATAAATACTCAGGGGTTACCTGCTTGCCCCAACCTAAACTAAAGGCCGTCCCTAATTTTTCAAATCGAATCATATCGGCCTCATTTTCTGGATAATGGCCAATCAGCAAAGCAGGAACACCCATATAGGCAAGTTCATACGCAGTAACCCCAAAGGCACTAACGGCAATGGTAGCCCGCTTCATCAGGGGATAAAGGCTTCGAACTTTCCAATGCAGTGTAATGGTTGAAGGCATCTGGGTTGCGATCTTCTCCAGATTCTCCGGGTTGGGGTAATGCGGAGGCACCACCAGATCGATATGACACCCTTTTAACTCCTTTAAGGCATTTAAAGCCATTTCAGTCAGGTGTCCCGGATCAGTACCTCCCATTGTCACCAACACGGTGGGAACATCAAGTGGACTATCCTCAACCGCATGCCTGTCTCCATAAAGAATCCCCGGACCTAACAAAGTAAAATCAGGCCCTTCATAAATTTTCCCCCGGGCATGCTCCCAATCCGGGTTCGGCAGAGCATGGGCATTGGGAAATACGATGGCATCCGCATCCTGTGCTCCCATGCCGTTATTATCCAAGGCCACAATGGGGAGATTGCCATTGGCCATCCTAACAGATTGAATCAGGCTTGGCGTAATGGGATCCCTAAAATCAATGACCAGCTTATCCACCGGATATTGTCGAATGGCCTGTGATAAACTCCATTCTTCCGCAATAACATTACGACCCGAGTGAATCAAATCCTGGCGCATGGATGGGGTAGGGCAGTCCAGCCAAAAAAGCACATTGGCTGCATAATACTCTTCCAATACGCGAGCCAATGTCTGGCAGCGAACCAAATGACCCGTCCCAAAAGTTTCACCCGCCTGAACGGCAATCATGACCCGACAAGAAGTTTCATCCACTGTTTTTTGATGAACATGTAGATTGGCCTCGGCAACGTCGGGATGCGCTGCCAAATAGGTGATTACTTCCGCTAAGGAAATCACTTTACCCGGCTCACCTAGTGCCTTTACAACGGTCTCCACCATATTCAGATCAGAGAGCGTATCCACCGAGAGGCGAAAAGGGTGACCATAATACAAGGGCTCATCCTGAATAAAGCCCCGAGTAATCAGATCAGGCTGCTCTTTTAAAATACTGCCCGCATGCTCCCGATGTTTCAGATCGGTGGACGCTGCCTCCAGAATACGCCACCCCCGGGTGCGATAGGCATTGACGCCACAATGAACGGTTGATTCGTTTGAAACATCAACTTCAACACAATCCCAGTCCGGATGTGCATCCAAGGACGAAACAAAGTGAGTCATCAATCGGGAATCCACAAACGGACAATCCCCCAACACGAGCACAAACCGCTCGGCATCGGATTTGGCAAGAACCGCAGAAATCCGGCCCATGACATCATCAATCTCGCCCGGATATTGGAATACCTGAATGCCTTGTTCAATGGCCCATAAAGCCAGTTTATCATCCGAAGGATGCTGTGTGGTGGCCAGCCAGATTTCATCCAATCCCTGAACAAGCTTGAGCCGTTCCAAGCCATAAGCCAGCAACGGTTTATCCCCAATCATGCGTAGTGCCTTCCCGGGTAATCGCCCGGAACCCATACGAGCGACCAGAATTCCAATGGTCTTTTCCCGACTCATGGCAACAAGGTCTCCCAGGTCAAAAGTGAATCTTCATCGATATCGTCCGCCGCAGTCCGACCGATCACTCGATCCGCGTCATCAGCCCCAATCCCTTCCGGGTAGGCATGACGAACAATTTTAATCATATCGGCAGAAATATGCTCGCCTTTGGAAATAGGACGTTTGGCATACACGGCACGGCGGGCACCAATTCGCTCTGGGATTTCTGCAGCCACAGGCTGCTTAATGCCACTTCCCAAGGCCGCTTCCAGTTGCCGAATTTGAGTCACCATGGCAGTAAACTCGGGAACATCTAATGCATAAGGGTGATCGGGCCCAGAAGCAGTTTTATCATAGGTCAGATGTTTTTCAAGGAAAGATGCTCCCAAGGCAACGGCCCCTAATGGAACAACACTACCTGGTGTATGGTCAGAATAACCGACAGGAAGCTTAAATGCCTGTTGCATCGTCACCATGGCCCGTATATTCGCATCTTCAAAGCGAGGAGGATAAAGCGACACACAGTGCAATAACGCAACATCCTGGCAACCGGCGCCCTGTAATACGTTTAAAGCCGCTTCAACCTCTCCCAGATAAGCTAATCCTGTGGAAAGAATCACGGGAATTTTGAGAGCACCGACTTCACGTAACAAGCTGTGATGGGTCAAATCCCCTGAGGCAATTTTAATCATGGGGACTCTTAACTGAGCCAACAGCGTCAATCGCTGCGGGTCAAATGGAGCCGATAAAAAATCAATTCCAACATGACAACAGTAGGCCTGAAGCTCTTGATGCCACTCTTCAGGCACAGTGAGGCGTTCCAGAACATCCCACGCTTTATGAGGTTCCCATTGTCCTTCGGGCTTCCAGCGACGATTAATCAATTCTCCGACTTGAAAGGATTGCAGCTTCACAGCATCGGCTCCAGCCAGTTTGGCTGAGTCAATCAGGCGCTTGGCTGTCTCTAAGGAGCCGTCGTGATTGCTTCCAATTTCAGCAATGATGTAAGTAGGGTGTCCAGGCCCTATCACTCGACCCGTGGATAATTGAATGTGCGTATGCATACGAGTTTCACAGCTTATATTCCAATATTCTATCAGATTCCTCCATCCTCGTGGCCCGCTTGACAGAGGAGATTCTGGTTTTAAAACAGGCCTCATAGAAAGCATAAACCCATATCGGGGAAGAATTGCCAGCAAACCCGGAAGACAACGAGAAAGACTGAGCAATTAACATACTAAATATTTAAAAAACAATCTATAAGGGCATTAACCGCTACACTTGTCGATTTTTGAAAACCCAGCAACTTTTTCCCGGATCCGGGTTTTATATACATAGGGGAATTCTGGGGGATACTTCGTTGACTTACGGGTTACCAAGTTATCAATCATTTACACCGGGCGGAGCACAAAATCCGGCCCTTTATGGTGTTCCAAACGCTTCCCAATTTCCCATTGCTGCGCCCGTAGCGCCGCAGACAACCCAATTGCCGACTGCCTATTACCAGCCGGTAATGCAGACCCCACAGCCTTTAACTAATCCTGGTCCAATTACAACACCGGCAGGGCCTCTAGCCCAATCGGTGCCGTTAGGAGCAGCGTTACCACCTATACCCAGGCCTGAAGAAATTGCGCCTTGTCTGTTTAATACGCATATTCCATATGGAAATGGGTATATTCCTCCCGGAACGTCCAACATTTACAACTATAGCCCGGCTCAGTACTATAACTGGGCCCAACCACAATACCCAGCTTACCCGCCACCTCAGCCACAACCACCCAACAACCCGGCGGCGGCACCCATTTCTCCTACAGAGGAAAAAAAGCCTGCCACTGAAGATAAGAAGCCCGTGACCGAGCCGACAAAGCCGCTACAAGAAACGGCCATGCTGACACCGGATAAGACCCGAGAAATCGCGGGCCAACTCAGCAGTGAAGATGAAGCTCTCCGACTTCAGGGATCCAAAGAGCTCGCTCGCATACTGCGCAAAGATCCGGACATTCTGAGCAAGCCAGAATATAACGGCTATGCTGAGGCCCTGATCATTCGAGCACTGAAAACGGATTCCATTACGCGCTTCCCCATCATGATGCAGATGCGTCTGGGAGAGTTGCGCAATATTACCGATAATATCGTGGCTGAATTGGAGAAAATCCTCAGTGCACCTGGACAATATGGTTTCGAGGAAACCGATGTCCGTGACATTCTGTCCGTGGTAAAACAAGAGCGTGAAGCCAAGCAAATGGCGGCAGCAAATACAGCCCAAAACCCACCTGCCGTTCTATCCGCTCAGGCATTAGCCCAGCGCGGGGCTGCACCTCCAAACCCAGCAGCCCAGCAATTGGCTGCATTAGGACAACGAGGGCCGATGCCCATTAACCCTGCGGGGCAAAACACACCTCGGCAAATGCAAATGCTTCAACCAGGACAGCGGCCAACAACCATTCCTGGTATGCAACAACTGTTACAACAGCTTCAGCAGCGCGGAGGCGGGGTCCCACAGGGAATGCCTGCACAAGGTCAGCGGCTGAACATGATGACATCATGAGCGGAGGGAAGTAAGTCATGAGTTGGGTTCGTCCCTTAGCTGGAATAGCAACCGCCTTTTTAGGGTATAAGTTCCTGGTTGGCGATCAGGCGAATTTTCACCGCGCCTATGCCAATCTAAAAGAAACGCAAATGGTTGAAGAGGACCATCTTTCGGAAGCCTTGGAGCATATGGGTGATGGCGGATCCGGACACGATACGCTCAACACCTGGAACCATTGGCTGTTCAATAAAAGCAATTTCCACTTCATCCGTCGCCCCTTAATTCACCTGAGGCAATTTGGAAGCATGCTTTGGGATAATATGATTCCCCTTGGCTTGATGGGAATCGGCTTAACCTACGGGTTCAACCTAAGTATTGGAGGCGTCCTGAGTACAGCCTTCCGTGGACTATCTGGATTGTTTAGTGGCGTTCGTCTTGTTGGCGGACAAATATTTGGTGCCATGGGCGAGCTGATTCGAGGCGCTTGGCCGGGACTTAGGCCGCTTTTACGCCTCCCCAACGTGGGGGGGGCAAAGGGGATTATGGCCCTTACGGCATTAGGTGCCTTGGGACTTTACACCCTGCACAAGTTTAAACGTGTGGTAACCGGGGAAGAGCAGGAAGAGCGTCTTAATTATCTGCATTCACCCTATTACAACAACAACAATCCTGGTGCCCATTAAACCTGAATTCTCATAAAATTTGAAATACGCAATTTCGGTTTGTCCTTCGAGTTCATTGAGGAGTCCCACCCAACATATGAATCTATCGAAGGAGAAGACCACCTATGATTTCGTGTCGCCCAAGGTTTCAGGGTTACTATTCATTGCAGTTTCGCTCCGGCTCTCCCACCAGTGGCGTGATTGCAGGCATGATCATTGAAAATGCCCAGCGTGCTATCCAAAAGCGAGGATTTCGGACAGAATCACAACCCGACATTATTGCGTTTAACCATGCTGATGGCATCGAGCTGTTCTGCCATGACAAGAACAATAACCTGGTCAGTGCTGCATTGGCTGAAAAACTTGCCGATCAATACCAGGCTGAGCCTCAAAACATTTTACTTTACGGGGCCAAAAATGCATTATCCATTAAGTTTCATCGCAAATTAAAGCTGGACAGCCCCAATATCATGCAACGACTAAAGCTGATGTTCGACTCTGATCAGGAAAATCTGCTTCGGATGAGCTTACAGGATCGCTTGGGACGCATCAAACACGCCGTTAGGACTTTAAACCGATAGTCGGCCTCTGAGAATGCAAACAACAACGGCTCCCATGATAATGGGAGCCGTTGTTCAATCTATATTAGATGGCACAGGATTTAAGCGTAACCTCGGCGTTGCAAGTCACGCTTGACCTTGTTTAAGCCAGACTGCAGGATACGAGAAATTCGAGATGGGGAAATATTGTAGATTTCACCAATCTCGCGCATTTTCATATTTTTATAGAACCGGGCTTCCAAAATCTGACGCTCACGAGGCGGCAACTTGGAAATGGACTCACGAACCACTTTCGCCATCTCCGTGAGTTCGGCATTTTCCTCTGGCGTGTGGGAGTCGTCTTTCAACTCCATCGGATTTTCGGCTTCCTGCATCGCATCAGCCGACAAAATCGTCTCATATACCGCTTCACGGACCTGTTCTTTGGCAACTTCAAAGTCACCGCCTTCGCCTCCTTCAGCACTTTGGGTGCTGGTGGATTCTTCGGTTTCTTCCGTGGTGGTTTGTTTTAAGGAATACCATTTATAGCGATACCGCAATTCGTTACGAACCGCCCACTTGATGGCGGTCGAGAGGTATGTCACGTTATATTCCGTATCCGGGTTTTGCGTCAGCAAGACGTGAACCGCAATAGCACCAATATTTACAAGCTCACTGTAGTCAATCAAGTGATTGGGTAGTCGGCTATATTCCACACGAGCAACCGTCTCGATCAATTCGACATAATCGTGAACTGTCCGTTTTTTCGGCTGTTCTGGCGTATTGGCGGAAGGGGAAGTCATATTAACTTTCGATAAATCAACAATAGCGGTAGGATCAATTGTATCCGAAACGAACTAAATCGTCATCCTATTTTATCTCGGAGCTAGGATAAAATGAGATCCTCTAAAAATAGGGTTTGCAAGGACTGCCAGGAAGGGGTGTATTGCCCAAAAATACGGCGAGCCTCTTGTTTCTGTGCCAGTAATGCTTTTAGATGATTTGCATTGGCCTTACCATTTCGGCTTTTGGAATGGCGCTGTTTGTCAAACTCCATGAACATACCTGTCATCTCCTAAAAACACTACCCAGTAATAGAATAAAAACAACAACGCCTCCAAAATTGCGTTCTCGTTACAATTATATACATATTACATCCACAATCGCTTGAACGCCTCCCAAGGCTGGAGGAGTTTTAAACCGGCCCTCTTTGATTTTTTACCGGTTTGACAGGAAGCCCGAAATAAATGCGTGTTTGTGCTAGCATTGGTTAGGTCAATTGAGGACCCCAACGGGTCGCCTCTGCTAGACCCTGTGATGGCCTCGCTGCCTTTGATGTATTAAAACCGCTGAGATTGTGTCCATGATGAACGCCACTCCGTCTGATGTTACCCCGCTCGTCCCCAGGATTGTGCGGGCTTGCCGTAGAGAACACCTCGATCGCCCTCCTGTTTGGATGATGCGCCAGGCTGGCCGCTATATGCCCGAATATCGAGCCATTCGAGAAAAAGCCGATTTTCTGACCATGTGCAAGACCCCGGACTTGGCCGCAGAAGTCTCCTTACAGCCTCTGACGGCTTTTGGGATGGATGCCGTGATTATGTTCTCAGACATTCTGGTTCCGGTCGAAGCCATGGGGATGACGTTGGAATTCAATGAAAAAGGGCCTCATCTGCCCACACCGCTTCGCACCCGGGCGCAAATTGACGCGCTCTGCATTCCGGACCCCGAAGAAAAGACGGGCTTTGTCATGCAGGTTTTACGCACATTACGCCAAGCCTTGTCGGTATATCCAAAAGTCGGTCTTATCGGTTTTGCTGGAGCCCCATGGACTTTGGCCACGTATATGGTGGAAGGCGGAACATCCAGAAATCATACGGATATTATGACGATGCTCTACAATGAGCCCGAAGCCTTGCACGTTTTGTTGGATAAAATCGCGAAGACCGTGATCCTTTACCTGAATGCACAAATCGAGGCAGGCGCCCAGGTAGTTCAGCTTTTTGACACGTGGGGCGGGTTGTTGCCGGAGCCTCTATATCGGGAATTCGTGCATCCCTACCAACAACAAGTCATCGCCGGGTTAAACCGGGAGGTGACGCCGGTTATTCTGTATGTCAAAGGCTCCAGCCATGTGCTGGAATACCTGCCGCAAACCGGGGCCGATGTCATCAGCCTTGATGGCCTGACTACAATCGCTCAGGCTCGTCAGCGATTAGGTCAAAATGTGGCTTTACAAGGGAATCTGGATTTCAACATGCTCTTCGCCAAGCCAGACGTTCTGATCCGGAACGTTCAAGCCATGGTCAAGGAAGGTGGAAATCAAGGCTATATTTTTAATTTGAGCCATGGCATCATTCCACAAACCCCGGTTGAAAACGTCAAACGTGTCGTTGATACCATTAAAGCTACCTCACTGGCCCTTGCAACCCCGTAACAGGAGAGCTAGCCATTATGTCTCTGTCTACCGTGTCCCTGGCACCCGGCAATGTCTCTGAGGCACTGTTGGAAAAATACAACACCAGTGGCCCCCGTTATACAAGCTACCCGACTGTTCCCGTATGGAAAGATTCCGTGGGGCCCAACGAGTTTAAGGCGGCCCTAAGTTCTGTCCATCAGAATCGCCCCACCCCCTTTCCGCTGTCACTCTATGTCCACCTGCCTTTCTGTATGGAGCGATGCCTGTTTTGCAGCTGCAATGTTGTCATTACCCAGCAAAAAGATCAGGCCGAGAAATATCTGGGCTATCTCTTCAAAGAGTTGGATATGAGTCATCAGCTCCTGAATAAGGACCATCAGGTGGTCCAGTTCCATTTTGGTGGTGGTACTCCGACTTATCTCAGTCCTGAGCAGTTGCGCCGGGTATTTCAACACCTTACTGAGCGGTTTAATTTTGCCCCGGATGCTGAAATCGGCATCGAAGTCGATCCCCGGGTCACCACAGCCGAGCAAATTGATCTGCTCAAAGCACTGGGCTTTAACCGCATCAGTATGGGGGTCCAGGATTTTGATGCCAAAGTCCAGGAAGCCGTTCATCGGATTCAACCGGTGGATCTTACTGAAGCGATGGTTAAACAATGCCGGGAGCTACAATTTGACAGTGTCAATTTTGATTTGATATACGGCTTGCCACATCAAACGGTTGACTCATTTAAAACCACCCTGCAGGAAGTGATTCGCCTATCGCCAGATCGCATTGCCTTGTACAATTTTGCCTATGTTCCCTGGATAAGCCCGCATCAGAATGCGATTGACGAAGCTACCATGCCACCAGGGACCGAAAAATTTAAAATTTTCACCACTGCCTTAGAAATGTTGACCCAGGCCGGCTATCTCTACATCGGCATGGATCATTTTGCCAAGCCAACCGATGAGTTGGTGCATGCGTATGACGAAGGCACCCTGCACCGGAATTTTATGGGATTTACGACCAAAGGCGGAAGCGAACTCTATGGCGCCGGCGTCAGTGCCATAAGTGGCCTGACCCGTCACTATGCCCAAAATCAGCGAAAGCTGGCACACTATTATGAAGCCATAGAGCAAGGTATTCTGCCCACCATGCGAGGGTACAGCCTTACAGATGATGATGTCTTACGGCGTGATGTGATTAATTCCATCCTCTGCCGGGGTTCGGTCCATTATCGGGAGATCGAGAATTGCTACGATATCGAATTCTCTCACTACTTTAAGGACGCACTGGAACAACTCGACGGCTTTGAAGCTGATCAACTCTTAAATCAAGTCCCTGATGGATTTGTTCTGACCCCATTGGGGCGAATCTTCAGCCGCAACATCGCCATGTTGTTTGATGCCCATCTCCCCAAGACTGCCCCTGAGAAACCGACATTCTCCAAAACGTTATAGGTTAATATACGCAAGGCTTAAGGAGCGAACTCATGACCCCGAAAATCGGACTAATGTTGTTAAACCTGGGTGGCCCAGACTCTCAGAAAGCGGTCCAGCCTTTCTTATACAACCTGTTCTCTGACCCGGACATTATTTCACTGTTTGGTTTGCGTTTTCTTCAAAAACCCTTGGCCAAGCTCATTTCATCAGCACGGCATAAGTCGGTGGCGACATACTATGCCAAAATTGGCGGTGGCTCTCCCATTATGACTTACACCCAAGCGCAAGCCGATGCCTTGGAATCCCTCTTGAAAGCCGAAGGCTTCAATGTAAAAGCCTATATCGCTATGCGCTACTGGCATCCCTTTACCCATGATGCCCTGGAGCGAGCCGTGCGTGATGGCGTGGAATACCTGATTACCGTTCCTTTATACCCACAGTTCTCTTACACTACAACGGGCTCCAGCGTAAATGAACTGAAAAAAGTGATGAAAAATCACAAAATCAATTTGCCACTTCTGGAAATGCCTGCCTATTATGATCACCCCGGCTATCAAGCGGCATTTGTCGATACCATTCGAGAAGTTATGGACAACACGTCCTGGACCTGCCCAAAAGAGAAAGTTACCATCCTCTTTAGCGCGCATAGCCTGCCGGAGAGTCACGTGAAAAAAACAGGCGATCCGTACCCACAGCATATTGACGAAACCATTCGCCTGGTGATGTCTCACGCATTCCCCCAAAACCCTTGGCGTCTGTCCTTCCAGAGTAAAGTGGGCCCCATTCCCTGGCTCAGCCCCTCTACGGAAGAAGTCATTGAAGAAATGGCAAAAGAGGGCATCAAAGATGTCGCCGTTGTCCCGATCAGCTTTGTTTCCGAACACCTGGAGACCTTATACGAGATTGACATCCTCTACGGCGAATTAGCCCAGGAAGTGGGTATCACCAACTTTAAACGGGCTCAAACAGTCAACACTCACCCGCAATACATTGCGGCCTTGGCAGATTTAGTGAAACAGCAGATTCAGCAGCACATTCCGGATAATCACAAAGGAGTCGCCGTTGCATCCCATTGATGTTGTCGTCATAGGAGGTGGCATCTGTGGATTGACGGCAGCGCACCGCCTCCACAAAGCAGGTTTATCAACAACCCTGGTGGAAAGAGAGCCCTATCTGGGTGGCAAGATCCAAACCCGGAATCACGAAGGGTTTATGCTGGAATTGGGCCCCAATACAATGCACAGCCGAGGCCAGGCCTTGATGGATCTCTGTCAGGAACTGAATCTTCCGCTTGAGCCAACAGCACCGCTGGCTAAAAAGCGCTATCTCTATCTCAACGAAAAGCTGACAGCCTTACCCACGGACCCACTTTCTTTTTTAGCTTCACCGGTGCTACCCATAGGCGCAAAACTTCGGATGATGCAGGAGCCTTGGCTCCGCTCGCACCCCGTCAGCAATGACGAAACCGTGGCAGACTTTACACGTCGGCGCTTAGGGGAGAAGGCTTTGGACAATCTTATGGCCCCTTTTCTATCTGGCGTGTATGCGGGAGATCCTGAAACCTTGAGCCTCCAAGCCGTCTTTCCCAAACTGGCCCATTGGGAGCAGCGAAGCGGTAGCATCGTCAAAGGCTTAATGGCAAGCCGTAAGGATAATAAGCGCACCGGAAGAAAACCCAAATACCAGCTATTGAGTCTGGATGGCGGTATGCAGCGCCTGATCCAAGGGCTATCTGAGAGCATCCCCAACAATCAAATCCGTCTGGGAGTTTCGGTTCAACGTATCGAGCGGGTTCATGACACCTATCACGTTCAGCTGGAACATGGCGAAACTCTACTTGCTAGAGCAATACTTCTGGCAACCCCCGCCAAAACCACGGCGCAATTGCTCTTTGGACTCGTCCCTGATGCTTCTCCGGCTTTGGAAGCCATTCCCTATGCAACCCTGACCGTGGTACATATGGGACTACCACACACACAAATTCGTCATCCACTGGATGGCTTTGGGTTTCTAGCCCCCAAACAAAGTGGTCTGGACCTTTTGGGAAGTATTTGGTCCAGTAGCCTCTTCCCCAATCGAGCACCACAGGGGCAAGCCCTCCTCACCTGCATGCTGGGTGGTGCAACCCGGCCCGATATTGTTGATTGGGAAGATGAAAAATTAACCGACGTGACACTTCGGGACCTGGCTTTGAGCTTTGGCCAGCCGAAAGAATCATTGCAACCAACCATGGTTCAGGTATCCCGCTATTTTGAAGCCATCCCGCAATACACAGTCGGTCATCTGGATAGGGTTCGTCATATTGAAGGCGCCTTACGACAAAGCCCCGGATTATTTGCTACAGGCAATTATCTTAAAGGCGTGTCACTCAATGACTGTGTAACCCACGCCAATGAAACAGCAGCAGACCTTTTAAATTATCTGATTCCCCCCGATTCTTCGGGCGAAATGATTTTACAGCAGCGACGTTCATCATTCACTGAAATTTCCGAGTAAAACTCCTAAAAGAAACCCTGCAAAAAGAAAAAGTCGATGCAATACGGTTCATCACGAAAGTCCTTCCACACCCATTCGTGTTGCCTCTCGGATTGCCCCAAGATCAACGGAAAGTCTATATGCGAAGAGGTGTATTGCATCGACCTGCAGAGAGAGGGGGAGTGAACTAGGGAGTATGCATTAAATCTGCGGTTTAGCGAATGCGCCCTTAATGGGCAAACGGATTGTGTTTTGGCGCCTGAAAAGGCCCCTGCTGGGAGGCGAACCGAACAGATGAGTGCGCATTCCGTTCGGCTGCCTCCTCTTGAATTTTTCGACTGGCGGCCAAGCTGTAACCAATACTTAAGGCTGCTGCGGCAACAGCCGAGTCAGCTGCAGACATATCAGAGACAGCGGTTGCAGCGCCAAAAATAATGCGTGCGTTACTCAGGGCATCCTTTGATGTTTTGCCAAAATCCATTCGGATGGGCACATGACCTGAGACATGGCCGGACGTTTCATCGGCTTCAATCACAGGTGCCCCTGCAAAGCGCCCACCTGCAGCGGCATGAGCATTTTCATGGGCAATGACATGAGCCAAACGCGCTTGATACTGCTGTTTACGCTTGGCCTTGGCCTGCCTGAGTTCTTCTTCATCGGGTCTATTTGATTTTTGAGGTAAATAGGGGGTATTCAACGGCATCCCGACACGTAACATCAAACCTTCTCCCATTCGCCAGTATTAATCTGTTGTTCATCGCTCTTGTTCGCTTAGGTTTGATTCTAGCACCCGATGGTTTTCAGGCCCGGTTTCATTCATAAAAAATTTATAGTTACTTGTTCATCAATAGTCACTTTTACCACCCCCCTTCCTGGATGCGAGAATGTCCTCTGAATAGTGGATACAGCTACTTAAAAGCCTCGTTATCATTGAACCAAAGACAAACCGGACTCCCTATGACTTCACCGGACCAAAGCCCGACACAGCTTGCCCCCCATAGCACCGCAATAATGGGGCGGTCTATTTGGGGTGAGATAGGTTGGACCCTTGTGCGTATGATTTGCTTTGCCCTCATCCTGGGCAATATTGCCATGTTTGGCAAATCCATGCTTTTCTTCGGATTTACGCCGGACAATCCCTGGTTACTTCGCACAGGGCAATACATTCTGGAACATGGTCATATTCCAACCCATGATATTTTTTCATGGACCTTTCCTGACAAAGCGTGGACCGTTTATCAATGGCTCTTTGAAGTAGGCTATGCGTTTATTTACAACACGCTTGGCCACTCGATGAGCTTTCGTCTGTTTATTGTGCTGATGGTTGGGCTTTATGTCATCTTACCTTACCTACATGGCCAAAAACGCGGTATTCCAGCAGTCTTTCTCCTGTTGATCAGTTCCAGCGCGCTGTATCTTTCAGCTGTGAACACAAGCCTACGCCCCATGATTGCAACGACAGGATGTTTAGCCTTCCAATACCTGCTGATTGATGGGTATCGTCTCGGAAAATATTCACTTAAACGCCTGTTCATTGCGCTTTTTGTTTTGTACGCACTTTGGGGAAATATGCACACGGGCGTAACCATTGGTTTTCTCTCGTTAATCGCCTGGGTTTTTGGTGATCTATGGCAACGACAGAATCTAAAAGATGTTCAGCCCAGTGATCATACTATTGAGGGAAGCCCAAAACCATGGCGTCACTATGGCCTGATGATCGGCATTGGCTTTATGGGGAGCCTACTAAACCCCTATGGTATCGGGATATATCAATATCTGGCAGAACTGGCCTCACAACACTATCTGAACAGCGTCATCATCGAACTGCAATCGCCCAATTTTCACATGATGAATTACTGGTATCTGGCTGGTTTCATCGTGGTTATCATGGGACTTATGACTCAGGGCAACCGAGTTTTCTCAGGTGCTGAAAGAGCGCATCTACTCTTGTTTACCCTAGCGACCCTTCTGGTGCAACGATTTGTCGTTTGGAGTGCTCTGCTGTATGCATTGATTTTGCCCAAAGCGCTCTACCAATTTTGGAAAACCTACTGGGACTCTCCCACAAAAGAAGCTCATCCCTTTGTCGAAGGATTTAACATTTACAAACCCCTGTTTTTCCTATTAATCAGTTTGGCCAGCATCGGCCTACTGGTGTGGCCGGCCCACAAACTGCCCACGCAATATGGTGTGTGCGATCCTGTAATGAAAGGCATCCAGGCCTATCTGAAGGTAAAACGTGTTGACGATAAACCTTTCATGGATCCGGAAATTGGCAGTTGCCTCCTCTTAGCCTCCTCTCGAGAAAAAATCTTTTTTGACACCCGCTTTGATTTTTATCAACAAACCTTCACCCAAAGCGTGCGCAATGTGACACTTTTGGTAAAGGAAACCGAACCCTTTATGGAGAAATGGGGCATCACGCTTGTTCTCCTTTCAAAAAATTACCCACTGCCTATCTTGTTAAATGAGCTACCCCAGTATCAGAAGATTTATGAAGACAACAAAGTGATTCTCTTCCGCCGACAGCCCTTGTCTTCCAAAGGCCAACACCCATCCCCCAATAACCCCATTTAGAATCCAACCCGAGCCCTTAATCGTCAACGGTAAACACCATGCTACCTAAGCCACTACCACCTTCACCTCCTTCTTACGAATATAGAGAAAAGCTAAAGCTTATTCTGTGGACAAGCTTTGGGGGATTGACCATCCTCATGGTGTTTTTTTATAGCCTGAACATGTTCACATTTGCGATGCTGGACCACGCCTTCACCCCGGACTTAGCCTGGATTATTCAGACAGGCAACTATATTCTTGACAATCATCACATTCCGCATCACGACATTTTTTCATGGACCCACCATGAAAAACCATGGGTTGTCTATCAATGGCTCTTTGAGGTTATTACGGCTCTAGGTTTTCGATCTTTGGGAGAGCAGAGTCTCCTCAGAGCATTCATCATAGTTACAGTTTGCCTCTATAGCTTGCTCCCGCTGACCGTATCACGTCTAAAACAGATTCCCTTGCTCTGGAGCATTATTCCGACAACGCTTGTCATAATGACCATCCCGGTCAATATCAGCCTACGCCCGATGATTGCAACCAGCATCTTTCTTGCCGTTCAATTGCTGCTTCTGGAGCAATATCGAGTAGAAAAACTAAAAACAGCCCTACTCACCGGCTTTATGTGCGGCCTGTATCTCTTGTGGGGCAATATGCATACCGGTGTCATTATTGGGCTGTTCTCGTTGACATTGATGGCGCTGGGTGACTTTATCCAGCATCGGGTTCCCGAAATCTATCTTCCGCCTGAGCAAAAAACACAAAGTTATCCCAAAAGTCTGAAAAACTATGGCCTCTTGCTATGTACAGCTTTCTTAAGCAGTCTCATAAATCCCTATGGCATTGGTATTTATACCTATCTCACAGATCTCTCATCTCAGGAGTTTATGAACAATATCATTGTCGAGCTTCAATCACCCAACTTTCACTATCTTTCATACCAGTGTTACCTGGGCCTGGTTCTGGGCCTTTTATTCGTGTTGCCCAAGATTCGTCAAACCCTTGCACCCTGGCAATGGTTACACCTGGTAACCTTCACCCTCTTCACTCTGTTTGTTCAGCGCTTTGTGGTTTGGAGCGCTTTATTTTACGCCTTACTCCTTCCGCAAGCTCTTTATTATGCCTGGCACTCTAACGTACACAAGCCAAAATGGGCAGAATCCCTTATACCAAGACTCAATATGTTTTTTCCAATAATTTTAACCGCCAGCATCCTCCTGGGAGCTTTATTTTTAGTGACCCCAACGGTTCTGCCCAAGCAGTTCCACCATGCAAAACTAGGCAAATGTGAGCGTCTCATGAAGGGCATTGAGGCTTATCTCGCTCAACAGAAACCAACCGATAGACTCTTTACCGATGCCGAAGTCGGAAGTTGCCTCATCTATCGTTCGCCCCAAACCAAGGTTTTTATTGACACCCGCTTCGATTTTTATGGGTCGCACTTTATGCGAAACCATTATCTGACACTACATCTGAACCAGCCCAGAATGCCTTTCCTCCAAAAATGGAAGCCCAATGTCATGCTGCTCAGTAAACACAAACCCCTGGCCCTATTCTATCGCAGAAAGTATCCGGCTCACAGCAAGACGATTCAAAATGTTACACTCATCCGACTTCCCCAGCACGAATCCCATCAGACAGAAAAAACATCCCCAAACCATCGTCGGTTAATTTGATTACTCACTGGCGTAAACTTTTAAAGCGGCATGAACTTTATCAAACAAGGTGCGCCAATTTTGATGAACCTCTTGCCGAAACAAACGAGCGGATGGGTACCATGGACTGTCCAAGCGATTCTGGAGCCACCGCCAATCAGACTGAAATGGCAATAATACCCAAGTCGGACAGCGGAGTGTTCCAGCCAGATGAACAACGGATGTATCGACTGAAATAACCAGGTCCAGGTTTTGGATAATCGCAGCAGTGTCCGCGAAATCGCGAATATCCGGACTGAGATCAACAACAGGAAACCCAAGCTCCGTAGAATAGAGCGACAGTGCAGCCTCGCCTTTTTGAAGACTATAAAATTGCACCTGGTGAATATCCCGAAACACGGCAAAGTCCGACAGGCGACAAGAGCGATACGCACTGGTCGGGTTATCCGGTTTACTGGCCCAGACAATACCCACTTTTTTACGAGCATGACCCGATAAACGATTTTGCCAATAAGCCTGACGCTTGCGTGAACATTCAAAGATGTTCTCTGATGCAGGGATGGTATCTTCTTGTGTCTTAAAGTAGTACGGCAAACTCATAAGATAACAGAACACATCAAATGTTTGATCTTGATGAGGACTGAACGCGTCTTTTGGAACCAACACATCAATATAAGGGCATTGATCAAAAAGCGTCATTAACTCACCGGGACACTCAAAAAGCACCGTGGCCCCTTGGGCTTTTAGCAGAGGCAGATAGCGAGCATACTGGATTGCATCACCAAAACCCTGCTCCGCGGCAATAAGAATACGCTTGCCCTTTAATGACTGCCCTCGCCATTGAGGTTGTGAGAATTGACGTTGCTCATAATAGCTATCCTGTTGAAAGCGATATTCATACCCAGCCCAACCCTGCTCCCAGTCACCTTGCTTCAAATAGACTAAGCCTTGGTTAAACTGGGCTTTGGGATAATGATGGACCAGGGCAATAGCCTGATCATAAGATTGAATGGATTCGGGTAAACGATTTAACTTGCTATATGCGACACCTAAATTGTAGTGGGCAACACTCAAAGTCGGTGACAAATCAGTTGCAGTGGTGAGCGCTTCAATGGCATCTTCGTAGCGTTCCAATTGCATCAAACAGTTGCCCATATTACTAAATAATGTGGGCCAAGCCCCCCCTGTCGCTAGAGCCTGACGATAATAGCCCAGAGCAGCCTCATAGTCCCCCAAGTCAGAGCTAACACAGCCCATCGCCTCCAAAGCATAACCATAATCAGGATCAATGGCCAAGGCTGACTCAAAACAAATACGAGCATCCGCAGGCTGGTTATGTTCTAGCAGAAGCTTACCTAATTCCAGATACGCAACTTTATTTTCCGGATTATATCGAATCGCCAACTTAAACGAATCAAACGCCTTATCTTTCTGGAAATTTTTGCCTAAAGCAATCCCAAGCCCCAGGTAGGCAGAACTGTAATCGGGTTTTAAAGCCAATGCCGCTTCAAATATTTCTATGGCCTCAATATAGCGAGAAACGTCATTCAGAGCATTCCCCAAATTGTGATACAGCTCGGCCACTTTGGGGTTCTCAGCAATAGCACGTTCATACAGAGTAATAGCCTGATCGATTTTGCCCTGTTGTCTTAAAACAGCGCCGAGAGAAAGAGATAATTCTAAACGATGCTCAGGTAGATGTTCGAGCAAACCGTCATAACAACGCTCAGCTTTACCCCACTGGCCTAAATCCCGATAAAGATCACCTAATTGCTTTCGCAAGTCAAGCCGGCCCGGCTCTTCCACTAAAGCAGCCTCCAGGACAGAAAGCATTGCGGCGCGCTCATCGGCACCGATTTTATCAACAGGACTCATAAACGTGAACTTTTGAAGGCACTAACGATTTGTCGAGATAAAAGTCAGCCAATTTGGGCAGACAAACCGGCAAGCTATAGTTTGCAATAACGGTCTCGCGAGCCGCTTCACGCAGTGGCCGATATCGCTCTGGTTCAGCCAAAGCTTCCATTATCTGCTCAACCATGGCGTCAATGCTATTCGGATCACAGATCAAACCATTTTCCTGATGCACCAAAACATCCTGCACGGGTGCTGTATCCGATCCACATATAAGGGCACCCGCAGCCATCGCCTGAAAGAAGCTCCAAGAAAGGGTAAAAGGAATGGTCCAATAAAAATGGCAATCACTCAATCGAAACAAATCAACCAAAGCAGATTCAGAAACCCAGTCCAGGAAGTGGAACCGATTCAGATCAAACTGATGCCGCTTAAGCACGTGTTCTTTAAACGAAGGCTCCTTCACGGTTAACATCTCTGCACCATAATGGGTCTTCGGATTACCTGCGATAATAAAGTGAACATCCGATCGGCGTTGACAAATACGATGTGCCACTTCCATAAACACATCAAAGCCTCGATAAGATTCCAGGCCACGAGAGACAAAAGTGACCAGCTTCACACCATCGGGCCAAGTTTTTGGTAAAGCGTTCCCAATAACTTGCCCAGGAGAGTAAAAATCCGTATCGACCCCATCAAAAAGCACTTCCAATTTGTGCTGATAAGCATCAGGGAACATCGATCGCTGATACGGTGTGGGAGAGTAACCTTTTGTACAATATTCCAATTCCAAGAGTTGCGTCGCATTCCGCAAGGGCACTCTTAAACGATTCTCCCATGGTACAGGATACTCTGGGCGACTGATCTCTTTGAAATCGTAAAAAACCTCAAAAAATCCAATGGTAGGAATATCCGGATAGGCCACATGAAACATCATCAAATTCCCAAAACCCACATGACCTATAAAACAATCTGGTAGGTTCTCCCGATGTGCTTCAAACGCCTTGTATGCACCATACATACTGCGTGCTTCTCTTTCAAAATATCTGGAGAAGAAATAAGAGGTATCTTTTTCTTCTGATCCCGTCCCATCCGGCTTAAAAGATACATGCTTCACCTTCGGATGCAAAGGTTTGGCAACATACTCGCTATAAAACGAGATCTCAGTGTCATAGTGCTCCAATAAAAATTGAATAATAGGCCCGAACTGCGCCGGATAGTTCTGATGAAAAAAAGCCAAATGTCTTGTCATACACTACTCATCGACTCAACACCACTTTCTCGCTACAACACCCATTGCATCACCAGAAAGTTATGCCCTTATCCAATACATCACTCTAATTATGCCCGTATATTCAACTTTCGAGAAGCGCTTGACAGAAAAATACAGCGTTCAACGGAAACCAGCATCCCCTCTTTTCATCATGAGACGGGCTACAGTAATCAGAGGATTACAATCCCGAGCCAGATCTCTATAATAAGGGTGCTAGATGGAAAAAAGTGTTTGAGAGTTTCCAGAATGGTGGAGAGAAAATCCCTTGGGCTTTTACTCAGGGTAAACCATAGAGTTCGACAATGCTTGCTGATGTGCACAGCTTTAAGCCTGCTGCCATTATTACCAGCTCATGCCGAGCTTCTTGAGTTTGATACCATCATGGAAAAAGCACTCAACAATTCTTACGATGTCAAGATTTCAGAAGTCGACACAAAGCTGGGTGAGGTTGATGTCCTCAAGGCTAAAATTGAATATCTGCCCAGGGTTAGCTTACGGATGAATTCCGAACATATCGGCAACTTGGCAAATAATAATACTCCGAATGCCATTGCTGTAGGTGACAGTATCTTACCTTCAGCGGTTAGTCGTTTCCAAAGTTTCATTGGGATCAATCTATCTCAACCCATCTATCAATTTGGGATCGCGAAGCACAAGTTAAGGCTGGCTCAAGCAGGATTAAAACAAAGAGAAATCAGCGAGATTAAAGCCGAAAGGGATCTAAAAATTCAGGTCGCGGACGCCTATGCCACGGTTCTGACGAATTATATAAACCTGAAGGGCAAACAATTTACGCTTCCGCTCTATCAGGAAGTAATGCAAATGAAAAACCGGCTTTATCAAAGTGGTATGCTTTCCAAGGTGGACGTTGCCGAAAGTGCGATTAAAGTTGCGGAAACCACCGACGAAATTCAAATCTTGAAGCAAAAATTTAAAGATGCGCTCATCGAACTCTCCTATTTCACCCACGAAACCTATGACCCTGACTCTATAGAAATTGCAGGATTTAAAGTTGACCCAACCATTGAGGAGGAACCCTTTGATGAGCAAAAAACACCGGAATACAAGTTGTATTTACTAGAAGTGGAACGGCGTAAGGAACAATTAGCAGCACAAGAACGACAAGCATTGCCCCAACTGAACCTCTATGCCAATTACAACATGTATGGTACGGACCCCTCAAGATTGGGTGGTGCTTTAAGAGACATCGGCCCCCTTACATTTACGGTGGGTTTCTCTCTCAATGTTCCCATTAGTGACCACATCCGAAACAGTGCAGAAGTCAAACGAGTTAAACTGGAAACCGCCAAGGCAGATTTAGAAAACCTGAAAAGGTTAAATGAAATTCGTCGTAACTACATGAAGTGGAAACAAGAAAGCCAAGAACGCCATCTGGAAATGGAACATAAGAATTTACTGGTCAACCAAAACCAGGAAAAACTGGTTATGTTTGAGAAGCTATCACAACAGGAAATGCTGGATAAAACACGTCTTTTACTCCAACAAGCAGAAGTTCTGGATGAAAAACGTCGCCTGGCGGAAGCGGATATTCGACGAAAAGTGTCTCTGATGAAGATGAAACTGATGACGGCGGTATAAACAATGCAAACAGGATTACTCGCATTAGAACTCATTGCCCAAATCAATCAGATTGCGATTGATACTCGTTCGATTTCGAGAGAGTTTGCATTATCCGATTCAGAATTACGGGAGGAAGAACTCCTTCGCATTCTTAAACACCAGGGCTTTAAAGCAAAATCCAAAAAACTGACCATGGCCAAGTTGGCCCAGGCACGCTATCCATTACCGGCAATTATCATCGGCAATGACAATATTTATCGTGTTCTATTAAAAGTGGATACGACAGAAAAGAAAAGCCTGATATTCAATCCAATCAGCAAAAGTACTCAAAGTTTAACCTTTGAAGACTTAGATTCACTGAACTCGGGCAGACTCATCATCCTGAAACACAAGCAGATTGAATCACAAATTAAGTTCGGCTACGCCTGGTTCTTCCAGGAAATCTCCAAATACCGACGTGTCATTGCTGAAGTCATGCTCGGTTCATTTTTAGTGCAATTGTTTGGCCTGGCAACCCCCTTGCTCACACAGGTCATCCTGGACAAAGTCATTGTCAATCATGCGATGAATACCTTGATTGTCATGGCACTTGCATTTGGCATGGTCACTGTTTTTGAATTTCTGCTAAACATCACACGTAACTACATTTTTATCCATACGGCCAATAAAATCGATGCAAAACTAGGTGCAAAGCTCTTTAAACATCTGTTTGCTTTACCCTATGTCTATTTTGAGTCTCGAAAAGTAGGTAATATCGTTTCTCGTGTAAAAGAGCTGGATAGGATCCGAGAATTCATCACAAACCGCTCAGTCACTGTTATTATCGACTTGTTTTTCTCATTTGTATTTCTGGCAATGATGATAGTTTACAGCCCGTTTCTAGCTGGGGTTGTCGCTGGGATTGTGAGCTTAATTGGAATCATCTATTTTTTCATTACTCCCGCACTTCGTTCTCGCTTGGAGTCCAAATTCCAGATGAGTGCCCAAGCAAACTCCTATTTGGTTGAAGCGATTACAGGCATTAATACCGTTAAGTCCCTGGCTATTGAAGGTTCGATGCAAAAGCGCTGGGAAGATTATTTGGGCAATTATCTGAACTCCAGTTTTAATTTATCTTCTCTGGCTACAATCGCTTCTGCCCTATCAGGCTTACTCCAAAAAGCCATCGTCATTTCAGTCCTGTATTTGGGTGTTGGCCTGGTTTTAAGCAACAAGATGACAATAGGCCAATTAATTGCATTCCAGATGTTTTCGAACCAACTTACAAACCCTGTCTTACGTTTGGTCAATCTCTGGAATGACTTTCAGCAGAGCATGATGGCTGTTGAACGGTTAGGGGACATCTTGAATTCACCTATCGAGGTTCAAAACTCACAGGCAATTACATTGCCCGAACTCAAAGGGAATGTCAAATTTGACAATGTCTGCTTCAAATATAATACGGATTCCCCTTATGTCCTCAAGAACCTTAGCTTTAGTGTTCCCCCCGGCGCAAGTATTGGTCTGGTTGGCCGAAGTGGCAGTGGAAAAAGCACACTCACCAAACTGATTCAACGTCTCTATATCCAGCAAGAGGGTGCCATTTACATTGATGATGTAGATACACGGCATATGAACCCCATTTGGCTTCGTTATCATATTGGAACCGTACTCCAGGAAAATTACCTCTTTAGTGGTACCATCCGAGAAAACATAGCCATGGCACGTCCTGAAGCCTCGATTGAGCATATTATCGAAGCATCTCAACTGGCAGGTGCCCATGAGTTTATTACACAACTTCCAGAGGGGTATGACACGATAGTTGGGGAGAGAGGCTCCACCTTGTCAGGAGGGCAACGGCAACGTATTGCAATCGCGCGTGCTTTAATCACCGACCCCCGAATTCTGATTTTTGATGAAGCAACCTCAGCACTCGACTATGAATCCGAGCGTATTATTTTTGATAACATGAAAAAAATTCAGCAAGGACGGACTGTCTTCATTGTGGCTCATAGACTTACTGCAGTCCAGGATTGCGACATCATTTTTGTTCTGGAAAAAGGACAGTTGGTAGAAGCGGGGAACCACAAAGAACTTGTGGCTCAAAAAGGACTTTATCACTATCTGTATAAGCAGCAGGAAATGACTTCCAATGCCTACCTTGTTTAAACATCCGCCTGAGGATCTGCATGAATTTAACCCCATTCTTGCAGAAATCGAAGAACGCCCTATTAGTCCCCTGGGTCGAACGACATTTTGGATCGTATGCGCACTGCTTTTGTGCATTGGCCTTTGGCTCACACTGGGTGAAGTGGATGTCGTCATAACATCGAAAGGGCGAATTATTCCTCAAGGACATGCCAAAATCATTCAACCCTTAGATGCCGGCGTCATCCGAAAAATCGCGGTCAAGGAAGGTGACTTTGTAAAAAAAGGCCAAACCCTCGTCGAAATTGACCCCTCCACCATTGAACCCGCATTAGAGTCGATGACTCAAAATTTAAATTATACCTTGCTTGAGCAAGAACGCATTCAGGCAGAATTAGACAACCTTTCCTTTTTACCAAACCCCACGAAATACGATGCTCAACATATTGCAGCCCAACGTATGTTATACAATGCCTCGAAGAATGGTGTAGCCGAGCAGGTCAATTCGAAGCAGGAAGAATTACGCCAAATTCAACAACAACTGGCCATTGCCAAAGAGGAAAAAGCTCATGCCGACGACTTGATCAAACTCAATTTGGCAAAGCAGGCACGCATGGGCCCCGTCCGAGAAATTATTCCGAAGCGTGATCTTGAACAGGTTGAAGAAGCATTAATGGAACACACCACGAAACGCGAAGAGGCCAGTCATCGTATTTCAGAGCTGTATGCCAAAGAAGCACAAATCCGAAAAGAAATCGGGTATATTCAGTCAAATTATCGTACCCAGCTCCTGACAGATTTGGCCCTCATGCAAAAGCGCAGTATCGAGCTCCAAGCTCAGATAAAACAAATTGAATTTAAAAATGATAAACAGACATTAACCTCTCCCGAAGACGGAATTATAGACGAATTGGCAATGAACACAGTGGGTGGTGTGGTTCAACCCGGCCAAAAAATTATGTCGCTCATTCCTTCCAATGCACCCCTCGTGGTTGAATCAGCGATTCAAAATAAGGATATCGGCTATGTCCAGACGGGACTTCCTGTCAATGTAAAAGTGGATACCTTCGACTTTCAGAAATATGGCATTATCCCTGGCAAACTCCTCTTGCTCTCCAGCGACAGTCATCAGGATAAAAACCAGCCACCCGTCTATAAGGCAAGTATTGAGCTTCAAAAACATTCTTTAAAGGTCAACGGTAACGAAACCCCTTTAAAAGCTGGCATGACGGTGACTGCCGAAGTTAAAGTCGGTAAGCGTAAAATTATTGAATTCTTTATTTACCCCTTAATTCGTTCTTTAAACGAAAGCGTTAGCGTACGCTAGTCAAACATATCCATCAGCAATAACCGCTGCTCAGCTCACTGAGCAGCGGTTTAATTTATCGTGGTAAACTTCAGCCATGCTGCTTTAAAGCGGATCTGAGTATCTGCGTGTGTCGACATCAACAAATAATGGCAGCAACACGCTCCAAAGGGATAAGCGCATTAAAAAAGCAATCCGTCATGTTTCCATAACGGATTGCTGTATAAATCTCACTCGGATTTTTAATTCCAAGCAGCTGTAATAATTGCCATCAGAGAGGCATTACCTTTGATATCTTCGATTGAGTTGATGGTAATACTATTCCCAGCAGCATAGGTATTAATATCCTGGATGACTTGATTCACGTCAGCTGCTGTTAAGTAATTACCGTTGTTCAGTTCGAACCGATCAATCTGGTTAATAGCAACGCTTTGGTTTTGTACCGATATTTTATCCGCTACGTTACCAACATACCCGATTTCAAGGGTGGTACCATTCATAAAGAAGGCGACATCAGCGGTACCTAAACCAGCTCCGAACAGGATTTTATCATTGGTACCGCCCGTATCTCTCACAACATCTTGGCCGTCACCTGTCCCAAAGACATAGGTGTCATCTCCAAGACCACCATTCAAGGTGTTGTTGCCAGTGTTACCGGTCAGCGTATTGTTACCGGAGTTACCCGTACCATTGATGTTACTGCTACCAGTCAACACCAGGTTCTCGACGTTGGCACCCAATGTGTACGTGATGCTGGTCCGAACCGTATCGGTCCCTTCATTGGCATTTTCCGTGATCACATCCCCGGCATCATCCACGATGTAGGTATCATCACCCGCACCGCCGGCCATCGTGTCGGCCCCGGCACCCCCATCCAGGGTGTTGTTGCCGCTGTTACCGGTTAAGGAGTTGGCCAAGCCGTTGCCGGTTCCATCAATGTTACTGCTGCCAGTCAACACCAGATTCTCGACATTGGCTACCAGGCTGTAGGTGATACTCGCCCGAACCGTATCGGTCCCTTCGTTGGCGTTCTCGGTGACCACGTCACCCGCATCATCCACCACATAGGTGTC
>JBGUGD010000026.1:0-55088 GCA_041697335.1 Vampirovibrionaceae bacterium NZW_1234 | reverse complement strand
AGACAAATAGAACTATGTTAATTTACGGAACCAACAATAAAAATCGCATTAACGAACTTAGCTTTACAACAGTAACCAATAATGCCGGTAATGCTAAAGAGACCACAAATAACAATGCGAAAAAACGCCTCGAAGTCCGGGCCGCCGGTCGTGAAGATACCCGCCCAGGGCAGATCACCGCTAAAATGGTTGAAAGCTATGTATCTGCGCAAATTAATCGGGTTAATACACCCTCGACACCCGAAACAGCAAGTTCTGGTACCGAATCCCGTGCAGAAAACAGTGCCCGCTCCTTTGCTGCTCTGTTTGATCCCAATGCCGAGATTGATGAAGCAACCATGAACGAAATGATTTTGGCAATGGATGACCAAGATTCAGAATTCTTCAATCAAATGCTGTTCGCCAGTGCGGGCATGCCTGATTTAACGAAAGAACTCCGCATTTAATTTAATTTTTTCCCACCTATTTGTCCCCAAGATTACCTAAAAAAGGATGCTTTCTTAGAAAGCATCCTTTTTTTCAGGTGGATAATCAGAACTAGTCCCGCTATGCCTGAATCGTTTGAGGCACCTCAATGATTTGTTGTCCATGGGAGTGAATTTCCAGAAGCAGCTTGTTCTTGAACTCATCAAAAGACAAGGCGCCCAGGTCACCCCGATTCCGAGAACGCACGGAAACCGTCTGATTTTCAATTTCTTTGTCACCCAAGATTACCATATATGGATGCTTAGCCAACTGAGCGTCCCTAATTTTATGGCCAATACCCTCATTACGGTCATCCACCTTAACACGAACCCCAATATCGAGGAGTTCACGTTCATAAGTTTTGGCCTGTTCCACATGACGATCCGAGATCGGCAGAATCATAGCTTGAACCGGCGAGAGCCATGTCGGGAAGGCTCCGGCAAAGTGCTCAATCAGTGTTCCAGCAAAGCGTTCCAGGCTACCAAAGATAACCCGGTGCAACATAACCGGAACCTGATGGCTCCCATCAGACGCCTGATACTTCAAACCAAAGCGCTCCGGCAGGTTAAAGTCGAGCTGAACCGTGGCACACTGCCATGTTCTGCCAATGGCATCCTGTAACTGAAAGTCAATTTTAGGCCCGTAGAATGCGCCGTCACCTTCGTTAACGTCATAAGTGAGGCCATAACTTTCCATGGCTTCACGAAGCCCGTTTTCAGCCCGTTCCCAGATTTCAAGACTACCGACATACTTCTCGGGGCGGGTGGACAGCTCCACAGTAAAGGTCATCCCAAAAAGTTTCAACGTATCATCAATAAAGCGAATGATGTTCTTAATCTCATCGGTGAGCTGATCCGGGCGACAGAACAAGTGGGCATCATCTTGGGTAAAGCCCCGGACACGGCTTAACCCGTGCATTACACCGGATTTTTCATAGCGATATACCGTTCCCAATTCGCCAATGCGAATGGGCAAGTCACGATAGCTGCGCAGTTGCGACTTAAAGATGAGCACGTGGAAGGGACAGTTCATCGGCTTCAGGATGTATTCCTGATCTTCGACGGTCAAGGTAAACATATTCTCCATGTAGAACTGGGTATGGCCTGAAATATCCCACAAATCACGCTTTGCCAAGTGGGGGCAGTACACCAGGTCATAGCCTCGCTTATGGTGTTCCTTGCGCCAGTAATTTTCCAACTCTTCACGGACAATGGCCAGATTGGGATGCCACAGAATCAGCCCCGGCCCCACTTCATCCTCGATACTGAAGAGTTCCAGCTGTTTGGAGAGCTTGCGGTGATCCCGCTTCTCTGCTTCAGCCCGTTGGTGCAAGAAGGCTTCCAGATCTTTTTTATCGAAGAACGACGTTGCATAAACCCGTTGAAGCATTTCGTTGTTCTCATCCCCATGCCAGTAGGCACCCGCAAGACTCAGGAGCTTAAAGGCCTTTATGAATGAGGTATTGGGGAGGTGGGGCCCCCGGCAGAAATCATTCCACACATCTTGACCGGACTGGGGATCCACGCAGAAATACAGGGTCGGATTGTCGTTGCGATATTTGTCCAGGTTATGGGCCTTGTACTTTTCGCCCCGAGCCATAAAGTCCTGGAGCTGGGCCTCGACATCCTGAACGTTACGGCGTTCAAAAACCTGATTTTCGCTGATGATGCGTTGCATTTCAGCCTCAATCTTTTCCAGGTCCTCTGGAGTTAACTTATGGTCGGGAATTTCGAAGTCATAATAGAAGCCGGTCTCAATAGCTGGACCATTGGCAATTTTGGCGTTAGGAAACACGCTTTGAACCGCCTGGGCGAGGATGTGTGCAGAAGAGTGACGGAGCACTTCCAAGGCTTCAGGGTCTTTCGAGGTCAAAATACGAACCGTTGAACCATTGGGCAAGGGGGTTGCCAAGTCAAACGTCTCACCATCCAACTGAATCGCGACAGCCTCTTTTGCCAGCCGAGGCCCAATAGACTCGGCAAGGGTTCTACCGGTTGCACCAGCCGGAAGTTCTTTTTTACTGCCATCGGGAAGCTGAACCTGAATTGCGCTCATCGTGTTTCTACCCATCTTTTTCTTGTTGATACCACAACGGTCTTTCCTATTATGGCGAAAAACACCATCGGGATCCAGTCCGCAGCCAAGGCATCCGGTTTCAGGAGAGCGACATAATTGTTAACATAAGAAGCATTAATCTGAATTCAGGGGGTTTTATCCCAGCGCATGCTCTCTGACCCGGAATCTTAAGCCTATGATATCCCCTATGTATTCTGCGATGCCCAAGCCCAGTTCTGTCAAATTCGGTGCGCGCTATTTGCGGGATGTTCCACTGACCTATGTCAGTGATAAAGCCCAAGGCGTTGTTCCGGCACAAGTCTGGGAAGTCGAAAAGAAAGACATGGATCGCCTGATGGGAATTTTGGGTTCTTGGAACAGAGTACCGCTGTTCAGCAAGACCATGGTACTGATGCTGCCCATGAAGCTTAAAGCCATGTTGGACTGGCCCATCGTCCGCCCTTTTGTCTGGGCCATCAAGAGCATCTGGAATTTATTCAAAAGCCTCACAAATCGATTGTTCGGCACAGGCTCCAACCCCGAAACCAAATCAGATCCCAACAGCACGGGTATTCTTGCCTTGACCGTCGGAGGGAAAAAGGTTAATGGCAAGCGTATCGGTGGAAAACTTGTCGGCATTATGCACCTCTCGGATACCCCCACGAAAACCTCCATTAATTATGTGGAAACACCACCCTGGAACCGACGCACCTCCGATGGCCCTTCCCTGCAAGGGCGGTTTAGAGGGGTTTTGGAAGGGCTTCTTTATACGGCACTGGCTAGCCGTACCGAGAAGAAGTTGACCTGGTTTCCCATTGGGGCCGATGTCCAACGCTATTATGAAATTCTCCTCAAGCGCCAGCTCAAAATCGCACCTGATAAAGGCTGGCTTGAATCCAGCATCGAACCTCCGCATGTCAAAGCGCTGTTCGCCAAAACCAAAGCTCATTATCAAACCCAGAAGCTGGATCCAGACGCATTCACAGCAGCCAAAGAGGCGCTCAAATCAATATCTGAACCCGCTCCCCTGGTTCAATCCGGGGATGACATCAGCCGCTAATTCGCTTCCAGCTCCCAAAAAATCAATGAGAGCCGTGCTAGGCGTCTTTACGATAAATTGAGAGAATTGGCACCCCGGTTTTTTCAGATAAAAGGGTCTCCAGGACATCCGCTTCATCAGGCAGAACCGTTTTTAAGGGCACTGTGGGATAATCTGCCACACCGGTGTGATTGCCCCGGGTGTCGATCACCCATTGAAGCGGGTAAGGCCGTTTAGGAGTATTCAATTGAACCTCATCCGGATGAATCTCACGGATTAATTCGGCCAGCGCATCGACTTCTTTTAGATTGGTCGGCATAAACATCGTTTGAACCGACAACTTGCCCTTATAGACTTGCTTGAAGGCCTTGATGCCCTCAACAATGCTTCGAAGCGTCACTCCCGCCACCGGACGGTTCATCTGCTTCAAGCCCTCCTCGGTGGCCGCATCGAGTTTAACGGAGACTTGATCAGCCGCCATCAAATCCCGCTGAACTTCCGGCAAATGCAGCAGCGTACCGTTCGTAAGGACCATCACAGGTTTCCGGGTCAACGACTTCAGCGCTTGAATGACTTCACCGCAATTCAGGGCCAGCGTTGGCTCCCCGCTTCCACTCAGGGTAATGATATCTGCCTCTTGCCAATGGCTGGATTCCAGATCAGACAGGACCTGTGCTGTCGAAACAAAGTCTCGACGCTCACTCGTCTTATTCTGAATGTCACCGAGCTGGCAATAAATACAGTTAAACGAACAGGTGGAAATATCCCGAATCAGATCAATCCCCAAAGAATTACCGAAACGCCAGGAACGAACAGGCCCATACACGGTAGATACAGGTACAAATGACGTTTCTTCTTTGGAAATGTCCGATGGTGTTGAGGTAGAAGCGGTCATAACATCATCCTGCGAGTGAGTACTCACAGTGTAGCATGCACCCAAAGCCAATTCTAGCCTGTGGCCATGAACCCATTAATGGGCAGGGGACTCTGTGGCTTCCTCCACAGGGTGAGCTTCAGGAGCGGCCTCTTCAGATGCAGATGATGTGGCCGACTCCGGCTTTTTGCTTGATTCTAAGGCTTCCTGGATTTTGGCCTTAATTTGTTCTGGTGGTAAATTAAACAGCATGGTGCCGTTTAAAAATACCGTAGGCGTTCCATTAATGCCCAAATACTGGCCAAAATACTGATCCTGACGGACTTTCTTGCGTTCCTGATGCAGCGTGAAGCACTGGTTAAACTGACGCACATCCATCTTGAGCCGCCCAGGGAGGTAACGCAGCAAATATTCTGAAATCTGGTCCTGATTGTCGAAAAGTGCCTCTTTGTAGGCCTCGAACTTACCCTGCTGACGGGCACATTCGGATGCTTCAGCGGCAGCAAAGGACTGCTTGTGAGAGGGCAACGGGAAATGAATCATGTCCACTTCCAGGCGCGGTCCGAATTCGCTTTGCCATTGCTCCACCAGGTTATCCATCAGCTTACAGTAGGGACATTGAAAATCAGAGAATACCACCAAACGGACATTTTCTTTATTTTCAGGCAACAAGCGTCCTATTTGTTCCGAACCAACACGGCTTGCCTGTTTCAAGCCTCGAAACATGGTCTCAATTTGTTCGGGCGGAACTTTATCCGAAACGGCTCCCCCCGTAATATAGGCATTGGTTACCGGGTTAATCACGGCGAAAAACTTATCGGTAGGCGAGTGCAACAGCGACTGAATTAACTGAGCAGCCGGGCTGTTACTCTCAATCGTTTTAACTTTCAGGTCGTAAGATAAGGCTTTTTCCCGAACCATTACGGCATTGTCGGTAATAAAGACCACAAGTTCCCGATCGTTCTTGTCAACAGACTCGGACGTATCATTGGTCGCATGACAGCCAGTCCCCAATGAAATCATGGCACTCATGGCTATGGCTCCCAAAACCGTATGAAAAATCTTTTTCATAAGAACCTTTCTCTCAATCTGTTTGTTGCTGAATTTATCTTAGCTTAAAAACAGACCCGACTAAAACGCCAAACCGAATCATTTTCTGAGTTATTTTTACAAGGCAATACGATTGAGACAGAAAGGCAAAGGGAATATCAAAACTAATCTCAATTCTCTCAACCCATGAGGGCTGTTGCGTGATTTATTTGAAGCTATTTTATCGGCGTGTCATTTTCATTTTGTTACCCCTCGGAGTCTCACTGCTTCTTTCACCTCTGATGGCACAAGCACTGGAACCCGGAGCGGTCCAGGCCTTTATGTCCGAGATGGAAACCGCCACACAAAAACGAGACTATCCTAAAGTCGTATCCATGATGTCGCCTGCAATTCACATCCATCTACGGCTCAATCAGGAACGAGATCTCTATTTAAACAGAAACCAATATCTTCAAAATGCAGTCGTTTCGGGCATGAGCTATAGCCAATACAGCTATAAAAGCCACATTGAAAGCATTCAGATCGTAGGCCAGAGAGCCATTGTTACATTCAAAGTGTACGAAAAAGCTGTATCCGCCAAAGACGGTGCGATCTACTGTGTCATGAATGATAAAGCCGAAATAGAAGTCTCCCAAGGAAGGCTGGTTATGACCAAGCTTCTCGGCAACGGGTATTTAAGCAAACAGAAACTGTTTTGATTAGCTTAGGAACCAACGCACACCGATGAGCAGATAGTAGCACCCGAGAATGATCAAGGAGATGCTTCCCAGATAAGTAATCTCTGAAGAATAGAAACGGAGCTTGCCAATTTGCTTGGTCAATCCCGTAGCGACACTGGCAATAAACAAGATCGTGGTATATCCCAAGGCATAACTGGCCATTGTTACAGTGCTGACCAGGGGATTCCCCGTTGTCGCCGAGATAGCCAAAATAGAGAGCAGCACCGGTGAAGCACATGGTGAACTGGAGAGGGCAAAGGCCACCCCAACCAGGAAGGTGCCACATGCCTTTGGAATACGGGTCACGAGCTGCGGAAAAGGGATTTTGATCAATCCGAAAAACGACAATCCCATAAGCATTGCCAAAAGGCCCACTCCCAGGTTCATATAGCCCTTATACTCAATCAAAAGCGAGGCTGCAAAGGAAGAGACCAGGCCCATCAGACTGATAACCAGAATCACCCCAAGCACAAAACCACCCGCCAAAACGGTAGCACGGCGTTTGGACTCAATTTCCAGGGTACCGATGTAACCCAAATTCAAGGGCAAGAGACCAATGATGCATGGAGAAACACTGGCAATCAGACCACCCAGATATCCGATTAATGGCAGATACCACCAGGTTTTTTGAGCCAAGCCCTGGTTAAACCACAGCAAATACTTGTTTTCAGCCGCCGCAACAAACGATTCGATATCGGTGGCGAACAACAGGTAGGCCACCACAGACAGACTTACGACGGCAATTGCCAGGGCCAGGAACAGCGGCCGAGGAATAGGGGGATGCTCAATCATACGGCGAATCTCACTTCTCACATAGAGCAATACGTTGGACAATACCGCAGAAGAAACAGCAGGGTTACTCATTAAACCCCTCCTTTCTTCTTCAGTAAGGGGGCTAAAGCCTTCTCATAGGCCTTAACATCGGGTTCATTGGCAAACGTCTTAACGACAGCCCGGTTTTTCGGTTCAAAAACCGCCACCAGGGATGTACTGGTTTTGTTGTTCTGGAACCAGTCTTGAATTCCAAAACGCTGGGCTGTTTTAAAAGCCGCTTTTGTCGTTTTTGGCGTACTGATGTCTAGGGTTAAAAACTGCACGTGATTTCCATATCTTTTTTCAAGTGCTGCCCAGGCCGGGGCAATGTTGCGGCAGGCCGGACACCAGTCCGCATGAATTTTGGCCACAATGGCCTTCGGATTTTTGATAACGGATTCCTGCTTCCCAGGATCGGCTGCATAGACAAGGGATGCAAAATGAGATGTATGCTCACCCTGGGTGGTCCCAAAAGCCTGAAATGAGACATAGACCAATGTCAGGGTCGCTAATGCGATGAAAGACCAGAAACGCACACTTTTCATAAGACCTCCTGGAATCCGTTATTTTCATCATGACACTGGTAAAGATAGGGGGTTGTCGGTGAGCCGACAATTTTAGCGTTCGCTTCCACGCTACTGAGAAAATCGATGAAAATCAAGCCAAATGCAATTTAGCACCCCTTAGGACGGGCACAGCACAATCTTGTGGCCAAATGATTTAATAATTCCGTTCTTTTTCATCTGGGCCAGGTACTCTGTAACCGTAGGGCGGGTGGCATTGATCAGATTGCCCAAGTCTTGATGGGTCAGCTTGATGTTAATGAGGGTTCCCTCTGGGTGAGGCTCGCCGTATTCCTCTGCCAGGCGCTGGAGCAGGCTTTCCAATCGAGCATAGGTATCCTTGAAAATGAGGTTATACACCTGGTTTTCAATACGCTTCAACCGTAGGCCTATAATTTTTGTGACCTTGAGGTTCAACGCCGGTTTTTTCATCAAAAAGCCTTCAAAATCCGATTTTTTGATCAAGCAGACCACGCAGTCTTCAAGGGCCTCACAAATCTCGTTATGCTCGCCATCGTCTTCCAGGAGAGCCATTTCGCCAAAAATATCCCCAGGAGCCAAAATGGCCAGAATGGCTTCTTTCCCCTCGTCCGAAAGCTGGGTAATACGAGCTTTGCCGCTAATCAAAATGTAAATCGTTGAAGCCGAGTCACCCGGGAAATAAATAACCTGGGATTTCGGAAATTCCTTGTGAGCAGTAATAGACGCAATTTCATCAATATCCTGGGCGGTGAGATCCGAAAACAGTTCAAACTGGTTCAGATACCATAATTTTGATGAAGACGCCGTCATGAATGCTTTTTCGCCCACTACCGTAACCCATTCATCTTACAAAATTTTCCAGGGAAGGGCAATGAAAGCCCTTGCTAAAGCAAGGGATTGAGAAACCTTGTTCCAAGCTGACGCGGTCCGCTATAATTGAAAAAGTCTGGCATGCACCATTTGTTGTATTCAATACGCCTGCCCTCAACTTCAGAAGGACCCCTTTGAAATGACCCATGGCAATCAACCCATACCCAACAGTCCTGGCGGGCGCGATGTCAGCAACGCAGAAGTAAAGCAACTGATCTATTCTCACCTGAAGGCAACTCGCCTGTCTTATCAATTGCAACTGGCCCTCCTGATATTTGCCATTGCTATGGTGATCACCTATTTGGTCTTTTCCACACGCATCGAAACCTTGGTCTCGACCATGGAAGCCTGGTACCTGGCCACCTTTCACCCGCTGATCACCACGGATTCGGTATGGGTGATTCCTCCTTTGGGTTTTCTGGGGGGCTTAATTGCCAGTATTTCTCCCTGCATTGTGATTCTGGCTCCCATGACACTGGGGTATCTGGCCAATATGGAGAGTGAATCTCGCCGCAATGCCTTGGTCAATTCCCTGGGTTTTGTTTTAGGCGTCGTCCTCATCCTGTGTTTATTCGGTCTTGTCAATTGGTTTTCCGGCGCCCTGGTTATCGAATACCGAGGCCATGTCATGGTTTTAGTAGGCGTCTTGGCGTTTCTGATGGGCCTTGTACTTTTTGGGTGGCTGGATTTACCGGTTCCCGAGTTTGTTCATAAACTCCCCAGCCAAGGCAACTCCTTCCTGGTTGGTGTTATCTTTGCGTTGGTCGGCTCCCCCTGTGCTTCTCCCGTATTGTTCTCGCTTTTGAAGATTACGGAAGGCCATGGCGGTCAAGCCCTGACAGCAATGACCATGGCAAGCTACGCCCTGGGTTATACGGCAATTTTGTTTATTGCCGGCTTTTTAGCAGGAACTTCCAAGCGGTTTGGGATGCTTCGGGAATATAATTCTCTGTTTTCCCAACTGTCCAGTATTTTGTTAATGCTGATGGGTGGTTATTACGCTTGGCATGGCATGTGCTGGTTTTTGAATTAGGCTCTGGCCTTAACCCAACCACTCTCGAATGCGGTTAACTCTGAGGTCCTCCGGGTGTTCCAATTGAGGCTCGGCTGACACAGGCCCCGGGTTGTCATAAAGACGCTTCTCCTGTTCAAGCGCCTCGTGATAGCGCACATACCACAGCAGTGCCTCAGCGACTTCCTCCCGAAGGACACCGGGAATGGTGGACAACCCAAATCGGGACGGAATACGCTGAGGATCCTGAATGTTAAACCCCTTTTCCTCCAGAGCCAAAAGCAGTCTTCGGGCATTTTCTCGATCTTGCTGAAAGGACCAGAGCTCCAGGCTTCCACGCTCATCCTCATCCATGGTGCCAAAAGCCGCATCCATAATTTCCTGGTGCACGAAATCCTTTACACCTGGTTTTTGGCCAATGCCAAAAGCCATCATAATCATTTCACCGTAACTATCACGCATCCAACGGTTTTCAATGGACTGGGCGGCCCACCCATCACACCATTCTTCGGATTTAGCGGGATAGCGTTTTTGAAACGTCCGGGAATTACGGTGAAATTCAGCATCCGCTCGCATTCCTGAAGGAATTGTGTTTCGGCTGTATCGGCTGGCATCGGAGTTGACTTCTAGCGGCATGACGTAAATTTCAACACTTTATTTTGAGGGGCCGGACTCATGGGATTGACGCAGAGATTTAAGATGGGAACGAATCCTATCGGATACGGAGCCTTCCCCCGACGGTTTATGGGGCAGTGCCACAACATAATGATCCGCCGAAGTATTGGGTTTCGGAACGGCTCGTGAAAGTGTTTTGACAGTTTCAATGGGCTTTGCTGCAGTCCTGGCGATCGTTTCAATGGTTTTCAGGGGATTATCGAAAGGATCGGCTTCGTTATGCTGTTCCGGCTTCCAGTTCCGGTTTCCTTCCCGCAACGAGCGCAGACGCTTCTCTAAGTATTTATCGGCTTTGAGGGCACCACCCATAGACTTGATTAAGTACCGTCGCACGTCGGCCTTGGTAATGACTTTGTTATTGCCTACAAGAATGGCATCCGTCAGTCCCTTCTTCCCGTAAAACATGGACTCCAAAGGGTTTAACCAGACATCAATCTTCATGTCTTCCCAGACCTCTTTAAAGGGACGCCCACTGGCCTGAGAAATAGCCGTAACAAAAGCCTGGCTTGCCTGATCCAACCTATCGATACGCTCGTTGTAATGACGATCGGTCTCTCGAGGTCGGCTCCACCAGGCATCATGGATCATAATTCGAGCATTTGGGGTCGCCATGCGATACCCGGTCGCGCTGGATACCAGGAAAGCACCACAGCTTGCAGCCATACCGGTGACGATCACATCAACCGGCGTCTTCATATGTGCAATGGTGCTCCGAATATCCAGACCGGCCGACACGGATCCGCCCGGGCTGTTGACCATAATCTTGATGTTGCTAGGGTTTTCCTGGCCGCGTTTCTTCTTGTCAAGAGCCGTTAGGGCATCCGTCATTTGCTCGGCAGTGGCATCTTCAAACCCTTCGTTGAAGAAAATGACATCGTCTTCCAAAAACCCTCGAGAACCTGCCAAATTATTCATATTCAGACGCCCGGGCTTGATATCCTTCTCCTTGACCTTGAATTTCAAGGCAATTTTCTCGGGATCAACCTGGGTAAACCCTTCTTTCTTGTCATAGCCGGTATAAAACGTCAGCGTCTTAGGCGCCTCTTCTTTCTTCTCTTCGGTCTTTTCTGCAGGCTTAGCATCCGAGGGAACCTCGGTCTTCTTGCTCTTTTCCTTGTCAGCATCCTTGGCTTTATTCTCTGCTATGACCTTGCTGGGCTCATCGTAGACAGAGACATCCGGGATGGGGGATGTTTCCGATTTCTGAGGCAGGGAGCCCGGCGAAAAATCAGCAATCGCCACCGCAGGGATTTGATTGATATTCAAGTGATTGGCAAGAAACTTCGCTAATGCGTCGCCTTTAAGCCCGTTTACTTCAATATAGGCGTCCAGCGCCTCACGGGTTACCACTTTGTCATATCCGACAAGCACCCCATCTACCAAGCCCTTCTCGCCGAAATGGAGTGCTTGAAGCGCGTTATAATTCCGGGCACTGTTGAGATCTTCGTAATAAAGCTTGCGACGATCCTGAATACCGGCACGTTGCATGAGCCGATATTCCAAATCCCGGACATACTCGGTTTGAAGCTCTCGACGAACCGCATGATCGTCATTTCGCATATAGGGCGCCCCTGCCTGAATCGGCCCCAGGGAGATTCGGGCACCATCATACATCAGGCGTTTTCCGGTGGCGGATTGCAAGGCCATAATGCCTTCATTTTCGATATTCTGCCGCACAATCACATCAACAGGGCGATCAATCAGCGAAAAAACATCGGCCAACGTGGCTCGCGATGTTCCGACAAACCAGTCCGTATAACTGCCTTCCAGAAAGAACTTGAGCGACGAGTTATCCCCTTTGGCTTTTTTAATCGCATTGCGAACCACCAAGGCACGAAGGGCGGCGGATACGGTCTCGGCATTCACCGGCTCATCAATGCGATGCTCAACCTGATAATCTTCATTCAGGATCCCCTTGAACCGGAGCCCTTCAAATCGGATGGCGCTTGTCAGCGGAGGATAAAACGGCACTGCCTGACCAATAGAAGATGTACTTCCAGAATTATGGGCAGAAGAAGCAGGACCGGGGTTTGGAACAGTCCTTTTATCCGGTTTTACCTGAAAACCGGTGCGCATTATCGTCATACCCGTCGTTTGCCGGATCGGCGGCGTCATCTTGTTTCACTCCCACACGTCCATCATTTACAAAATCCTTTTTATAACGAAGTCTTATATCAAACAACAATATGTATATGAATGTAACGAGCCTCCACCCCCTTCAGCGGGTTACTGCCAACAACGAACCAAATTCCCTAGCTTGGCAATTGTTTGACGAGATCGTCTTTGGGATAGTCGTTTTCATCCAAAAGATAAGCAAGCGAGGACTTTTAGATGAAACGTCGCTCTCAGTTTTTACTCTTCTTACTTTTCATGAGTGCCATTGCGCCTCTCTCTATTGCCGCCAATATGAGCAGCGAAGTCAGCCGCTGTCAAGACTACGCCAATCAGGAATTCAAATCCGGCTCTGGCGAAAAGGCCAGTAAAGTGATGCTTTTTGAAGATAAAAGCACACTTGACCGGGCCGAGCGCTCGCTGGGGAAGCAACGTATCGGCTCTGTTCTCACCGGGCAAGGGAAACTTCAGATGGCCAATGGTCAAGAACGCGCTGTGCGCTTCAACTGTATGCTGTCAGATAAAGGTTCACCGGTCATCTTTTACGCCAGCCCTCTGGAAGCCGACTCCAAAGAGGCTCAAGCGTTGATGAACCCACCGAAATCAGAGCAAGCCTTAAGCCCGAAAAAATAGAGAAGCCGTTTTACAGACCCAGCACAATTTGAAGTGCCTGATAAGCCGCTTCGAGATAGCTGTCTTCCAAGCGGCCCTGGGGATTCAGTAAACGCTTCACCGATACCGTGCGGAGGTATTTGAGGTTAATATGCCGTGGCTTATCCAAGCCATTATACGGGGTTGGATTCAGGTTGACGGCATAGGGATAGGGCTTGTGCCCCGGAAAAATAGGGACCACCATGGTCGTCGGGGAATACTGGTTCAAAATATCCTGCTGAAGGACCACACATGGACGCGTCATGGCGGGGTCGGCTCCGCCGTCGGGATCCAATGAAACCCACCAAATATCCAACTGTCGACAGAAAGACTCAGTCGCCATTGGCCCACCCATCAGCAGCCGCATTGTCCCAGGTAACGATCTCCGACTGAGCGGCAGAATCCTCCAGTTCGTCCATACACGCACGCTTAATCTCAAACTCAAGAATGCGTCGTTTGGCTTCTTTCAGGATTTTATTCACAAAGGCACTCCGATTATCGGCGCCATACTGAACAACAAAATCGTAAACATCCTGGTCAATAGTGACATTGAGCCGTTTGGCCATTGTCTTATCCTATTTTTTTATGCCACTCTTTCATAGTGAATTATCGGAACACCAAACCCGATCTTTAAAGAAAACACAATATGATACACATTATTTGTTTCACACTTGAATAACCAGTCTGAATAAGACAAATCAATGCCACGCCAAAACCCTTGAGACAGAACAGTTCCACTGAAAAATCGACACAAGCGGTATACAAACAGTATAAAGGAAGAACTCTTTATCCCAGAATAAATAATTGAAGATCTACGAACCATTATAAAGGAGTTTCCTTTGGCAATACTGACATTAAGCACATCGTTAAACCCGGAAAGCCGCTCCAGAGTGCTAACACAGCAGGCCTATCGCAGGCTGGAAGAACTTGACGAAACCGTCCGCTTTGTCGACCTTCAGGACCACACCTTACCCCTGTGTGACGGGGAAGACAGTTACGATCACCCAGAAGTGGCCATTATGAACGGTATCTTGGCAGACGCCAATGTGATCTTAATGGGGGTTGCCATCTACAATTTTGATATTAATGCCGCGGCCAAGAACCTGGTTGAGCTGACGGGTAAGCGTTGGGAGAATAAAGTCGTTGGGTTCCTGTGTGCCGCCGGAGGCAGATCCAGCTATATGTCCGTTATGAGCTTTGCAAACAGCCTGATGCTTGATTTCCGTTCCCTTATCCTGCCTCGATTTGTCTATGCCGTTTATGAAGACTTCTCCGAACACCCCGAGAAAGGCCTGATGATTTCCAGCAAAGACATAAGCAATCGAATTGATAACCTATGCCAGGTCGCCGTGCAATTTTCCAATCTGCCTCTGAAGATGTAAACCTTGCCGCTCAGCACTTCAATGACGATTACACTCAAGGGTAACGGGCAACCGTTACGATTGCCAAAATGGGTAATACACCAATTTGGAATGTTAGACCTCGCAAATAACAGCAGAATAAAGGGTATCAGCAGCCCATAACTCAGCACACACGGTGCTGAAAGGAGGTACCCTATGGCAACCCCTAACTTTAGTCGCACCCCTCAAGAGAACAAAGTCTTCTTGATTTCAACGTTAATCCCGTTGGTAACCATTATTTTCGGATTGTTCCTGGCTTGGCTGACCAACCACTTTAACGGTGTTCCGGGTTTTTAAGACTCAACAAGCACTCTGTGACTTATATTTACTTACTCTCTCTTTTTTCAATGACTCTAAGCATAGGCAGCCCCTATGCTTGAAGCTTCCTATAACATCTCTTGAAAACGTTCACCTGGGCAAATCCCCTCGCCCAGGTATTTTTATGGGCATTCAACAGCGAGACTCCAAAAGCTGGTGTCAAAACTCTCCCATCAAGATGCCTCATCCCACAGAGAATCGGGTTGACAGTGAAGGACAATGATTATATATTGAACCAATCATTTTCATTAGGTGGGGTGAGTATTCTATGCTCTTGGCTTTCCAATTGGGTATGATAGAAGCACCCTCCCTGACACCGTCTGAATAAAAGACGGATACAGTTATCGGTTGAGATGGGGGGCGCACGATGAGTTCGTCAATTATGGAAAAAATACCCGTGAAAGCAGATCAAATGTCTTCAACCACGCTGACCGTGGTTCAAAACTTTATTAACGGCCATTGGGTGGCCTCTCATGGCACGGATACCGTCGAGGTGATTAATCCGGCCTATGGCACCGTGATTGCAAAGTGCCCCTTAGGAACTTCCTCTGATATCGATCTGGCCGTATCGGCTGCAAAAGAAGCCTTTAAAACCTGGCGTCAGGTTCCGGCCATTGACCGGGTTCAATACATGTTCAAATTGAAGACATTGCTTGAGGAGCATGCCGAGGAACTGGCTAAGCTTTGCACCATGGAGCATGGCAAAACCATGGCTGAATCCCGGGGCGATGTTCGACGCGGGATCCAAATGGTTGAAACTGCTTGCGGCATGCCCACCATTCAGATGGGAAAAGGCTTTGAAGACATTGCTCCAGGTATCGACTGCTACGCCATCCGCCGTCCCATGGGTGTTTTTGCAGCTATTACCCCGTTCAACTTTCCGGCAATGGTTCCCTTCTGGTTCTGGCCCTTTGCCATAGCTTCCGGCAATACCTTTGTTCTGAAGCCCAGTGAACGAGTCCCTCTCACACAGATGCGCATTTTTGAACTGATTGAACAAACCGGCCTTCCCAAAGGCGTCATGAATATGGTGCATGGGGGCAAGGATGTGGTGAATGCCATTTTGACCCACCCGGATATCAAAGGCGTCTCGTTCGTAGGCTCTACTCCCGTGGCAAAGCATGTGTACCAAACAGCAGGAGCCTCTGGAAAACGGGTCCAAGCCCTGGGCGGGGCAAAGAACTTTATGGTTGTTCTACCCGACGCTCCTCAGGATTCATCGGTTCGGACCGTCCTGGAATCCGTTATTGGCTGTGCCGGTGAGCGATGCTTGGCGGGTTCTGTTATCATCGGGGTCGAGGATGCCTATCCTTGGCTTGAGGAAGGTATTGTGTCCGCTGCCAAAGCGGTGACAGTCGGTGATGGTTTAGACCCAGCGACCGGTATGGGCCCGTTAATTTCACAAGCAGCCAAAGACAGGGTCTTGGGACTGATTCAGTCGGCCATTGACGATGGTGCAACCGTGCTTGTGGATGGACGCAACGGGGTTGACGACCTGCCTGGCTATTTTCTGAAGCCCACAGTGCTTTCGGGCATTCGCCCCGACATGCGGATTGCCAAAGAAGAAGTGTTTGGTCCCGTTGTCCTCCTTGCCCAGACCAAGACGCTGGATGAAGCCATCACGTGGCTCAATAGCTCCGAATACGGCAATACCACATCGTTATTCACCTCTTCCGGGTCCGCTGCTCGCAAGTTCATGTACGAAGTCGATCCCAGCATGATCGGAATCAACATCGGCGTTCCAGCTCCGATGTCTTTCTTCTCCTTCGGAGGCAGCAAAGATTCTTTCTTTGGCGACATTAAAGCGCACGGCTCCGCCTCGGTTGACTTTTATACCGACACCAAAGTGACGGTGCAACGATGGTTTAAGGACGCCAATATCTGGTAAAATCAAATCACTCATTAGTATCGGCAGACCTAGGAGAGGCTATGCGCACCGTCGTTGTCAAAAATGGAACCATTGTCACCGCAACCGACTGTTTTGTCGGGGATATTTATATCCAGGGAGAAACCATCCACACTATTGGAAAGGACTTGCCCTACAAAGCGGATGATATTATCGATGCGACAGGCTGCTATGTCTTTCCGGGCGGTGTTGATCCTCACACCCATATGGATTTGCCCTTCATGGGAACGGCCTCCAGTGATGACTTTGAAACCGGAACCCTGGCCGGTCTGCATGGCGGAACAACAACCATTATTGACTTTGCCATTCAGACCCAAGGCAAATCCTTAAAAGATGCCCTGGATACCTGGAACCAGAAAGCCCAAGGCAAAGCCGTGGGCGATTATGCATTTCATATGGGCGTTACGGATTTCAACGACAATACGCGTCAAGAAATTCGCTCTCTCATTCAGGATCACGGTATTAGTTCATTCAAGATCTTTATGGCCTACAAAGGGGCCTTGATGGTCGACGATCGCCAGATCCTGGGCTTGATGGAAGAAGCAGGCAAATACGGCGGGGCCGTGATTGCCCATACTGAAAACGGCGATATGATTGACGAGCTGGTCACCCAGCATCGTGCGGCTGGCCATACGGCTCCCAAGTATCACGCCCTGTGCCATCCGGACATTGCCGAGGGCGAAGCCGCCGGACGCTTGATTGATTTGGCCTGGCATGGGAATCATCCGGTCTATATTGTGCATATGACCTGCGAAAACGCCTTAAATCGGGTTCGAGAAGCCACAAAACGCAATCAAAAAGTGTTTGTGGAAACCTGCATCCAGTATCTGCTCCTGGATGACAGCCTCTACGAGCGTCCTGGGTTTGAAGGGGCCAAGTGGGTGTTCAGCCCACCACTTCGGAAACAGAAAGACATTGATGCCCTGTGGAGTGGGCTCCAGCAAAACCTGATCCACACTGTTGCCACGGATCACTGCCCGTTTTGTATGGACCAGAAGCGCATGGGCGAAAACGATTTCTCCAAAATTCCCAATGGGGCTCCCGGGGTCGAGAACCGCTTTGAGCTTCTGTACTCGGAAGGGGTCGGCAAAGGACGAATTTCCCTGAATAAATTTGTTGAACTCAGCTCAACTGCGGCAGCCCGGATTTTCGGGATGTTTCCCAAAAAGGGTACCATTGCCGTCGGCTCGGATGCGGACCTGGTCATCTTTGACCCAAATGTCAAACATACGATCTCAGCCAAGACCCACCATCAAAACTGTGATTATTCGGCCTATGAAGGGTGGGAAGTCCAGGGGAAATGCCGTACTGTCCTGCTTCGTGGAACTGTCGCCATTGATCAGGGGCAAGCACTGATTGGTAAAGGTTTTGGGCAATACATCCCCAGACAAGCCTTTAATAGTGAGCCCAAACCAACATCACCCTCGGCCTTGGTGACGGCAGGTTAGGCCCCAACGCAAACCACATGTATAGATTTCAACCACATCGATAGAGGAGACCGTATTCATGGCACGAATTGTCAAAGCAGGGGTTATTCAATTGGGCAACAAAGTGCCCACGGAAGCCTCGTGTGAAGAGCACCGCAAAGGTATGATCGAGGCTCATCTGCCCTATATTGAACAAGCCGCCAAACAAGGTGTCCAAATGCTTTGTTTTGAAGAGGTCTTTACCGGCCCTTATTTCTGCCCGTCCCAGGACACCAAGTGGTACGACCTGGCCGAGCCGATCCCGGATGGCCCCACCACGAAACTGATGCAGGAACTGGCGAAAAAACATGGCATGGTCATTATTGTTCCCATCTATGAAGTCGAAATGACTGGCGTGTATTACAATACCGCAGCCGTCATCGATGCCGACGGGACCTATTTGGGGAAATACCGAAAAAACCATATCCCCCAAGTCAAAGGCTTCTGGGAGAAGTTCTTCTTTAAGCCCGGCAACCTGGGTTACCCGGTATTTGAGACCCAATACGGCAAGGTAGGGGTCTACATCTGCTATGATCGCCATTTCCCCGACGGAGCTCGCTGCCTGGGCCTGAATGGCGCCGAGATTGTATTTAATCCGTCGGCCACCGTTGCCGGGCTGTCGGAATACTTGTGGAAAATTGAACAACCCGCCCATGCCGTTGCCAATGGCTACTTCCTGGCAGCCATCAACCGGGTGGGGACCGAAGCCCCGTGGAATATCGGTGAATTTTACGGCACTTCCTACTTCGTCAGTCCCAAAGGCCAGATTATTGCCGAAGCCTCTCGGGACAAAGACGAGCTGTTGGTTGCGGATCTCAATCTGGATGAAATCAAGGAAGTTCGGGATCTCTGGCAGTTCTACCGGGATCGTCGCCCAGAAACCTACAAAGAGCTGGTGGCCCTGTAGTTTTCGATTCATCACACCTATCGATGTCAGTCAAAGCCAATTGAGGTATTCGTTATGAGCGGTCAATCCCTGGTGGACCAGTCCTCCGCATCCATGGCCAATGAAGACATTCTGGCCCTAAGGAAAACTCATTTTATCGATACAGCCTACACCTATTACAAAGAGCCCTTGCAGCTGGTCCGTGCCAGTGGCTGCTATGTCTATGACGAAAAAGGCAACCAATACCTCGATTGTATTGGCGGCATCGTCTGCATTTCTGCCGGGCATAACCACCCTAAAATCAAGCAAGGCATCCTGGAAATGCTGCAGAACGATGAGATTCAGCATACCAGCTTGCTTTACCTAAATCCTCATGTCACCCGGCTGGCGCAAAAGCTGGTTAGCGAGGCACCCAATGGCATCGAAAAATGCGCCTTCACCAACTCCGGCTCGGAAGCCAACGAGTTGGCCTTTATGGCGGCCCGCCATGCCACCGGAGAAACCATGGTCGTGAATCTCAGACACGGCTATCATGGCGGCACCTCAGGCACGCTGGCCCAATGTGGGCATCATACCTGGCGTTTTCGGTCGCAACCGGTCGCCAATGTGACCTCGGCTCTGGAGCCCAACTGCTATCGCTGTCCCTTCAACAAAACACCGGATACGTGTGCGCTGGAATGCGCCAAAAACGTGGAGACCACGATCCAGACATCCACCCATGGCAAAATCGCTGCGTTTATTGCGGAACCCGTCATGGGGGTAGGCGGCTTTATCACCCCCCCCCGGGAATACTTTGAAGAGGTCGCCCGGATTGTCCATAACTACGGCGGAAAGTACATCAGCGATGAAGTCCAGACCGGTGCCGGGCGATGCGGCGGAAATTTCCTTTTGACCAAGGAACTGGGCATTGATGCCGATATGGTGACCATGGCCAAGGGCTTTGGCAACGGGGCGGCCATCGGGGCTGTGCTGCTGAAAAATGATATTTCCCAAAGCCTGGCCGGAAAGCTCTATTTTAATACCTTTGCCGGTGATCCCTACCAAGCCATGCAGGCCTTGAAGACCATGGAGATCATCGAAGAAGAAAAACTGATCGAAAATGCCCGTGTTCAGGGTCAATACCTCCGGGACGGCCTGACCAACCTGATGAAAACCCACAGCATCATCGGTGACGTTCGGGGCCGGGGACTCCTGATGGGGATGGAGTTGGTCAAGGATCGCCAGAGCAAAGCCTATGCCACCGAAGAATGCGGCCGACTGATGGACCTGTGCAAGGATCGGGGCCTGTTGATTGGAAAAGGCGGCCTGTTCGGCAATGTCGTCCGCTTGGCACCACCCTTGTCCATTACCCGGGAACAGGTGGACTTTATGGTCGATGTCCTGGACAAAGCCCTGGCAGAAGTGGTGCGGAATTAAGCCGATGGATCTCATCTCTGCAACCCCGCACGCCGGAATGGCACACACCGATTTGGGCAACGAGGACCTTGCCCCCGTTCCTCCCGAGGGACGGACCTGGTCTACGGTGAATTACCTGGCCCTGTGGGTCGGTATGTGCGTCTGTATTCCAACATATATGATTGCTTCATCCTTGATCCAAGGCGGCATGAACGTGCTTCAAGCCGTTATGACGGTGTTTCTCGGTAACGTCATTGTGCTGATCCCCATGATTTTGAACGGTCACGTGGGTGTTCAGTACGGCATTCCGTTTCCGATATTTTCTCGAGCCAGTTTTGGCGTTCTAGGCTCGAATATCCCGGCGCTTTTGCGGGCTGTAGTGGCCTGTGGCTGGTTTGGAATCCAGTGTTGGATTGGCGGCTCTGCCATTTTTGCCGTGGTGAAAACCATCTGGCCGGGAGCTGAAGCCTTTTCAGCCGGTCTGCCCCAGATTATGGGGGCAGGGCTTCTCCCGTTTGCCTGTTTTATGGTCTTCTGGAGCATCAATGTGGCCATGATCATGAAGGGCATTGAGTCCATTAAGCGCCTGGAAACCTTCTGCGCACCGCTGTTAATTTTATGTGGCCTGTTACTCCTCTACTGGGCCTATTCCGCCGCCCATGGATTCGGGCCCATGGTGAATACTCCCTCCAAATTCAAGACCTTTGAAGAATTCTGGGGCTTTTTCATTCCGTCACTCACGGGGATGGTTGGGTTTTGGGCCACCCTCAGCCTAAACATTCCCGATTTTACCCGCTATGCCAAAGACCAGCGGTCTCAGATTATTGGCCAGGCCTTAGGCCTTCCCACGACCATGACGTTGTTTGCCTTCATTGGAGTGGCGGTCACCAGCGCCACGGTTGTCATTTACGGCGAAAGCATTTGGGATCCCGTGGTTCTCATCAGCCGCTTCAACAACCCGGCCCTGATCATCTTTGCCATGACGGCCATCTGTATGGCCACGCTGACCATGAACGTGGCTGCCAATGTGGTGGCACCCGCCAATGATTTTGCCAACCTGATGCCGTCAAAGATTGATTTTCGAAAAGGCGGCCTCCTCACGGCACTGATTGGAATTTTCATGATGCCCTGGAAGCTTCTGGCCGATCCCTCGGGCTATATCTTCACCTGGCTCATCGGTTACTCCGCTCTTCTGGGCCCTGTGGCCGGGATATTGCTCTCGGATTACTTTATCCTGCGGCGCTGTCGCCTTCATTTAATGGATCTCTACCAACGCCAAGGCCGCTATGAGTATCAGGGCGGGTACAACATTTATGCCATTGCGGCCTTGATTGCCGGTATTCTGCCCAATATTCCCGGATTTCTGGTCCAGATCAAGGCCCTCGATGCCAGCACAGTCCCAGCACTTTTTGTGCAAATGTACGATTTTGCCTGGTTTATCGGCCTACTGCTTTCCGGCTTGGTTTACGTGGCCTTGATGTACAACAAGATTGACCGTTCCGCTCCGGCGGATACAATACCTTTGGGAGGTGCGTGATGTTAGAAACACCCTTACATGAGTCGGATCCCATGCTTCCGATTCCGGATGACGCCACCCTGGCGGCTCAGTTTCAGAAAGTCAAACCGCTGATGACGGAAAACGAGGCAGTCATCGAGGCATCTCGCTGCTTGTTCTGCCACGATGCCCCCTGTATCCAGGCTTGCCCCTCCTCGATTGATATTCCGATGTTTATCCGTCAGATTATGAGTCGCAATCCCAAAGGTTCTGCCAAGACAATTTTCACCCAAAACATTCTGGGCAAGTCCTGCGGCGAGGTCTGCCCGACCCAGGTGCTGTGTGAAGGCTCTTGCGTTTACCTGGACTTGAATGAAAAACCCATCGACATTGGCCGGCTCCAGGCCTATGCCACGAATGTTGCCATTGAAAACAATATTCGCTTTTTCCACAAAGGCCCGGCTACCGGTAAAAAAGTGGCGGTCATCGGCAGCGGCCCTGCAGGGTTGGCCTGTGCCCACGAACTCACCCGCCTGGGTCACGAGGTCGTGGTCTTTGAGGCCAGCGCGTATGCCGGGGGGCTGAACCGCTATGGGGTGGCCCCATATAAGTTCACCAACAGCGATGCCGACAAGGAAGTCGCTTATGTGTCTCAAATCGGCTTTCGCATACAAACCAACGTCCGCATTGTCGCCACCCAAGACGATAGCGCACCGGAGAGCGGGAAAACCTACATGACGTTTAGTCAGTTGGAACAGCAATTTGATGCCATCTTTCTCGGGGTTGGCCTGGGCCAGTCTCGAAAGCCAGGCATTCCGGGCGAAAATTTACCCCAGGTCTATGGGGCTGCCGAATTCATCTATCAGTTGCGTCAAGAGGCCCAGAAAATTGCCGTGGGTCGGCGTGTGGTGGTGGTTGGCGCTGGAAACACGGCCATTGATGCCGCCGTGGAATCCTCCAAGCTTGGGGCGGAGGTCACCCTGGTGTACCGCAGAACCCCGGAAGACCAGAGCGCCTATGACTTTGAAGTCGAGCACGCCAAGCATGCCCAAGTCCGCTTGATGTACCTGACCTCCCCCATTCAAATTGTTGGAACCCAGAACGTCGAAGGTCTGATGTGCATTCGCAATGAGGTCAAGGCCCAGGCCAACGGCAAATCGGAGATTACGCCTATTGAAGGCTCGGAGTTTCTGATTCCATGTGACATGGTTATTTTTGCCACAGGGCAGGAAAAGCAAACCCGCTTCTTTGATGCCCTGCCCGGTGTCACGCTGGATTCCGGGAAGGTCAAGGTCAATGCAGACTTTCAAACCAGCAATCCGAAGATCTTTGCGGGTGGGGACTGTGTCAACGGCGGCAAAGAAGTGGTCAATGCGGTTGCCCATGGCCGTGATGCCGCCCGGGGGATTCACCGCATGTTCATCAACACGACAGCGAATTAGGGAGGCACGTCACCATGGCTGATTTAAAGATTAACCTTGCCGGGATTGAATCCCCAAACCCGTTTTGGCTCGCCTCGGCACCTCCCACCAACACGGGATACCAAGTGATGCGGGCCTTTGAAGCAGGCTGGGGTGGCGCTGTCTGGAAGACCCTGGGACAGCCCATTGTCAATGTCTCCAGCCGTTACGGGGCTCTTTCCTACAAAAACAACCGGATGATGGGCCTGAATAACATCGAGTTGATTACGGATCGTCCCCTGGACGTAAATATTCGGGAGATGAAAGAAGTCAAGGAACGCTTTCCCACCCATGCTCTCATTGCCTCGATGATGTTCGAGACCCGGGAAGAATGGCACGACTGTATTCAGCGCTGTGAAGATGTGGGCGTGGATGGTTTTGAGCTGAATTTTGGCTGCCCTCACGGCATGTGCGAACGCGGCATGGGATCGGCCGTGGGCCAGAACCCGGATGTAGCTGAAAAAATTACGTCTTGGGTTATGGAAAAAGCCACCAAGCCCGTCATCGTAAAACTCACACCCAACATCACCGACATTACCCAAGCCGGTCTTGCCGCCCAACGCGGTGGTGCCAATGCCGTGTCTCTGATCAATACCATCAACTCCGTCACCAACATCAACCTGGATACCTTTGCCCCGAATCCGTCGGTGGATGGCTACTCGACCCATGGGGGTTACTGCGGCCCGGCCGTCAAGCCCATTGCCTTGAACATGGTTTCGGCTCTGGCAAGTCATCCTGACTTTAAATTGCCGATCTCCGGCATTGGCGGCGTGGAAACCTGGCGGGATGCCGCCGAGTTTATTCTGATGGGCTCAACATCGGTGCAGGTTTGTACTGCCGTGATGCACTACGGTTTTCGGATCGTCACCGATATGATCGAAGGCCTCAGCGATTATCTGGACTCCAAAGGCATGGCTAGCGTCAACGACCTGGTGGGCCATACGGCCAAGCGGGTGACGGATTGGCAGAACCTGGATTTAAATTACAAAGTGGTTGCCCATATCGATCCGGAGAAGTGTATTGGTTGCCAACTGTGTTATATCGCCTGTGAAGACGGCGCCCACCAATCCATTGCCTTGCAAAGCCACACCCGGGTTCCCAAAATCAAGGAAGACACCTGTGTTGGCTGTAACCTGTGCAGCTTGGTCTGCCCCGTCGACGAGTGCATCGATATGCGGGTGATTGATACCGGTCGCCCTAAACTCACCTGGCCCTACCACGAAGCAAATCCCCATCGCGTGGGGGTTCACTAACCCTTTGGCCGAGCCCAGTCAAATCTAGCGGCTTCCTGAAAAAAACGCCCGCCACTCGCAAGAAGAGCAGCGGACGTTTTTGACCTCATCCAGAGGACAAATGTCCTATGGCTCTCTACCAAATTCCTGAGAACGGATGCTGCCTTCGGATTGCAGCCACATGCCGCGGCGGCTTTGACGGGCATCAGCTTCAGCCTGGGCATACTTGCCCTGGGAGAAGCGATGGTTGTCGAAGGCAAAGCCCTGGCGCACCATTTCTTCCTGAAGATCGGCGCCATTGAGCTGCATCGTGCAGATATCATGAAAGGCCCCATGATCCCGGCAATTCATGGTGACTTCCTGATTAAGCACCCGCTCTCTAAGGTAATTTCGAGCATCCGGACCAAAAGGCTGCCGCAGATTCGGTGCCTCAATACCATCCAATCGAACGGTCTTGCCGTTGCACAGTTTAACGGTATCACCATCTTTTACAGAGCATACTTTTTCAGCAAAAGCGGCGCCGGACATCAAAACGGTCGCGGCAACCAGCGCGATAAACGCTTTCTTCATTGTCTAAAACCCTTTCTGGTACTTCACTAGACCTTAACAAACAATAACTGTGTTTTTAAAGCCAACCACGTTGACCTGTCTCACAGGATAAATGCCCTTGAATTTTTTGATCTAAACCCCAATGTAAAGCCCGATTCATGATCCTCGGATTGGATGGGGATTCTGTTGATTTACAGAACGCCAGATATTTTTACCCTCGGTTTTTCTCCGGCCAGCGATCTATGAAAGTCTCCTTCAAACCCCAGAGGGCAGGAGAGTCGATCCCCTAACTCCCGGAACCGAAACCTTCCTGCCCTAATTTTAATGTACAGAAGAAGGACGTGTTATGGCGCCACAGGTACTGGGGTGCCCGATGCCGCAACCGGCGTCGGTGTGGCAGCCGCTGTAGGCGTCCGACTGCCAATGCGAGTAACTCCTTGATAGGCAAGACGTGCACTTCCGCCCACCAGGCTTGGGCCTGCCGCGACCGTAGCCCCGGTACCCATGCCAATCAGGCCACCGCCAGTGGCATCCACGGCCCCATCTTCTGAGAACAAACGTCCGACAAAGCTGCCGACATAACTAAACGGATACCGAGCGCGGTTCATAATGGTATCCGAAGGCGCAGAGGCATTCTGGTACGCGCCGTTCAACCAGCTGTAGGTAGCTCCAGAACCAGCCCCATATAAGCCATAGCTGACCGCAGTTCGGGTTACACTGGCATAAGCTGCAGGCGCAACCAGATTAGACGCCATGGCACTTCCCAAACGACCATTCAAGGCCGCCAGCATGGGAAACCGCTGTGCAAACTCGAACCCATACCCCTTGGTAACAATAGGATTGGTTCCGATAAAGCGAATTAACCCTCGAACCCCATTGCCCAATGGTCTTAGTGTCCAGTTATACAGCGTGCTCGCAATCCCACCGGACTCAGCCGCAGCGACTTGAGAGGCTCCTTTGCTTCCAATTCCTGCGAAACTAGACAGGGCACGACCTGCAACGGCAGCAAGGGGTGCAAAAGCACCGATAATGGCACCGGATTTAAAGTTTTCCCACGTGGATTGGCCATTGCCCAAGAAAGATCCGAGGCCTGCCTTAATCCCACCGCCCAGTAACATGGTGGCGGCCAGTCCTCCGAAGAATCCCAACGGCGTTGCCATCAAGATACCTGCAATGGCGGTACAGGCCACACCTGTTCCCAGATCAATGGCCAGATTCTTCATAAACCCAACCGGGTCCTTTTTAAAACTCTTCCCAATATTGCTGAAAAATCGACCCAGCTTCCCCAGAAAACCTGTTGCCGGAGGTTCCTGCTCAGCAGCCTCCGGTTGGACTTGTTCCCCATTGGACAACGCCACACCTGCTGGTGGATTATTCGGGTCAATAGGTGCGTTAGCCGGAACCCCGGATCGCATAAACGGCAAGTACGATAATAATCCGCGTCTGTCCTCAACCGGTGCTGCAGGCTGTGCTGCGGCAGGCTGGCGTGATTGTGGATTGGGTGTTACAACGCCTGATGGAGCCGGGTTAACGGCTGCAATTTCCCCCATATTATCTCCCTTTACTGTTCCCCTTACCTGATCCTCATCTTCAAACTGGACAAATTTCCCCCACTTGCTTAAAAACCGGAGAATTTCGGCCCGGAACGAAACATTAACATTCTGTTAACACAGGCATAAAACAGGCGTAAATAAAGGCTTTTCGTCTTCGCCCCAACAAGCACTTTTTATTAAACAAGCATCTTCATCGCCGCTATTACGCTGCGAACGCCCTGGCTCACATAGACGGTTTGGACCGACAAGGCATTTGTTTGCTTTGCTTGTTATTTTATGATAATGTGACCTTCTGGTTGACATCAAACCGCCTGCGGGCGTTATGGGAGTATTTTGGGGATGCAAGTAACATCGGTTATGCCGTCTTCGTTGCATTGGAAATCAACACCATGCCAACAATCCGCACGGTTTGGCAGTTTATTTGATCCACAACGTAAAATTTCGCCCGCAGGAATAGAACAGCCCCGATTGGATTGGAATCCAGCTGCAATCCAGGCCATTAACCTGGCATTTAAACAAGCCTGCGAAACCATTACGGATGAAATCCGGCAAAGCCCGACAGCCGCCCAGTATGAGGGCCCCATGATGTCGCAATTCCGCCATGGCTTTGTCGAGAATTTTTTGGATTATGCCGCGTCCGATACGGCCTTTTTAACCGACCTGGAACGTGCCGGTCTCAGTAAAAAGGCGACCGCCAGGCTCAAGCAGGAGGCGGTTTCTCTGCCGGAAGCCGAACCCAAATCACCTCGACTGACGTCCTGGTATCCGCCCACGGCGCAAATCCAGAAAAAACTGCCCCCCGTGGTGCGTACCGCCATTTTTAAATCCGGTCAGGACCTGTTGAGTTCGGTCCTGGTCTATACCCAGCTCATGGGTCATGAAAATCGGGCGAGCATGAGCGATGTTTTTTGGGGACTATGCCTTTCCCCCATGTTTGGCACCACCGCCATTGAGCTTGCGAGTAAACGCTTGGGCCTGAATCGCACGGAGTTTGATACCCTCCGGGACAATCACTTTTCCAAATCCAAAGGGCCGCTGCGTGCTGCTGTAAAGCAACCTTCCGTGACAGAAACCCCGGCAAAAACGTCGGCCCCAGTAACATCAACTGCGCTTGTGCCTGTCAATAAGCCTACAGAACCTTCATTACCGGCTTTTGTACGAGATTTGACCGCCGAAGCCCGAGCCGGACACATTCGTCCCGTTTATGGTCGAGATGCCGAAATTACCGCCCTTGAACGGGCCCTTCAAAGCGGCGTCACCAAACAAACCCTGCTGGTGGGCAAAGCCAGAACCGGTCGAACTGCCGTTATCGAGGGGCTGGCCCGACGAATTGCCGAAAACAAAGCGGCCCCCGATCTAGCCCAGGCCCGAGTTTACCAGCTTCATCTAAAAAAACTGATTACGGCTGCCAAACCCAAGGAAGAACTGGACAATTTCCTCAACAGCGTCAAGGCCGATCCCAACGCCATTGTGTTTTGGGACAAACCCATCAAGCTCTTCGAACAAAAGATCATGAGCAATTATCACGGCCTGATGAATTATCTGCCCGAGACATGGCTTTGTCGTCAGGTACTGGAAGTCCCCGAGCGGGAGTTTCACGCTGAAATCGAACGGGACGAGCACTTGGACGCCCCCTACGAAAAAGTTTCGGTTAAACCCTTGGCCCCCGAAACTGTGGTTCAGATTCTTCAGGGCTTTCGGGATCGGGCCTCGGCCCATCATCGGGTGTCCTACCCTGACCCGGTCTTGAAAGACATCGTAACCTTGACCGCCAGCTACCTGCGAGACAAACCCTTCCCCCTGAAAGCCATTGATGTGATGGACAAGGCCGGAATTATTGCCCGGGAAAAAGGTCAGACGGAAGTCAGTCGAGCCGATGTGGCCAGTGTCATCAGTCAGATGACAGGCATTCCCATGGGTCAGGTGGCCGAATCGGAAAAAGAAAAGCTGGTTCGCCTGGATCAGATTCTCAAGCGCCGGGTCAAAGGCCAAGACGATGCGGTGAATGAAATCGTCGAGTCGGTCATATTGGCTCGAACCGGTATGAAATTGATGAATGGCCCCATGGGCAAATTTGTCTTTCTGGGCCCCTCCGGGGTTGGCAAAACCGAGTTGGCCAAAGCCCTGGCCGAGTGGATGACCGGGAGCGAAGAAAACCTCACCCGGATTGATATGACCGAATACATGGAAAAGCATTCGGTCTCACGCCTGATCGGTTCCCCGCCGGGCTACGTGGGGTTCGACCTGGAAGGCCAGCTGACCGGAGCCATCAAGCGCCGGCCTTACAGCGTCATCCTGTTTGACGAGTTTGAAAAGGCCCATCCCGATGTTCAAAATATCATGCTGCAACTCCTGGATGACGGCCGCTTGACCGATGGTCACGGTCGCACCGTGGATGCCAGCAATACCATGGTGATTTTCACCAGCAACGCAGGCTCAGCCGAAGCGCAAGATCAGGAAGGACGTGCCGGATTCGGCTTCCATGCCCTGTCCGGTCGAGAGGAAAAATCCCAGGACGACAAAGCCCAGGAAATCCAGAGCCGAGCCATCCATGACCTGCTGAAACCGGAATTCGTCAACCGCCTGGACGGCATCATTCACTTCAAAGCACTGACTCACGAGATTCAGCAAGAAATTATCCGGATGAACCTGGACAAATTCACGGCCCGGCTCAAAGACGACAAACAGATGACGCTGACCTTCGATCCAGACGTACTGACGTTCCTGGCCAAAGAACTCTTCAAACCCATTTCAAAAGCCGAAAAACGCCAAGGCGGCAGAAAAGCATTGCACCTGCTTCAAACCCACATCGGCAAGCCCTTGGCCAAGGCCTATATTCTGAACCAGGTTAAAGAAGGCCAAACCATTCAGGTCTCGATGAACCCGACCCAATCGGGTATCACCTTCACCCCCGTGGGGTGATGTAGGTCATTTTTTTGATTTTTCTGTCAGGTGCTAGCCGGACTTGCCAAAGTGCTCGATGTACATGGATTCCCAGGGCTTATGGCCCTGGATAAAGCGCCAGTCACTTTCAATAAACGTGCGCAATACGTAAGCGGGCACAGGAGACTGAAGGGGCCGAAAGTCCGGATTTCGGCTGGCCCCAATATGGCAGGACGGATAGAACTGCCCGACCATCAGATCCATGGTCAAAAGTTCTGTTTTCAAACGCTTATGAAGCGGCTCCATCAAGGCGGCGGTATTTTCCGAGGGAATATCAGGGAAAACCAGCACATAAGTCAACAGGCTATCATGCGGTTCACCCGAGCTCGTTTGAAACCGTCGGTCCATGAGTTTAAATCGCTCTGCGTAGGCCATAACCACCTGGAAAATGTCATCGGCATTGGCGGAGTCCTGTGGGTAGCCCACGGCGAAGAAACATTTATCCTGCTTCATGGACGGGTTCACAAAGGGACAGACATCCCCGGTGCGACCCAACTGCGGATGAGGACGCATAATAAATTCTCTAATCCATGTCAACATTGCCTGAAGCGGTGGTATTTCTTCGGGGGGTATATGCGTCTCGACGTTCTCAATATCTCTGGGTAAATAGAGCGGTAAAGATTTCTCCTGGGCGTGCTTAAGTCCGGCATCAGCCATAGGCTGGGAGGATTGGATTACAGATGGCATCGGGACCAGCCTCACTTTCATCTTGATTCTGCATCGTGGTGGATGTGTTTATCGTTCCTGCGAAGATAGGTGAATTCGAAACATGCAAAAAGGTAACTCGACAATAACGAGTGTACTGGTAAGCCTCCTCCTTGAAATTGCCGCCACGATGAATTGTAGTTGCTCAGATCGGCCTCCCTGCCAGGGTAATTTCTTGAAGGCAGGCAAAAAGAAAACCTCTTCCGAGGAAGAGGTTAGCTAAGCATCGTATGGAAGTAATGAGCTTGGGGAGCTCTTTTTGCTTAGATTTGATAGAGTTAGTCTTTTTTAGCATCCACCTTGGGTGCGGACTGACTTGGTGCCGAAGGCGTCTGCACACTGGGCGTATCGGCCTTGCGAGTGGGAATGCGGAAACCAAACGGATTGGGCCGTGGTGCCGGGGCCTGGGGCAAGGTAAAGGGACGCTCGCCTTCAGCCAATACCGGGACACCCCAGCTTTCCAGAACCGCTTTAACAACGTCAATGCGAATCGAACCACCTAAACCATCGGCACCGCGATAGCCCAAGGTGTTAATCCCAATCAACCGACCTTCCAGGTCGAACAACCCGCCACCGGAGTTCCCCGGGTTAATGGGGGCATCGGTTTGAAGGAAGCGGTTCATGGGCTCCAACCGGAAATTGCGATCGGTGTGACTGATGATGCCACTGCTCACCGAATCGCGGTTTCCATAGGGATTCCCGACAGCAACGACGGTTTCACCCACTTGAAGCGGATTTCGGGTAATATCACGCATCTGGACCGGCCGAATATGAGCCGGGAGTCGCACATCCGGCGGAATCTGCAACAGGCACAGATCATGATGCTCGGAAGACGACTGTGCCCGCTGGCCGTTGGCCAACATTACGGGTGCCGCATCGAACTCCAGGGGAGCCTGATTGTCACTGCCATTATAGACCTTGATGTGATAAACCCCTTCCTGCTGGCCGGGGCGAACAATCTGATTATCTTCCGTCACGTGACCATTGGTCAGGATGAACAATCGTCCGCGAGTGTCCTGGATAATGACCCCGGACCCCAGGCCTGCAGAGCCTTCAACACGAACGGTGGCCGGGGTGACGCGATTGACGACATTGACAATCTGATCCAACCCGATGCGGCGATCCAGACGGGCTTGTAATGCGGCCAAATCGGCATCGCGTTGCGCCAGCTGGCCTTGCAACTGCTGATTCCCGGACGTCATGGAGTTATGGGTGGCTTGATTCTGAACCAGAGCCGTGGTGGCCGTAGCGCCCATCAACGCTGTCATGACCCAGTGAACCAGGCTTCCGGCACGACCGCCTTTTGCGGATTTTACGGGTTGTGCAACAGGAATCGTTTCGGCAGGCTTGTTTTCCTCATTTCCAAAGCGAATCTGCGGTTTGTGGGCAAGAACCACGGGCTTCTTTTTCGAAAGCACGCGAAAGTTCAGCCCCGTGGGTTGAACGGTGACCATAATGTGGGTTTCCTCCTTATACTCGCAACCAAAAAAGAGTAGACAGAATTTATGCTTGTTTATTCTTGGTAAAAAATGATAAACACGCAAGCAAAATCGAATGTTTTATTAAATAATGTTAAGAAAATTTAAAAAAGCCCCTTTTATTTGACACTGATTTAAAACCGGTTTCCCCCCGCCGAGAGTTATCGTAAAAAACCCTGTCCCAAGGCTTTTCCTCTTCTTAACTCGAATACTCAAAGCAGTAATAATGTTCAAAAATCAGGAGCTGTGTTTTCAATACAGATGACGGATTACCCCTAGGATTCCGGTGGCTGAGGCGGCAAGTGTTTTTTAATCAGGCTTTGGTGCAATTTTTTTTGGGTGCCGGGATCAATTTTGATGCTTTGGGTTTTGAGATAAAACTGGCCCATCTGACTCAAGATCTGGTGCTGCTCATCCAGGCTGGCGGCATGAATGACCGAGGATCGCCCCTGGGGTTGTTGCTGTAGGGCGGGTTTCAGTGCAGTTTCCGCCATCGGCTCGTCGTCCTCTTGAGAATCGCCCTTCAGACGTTTTTCAATCCGATCGATCACGTCATTAATGGTAAAGCCGCTTTTTAAGTTGTACTTTGCCGCGGCAGATTTGTAATTGAACCCCAAGGGCAGGGAATACAGCCAGGTAATGGTCTCCATGTCACGAGGCGAAAGCGTATACACCCCAAACTGGTGAGGCACGTACATAATGTCAGAAGGGTGATCACTGTGCTCAATCAGCCCGAGGGCGTGGCCAATTTCATGCAATATGGTATGTTTCACTTCACTGGCATCGTTGTATTGGGCATGAACCAGCCCGTCGGAAATGCCGATCTGAATCTCTGCCGAAAAAATACGGAACTGACTGTCCAGCTCATACTGACAATGCCCCAGGGAACGTCGGTCCACACGACGCCATTTAAAATTGATTTGAGACTGCTGCACCCGGTCCACAATGTTAAACCGCACCAGATTATTGGTCGCCCGTCGCCACTCGCTGAGGGAATCCAAAACCATCTGGTGATACATATAGGATTCCTGCTGTTTTTTCTTTTCGTACCAGGTAAAGGGTGCGATATACACGTTCAACGGCATGGCCCCATCAGGCCAGCGGCACAGATGCCCTTCCTTCATGCAGTTGTACAGATAGGTTCGGCTCATACTATGAGTATACTGCCTTTACTCCATTTTTGGGGGCCGCTTTTTGGAGGACAAAAGGTCCCCCGGGCACGTATCGACAAACTGAACCCGCACTGAAGCCTAAGACCGTTATGTTTACTTGAAGCACACCCATGTTTATGGGACCATCACGAGGTAGTCACGGGTCACAAACCATGTTGGTTGGGGAGATGATGGATGCAAATTTCGTTGACACGGGTGCCGTCACAAGCACCACACCGTTCCTTGAAAACAGGCCAACGTCAAGGCATAAAACCTCTCGGCCTATCGGGTGACACGATCACATTTGGCCAAAATGCTGCCTGGACTGAAAAGACCCACTTGAAAGGTCAACTGTACGAGTCGTTTTCCAAGACCCCGGCCGGGGTCTTACTGGCCTTCCTGAAAAAAATTCCCGACGCCAAGAAACCCTTCGAAGCGCAGCGGACGCCACAACTGGATCTGTTTCTGAAAGATGTACAAGCCCATTACGGCATGCACCTCAACGGGTACGACACCTTAATTGCCCTTAAAATTGATCCCATCAGTCAGCTTCTGGCAACACCCGAGAAGACCCAGCGCATCCGCAAAGCGCTCGAAACCCCTCAGGTACAGGTGGCATTAAAAAACTTTTACCCCAAGGAGCAGCTCAAGGCCTTGAAGACCCTGGTCTCGGACCCGGAAGAATTTGAAGGCTTTGCCCAGGAGATGGCGAACACCTTGACTCAATCCGGCCTGTATGTGGCCGGGTTGCCAGGTAACCCTTTAAGAGCGTTATTCTATGCCCCAAGAAAATCCGGGCCGCCTCTCATTAACGACTTTGACAAGCTCTTTGACCTGTTTCGCCCCACGCTTCAGGACAAGGTCCTTCAGGAAAATCGACGTAAAGGCATTGCCTGCTGGGACATGGCAGGCCAGATTGCCAGTCATTACTTTCCGCCCCAACCCACTCATGCTCTGGCGTTTTCCTCTCTGCTGGCGGAGACTTCGGATCTGGAAACCCAGGAACGTCTCTTGAAGCTCGCTTCGGGAAGGTCCTTTGCGAACCATGCACGACTGCAAAACGCCGGTATTCGCTACCAACACCATGGCGGCAAGGCATTGGCGGCATTTTTCAACAAACAGGACCCTTCTGGCACTATGGGCACCCGGCTGATCAATCTGCTCATCGAAGCCGGGCCCTTTGAGTCCAACGCGGATCAGGCCCGTTTTCGTCAATCCCTGCGACGCTTTTTGACCCTGTCTTCCGAATTCATTCTTTCCAATCCGGATGTCCCGGCTCAGCAAAAGCTCACTGACATAAAGGCCCTTATTCAGACGATGGACGATCAGCCCGCCTTTGCTCAAACATGGTCCGCCATGCAGGGACGGTACCCCTTATTTCCCTCTGCTAAGATAGAGACAGCGTCATCATCAGCTTAACTGAAAAGGAGGGTTCCTCATGAATCCGGTATCGCTGACCCTGTCTGAAACGGAGCAGGCCTTTGTGTCGTCGCTAAAGAACGCTTTTGAACAAGCCAACATGGAATTTGCCCGTTCTTACTACCTGTTTGCCACGGCACGCCTAGAAAAAACCTACAATTCGGCAGATATTTATTCCAAATACCCGCTCTTGCAGGATGTCGAAACCTTTAAACGTATCAAGCCCATTTATGATGCCCACCCCAATGACGAAGAGGTCAAACGGCTTTTCGTTGAAACCCTGGGGACCTATGTCGGCAATACCCTGGCCAAGGCCTCCGATGAGCTGACGAATATGAAAGACTCGTTGACCATTGATGTAGCGGGTCTGGATATTACCGACAAGGATGGCCAACCTATGACCTCGGTGTTGTACGAAGATACACCGGAACTGTTCAAGCGCATCGAAGATAAGGCCACCCGCGAAGAACTCTACAAGCGGGTTTCTGCAATCTATACCCAAACCGTCACCCCGCGGTTTATCGACTTGTTCCATCAGGAAAACCAATTGCTGGCCGATCTGGGTTACCCGGATGTGGTGGCCTTTTACAGCCAGGCCAGCGGGCATAACCTCTTAAAGCTGGGGGACAAGGCCCGACAGTTGGTCAACGACACCCAGGAGACCTACCTGCCTTTAATGGCGGACTTTTACCAGCGACGCACCGGGTTGAGCTTTGATCAGGCGACCCGTGCCGATATTTCCTACGTGTTTCACGGCAAATCCGACGAGATGGCCCACATCGATGCCTGTTTCCCGGAAGAAAAGCTGGTGCCTCTGGCACAACAGACCTTTGATCGCCTGGGCCTGAACTTTAGCCAGATCTCGGACACCGTGGATTTCCCAGACAAGGATACCTACACCCGCACGGTGAACGATACCCAGCGACCTTCCCGCATTTTACTGGACATCGCCAAGCGTGAAGGCAAACGCTCCCGGGCCTATGTGTACCCCGCCCAGGCCCCGGGCGAGATTTACCTGTCCGTTAAACCGGAAGGCGGCCTGGATGATTATTCGGCCTTCTTCCATGAGTCCGGCCATGCCCTGCACTTTGCCTATGTGAAAAAGGGCCTTAGCTATCCGCTGGCCCTGATGGGCAATAACTCCGTCACCGAGTCCTACGCCTACCTCTTTCAGAACCTGTTTCTGAACCACCATTGGTTGGTCAATGCGGCCGGGCTGCCGGATGCCGATGCCCGCCAGGCCATCCGCCGCAGCGCCTTGAACGATTTGTATATGCTGCGCCGGTATGCCTGCAAAATGCAGTTTGAACTGAGGCTCTTTGACGGCACCCCGCTTGATAGCAAGCCTGACGTCTATGCCGAGCTTCTGACCGAAGGGACCGGGTTTCGTTATGATCCTGATGGCTGGAGCCGGGATGTGGATCACGGGTTCTACGTGGCCGATTACTTTACGGCCTGGGCCCTGGAAGCCCAACTCCGAGAATACCTCCAGAACCATTTCGGCTCGCCGGACATCCAAGGCGAGGACTGGTACAACAATCCAGAGGCAGGCACTTTTCTAAAACAACTCTGGCAGGACGGGAACCTGACCCAGCAGGATCTTTCCAACCGCCTGGCCTACAACGACCCCACCGATACCGGTCCCCTGCTTCGCTTGATGCAGCAAAACATTCAATGCTAGCTCAAGGGCAATGACGCACCTGCCCCAAGCGCTTTAATCGGAGCTTTCTCCGTACGCGCAAATTGCGCGTACGGAGCACGTCAGGCTAGGGCTCTTCCCCCGGAGACTCGGGTTCGGTGTTGGCGGCAATGTCCATATCCAACAACAGGGCTGTGATGTCCTGGCGGTTTTGGTCAACTTTCGGGTTGTTTTCCGGGTCTTGAAGATCACAAAGATCTTTCAGGTCTTCGTAAATTTTACGGTAGAACACACTTTGGGGGTTGCGTAGGGCATCCTCACGCCCATGGGCAATGGCCTTCTGCATATGCCGCACGGAGATGGCCATCTTCATGGCCGCGTCCTTCGGATTTGGCTCGGATTTACTGACATGGAAAAAAGCTTTGGCCAACTCCCCGTGCAAACTCAGCAAATCGGTCCCGGTACCTTCGTCATGAATCCGGGCTTCCGACAGGGCTTCTTCCAAAAAGCCAATGGCCTCCAAATGCTTACCGGCCGCCATGTGAACCTTGCCTAAGCCATGATTGACCTCGCCCCAGTAGGGATGCGACTCACCCTCTTTATAGCCCTGTTCATAGCCATGTTGGTTTAAAATCGCATGGGCTTCCGCCAGGTGTTTCTCCGCACGAGGATTGCAGTTTCCCGCCCGCAAGAACAACCACCCCAAACGGTTCAGGGTTTCCACCTTGTCTTGCGGCTTCATAACCGTGGGATTCTCCACATGAAGGGTCAGCGCATCCAGAAGCTTTATGACCCCTTCACCCAGGCGATCCATATGCCCGCAGAGGGAGCCCAGGCAATTAAGTATCGTAATGCGCAACGGGACATTCTGCTCTGAAACTGTCTTGTGGGCTTTCATCATGTAGGTATACGCCGTGCCGGGCTGCCCCTTAAAAAACGCCTGATTGCCATGATCCAGATAGGCTTTGGCATCCACATCCTCTATCGACGAGCCAAAGCGCCGTTCAAGACGATCGGCAGGCTTGGGCTGCGTGGCCAGGGAAGGCCGAACGGATGTGGCTCCCGCCGGGAAGCGATGCCGTGGAAATGACGCCTGTGTAATGCGAATCACAACGGAACCCAAACACTCAACAAACTACGACAATCAGCGTAAATCAAACACGCTTCAGACACCAGCCGGAAGCCCCGGGGTGTAAAGAACCCGTTAAAGACGCGTGGTTTTCCAGTGTTGATGGGCCTCTTCAATCATGGGGATGACCTGGGACGAGGTGGCATACCCATGAAATGTAAAGGTGCTGGGCCGTTTATACCCTAGAAACCACAGCCGGATAATCTCGATCAGGTTTGGGTATTGAACCAGCATCTCGGCCACATCATGGATCTCGGAAAAATCGCCCTGGGGCAATACGGCCAGAAGCTTGGTGTCCTCTTGCCCCCGCTCTACCAGCTTCAACGCCCCGATGATACGAACCGCCTGAACCGAGCCTCGCGCCAAGGCCGGGGCAATGAGAACCACATCCAACGGATCGCCGTCACCGCCTTTGTCCTCCAGCGACAGAGTCTGAGGCATAAAGCCGTAATTAAAGGGATAGCTCAAGAATTTCATGATGCGCGGCCGACCCTCGACGTGTTGCAAGTACAATTCGCCGGAATTCGGATCGGTTTGCCACTTTTCATTGGTCCCTGCCGGAATCTCCACCACCATATGGTACTGCCCAGTGCCCGGATGATACGCCACATCGTGAATTAAGTGCATGGCTGTCCTCAATCGCTCCATATCACAACTTGCGAGGTTTATTGTATCAAGTTTGTCCTCCTCTGTTTTTACGATTCATTCTACAACCATAACATTTACAATGACCTTCACGTCTCAGTCCCTGGATGGCCGATCGCCGCTCAGCCCATCAAACGATCTCGGCATGTGGAGTATAGGCAGGCTCTTACCCATTGCAGAAATCCATGGTAGCTTAGTGTATGAAGCAGAGTGATCTGTTTCGGAGGATAGAGACCTCACATCCGATTCGAATCCCTGAAAAACCGAATCACGACGGATAGCCTGAAGAATAGATAACTGTGAGAGCTACGAGTGTGAACGTTCCGAGAGTCAAGAGTGTGAATCATCGTTTTCATCTAGCATTTTCCCTGGCCCTGGTCAGCGTGTTCCTCTCGGCACACTACGCCCCAGAAGCCCAGGCACAAGCGAACACGACCATCCAAAACCAGGCAAACCCCGGCCTATTGGTGCCCGCCAATACCGACGAGATTCTCAAACAGCGTCAAAAAGAGAAAACCATTCCGCTTCAGGACGACACACCGGAAACCCGCTTTGAAGTCCCCAAACCCGAATCCTCCGTCCAGCTGGAACAGTCTCAATTCCACCTGAACTCGCTGACGGTGGAAAATGCCAATTTGCTGGAAGAAGACGAAATTAACGAGGTCATCCGGCCTTACGAAAACAAGGATGTCACGCTGGACGAACTGCAAAAAGTGGTCGAGGAGATCAACGATCTCTACCAGCGCAAAGGTTTTGCCACGTCCCAGGCCTATATTCCACCCCAGGATGTCCAGAACGGCAATGTCGTCATTAAAGTGGTGGAAGGCAAGGTTGGTAAATTCTGTGTCCAGGGCAACAAATTTAACCGGCCTTCGGCCGTCAGCCGTCTGATTCAGGCCGAGCCAGGACAACCCTTCGATCTTCGGGAACTGGAAAAAGACCTGAACCGGACCAACCGCTTCAACAATATGTACCGTGTCCGTGCCACGCTGTCGCCCGGCGAAGAGGCCGGAGAAACAGACGTGCGGGTGGACGTGGCCGAGCGCCAGCCTTGGCAGATTACACCTACTTTTGATAACCAGGGCCGTCCCTTTATCGGCTACTACCGGGGCGGCGTGGAACTCACCAACGGCAGCTTGTTCGGCTATGGCGATCGGTTTGTTGCGAAATATCTGGGTGCCTCGGGGACCCAAATCTTTTTGGGGTCCTACACCATTCCCGTCAACCGCAATGGCGATGAACTGAGCATCAACTACGGCTTCAGCCATGTCGATGTTGACCTGGATGCCGTAAACTCACCCAACATTACCGGCCGAGCCAACAGTGTCGGCTTGCTCTATTCGCACCCCTTCGATCGGGATCGGGTCTGGGTCGGCGACTTGGGTGTCAACGTCCGACGTATTAGCACGGAAGTCAGCGGTGCTCCGGATGCCACCGATAATATCCGCTCGCTGCAAGCCGGGTTGAACCTGAACAAGTATGACAAGTACGGCCAAACCTTCGCCCGCCTGCAAACCTCGCTGGGGTTGGATGTTTTTGGCGGCGACAACACCAGTTTCTGGAAGAACGAACTCTTTATCACCCGGCTGTTTACCTTGCCCCGCAACAACATTTTAATGTTGCGCCTGTACGGGATGCTCTCTCCCAATGCCATGCCCACGGCGGAACAAATGCAAATCGGTGGGGCATACAGTGTCCGGGGTTATACCGAAGGCGTTCTGCTTGGCGATCGCGGGATTAACCTCACCATTGAAGATCGGTTCCCGGTGCCCTTTTTGGGTCGCATTGCCCCTACCCTTGCCGAGCGCCTCCAAATGGCCGCCTTTGTCGACTTTGGCCATGCGGTCATTGATTCCTCGAATACGAACTTCCTGAACTCGGGCAGTGCCAGCACGACCTTGCTTGGTGCCGGCTTCGGCTTGCGGGCCCGGTTATCCCAATACCTGCAAGGATTTGTCGATGTCGGCTTTGGCCTTTTGAACCGTGACAGCATCGAACCCAACGCCCAGCCCACGGCCCGGGTTCACTTTGGCGTGCGCTCCGACCTCTTGCCCATGGTCTATAAACAACGTAATGACAAGACCATTTGCGCCGTCAATCGAAACGGAGACGGTCGCCGGAGCTTTGAGGATAATTCCCGTGACGGCTCGGCAGCCCCATCGCAAGAGGCCAAATCCCAGACCAAAGTCCAGGCCCCACCGCCCAAGCCCATTGTGAAAGCACCGGACACCAAAAAACCGCTGAAAGCCCCGTCGCCTCAGCCGGACAGCTTATTACCCTCCAAGCCTCAAGCGCCGGACGCCAAGAAAGTGGTTAAGGCGAAGCTGGCGGCAGGTGTGCCGCCCAAGCAACCACCCTCGTCCACTCGGGTGGTCTCCTACGTTCCCAGGCTTCATGACAAATTGCGATAAAAACCGTCCTCCTTTTTCTGGGGGAATTTCCGGAACCCGACTTCAGGCTTTTGGAAACGCATCGACATGCGAATTAGGAAGCTCTGCCTTTTTACACGAGAATTAGTTATTTTGCCGAATTCGAGTTGCGTATGGTCGCCACCTTATCCCTTGCCATGATTGTGAAAAACGAGGAAGAAACCATTGAACGGATTCTTTCCTGCGCCCAAGGCTTTTGCGATGAACTGATTGTGGTCGATACCGGCTCAACGGACAAGACCGTGGCATTGGCCGAAGCCATGGGGGCCAAGGTCCATTATTTTCAGTGGATTGATGATTTCGGGGCCGCCCGAAACTTTGCCTTTTCCAAAGCCACCAGCGATTGGATCATCTGGCTGGATGCCGATGACATTGTCACCGAAGACGATCAGGCCAAAATCCGGGAATTAAAGGCCACACAGCTCAATGACGACATCGACGGCGTCTTTATGACCTATCAGATCCAATTTACCCCGGAAGGCGAGTGCACCTTCAGCTACCATCGGGAGCGTATCATGCGCCGGGCTGCCAATCTGAAATGGGAAGGACGCATTCACGAATGTATCGCCTTACCCGTGGGACGCAACCTGGTCCGGGGTGACATCAACATTCAGCACTGGCCTCTTTCAACCAAGTTGGCCGGCAAGGTCAACCGCAACATCAATATCTTGGAGCAATGCATCAAAGACGGCGATCGGTCCCCTCGTACGTTGTTCTACTATGCCAACGAATTGCGGGATCACCAGCGCTTTGAAGAAGCCTGCCCCATTTATCAGGAATACATCGGTATTTCCAACGTGGGCTGGGAAAAACATGCGGCCATGATGAGCCTGGCCCGGTGTTACTTTAGCCTCAACAACGAAGAGAAAGCTCTGTACTGGTGTACCCAGGCCATGCTGTTTGACAGCGAGCGGGCCGAAGCCTTTAACCTGATTGGCATCCACTTCTACAACAAGCAGCAATGGACCCAGGCGATTCCCTTTTTCATGGCAGCCCTGGCACTGAAGAAACCGGATACCGGCTTTGTCTCCGACAGCGATTACACCTGGGTCCCCTACGACTATCTCAGCATTTGTTACGACCGCCTTGGAGACCGGAAAAAATCCATTGAATTAACTTTAAACGCCTTAAGCAACAATCCGGATAAGCCCAGGCTCATCAAAAACCTGCATTGGCTTGTGGATCAACTCTAAGCGCCCCAGCTTGACACAAACCGTCAGGAATGAAAAAATAGCGCATGTTTATTGAATCAATCATTATGATAAAATAACAATCAAATGGGTTGGCGTGTTAATTCACCTTCCGCCCAAAAGGCTGGAGTGGTGATGATTGGGAGTTGTTGAAGAGATGGCGATGTTTCAGGATCAACAGACGTTACGTCTGAGTAATTTTTTCACTCAATGTAGTATGTTCGGCCGACGGCAATTTGGCTTGCATCAGCAAATCCGTCACTTCCCGGACCGCTCCGCCGCCTCCCGGCGATTTCGTCGTATAATGGCACACCCGTTTCACTTCTTCCACAGCATCGGAAGGACACATCGCCAGGCCGACGACCTCGAGTACCGGAATATCCGGGGTATCATCGCCTACATAAACAATCTCTTCAAATGACAGATCCAAGGTGCGTGCCAGTTCCTCCAACACTGGGAGTTTGCGCTTGACGCCCTGATACACATAGCGAATCTTGAGTTCCTCGGCCCGACGCAACGTAATGGGGGAATTTCGCCCGGTAATGAGCGCCGCCTCGAACCCGGCCGCTCGAATGACCGAGATACCATGGCCGTCTTTGACGTTGAAGATTTTCAGTTCCTCGCCGGACTCGGTATAAATGATGTCCCCTCGGGTCAGAACCCCATCCACATCCATGGCTAAAAGCTTAATTTGACGGGCCCTTTCCAAAATTTCGGCCATGCTCAACAGTCGTTCCGGTCTCATACGCAGTCCTCAATCACATCATGCCATTGATGATGGCTATTCTACTGCAACGATACCGCAAGCCGAAACTGTGCGCTAGTTGTTCCCGTTCCCCCCGCCAAAGGGGCTAAAATTTTGCATCATCTGATTCATCATCATGCTCTTGATGATTTCCGGGGACATCATATTGCGCTGTTGCCCATCGGCGCCGCCAGCGGCCTGGCCCTGCATCATCTGCATCATCGGGATCATCATGGGGTTAAAGCCACCACCACCGCCACCGCCTGCCATGGAATTCATCATCATCATCATTTGAAAGGCTTGGGGATCCATGTTGCCAAAGGGATTTGCGTTCTGAGCTACAGGTTGCTGGGGAGTAGCCTGCTGGGTTGCTGCGGGATTTCCATTGACCGAAATTCGGGGCGGCACATCCAGGCTGTCGGGATTGGGCAAGTAGCTCAAGCCGTCAGTGGCTAATTGCCCGGCTTCCGAATTGGGGGCGAGCTTGATGGTATTTTGATACGCCTCTCGGGCTTCCTTGAACCGGCCAAGCTGTGCCGCAGAAATACCCAGGTAATAGTGCGCTTCCACACGCTCAGGTGTGGTTTTAATCACGTCTTTGAACTGACGATAGGCTTTTTCATAATCGCCGTTTCGATAGGCATTGACTCCCTGCTCATAGGCCGGGGTATCGGCCCCACTCAAGGGTACGTGGCAGAGGAATAACATTAGAACCAAGGGCACACATCTTCTCAACATCTGCAGGCGGCCTTCCATCAGGGACTTTCTTCTTTCAGTATGAGGCGATTTGAAAAAATTTCAGCCACCAAACAGAGGAACTGTTCAAGCCAATGCAGATCGCGTTCTTTGAGCCCGAAGTGTGCGACTAAGCCTATTGGGGGTGTTCCATTCCGGCTGCCAGAAAGTCGGTTTTGCTGATGTTTTCGTACAATATCTTGGCCAGTGCATTCTTCCACGCCGTCAAGGCATCATGAGAGCGGGGCTCCACCGGGGGCGTGTATGGCACATCGGCATCAAAAAAGTCATCAAAGCCGTAAAAATCTTGGTCGTAGCTGGGTTGAGGCTGCTCTTGCTCCGGCTCTTGGCCAAAATACATCCCGCCGCTGCCGTTTCCAGCACCGTCGCCCTTGGATCCGGCCGGCTGAAACGTCGGCACAGACAATCCTCTTGGGGCCTGGATGTTACTCATCGCTTGTTCACCTCGTCCTGAGCGACCTTGCGCTCACATAACCCATCGCTTCTATTTCAGCGCTTACCATTATAAACCAGTCAATTTACTTTGTATAGTATTTTGTTTCTATTTGCCTAACTGGGTGATTATTTCAGATGCTGCAGGTCTCCAAAATGGCCTTTTTCTCACGATTTTTGGAAAGGAACGGAAAACTTTTCCGTTCCTCTGGGCAACACGCTCCTGCCCCACCCAGTTTTGGTAAAAACACGACAGCTAAACCCGGATTTTCACTTCCAGGTCCGCATGAATAGAGGAGCCCCCAGGTCATTTTCATGACGCTGAGGGCTACAACTGAATGATGTTTAACGAGAACGACTAGATGTCGAGGTTTTTGACGTACTGGGCGTTGGTCTCGATAAAGTTCCGACGGGGCTCGACCCGTTCACCCATCAAGACATCAAACATCCGATCGGCCTGGGCGGCATCTTCAATCTCGACTCGCAGCAGGGTCCGGGTGGCCGGGTTCATGGTGGTGTCCCACAGCTGAATCGGCATCATCTCGCCCAACCCTTTGAAGCGCTGGACCGATAAGCCTTTCTTCCCGTTGGCTTCAATGTACTGGCGCAAGGCATCGTAGGATTTGATTTCCAGGTTATCCTTGGGAGCCGTCACCTGGAGGCCCTGCTCAAAGGACTCGGGCAAGAAGTCCTGCACGTCGGGATACAAGGTCACCAGACGTTCGTATTCCAGGCTGTCCAACAGATCCGTGTTGAGGGTGCCGGTTCTGGGAATTTCCTCGCCTTGCTCGGTCTTGAGGATTTCTTTGACGAACAGCGTGATTTTGCCGGACTCTTCCTCGGTTTCCAGACGGTACTGATAATCCGGGAATTTGGCGGCCAGACTTTGCTGCAGCGCCGTCGCCTGCTCCATGGTGCTCAAGGTCGTGGACTCGACTTTAGATTGAACCAGATGCATCACCAGGGGTTCCGGCAGGCGGGCAATAGCAGGGTAACGCTTTGCGCCGTAGAACTTGGAGAGTTGGCTCAGAAGCTGTTTGAGATCGTCGCCTTCCACCGAGCGAGAGCGAGAGCCACTCATAACCATCACCTTTTCCAGGCCGCGCTCTTGAAGCATTTGCTCCATGGCCCGGTCATTGTAAAGATAGCGCTCTTCCTTACCCACGGTGACCTTGTACAACGGCGGCTGGGCAATGTAAACATAACCACCCTCGACCATCGGGCGGGCATAGCGGAAAAAGAAAGTCAGCAACAGCGTGCGGATGTGGGCACCATCCACGTCCGCGTCGGTCATGATGATGATTTTGTGATACCGCAGGCGGCTTAAATCAAATTCTTCCTCGTTCCGGGAAATGGTGATCCCCAAGGCCTGAATCAAACTCTGAATCTCGGTGTTGTTGTAGATTTTGTCCAAGCGGGCCCGTTCCACGTTCAGGATCTTTCCACGAAGGGGCAAGATGGCCTGAAATTCTCGGTTACGCCCCTGCTTGGCACTACCACCGGCGGAGTCACCCTCAACAATGAAGATTTCGCAGCGTTCCGGTTCCCGGTTACTGCAATCGGCCAATTTGCCAGGCAATGTGGAGTTTTCCAGAGCCGATTTGCGACGGGTCAACTCCCGGGCCTTGCGGGCGGCCTCTCTGGCCTGGGCAGCCTGAATGGCTTTTTGCACCAGGGTCTTGGCCTGCTTGGGATTAAACTCGGTCCATTCGTTGAAGGTTTCGTTCATGACCTGCTGAACAATACCCTGGACTTCGCTGTTGCCCAGCTTCTCCTTGGTCTGGCCTTCAAACTCGGGGTTGGGCACCTTGACGCTGATAATGGCCGTCAAACCTTCCCGAACGTCATCGCCAGAGAGATTCTGGTCGTTGTCTTTCAACAGCGAGTTTTTCCGGGCGTAATCGTTAATCACCCGGGTCAGGGCGTTCCGGAACCCGGTGAGGTGCGTCCCGCCATGATGGGTGTTGATGTTGTTGGCAAAGGTCAGCACGTTCTCACTGTAGGAGTCGGTGTACTGCATGGCAATTTCCACGTACACATCATCCAGGGTTCGCTCGGCGTAGAAGGGAGCCTCGTAGATGGTGGTCTTGTTTTCGTTCAGGTAGCTGACGTAGCTGGCAATCCCACCCTCGTACTGGTAAATCTCATCGACCGGGTTTTCCACCTTTTCGTTGCGAAAGACGATTTTCAAGCCCTTGTTTAAAAAGGCCATTTCCCGCAAGCGAGCGCTGATGACATCGCAGTCGATGTCGGTGGTTTCACTGAAAATATCGGCATCGGGCCAAAAGGTAGTCTTGGTACCGGTAACAGCTGTTTCACCAATGCGTTCCACGTCGTGCTGCGGAATGCCCCGGTGGTAGGATTGGTGCCAAATGGCGCCATCCCGACTGACTTCCACCACAAATTTTTCACTTAAGGCGTTTACAACCGAGGCACCCACCCCGTGCAAGCCGCCGGAAACCTTATAACCGCCATCACCGAACTTACCGCCAGCGTGAAGGACAGTGTGGACAATTTCCAATGCCGACTTGCCGGTATCGGCCTTAATGGCCACCGGAATCCCCCGGCCGTTGTCCTGAACCGTGACGCTATTGTCTTCGTGGACGGTGACGTGAATGGTATTACAAAAGCCCGCCAAGGCTTCGTCGACCGAGTTGTCGACAATCTCGTAAATCAAATGGTGCAAGCCACGCTGGCTTGTGGACCCAATGTACATCCCAGGCCGCAACCGAACGGCCTCCAGTCCCTCCAGGACTCGGATATTATCTGCATCATACGAAGAAGGTGCCACGGGTATCGTATTCTCTACCATGCTGACTATTCCACACTTTCTGTTTTGCTCGCTTCGTTGAGACGCCCATGTTACAGAGGCAACGTGGGGGCTGACGTCTACTTGGGAATGGCTGAGGATTCATGATTCGGTTCTCCGCCTTCTCTCAATAGCACATTCGCCTAGACCGATCGTATTCTACCACAAAGGCTGATGGGTTTCTAATAAACATGCTGTCGGCCAGTACTTTACAATTTGACTTCAAGCCCTTCGGCTTCGCTGAAAATCACGTTCAATAGAAATGACATAAACTCTCTCGGGTAGCGCTGTCCTCTATTGTACATCGGCCCTTCCCCACAGTGTGTAAAGTTTGTTTGCAATCTAGCGCTTGCGGGGGGGCCAAACCGATGGCAAGAATGTCCCAGGTCCTGATGCGCAATTTTTCCGTTTGACCTATTTTATTGAAACGGCGGCTCGCGTTCGAGCGGCTTGATGCCCCGATAGGATATTTGGTGATATGCCCCTTTTTGTAAACGAAGTCCGTGTCTATCAGCAACCGTGGTTTCAATCGCCAGGGATTGCACAGAATCAAGCCATGGAATTGTCGTGTGCCATTGCCGGGTCCAGTTTTTTTCCGGTTCCTACTTATTATGGCGAACAGTGGGCGGTGGTCAAAGGCAATCGGTGCAAGACGTTTGATCAGTACCTTGAAACCAGCAGCGCACTGGACCAGCTTAAAACCCGAGCCAAACAATCTTTTGGCGAAAATGACCCTGTTCTTGCCAAAATTGATGGGATCAAAGCCCAGCTGAAATGGCATCTGCTTCGACGCCTCGCCGATACGACGGGACCGTCTCCCGCCCCGCAATTGCCTGACATTCCAAAATCCCAATATAAAAATTCCAACCCGAAGGATTTAAAAGGCCGCAAACCGCCTTTCGACAGCCTGGGCTAACCACTGATCCTGCTGCAACAAAGCTTCGCACCTGCTAAAGTTCCATAAACTCAGCTCTCACAGGTACCTTCATACGAAGGCGTGTCGGATTTTGCATTTCAGGGTACAATAATCGACGTTCCCAGAGAGAGACATGAGTCACGCATTTTTGAGGTCCGCACCCTTATGAGTCCCTCCCCGAATACCCAAATTAAACCCCTCTCCTTTGAGGTTTCTGCCGATGCCAAGGATGTTTCCATTGGCGGTGTTTCCGTTGCCAGCCTGGCCAAATCTTACGGCACCCCGCTGTATGTGCTGGACAAGCTGACCCTGACCACCATGATGCGGGCCTATAAAGACGCCTTTTCAACCTATCCCGCGCCGGTAAATGTCTTGTTTGCCGGTAAGGCCAATCTTTCCATGGGGCTCTGCTCTCTCATCGCCCGAGAAGGGCTGGGACTTGACGTGGTTTCGGGCGGGGAATTCTATACGGCGCTTAGAGCCGGTTTTCCGCTGGAGCGGGTGGTGTTTAACGGCAACAACAAAACTCGTCAGGAATTGGAATTGGCCATTGGCCAAGGGGTCGGCAAAATCAGTATCGACAATTTCTACGAGATGGCCCTGATCCATGACGTGGTTCAATCCCTGGGCCAAGGGAAAAAAGTCCAGGCCATCTTGCGCATTACCCCAGGCATTGAATGTCACACCCACGATTACATTAAAACCGGTCATATCGACAGCAAATTCGGCTTTCCACTAAGCCAGCTGAATGAAGCCCTGACCCAACTGACCCAACAGTACGCTGACACCATTGAGCTGGTGGGCCTGCATGCCCATATTGGTTCGCAAATCTTCGAGATTCGGCCGTATCTGGATTTGGCTGAGGTCATGCTGAACCTCTTTCAAACCATTCGGGCCGAATTCGGACTGACCCTGACCCACCTGAATCTGGGCGGGGGCCTCGGCATCTCCTACCAGGGCGAGGATGATCCTCCCTCTGTGGACGCCTTGGCTGAGCCATTGATTGCCAAGCTTATCAGCTATGCCAAGGAAATCGACTACCCGCTGCCCACCCTGATTCTGGAGCCGGGCCGAAGCCTGGTGGCCACCTCGGGGGTAACGCTCTACCAGGTCGGCAGCATTAAATCCATTACCGAAATCAATAAAACCTACGTGGCCATTGACGGCGGTATGGGGGATAACATTCGCCCGGCCTTGTACGGAGCGGTGTATTCGGCCATGGTTGCGAACAAGCCCAATGAACCCTGCACCCGCAAGGTGACGATTGCCGGAAAATACTGTGAATCCGGCGATATTTTGATTCGCGAGTTTATGGCCCCCGAAAGCATTGCCCCCGGCGATCTGTTTCTGGTGTTTGGCACCGGCGCTTATAACTACGCCATGGCATCCAACTACAACCGGATGCCCAAACCGGCGATGATTCTGGTGGATCAGGGCAAGGCCGAGGTGCTGATCAAAGCGGAAACCTTTGATGATCTGATTGCCCAGGATTTACAACCGGCCTAGGTACACTCCTCCCCTCTGATGCTTGTGCTTTGCCGTTGCTGCGCCTGGGAATCGTCATCGACAGCTTCTACGACGCGCCACTGGGTGCTCGCTCAAAAAACCGACAAAAATAAAAATCCCGGGCAGGAATCCGGGATAAAATTGGACAGACATTGGAGAGTGTATTGGGGAAAATTGGTTTTGCAGATCGAAGCTGTGCAAAACGCCGCCGATTCACTCGTCGTGGCCTGCGTCAGGAATGATGCAGGTAACTTTTTCAGTTGTTAAATCGACTTGTTCATACCTTGACGAAAATTCAAGAGAGCGTTGCCAAAGCTACGATTTGATTTTATAACTCGGTGGTAAACCTCCACACCGCTTGGTTATCCTACACACTGAACCTTGTTTGTATATATATAAAAACAACCGATTTTCACCTTGTGCTAGGGTTAATCTTTTCTTCAGATTTCAAGCGTGACCCACTGTAACGCAATGCTGGCCAGGATAAAAGACGCGCCGGACTTCCCCACACAGGGTGAATTCGGGAGGCCATAAAAACACATCAAGCCGATGACGGGCTTAGAAAACTGTCTTAGCGAGAATCCGTCCCATCTTCTGGGGGCCCAATGATGGTTTGTCCGTCAGGCGTGACAATAATACCCTGAATTCGCTCTTTTCCAGGCAGAACCCCATCCTCGATGGTAATGGGTGATTCCGGGGAAATGGGCCCGGTGACATCCTGTTCACTTAAAGGGCGAAAGAGGTAGGGTGTATTCTGCTGCAAAAATTGCTGCTGCTGGCTATGGCGCAATACAGCGCCCGGGTTGGCATTGGCGGGAAAACTATTGGTCTGGGCATTGCTGCTTGATCCCAGGCCGGTCACTCCCAAGAGAAGGGCCACGCCCAATGTCAATCGCAACAGATGGGGCATCTGACATTTAAACCCGGTTATTCCAAACATTTGGCTGCCTCCGTTTCCAGCGTGGTGCAACTTCAACGCCTATAAGCATCATAGCGTTTCGGCCCCAAAATTACCAGTGGCTCTTTGAGGAATGTATCGGCCAACCGAAACCGGACCTGAACAACCTTTGGGGTTGCTCGGCATCAACGGATGTTTCCCCTTTAACGGAACTCTGGCATAATAGCGTCTATGGATCCCAATGAAGCTATACCTCGCATATTTTTATCACTTGTTCTTGGCGCCATAATCGGACTTGAACGGGAGTTTACCCAAAAGTCCGCCGGGCTGCGCACCCATATTCTGGTGACATTGGGGTCAACTATTTTCACGATCGTCTCTCTGTCTGATTTTTATCATGGGCTATCGCATATGCCCTATTACACCAATGCCGATAACCGTGTTGTCCGGGACCCCTCTCGGGTGGCCGCCCAAATTGTAGCGGGTATTGGTTTTATCGGCGGGGGTGCAGTACTGCGTCATGGCACCACGGTCCGCGGCTTAACCACGGCAGCCAGTTTATGGACCATGGCCAGTATTGGCATGATGGTTGGCATCGGGCAGTTTCGCCTGGCGATTATTTCCACCATTCTGGCCTTTCTGGTGCTGTTTACCATTGGCAAAATGGAGCGCCATTTCTTTGCCAAGAACACGCGTACTTTCAACCGGCTTCGAGTCAGCATTACCACAAAAATTTCTGAAAGCGCCTCGGCCCAGGGCTGGATGGAGCAGAACTTCCATGACCGTATTATTGAATCCAAAGTCCGCTCTGACGCCGATACAGATAAAATGGATCTGACCTACGTGGTCATTGCCACTCCCGGCAAATGGAACGTCACCGAAATCAGCCGACAGATTTGCCGTTTATCCGGTGTCAGTAACAGCAACGTCAAAACGTATTTTGAAAACGAGCCGCTAAACTAGAGCATCTCAGTAACATGGACGCTCAGTCGGCTTGTTCCGGATCGGGGCCGGCCACTTCATAAAAGGTGGGGTAGGTGTTTGGGGCACAAAAGTTATTAAACGACAGTGAAATACTGATATCCAAGGCCCGAACATAGTGCCACCACGCCACCGGGATAAACAGCATTTCGCCAGGATGCAGGATTACCTCGGTCATTTCGACCTCTTTAAATAAAGGATACTGGTCCAAATCGGGTTGTTCCAGATCCACTCGGCTGTAAAAATTCAGATAATGGTACATGTGGGGCAACTGCAGCGGGGAAATAAGCTTGATGAGTTTTCGCCCGTACATTTGTGCCAGGAAACCGTTGCAGATGTCGTGATGCAATTTGGTAATGGTGCCCGCCGGGCCAAACCAGAAATAGGCATTCTGGCCATCGGGTCCCCGATCTTCAAGATATGGGGGCAATGGGCCCATATCTTCAAACAGGGTCTTCAGCACCGCGTTGTTTTCTTCCATATTGTTGCCCGTCATATAGAAGTCATTGCTGGATTCGGCGCCCAGTACCATGGCAATGAACTGATGGAAGGGCATTCGTGCCTTATGCTGATGTGCGTTGTGTTCGTAGATGGGATCGGCCTCACGCTGGGTCTGCACCTCAACCGTGTCCTCACCGAACTGCTCCAAAAGGTACTCGGGGGTCCATTTCTTTAAAGCAGGCCAATCTTGAAACGCCCCGGTAACAATCACAGGCCGATTGGCCGTGTAATACTGTTCGATAAACGCCTCACGGGACAGTTCATCAACAGAACGCCGCTCGATGGTTTGTGTATGCGCCGACTGTCGCTGAACCCGATGAAGGACATCCAAAAGCCAATCCCGCTTCGCCAATTCCCGCCCAATTTCAGGGAAGGCTGCAATATAGGGCTTGGCCTCCTCCAGCAGAGACAGAGCATAGTCCTCATCGTAGCCGGTTGCCACCAGCTTGGCCTTGATATTCTGTTCGGGTAACTGCCTGATAAGGCTTTCTGCAACCCATTGCTTTAAAGCAAATTCGTTGGAGGGCTCTGAACTCATCTTGGTTCTCTATGGCGGCTATTCACGCATTCATTTTATTATAGCGATAATCCCGTCACTTCGGACGGCAGTGAGAATTTCACGGCTGCAAGATTTGGGGCAAAGACTCCTCTAAACCGGCCGCGGCATGGGAGGCATCGGCATGGGCGGCCGAGGCATCGGGGGTGGCGGATTGAAGACAAACTTGTCATCCACCGGCAGAGGCGGTTGTGGCGGCGGTGGCATGGGAGGGGGAGGATTGTAGACGAACAGATCGTCTCTGGGCCGCGGCATTGGCGGCCGAGGCATGGGAGGCATCGGCATGGGCGGCTGATGATAGACGAACTTATCGTCCATCGGCAAAGGCGGTTGCGGCGGCGGTGGCGGCATGGGTGGCGGCGGATCGTAAACAAACTGATCGTCTCTGGGCCGAGGCATAGGAGGCCGGGGCATCGGGGGCGGATTCTTAATCCACTTGTCCAAAAACGGCATCGGCGGTGGCGGCATGGGTGGTTGTGGGGGCGGGGGAGGCATCGGGGGTGGCGGATTATCCACGACCTTCTTGTCATCCCGGGGCATGGGCGGTGGCGGGTTGTACACAATCTTATCCACCGGCATGGGTGGAGGAGGGGGCATGGGGGGTTGCGGGGGCGGAGGCATGGGCGGCAAATTATCCACCTTCTTCATATCCTCTCTCGGAGGAGGCATGGGCGGTGGCGGGGGCTCAACCCCCTTTTGATCGGTTTGCGTTTGATTTTCCTGCCGCGGCATGGGCGGCGGAGGCATGGGTGGAAGCGGTGTATTAACCGTGTTCTTAGCCAGGTTTCGCCGGGCAGCCCCTTTTAGCAGGGTAAAGTAAAACAGCACAACACCCCACTGTTCATCAGACAAAGCGGCCGGATTCAACCTTGGGGATTTCCCCCAGTTTCGGTAGTCGTCATAACCGGATCGCTCGCCAATCAACAAGGCGTCTTGCACCAAGCCATCTTGAAATGCTTTGCCCTGCAATGGCTGGGAGTTATTGATGGGGCCTTGCCCAAGTCCGTCTGACCGTTGAACCATGTATTACCCCGAGATGGTGTTACTCTAAATTCGAATGACTCCCTTAGGGTTTCGGCAACTTTGGCAAAAGATGCAATTAAAGCCACCCGAATTAAAGATCATTTCATAAACAATTCCCCCAGCGGACATTGGGAGGATTGACAAAGGGCGCAATTTCAGATCATCCTTGGGTTTAAATGGACTATCAAATACAACCTAGGAGCGATTGGGATTTTCATGAAGATTGGACGCATTCTGGTATTCGGTGTCTTGTTAAGTCTGATAACCACGGTATCGTGGGCCGAGAACACCATTGTCCTGATGAGCAAGCCCTACCAAGCCTTGATTCAAGAATCCAACCAGTCCTTTCAGCAACAATGGCTCAAAGCCTTTCCCTTCCACAAGGGTGATTTCAGACCCCATCGGGAGCTTTTCCAGCAGCCTCAAGCACCGGCAGACCCGCAACAATGGCACGGTCAATCCTCTTCTGCCTTAAAGAAGATGGCAACGCCTTAATAAAGAAGCTCAGAGAAAACTTCAAAGCATCTTTTTCTAAAAGCCACCTGATGACGGTATTTTTACGGCTAAAAACTACTGCGGTACCAACGTGAGAACCGGTGCGGGTGCTTCGGCTGGTATTACCGATTCGGGTTGGAAGTTTTGGATTTTCTCGTCATCCAATACCCCTTCCCACCGGGCAACAACCGCCGTTGCCACACAATTTCCAACCAGGTTTACGGAGGTCCGCCCCATATCCAGGAAGTGATCGATCCCCAAGAGAACGGCAACCCCTTCCACAGGTAGGCCAAAGGCAATCAATGTGCCGGTCAGCACAACAAGACTCACCCTCGGAACAGCCGCAATACCTTTGCTGGTGATCATCAAAGTCAGCATAATCAGGATTTGTTGTGAAATGGACAACTGAATCCCAGCCAACTGGGCGATGAAGAGCGTGGCCAACGCCAGGTACAAGGTACTGCCATCCAGATTAAAGCTGTAGCCGGTGGGCATCACAAAGCCCACCACATCTTTAGGCACACCAAATTTCTGCATAACCCGCATTGCTGTTGGCAAAGCGGCTTCGCTGCTGGCCGTCGAGAAAGCCAACAAAAAGGGTTCCTTAATGGCACTCATAAACTTCAAGAACGGCACGCGAATAATGGCGCAAACCACCACCAACACAGCAACCACGAAAAGCGCCAATGCAAAATACAAGGAGAACACCAGCTTGGCGTAAATCCACAGAATGGCAATACCGTTGGTCGCAACTGTTGCCGAGATGGCCGCAAAGACCCCCATCGGGGCAAAGGCCATGACCATGCCTGTAAATTTGAACATAATCTCAGACAGGCTCTCCAGGGCATGCAGAATCGGCTTGCCGCGATCGCCTGCGGCCGACAAAGCCAAGCCAAAGAAGACCGAGAAAATCACAATCTGAAGAATATCGCCACGGGCCATGGCATCCACGATGCTGGTGGGAAACGCGTGTAAAATGGTGCTCCACAGGGAGTGATCCTGGGAAATTTTGCCCGCATTGGCCTGTAATTCTCCCAGTTCAGACATATGCCCGTTGCCAAGAGCAAGACTTAATCCGGCACCGGGCTGAAAGACATTGGCAACAACCAAGCCAATAACCAAGGCGAGGGTGGTCGCGATTTCAAAATACAAGATGGTCTTAAAGCCAATCCGTCCCAGCTTTTTGTGGTCACCGCCATTGGCGATACCGACCACCAGGGTTGCAAAGAGCAGGGGCGCAATGAGCATTTTAATCATATGCAGGAACAGGGTTGCCATCGGTTTAATGGCCAAGCCAATGGCCGGTGCAAGCCATCCCACCAATAAGCCCAGAACAAGTGCCAAAATAACTTGCTGGGTCAGATTCAATTGCTTAAAACTGTTCACAGATAGCTTTCCCCGACCTTCGTACTCCAGTGTTAACCTCAACGGTTTTAACATACTCTTTGACCCCCTGCAACACCAATTTCCCTAATTGTGACTATATAAAAGCGAAACAAGGCAAAAGTTGCTAGTCAATTTTCGGGTAATCCGCCGGCGCACGCTCCCAAGCCCCTGTGATGACGGGCTTTGATCCATTCCCCCTTTGTTGCCAAATGTAACAAGCCCGCCTCTCGCCTTGCGGATTCGACCAATTTCGTCAGACTACTGGACAAACCACATTGACCGGTTAAAATTTTAAATACCGTGAGATGCGTGGGCTATTAGCTCAGTTGGCTAGAGCGCACCCCTGATAAGGGTGAGGTCCGGTGTTCGAGTCACCGATGGCCCATATTTCTTCAAAAAGTAAAATAACGAAACCCAGTAAGGGAAACAAAAAACAGATAAGAGCCTCCGCAAAAGGGGCTTTTAATTTTTTTAGGGGAACTCCCCACTTTCTCCTCACTTGCAAAAACAGATGAAAGCCTCTCAAGAAAGGCTTTTTCAGGTTACAAGCCAATGTTTTTGCAATTTTCTTAAAAAAATCTTAAAGCCAGCCAGTCTTGTCAAGAGTTTGAATATAATATGAGTAGAAGAGCATTGTTAATAGTGTTCTTTTTGATGTGTAAGTTACTTATCAATTTGAAGGAGGTCGATGACTAGAGCTTATCCCGTTAATCGAGAGAGGTTTAAAACGGCTCCAGCCAAGTACCAATAGGCTTTGTAATGGTAAGGGTTCCGCTCGTAACGCACAGACAGTTTTCTAAATTGGTCGTAGCGGGA
>JBGUGD010000025.1:0-195763 GCA_041697335.1 Vampirovibrionaceae bacterium NZW_1234 | reverse complement strand
AAATCGGTACTCAGGACAGACCTCATTCACAACAAACTGTGCAAAATTCATTTGGAAAGCTCCTCTCTCAATGCCTTTCCTCTATTTTAACGCCTCAGAAAATTCACAACCTTTTTCCGCACCCTCTTATTTCTACAAATCAATCCATACCGAATGTCACGCTCAATAGCGGGACTCAAGGCACATCTACTAACGCTGTCAACAGTACACCCAGTCAAATGACGACGATAAATTCTGTCTCATCCACGCCCGTGTCTCCACTAAATAATGCATTTTCAGCTTTAGCAGGCTCTTCTGCTTCCGCAACCACTATGTCGGCAATGAATTCCTCACAGCAAGCATCCTCTATTCAATCAACAGCTAATACAACTCCAACGACAACGACGACTGAAGAGGCCAGTCAACCTGTTCAGGTGCCCTTATTTAATTATGAGCAAGTCTATAAGCTTGCAACCGATGTCTGGTATGAATATAAACCTGAAAGAAAGAAGGGCATCTATCATGTGTTTGGCGTCGATCACTACAATTTAAATGGAAATAACGAACCTATAGTCTCCAAAATGATGGGATTAGCGAATTCACAGCTACTACAGCCTGGTGTATACCCGACCTTTATGCGCATACAGGCTGACCCGAACAAAGCACCAATCCTGAATGCTCGGATGAAAGCCCAAGCCACAACAATGGCAAATCAATTAATGGGAACGATTACGAATTTGACAACGCAATTCGAGAATTTGCATGGTCAGATCAGTGATCTCCATGGGGACATGCTGACGCTTAAAATTGACTACAGTGCATTGTATAAATCCCGGACCAATGACATTAATTCCTTAACCAAGGAACGGGATGAACGTCAAGAAACCCGTGATTTTCTATCCCGTAAGAATGCCAGACTGAATTATACCAAAGGTGTACTAGAAGGCTTATCGAGTAGTTTAAGCGGATTGGAACAGCCGGTTTCTCAACAACAGGTACAGTCGATCATAAGTGCTCTGATCTCTGACCAGACCGAGATCATGAATAATGAAGAGGCGGCCGTGAATGATCGGTTAGCTGCGGAAGAGACAAGAAACCAGTTACAGTCAATTAATCTGAATGACGATAGCAATTTACCTCAAGATACGATTTGTTCCTTGGAGGCAAGTGTAAATAACATTGAACAAACTATTGCCTCGAATGAATCTCAAATAGAGGTTTATGATCAAGAGATTCAACAATTAAATCAGGAAATAAATCAAAAAATTGCTGAACGTGATACGCTCATGCAGACGTTTCAAACGAACCTGAACTCCAAAAAACAACAGGCCCAGACTCTGAAAAATCAACTGGATAATGTCACGTTTGAAATTCATCAATCGATCCGTGAAGGCTATGAAAATTTTCAATATAATACCGCTGCTTTATTCCAGGGGCTGTGAACGTAAAGTTGATGAATGACACTGGAATATGGCTGTTGGGTCGCAATCGCAGTTTACTGCCATGCACGAAAAATGTGTCGGTCTGCTTCATCCGGGAGCGCCTTAATGCCATGGGCTTTTGTGAGATTCGTCAATTCCTGCTATGTTAAACATGAGGTCTGAGCATCATTTTCTGCTCAAGAGCCTGTTCTGAAACCACGGGGGAGTTTAGGGCGAATGTTTTCGCTATATCAGCAAGATAGGAGTGAGTTCGATTGATGTAACAAACAATCGGAATTCGGGTTTTGGGATTCGAGCCCAGTTCAAGAATGGATCCAGTTGCCCCAATCGTTCACCTGTGGCCCAGACAATATCGTAGGATGCCGAATACGGTTTTACCCGTTGAAGTTCAAAGACGGGTGTTTCGGTTTGTTTGTAGAAGTAGCCTTTAAAGGGAGGGGTATTGGGATGGTAATGCACTTCCAGGATGCGGTTGCTTCTTTCCCCGGCAGCAACCATAAAGCGAAGGTAGTGTATCGGCCACATGGACTGCTCAATCCAATAGCGCGTGTGCTGGAAGAGCGTGTCACTCCTGAGTGAGTCGGTATTTAATGTTGGGTTCTCCGGCATGATAGGCTCTATCATAGGTGTTTAAAAACGAGGCTACCTCCTCTTCGATGATGACTTCCGGGGATTCATTCCCGCTTCCCTGGTCACGGTGTGGGACGGCCAAAGGACAGCTCTCTGGGCCGCGGGTGAAAACCATTTTATGCCCAATGCATCGCACGGCGATTCGGGACGTTTTCGGGTGCAGAGGCGAAGGCGTGGCGTGACGGATAAAGATCCGACTCGACTGTCTAACCTGAAACCGGTTATCCGGTGATGGAACGGCGGGCCGAAGCGACGGCGGTTCTGGCGTAATACAGGCGGACTTGGGCGGTTCGGACACCTTGGGGGGTAGTTGCATTCTGAAGTTGCTGGTTGGCCGTTCGTAGATTGTTCTCGGCAGCCATGAGGCGTCCGGCCTGTTGACGGCTTTGGTTCAGTACCGCCGTATGAACCCGGGTTTCGACGCTATAAGCCGTTTTTGCGGCATTGACGGCAACGTTGCGAAGATGGGTTGCCGTGTTGACGTCGCGGGTGTGGTTGGCATTGGCCACCTGAACGGCAGCATTGAAACGGGTATTGACCACTTGTGCCGCCCGGTTGTAGGCCGCATCGGCGGTGGCTACTTGACGGTTGTAGGTCGTCTGAATCGCAGTGACGGTCTTTTGATAATTGGCCTCTGCCGTTTTGGCGGTTGTTCTGTAGGCAATGGCGTAATTGGTATTGGCAGAATTGACCGCAATGGCGTAGGCCGAATTGGCTGCCCCCACGGCAACATTGCGAGCGGCGTTGGCAGTGGTTGCCACCACGTTGTAGGCGACATTGGCATTGTACACCGCTTTGTTCCGGGTCACATTGGCATCGTAAACCGCTGCATTGTAAGCAACATTGGCGGCAGATACGCTGGAATTATAGGTTGCGTTGGCGATGTTGGCCGTTCTGTTGTAGGTTGCATTGGCCGTTTGGACAGCACTGTTGTACCGGGTTCTTGCGGCATTTGTAGCTTGATTGTAGGTTGTGTTGGCAATTGAAACCGCACGATTGTATGCATTGATGGCGGCTGTACGCTGAGCGGCGGTTGTAGCTGCCTGTAAGGCGGCGTCTCGTGCTGCGATGGCTTCCTGGAGGGCCGCATCTCTGACACGTGTGGCCTCGGCAATAATGGCATCACGCTCGTTGGCAGCCTGAGCTATAGCGGCATTTTTGACGTCAAGAGCCACAGCCAGGCTTTCGTTCTTTTGGGCCAGAGCTTCGGCAATGGCATTGGTTCGGATATCTTTTGCGGCAGCGATGGCTGCGATTCTATCGGCTTCGAGTTCTGCAATTGCTGCATCCCGAAGGGCCTTGGCTGCATCCAGAATGTTATCCCGGATTTCAGTGGCAATGCGAATCGCTGCGTCTCGCGCGTCCTTGGCTTCGGCAATGGCACTGTCGCGAATGGCTCGGATATTGATTTCGTCTTCAGCGATGATGGCATCTCTGACCCGTTGTGCCTCGGCCAAGGCTTTGTCTCTGGCTTCTGCGGCTTCGGCAATCGCCGTATCCCGAGCATCATCGGCTTGCGCGAGCGCCGTGTTCTTGGCCGCCGTGGCAGCGTTAATGGCTTCCTGCTTGTCCTTGGTGGCTTCTTCGAGGGCGGCATAGTAGGCACTGGTTGCGGCTGTGATGGCTGTGTCTCTTTCCTGTGCAGCCTGGTTAATGGCGGCTTCAGCATCGACAATTCGTTGTTCGACCAGATTGCAGGCATTTAAATTGTTATTGCCGATGCGGTTCTGAAGATCGGCATAACTCAGCACGTAGTTTCCGCCCGATGACCCGGTGGTGTCGGTTTTGTCCAGACTGGCGGCCGCGTTCAGTTCGGTCGTCTCCAGCTTTTTGTTGCCGTTGGTATCCAGATAGTTGAATCCACCGCCGACCAGAAACTCGCGAAACTTAATCAGCCCAGCGTTGGTGGTTGTGGTTTGCTGAATTTGCGTTAACGTTTTTCCGCCGAAGGCGGCAGTGGCATCGGTCAGCTTGATTGGATCGAATTGGGGCAGTGACCCGTCAACAGGGGTGTAAAGTTCTTCACACCAACTGAGGGTAATGGGCAGTGTCAGGGGCGGTGCATCCAATCCAAAGCCCGGATTCGGTGGGGGCGGCTCTGAGACATCTTCCCTCTCATCAGCGTCGTCAAAGGGGAAATCCGTTGAAATTTCCGATTCCGTGGCGGATGGTGGATTGTTGGCAAGGTGTTGGTAGTCCTCAAAAGCATCCTGGGCGATGGGGTTGTCGTGGCCCAGCTCGTTGAGAATCTCATCCCAGGTGACACTGTTATTGTTGCACCCGGATAGTCCGTTTGCCTGTTGTACATGGCCGGACTGAAATATCACGAAACACTCGGGGTCGGCATCGGGTGCCTCGTCCAGAAATGCCTGGATTAATGCGACGCCCTTGGCGTTGGGTGCCCATTGATGGGGCACACGGAGTTTACCCAAAGGGGTTTTCATCTCCGCCATATCCGTGAAGCTTCTTACATCGGCAACACCGGCCAATGACTTGAAAATATCACTGGGTGGACGGTTCATGTTGCCGTTTACATTGGCCATTGCGGCCAGTTCGTGCAGGTGATGCTGGGTGGTTTTTATCTTCGAGTCGATGGATGCCTTCTGGTTATTCTGGACGAGAGACGTGAGGGAAAACGTCACAATAACGCCGATAATGACGGCGGTAACCATGTTTTCTACCAGGGTAAACCCGTTAAAAGACCTGTTTATCCTCATCAATGGCACACCTTGATCGCTGCACGACATGCGTTGGGTATCGGCTCATGCGTATAAATCTGAAGGTGTGTTTGGAAATATGAAGCGCTAGATTAGCGGTTTTCAAGGTAAATCGCTGTATTTGCTCCGGATGGACTGTGTAAATGGGTGTTTACAATGTGGTATTGTTGCTCCGGATGTGGATGCGGGCGCCTGGCGGGTTGAAGGGACCGCGTTGGGAAATGTAACTGTTACATGCCACGTAGTAGGGGAAGCGCTTGGGATTGGATGGGGACGTATGGCAGAATAGGATGAGACGGATCCCAGGAGGATTATGAAACAGCGGGTGACCCCATGGACGAGCGTGTCATCCTTGCCTTGCATCGCGGGAGCCTTGGTTCGACCGGGACCGTGTAGGGCCTTTTAACAAGATATTCCGTCGTTTTACTGTTCTAGAGAGCCGAGCGAGAGTTTATCGATGCCCAGACCCTATGTACCGCTCCACGTTCATACGCACTACAGTATTCTGCAAGGGGCCACCAAGATTCCCCAGTTAATTGATATTGCCGTGCAAAACGATATGCCGGCCGTGGCCATTACGGATAATGGCGTGATGTATGGCATGCTGGAGTTGTATCAGAAGGCCAGGGCTGCAGGAATTAAGCCGATTATCGGGTGCGAGCTCTATGTGATTGACGGCGATCCGACGGATCGGGTGACCAAGCGCCAGAACTATCGCCTGGTTCTCCTGGTGAAGGATTACCAGGGCTATCAGAATCTGGTGAAGCTGGTCTCCAAGGGCCAGCTGGAAGGCTTCTACTATAAACCCCGGGTGAACTGGGAGCAGGTGGCCGAATACTCTGCCGGGCTGGTGTGCTTGACTTCCGGGATGACCGGGCCGCTGGGGCATCCGATTTTGCGAAACAATCCGGAAGAAGCCCGCGAACGCGCCCGCTTCCTGAAGTCGGTCTTTGGTGAGGATCTGTACCTGGAAATCCAGGACCACGGCAATGAAGCCGAGCATCGGATGAATGCCGAAGTGGTGCAAATCGGCAAGGAACTGGGCATTGAACTGGTGGCCACCCACGACAGTTATTACCCCAAGGCCGAACACGCCACCATGCACGATATTATCCTCTGTCTGCAAAACGGCAAGACCCTGAACGATCCCTCCCGAAACCGCTTTTCGGGGCCGACGTTTTATGTGAAAAACGGGGACGAAGTGGCTCAAGGGTTCTTTAATCTCGATCGGGACATTGTGGACCGGGCCATTGATATGACCCTGACCATTGCCGACAAATGCAATCTGGAACTGGAACTGGAAAAATCGATTCTGCCGGATTACCCGGTGCCTGAAGGCATGACACCCGCCACGTATCTGGAAGAGCTGGTGTTCAAGTGTGCCGAGGAACGCTATCCGGCGGTAACCGACGAGATTCGCGAACGGCTGCATCTGGAGCTGGATGTCATCAACCACATGGGCTTCCCGGCCTACTTCCTGATTGTGTGGGATTTCATGAACTACTCCCGCAAGAACGATATTCCCGTTGGGCCCGGGCGGGGGTCTGCAGCCGGGAGCGCCGTCGCCTTTGTGCTGGGGATTACCGATATTGACCCCATCGAGCACAATTTGCTGTTTGAGCGCTTTCTAAATCCCGAGCGGATCAGCATGCCCGATATTGATATCGACTTCTGTATCGCCAAGCGGGAACAGGTGATTCAGTACGTTACGGACCTGTATGGCAAGGAGCGGGTGTCTCAGATTATTACGTTTGGGACCCTGGCGGCCCGAGCGGCCTTAAAGGCCGTCGCCCGGGTGATGGAAATCCCCTTTGCCGAAAGCGACAAGTGGGCCAAACTGATTCCGGCGACCCCAGGGACCAAGCTGAAAGATGCCATTGCCCCGGAAACCGAGCTGGGCAAGCTCTATGAAAGCGATCCCAAGGTTAAGGAAGTCATTGATCTGGCCTTGCAGATTGAAGGGGTGAACTCCAACACCGGGGTTCACGCAGCCGGTGTCGTGATCTCCAAGGATCCCCTTGATGAGGTTGCCCCGCTTCAACATTCCAAAGAAGGCCAAGTCGTAACCCAGTTCTCCATGGACGACGTGGCCAAGATGGGGCTTCTGAAAATGGACTTTCTGGGCCTGCGCAACCTGACCATTATGGAAAATACGGTGCGGCTGGTCCTAAAGCACAAGAATGAAACCCTGGACCTGAGTCACTTGGCGCTGGACGATGCCCAAGTGTTCAAGATGCTCTCGGCCGGTCAGACCGATGGGGTCTTTCAGTTGGAATCCGGCGGGATGAAAGCCCTGGTGAAGGAGCTGAAGCCCACGAACTTCGAAGACATCAACGCGTTGGTGGCGCTGTTTCGTCCGGGACCCTTGAACTCCGGCATGGTGGAAGAGTTCGTCAAACGCAAACACGGAAAATCCAAGGTTGAGTTCCCGCACCCCTGTCTGGAACCCATTCTGAAAGACACCTACGGAACCATCGTTTATCAGGAGCAAATCATGCAGATTGCTCAGGTGATGGGCGGCTATTCGCTGGGACAAGCGGATTTGCTGCGTCGGGCGATGGGGAAGAAAAAAGAAGAGGAAATGAACAAGCAGCGGGCCACTTTTTTGGAAGGGGCCATTAATAACAACATCCCCGAAAAAGTTGCCAACGACCTGTTTGATGATATGACCGAGTTTGCCAAGTACTGCTTTAACCGGTCTCACTCGGCAGCCTATGCCTTTGTCGCCTATCAGACGGCGTGGCTGAAAACCCATTACCCGGTGGAATATCTCTCGGCCCTTCTGTCGAGTGTCAGCAGTGATCTGGACAAGATTCAGCTTTATATTCTGACGGCCCGCAAGATGGGTATCAACGTGTTGCCGCCGGACATCAACAAGTCCGATGCCGATTTCACCCCCGACGGCCAGGACATCCGTTTTGGCCTCGCGTCCATTAAAAACGTGGGTGAAGCCGTGGTGGATCGGATCCTGGAATCCCGGCGCGACAAGGGCGAATTTACCTCGATGGAAGATTTCTGCGAGCGGGTGGACATGAAAACCGTGAATCGCCGGAATCTGGAAAGCCTGATCCTGGTGGGTGCCTTTGATTCCTTTGGTATCTCGCGAAAGCAGCTGTTTAACAATATCGATACCCTGTACCAATATGCCGCTCGTCTGGCCGAGCGGCGGGAGACGGGTCAGGTGAGTTTATTTGCCGCGTTGGGTGGCGGTGGTGGCGCCGAGGACACCGGCTATAAAGAAGCTCTTGTACTGACCTCCGAGCCGGATGAATTCACGCCTAAAGAGATCCAAAAATCGGAAAAGGAGCTGTTGGGTTCCTATGTCACCTCGCACCCCTTGGATGACGTGATTGATGTGATTCCCCTGGCGGCGACGGCCTCGGTGAAGGAACTGGGTGAACTCAGTGACGGCACTCACGTAATACTGGCGGGGCTGATTACGTCCATGGTCCACAAGATTACCAAGACCAATAAACCGATGCGTATCGGGCAACTGGAAGACCTCTCGGGCAGTGTGGAATTTGTAGCCTTTAGCGATTCTATCGAGAAGTTCGCCGAGCTTCTGGTGGATGGCGGCAAGGTGGTGATTTCCGGCAAGCTGCAATTTCGGGGAGATGATTCCTACAGTATCGTGGTGAACACCATGCGCCCGCTGGAACAGTTGCAGGTACTGGAGTTGAAGTTTAAGCAGGCTCCTCGCTACGAGGATGTGGCGTATTTGCGGGAAATATTCCGCCAATGCAAGGGGGAGGACCCGGTCGTGCTGCACTGGCCGGATCGGACTCGCATGGTGGTGGGACAGCAATTCTGGGTCGATTCCCAAGCGGCGGTTCAAGCACTTCGTCCATTAATGGACGATCACTTCCGCTATGTCCTCGAGTTTCATCAGGACATGCCGTTGCCCTTGGCCCCAACCTTGCCCGAAGAGTCTCATCCTGATAACTCTGCTCCACTGTCTCCAGAGCTATCGATGGTGTCTTAAGCGTCCCTGCATTTGAACCTCGTGTCGTGTAACGAAATGTAACTTCGCTCTCAATCATTCTGGAAGAGGGTCTCCGGTTAGTTGGCCTGGTTTGTTTTAGTTTTTTTCTTCTTGACGCGCAATTATCCAAAAGATATATTTTTTATTTAAATAACAAAGGTCAGACAAATAGGGAGTGTGTGTCTATGGCGAATGTGAATGGTGCGTCTTCCCCGTTATCTGGGTATGGCCCAAGTGCGGAGATGAAAGGCCAGTTCGCCAAAGCCATTCTCACAGGCCCCGGAGAACTCAATCTCCTGGGAATGTTGCGGGGTGGCTCTTCGGGACAACGTCAGACAGGGAATTTCGATATCGAATCAGTTCTGTATCGACTGGTATATGACGCTTAGTAGGCTGTTGGATCACAGAGGGGCTCGTCAAGAGTCCCTCTTTAGGTTTGTCACAAGCACTTCATAATGGATGCCGTCGGCGCAATTTTGCAACAGGTCTGTTGTTCTATCTTCTGTAGACAAACCATGTTTAAGAAGGAATGTGATGACAGATCCGCTTTCATTGCCAGGATTCACCAAAGCTCACCAGCGTCCGACAGTGACGTTATCTCCCAATGTTCTGAGACGGAATGCCTCGAACACCAAGGTGGAAGATGTCTTCGTGCGTTTTGCCTCGGTGGCCCGATCCTCAAATCCGGCGTCGGCCTCCCCCGGCTTGGTGTTTCCGTTGATGAGTGCGTTGGTTCATGGGTTTCCGCCATCCCCGGACGGGGGACTGGATCATGACCATGAGCAGGTGCTGGCTGTACTTCGTCAAGGGGTCAATGAGCTATATGCGGAATTTGGGATGCGAAGCACTGTTCGTCAGGGGCGTCGCATTCCAGAGTGGGAAATGCATCATCTGCAACTGCAAACCCTGCGGGATGATATTTATCCAGGCCTGATGAGACTGTTGAAAGAAGAACAGAATCCCTTTGCTTTGGAGGGGTTGCGCCTGGCCGATACAGCCCGGGAAAAACTTCAGGAGTCGTTTATGACCCTGATGCAAAATCCCTCGATTTTTCCTTACCAGAATCTTTTGAAGCTGGTCCAGGCCATTAAGCCCGAGGTGCCTTCGGATATTCGGAATCCGAACCGAAAAGCAGCACGGGATTTGTCCATGCTGCTGACCCAGAAACTGTATGAAGCCAAATACAATACGTATACGGAAAACCCATTCGACAATTCGGAGCAAGTGTCTATGCCGGCACCGATGCGGCTGGCAATGGAGATTCGGCTTGTTTCGGCGCTGATGCAACATCATTTACCTACGTTGGCAGGTAAGGGAAATCCTTATGCTGCGGATGCCATCGCCCCTTGTCGTGAGGTCCGCCAGGAATTGGTGCGTCAGTTGGTGGATACCTTGGAATCCTCGAAAACATTCCCCTTTCCCCGAGTCAGTTCTCTGGTCAGGACATGGCAGGACAAAACACCGCCGAAACTTGTGAACAGTGATGATCACGAAGCTGTCCTCGATATATTGATGGATGAAGGAATTGTGCGGCTCTCGAGAATGGCCGCGCGCAGTTTCGGTGAAGAGTGGCGACGAGACGACCTGGACCCGGATCGGACCCCATTGGGGCTTGAAACCACATGTCTGTATCATCATCTTTTGCCTGCCGTCACCCGAATGTCTTCCAAGGAAAATTATGTCGCCATGGCACTGATGCCCCAGTTTCAAGCCCAAGCCGATGACGCCATAACCGCTTTTAAAGCCCGATACCCCCACTATCGCCTCATGTAATCTCTATGCTCCGACGTGGATTGTCATCGAAAGACGATTGCGTTGAGGGCAGGTCACATGAATCGGCTTAAAAATAGGGCGACCCGATAGAGCCATCGTTTTGGGGCGCTCTCGGGGAGAACGACAGGTTTAAAATGATACTCCTGGGGCACTCGGGCCACGTTAAACCCGGAGAAATAATAATATGCATCGGCATATCTGAGAGTAATTTCGCTGGCGTTGTCACCGGCATAATGGGGATCGACAATGGTCAGCGTTCTTTGCGCTTTGTTAATGCGGCAAACGGCGAATGCATGGTTTTCCAGCAGTCGGCAATCGGGGTCGACAAACCCACCACGAATGAGATTATGGTAGGTTTTACGACGTTCGGGGGTGTCGGCAGTCACGATATATTTCTCGGGGTTGTCGGCCAGATGATCCAGGTAGGCGCATAAGGCTCGCCAAGAGGAACCATGGTCATCTTCGATATCAGAGAACGTCACATTCCCCGATCTGGGTTTGGCCTTGGTATGGCGCTCAGTACCGCTGTAATACTCCGTAGGCCAGCCTGTAAGGGTGTAAAGACTATCTGCCGGGTCTCCGCCATCAAGCCACTTGGACAGATCATGCGACAGTGACCTCCCTCCCCAGCCAAACTGACGGCGCAACCGGCCAAAGGCCTCTTCAAGCAGTTTTAACGCCGGGTTCGGTGTTTTGACGCCGTTGGGCACATAGCTGGTATCGGGGCTCAGGGTAAATGGATTTTCAGGAAATGCTGTAAGGCGCAGGGTGACGCGCTCATCGGTATGAGATTTTAGGAGATTGGCCAAAGTGACTTTACCCTGCGGATGATACGTCAATGCTTTGACGGCTGCCAGAAAGAAGCAATTTCCAATTTTGCCTTGTTGGAACTGGAGATCCTTGAGCCCGGTGGGGAACATAGAACGGTATACCTCGGCTTGACTGGTCAGCAGGTGGAGACCGGCCGCACTCAACAGGTAAACCTTGTTCCCTATCTGGAATTCATCCTCGGTATACAGTCGGATGGGGCTGTCCGCAAGCGTGACGGATCGGGACACGAGGGTGGCTTTTGGATTGTCGCCGGTGCCGGGATACAGATAAGCATGACCATTGGGTGTAACCATCAGCGTTGGTCCGGTTGAGGCCGTCGAAACAGGCTTTGCCTCACCTTGCGTGTCAAAGCTCAGCCATGGTGTTTGAGTCTTGGGCACAGGCAGGGCCCAGAACTCCGGCTTGGGAAAAAGTAGCGGATTGGGAATGACAACGGCAGCATTAACCGGAAGATGGTACCTGGGAGATTTCAGGATGCGTTGGATATGCGCAGAGGGCAACGTCATCGTCATCGTTTTTGAAGGCTGCTTCTGTGGGGTTTCCCGCTCCGGGCGGGGGACAAAACCCGCATTCATAGCCGTGGTGTACCAGGCCCAGTTGTCTTTTCTAAAGGTCCAGGATACCCGACCCTCCATACCCAGTTCCCGACTCTTATACACCGCATACTCCAGTAAGGCCGGTAATACTGTTTGTTTCATCTCTTCGGACTCATAGGGCATTGAAATATTCCGGATGTCCAGACGCGTGACCGGCCCTCCGGCAGGAAGCCCATCGTAACTGTATGCATTCATGCCCTGTTTTTTGAGGTGCTTTCGGCCTTGCACCTGTAGCTCCATGGACACCCTATGGGTGACATCCAATTGTTGAGAACCGATACGGTGATCTTCCCATTCATAGCTTACAGTACCAGGGGCTTTGCTTTTGCTGGTCTTGAGATAAAACTGGAGGGGTAGGCCGGTGTCTGGCATAGCGACGGTAAAAATGCCCGGTGCCGGTTCGCCTTGGGGGATTGGCGGAGGGTGAATATCTGGAAAACGTTTAACACGTCTGTTTTTCTTGCCTCTGCCCGAGAAGGCAACCGAATCCACGACCGGCGAATAAAGTGTACTTGGCCTCTGTAAAAACAAAGGTGAGGACACAAGGACCTCTTGTACATTCTGACGTATGCTTCCAGATGTTGTCAGCGAATCCACACGCAAAACCACGATACGTTATAACCGTCCCCATTCATCCTCAGGGGAGAATTATAGCAAATCCAAAGGGCGCTTGAAAAAACAAACCGTTCAACAGCAGGGCGTCGAACGGTGTGAATTTCTGATATGTGGTGTGATTGGTTGAGAGATGTGTGTGTGTTGATAGAAAAGAGTGGGTTGGTAATCCAATGACACAGTGTTGTGTCAGATAAATGTATCAGCCTTGAAGGTTGGGTGGAGGACTGTGGACCTCCGGCATCGTTGCTGTTTGAGCACGAAGCTGTTGAGCAGGACGATACGTTTCGGAATTTCACCGAATTTATGTCATAAGCACGTGAACACAAGTGTTCTTGCTTACTGCCTCATAGGAGAGTTTAACCATTCCCTTCGAAATGGAAAATCAAGAAATCGGGATCTCTTGATAATGTCTGGTGTTCCACTGGATTGCCTTATTTCAGGATCGAGATCCGGGAAATAAAAGCTGCAACACCTGTTTCCTTAAAGCACCAGCCCTTCAAAGCTGATGGTATTATCTTATGCGGACCATATTACGGAGAACATAGTAGGTAAACATATGTTGCGTTACAAAAACGTAAACAAGACACGAAGGTGTATAAGATTGGGGAAGACGGCCTAATGGACTAAAGCCAATATCGACTGGTCGGGTGTCTTCAACCTGAGAATGGAGCAAGAGATGGGTAAAATGTCCTAGCAACAAATTTGCTTGAGGTGGTTTAGATGGGTAGAACACATTTTTCTACTTTTTCATGAGTCGTACATTTATTTCTTTGATAGGAATGCACCCATTTAACTTAAGGGGATTTCACCATGATGAACGCCTTGACCTCGCCGGTCTTTACTGTTTCTACAGGATATTCTGCTGCGCCTCCTCTCCGAGCCAAGTCTGCTAAAAGCATTTTCCTGACACAAGGCCTAGAGCCCAAAGCGGATTCAGTTCGTTTTGCCAGCGAGTCGAATACCCAACGCAGCAACTCCAGAGAGCAATCGCGTTCGTTCATACAAACCATTGGGGATATTTTGACCTACCCATTCCGGTTGATTTATAACTCTCTGGCCTGGGTGTTCGGATGGATCACCGGCGAGCGGAAGAAACCGCCTACGGGCACTGCAAAGCCTTCGAAAACTCAACGAAAGCCAACGGCTTCAACCAATGGGTCTGTTGCTCGCGGCAATGGAGCTGCCAGTTCACAACCGACAGCGACCGCGAATACGAGTTCAACTGGCGGTAAGAAAACGGTGGTTAGGGGTGCCGGGCGGAATACGACAATTGCGGCTCAGGACAGTGATGCGTATCAGAAGCTCCAGAAACGGTATCGGAGGCTCAGAAAAGAGAATCGCAGGTTGACCCAGGATAATCAAGCACTTCAGACGTTTCGGACGATTTTAAATGGCATGTCCGATGACCAGGTGCGGCAATTGGATACCACCCGTCAAAGTCGCCTGGAAGCGTTGAGAACCAAGATCCAGGCTCCTGTGACTCATCCGATAGCCCCGGCACAAACCAACAGTACGACGGATCCGTTAGCGGGTAAGAGCCGAGTTTTTGATTTGCCATCCCAAGTCTCGACACCCTCCATCCGGGTGGGACTACCCATATTTGACGGGACACGCGTAAAAGGTGCTGATGTCATCCGCACATTAAAATCTCAAGGTCGTGTTTCGGGTGAAATTCCGGTACATGGGCGAATCAGGCCGGACGTGGATCCCAACCCGAATCTGGATATGACCGATCCGGAAATTCGACAGTTCCTGGCGGATGGGGAGCAGAATACCAAGTTCAAGTTTGAATACGGTGATTCGTCCCTGGCCGAGTGGACCGAGGACAAAACGGCCCGGGATTTATTGCAGAATTTTTATGACGGTCACGGACACACGCTGGAGGGCGTCAAATACGATGTCCATTACAATCCCGCAACAAAGAGCTACAAAGTTCGGATTAGCGGCCAAGGCGAATTCCAGCAAAAATGTATTGAAGACTATGGTGCCGGGAATAAACGTGAAAACCCCTATAATGCCGGAGGGTATGGTGAAGGGGCTAAAATGTTGTCGTACCGTATGGTCAGCAAATTTGGCGTCAAAGAAATTGCCTTCCAGAGCGGTGACTGGCGTATGGGCTTCAAGCTCGGCAACAAATCCGGAGATTCTAAGAAGAAAGATTATATTTACAAGACCTTGAAGCAGGTTCCCCCCATTAAAGGGAATTTCGTGGAATTTGAAACCCAGGATGAAAACCTGGTTTCGGCGGTCTTTCGGGCCATGAATTATTTTTATCATCCTGAAAACAAGGACTTCCAGGCCCCGACTTTCGAAAACGACCATTTTGGTTTTAAGATCCTGCCCACGGGGCAAAACGGGAATGTCTACCTGGCCAATCAGCGTTTTGAATATGGCGATCGGGGTAAATGGGCCAATGAGACCCCTCACGTGAGTTTGTGGTTTAAGCGCAAGCCCAATGCCGCCGCCGATGTGAGCGTGGGACGGGACAGGACCTTCCTGACGAATGACGATTTGTCAAAGCTGCTCAACAAGGATTTTGTCAAAACGATGACCAATGAACAGATTGTGCAAGCCGCGTATGACTTGAAAAACTTCTGGAGCCCGGTGGCCTTGGTTCAGCAGAAGGTTGCTCCCTCCATTGAGCGCTGTGAGGATCTTGTGCCGGTTCGCATTCTAGGTGCCCTGCTCAGTGAATTGGGCAGTGCCGACAGAAATCGTAATGGCGGGCTTCGCATGCCTAAAAATCTGAAATGCGTGGCTTTACCCGAACATATTTATGGGAATCGCGCCAATGCCATAAAATCGCTTGTAGAACGCGGGTACACCATGGTGCATCATAATTTTGCCAAAGTAGGCGTTCCCACCATGGATACTGTTTTGGATGAATTGGGCAAACACCAGGGTGTACGCCCTACGATTGTCGAAACCAAGCGGATGAATCTTCTGAAAGAAGCCGCAACGGTATTTCTGGAAGATCAGGTGATTGCCAAAATGCAAAAATCACCGCTTCTGATCCGTAAGGCTGACGTGGACCAGCCGATTTATCTGTTTGACTACAAAGCGGAGGCTCGCGCCAAGGTCGATCAAGGTGAAGATGCCAATGAGGGCAGCCATGTTTATGGTCAGGCCATCACAGAATATCCTGATTTTGGCGATAGCTGGCATGCGCCCTATACCTTTAAAGGTTGCTGGATTGACCGCACTCACCTCAACACGCACCCCTTTGAAGAGGTCCTGGCAACGTATCTCCACGAATTGACGCACCAATATGGCGGCGATGGGGATAAACGTTTTGGCTACAGACTGACGGACTGGATGCGGGAGATTAATGCCTCGATGATTCGTAATCCGCAATCCCGTCAACGGTTGCACGATATCCTGACGGTCTGGGAATCCCTGGGTCAAAAGTCACAAGCCAGTAGCGCCGCTTAAGGTTATCGGCTAGTTACTCGCGACACTGTCGGTTTCGGCGGTGTCGCGAGCTAACCAGAGGTGATCGAAAATTTCGCTGAAGGATTTGATATCTAACTGGCGTTCTTTCCGGCGCGTGTCATGGGGATCGGTCACGATAATCAGGTCGTTTTCCAAATCGATTTTACGCAGAATATAAGCGTGCTGCGTCGGAAACTGCGGATATTCGTTGACTTCCCCTTTTTTTAATTTGTTTCGACTCGCCCCGATAAGATAGCGCCCTGGGTCTTGAGCCGCTTTGGCCAACAGTTTTAAGCTACTCAGTAGCGTATCGTCATCGACAATCCGCTTTCCATCGGACGTGGTATGGGAAATGGCGTAATCCGATTGCTGGAATCCGGTGAGGAGCTCCAAAGCACTGGCAGGACTTCCGCCATTGAGCGCTTTTCGCATTGACGTTTTACCCTTAGTGGCCAACATTTGCCCAAAAGCTTCCTCGATAATCTGAAGCCCAAGCGGCCCATGCACCCGCCCGTCTTTAAACGGCAGAGGAATCCTGACGGTTTGGGGAAGATCGGGTAACCCATAAAACACCACTTGTGCCTCACCCTTCGTGTTTAATGTCACTGTCTGCGCCAATCTCTGGCGGGCTTTGGGATGGGATGCTGCAATAGCAATGGCTGAAAGAAAGTAGCAATCTCCGTAGCCCCCTTGTTTGAATTGTAGATGTTTGAGACCGCGTGGAAACAGACGCTCATAGGCATCTGCCTGCGCACTTAGAAGGCGAAGCCCACTGGCATCACATGCATAAACATGGGCGCCAGCCCGTAATTCATCTCCCGGATTGAGAAAATAGGTCCCTGCACGACCGATCTTTCGGCCGTTGACTTTGCTTTGTTCGGGGTTTAACCCTTGCGAGACGTTTAACTGCAGAACTCCCGGATGCTTCCGCTCCAGAATAAAGCCGGGAGGTGAATCAATGACCGAAATCACGGGCTCACCATCATGGCTTAAGAGGATATTGGGCCTTGAATCCCCTGCATTATTGGGAAAGGAGATATGATTCGAGTGTGTTTGCGGGTGAACATCCTCTCGGGTGACGAGTTTGGGTGGGTCTGCGGTGATTGGAACGATTTGAAGTTCCGGAGCAGGGACGATAGGGGAAGGTGAGTCGATTGGGCGATAGAATATCATGGGAACATCATATTTGACCCGTCCCAATGTCTGCATTTCAGCCATCAGCTCCTCAGAGGCCTTGACGGGTAATGGCTTGAAGCCGAGCGCCAGGGCTACATCCATCTGCGATTTTTCATAAACCGGCATGGCAAGGGTCTTGGGCTTTGGGGGCCAGGATGTCTGGAAGTCGTTTTCAATTTTCTGTATAGCTTCATCCAATAAGGCCTGAGCCAGAAGAACACGAATTTTTGGATTAAAGGCAATATCGTTGGATTCGGGCCAATTGAACCAGGCAAATTCTTCTGGCGAATTCTGTTGAAAGAACTCTCGGTAATCAAGTTCCTGGGTAAGGCCTTCGGTATAGCTGTCTGTATAGAGGAGTTCGAAGGAAACCGCGTTTTGGATTTGCTTAAAGGAATAACGACCGGCCTGACGATCGATGGCCCGATACTGAAACCCCAGATGATTGGGATTCGCAGAGTCCATATCCTCGATATAAAGCGTCAAGTTTAAAGGGCGCGGGAGTTCAGGGTGTTGGATAGAAAAATGTGTCTGAAGCGGGTGATTCAGTAAGCTGATCTTTTTCTGAGGCGCTGCGCTAAAGCGAGCAGACGGAGTCCTACGGTTCGCTTGGATGGGCGTGTTCAGGCGGATTGGGGGCGTGGTAGCAGAGATGCGCATCAGGCCGATGACTCCGTATGTCATTAATCGGATGTGGTTTATATAACACCACGCCTGCCATAAAATTGCGCTTCGAAAACAGGAGCAACACCCCAAAACCCCAGTGTTTCAAAGCTGAATCACTGGGGTTCGTAAGTTCTATTTGATCACACTTTACCTGCCAGGACCACCAAGCACATCGCTGACTCGGTTGAAGGTAGGGTTTACCACCTTTTGGTGAACCCCGTTAGAATTGGCCGGATTGACCACGTTAGCCGGGTTTCCAACCACGGGACTGGGGTTACCGCCGGGTGTTTTAGACAACGTTGCAGCGGCATTTGATGAACTTGAAAAGGGTGCGGCAGCCGTAATCGATACTGCTCGAGGCAGCAGTAAGGCTGCATCGACAATACCCCATCCGACAGCACCAAGACCACTGGAACGATTCGCATTGGGGAAAATTTCATTGCTCCACCAACCAGCCATAGTTATAGCCCTCCCTATGTAAATATATCTCTATCTAAATAGCCTAAGTCACCAAGAGCATAAACGGATTGAAAAGGTTTCTTCGTGTTATTGTTTTCTGAAATGTAAATAAAGATAAGATTAAATAGCTATTCTTAAACTTGGCTAATCTTGTATCCCGTTAACAGGCAAACTCAAAAACCCCAACGAATTACTAAGTCGAAGAGGTGTTAGTTGATATATGTTTGCAAATAAAATCTTAAGAAGTAATAGATGATGGATTTCGGAAGTAACCAAACTGTTTATGGATAGAGGATGACGTGGGTAGCGTGCTGGATTCCATTTCCGACTTACGCTGAGAAATAACCTCTTGTGGTGTCAGCGTCAGGGTATCGTTATCTTTATAGGGAATCGCACTTCGGCAGCCGAGTAAGGCTTTTTCCAAATCGTCAAAGTCCGGATAGTCGGAGCGGGGTTCTGTGCTTGCTAAGGTTCCCGGTTTTCCAAAGGACGTATGCAAGGGGTAAACGTGAAACCCGGCATTTTGAAGCCCTTTACGAATAGGCGCAGAGGCACTGTAGGTAATAACATCACCACGCGGAGCTGTTGTTAATATTCGACGGTATTGTCGAAATAGAGTCTCTGTCCAGAGTTCAGGCTGAGTTCTTGGTGAAAAAGCATCATGAAAGACGATGTTAATGCATTCATCGGGCAGGGCCTGAACCACCTGGCGGGAATCCCCCTGAATCAAGATGACCTGAACCGGTTCTGTCGTATTTAAAGCGTTCAAATTTATAAGCAAGTCTGAATGATCAGGCAGGGTCCGATAATATGTATTATGTTCAAAGAGGGGTAAAAATGATTTTAGGTGTTCAAGGTCCTTATTTTTAAAAATGTCGGGCACGCGAATTAAAATATCGGGGTCCATTTCGATCGCAATAAGCGTTAGGCATGCATGCGGAAATTGTGTTTGTCGAAGTCGATCCCATTCGGCCATGATCGCGAGACTGTTGTAGCCCAATCCAAAAAATGGATCGAGTACAGTTACGCGCGTTTGCGTGTTAAATCTCTCTGACAGTTGGGCATGACGGACATAAATTCCGTTAGCCTCGGTAAAGGCGCCAATGCGGTTATGATAATGCTCACCGTATGCTTTGTTATAGCAGGTTAACGTACCATCTTCGGTTTCATACCAGCTGATATCGGACATTTACAAGAATCAACCCGTTCAATTACCTTCAATATTTACAAGCGACCAGGTGTATTTTGCCATAAAGACTGATGGGCTGCTTCCGTTTTCTCTTTAGCAGAGGATAGGTGATGTACTTAATCCAGACAAAACATGAAATATCTAATGTTTAGTAGAGAAAATATTTAGTACTTAAATTATCTAAACTAATAGTTAAGTAGTTTCGTTATCCTAAATACTTAATATTTAAGTTTAGTACATCATCGGCAATGACACTAAATAAAGTACATCCCTCAAAATTAGGGGTGTTTTGGTAAGGGCAAATCGCTCATGAACAACGATACGAATCGTGAGTTATGTCAAAAGGGTTGAAAACCAACAAGCTTTTGGCTAGATTAAAGATGAGCTTCCCCTCATTATTCTGTTTATGAACTGATTAGGATTTCATTGCATGAAAATTGCGTATTCTTCCCCGTGCCCTGGGTATGGTCGTGGCACTGCCTTTGTCTCGAAACAAACAAGCGCCGTTCAATCCCCTCGTTTTTCCAGTACTTCAACAACAGACAATGCCTTCGAGTCTGACTTACTGATGGCCTTGTCGAAAAAAACGCCGGTGCGGACATTAAAGACATTGGCCTCGAAAGTGCCGATGGATCGATTGCAGCAGAAAATTGTCGATGGCATCTCCGACGGTTCCGAAAAAGGCTTAAAGTTGGCTGATCAGTTGCTCCGCCTGGTCTATTTAGGAGATACGCGGCCGGATCAAACGGGCGATCAGCGTAGTACTCTGTTCTTTCAACTCCAGCAAGTTCCTGCAGCCTTGACTTTGGGTAAGTTGAAACAAGCCAAAGAAGGACTGAGAGCCGTCGCCTTGTCCTTGCCGGAGCTGGCATCAAAGCTGAAATAAATCTAATTCGGATTATCCTGATTGATGTTGGCGGACCGGATTTTGCCTTTTTCCATTGTCTCAACCTGAAAATGGATTTTGCGTTTCTCCAGTGGTTTTTCAAGATTCACGCTGCACTTCAGGATGCTTCTGGGGACGATTTTTTCAGGAAAAATCCAGGTGCCCTTGTCGAGGAAGGCATGAATGGCATGTTTCCACGTGCCCGTATTAATATAGCGGACACCTTCGACAAGCCGATATTCTGGGCTGTGGGTGTGGCCATAGGTTACCATTTTATACCCTTTTTCCCTGGCCCATTGGCGGACTTCTCGAATCTGGGCCCGATTGCTGTCAGTCGACCAGGCTTCTGCGAGGGATACGATACGGGCAAATATCCTTTGGATTCTAGGGTTTTGCAGCACGCTGCGAACAAGCTTGCCTGCCCAGGAGTGTTTTGATTTTCTTAAAATAGCAATGCTGTCAATGCAAGCGTCCCCCAAGGCATCCGAGAAGGACATCAGGGCCTTGGAAATGGTTTTCCCCATCTCCGGATTACTGGTGGCATAGAGTGATTCATACTGCTTCGCCAGTTGCTTGATATAAATAGGCACCGCCGTACTCGGGCGAATGTATTCCAAATGGTGGAGCTTTTTTGTGATTTTTTCGATAACGGGCTCCGGAAGTGCCGCAGCTTTGAGGGTTGCCACCGTATGACGAATACTGCCGTTAACCAGTTGAACCGTGACCCAGTCGCCCCAACAAGCCTGACGGGATTTTTCGATTCGGTTGAAGGGATCCAGATGATGTCCATGGGTGGCGTACAGACCGACGTCCGGTATGTCAACGGCTTGGGAAAAAATGAACTTTCGAGCCTGCTCCTCCGGACTTAAGCCCGGCATTAGTCGGTCTCGAATGCGCTGTTGGATGGTGGGATCGGTTTTCAGCAGGTGATCATGATTGCCGATTACATAAACAATTCGAGCAAAGGGCTGTGCTAGAATGCTTTGCAGCCGATCGAAAACAGACGCATTATTATCGATAATGGATTGAACGACTCGGTGTAGTGTTTGACTGGGAGCAGATGTGTTTTTGTTCTGAAGCTGGCAGGGGTGATTGGCATCAAACCACGACCCATTGACGTCCAGAATATCCCCATTGAGGATGAGCACCAGCTGTTGAGGATTGTGTTTGCCATGGTCATACACCGTATCCAACCATCGCCGGAAGTGACGCCGTCGCGGGTTGTCATAGGCAGGCTTTATGGTTGTTGGAGTGACAATACCGTCTTCCGAAGACGCATGCTCGTGGTTATTGAGGTGGACATCGCTCACAACCTGAACCGATAGACGTTTGGGGGCACCAGGCTGCAAATCTGCTGTGATGGTATAAGGTTTAGGAAATCCAAGGAAGCGGGTAGAGGATGACCATTTATTTAGGGAGTCGGGTATTACACGTGGAAACAGTGCCTTGGAAAACGAGTATTCGCTTTTTATTCGGGCACCTTGTGGTGAATAATGCAAGCGGACGGGGTACATACAGCTATGCTACCCAGAAGGAATGGCAATTTGATGACAACGATTATGACGATAGAGGGTCTGCACTCGGAGGCATGTGCGGATTTAGAGTAAGTGAGTCCGAAGGGCCTAAGGTTTCACGTTTTCGGAACGTTCCGCACCATGAGGACTTATTTACAATCCTATTTTGGGCTTCCATGGGCACTTGATCTTCAGGACAGGCATGACAGAGCCCACAGGCCCCTCTGCTTACAAATTGAATTCGTTCTTCAGCTTCAAAATAATGGCAATCTTCACAGCTGGTGATATAGGAGGGCTTTCGCTTACCTGCGGCCATTTCGACCGAGGATTTTTCGATATACTCGTCACAGCAATGATTCCATCGGACGGCTTCAAAATAAACATTTACCTTTGATTTGGCAAAACGGAGACGTTCCTGGGGAATGGGAATATTCGGTGGCAAGCGGCGACAAGCGCCACCATAGGAGCTACCTGTTTCTGCAAAGGTTGACGGTCCATAGAATATGCACCGCTCGCAGCACGGCTCTGACGAGTTGGAGTAGGAGGAGTGGTTCGCCATGGCGCCTGTTCGACATTTTTCCGGTGTGTAGAGTTACTATTCCCGCAAGGCACAGAAATCAAACCATTTCGGTAATCTTTCACACTGAATGGAGGAGGTCATTTAAAATTAAGCACTTAATACTAAAAGTTTTGCACTTAAGTTATTTCTTAAGTGCAAAACTTAATATTGTGCATTAAGTGCATTAGTTTAAAACAAAATGCGTGACAGATTGTTTATGCAGGCGAGTTTAGGCTTTGTGTCTTCTGATAGAGTCGGTCTGCAAGGGAACTCAATTGCGGGCCGTTCAAAAGAGCTTCAGACCAGCGTTTTGGCACCGCTTTTTCGCCTTGAAGAGCGCCAAACAAAGCGCCTGTTACGGCGGCGTTGGAGTCCGTATCTCCGCCGAGGTTAACCATGGTTACGATAGCGTCTTCCAAGGTGTCGCAATTCAGTAGGGCCCATAAAGCAACCTGCATGGTATCCAGGGTATAACCGCTCGTCTTTAGTTGCGACTTGTCGGTAATGAGAGGGACATTCCGAATGGCCTGGGCCGTTTCCGGGCTCAACGTTTCAGCTTCTTTGGCAGCCTCTTCGTAGACAGAAAGAAAGCTCTCTTTATCTTTTGCAGTGCCATTCACGATGGCAGCCAGAATGCGGTTATAAGCCAAGGTAGACGCTTTAGCCGCCGGGGAGTAATGGGTAATGCTGCAGGTTTTTAGTGATAACTCTTTCAGCTTGTCGGGGTTGCTGGCATACATCAGGGCAATAGGAGAACAACGCATAATGCTGCCGTTGCCGCCGCCGTTCTTATGATCGGCTTCCCATAATGCTTTTGCAGCATCATCCGGCTGATCTTTGGCCGGATTCAAGTGCTCGGCTCTGGCCAAAACCTCACGGGTGCCTTTGCCGGTGCCGGGCGGATTCGGTTTAATCCATGCAACAAATCGATCTCGCAAATCCCACATATCGCCCTCTGGGTGAGCAATTAAGCTTTCGGCCATCATTTCAGTCATCTGTGTGTCATCCGTTACGGCACCTCTGGGGTATTCATAAGGGTGCTTTGGACCGGTAGAACCGCCAGTGATGTCTTTATGGACGCCGAACTTCTGCTTGATCAGATCGGGTGAATTAAATTCCACATTGCAGCCAAGGGCATCGCCACTGGCCAGTGCCAGAATGGCACCTTTAATGCGTTCCTGAAGGGTAACAACTTGAACCGGAACAACAGTATTAACAGCAGTCATAGCAGCAGTCGTCGTCTTTACGGGGGTGCTTAAGGCGGCAAAAGGATTCCCACTCATGGTAGCAGGTACCCAAACAAAGGATTTGCGCAACGCAATCTTGCCCGCAATCAGATCATCCGTATCGGCATTGTTTGAAATGGGAGTGCCTGCATTTTTTTCAAAGGTTTCCGGTGTATCCATACCCCCCTCAAAACTGGACTGATAGGCAAAGGGAACATTCTTGTCCTTGAGGTATAAAGCCGTTCGAATGTCGAAGTGTGTCCCGTTAACAGAGGTAAACTGGCTATCATCGAAGTTTCGTTGAAAGAAATAGAAAAAGTTCTTATCTTTGGGCCACTCCCGGACATTCGGTGTGTAATCGATTTCAGGCGTCACAAACTGGATCGGATTATTCAATTCATCGGCTACAGGCTGATATTGCTTGGGAAACAAGAATTCCCCTTTAAATCGGAGACTAGAAATGTACACGTTGGACATCCTTTTTTATAGATAGATGTAATGCTTAGAGAATATTCAATAAATACTACAAACATGGTTGTTAGAAACCATCCAAATACTGCCTTTAGGAAAATGAGAAATTAAAGTACTTAAATTAGAGTTATGTACTTTATTTTTAGGTTAAGTGCTTAATAAAGCATTCAACTCTTTTAGATGGAAATACTTCCTTAAAACTAATCTGATTTTAATTATTTCTGAAATTACGTGATTTGTATGAATAACTAAAGTTATTTAAAAATAGACCTTGCGCAATTCAAAAACACCGCGTAAAATTTAACTTAATAATTAAGTACACAGTTGGGAGTTTGTTTTGATGACGACAACCGAAATATCGTTGACAAGTCCGCAGCGGCTTCAGGAATTGTTGCAGGAAGCAGAAAGAGAGTTGCAGGAAATCCAACCTCGGATTGAAGAGCTCGAAAAACTGACACAAGAACTGAAATCATTGAAGTTGTCCAAGCAGCGGCTGATTACTTTGAAAATGAGTTTGACCACCATGCTGGACAATTTAACAATAGATAATGTTGAGTCTGATTCTGAGTCATCTTCGATGTCCTCTATGGACTTAACTCAAGTCAAATCATTTTCATTTGAAGAGTTGAGTACATTAAAAAGTTTTCATCCCGACAAAGCCTTCATGGATGTCGAGCGGTTTTTGAAACAAAAACAATCCTTGAATTACGAAATGTTCAAAGCTGTGGTGTTTAAGGGTGGAAAAGCATCGACAGAGGAAATTAAGGCCTTTCTCGTTGAAAGTGGTGCCCAGCAACCCCAAACGGGTGAAGGCTTTGAGGATGTCCCCCTGACAGAGATTTCTTCGAGAGCGAACTACCTGGTTCGAAAAGGCGTGCTCCAGCCCATGGGTCGCGGCTATTTCTTTACACCGCTGGGTTGGGTTGATCCTGAATAGTCGAGTTGAAATGTAAATCGATGTTATTTGATTTATCGGGGATGATCAGGCGATTGCCTTACAGAATGATTGTGTTTCCAGACGAGATAAAGTACAGTTGACCTTGCATATGGCACCATAGATATAGGAGGGTACGTGTCATGAGTACACGTTGGGGTGACTCGCAAGGTCAATCTGTCGTATTGGACAATCAAACGGTTCCGAATCCGAAGCTGGCGCTGCCGTTGTGGATTAAATTACAGCAGTCACCGGAAGGACAGTATTTTGATGTTTTGATTACCTTGGATACCGATCCGGGAGCTTCGCAATTGCAAGCGCTAAAACGTGCCGGACTGGTTATTTCGAATTTTCATCAACAGCAGCCATCTCGTCTGATGCCGGGTGTGATTACTCGTAAGAACCTGCTGGAACAGCTTCCTAAACTGGCTTTTGTTGAATACATCGAAGGTGTTTTCCATCATCAGAAAAATTATTAGCGATTAACGTGTTCGCCCTAATATCATGTTGCCGAATGCGGCGCTGAAAGCCTCAAATGTAATACTAAACGGTTTAGAACCTTGATGAGGATTGAGCAGTTTCACGGTTTGTTTTTCCGAGTCAATGTTTAACACCGAATAGAAATGCATCTCCGGCAGTTGGACCTTATTGCCTTCGGTATCGAATACCCAGAGGTTACCGGCCGTGTCTAAGCCACCCAGTTTCGGGTCCATGCCGGCAACACACATCACTTCTGCGACCATAAGATAGTTGTTTTGGAAGGTCGCCAGCTTGCCTATCTGTTTCGGCTCACTGTAATCCAGTTGCAAGGCTGGTAGTCCGGTTAAGCTGAACATGACTTCTTCTGGTCTGGGGCCGCAAAGCGGATCGTTTCGAACGTCGCGCATAACATTTTGGAACGCCATTTCGAGTAACGTATTGCCCTTGGGTCCCTGCAAGCCGATTCGATGCGTGGCTGGGTTTTGTGGACTGAGATGGGCATTTAATGCTTCCCGGGTTAAACAGGTGGTTACTTTTTGAGCAGGTTCAGTGAGTTCCCAGCCGTTATTGGGATTTACCTTACGCGATTTCGGGTGAAACAGCGAAACTTCTATTGTATGCGGATTGATGAGTCGAAATTTTGAACTCAACAAGTGGCTGAAGGCCGGATTAAACGCAATGCTATTCAGGGTCGCCACAAGGCCGCAGTCAGGGGTAGACGTTTGGTGGCACTGTACCGTAGGAGTGTCGATGGTGTTTGACTCGAATGTTTGATGTGGAACAGCGACCCGGCTATCGGGGTAAAGTTTCGACAATGCAACGATGTCTCGGGTGATCAGTCTTATCCCTGAATCTGGCGTAACTTCAAACTGGTGATTCGCTATTTCCAGCCGATCTCCTGGCTGAAGTGCAATCCTTTCTGACGCGAATAGGCTGATGCGATGGTCACTTGTAGATGTGGTTACGGTCACAGGTGACCCTGATTGGTGTTCCAGTTGTAATGTTGAACCCTCTTTTTGCAGTTTTACAAGCGAATCCTGGCCGTCATTGTGGAGACTGTGCTGGAGTTCATAGCCGGCTCCGGTGCTTTGAGCCCCGAGAGTCACGGGACCGCTTTCCAATGCTGATGCAGGGATAGTGGTGTCAATGTCTATGATCTTCGGTGTGACTGCTACAGTGGCTGATTGGGACTCTGCGGTGATGGCTTGTTTTCCGGAAAAGTGAACTTTATCCTGTGTTTGGCACAAAATAGGCCCTTGGAGTATCGGCTTGCGGGAGGATAATCTTGGGCTCGAGGCAGATGTCAAAGAATTGATAGCCAAGCGATTCATCGAATTTTCCTCTTTACTCTCAAGGTGATGCTTGTGTTTAGGTGAGAAGATGATGTATGAACACCGCTCAAGTCGATCTGTTGCTATCCAATTATCAAATCACGACAGACGATAAAAGCGCCCCTGAGGTCTCAGGAGCGCTTTACGATAAAACAGGTTTTATTTCTTGCGTTTCTTGCTGACTTCTTCGACATCCAGCAGCACAACATCGAATTTCAGGGTTGCATTAGGCGGAATAACACCGGGGTAGCCTTGTTCACCATAGCCCAGGTTGGCAGGAATGATCAAGGTTCGTCTGCCACCGGTTTTCATACCGGAAACGCCTTCAACCCATCCTTGAATAACTTGGCCTTTCGCCAGTTTAAATGACGCCGGTTGGCCTCGGTCAAAAGAGCTGTCAAATTTCTGACCGGTTGGGTACAAGGTTCCTTCATAATGGACCTTGATATTCATACCTTGTTTGGCTTCTTTTCCATCTCCCACCATGACGTCTTTGTACTTCAGTCCGCTGGATTTTTCCACGTAGCCCAAGAAGCTATCCTGACTGGAGGTTTCGCGGCTTACTTCAAATGCGTCAACGCCGGTGTTTAGAGAGATTCCGGCCAAAATTCCGCCAATGGCCAGGAGGGATGCAAACTGTTTTCTCATCTGACAACATTCCTTCTGAATTCCAAAACGAATCGAACGATTCTTCCCTAATCTTATACCGGATTTTTGTCGGGTTCATCAAGTTGTAATCCCCCATGATGATTTTCTCGGTCGAACCGCGTATAATACGCCTATGGAAAATTCGTCGATGAATATGTCTGCTGCTCCGTCGGCCAAGGAACCTGCTCCTTTGGTATCCCCACCAGGCAAGTCCTATGCCACGTTGCCTGTAAAGGCCAAGCCAAAGCCCGTGCATCGGTCACAAACCCTGGGGCAAGTGCGGGATTATTTTGCCGTTCAATTGGATCAGGATACCCGCCTCACCCATCGTCATCCCTGGGATTAGTGGGAGACGTCCACGACACCGATGATCCAGCTGACCGAGGTCTCAAAAACCTACATTCCCCATACGCTATTTGAGAATGTCACCTTACAGATCCATGAAAAAAGCCGACTGGGTTTGATTGGACGTAACGGATGCGGCAAATCAACTTTGCTGAAAATGATAATGGGTCTTGTAGACCCTGATGAAGGCACTCTTTATAGGGCCCCCGGGACATCGGTTAATTACCTTTCCCAAGAGCCTATGCTCTCTGCGGTAAATACCCTGGAATCCGAATTAACGTCTGTTTTTCGTGAGATTAATGCGCTATTGGCCGAAGAAAAAGAGTTACTGAACACCTTGGAAAAACAGACGGACGAAAAGACTGTCAAACGGTTGGCTCAGGTTCATGAGGATTTACATCGGCTCGATGCGGTGAGTGTAGAACCTAAAGTGCATCGCATGGCCAGTGGGCTTGGGTTCTCACAGGCCGATCTGGCTCGCAACGTCATGGAGTTCAGTGGGGGCTGGAAGATGCGTATTAATCTAGCCAAGGTTCTGCTGGAAGGGGCTGATATACTCTTGCTGGATGAACCGACAAACCATTTGGATCCGGATGCCTGTGAATGGCTGGAAGGCTTTTTAGAAGAATATCCGGGCGGCCTGGTCGTGGTGTCTCATGACCGCCGTTTTTTGGATCGGGTTTGCAATCAGATTGCCGAGGTGGATTCCGGCCGGTTAACCTTATATCCGGGGAATTATTCGGCTTATCTGGTTCAAAAGCAGGAGCGGCTTGAGCGGAATCAAAGCTCCTATGAGCGCCAGCAAAAAGAAATTGCCAAGCAAACGGCCTATATAGAACGTTTTCGGGCTAGTGCCAATCGAAGCACTCAGGCGAAAAGCCGAGAAAAGCAATTGGCTCGGGTCGAGCGTATTGAACTTATGGAGACCGACACTCGTCGCATGGCTGTCCGTTTTCCCTCGCCGGTAGCCAGTGGCAAGCAGGTTGTAACCGTTCGAAACGTTACCAAAGCATTTGGCCCGAAAACCTTGTTTTCCAACGCCAATGCCGATGTGCAGCGATACCAACGGATTTTTCTTCTGGGGCCTAATGGCTGTGGTAAAACCACTCTGTTTCGATTAATTCTGGACCAGATTGCGCCCGATGCCGGTGAGCTTCGTTTCGGGCATCAGGTGGTTCCTGGCTATTTTGCCCAGAATCAGCTGGAAACCCTGGATGCATCCTTATCTGTGTTCGATACTATCCATAATGCCTGCCCCAAGCTCACGAACACAGAGGTACGCGGTCTGTTGGCCCGTTTTCTGTTTACCGGTGATGAGGTCTTTAAACCTGTTTCCGTGTTGAGTGGCGGTGAAAAAAGTAAGCTGGCCCTGGCGAAACTGATTCTTTCCGGTCCCAATCTCTTGCTGTTGGATGAACCGACCAACCACATGGATATTCCCGCCAAAGAAGTTCTGGAAGACGCTTTTCGAGAATATGATGGAACGGTGCTGTGTATTTCTCACGATCGGTATTTTATCGAGCAGTTGGCCACCCATGTCTGGGAAATTTATGAAGGTCATCTCATCCAATACGAAGGCGGGTATGACTATTACCTCCAAAAACGAGAGGAATTCCGTGTCCGTGCCCTTACAAATGGAAGTCAATCGGCGTCAAGGTCAGTAATTGACTCCACAGCCAGCCCTTCTGATACTGAATCTTTAAAGCCATCCGGATCGTCGAGCCCGATGAAAGCCCGGAAAGAGCTGGAAAAACAGCTCAACAAGCTGGAAAAATCCATCATGGCTTTGGAAGAGGAGTTGCTGACCCTTCAATCCCGGCTGACCGAATTGAGTGTAGAACAGAATTATGAGGCCCTTGCAGCCGTGAATCAGGATATAGAGTCACGGCAGGCGCAGTTGGATGTTCTGAATCAGAACTGGGAAGAGGTTGCAGAAGCCTTAAGTGATGCCTAGGCAAATTCTAGAATCCTCCTCATGAAACAATAAGCTTGTAATTATGATGTGTCTTTTCTATAAGTAATAGGCTTGGTCTGCTACAAAAGTCTCAATAAGGAGCGACCCTGATGTCGGTGCTTTCCTTCTATTCTATTGTGACTCCAACGGTCAAAAACCCTCGTTTTGGGTTTGGTGGCGTGGATGCGCATCAGAATCCCCGTCCCATGCCTGAACCCGATCACTATCGATTGGACTTGAAGCCCACGGATGTTCGCGTCTTACCGGGAAACCGGATAAAAATTCGGGGCCGTTTTGTCGATGCCGTCTATGACCGCGTTTTTCGTCAGGATTTGACCGGGCCTGGTTTCTCCTTGATTTCCGGATTGGATACCGTCTTTCAGGATCAGATGCCTCTGATTCGAGCCTTCCAAGTAGCGCTGGGCCAACACTTAGCGAAACGTCGTTCCGCCGAGATTGGGGTAGCCGGTGAAGCCGGATTTACGATGAAATATATGGGGCGTTCCAACAAGCTCAAGCTGAACCCCATCCATTGCGACACCAAATCCACGGACTCGATTGCTATGATGCTTTATGAGCCGTCGAAAGACATTGAAGCCTATCCGTTTTTCGCCGATCTCTCTCAATTTGCCGAAGACCATGGGCTGGCTCCCACGGATCTCTTGTTTCCGGGTAAACAAGTAAAGTCTCACTATGGAAACCAGCTTAAAAAAGAATATCAGGCACACGTCTTGGCACACTATGCCTATGATTTAAAAGATTTAAACCCCAAGGCTGTCCAGTTGGTCGTGTTGAATGACAGCATCGGGACGAATCACGGAAAATCCAACCTGGGTCATGGCCATGGGGTACGTCATATGGCTCCTACTGGACCCAACCCCGAACGCTATTTCAACCATCTGGTCATCGATATTGCCTCGCGTGAACTGGGACAAACTGCAAAGGCGACATCAACCAAGCTTGGCTATTATGAGAAAGGCCTCGATGAATCGCTTCAGACCCCGGTCTCAGCTTCTATGGCGATTCAACGTTATATTGACTCTGGGCGAATTTATTATCGAGAATCCAGTAATCAATAGAGATTGACGTATTTACCCGGCTTTTTAGATAAAAACAGGTGCCTCGCCAGTCTTTCGGGGCATGGCTTTTTAAAGAATTGTTAAAACAAGTTTGCCCTGATAGCAGCAAATACCTGTCAGATACGTTAGTAAATCTGAGGAAAAGAAACGTAATTTACGGCTTCTTCCCGGATAAATTTCTGAACGAGGGTTCCCTAGTGCTGCCTATCCCTATAGGACCATCTCAAAACATCAAGCGTCAGCGATTGCAAACCCGCGTCCAGGCAGTGCCTATTCAATCCACTCCGCCGGATCGTTTTCTTCGTTTCAGAGCATCCACACCTCTCACGTTTCCTGTCCCTATTTCTCAAAACGCCGACCCGAGCCATGGCAGTGTTCGAGATAATGGTTATGTCATTGCCGGGTCAGAACTCTTAAAGCCGTATACGGGACCGATGAAGAAAGAAGCCGGCTTTTCAACTGTTCCAGGTTGCATTGGTATCCTGAAAGCCCGCCCTTGGGATGTTCCTCTATCTACGTGCGGTGCAGGGAATTGTGCCATAGCCATCTTTTACAACGACGCCACAAAACAACATGGGCTCATCCATCAATTCTCGTTTCATGATGAGATCAATGAGCCCTATCGCGAGGACATTCAACGCTTTATGCCGCAAGGTTTCAATCGGGTGGTGTTTATTCCCGGCAGAAGCCATTTAACCCAGCAATCCGTGAATTCGTTTCTCAAAACCATTACATCCTATTATCCCAATGTCGCCCTCGAATTTCGTCACTTCCCGGGGAATGGTCTTGAAGTGGCTTCTTATCAAGGGCACGCTTCCTACATTCCGGGTAAGCCCGGTGGGTTTCAATCGACCTTTACTGAGCGCGATGATTCTTACTGAATTGAAAAACCGAGGATTTTACCGAGTTTTCTGGTTTGACATTGGTTAGGCTTATCAATAGCTTGTTCCTTTTTGGAGCTGCTCAGCTGACAAGCCTATGGAGAACGTATGAGAATTTTTGGTTGTTATTCAGGAATCAGGACTAATTGTACGATGTTTTTCAAATCCGATGTTGGTTCGATTAGAGGGGTGTTGAATAACGCTCTGCACGAGAGGATGGTACAGTATCACAGCACCGTCTTGTGCCCTGTTTAAGAAAATGATGTATGGCAAGGAGTGAGAGATGAGTGTGACAAAAGGTCTTACAGAGGCCCAGAAAGCTGCGTTGGCCTATGTGACCGATTACGCTCGAGGCCGTAAATCCGGCGCTCAAAAAAAATACCGCGAAGTGCTTAAAATGGCGAATATCCCCGAGGATGATTATGTTGAGGCTGTTTCTGTCATAAAAAGAAATGCCCGGGTGGCATTGCATTTTCATCCGGATCGTCCTGACTCCGATGGGCTTACTGTGGCTCAATCCTTGCTGTCCGAAGGTTTGTATCGCAGTCAATTTGAGACTCAAATTTCAAATGGCAGTATTACGGCATTTCCTGGAGGCGATCGGGATCAATGGGAACGAGAGCTGTTCGGTGCAGCGTATCATCAGGCAGGAGTGACTCCTAGTGAGCGCCCAAAGTATGGGGCTTTGGATTTAATGCTGCATGCGGATGGGCCTTCACCCCGATTCGGGTCGTGTTATTTTCTGCTCAAGCCAACAGTATCGAAGCGGTGTTCATTTACCTATCTGGATTCCCACTATAACCCTGAAGAAAAAGGAACCTATGACGAGTTTGATGATATTATGGCGGCTCTTTTGTTTGAGGCTTTCGTGCGAGATTCTGCGATTGGAGAGCCGGATTTAACGCCGAGACGTCTGATCGATCATCTCTGCCACCATTTAATTCATCCGTTTCATGACCCAACGACCAGACTCGCTCGGCGAAATCTGAACCATTATATTGAAGCGCAGATTCATGGAGATGTGACTTTGGCAGAGGACGTTGAGATTCTGGTGACGGATCCGTCCTTTATAGATACGCCCACGGGTGACGTCTTAAATCAGCTGTGCGAGAAATATAAGATAAAACACTATTTTCATTGTGGTTTTGCCTTGGATGTCGACGCCGTTCCCGAGGATTTCCGCGGACCAACAATGCCCTCTCTTGCACAACGAATTGCCACGGATGCTTACTTAACCGCCAGTATGATTGGGCCTGCTGTCATGGAGCTGAAACAGCAACCAGCAGCCTGGGCTGATCGTGGGACGGTTGATGAAGTATTGCATGAGTTCAAATTGCTGTGGCATGTGCTTGTTCGTTGTGGGGATCCTTTAAAAACCTTTCCGGCATGTCACTGATGTGCCATGTTTAAGGTGTTTCAGCCATGGGTGTCCCTTGGTGAAACACCATTCGCCATTGCCCATCGTAATGATGCCAGGTAGAACTGCGTAAAGCCCTTTTAACCACGGTTTCTCCTCGAACGTTCAAAACAAACGTAGACATATAGGTCACAATAATTACACTCTCGGTTTCAAGCAGCGTGTTGAAGTCCTGAATCTCCCATCGCAGGATTTGAAAGGTACCCAGTGACTTTAGGGCATCTGTCTTTGTCATCATCCGACCACTACTGCCAAACTCAATAAAATTGTCGGCCAGCCATAATGACATTAATTCAGGGTTTGGTTCCTGCTGTGCTTGAATAAGGGCTGTTTCCCGATGATATAAATCGTCCACAAACGTTCTCCTTGAATGGATTCATGCCACAAAAAATAGAGATCTAGAGAACAACGCTTCCTTGATTTTACCTGGTAACGACATTGGATCATGTTTGGCCTGGTGTTGAGCGATGGATCTTGGAACACCCTATAGGCAAAGATAAACATTTGCGGTATTATTTATCTCGCTTTTGAATTGATAGGAACTATAGTGAGGGCATGAGGATGAGGATTCGGTTTGGGAATGTTACAGAAAGCGGTGTGGCACGCTACCCTGAGATTGTTGCTGCACCAGGACACTTTTTCTTGATTTCAGGGCCTTCTGGAGTGGGCAAGGGCACAATCCTTGAAGAAGTCAAAAAGGACTCTTTCCTAAAGAGTCAAATGCACACCGTTCAGTCCATTAAGACCCGGCCACCGCGTCCTGGGGAAGACACGAATCGAACCGATAGTGTTTTTAAAACCCTCGCCGACGTTACCCGAATGAAAGAGAATCAAGAGCTTTTTCAATGGTTCCCCTATGCCGGTCACGTCTATGCGTCGAGTCGTCAGGATATTACGGATGCGGCTAAAAAAGGCGGCATTATATTATTTGAACTGGCAGCCAAAGTCGCCCAACAAATCAAGCAGGCGTATCCTGAAAAAACGACAACCGTATTTATTGCCCCACCAGATGAAGCCACCTTGCGTGAGCGTTTGAAGGGGCGGGGTACAGAGACGCCAGAAGAAATTGAGACCCGTATTAAAAATGCAACGGGTGAACTTGCCTTGATGTCCCAATTTGACCACATTATTGTGAATGGCCAGGGGCAACTACAGGCATCTATTGATAAAGTCAAAGCCCTCATTCACACGATTTTGAAAAATCAGAATCAAACCACGCCTTCAAAAGCCGCCTAATCGGTTGGCCGACAAAATCAAAAATTCTGCCAGGCATGATCCACGGGGCTCAGGGGGGAGCGAAACCCTCTGTGGATCATGCACGACAGTAAAAAGTGAAGAAAAAGAAGAGGAAGTGGTATGCACTCCAATGTGTGAGAAGAGAGAGAAGTAGAGAAGAGAGAGATGATGTTATTAGAGAGAAGCTCAGCGAACGATTGTCCCGCTTTGTATAGGCATAAAAACTGTTTCCAGCCTTATTGTGATATCAAATCACGACTCTTAAGGGTCTTTTAAGTATCATATGGCTTTTTAATTCATAAGTGGAATCCACTTTATGTCGCTCTCTTTTTTGAATGAAATTGAATATTATTGAAATTAAACAATCACATTTGAGTATCAATGTCTTCGTGTGGGTTACGCCTGTCGTTGTTCCACTGTCTTTATTAACGACAACGAAGGTTAATACTATCTTAGTAGTTGTCCTCAATGCCCGCAACAACAGGCGATGCGTGTTTCGGCAGTCTTGGGTTTGTAACATTCACCAGGCGTGTTACTTTACAAGATAAAGAAACATGCGTATACTGAAACATGTGGACAGACCATTCTCGTGGTTATTGATTTAGGGATTGGACGACAATGTTGGGCCCTGCGGCTTCTCAAGTAGTCAGACAGCAAATAATGAGCCAGTACGCTACCATGGCGAACCGGCAATTTAAGCCTTTGTCTGAACAGCAACAAAAAATGTTTGACCGTCCTTTAGCCAATGCCAATCCCAATCGGCAGGACAGTTCGTCCAGCCCTTTTAAGATGCCTGTATTTTTCGAAGGCAATCGGAACAAGCTGGATGCCAATTCTTTTATTGCTGCCATAACGCAGCCCTATGATTTTGTTGTCAAGCAGGTTATGCGGCGGACTATGGCTCAACAGCTGGTTGAACAGGCTGCCCAAAAAGAAACCGCCAGAAAAGGCTTGAACCTGTTCGTATAAGCGTTCACAATTTATCCCCCCATTGGTTTTTACGTGTTTGAAATATTTCACGTGCGTTTGCGCCATCTTTTCGAGATAATGCCGGTGTAAGGTTTCTCGAGGAGGAAAAACGGATGAAAATCGTAATCTTGGGGGCTGGTTTTCAGGGAACAGCGTGTGCATTTGATCTCTTGCGCTCTGAAGGCGTTGACGAAGTCACTCTGGTTGATCAGTCTGAGACGGCATTGCAAGCGGCACAGAAACGCTTGAACAGTCCGAAATTAAATACAGTGGTTTTGGATATCACAACGCACGCCAACGCTGTTCAGGCAATGCGCCATGGGCAGGTTACCGTGAGTGCTGTGCCTTACTTCCTAAATGAAATGCTCACCCAAGCGGCTATTGAGGCCGGTTCCCATTTTGTGGATATGGGTGGTAATACCGATGTGGTCTTGAAACAGATGACCTATTCTTCTCAGGCTGAAAAAGCCGGTGTCACCATTGTACCGGACATGGGACTCGCACCCGGATATGCCAACCTTCTTGCTGCAGAGCTTATCGATGGCTTTGATTCGGTTGAGTCCGTAAAAGTTCGTGTTGGCGGGCTCCCTCAGAATCCGGAACAACCCCTCAACTATCAGCTGTTCTTCTCCATTGAGGGATTAATCAACGAATATCTCGGAGACTGTGCTGTTATTCGCAATGGCAAGAGAACCCTGGTCAAATCGTTGACCGAACTTGAGTCCATCGAGTTTCCTCAGCCCGTAGGTCCGTGTGAGGCTTTTACGACTTTAGGCGGAACATCCACTCTTCCCTGGACATATGAAGGGCGAGTCAAGAATTTGGACTACAAGACTGTCCGTTATCCGGGGCATTGCGAAAAAATTCAATTGCTCGAAACCCTGGGCTTTTTTGATACGACCCCTGTAACGACTCGTGACGGCATTACAGTTGAACCTCGCAAAGTGGCTGCAGCGGTTATGAATCAATCCTTACGCGTGGATGAGCCTACCGATTATGTTGTGATTCGGGTGACGGTTAAAGGCGAGAAAAAAGGACAGATGATCGAAGAACAGTTTGACTGTCTCGATCGTTATGACACACAGAACAAAATGACCGCCATGATGCGGACAACCGCCTTCCCCGTGTCCATTGTCGCCCAGCTCCTGGGTTCCAACGCCATTACCCAACGGGGTGTTTTTCCTCCCGAACGGGTGGTCCCATTAGGCTCCGTTCGCCAGGAAATGGAACGTCGCGACATTCCGGTCACCCATTCTTCTCGCCCAATGGGATGCATGGTTTAATTACACGTCATATTAACCAAACCACCTCTCTCTTCAGAGAGGTGGTTTGCATTTGTGGGCTTATTTGAGACATTCTGGACAGATCCCCCATAAAAATAGGATTTGACAGCAGGTCGGATGCGGTATAATTTACTTTATACTGACTCGTGTCCGAGTCCCCACAAATCTGTGGAGAGGTGGCTGAGTGGACGAAAGCGGCTTCCTGCTAAGAAGTTGTCCGGCCTAAAACTGGACCGTGGGTTCGAATCCCACCCTCTCCGTTCTTTTGACATTTAACATGACTCCAGGCTCACTTGCCTTGTCCCCTAGAGACAGAATTGTTTGATCTGCCCAAATTCCCTTCTCTCAAGACTAATTTGCAGTTATGATGTTTAAAATGGCCTAAATACGGGAATTATACTAGAAATAATCTCGTTAAGGCTTATCTGATGCATTATTCCAGTACTCCTCAATCTGAACGCCATATTGATATCAGGATGGAATCACCGTGTGGACAATTTGTCCCCACGGTCGCATGCCTTTGTTGCAATCATATCGGGATTATCGACGCCTGTTCTCAACATTTTGAAGACGCCCGCACCGTTCGGCCAATTTGTCCGAACGGTGAAACTCCCCTCTAAAACATGGATGACGCAGTCGAAACAACATTCATGCGCTCTTGCCAAGTGCCCTCATGGATCAACCTGTCCTGATCAGATACACACCCGGGGCGATGGCACGCTCTGGTCAAAAACGATTGGGGGTTCTATACTATTAAGCATCATGCTGTCAGTGTGGGAGGTAGCCTGAATGGCTGAATTAACGGATGCAGTCGATGTAGTAATTGTCGGGGCGGGGCCAGCAGGTTTGGCGGCAGCGCTAACCTTGGCAAAAGCCGGTAAAGAAGTTGTTGTCTTAGAACGCGGTGAATTTGTAGGTGCCAAAAACGTTTTTGGCGGCGCCATTTACACGCAGCCTACCGCAGAACTTTATCCTGAATTCTGGAAGTCCGCACCTGTTGAGCGCTTTAATGCCGAACACCGGTTTGCATTGCTAACCGGTGAGTCGGCTGTTACGGTGGGGTACAAGTCGGAACGACATATGCATGAGCCCCACTATAACAGTTTTACGGTTCAGCGATCTTTATGGGATAAATGGTGCGCAGAGCAAGCCGAAGCCGCTGGTGCCTATATTGTGACGCAAACAGTCGTTCGCGATCTCTTGTGGGATGGCGATCAAGTCGTGGGCGTAAAAACCGATCAGGAAGATTTCCGAGCCCGGGTGACCATTATTGCCGATGGGGTCAATTCGCTCTTGGTCGAAAAAGCAGGCCTTCGTCAGAGCATCCCCAAGCCCAACGAAGTGGCCTTGGGTGTCAAGGAAGTCATTAAGCTTGGTGAATCGGTTATTAACGAGCGTTTTAACTGCGAGAACGGCAGCGGTGTTATTTACACCATAATGGGCGGCGCCATGGAAGGTATTACCTCAATGGGCTTTATTTACACTAATAAAGACTCCATTGTCGTTGGGCTGGGCGCTTCTTTATACGATTTGCAGCAAAAATGCATCAAGCCGTATGACTTATTAGAGCAGTTTAAAAAGCATTCCATGATCCGTCCTCTGATTGCCGGAGGCGAAATGATGGAGTATTCGGGGCACATGATTCCCGAAGGCGGGTTTCATTCCGTTCCCAAGCTGTATCGCAAAGGTGTTATGGTCGCTGGCGATGCTGCGATGTTGGTGAATAACGTCCATTGGGAAGGAACCAACCTGGCTATGGCAAGCGGACAATTCGCTGCAGAAACAGCTATTCAGGCACTGGAAAATCACGATTACAGCGAATACCAGCTGGCCTTGTATGAAAAACTACTCAATAGCAGCTATGTCATGAAAGATCTGCAGACCTATCGCGATATGTTGCCCACGGTAGAACATAACAGCGATGTGTTTATGGGCTTTTATCCCAAGAAAATCAACGACTTAATGGACGCTATGGTTAGTGTGGACAGCGTGCCGAAAAAAGAAAAGATGAAAGAGTTTATCGGCAAAACGTTTAAGCAACGCTCCATCGCCAGCATGATGCTGGATATGGTTAAAATAGGAGGGCCAATGTTACGATGAGCGCCAATCAAGCGATTCCTCAGTCCACCATTGAGGAAAAACTCTTTACCGTTAAATATAAGCCGGGCCCAAGCTCTCACTTGATACCGAATCAAGATGATTGTCAGGTTTGTGAATCCAAAGCCTGCAACTATTTTTGCCCAGCAAATGTGTATCATTGGGATCCCGATCAGAGTCGAAACCTGGTTGCCTTTGAAAACTGTTTCGAGTGTGGCGCGTGCCGTCTGGGCTGTGTCTACCAATCCATCGAATGGTTTTATCCCAAGGACGGCCATGGCGTGACCTTCCGTCACGGTTAGGCTTCTGTCGATATTAAAAACATTAAACACCTGGGTCATAAGGCCCAGGTGTTTTTTAGAAAGCAATTTTAGGTTATTTCGAAAAAAAAAGCCTCATGAAATGAGGCCCGCTGTATGTTCTATGAGTGGAAGAGAGTTGAATCACACGGAAATTATGCGGGATATGTCGAAACGGACATATTGCCTAGGTGAGCTATTTATCGAAATGCCACTCGCTTAGATGAGATATAGGACTGGAATTCCTCTGGCTAATGGAGATTCTAGGGCATCAGGTCCTGAGCTTGGAGGTTTTTACAATAATAATTTTTATTGCAGCTCGATTCATACCCGTATCCGTGAGCTTCCTTATCTACTTTATTTTGCGCGTGAAAACAGAGTGTATTGAACAATTGATTCATTGTTGAATGCTGATTTTTTATAAAATATCCCCCCAGGATAGGACATTCATTGACCTTTAAACACACACCTGAACGGTTTTGCAAATTAGTTTGCAAAACCGTTATGCAACGATAAGCGTCATATTTTTAAATCGCTGTTTCACAGAACCCGACTTGCCCGGGATGCTCGATGTTACCGGGCATCGGCTAAAGGAATAAAGGCCCAACACCCTAATTAATATAATTGGCAACACACATTACGATACACACATTGAACAATAACCATAACTCTCAAAGAAAAATAGGAAGCATTTCCTCCCCCCGAGAAGAGAAAATTCAGGAAATGCTTCCCCTGGTGGATGGGTTGGGCGAAGACAGATAACTGGCATCAATTTGTTCACAACGACGTGAACGCTTCGATGATGTTATTGATAGGCATAGTGGGCTAAAACTAGCCTTGCGGGTTAAACAGGTCTGTGTCTTGAAATGCGTTCAAGTCACAAGCAATGTTGGCCCAAAATGGCTATCGTATTAAATTATCAAATCTTTTAACAACCCCTCTAATGTATCCCCCTCTAAAACTTGTTAGGACTCTCTCTGTTTATATAAAAACCTCAAAACCAGACTTTGTGCGCATTTGTAACATTTTTAAATTTGTTATTTCAAGCTTGGCGCTGATTTTTTAAAATCAACCTGTTTCGATCAACAATCTTAAGAAAATATAAACCCTAGCATCAATGAGCCATTTTATTGTTTTTATATCTTCAGATGTGATTAGGCTGGTTATGTGGACCTAGGAGGTCAGCGATATGACATTTGGAAATGTGGCGAATCGGATTAGCGATTATTCAACGCCCAATGACCCGTATTTTAGTGGTGGTGATCCCAACAAGAATGCACCCAAATTAAATGGTTCCTTGAGCCGAGGGGCTCAAACCAATTTACGAGGGCTCATGGAAGGCCTCAGTTCAACGGTGGGTAAATCGTTGCCGGGTGGTCAGGGCATCATCGGCGGTGATAATGTTCCTTTTGTTCCGGCTGGCCCCGCAGGGACGGACACGCTTCTTGCAGGCGGATCTCCCCGGGTAAATAATTCGAATGGCTCCTCAGGCCGTCGTGGCACAACAGCCGATATTGGTGGCAGCGATACGTTCCCTGTTGCCAATTGGGGTAGCAGCTACGACACTCCTAATGATCCCTATTTTAGCGGTGGGGACCCCAATAAAAATGCGCCGAAGCTGAGAGGAACCCTCAATGCGAATGCACAGACCAACCTCAGAGGCCTGATGGAAGGGCTAAGTTCTACGGTGGGCAAATCTCTTCCCGGTGGCCAAGGAATTATTGGCGGGGATAATATTCCCTTTGTTCCCGCTGGGCCGGCAGGGACGGATACACTCTTGGCTTAGTTTCGGTGCTGCGCCAGAAAATCCTGTAACTGACGAAGAATCGACGGGGCAGAAAGCCCATATTTTTCGGCGAGCTCTTCGGGTTCACCGGATTCACCAAAGGTGTCCTGGACCCCATGACAAAAGACAGGAACAGGACAGTGGCGAGCTGTCACGCGTGCCACTTGCGAGCCCAACCCATTCAAGGTGTTATGGTCTTCGGAGGTCATCAGAATCCCGGTTTCCTTGGCACATTGAAGAATTAATGCCTCATCAATGGGTTTAAGCGTGGGCATATTAACCACTTGAACGGAGATCCCCATCTTCGAAGCCAGTTCGGCCGCAGCAAGGCAGCGAGCCACCTGGACACCGCAGGCAATTAATGTGATGTCACTGCCGGATCTCAGAATTTGTCCTTTGCCAATCTCGAAACGATGCTTTTCATCAAACAGACGGGTCGTGGCGCTTCGGCCGGTCCGCATGTAAATCGGGCCTTGATGGTCCAGCATGGCCTTGGTAGCCAATCTGACCTCCACCGGATCCGCTGGAGAAAGGACGGTCATATTGGGAATGGCCATAAAGGCGGCCAGATCTTCCATACTTTGAGCCGAAGCCCCATCGGGTCCAGTGTCAAGCCCCGGATGGCTGCAAACAATTTTGACATTGCGCTGGGCATAGGCCACAGAGAGTCGAGCAATCTCATAAGCCCGCAGGGAGAAAGCGGCAAAGGTCGTAACCACAGGGATAAGGCCTGTGGCTGCCATACCGGCGGCTACACCCATCATATTCTGCTCAGCGATGCCCATCTGATAAAAGCGATCCGGATACCGGGAACGAACGTGGTGGGTCCCCGTGCCGCCGGCGACATCGCCATCCAGAACCACCACATTGGGATAGTGTTCCATAAGATCGGCAAGTGCCTTCCCGAAGGCTTCCCGCAAGGTGTCTCCCGACATGCCAATCAATGTAGGCTGGCTACTCACAACTTACTCCTCTCCTAATTCTTCCAGGGCCCGGGTCAACTCGTCATCGGTTAATTTAACACTGCCATGCCACTTCGGGATGTTTTCCATCCAGCTGACGCCTTTTCCTTTTACGGTGTGGGCAACTACAAACGTGGGTTTATCGTAAGTTTGGGACAAGGCCTCGTACAGGGCGTCATGATCATGACCATCCACTTCCAGGACATGCCAACCGAAGGCACGCCATTTATCGGTCAGCGGTTCGAGGCCGATGATATTGCTGTTTCTGTCATCACTCTGGAGCTTATTGTAATCCAGAATGGCAATGAGATTGTTCAGCTTATACTGGGCGGCACACATCGCTGTTTCCCACACAATGCCCTCTTGAAGTTCGCCATCGCCTAACAGCGCAAAAACACGGCCGGAAAGACCTTGATGTCGATAGCCCAGTGCTATCCCCAGGGCTACGGAGAAGCCCTGCCCTAAGGACCCGGTACTGGTTTCACATAACGGCGTTGCCAGCACATGGGGATGGCCCTGGAGCGGGGCATTTAATTTGCGAAAGCCCTGAAGGGCTTCATGTTCAATTAATTGGCTATTGGCCCACACAGCATAGAGGGCTGGGGCGGAATGGCCCTTGGACAAGATAAACCGGTCTCGGCTCGGTCCGTCCAAATTCAGGATATTGCGATACAGAACTGCCAAAATGTCCGCCGAAGAAAGTGCACCACCCGGATGCCCCGAGCCCGCGCGATGGATTTGTTTCAAGCTATCACGCCGAACCTGGCGCGCCAGCAATTGCGTATTCACAAGCCTGATGCCTCTTTACTCTACACCACTAGTATATCATATTGGTCTGTGGCTGATGGGAATTTGCTCCGGGCCTACCCGGGAAACTCGGTGTGGATAACGGGGTATTCTCCATTGGGGTGCTCCAGATAATGAGCCTTCAGTGGCATAACCTGCCCCTGGTTCTGGTAATGCCTCAGGAAAGCGAGTAAGCGTTCGCTTTGTCCTGGCTTCATTTTTACCTGGCTCGCGAAACACGCATCGATATGAGAGCCCAGTTCTTTCCACAACGCAGCGTTGTGAGCGCCTTGAGCATCATTGGTCACGAGATAGTATTCTGAGCTCACCTCAATGACTTGAGGATGCTGGGTATCCGGGATCTTTTGCGCCGCGTTTCGAGCAATCACCTGATTTCGCTGGGCCAGCGGATTCGTCGAACCTGATGCAAAGGGTACCCATCGCTGATAGATGCCTTGGGCTTGATTGGCCGCATACGCAGCCCATTCCCATAGAGAGCTCCGAAGACGACAGCGTTCTTGTTGCCTTAGAGAAGTACTGGAACTGTTTAAGGGAAATGAGGGTGCAGGTTGGGAAACGGGCACCGGAATCACACGGTAAATCCCGGCGAATCGAGGCGGTATTCCAATGCGATGTGTCTGTATCATCTTTGGGTGTCCTTATAACGGATGATGAATCTATCGGAATATTCCGCAGACATCATCATAAGAAGGCAGCTCGCGTTGGCCAGGCACAAAGGGCCGATGCACGAGGTGGGCTCCAATATACCCCCCACCCAGGATTTCCGTATCCGTCACATCATAAAATGCCGCTATTTGTCCCGGAGTCACTGCCATCGCTGGTTCATCAAAGATGACTTCCACCTGTTGGGCCCCTGCGTTATTCGTCAATTTTCGGCAAGTCGCCATTGCGGCGGGTGTATTGTAGCGGATTTTGACCATGGCTTTAAACTCATCAGCCTCAGGTTCGCAGATCCAGCTGACATCTTGGGCCTGAAAAATGGTCTGCTCCAGGTGATGCGGGTCACCCACGTAAACCGTATTGGACTGCTTGTCGATTTTCACGACATACACCGGGCGCCCTGCGGCAACCCCGACCCCTTTGCGTTGTCCCAGGGTAAAGAGATAGTGACCGTCGTGATGTCCCAAATGCTTGCCGGTATCATAGTCTACGATGTCACCTTGGCGTTTGCCGAGGACTTGGCTTATATAGTTTGCCTGACCGTTCAGGACAAAGCAGACATCCTGACTTTCTTTACTATAGGCTGTTGGAATGTCCAGCTTCTGAGCCAATTCCACCAGGTGCGGTTTTTCGTAGTAGGCCAGTGGGAACAGGGTATGGCGAAGGTCTTCCGGTTTGACACGGGCCAGCATATAGGTCTGGTCCTTGCGTTTATCTTGTCCCCGGAAAACTCGCACACTGCCGTCTTCGCCATGCTCAATACGTGCATAGTGCCCTGTGGCAATGTAGTCTGCGCCGAGATCATGACGGGCATACTCGATCAAGCGTTCCCACTTGATGTAGCGGTTGCATTCAACACACGGGTTGGGTGTTAACCCTTCCCGATAGGAGTTTTCATAGTAGTCCATGACAAAGTGGGCGAAGGCTTCTCGTAAGTCCACAGTATCGTAGGGAAAGCCGAGCCGTTCGCACATGCGACCCGCATTAATCAAGGCATCATTACAGCATTTGCCGGGACCATTAAGGGTCCAGGCGGTAAAGCCAACGAGATCATACCCTGCTTCTGCCAAAAGGTAGGCCACCATGCTGCTATCTACGCCGCCACTCATGGCAACGGCAATCTTGGGTTTTCGACCATTGATATTGGGAATTGGAGGGAGCATGAGACCTCATCGCTACATTGGATGCATTTTCATAGAGTGCCATTAACCGGCTTGGCTTGCAAGCCCTTCAAAAAGAACACGAGAGAGAACCTTGTCCTCTCTCGTGTCATAACTTTGGATAGACTGGAAAGCAGGTCTAGCCTACAGGCTCCAGATCTACCGATTTATCATTGTCGTTTTTTACGACGGATAAATTGGGGGTGTTAAGTGTTTTTTTTAATGCCAGAGCTTCGGCTTTGGCACTATTGGGCAAGCCATAGCCCAGGTAAATGACCATGCCTAAGGCAAACCAGCCCCAGAACATCGCCCAAGTGACGGAAGGCAGGCCGCTCGCAATATAAATACAACCGGCAATCCCGATCAAGGGAAGCAAGATACCCATCGGGCACTTGAACGGGCGGGGACGTTCTTTGTCGGTGAAGCGAAGCAGCATCACGCCCGCACAGACCACGATGAAGGCACCCAGGGTCCCGATATTACACATTTCGGCCAGCAGAGTAATCGGCAACATGGCACCGAACAAGGCCACAAACAAACCGACAATGATGGTACAGATGTGCGGTGTTTGGAACTTGGGATGAACTTTTGCCAGGAACGCCGGCAAGAGGTTATCTCGGGAAATGGCGTAGAAAATACGAACACCGCCCATTTGAAGTACCAGTAGAACTGAGGTTAAACCGGCAATAGCACCGATATTGACCGCCAAAGATGCCCATTCGAAGCCAACATAGCTCATGGTAGCAGCAACAGCGGCTTCCTTGTTGATTTCGTGCAGGGGAACAACCCCGGTAATGACGGCAGAAACGATAATGTACAGTAACGTACAAATAGCCAAAGAACCAATAATCCCAATCGGGATATCACGCTGGGGATTTTTGGTTTCTTCGGCAGCCGTTGAAACAGCATCAAACCCGATATAGGCGAAGAAGATGGTGGAAGCACCGGTAATGATCCCTTGTAAGCCATTGGGTGCAAACGTTTGCATTCCGTTCTCAAACCAGTTCTTGTGGAATGCCGAGGTTTCAAAGGGCATATTGAACACCTGGTTCAAGAGGTAGGTTCCGCCAACCCCGATAAAGAGCAAAACGACGGCCGTTTTAAGAAAAACCATAAAAGCGGCTGTGCGGGCGCTTTCCTGAACACCAACATACAGAAGTGCCGTGACGGCCAGCACAATAATAAAGGCAGGAACGTTAAAGGCATTGTAGAGGGCTAAAAAGAATGGATGACCAAAAATTTCAAGCGGAATGGTCTGTAACAGATTATCCGGGTTGATTTTACTGGCTTCGAAAGCAATATCAATGGTATTGCTGGTTAAGGCCGTGGGTAAGGAGAGGTGTAGGAACTGTTCGAGAAACTCCTTAATATGGCCTGTCCAACCGACTGCCACAGCCATATTGCCGACGGCATATTCAAGCACCAAAGCCCAACCGATAATCCAGGCCGCCATTTGGCCCAGTGTGGAGTATGTATAGGTATAGGCACTTCCGGAGACAGGTACCATGGCAGCAAACTCGGCATAAGCTAAGGCGCAAAACGCACAGACCAGACCTGTAAGGACAAAGGACAGAGTAAGTGCCGGACCCGCAGCCAAGTGACCTTCAGAACCAGCGGCTGCAGAACCGGTCAAAACGAAAATCCCGGCACCAATCATTGCCCCGACACCGAAAATAACCAAATCAAATGCGGTCAACGTCTTTTTCAACTTGTGTTCCGCATTTTCGGATGCGGCAATAATGTCATCCAGGTTCTTTCGCTTAAACATCCGCGAAAGAAGCGATGGGGATTGCATTCCCGATGCTTCAGCCATAGTATCCTTTCCCTTATTTATCGTCACCAAAAATGATAGTCAAAATACTGTAGTTGTTTATAACACAAACAGGGTAACGAAATAAAAACCGTGAAGCTTAAAAATGCATTTCCATCCGTGATTTTGTTATAAAACTTAACTTCCAGAAGCAGTCTCTGCCATTGAATCCAGCCATTACTTATTTAGCAAACCCAGGCCGGAATAAACAGAGCAGTTAATAACATAGCCTTCGTTCTGTTTTTCCTTCAACCACTCTTGAATCCCTTTGAGTGGGACCTGATGAACCTTCACAATGGCCTCACTTTCAGTCCCCAGCGTTTTCGAGACCCGCTTCAGGTTCTCGGCTTTCACATATTGGACAACTTCATTGCTCATCCCCGGTGATGTGGCCCCTTTGCCCAGATAGGTAAACGATTTGGCCTTATATCCCGTTTCTTCAAGCAGCTCCGTTTTGGCGGCTTGTATTGCATTCTCATCCTGCCGATCGGACTCATCGCCGATGAGGCCCGCTGGAAGCTCAATAACACCTTTGGTGTCCTGGCCATCCAGATGTTCAAGAGGCGGACGTTTCTGCTCGATGAGAATCAATTTGTCGTTTTTGACCGGGACAACCACCACAGCCCCTTTGGCGATGGGGGACCGGACATAAATCCATGGATGGTTGATATTGGGGCTCTGATATTCGCACATTTCCAGGAATTTCGTCTTATGTAGCACGCGGGTTTCCCCTTTGGCCAATGGGGCTACCAGCTTTTGGAGCAAGTCCCCAATCAAGGTTTTCAAGTAGGTTAATGCCCGAATTGCCCATTGCTGTAGACACTGATGAAGGTTGGGCGCATACGAACCCGTGTCATTCCCTCCAAACCGAGGTGATTGACCATGTCGCAACGATAAATTCACATCATTCCTGCGCGGTTCCTGTACCGGTTTCGAAAACACGCGCCATTGCCGGTTTGACATTGAAACGTTCATATCAAACACTCCACCCATTTTCCTGACTCCCAATTTGCGCTAGGGTGACATTAGCAAGAAAAAATAGTCCATGTTCCATACGCGCAAATCAAGCCGTCACTGTCTCGCAAATATTCGAGATTGTCAATTCATTGTTACGTTTCGCAACGGAGGTTTAACCGAAGTACGATGACCCAAGCGACCAATGAACCCAATTCTGAAAGTCTAACCAGTGATCAACCTGCCTTTTGGGAGACACGTTATGCCAATGAATCGACCCCATGGGATATCGATCAACCTGCACCCCCCTTTGTCGATCTCATCGAGTCCGATTCCAAGGGATTCTTGCCCCCCGGGAAAATGGCGGTGTTGGGCTGTGGCCGAGGGCATGATGCCGGTTTCTTCGGCCAAAAAGGGTTTGATGTCATAGGCTTTGATTTTGTTCCTCAGGCGATTGAAGCAGCCAAGGCTCGTTATGGACAGTGGGCAAGCTTTGAGCAAGCCGATATTTTTCAACTGGATCCCAAATACACCCATCAGTTTGATTATGTTCTGGAATACACCTGTTTTTGTGCCATCCGCCCCACTCAGCGTCAAGCCTATGTCCAAACCGTCTCATCACTCCTGAAGACTGGTGGAAAGCTCCTTGGACTTTTTTGGATTCACCCCCAGACAGGTGGCCCTCCCTATAGCACAAGTGAGAAAGAACTTCTCGACTTGTTTTCCCCTGCGTTTGAAGTGGCTCAACTGTCCTTGGCCCAGAATTCCTGGGGCGATCGTCAAGGCGAAGAATATCTGGGACTTTTTATCAAGCGATAACTTTCTTTTTCTCTCCAAAACAATCAGGTTGCCTTGGCCGAGGCAACCTGATGTGCATCAATTGACGACTTTTACAATACTATGGACACTCTCACTCCATATCGTGATTGATTCATCGTGCCCATCTTTGCAGTAACAGTATTATTTTTGATGTGTGGGTGAAGAACCTCCTTTCTTTGATGATTTCAAACACAAGACAGGTCGTTTCGACCATCGGGGTATGAGGTGAAAGCACCACGATGATTTGTCAGTCCTGTCTAATGCGATCTAACTCGGGGAAGCCACAGCTAGCATCTGCAAAAAATGACACGATGCTTCGGAATTCTACAAACTTGATTCAATAAAACTAAAAGCGTTACCAATACGACCTCCTAACTTCTGAAGCGAACCTTCCTCAATGGCTTAACACGCCATAATGAGGCCCTTATAAGGGTAGAAGCCTTACAAAATAATTAAGGACTCTATGAAAATAAAAACACTATTATGAAAAAAATTGCGGCCGTTAATCTTTTTTTTAGATTCTTATATATATTTAAAAAAATGAGTTACTTTGATCGCCTAACTGTTAATTCCTGAGATTTCTTTTGCACAATCTCGAGTGGATCTCTGTACCGTTGAATAATAGCTTTTTAGCAGTGATACATATTTCCATTTTTTTAAGGCCTCTTTACGATACCCATGGACTCCAATTCGACGATTCATATTTAAAATTTGTCCTAACCGGATAACCCAGCCAATTAGGCAGATACGCTTCAGCTGTTTTCGAATGATCCCAATTCGGGTTGTTTTTGGAATATATAGTGTCTGTTCTGATTGTTCCCAGCTCGTGACATAGTCTGATTGATAGGGAGGGCTATCGATTGGTAATTCTGCGTGTTCCGTTTTTTGTGTGATAACCAAGACATAGGTTTGTTCGAGGTTACTGATTTCCAATCGAGCTTTGAGATCTTTAGGAGAAGTCAACACATACCAGTCATCGGTATTAAACAGCTCTGCAGCAAAGACTCTCGTGTTTTTAAACCCTCTTTCTTCTGAGTAGAGACTGAAGAACAGCTCTGGGGAGAATTGATAAAACCCGTGCCCACTCCAATTATTTCCCGGTAACGCATGGATGATATAGCCATCCTCTTTACAGGCCTGGATGACATTACTAACGGCAACAGGGAAGTTAAAGACATGTTCGAGCGTTCCGAAGTCCAAAACAACATTGTATTGTTTTTCAGGCTTCCAGGGCATATTCATATCTTGAACAATTGTAGCCCCTTCATAATCGCTTGTATCTACAGAGTCAATTATGCTTGCACCAAATACTTCACTTAAAAAACGCTCGGAGTAGGGACCGTAGTTTCCTTGTAATTCAGGGGTGGGAATCTGATTCTTTTGGAGTATTCGATAGAAGGTATTAAGCTCATAGGGACTCATAAACAATTGGTGTCTACCAATCAGGAGTACCGAGTTGAAATTAATACCAATGGCCCTGCCTAATTCAAGTAATTGCAGGCTAAATATATCAATTCCCATAAAATCCTAACTTATTTAGTATTTCCTTGAAAATTATATAATTTTTTGTTGGTGAGCAAATGATGCAGTTGCAGTAGTTCACTGCGGATTATGGCTTAGCGACAGTCCATCTGTCATGAACTCGCATAAATCTCTTATACCTAAACTAATTCAGACTGTGCTAAGGCTTGAGCGATAAAGTGGCGGAAGAGGTAGCGGGTGTCGTGGGGGCCGGGACTGGCCTCAGGGTGGAACTGGACGCTGCTGACAGGTTTATTTTTGTGACGAAACCCTTCCACGGAATGATCGTTGAGATTGATGTGGGTAATGATCATGGCATCCTCGGGCACGGAATCCGGGGATACGGCGTAACCGTGGTTTTGACTGGTAATGGTTATCTGACCGGTTTCCAGATCCTTTACCGGATGGTTTCCGCCATGATGGCCGAATTTCATTTTCTCGACTTTTGCACCACAAGCCAACGCCAAAATCTGGTGTCCCAAACAGATGCCAAACGTAGGAATATTCGAGTGAATAAGCTCACGGGCCATCTCAACAGCCCCAGTCATAACTGTTGGGTCTCCAGGGCCGTTAGAAAGTAACACTGCATCGGGCTGTTGAGCAATTACATCGTCATAGGTACTGTCCGATGGCAAAATGACCAGCGTTTTGACGAAGACTCTCAGATAATCCACAATGCTTTGCTTGACGCCATAATCGACCAAAACCATCCGATTCAGGTGCATATCGTGGAGCACCTGAAGGTTTTGCTCATAGGTCATCTTTTTCGGGGTGCTAACAATCCCCACCAAGTCCTGCTCGGCAAGCGAAGGCTGTGCTTTAACCTGCTTCAGGAAATCCTCATCGGAGATATTCCCAGTGGTAATCCCCGCCTTCATGGCACCATAGTCCCGGACAATCCGTGTCAGGGCTCGTGTATCAATGCCCTCAATGCCCACAATGGCATTGCGGTATAAGAATTCCTGAAGCGAAATTTGGGCCCGCCAGGAACTGGTATAGGGGCTTAAACGCTTTACCACGAAGCCTGCCACGTGAATCTGGGAAGATTCGTAATCTTCCGGATTGACGCCATAGTTCCCTATTTCAGGATAGGTCATCAACACAATCTGACCCCGATAGCTGGGGTCTGTGAGAACCTCCTGGTAGCCCGTAGCCGAGGTATTAAAGACGAGTTCCCCAAAGGTTGTCCCAGGAACACCTATAGCTTGGCCGTGAAAAACGTGTCCGTCTTCCAACATTAGCTTTGCGGGGCTCTTTGCATCGAAACTCATGGTCGAAAAAACTCCTATGTGGGACAATGTGGATGCGTGTAGCGAGGTCTGTTCTGAAGAATGTCTTGGCGAAACCAACTGTGTTTGGGATAGACTAGTATGAAATGGTCCTTCCGGCAATCTTTTGAAGAACCCTGAATTTATTTTCCTACAGATATGGTCAACAGGAAAGAAACCCTCTACCTCCGCTAAAAACCTGCATCAACCTAAGAGAGTTTATTGATACTATGCCCAAACGTACTGATATCCGACGAATTTTGATTATTGGCGCTGGCCCTATTGTCATTGGTCAGGCATGCGAGTTTGACTACTCCGGTTCCCAAGCCTGCCGGGCCTTACAGGAAGAAGGGTATGAGGTAATTCTCATTAACTCTAACCCGGCCACCATCATGACGGATCCTAATCTGGCACATGCAACGTATATTGAGCCTATCACACCGGATATCGTCGCTCAGATCATCAAGAAAGAACGTCCGGATGCTATCTTGCCGACGATGGGTGGCCAGACGGCTTTGAATATTGCTTTTAGCCTTCACGAAAACGGTGTCCTCGATCGCTTCGATGTTGAATTGATTGGGGCTAAATTCGAAGCGATTCATGCCGCCGAGGATCGGGATGCCTTTAAAGACATTGTGAAAAAAGTGGGCCTGGGAATGCTTCGGTCCGAGACGGTCAGTAGTTTGGCGGAAGCCCAGGATGTTGTTGCCGAACTTGGCTACCCTGTTATTATCCGTCCTGCTTTCACCCTGGGTGGATCCGGCGGGGCCATTGTCCATACCCCCGAAGAGCTGGAGCCACTGGTCACGCATGGGTTGGATCAATCCCCCATCAACCAGATTCTGCTGGAAGAAAGTGCCTTGGGCTGGAAAGAGTATGAATTTGAGGTAATGCGAGACGCCAAGGACAACGTGGTTATTGTCTGTAGCGTTGAAAACGTGGACCCTATGGGTGTTCATACCGGAGACAGCATTACCGTGGCACCTGCCCAGACCCTCTCGGACAAAGAATATCACTTACTCAGAGACGCCTCCATTGCCATTATCCGTGCCGTGGGTGTGGATGCCGGTGGGTGTAACATTCAGTTTGCCGTCCAGCCGAAGACCGGCCGTGTCGTGGTAATTGAGATGAACCCTCGAGTTTCTCGCAGTTCGGCCCTGGTGAGTAAGGCAACCGGAGTTCCCATTGCCAAAATTTCTGCCAAGCTTGCCGTTGGGTTTACCCTGGATGAAATTCAGAATGATATTACCCGCAGTACGCCGGCTTCCTTCGAGCCTGCCATCGATTATGTCGTGACCAAAATTCCCCGCTTCTCCTTTGAGAAATTTCCGGGCAGCAAAGACGATTTGTCCCCCCAGATGAAGTCCGTGGGTGAAGTGATGGCCATCGGACGGACATTCCAAGAATCCTTCCAGAAAGCCCTTCGAGGTCTCGAAGTCGGCGTGGACGGTTTTCACTTCCCGCCGGCCCATATCAGCAAGGAAGCCCACCTGGAGCGTCTGGCTCGGACATCGCCCGATCGCCTTCGCTGGATCTACCAGGCGTTACAAGATGGGATTTCCGTGCCGCAGATCTATCAATTGACCGGTATAGACCCCTGGTTTCTGGAAAACTTCAGGGAGATCCTTCAGACCGAAAAAGCTTTGGCTCAATATAATACACTGGATTCACTGCCCTTATCCCTGCTTCGAAAAGCCAAGGAACAGGGGTTCAGCGATCGCCAAATTACCACTCTGTTAAACCTTGAAGACAAGACGGGCCTGACGGTCGAGGGCTATCGTAAGCAACATGGCATTGTCCCTGTCTTTAAGTCCGTGGATACCTGTGCAGGGGAGTTCCAGGCCGAGACCCCGTATTTCTACTCGACCTATGATGGCGATGAAAACGAAGTTCTTGCTGAAGTTACCGATGCCAAACCCGTCGTTATTCTAGGAGGTGGCCCCAACCGGATAGGCCAGGGGATTGAATTCGATTATTGTTGTGTGCATGCCGCCTTCACCCTTCAGACGCTTGGCTATCAGGCTATTATGGTAAACTCGAATCCGGAGACGGTGTCCACAGATTATGATATTAGTTCTCGCTTATACTTTGAGCCCATGACGCCGGAGAATGTTATGGCCATTCTGGAGCAGGAACGTCATACTGTGGATGGCAATACGGATCCCCGCGGGGTGATTGCCCAATTGGGCGGCCAAACCCCGTTAAAACTGGCCTATGCACTTCAACACCAAGATATCGCCATTTTGGGGACCTCCATTGATAGCATTGATGCGGCAGAAGATCGGGATAAGTTTGTTCAGATTCTCTCCGGTTTAGGTCTGCATAAACCGGAATCCGGCATTGCGTTTTCGGAAGAACAAGCCGTGGCAGTGGCCCGTGAGATCGGCTTTCCCTTAATCGCTCGCCCCAGTTATGTACTGGGCGGTCAGGCTATGCGGATCTTCTATAGTGAAACCAGTCTGAAACAATATCTCTCCAATGTTATCCGGGTTGAACCCGATTTTCCCGTCCTGATCGAGCGTTTTCTGGAGTCGGCCAAAGAAGTGGATGTGGATGCCGTTTCCGATGGGACCGGGATTTTTATGGGTGCCATTCTGGAACACATCGAACACGCTGGGGTTCATAGTGGTGACAGTGCCTGTGTATGGCCACCCCAAACCCTCTCATCCGATATTCTGGATGAAATTACCCGGGTTACCGAACAGTTGGCCATTGCCATTGGTATTAAAGGGTTGCTCAACATCCAGTTTGCCATCCAAAATAACAAGCTCTATGTCCTGGAAGTGAATCCCAGAGCCAGTCGGACAGTGCCCTTTGTCTGCAAGGCAACCGGGCTTCCTTTGATTCAGATGGCGACCCGCATTATGCTCGGGGAGTCGCTGAAGGATGTCGTCCCCAAAGACTATACGCCTCCCTCGCATGTGGCGGTTAAAGTCCCTGTATTCCCCTTTATCAAGTTTAAAGACTCTGATCCCAAGTTGGGTCCGGAAATGCGCAGTACCGGTGAAGTGATGGGGATTGATGAATCCTTTGATTTGGCTTTTGCCAAAGCCCAAGTGGGCGCTGGAAACACTCTTCCGTTGAGCGGCCAGATCTTTATGAGTGTCAATGATACCGATAAGCCAGAGGCTCTGTCCGTGGCCCAGGCCTATCATGCGCTGGGTTTTTCCATCGTGGCAACGGGAGGAACGGCAAAATACCTCCAAGATGCCGGCATTCCAGTCAAGACCATCAATAAAAAACACGAAGGCTCGCCTCATTCCGAAGAGCTGATCCTCAATGGAGAAGTCCAACTGGTGATTAATACGCCTATTGGGGAAGAGGCACTAACGGATGACTCGTATATCCGTAAAGCGGCTATTTTGCAGAATATTCCATCGGCAACCACCATTTCGGGGGCCAAGGCCATGGCCGATGCGATTGCAGGTATCAAGTCCCGCGGCTTTGATGTCCGCAGTCTTCAGTCTTATCTGAACTTGCCCCAAAAGGTGGCTCAGCCCGTACAATAACGATGTTTCAGTAAGTACTCATTATCCATCGACTAAAGGAAAGCAAGACAATGACTCATCCTGATATGCGACACAAGAGCCGTATTACCCTGGAAGGTCCTAGCAGAGCCCCACACCGGGCTTTTTACCGTGCCATGGGACTGCAGGATGAGGATTTTAACAAGCCCTTGATTGGAGTGGCAACCACATGGAACGAAGTGACCCCGTGTAATATTACCCTCCGCGATCAAGCAGCCTTCATCAAGGATGGGGTGAATCAGGCAGGTGGTGTACCTCGAGAGTTTACCGCCATTTCCGTCAGTGACGGGATTGCCATGGGGCATGAAGGCATGAAGGCGTCTCTGATTAGCCGGGATATCATTGCCGACTCGGTAGAATTGGTGATGCATGCCCATGGGTACGATGCCTTGGTCGGTGTGGCTGGCTGTGACAAAAGTCTGCCGGGCATGATGATGGCTATGGGTCGTTTGAACGTGCCTTCCGTATTTCTATATGGTGGAACCATCATGCCGGGAAGCTTGAACGGTAAAGACTTAACGGTTCAGGATGTTTATGAAGCGGTTGGAGCCCATGCCACCGGGCAAATCTCCGATGAAGAGCTGTATGCCATTGAATGTAACGCCTGTCCCGGAGCCGGTTCTTGCGGTGGTCAGTTTACGGCAAATACCATGGCCTGTGTCGCTGAAGCTATGGGCCTGGCTTTACCGGGTAGCAGCGGATACCCTGCCATTCACCCTGAACGTAAGGCCATCAATATGGCCTGTGGTGATGCCGTGATGCGCCTGTTGCATGATAATATTCGTCCACGAGATATCATGACCCGCAAGGCTTTTGAGAATGCCATTCGCGTGGTTGCGGCCACCGGCGGCTCTACCAATACCATTCTTCACTTGCCGGCCATTGCCCGAGAAGTTGGACTTGAGTTGACCCTGGATGAGATTGAGCGGCTGTTTAACGATACTCCCTACTTTGTGGATCTCAAACCCGGCGGTCGCTATGTGATGAACGATCTCTTTGAAATCGGCGGAGTTCCCGTGATTCTGAAAGCCTTATTGGATGCCGGGCTCCTGCATGGAGATTGTTTGACCGTGACAGGACGTACCATGGCAGAGAATCTGGCCAATGTCACGTTGCCGCCCAATCAGGATGTGGTGCTCTCGCCAAGCCACCCGCTAAGTCCCACGGGCGGTTTAAAAATTCTGTTCGGGAATCTGGCGCCGGATGGGGCGGTAGTCAAAGTTGCCGGATTAAAAAATAAGATTCATCGCGGGCCTGCCAAAGTCTTTGATAGTGAAGAAGCTTGTTTTGCGGCGATTCAGCAACAACAGATTCAGGCTGGAGATACGGTCATCATCCGCTATGAAGGTCCCAAAGGCGGGCCGGGGATGCGGGAAATGCTGAGTGTCACCGCAGCCCTGTACGGCCAGAATCTGGGTGATAAAGTGGCTTTATTGACCGATGGTCGCTTCAGTGGTGCCACACGCGGGCTGATGATCGGTCACGTGAGTCCGGAAGCCTTTGTCGGGGGTCCGATTGCCCTCGTCAAGGATGGCGATATTATTTTGGTGGATGCTCATGAGGGTGTCCTGTCGCTGGAAGTCGATGACATGGAACTGGATTGTCGTCGGACCGAATGGGCTCAGCCGCCTCTGAAATATACTTCCGGCGCCCTTTACAAGTACGTTCAACTCGTGGGTTCTGCAGCCGAAGGGGCCGTGACCCATCCCGGCCAAGTTCCCAGCAACGTCCATGCCTGAATTGGGTTGAACACGTCTCAAACATGATTTTAAACCCGTCTCCGTACGCGCAATTTGCGCGTACGGAGACTTTGTAACTGACCTTTTTTTTCGCTAAAGTAAACCCATCATGGGTTACATCGTGGGAGTGTGTTTTATGCGAGCTTCAATGACGGCCAACTCTCTTTCAAGTCCACTACGGTTTAAGAGTCTGTATCACGTACCGCTGCCCTTTGATGAGGCGAATCAAGAGCAGCACAACCAATTTGCAGGGCAGATCGTCAATGCGCTGGAGTCCGAGATTGGAAAAGACAAAGTTTACAGTCGGATACTGCCACAATCCAAGGGTGTTGCCTTTGCGACCTATGACAAGCACGATGAGGTTGCCCGTGAAATCGTCTGGGATGCATTTCGTTTTTTAATGGTCAATGCTGTCTTTCAGACGGGCAAAACGATGGTTGGTGCCGGACAAATTAATTATCATGGAGATTTTAAGGTCGAAACAAAGGATGACTTCTCCCGAGCCAAGACGTATATCGATGACCAATACAAGAAATTCTTTCCTGACGGACAAAAGCTGGTGTTACCCGATGAAAAGCCTAAGCCTAAAGGGTTAATTGCTTGGCTTAAGGGGCTACGATTCCCTTGGTCCAAGTAATTTATTCTGATTACACCAGGGTTGACAAATACAACAATTAGACTTATTCTAAATATGTAAACAGAATAAGTGACTGAAACCATGATTGAATCCGCTGAGCAACGATTATCCCGATTTGGTGTGAAACCCACACCCCAACGCGTCGTGATTCTGGAGTACCTGATGGGTACGGAAGATCATCCTACCGCGGATCAGGTGATGGCTGCCGTTGAAGACAAGTTGCCTGTTAAAATGTCTCGTGCAACGGTCTATAACACCCTAAATACGCTTCATGAGGCTGGTGTTATCGATGAAATTGCCATTGAGGCCGGGCGTGTCCGTTATGATGCAAATCTGGAAAAACATCATCATTTTGTAAACAAAGCTGACGGTCGCATTTATGATCTGCCCCACGAAGTGGTCAACGCCATTTCCTTCCAATTGGATAAGCCTTTTAAGATGGAAGCATACCAGGTGACTTTCTATGGACAGGTTGCTACTTAGCCCTTCACGCTAAATCAGCATCAAATTTTTTTACCTTTTATTTAGACAAAATCCAATATTAGATAATATCTATACTCGGCCATACACATCAGAACAACACGGAGGAATCCAACATGAACACAAAAGACACACGCACCTCGAAAAACCTTGAAGCGGCCTTTGCCGGAGAATCGATGGCAAATCGGAAATATTTGTACTTTGCCAAGGTTGCTCGCGAACTCGGTAATGAAGAGATCGCCACCCTCTTTGAGACGATCGCTCATCATGAAACCGGCCATGCCTTTGCCCACCTGGATTTGATTTACCCCAAATCGGAAATGACGGTGGAGCGTTTGCTGGAATTGGCTATTGAAGGTGAGTTATACGAAACGAATCATATGTATCCCGAATTTGAGCGTATCGCACTCGAAGAAGGTGATGCTGCTGCCGTTGCGGAATTCCAGGAACAAGCCCAGGAATCGGCCGAGCATGCGGATATCTTTAAAAAGGCAGCGAAACGGTTTCGTTCCTTGGGAACCGTTGAAAAACACCATGCGGCTCAATACCAGGAAGCATTGGATCGTTTGAGAGCCTCTTAGCTCCTTAGGTCTCATTAAAAATACCCTGGCATGCTTTATTAAAAAGCTTCGCCAGGGTATTTTAATTTATTGCTTCATTTTTTTTATTCAGTGGGTTACAACTGGAATGATTTTTATGTCCCTGATCTCAAGGCCGTAGAGCCCTTTGTAGTACAAGCGGTTCTTTTTTTCGTCATTCGGGCGTGTGACAAAAGGCAAGCGGGTTTGCTCTTTCAGATAATCTTGCAGCAATTGAGACACATCAAACCGATCCAGGTTATTGGGATTTGGCACGACATTCAAAAGCGTGTTCAAATGCTCTTGAAGGGCAGGCTCCAGGACTTTGGTTTTGAGTTCCTTGAAGTAGGCCTCTTCCCAATCTTTCTGGTGAATCGATTTGCCTTCCAGATGGCGATTAATTTCATCAGAAACCTGATTGGTATCAATGGTTCCTTGAATCACAAGCTCAACAACCCGATCTTTTCCCAGACTGAGCTGCGGCTTCATGACGGTTGGAATAAACCAGCCTTTGGCGTTGCTTAAGCCAGGGAGCGTGGTGTCATCCAAGCGAATCTCCAAAACGGGAGGTTCTTTCTCGGGTTTAGTCTGACATCCGACCAACCCTGTCAAAGCAGCCAAAAAACCTATCCCCAGAAGGCCGGAACGAGTTTTCGACCCGGCAAAGCAAGGAGAGCTCTGGATCTGTGTTGGAGAAACAACGTTTTGCCCTACGTTTCGAGGTCGGTGTGTTCTGTAACCTGTTTGTGTGGTTGAGCGTGTGGAGATTGAAGAGATTGATACCATCGTCTTTCTTTTCCCTTTTCATTCTTTTTTAAGAGAAGCCAGAGTTTTCATTGGCTGCGACGGATGTCAGTGTAGCGTCTTTTGACATGTGTCGCAATTTAATTTTTAAAGTGCCCCAAAATACAAGCGATCCCGTAGGGCATCATGGCCTACGGGATCGCAGATAGTGAAATATTGCCTTTTATTTAAACTAGCCCATCATACTGAAGGTTCCTTGAGTAGACATCCGATTGTCCTGATTCAGATTAATTCCACCAAAGGGGCTATTGCCGCCATTGGCTATTCCCATATTTGGCTGGCCTTGGTTTTGCTGGAATTCCGTCAAACGTTCAATGGCAATAATCAGTTTTGCCAACGCCTCTGCCTTTTTTTCTTCCGGTGCATTCTGATATTTTTGTAAGGCTTCCATGTATTTCTGTTCAGGATTAACTTGGCCGCCAAAGGCGCCCATTCCCATCATGGGTGAGGATCCACCCATTCTATTTATTGCATCCCACATAAGACCTCCATAAGCTTTTTATTCACACACACATAGTTGATACGATACATGTCAGTAAAGATCGGATTGGGCAAGTGTTTTGCCCAATCCGACAATACATCTTTCCGAGTATTCAATTAAGCCCAACGGGCGATTGCTGAAGATAGAGCCGCCGTATTTTACATTCCGGTGCTGGTTCCAGCGACAGGACTCGTCGTAGAGATATCGGCAATGGGCATATTATTGGGAATACCCATACTGTTTGACGAAAAATCCAGTCCGAAGTTATTACCGCCCCTGTTCTGATTCCAGGTACCGGCAAACGGGTTATTGCCATTGAGTAAAAAGTCCAGCAAATTATTCTGGCGATTATTGGTTCCACCCAAGATAGCCATGACAGCCATTAGTGTGCGCATCGCTTCATCTTTTTTGAAGATTGGTGCATTTACGTAATTCTGAAATGCTTCGGCCAATAACTGCTCTGCTTCACGGCGCTTGCCGGCTGCTTTGGGAGAAAACATCCCAATAATATTGTTCAAGCCGCCACCAATCATCGAGGAACCTAATCCACCCATAGATCCAAACATAATAGACCTCCTATAAAACAATAGCCTCACACATTACACATTGTTTGAGTCACACACGATACGTATATACATAAAAACAACAAGCCTAAATTCATGAACGGGGTTAATACAATCTAAATAATTTTGGGCCTTTAGCTTCTAGGCATAAGAACTCTGGGGATTTTGGCCAGCATCGACAGTTAAAATTTATATCTCTGGGCTTCATTGAAGACTTGCGCTAAATTTATCAGTCTCTCTATTCCGATGGATTCACCTCTAAAAAACTGGAAGCGCCCCGCAAAAACCACATTACGTTAGGTAACGTAGTTTTTGGAAAAATTCACAGTAAAGGGTTGAATATCAAAATTAGATATGATAAAGTCAGTAAACATCCAGCAAGTGTTTTTCATACACTAAGTTGCTGGACCTGAATTCCCCTCACTATATAAGAGACAAAAAAACAAATGAATCCTTTTCTGAGCAGCCTCATTATCGTCATTATTGTCGTACTCATCGGACTTCCCGGTGGGTCAATGAGTTCTGTTTAGAAAACACCAAGAATTCATCGAACCGCCGGGAACACAAGCTCCCGGCGGTTTTGTTTTAGCCCATAATCGACCCGTAATCGAAAGGAACCACCCGATGACACACGAACAGATGACCATTCAGATTGGAGGACAAAATTCATGAATAGGCCCGCCAACTGCGTACCCCAAGCTCCTCAGGCTGCCCCCGTATCCGTTGTATGCACGGGCGCACATGTCGTATTGAAATCCCTGGTCGCAGAAGGCGTAGAAAAGGTCTTTGGTCTCCCTGGCGGTGTCATTCTCTCAATTTATGAAGCCCTTCCGGAATACCCCATCGAACACATCCTGGTTCGCCACGAACAGGGTGCAGTACATATGGCTGAAGGCTATGCCCGTTCGACGGGTAAAACCGGCGTGGTTCTCGTGACCTCGGGACCCGGCGCTACCAATACCGTCACCGGGATCGCCGATGCCTATTATGATTCGGTTCCCCTGGTGGTCTTTACCGGTAACGTGGCCACCGGCATGCTGGGCAATGATTCGTTTCAGGAAGCTGATATCGTGGGCATAACCCGTGCGGTTACGAAACACAATATTATCGTAAGGGACGTGAGGGACCTGGCAAGTGCCATAAGAGAGGCGTTTTACATCGCCAATACCGGTCGACCCGGGCCGGTATTGGTGGACTTGCCAAAGGATGTACTGTTGGCTAGCACAGAATACAATCCGGAAAACGTGACCCTGGATCTGCCTGGCTACAGCACGGAAACAGATACCTATACCGAACATGATCTGGAACAGGCGCTTGAGCTGTTAAGAACCGCCCGTCAACCCGTGATGCTTTGTGGCGGCGGTGTTGTGAATGCCGGCGCCAATGCGGAAGTGCTGGCATTTGCAGAGCGTTTTCAACTGCCGGTGGCATGTTCCTTGATGGGGCTCGGTGGGTTTCCCGCAGATCATCCCCTCTATATGGGTTTCTGTGGAATGCACGGCCATTACTGGGCCAATATCGCCATTGCCAATGCCGACGTTCTTCTGATCGTCGGCAATCGTTTAAGTGAGCGTCAGACAGGGAAGGCCGACCGCTTTGCCCGGAACGCCAAGATCATTCACATCGATATGGATCCGACCTCACTGCAAAAAAATGTGGAAGCCACGTTGCCGATTCAAGGGGATATCGGTCATATCTTCACCGATCTGTTGCGCTTGACTGAATCCGAGGCTATGGCCCCCCACAGCCGTGAAACTTGGTTCGACACCATTGAGCAGTGGAAAGCCCGTCGTCAGCCCATGCAAACTCCGGCTGCCGTGCTGACCCCGCAGTATGCTATTGAACGCCTGTTTCATTGGATGCCCAAAGATGGATTTGTGACGACTGAAGTTGGGCAGCACCAGATGTGGGCTGCCCAGCGCTTTAATCTGTCTCGTCCCCGGAGCTTTATCTCCTCAGGTGGACTTGGAACCATGGGGTTTGGCTTCCCCGCAGCCATCGGGATCCAGAGCGCTTTTCCGGATAAGACCGTATTGGATATCGCCGGGGACGGCAGCTTCCAGATGACCCTTCAAGAGTTGGCCACAGCCAAGGCGTATAACTTACCGGTCAAAGTCGCCATCATCAACAACGGCTACCTGGGAATGGTGCGTCAATGGCAGGGCAAGATGTTCAATCGGGAATCGGAGACTCGTTTAACCTCGCCGGATTACGTGAAATTGGCCGAAGCCTATGGGTGTGCCGGATTTGTCGTTGAATCCCCTGAGGATGTGGATCGGGTGATTCAAGAGGCGTTTGCCATTACCGACCGGCCCGTGTTGATAGACTTTCCCGTCCAGGAAAAGGCCGATGTCTACCCCTGGGTTCCGGCAGGTGCCAGTAACGAAGAAATGCTTACCGAAGATGACAACAAAGGAGAATAACCTCGCATGAAGAACACGTTATGTTGTATTTTGCAAAACCGCTTGGGTGCCCTGGATCGGGTTCTGGAGGCCATGACCTACCGCGGGTTTATCCCCGAACAATTCCTGTCCAGCCTGGACACCGACACCAACTGCCTTCATGTGACGTTGACCTATGTCTGTGCTGATTCAAAGACCATTGATAAGCTCGTGAAATTTTTGAATAAACAGGTTTATGTGTTGCACGCCTATTCCGTGGAAAGCGCTTCGTCCCTGGAAGCCAATGTGACGGAATTGTTTCCCGGCAACCTGAAACCTGCCCCCGTATTTGCCACACAAAACACAAGGAGATAAGTGATGACAACCGCAACGCAACCCAAAGAAACCTTGAACATTTATTACGATCAGGATATCGATCGGAGCCAGTTGCTCTCGAAAAAAATCGCCGTCATTGGCTTTGGCAGCCAAGGCTTTGGCCAGAGCATGAACCTGAAAGATTCCGGTGCCAATGTACGCATTGCCTTGCGCCCCGGCAGTGCCTCCGAGGGCAAAGCCAAGGAAGCCGGCTTTGAAACTATGCCTGTTTCTGATGCGGCTGAATGGGCTGACGTGTTGGTCTTCCTGATGCCCGATGTGGATCATGGCCACGTGTATAAAGAATTGATTGAATCTCGCCTTAAAGAAGGCCAGGCATTGGTTTTTAGCCACGGCTTCAGTGTTCACTACGGTGAAGTGACACCGCCTTCGTTTGTGGATGTGTTTCTCGTGGCGCCTAAGAGCCCGGGGCATTTGGTCCGTTCCGAATTTCAGCGCGATCGCGGGGTCCCGGCATTAATGGCCGTCTATCAGGATGCCACCGGGAACGCCAAGGACTTAGCCTTGGGATATGCTGCCTGCCTGGGCTCGGGCCGAGCCGGGATTATCGAAACCAACTTCAAGGATGAGACCGAAACCGATCTGTTTGGCGAACAGGCCGTTCTCTGTGGCGGTGCGACTGCCCTGGTGAAAGCCGGGTTCGAAACCTTGGTGGAAGCAGGCTATCCACCTGAATTGGCATATTTTGAATGTCTGCACGAACTTAAGCTCATCGTGGACCTGATGTATGAGGGTGGCTTGGAAGATATGCGCTACTCCATCAGCGATACCGCCCGTTATGGCGACGTAACCCGAGGTCCCAGAGTCATCGGGCCCGAAGTAAAACTTGCCATGAAGCAAGTTTTAAGCGAAATCCAAACAGGCTCATTTGCCCGGGAATGGATCTCGGAATACAAGTCGGGTAAAGCCAACTTGAACGCGCTGGTCGAAGCGGATCGTCAACACCCGTTGGAAGTCACCGGACGCAAGCTGCGTCAGATGATGAGCTGGCTGAGCGGGAACCGACTTGTCAATCGTAATAAGAACTAGCACACGAGAAAGGATTCAATCGTGATGACCGTCGACACATTTGCCTCTTCCGTTTATCGTTCGATGCCTTCCATGATATCTACTCCTGGAATGGCGCCTGCGATGATTGGAGACGATGGTCGAATTATGATGCCGGGTTTCCCGGCCGGGTTGTCGATAGAATCCTATCTTCAGGTGACTCAGATGTATACCTCAATTTTGGAGGCAAACCGCATCCTGGATCGGTTTCGTCCTCAGTTGGGGATTCTGAACAACAGCAACCCTCAAGATCCGTTAACGCCGCTTCAACCGTCGACATTTTCGCCATATCTGTTTTACAAGCGTGAAGATTTGACCATCACCCGGGCCTATAAGGTCCGGGGGGCGGTCGTGGGTATGGCTAAAATGATGCAATGCGGAAATTATCGGCAATTCATTACCGCATCCACCGGCAATCATGCATTGGGTCTCTTTAAAGCCGCTGCCCTGTTACGGCCTGACCAGATCCAGATTGTGGTGCCGACGACAACCGCAGCCGTTAAACTGACAAAATTGAAACAGGAAGTCCAGTTGCTGAATGCCCTTGGGGTCCATGCTGCCTTGATTGAGTACGGAAGCACTTTTGATGAGGCCCGAGATTTTGCAAAGAACCAGACGCAACATGGGTTTTATCTGGATCCCTATAGCGATCCCTGGGTGGTTGCAGGCCAAGGGACCCTTGGGTTGGAGCTTTACCAGCAACTGCTTCCCATACTGCAGGAGCAGGAGGTCTCGGAAATTTCCGTAGTGGCACCTGTTGGCGGCGGCGGTTTACTGACAGGAACGGCTGTTGCACTGAAGATGGCTGCAGCTTGGGATGCCCGGTTTCGAGGCATTAACATCAACTTTACCGGCCTGTGTCTGGAATCTTTGGATACAGTGTATGGCGATGCCATTCGTGTCAATAAGCCAGCCTTGCAGAATCAAGCCCTCTTGGAAGTCCTGCATGCTCACTTTGAATGTATTAATGATGCCGATATGCGCTCAGGGATGAACTATGTGTTATCTGACCTGGGTGCACTGGTCGAGGGTCCTTCTGGTGCCACGACTCGTTTGTGTTACGAGCCGAAAGACACGCGTCAGGCCATTCAAATTAGCATACTCAGTGGTGGAAACTGTACCACGGAAATTTTATCGTCCGTCTAAACGGTGTTCAGTCCTTCTCTTCGCGGCCAGACCCTGTCTGGCCGCTGACGTGTTCTTAAGAAATTTGCATGACATGCCGATATATCCATCATGACAGTGTGCTGAACATAGGTCCGGAACTATGGATAGTAGTAATACCAAACGTCGATGGTATGACCATGATGCGACTGCCAATGATTTTTTTCAGGCTATGCAGGCTCTTCCACAAAAAATTCAAGAGATTATCTGCCATTTTATGCATGATTTGATTGAAGGGGTAAATGCATCTGTTTCATTATCTGAGAACTATCGAACCATGGGTTACCAACGGCTGGCTGCACTGCATTTAGCCAAGAACAAGCGCCGTGAATATGATGATAATCGCTTACTGCATAACACCATGAGCGCCATGGTGGCTTTGGATATTGAAAAAAGAAATCAGATCCTTCAACAAGCGACATTGATGCTGCGATCGGTTTTGGAATATCTGAAACGACATCGAGCAATAGATTATGGCACCAATGTTGAGCATGTCTACGAGCTTTGCTTACGCAGTCTCGAAACCGGGGCCGTTATTATAGACGACATTTTAAACGTGCAAAAACCCGTTTTATATGATGAAGGAGAACCCGCGTACGTCATTCGGCGGTTTAACGAACCTGCTCCTGAAGAAGAGATAGCTCCATTGGAGGAGTGATTTTCGATATTTATGGGCTCTTTCTCCTAACGTTAAGGTTAGAACTTACGCTGTTGTTACGTTGCCACGGCATTTTCTTGCGGTTTCCAGCAGAAAGAGCTATACTTTGGGCAATTTAAGACACTTGAATTTGAATTCTCTCAAGGCCCTGTTTTTATGACCGTATTTCAGCTTTTAATGACCGGCGAACATAAATCCCGGTCACACGTACAAGAGGGAGGAACACCTCAAGAGGTTTGTGCTCACCTGGAACGTGGGGGTATCGTCTATTTCCCTCAATCGCCCTTTTCCTTTCCTCCGGAAGACCTGGATTTTTTGCTCCATCAACATCAACTGGAAAACGGGTTTCATAAAAACATTGCCTACCGCCCATTGAAACGGAAAATAACCGGTCTCAAAGCAGACTCGGGAGTTGATATTGCCAAGCTGACTGAGATTATGCAGCATTACACGGATGAAACGGTCTCGCTTGTGGAAAGTCTTTTGGCTCCTTATCGAGGGTTTTGGAAATTAGACTACGCCAGTTTCAGGCCAATTGAAGAGGAAGGCCGAAAGCTAAGGCTTCGAGCCCGCAATGATCTGCTCCACATCGATTCATTCACGACACGTGCCATGAATGGCAATCGGATACTGCGAGTGTTTACCAATATTAGTCCGACTCAAACTCGATTTTGGAAAACCTCAGGAACGTTCGAAGAATTGGCCATTCAATATCAAGATGTTCTCAAGCCCTTTGTCGATAAATCTCCTGCTGCGTTTCTGGATATGTTTGAGCCCATTGCGAGACTTTTGGGGCTGAAAGCCTTGAACAGGCCAGCTTATGATGTCTGGATGCTGGACTTTCATAATTTTTTGAAAGAAAACCGTTCATTCCAATTGCAGGAGTCTCACCACGATATGTGGGAATTTCCACCGGGTTCCTCGTGGCTTGTATACACCGACATGGTAAGCCATGCAGTTCTTTCCGGGCAATACGCTTTAGAGCAGACCTTTATTATTGATTACCAAGGCATGGTGCTTCCTGAAAAAGCTCCGATTTCTATTTTACGCTCGTTGTATTCTCAAGATGCCCTGCCTTCGATGGTGAGTTCTGCCTCTTAATTGTGTTGGCTCAATGCTTTCCGAGGCATGATGACTTAGGGCTTTGCCAGGCGCTCACGGAGTTTTTCTCCCAATGACGAAAAGTCCTCCGTCACTCGTCCCTTGTAGTAAGTTCCTTTAAACCCGTCATGCGTAATGTCTGGCGAAATGCGAACAAAGGTCTCAAAATCTTCTCTCAAATCGTCGGGTATTCTATTATCTTTGCGCAGGTCCCGAATCAGCAGATTAGCCTTGGTTCGGCTCAGTTGATACAAGGAACCGTATTCTTTAGACAAACCATAGACCAAAACATCCATTTTAGACTCAGGAGGTAGGGTCGGATCTGATACCAAGGTGGTTAAAGCCCACTCGCGAATGGCATACTCTGTGCGAAGCTTTTTCATGTCGTCTTGAATCAGTGACCCGTTGAATAGGTTTTTTAAATGCTCACTGCGCTGTTTTAAATTTTCTGCGGGCAGTGCGGCATAGTTATCCTTAACCTGTTTGAGCATTTGGGAGCGCTTCTCTTCCCGTTCACGCTCAAAGGCTCGCATTTGTTCATACGTATCCTTATTTGAGCGATGGAGATCACACCCGGCACCAATTAAGGCAAGAAAGGCCATACTTGCCATCAATTTGCGGGCCCCGGCAAACGAAGGTTGGGTTCTTTGTTTGCCCTTGGTTAAGTCCGTACTCATTCCTCGTGTTAATTCGGTCCGCATGGTGGCATCTCCCCAGAATAAATCAATAAAGAGGATTTTAACTAAGACAGTTGTCACGGTCAACGAAATACCACGTTTGTTATCCTCCCTAACGCTCGGAGCGCATCTCCATTGTCACTCTATTTTTTAACATTGGTTATATCTTATTTAATGAATTCAAAAATTAATTTTTTCTTCCACTCATAATTGAATCACATATGATATTCTTGTTTTATGAAAATATTGCTTTGTTGTGTTTCGTTAGAGTTATGTCTAGTAATTTTGCCCGGTACAGGATTGTTATTTAAGCCATAATCACGCTTTTATTCAGATTTTTTAACGTGTCGTTAACTCCTTGAGGTTATGCCCCCATGGCAACACACCCCCCTTCAGCGCGTCGTTGGTATGACGCGTATCCAGATGTCACGCGGTTTATTCGCGCCATTCAGGTCTTCCCAGCGGAGGTTCAGTCGATTATTTGTAAGGCTGTTGTGGAAATGGCCAATCTGGAATTTCGTGTCGAAGAACAACTCAACCAACACCGCTCGTTAGGGAGTGAAAAGCTTCGGGCATTTTATCTGGCCCGCAACAAACGGCGTACCTATGATCAGAACCAGTATGTTCATCAGACCATGAATTACACAGCCATTCTGTCAGAGGAGAACCGACAATTTTTAATGCAAAAGGCCAATGAGGTGATTAGCTTAACGATTGATTACTTTGGGCTTTGTAAGCATTATCAAAAAACACCCTCCATGGATGACGTATCCAAAATTACCGAACACAGCATTCAGGACGGCGTATCGGCCGCTCGACGGTACATGCGCCAAGTACGCGAAATTTTTAATCAGGGTATCGGTTCTCGCGCCATCCTTTCACCGCAACGATTGAAAATAGACCAACAAGGGCGGCTTCGCTCTGCAGAGTAACTGGTCTGACTCCTTTGCTTCGTGTAGGATAATGACTGCAGATACAACATGGAGCCATTGTCCCCCATGAATTTGTTGCAGGATACGTTGACTGTCACCCTCGTTGATGTTCAGGAGGTTCGGATTCACGGCAGCTTATATTATCAGGTGGCCTATCGCACATCGGATTCCTCCCCAATTCAACAGGCTCGTATCAACCCGGAAGCATTTTATCCGGATCCGAAGCCTGGGGATACTGTTAAACTCAATTTACTGATGGGCAATATCATGGGCGCAGAAAAGATCGCCTGACCATTTGGGTAGTCTCCAGTGCAATGTTGAATCAAAGACCGGTTCTCTTGTAAGATAGTGTTGCTATGACCAATCCAAACATCACGGACAAACTGTATACTCATCTGGCTGCCACCCATGTGGAGGTCATTGATGATAGCTGGCGTCACGCGGGGCATGCGGCCATGTCCAATGTCCCAGAAGGCCAGCAGACACATATTCGTGTTGTGGTTGTTTCCGATCAATTTAAGGATGTCCCCTTACTCAACCGTCACCGTATGGTTCATGCCCTCTTGAAAGAAAACTTTGAAACCCATTTGCACGCATTGGAGCTAAAAACATACTCATGTGAGGAATGGGCTCAGCTTTAAATGACGTTTATGCCGCTGTCGCTTTCGGTGCAAACCAGTGTTGGGGTCCCTTCAGGTAGTGGTCAATCTTATTTTGTACTGATGTCCACCTAAAATTCCTTCCCAAATGGTGTTCAAAGAAAGCATTAATCTTTTCTTTGCCCTTAATGTTACCCTTGGCAAACAGATCTTTGACCATCGCATTAAATTTTTCGACGGGAACCGCCGCAATGACGTCTGCAGCAAGTTGATATGCATGGGAAATAATTGGGTATTTCCAGGTATTTAAAATGTTTTGTGCCTCACGACTTGTCCAGGACGTTACTTCGGATTCATCCGCGGCAGGTCCAAGCTCACAGCTCGCCAATCCCGGGGTATCCAGAAAGTAGCCATTCTCTCTGGCCTTCTTGAGATCGGCGCGCATAGCATTAATATCTCCAATGGGGCCCAGTTGAATTTGTAATAAAGCGTTCTCATTTTTCTTTGGTTCTTTGTTCAGTTGCGTAAAGAGCTTCGTTTTTGCCGATGCGTACCCGGCGGCCATAACAAGAATTTCACGAAGATAGTCCTGTGTATTAGGTTTTGACTTTGGAGCATCCACCACGGATGTATGGACGACATAACCTCGAGAACGGGATTCTTGATGGCCTTTTACATTTATCTCATGCATGGATATTCCCAATGCGCGACACAACAGCGCATGCCCAAGCTCATGAGTGGCTGTGATCTTGGCCTCAATCGGAATTGGCCTAACAGGTTTTGGAGAAGCGTTTTTGGAAGAATACCCGAAAAACGATGCAATACGTGTTAAGAGCTGGGTCACTATCGAACCTAAGCCCTTTGTCAGGCGGTTCCAGTAGTAACGAATCGTACCAAAAAAATCAGACGTATTCTTCCGACGCTTACTGGAGGCCGCTTCAGATGAAAACCGAACGGAATCGATGATTTTATTCCCACAATGTCCTGAGACCTTTAACGTTGGTGTTGTTGAATGGCGGTGTAATGGGCTCTCAATTCGCAAGATCATCGGGTGTCAACCTACTGGAACAATGGCGCTATGGTTCATGAAAACCACTGATGGCTATTTTGTGACACCTAAAATCACGGATATCCCCCAATATCCCTCTATGGTTGTGGGAACGCTCCGAAACGAGTTTCATAAATTTGCCGCCATTCGTTTTCCCACTGAAGAAAGACCCAGTCACTTTCTAACATGGTTCTCATACTGTAAATGGGAAATGGAGGTTGTACCGGAAAAAATTTGGATTTTAAAGCTTCTTTTGGGTCATTGATAGGGAAAAACTGGCCAAGCATAAGGTTTTGATGAAGTAACTCCGTTTTAAGCTTCATCGTAGCCTTATGGTCGGTTAAATGTGCAGGCTCACACTCAGGCATTAAGATAACAAAGGCTTTCAAACCGGCTAACTCTCCGCTTTCGGGTTGAAGAGTATGAAATATCTTTGCGTATTGACGCAGTTCATCGGCTACAGATCGGTACTCATCTGTTTTCTCAGGATGTGCAACGGTGAAATACAGCAGCCCTTCATCAATAGCCATCTTTACAGCAGGACAGACAGCACCGGGTCGGTTTAATCCGGGGTGGGGACGCATAATGAATTTTTGGACCCAAGCCAAGGCTAGCTTCAAGTAGTCATAATCCTGTGACGGGATAGCTTCATCAAGTCCTGGAATTGTAAGGTCCTGGAGCGTAAAAAGCCGTTTACCTGACTCTTTCAGGGCTCGGGCCATAAAGGCTTCTTGCTCAAGCCGCCTTGGATGAATGACGTGTTTTGAATCATGGGTCATGACATTGTCAACGACAAAGTAGGGCGATGTTTCTCCCGAAGGAGACAACAGACTTTCTCGATGCGCATTCATAGGCCTACGATCCACAAATTCATAATAGCGTTTGTATATCAATAAATACTGTTGAGAAAGCAAAATTGCGCAGTTTGAGCCGTTTGTAATGCTTTATTGCGATGAAAACAAGGGCTTGCGTACTAATTTTTTGAGTACCTGATCCGTTTTCCAGAAAAGAAAAGCCCATGGCGTATTCCAGAGCATCAAATTCCATAGTTGAATGTGATGGTTCGCCCATTGATCTTTGTAGGATTGATCGCCTCTGCCAAACTCAAAACGCGACATTCCATTTTGAATGGAAAAATGCAGCAATAGTTCAATATGCAACACACCGGGGCGATATTTGCGATACGCGGGATCATAGCCGGACAAGTGGCCCCAAATGCTTTTTCCTGAAAGGAAATCGAAATTATAACTGATAATCCGGCTTCCTATTTTCAAAACCGTAAATAAAACCTTGTTAGGATTGCTCAAGTCTTTGGCAAAACCCTGATAAATACGGTGGTAAAACGTGACTAGATTGGGATAACGTTCCAGGTCACATTTTATGCCTTTGGAAGCCCAGTAGGTCCGATGGTGATCGAAAAACAGGGCGATCTGCTCCATTGTTTCGGGAGAATTTTCCAAAACATCTACAACGACGGGCTCACCATTAAACTCCCGACGAATCTGATTCAGAATTCGCTTCAAATTACGTTTGTATCCCCGATGCTTGACCGATGCTTCATATTCTTCCACAGTCTCGGGGAGATCTCGTGTTGGAATCACCATAGAGGCATGATGTGTGGTACGTCTCCCCCAAGAAGAAAGGATTCGATTTAGATGCGCTAGTTGTGTTTCACTTTGCAAATATCTGAAATCCATGAGATCCCAGCGAGTGCGATGTTCGAAAAGGCAGTTGGCTAGTGTTTCTATCACCTGAGCTTCATTGGCACTGTGAACCATGGGAAAAACCATCCAATCGTATACACAGGGGTCTGTTCCTATAAACTGTAGATGGCGTAATAGTCGACACATCAGGCCCGATGGAGACTGACTGATCTTTAAAGGGGCACCTGCTATCAGCTCATCCTGGTCATTATAAATCAGAATGAGAAAAAGCGATTGATTCGGAAAAGACTCCATCCAGGTACTTAACCATAAATAGTCGAGGTTAATGGTGTCCAGGCCCGAATTTTGGATCAGATGATCCCAATGAGAACGGATTTGAGCAAACTCCTGGAGACTGTCGACCACCTGAGCCCGATACACCTCGCCTAAACCAGGAGTGCTTGTTGGCGCTGCCATAAGGGCGTTCATAGCAATCCTCCTGAGAATATGTTGGAAAGGCGGGATAAACCCATTACGCAAGGTGGTTTCAGCTTACATTTAATTGAGATTAAATGATGATTAAATTCTGTTGGCAGTAAAGTACGTAGGAATAACGGAAGCCCTTTAAGTAGCCAGGTCGATGTTGCAACCTGACGGTGACAGAATGCTTGAAGAATAATATGTCTTGCAATGGAAGGTTGCCCATGAATAAGGCGCTCACGGGCTAAATAGCGAAAACATTCCCAATAGGCCATGGATTTATGACAGAGAGCTTCATCTGGAATCCGGGGATTACTAAAAACACTGTCGGCAATCGCAAGGCAACTCTCTAAAATCGCCTGATACTGTTCTGGACACTTGGTCAGGCTCTGGCTGTGGACACGGTAACGGTAGATATAGCGGGGCAGACAATGAACCTGGTTATGATTATCCAGGAAAAGCCTTAGATAAAATTCGTAATCTTCCCCACTGATAAACGTCTCGTCGATGTAACCAATTCTTTCCAGGGTTTCACGCCGTAGCATCAGGCCGGGCAGCATACAGGAGAAATTGCCGGTAATAATCTGACGCCAACTGTGATCATAACCTTTCGGCAAGTGATACTGCCCTTGACGATCCGGACGCAGCAGATCCATCGTTGGGATTGGTTTGCCATGTTCATCCATGTAGTTGGCAAAACCATAAACGGCAATCAAAGAGGGATTTAGTTTGAAAGGTGTGACGAGGGCTTCGAGAGCATCGGGGAAATAAACATCATCGGCATCCAAGAACGCAATCAGGTCACCTTGGGCTTGGCGGAGTCCAACATTTCTAACAGCACCGGCACGTCCTTGTTTTTCAATGCGATGATACCGGATGCGACTGTCCAGAAACTGAGACACGACAGAGTCAGTATTGTCCTGAGAGGCATCATCAATAATCCATAACTCCCAATGTGAATAGCTCTGCGCCAAGACAGACTCAATTGCCTCAGCAATATGTGCAGCCGCATTATAGGCGGGCATAATAATCGACACCAACGGAAAGAGATTAGCCATGCGTCACCCTTTTATCGTTAGATGGCCTTTGAGTTCCCAGTTTTTTCTGTAGAGGCATGACGAAATTGACCTCCACGTACATTTTTTCATGGTCATTCATGCAATAGGCCAACCAAAGTGTGGTGCCAAAGACCAAGCCGGACGCCAATACAAAGGCGACTGGCCAGAACGTTAGTGAGGGAGAAAAAATGACCGTTTTTGCCATTAACAGCCATAAGACAGTCCCAACCAGGGGGAAGATATTGGGCTGGTAAACAGCTTCAAAATACGCTTTAAATGAAATTCCCAATCCCTTACATGTTTGTCGTATCAAACCGGCCTGATGTTGGATCAGCTGAGGGATCAATGTCCCAAGAATGACACCAGGCATGCCCAAGGGTTTAATCAGGAGAAGGCTAAACCCTAAATTAAATACGGCAGCCAGTATACTTGTAAGGGTTAGGTAACGTTGCCGACCGGAAACGAAGAGGTAGTACCCCGACGGCAATTGCAGGACACCACTCCAAATACAGGGTATGGCAAGTACCAGGATAGGCAGTGTCGGTTCAAATGGAATCTTACCTGCAGAAAAAATACGGAAAAGCTCAGGGTAGAAAATACAGATGCCTAAAATCAGGATCCCCACAGTAAAATTGAGAACACAACTCATGCGCAAGAATAAGTACCGCATTTCGTGATCCTGGCCTTCGGCAGCATAGCGACTGAACAACGGAAAAACGACTTCAGCGACTTTTCCGGCCACTTGTGACGCAACGGATAGAAATCGGTAAACAATTTCAAAATAGCCAACCATTTTTATGGGTAAAAATGCCGCAATCACAAAAGTATCAATCTTATGTGAGATAACAATGCTCAAGTTAACCATCATGGCATGGAAACTTGTCGTAATAACCTCGGAAACGGTCCTTCTGCTAGGACACTCTTGAGGCAATAGCACGGATGGCTCCACTCGATGTGCCTGAAAAATCAGCACAATCGTTCGCAACCCCACGGTAACAAGACGACAGATCATTAAAGCAATCAACCCTTGTCCTGAAGCAACCAGCAATAATCCGATCCCGGTGGAAAGAATTAATCCCAAACTCTCACTGAGATTCACCCACTGGTGTTGACAATGGACGAGCAACACTGAGCGATAATAGGTGGTATACAATGTCATCGCCCCCTCTGCAATTGCGATTAATAACGCTGTATGGGCATCCTGCATCAAAGAGCCAGGGACATGAAAAAGTTTGATAAGGTCCTGACTCCACCCCCAACCAACACAACAAAGTAGCACTGCGAGAAAGCCATAAAGCACATGTCCCATCGTCAATAATTCTTGTGCCTTCTTCACCTGCTTGGCATGCCGATATTCACCCAACCCTTTAACCATAGCCGCTGTGAAACCTAGATCCAACATCGTGGATATTTCTAAAATGCCAATTAGAAGAACAAAAAGGCCATAACTATCCACACCGAGATGATAAATAAGAACCGGAATCAGCAAAATGTTCAATGCCGTTTTAACAGCAATGTTTCCCGCACCGCTCAGCATTCCCATAATAATACGTGAATGCATTGTCATGAGTTTTTAACTCCAGCTTCTCGAATTGCCACACAGGTGAGTATGGTAGACAAACACCAGAACTGTATTGGGGCATCGAACATATAGGTCATTTCATCAAAACCGCATGCCACTAAAAAATAAATGGTTAATACAATAACCGTTGTCAAAAGCGGTCGGCTTTGCTGGTATGCAGCTTCCCAATATCGTTTTAAGGCTTGCCCCATTAACATGAATGCGCTGATAAACAGTGTGAGCCCCAGAACCCCCATATCGTAAAACAAAGCAATATAGCCATTATGAACCAACATCAACGGCTGAGCGTTCTTGCGATCATTATAGGACATTTGATAAACCAAGGTATTGGCAGAGGTAAATCCATGACCAAAAAGCGTGTTGATAGGATCAATGCTGCCAAGCAGATCCTGCCAGATCTGAAGACGCCAGTTCATACTTTCTTTTTGTTCCAGGCGAGCTTGAATGAGTTCTAAAAAGCTGCGCTCTGTAATAATCTGAAATAAAACCAAACCGACGGGAACCATCACCAGCAAAGCCAGAACAAGTCGTACAAATACCCGTCTGACAGCAGGTGATGACAGATTGAGCGCAAACAGCAAGAAGCCACATCCCAACAGTAATGCAATTGCCGTTTTAGAGAGGGCTAAAAGAAAAGCCAACAAATTCAAAACCAGACTACAAACTATCAGCCATGTTGGTATACGAATACGCCTTGAACCTTGATAATAGCAATACAAGCCCAGCGAATAGAGTAAGACTATGCCAAGATGATGGGCAAACGGGTTTGGCTGCGTAAAAATACCAAAGGAGCGATTAAAGCCATCCAGCATCATACTTAGAAAGCCAAATGGATACCCAACAATCGCGACCAAAGATGTCAAGGCCGTTACCACAAGGAAGAGTCGGTTAAAACGATCAAAGAGGTGAGTGACATTCGGATGTCTCAGGATTGCAACCGCACAAACCACCATGGACACCAGGCAGTTCAGATACGCGGTTGCCTGAACCGTATCAATCCCTCCCCCAGACCAGGAACCTTCCTGTGCCCACCGAGGATCAACGGCATGTGCATTATAGAACAGCGTATAAGCAAACAGACATGCGTAAAACACCAGATACATATTCAAATAGGGTAGAACGCGTACCAACACTTTGGATGACAAGATAAAGTAACAACATGCAGGTAACACCAACAGCAGCGTTACAAATAACCGAAAGTGAATGTTAATTCCGGCCAATTGCATTAGATATTGATTACCACATTCAATCAGCGGCCAGGCCACTAAAACGGCGAACATAAGTATTTCGGGGCACGTCAGTACAATTTGAAAATACCGGACATAGAGTAAACAGCCAATGATTGCTGAAAGCACTAAGGCAAAATGATTTAATGTCAAATTCTCTTGAAAAACTTCGACACCCAGACTCGGAAGCAAGCAATAACAAATAACTGGCAACAATACACCCAAGAGTATAACCAACACCCAGGGACACTGCTGAGGACTGAGCAGCTGAATCGGCTTTATGGCGGTAACCATCGAACGTGACATTGGAACTACCCGGTTAGTCTAATGTGCCTGTGAACTAGGAGAAGGAATGAGAAGGGCTGTATTCTTCCAAACTCTGTTTTTCATCGTGTGAGGAAGATTGATTTGCGGAACTCTGGGTCTGGTGGCGCAGCGATAAGTATACTTGCTCTCTTACGGCATTGTGAGCAGAAGCATTGGGGTTCTGTTTACCGTCAAACAAGTCATCAAGATACTGGTCCATATCGTTATTGGTGGAGATCCAATTTCTGACTTTCGACTCTATGAGAGCCGGTGATACAGGAGAGGACAATGAGTGAGATTGTCCCTGAAAGTCGGAATGAGCATTATCCAAAACATGGGCTGTTGTATTATTCTCGGCAGGGCCTGTAAAAACCGTCAATAAATAACTACTACCGGAGGCTTCTCTAACCGCTCTTGCAATGCCGATAAAAGCTCCAGCGGAAGCAATACCGGCCAATATGCCAAGTAAGACAACAGCAATGCGGTTAGGAAATTTCTCTTTACGTGGCAAGTGGGGAGCATCCACAATAAATACGTTGCTCAACGTTTCAGCTTCCTTCATTTGTGCTTCCAACTGTTTTTGTCGCAACGTAAACAGCGCATTGCTCAATGACTTTTCCTGCTCGTCAATATTGGTTAAGCGTTCTTCCACAGTGGGTAAAATATCAATTTGTCGGTTGAGCTCATCCAGACGACGACTGAGGATTTCTGCCTCTGCACGAAGCCGCATTGTTTCAGCTTGAGCCGATACCATTTGGTTGACTACCTTGGCGCGTGTCGTGTCGGAAACAGCTGCCGAAGGTTGTGAAGCGATACTTTCTTTCCCTAAAGTACGTCCGGTTTCCGAGCGGAGGTTTTTCTCGATCTCTTCCAATTGGGCATGCAATTCACGCACTTTGGGATTCTTATCGGTTAAGCTGGCTTTGACAAAGGCATAATTTTGAGAAAGTTTATAGTAGTCATCTTGCAGTTTGGACAATGTTGGATTAAGGCCAATTGCAGACGCCGTCAGTGCGTTTTCCGGCGTCATTCCCAACATGGTTTGAAAACGTTTATACTCTGCCTCTTTTCCATCGGCTGCTGCCAACGTACTGCTCAGACGGTTGGAAATTTCTATTTGGGCCTTGATCAGTTCCTCATTTTTCGGATCCGAGTTAATGGATCCAACCTGATCTTTATATTCACGCTTCTCCCGGCGCAGGTTTTCCAACTGGGTATTTATCTCTTTAACCCGGTATTCGAGATATTTGCTGCGATTACGTTGTTCGGCCTTATTCAATTTCAGGCTGGCATCACTGAACGTTTTTAAAATAACATTTAAGCCTTCCTGAGACATTTTAGGGTCGTTCCAGGTAAAATAAACCGAGATCAAGTCTGTGCCCGGCTCATTCTTCGATTTGATGTAGCTTTTACCAGTACCATACATGGTTTCCCATTGGGCATACGTTTTAATCTTAAGGCGCTTCAATTCTTCCGGGTGGTTGTTTTTGAAATAGAGCCAGAGTGACTTGGAGATGGATTCAGATTTTAAAAGCCCCATCGTGTTTAATACAGGGTTTGCAGCACTGGACGAGGTCGTTTGCAACGCATAATATTGATCCGGTAAAACATAGCGCCCAGTAATTGCTGAATCTTTAATCAGCACCATTGAATGAGAAACATATTTGGGCTGATAGCCGAAGCACCCATAAATCAAAGCCCATCCCCAGACAATAAGCATCAGAACTACAGCAACGCGAAAGTCCGGTCTGAGACGTTTAAACCAGCTTAAGGGTCTTTCAGTATCCTGCTGATACGGGGTATTATCGACAATAAGATCCAAAGAGGCATCTTGCTGTTGAGAGGTTCCTGGTAATGCAGGTTGTTCGGCGTTTTGATACGGGGAGGGTGATTTAATACTTTCCTCATCAATACTTGATATTTCATCATCTACCAGCTCCCTATCCATACTGGCAGGTTTGCTCACAACTTCACTCACATCCGTGTCGGACAATACAGGCTCCGTCTCATCATCTTGCTGAGGATGTTGCGGAATTTCATGGGCTAGCGTATCCACCACTGCATTTAATGGGGACTGGGGCTGGTTTTCCTGAGGTAAAAAAGTAATTCGCTCATACCGAAGGGGAATAAAAGAATACGTCACTTATATTACCTCCCTGCGCCCATAATCCAGCCGAACGAGAATAATGCAGATCCCGCGCTGGTAATGGGAGAAAAGACTTTGGACACGGTCTCCATAAAGCGCCCAGCAGCATAAATTTTATTTTCGGATATAAATATCACGTCATTCGGCCTTAAAGTTACGTCTTCCTTTTCCGGTTCCACGAACAATGTTGTGGAACTGTTATTGGGGGTAAAACGCCGGATGGCGATCATTTTCTTGTTGGCACTGTATTTATACCCACCAGCCTTGGCAATTGCCGAAGCCAGATAAGGGGACGTGCCACCAAGGTCGAACACACCCGGCGTATTCACCTCACCAATAACCCTAACTGGAAATGTTCCAGGCCCAATGGCAGACAAGAGTAACAGATTGTAATCTGCCTCGCTCATCGCAATTTTGTCTAGGGCTGGAACATAAATGGTATCCCCGGATTGGACCCAGATGTCCTGTTCCCGGGCACCTTCTTTTAAAACTTTCCATAGATTGATTCGTTTCGTCTCGCTAATTTTTCCACCCCGTCGGACTTCCACATTGGTCAAGTCCGCATTGAGTTGCACTCCCCCACTGTTGGCCAAAATATTGGACACCCGCATATCGATACGGGCATTGGCCGTTGTGCCTGCATTAACCCCTTTAGCCTGGTTCGTATTCATCTGATACATGCCAGGGTGAAGTACCGCTCCGGCTAAGTATATTGTGGCAGGTCGCGTTTGAGAAATTGTTACCGTGACAATGGGGTCCCGAACCAATTCAGCGATACGGAACGATAACGCTTGGGTAATTTCATCCACGGTCAACCCTGCGACGTTGAGTTCGCCAATGCCATTAAAGCTCGCATTGCCGTCCTGTCGTACCAAAATATCGGCTTGTCCCATATCCGGCTGGTGATAGACTTGAAAACTTAAAATATCCCCAGGGCCAACACGGTAGTTGTTATCGTTATACTCAATCTTCCCCTGGATGGTTTGTAGCTCAACTTGTTCAGGTGAAGGATTTGCCCATGATACCAGCGGTGTCGTTGCCAATAGGGAGATACCCAGTATCAAGAGAATTGCCAGTGTCTTGAAACTAATTAATATCTTCTCTTTTAAGCCGGAAGCAGGTTTTAACCTATATTCTTCCATCATGCAATTAAACTCCAAGGTCGTGTTGGTGGGGGAAAGAGGGGATTGTCTTTGGGACATTGGAATTAAGTTGCTACACTTTGGAAATTGCGTTTTCGTAAAGAAATATTTCAATTTAAGCTGGATAGGTCTCTACTTTCCGTGAAATCTGGGCCTTTTTACTGCAATCTTTTTCAGAAGAAAAGCCTTGATTGAGAAATTCTGAGTATTCATTAAATAAACAGAATTCCTGTCAAGCAATTTTTTTAAGAATTCGTTACGCGTTACTGAAGGGTTAATAAGCCATCCCAGGTAACGGGCTTAAAACCCGCCAGATCTAACCCAATCTGACTTAAGTTATAAAACCGCACCTCCGGCTTCGATGATGCAAGATACTCCAGGCCTTCTTTATAGGTCATATAGACCGGGCTGGTGGAAATTTCATGACCAAATTGATTCTTTTCCAGAATAACCTCGTCTTTGTTGCCGGTCACCGGATCGCCCAAATCCACACCAATTAAGGCGATATTGCGATAACCCGCATAAATGGCAGCTCTAACCATCCCTGTCACAACAGTACCGTCAATAGCCTCGTGCTCCGCAATATTACGTTGTTTGGCAAACCAGGAATGGAAAACGACTTCCTGACTGAAATACCCATACAAGGGATTTTCAGAATACTGCTCAAGAAACTGGGGGGCAGCCGTTGGCGTGGCAATAATGGGTGTAGATGCGGGTAAAGCAGTTATCTCGAAATCCTGAGAGGGCGGCGCAACATCAATGTGCATGACGTAATTCGGATCGATGTTGTTGGCCTGCAATTTGGATAAAGCATGCCAACAGGTAAATATTTCGGCATTTGAAACAGGCTGCGTAAAACTTTTTAAAGAAGGTCCATTCCCAACGACAATGGCCACCTTAGCATCACTGCGTTTTTTCAGGTCCGTGATCAGGTGACCGGCCAAAAACCGCTCCCGGTTGGTTAAGGCATTGGTTCCCCAAACCCAGGAATTATAGAGATAGGTCTGCCTGTAAATCTTACGAGCAGCATTCGTTCGAAATATTTTATCCCGAAATTCCAGGCTTCGCTGCTTGTTAATCCGATCTGAAAGTGCAATAACCAACTCTGAACGAGGATCGATATCCATCAATTGGATAAAATAGGGAAGATCCGGATCGATTTCTACAATCGGTGCATTGGCTTGGCGGGCCAGCGCGGCAACCTGATTCTTCATACCTTTTAAGGTGACATAGACTTCGGGTGCATAGGGTGACGCAATCATAGAATACCGTTTCGCAGATTCAAACTGATACTACTAATCTCTATTATAGAATGGCGCATCAAAAATACCGAGGGTGGGGGCAGGCAATTCTTCAACATGCCATCAAAAATTCATAATTCTTCATATACGGTGTCAATTCACGCACTTTGGATAGCCTTTTTTTTTTAACTTTCATACACAATCCTGGTTCATTAACCTTGATGCCGCAGTAAGAGAATGGATATTGACGGAAATGGCGTTAAATCCGACATTTTCATTAAAACCTGAACTGGCCTGGGAGAAGCTCTGGATGCCCAGGCTGTCGATTCAACCAGGCAGCCAATACCTCGGACAACCCCGGATTTTACTCTACTATCCGGATTTTGGGGCTTTTGGCGGTATTGAGCATTATATTCTCCATGTGACGTCATTTTTAAAGAGTAATCCGGGCTTTAAGCCTATTGTCGTTTGTTCTGCCGGTGGACGCTTGCAAAGGTACCTTCACGAAAATGGGATTGATACTCACGGCATTCACACTTTACCTTTATTTCGGCGCCCGGCTTTAAGACCCCTGGACCTCGCCACCCAGGCACAATTATGGTGGATTCTGCGTCGTGAGAAACCGGACGTTGTTCATATTCAGATCGGGCACATCGAGAATCTCATCTTTAAACTCATGGGGTGTAAATTGGTATACACATTCCATGGCTATGGCTCTCTCTACAGTCTCAGTGAGACTACCAATTCAGTTAGGCGCTGGTTAAAGAAGCCTTTTCAATATCTCTTCAGGCATTTTATCAAGACGGTTGATTCCCTTATTTTTGTCAGTTTTGCCGAACGCAATCGCTTAATTGAAGAACAATATTTACCAGACACAGTCACCTCTCATGTCATTCACGACGGTATTGATGTGCATCGCTGGCAGCTTCGTGCCCAGAACACAAATCGTACGCAAGTTCGCCAAAAACTAGGTATTCCGCTGGACACGTTATGTGTCAGCTATATTGGGCGTATGGTCAGCAATAAGAATCCATTGCAGTTTATTCAATTCGCTGCGCGTATGACTCAAATACCCGGCTTTGAGAAAACTCACTTCCTCATGGTCGGCTCCGGCCAAGATGAATCGCTTATTCGGAAGCACGTTTCAGAGAGCGCCGTTGCTGATCAAATTCATGTGTTGGGTCATCGATCGGATATTCCTGAACTTATGGCTGTTTCCGATGCCCTTGTTTTTCTTTCCGAGAGGGAGGGATTTGGCTTGGGAGTTCTCGAAGCAGCCGCCGCAAAAACGCTATTCGTGACCTATGCTGCCGGTGGCATACCAGAAATCTTGTTTCTTCCAGAGACCCAGCGTCTCATGGTACCTGTCGGTGACGAAGAAGCTCTTTTTGCACGATTAATCCAGCTATTGCAGTGGCCGCAAGAGAAAAAAGATATGGTCCAAGACCAATTGGGGATTGTTGCAAAACAATTTACCTTGGCCAATATGATGCAGTCGCTGGAAGCGGTTTATCAGGATGTTATGCATGACTGATACGATGACGAACAGCCTTGTCTCCGTTATCCTACCCGTTTATCAAGGTGAACATATTGTCTTAAAAGCCATCGAGTCGGTATTGGCACAGACGCATCCCATTTTTGAATTGATTATTGTTGATGACGGTTCCACCGATGGGACTGCATCGATTCTTCAGCAGCTGAACGATCCACGGATTCGTGTCATTCACCAAGTGAATCAAGGTGTGGCGGTCGCCAGAAATACAGGAATCGCACATGCCAAAGGAATCTATTTCGCTTTTATAGATGCCGATGATTGCTGGCTGCCCCAAAAGCTGGCAATTGAACTCAACACCTTGGCTCAAGCATCGACAGAAATTGCAATCGTTTATAGCGGATATTATGCCGTGGATGAGGAAGGCAAACTCATCCATTTATCTCCGCTCTATCAACTAAACGGGATGATTCCGGATGATGTCATCACCGAAGAAGGTCTGTTTTTGCCCAGTACAACCTTGATTCATAAACAAATTGTTGAAACCGTGGGTGGATTCGACCCCAACTGCTATCACGAAGATCGAGCCTTCTTTATTCGGGCTTGCCAAAATTATCCTGTCATACCCACGGGGGAACGACTTGTCATTTATCGACAGTCGACACAAGGACGGTGCCGAAGAATTTTGTCGCAATTTTCAACAGCTTATAATGCGGAGATGTCAGTCGTCACCAGTGTCGCTTCTGTTCTGACTGAAGCCCAACAGTCATTACTCTGGCAGATTCAGACCCGAAATTTGTTTTACCGGTTTCTGATGTACGGCTTTGTTGAGTCTGCACGACAGCTCTTTCCTTATATTCCCAAAGATTTGCTGATAAACAAAAAAGGGGTTCTGGCATTATTGACTATGCTTACCGGTATTAACGCCCTTTATGGTTGCCGACGCACTGTTCAGGCAATCATCAAACTTTGCTATTCATTCCGATGGCAGCATAACGATTTTTTTCCAAAAAGCGAGGTCAAGATAGCATGCTAATCTTTAATTTCCATCACGTAGAACCCAGTCCTCGTCACTTTGATCGACGTCATTTATCCATTACCCCTTCTGGTCTTCGCTGGATTATCCGGACGTTGCGCTTCCTTGGCTATCAATCTGTCTCTCTAGCAGATGTTGTTACTGCTGGCGGACCCCAGGCCATGCCTTCCAATACCTTTGCCCTCACGTTTGACGATGGCTACGAAAATAACTATCTGTATGCTGCTCCGATCTTGCATCAGGAAAAATGTCCTGCAACCATCTTCCTGCTGGCAGGAAAGTTTGCCGGTACCAACGACTGGGATCAGGCTCATTTACCAGAACACCGGCGAGATCGGTTGCTGATGCGTTCCCAGATTCAGCAAATGGCCATGTCACCCTACATTACCTTCGGCAGCCATGGCTTGACCCATCAACGTTTTAGCCAACTGTCTGAAGGTGAGTTGCAAAACGAACTTTTGGAATCTTACAACATCCTTTCTGAAGAACTTGGTGAAAGCTTTATCCCAGTTCTGGCCTACCCTTGGGGTGATTACGATAATAAGACAATCTCTATCGTCCAAAAATCGCCTTATGTATTTGCGTTAACAACAAATACCGGTGCTTGCTCTTCGTTGGTTAATCCAGAATGCGTACCCAGATATTCGATTTATCAGCGCGATGGAAATCCCTTGGTGTTCCTCTGTAAGTTGGTCCGACACGCCATCCCTCTGCAACATTGCGTTATCAGAACTCAACCCTCGCTACATAAGCAGGCAATCCAATATTAAAAATTACCAGTACGCGCCTTGATCACATACATCTGTGCGTTTTGGCTTATATTTTTCTGGCATGTCAATCCATGCATCTGTAATATATTTTTCTTGATATTCCTTACTCTCTCGCCACCGTTTACCCATCACGCCAAAGAGAACCTGTAAATGGCCACCAACATCTATAGCAACCTTATTTTGTCGTTTGATATATGTTGCAATAGGAATTGCATAGCCAGCAGCAGCGATTAATGCAACATCATACTCTAAAGGGTCTATCAAACTATAGATATGTTCCAACAGATCAAAAGAGGTTGGAAAATTTTTCTGAGTTTCTTCAGCAAAACCATAAGGAATTTCAACGGACTGTACAGACGAGGGATTAAACCATTTTTTTCCTGTTTTTGACCACACTGCCTCAAAAGTCTCTTTATTAGCTCTTTCAGCTAGTAGGTGAGCAAAGGGACAAATCAGAAGTACTTTCTTGTCCTGTAAGAACTGTAAATAACAATTTTCTGGAGATGAGGGAATCTGTCGTTCAGGATCCAAATCATAAAAGAAGAAATTATTTTTAATACGATTATTCTTATATATATCTTTGATAAATTGATTAAAAATCAGCCCCACAGCGTCTAATTGGTAAACTTGATCGAGATAAAATTGGGACCATTTAACACAGAATGTTGGGTTAGCGGGGTAAACTCCTGTATTTTTCTCCATTTCAAAAAAAATACGTGCTTCTAATGACCTACGTTTATCCTCGGCCAAGCAACTTCCTGACAGATGTGGGTAATAAAGAAAATGAAGAGGACCGATACCTAGCTTTCCAGTCGCAAAGCCTTCTTGGTTATCAATGGCAGATTTCAATTGAATTAATAACTTCTTTTTAGAAGATAATGGGACTTGCAGATTTGTTAAAAACCGAAGCACGGTTAAAATCAATGAAGGACATTTAGAATTAACCCAATAAAAAATAGGGCGAATAATGTTTCGCACTCGGTGAGAGATGAACATCTAGTCACTCCCATAAATAAACCACAAATTTTACTCTCAATTATTCAATTATATAAGAATAAATACGTTATTAGGATGGAAGAAATTAAAGCCTTTTAAACAACGGCAACATCCGTTGCCAAGGTTGGACCAATGGGTGTAGGTTTCAAAACAGGCCCCGTCATACCAGAGGGACCGGTAGGCCCTAGGGCAACAACTGTTGTGGTTGTAACATCAATCGGACCTGACATACCTGATGCGCCGGTGGGGCCCATAACAACCACTGTGGGTCTTTCACCATCAACCGGGCCTATCATTCCGGTTGGACCCAAGGGAGCCATCACAATTTCTGGAGGTTTCGGTCGAGGTGGTAAGGGGAACGGATCAAATGGTGGAATAGGGGGCAACGGAACGGGCGGCAGTTTCAAATCTTTTAAGGGATCTTTCATCCTGTCCACCAGTTCATCCAGGAACTTTTGTTCATCCGCTTTTGCTTTGTTCGCAGCATTAATGGCATCCCGTGCTGTCTTTTTTGCGTTTTCACTGCGTTTTTTTGCATCTTTCAATGCAGCAACCGATTTTTCTCGTTGCTTTTCCAGTCTTTTAACCTGGTTTTCACCTTGTTTTTTGACTTGATCGGCTTGACGGTTTAAAGCACGGGCCATATTGGGGTTCGCATTTGCCTGATTCCGCAAGGCATCTTCCTGATCTGTGAAGTTCTTTTTTACTTGGGCAATGATGCCGTTATAAAAGTTAAGCTGTGCATCTGCCGCATTAATGGTGCCATCGGCTTTCGTAATCAGCTGATTGGCTTGGCGGATAATATTGTCGGCAGCAAATTCGACACCGCCTCCACGCGGGTTGAGGGCCTTTGCCTGCTTCAACAGCTGGTTGGCCTCATTTTCATGCTTAATGGCATCTTGTTTCAATTTATTGGCCACACGCGGCAACTGATTCCATTGAGCTAGCTGCGCCTGTTGCTGCTGAATCAGAGGCAGCTGCGCCTGCTGTTGTTGACGTATCTGCTGCAAGATGAGCATCTGCTGAATCATTCGCTGTTGTTGGAGACGCATTTGCAAAACTTGTTGAGCAAAATTCTGCTGTCCGGCCAATTGTTGCATGGCCCATTGCTGTGCTGCTGCATTCTGAGCCACGAGCGGATTGACCCCACCGAAACCCAGATTCGGACGCGGTCCTACTGCGCCAACAGGTCGGCCTTGTGGTCTGACTTGAGGCTGTATGACAGGTCGTCTTGGGGGGAATCCATTTCGAAATTGTGCCATAACTCTCCGATTCCTTATCCTGCTCCACCGAATTCATGAAAAATTCTTAATCTCTTATAAGTATTAAAACTTTATTAACAATCAATTGTGTTAACTTGTGAATATATATTTACAATATCATTTTGCAAGACAATTTATGATATTCGTGGATTTATTATCAGGAATTAGCAGGAGCGATAGGGCGTTTGATGAAAAAGAAAAGTCGCCTCAAATGATTGAGCGTCGTCATACCGATAATACGAAGCAAAAACCAGGGATTACCAACGACATAGCGCTGCCACATCCGTTTTGGTTCCAATAGCAATCTATAAAGCCACTCAAGGCCGTATCGTCCCATCCAACCCGGGCAACGACTCACTTTCCCGGTCAGATAATCCAGGGTGGCACCGATAGCCCATAAAGAAGCGACCTGCAAGCGGTGACGATTTTTTTCAATCCAGTATTCCTGCAAGGGCATCCCGAACCCGACCAGCAGAATATCCGGCTTTAGACGGTTAATTTCATCAATAACGGCGTTTTCCAGTGTCGGATCGTCGAGTATGTAGCCGTGATGCGCCCCCAAAACCCGATGTTCCGGGACAGCTTTATCAAAAAGGGCCATCGCTCGCTCCGGGATACCGGGCTCCCCCGCTAGGAAATAGACTGATAAGCCGTTCTCAGAAAAATAGCGTACTGCATCCAACAACCAATCTGCGGCCGTTAAGCGACACGGAAGCGGTGTTCCTAGAATCTTGGAACCCAAAACGATACCAGCACCATCGCAGTACATGATGTGTCCCTTTTGTATAATGGAGCGCCATTGGGAATCAATAAACGCGATATTGGCTGCATTGACGTTTAGGGCATAGATTAACGTCTGTGTTCGACGTTGCGTTTCCTCGACAATCCGCTGAAACAGGCTTTCTGGGTTAGGGTACGCCTGAACATCAATGTCTTCAAGGGTAACAGTTGTTGGATAGGGTTCAACGAGAGAAGTCATGGACACACACAGTTTATTATTCAAATCATTATTCATATTTTCATTTAGTTAAATCAATTTCAAGATCTTCGTTGGACATTCTTTGGAAATACACGCACTTGTCGTCATCCCGCTTTGGGTATTGATGTCGACATTGGCTTTACAGCGGTCCATGTTGATCTTTAAATATTGACATCATATTTCATTACATTTTCGAATGGGGTATACGTTTTATGAGACTGTCGCAGGGGTCAGGTCCATGGCAGAAACCAGCCATGCATACGCAAAGCGTTCTGAAGCCGGTTACATTTGCCGGTCAGGGAAAAAATGGGTTATGGGTTACCGTTGAACGGAACCCAGCCAAAGTGGGCGGTTTGGGCGAAGTGTCCAAAACCATCCCCTGGGCTCTGAATCATTATCTGAAGAAAGATGTTCGCATCCTGATGCCACTGCTTGAGCCCTTAAAAGCCGAAGGCGGGTTTACGGATACAGGGATTACAAAGACCCTCACCGGACCGGATCAACAAATAGAAACGTTCCGGCTACTGGAAAAGTACGAAAAAGATAGCCAAACCTGGGTATACGCCATTGAGAACGACAAATACTTCGGGCGATTCAAGCACTTGTACTTCCCGAAAAATCAAGACAACCAGGGACTGGGCTCTGATGCGATTTTTCGGGCCATAGCCATGTTTAATCGTGCAGCGGCTGAATTTGCGCCTGAACTCAGTGATAAAACAGCCCAAACCTCGTCAGGACGCTTTCACCCTTTTCGGGGTAATGTGGATTTCGTCATGGTTCATGACTGGCTGACCGGTTTTTTCCTGAACCAACTCCCGAAAGGCTTTTCACCCGCAAAGCTCTTTATGCTGCATAACACTTACGATGAAGGCCGCTCACCGGAAGTAGCACGGACAAATCACCTAGAAGCGGTTCCTCCGGCATTAAAAGGCCGTTATGTCTCACCCTTGTCGCTGGGCATTGGCTTATCGGATGTCGTGATTGCCAATGCCAACTATGTGCGTTCCATCACCAATACCGCCTTGTGCAAGGGCGCTGACTTTATCAAGCACCTGAAAGACAAGCTCCTCCAGGGGCGTGTGTTCGATATGCATCATGGTTTGTCGGAAGAGTACAACCCCTACAACAACCCAGCCTTACAGAGCGATGGGTTCACGGAACTGCGGCGGGTCTTTGGCAAGAAAGCGCAACGCCGGGAACTCATGCGCTATAAAACAACGAACAAAGTCGCTTTGCAGAAAGCCATGGGACTGAACCCGGATCCCCAGGCCACGGTCTTCCTATGGCTGGGGCGCTTTGAACCCTACCAAAAGGGGTTCTTCATGGTCATGAATGAAGCTCAAGCGTTTCTTCGACGTCATCCCAAGGCGCAGCTCATTCTGGGCGGCCAGGGTAATCACCCCAAGATTCAGCAGTTCGTGGATACCATGGCCCAAACAGATGAATTTAAAGGCCGGTTGATCGTCGCGTCCAAATTCTTCACCAAGGCCCAAGCCGTACAAATGAACGCCGGAGCAGACTTTATGCTGATGCCCAGCCTGTACGAGCCTTATGGCTTGACACAATTGGAAGGGATGCGCCTGGGCTGTATCCCCATTGCCCATAATGTCGATGGTATTCGCTCCACCATCTCCGACCCCGTGCTGGATCGCCTCGATGATGGCCCCGAAGAGCGTGTATGGGCTTATGGCCAGAACGGGATCAAAATGGCCTCCATCGACGTTCCTCGCTATCGTAAGGCCATTTCCAAATGGAGCGATGGAAAGCCAATGAGTGCCTTGGATCGCCATGTCATCCACCAGGCGCAATCTCAATTTAGTATGGCCTTAGAGCGGGCCTGGCAGCTAAAAAACAGCCAACCCGATACAGTCGCGGACGTTGCATTGAACGGCATTCGCTATGTTCAACGGGAGCATAACTGGAAACGCATTGTTGAACGGTACGATGCTGCGATTGATCGGGCTGTGGAAGAAAACCAGCGGGCCATGAAGACACCCTCGGCCAGTTAAGTTAGACCGGAATTCCTTTCAGGGCATTCACCGCCGTCTCCAGATCTGCAACCTGGCGTACGGGCATCATGCAGCGGGTGCCTTCGCACAAGCGAACTTCTGCCGGAGCATCATCGGGGCGATGAACGACAATCTTGCCCGGATAAAACACACCCAAGGCAGCCTCATGCAATTCGGCCTGACGTCCGAGGACTTCCAATCGGACGGGCGGATGGCGAAATTCAAACAGCGCTATCGCTAACGCAGACACAAAGACCCCATTTCGCCCGGACAATTCTCGCCCGAACATCGCCAGGGCCTTTGCCGCCTTTTCGTGATAGACGGTATCTTCGGTAATATGAAACAACCGAATCAGATTCCGGATCATCACGGCGTTGGCACTGGAGGAGGGATTGTCCTCGGTCGGTTTGCGGCGGAATTTCAGCAGGGCCATGGCGTTTTCCGCAGGGGCCGGTATATCGAAGAAACCGCCGAACTGGGCATCTTCAAACAGTTCACAAGCCCTTTGGGCCCAATGGGTCGCTTCCGACAAATACCGTTCATCCCCTGTCGACTGATTGGCTCGCAACAAGGCAGCCACCATCCAGGCATAATCGTCCAGAAAGCCGGGAACCCCCTCGGAGTGGAGCAGAATGTCTTTCTCCCGATCCACATGGGTGTTCAATAGCCGATGCAGTGTTTTGCACGCATAGACCAGGGCTTCCTGCTTGCCCAGCAAATCGGCCACTTCAAAATAACCCACCAGAATCATGCCGTTCCAATTGAGATAAATGGTGGTATCCACATACGGCGTGGGACGCATCATGCGTTTGGCAGCCAATTTCTGGCGCCCGGCATAAAGCCGTTCCATGCACTCTTCCAGGGATATCCCCAGAGTTTTGGCAACCTCACTGAGGTTTTTCCGGATGCGCAGAACATTTCGCCCGGGCCGCTCATGCATGTCGCCCTCCGGGGTCACGTCATAGTAAGGCACAATAACTTCGGCCTCATGGGATGACAGGGCCTCCTGGACGTCTTCCATGGTCCAGGTGAAATAATCCCCATCGTCATTGAGATCGATGTCCGCATCCTGGGAGGCATAAAACCCGCCTTGTACCGGATCGGATAAGGTCTGGGACAAAAAGTTCAAAATGCCTTCAATGGTTTCCAGATACAACGGCGAGGGCGACATCCGGTAGGCTTGGGCATAGACGAGTAGGGCTTCGGCATTGTCATACGCCATTTTCTCAAAATGCGGCACATGCCAGAAGCGATCCACGGAATACCGATGGAAACCGCCGCCAATATGGTCATAAACACCACCACGGGCCATTTCGGTCAAGGTTCGATCAATGACCTGTTTCAATTCCTTGGTTTTGGCGGGGTCAACGGCTCGGTGGGCCTGCTGAATCAGATAGGCGAGGGTACTGTAGTGCGGAAACTTCGGGTACACCCCAAAACCGCCGTTCTCAGAATCATACGTCGAATCAATGGAGTTCAGCAGACGTTCAAAGACATCCTCCGGAATGGGATGTCTGGCCTCCGCTTCGTTGGAGGCCAGGGATTTATCGAGATCCGCCTGTGAGACCTTCGTCAGAGACTCCTGCATGATCTGGTCCTTTTGCTCCTGATAAACCAAAGGAAGTTGTGTCAAAAGCGTCGTCATCACTTCCGGGGGGAAATACGTTCCACCATAGAGAACCCGTCCATCGCAGGTCAGAAAGGCCGTCAGCGGCCAGCCCCCTTGCCCTGTCATTGACGCCACAATTTGTTGATACCGGGCGTCAATATCGGGACGCTGATCCCGATCGACCTTGATGGCAATGTAATTGTCATTGATCAACTGAGCGATCTCGGGATTCTCGTAGGACTCCCGGTCAATCACATGGCACCAGTGACACCACACGGCGCCAATGTCCAGTAGAATCAGGCGATCGAGTTCTTCGGCTTTTTTAAACGCCTCCTCGCCGAATTCGTACCAGTCAATGGGCTGATGCTGCGCACTACGAAGGTAGGCGCTTGCCGAATGCGCTAATCTGTTCTGGGCCATCACGAAATGGAGGTCTCTCTCTAATCTGAGTGTATTCTACGGTTATTCTTCGATCTTGATGACACTGACCGGACAAGCTTCCGCTGCCTCGCGACAAGCATCTTCCTGACCGGGGACCTTACTGTTGTCCGCCACGGATGTGTCTAAAACCGTAAACACCTCTGGGCTGATGGATTCACACACACCACAGGCGATGCATCCGTCTACGATTTTAACGAACATGGTCATTGTCCTCCCGTTGGGTCGTTTCGTGATTACCTGATTCGGCGGTTTTTCCTAAACGGCTGCCCCCGCCAACATCTCATTCACACCCAGTTCACAGATGGTTGTGGTAACCTGGTGTGCAATCTGGTTAAAGGCTTCGGCCTGATGGCTTTCGGGCTTGGCCAGAACAATGGGCGTCCCCTGATCAGCAAATTCACGCACTTCGGGGTTCATGGGGACTTCACCCAGGTAAGGCACTTCCAGAAGCTGAGCCAGCTGTTGCCCGCCGCCCTGGCCAAAGAAATAGACTTTTTCATCCGTGCCCGGATGGATGTAATAGCTCATGTTCTCAATAACGCCCAACACGGGAATGTTGGCATTCTTGAACATGGCCAGGCCTTTTTTGCTGTCGTGAATGGCCACTTCCTGCGGCGTGGTTACGATGATGGCGCCGACCAGAGGAACGGCTTCAATAATGGTCAACTGGGCGTCTCCGGTGCCCGGAGGCAAATCCACAATGAGATAATCCAATTCACCCCAACCGGTATCATTGAAGAACTGGCGGATGACCCGATCCAACAAAGGCCCGCGCCAGACTACCGGTTGTTCTTCCTTGATGAGAAAGGCCATGCTCATGACCTTGATGTTGTGATTTTCCGGCGGCTTTAACTTGTTGTCCTCGGTTTTTTCACGAATGGTCTGATTTTTCAGGCCCATCATCAGGGGAACATTGGGGCCATAGATGTCGGCATCGAGTATCCCCACGCTTGCGCCACGTTTTTGCAAGGCACACGCCAAGTTCACGGCAACGGTGGTTTTGCCGACACCGCCTTTGCCGCTGGAGACGGCAATAATGTTTTTCACACCCGGGATCGGTTGTTTTTTCGGCACTTTCGGAGCCAAGGTTTCACCCGAGATATTGGCAGTCACGTTTTTAACGCCTTCAACCGTATAAGCGGCATCGGAGGCTTCCTTCTGGATTTGAGCCTTTAGGGGACAGGCCGTGGTCGTCAACACGATGTCAAAGGACACATGCCCCTCTTTCGAAACCAGGTTTTTCACCATGCCTATCTCCACAATACTGCGGTGGAGTTCAGGATCGTTCACTTTGCGCAAGGCTTCCAGCACTTGCTTTTGAATTTCGGCATCATTCACTGACATTTTCATGGTTCTCCATTGGGCTTTCCAAGTTCACTAAGCGATTCATCCCCGTCACATCCCGGACAACCTCCCCCGTCCAGGTCGACATGCCTTCCTGCAAATTGTAGAGTTTTTCGAAGCCTTGAGACTGCAGGAAATAGCAGGCATCTAGGCTTCTGACCCCATGCTGGCACGTAATCGCGATTTCTTTTTCCGGGTCCAGCATGCGAAATGCATACGGCAGTTCATACAAGGGTATCAATTTAGCCTGGGGAATATGGCCCAGATACTCAAATTCCTCTGGGGTTCGAACATCCACCATCTGAAGCTCCGGGTTTTCGGCGAGCATCTTCATCAAGGTTTCTGGATCAATATGGGTAATGGGCATGATGAACTGTTTCCACAGGCTGGAATACGGGTTTAACGTAACACAAAAGCAAACGAGAACCTAGTTAACAGTTACGTTAACGTTAAGTTTAACATGCATTAATTCACCGATCGACAACGTATCCATGAGAGCCCTATCGACGCCATGGTTCACGCTGAGCTGGAGATAACGCTATTTTTTCTCGTCGATAACCACGTTGAAAAAGTCAATGGTTCTCTCAGGCGCATCGATATCCGGCAAAGATAAACGGAAACGGGGAATTTCCGCCATGGGCCTGGAGGCCGTGTCGGCGACTGCCTGAATAATCTTCAATGGGTTGTCAAAGGGATCGTCTTCTTTATGCCGTTCAGGACGCCATTCCATGGCTTGCCTGGGATCCCGTTTCTCTTCAATCTTATCGATCAGGTATTGCTTGAGCCTGGACGCCGATCCGAAATGCTTCAGCAGGTATTTCTCGACATCCTCTCGCAGAATCACGCGGTTATGGCCCACCAGAATGGCATCAATCAGGCCTTTCGTACCATAGAAAAGGGCTTCCAAAGGATTCAGCCAGACATCATGATCGAAATCCTGGAGCACCTCGTCATAAGGACGTCCCGTGGCCTCGGCCACAATGGAGATATAGTCCAAGGTTGCCTGATCCAGGCCGTCATGCATTTCATTGAAGTGATCCGCCGGGGTCAAGTCCCGCAGTTCATTGGCCGCCTCATGGAACATAATGCGGGCATGAGGTGTGGCATACCGATTCCCTGTCGCACTGCACAGCAGCCATGAACCACAACTGGCACCCATCCCTTGGACAATAATGTCCACAGGGGTTTTCAGAGATTTGATAACGCTGCGAAGCTCCTGGCCTGACCATACGCTCCCGCCGGGGCTGTTCTCAATAATCTTGATATGCGTTTTATTCCCGCTCTGAAGCTTTTTATGCTCCAAAGCCAAAAGACTGTCCGCAATCTGCTCGGCGGTTTCATCCCGAAACCCGTCATTAAAGAAGATGACGTCATCATCTAAAATGCCATTGGCGCTTTTCGGAACGACATCCACCATAATCCGTGCCGGTGATTTATCTTTGGAAGCTTTGGTGACCATCGGCAGTTCATCAAGTTTTTTCTCGCCGATATAAAATACCGGGGTCGAGGGCTTCTCTTCCGCGGGTGTGTCAGCAGGCCCTTTGGCTACGACGGGGGCGGCCACAGATTCGGCAACGGCTTTTTTCCCTTTCACTTTCTTGACCTTGCTGGGATCAGCCTTCAAGGCGATTGCCGGAGTTGCTTCTTTGGGTTCGCCGTCTTTTGAAGCATCTTTTTTGTCGTTTGAAGGCTTTTTCAAGGACTTGTAGAATACCAGTTTGCCTTCCGGAACGGACACAGGGGCATACTCCCTTAAAGTGCGTGTAGGAAGCTGATATACATTGATATAGTGCTTCAGGAACTCCTGTACCTGTTCCTCGTTCCACTTCTTCTTTTTGAAAAAGGCATCCATATCGGCTCGCACAATGATTTGATCGTGCCCAATGAGGATGCCGTCAATCAAGCCTTGTTTGCCGTAACGCAAGGCCTGCATGGCATTTAACCCGCGAGCACTCAACAAATCGCGATGGACTTTCACCCGATCCGTTTCACCGGTCTTCATCATCACCAGGGTCTGTAAGTCGCTTTTGTAATCGTTAAAAAGCTGGCGTCGAACCTGGCTGGCTTTATTCTTGCCATAAGGGGCATTCATGGCAACCACACCCATGTGAAGGGTTGCTCCTGCCAACATGTATCGTTTGCCTGTCGCGGACAAGAAGGTTCTCAACATATCGCAGCCCATACCGGACTTAATCACCGTATCCACCGGTGAGCTGACCAGGAGCATCGTATCGGCGAGAGCGGCCTGATCCTGTAATCGATACCGATTGGCGGATGATGGGCCGGTATAAAACTTCAGTGACGAAGGATGACCGTTCTTGGCAATATTCTGGAGCAACAAGGCTCGCTGCAGTTGGGCAACCGTGGTGGAGGTCAGGCTGATATGACCTCGAATTTCCACCCCCCGATCGTTCTTCAGGCTCTGATCCAAGACAACCGGTTGAGGAGGATTTTCGACTTTTGTGGCCTTATCGGCCTTAACCGGTTTTGGGGCAACAGACTTTTTCGATTTGACTACAGGCGCGGCCTTGGCTTTTGCCGCAGACTTGGTAGACGATTTGACCGATTTCGAAACAGTCGACTTGGTCGAGTCGGATTTAACAGACCTGGATGTGGTTTTAGAAGCAGACTTCGCGTTTTTATTTCGGGGTGCGACCATAGAAACTCCACTCATCGACACTTGTGATTCGGAACTACAGATGACAAAACCATAGCGCATCTTTGTAAAATCGGCATCCTCTTGACTCAGGACTTCTCTTAAAGATGACCCTGCCCTTCATGAGGCCGCTGCATTTCCTGTCTTCATCGGTATTTTGGAGAGACAGGCAATTTGTCACATTCAGTTACGTTTGCTGAACCAACTTCGCAGCCTACATCAACAAGCACCGGCTTCGTCATAACAGCCCATAAAACCAAAACGCAGCGCCGCCATGAAAAGCAACGCTACGTTCCGGGTGTTTTCCAGCGGGTTATCGAGCCGGAGCAAAATTAGGAAAAGGAGTCAAGTCAAACGAACGAGTTTGATTCTGTGGCGAGTGGCACTGAATCGTGGATGTCGATCGTAACTGCAAATTCGGCCGATAATCTCGCTGGGGTGTATTATTACCTGGAAAGAGGCGCTCGAAGTCATTCGCAGGTTTTGGCACTTGCCGTGGCGGATTAGGCGGTGTTCCAGGAACACCGGGTAGTGTCGGGTTTGCTGGCCGGGCCGGATTTGCAGGAGCGGCTCCGCCTGGTGCGGGTATGCCAGGAACTCCAGGGACACCCGGCAATCCGGGAGGACATCCGGGTCCGGGAACATTTCCGGGGACGCCGGGTAATCCTTGCATCGGTGCTGGCGGAGCACCGACATTCAGCGGGTTCAAAATCGTGACGTTGCCGCCATTAATAATAATGTTTGAATTCTCTGGCGGATTGACAATATTGACGTTGCCACCGTTAACAACAATGTTGCGTCCCCCCGGAGCCGTTGTGGGCGGCTTTGCGCCTGTTGCCGGAGCTGGATTCGATGGACCTGGCATAACTGCTGGCGGATTAACACTCATAACTTTCCCCCTCTAATTTCTTGCAAATCAATACTGGGCAATCCTCCGATGCCTTCAGCATCGCCTATTAACGGATTGCATATCCTGGATCATTGTGGTGCCGAAACAAATGGAAATTAGAGTTACATCATCCTATCCTCCTTCATGTTCTGCGTTATTTTCACGTCTGATAAACTCGCTAAAATAGAGCCCTATTACCTTACCAGCCGAAGCGGCTCTATTTATGAACACTTGTGTTATCGTGGCCTGGGTGCGTAAGACTCAAGCAGATCAAAATTCTTCGGTTGCGTCTGCGGCTGGTGGCATTTAATGGTGGACATCGACGAATACGGTTGCAACGTAATCGGCTTCTCACGAGACTGGATCTCCGGCATCGGAAGAGCAGGCACCGGTCTGGGTGGAGTGCTCGGGCCAGATGGAGCGCTCGGAGTGGACGGCCCCTCCGACTGACGTTGAAAGTACTTACGATACCATCGAGACATAGGACCATCTCTATCCTCTGGAATCCTAGGAATAGGATTGCTTCCTCCTGATGGGTTTCCGGGAATGGCTGGAGGCGTTCCTGGGCGCGGCCCTGTACCACCGATATCCAGCGGGTTGATAATGGTGACGTTGCCGCCATTAATGATGATATTGCTGTTTTCCGGCGGGTTGACGATATTGACCGTACCGCCGTTGACCACAATGTTGCGCCCAGGCGGTGTGGCAGGTTTTCCCGGTGCAACCGCTGTGCCAGGCCCAGCAGGTGAGGCCGGTGGTTTAAACATGTTCTGATACCGCTCTAGATTACCGGATTCAACACTTCCTCCAAACATCGTGTTACCCCCTCTCATTATTTCCTTCACATACGACACATCAAAGATATACAATCTCTCTCTAAAAGCATAAACACATGGTATCCCCGGTTCATGATAGAGCGTGTGCAAATGTGAATAGGCTTGCTTATTTAATATTACGTGTGAGACGGGTTTTATAGGGCAATAAGGTCATTCTAGTTTGACAGACAAGGGGTTTTACGTTGACGCTGATCCGGGGCTGTGGTACTGTTTCTTGATATTTTATGTCAGATATATGTTCGTTTTGGACAAAATTAGGAGTGTGATGGAATGGGTGGTGTGTCTGGTGTACAACCTAAAGTAGCGTTGTGGATGCAAACGGCTTTGTCCACACGTCTGCATGCCGCACGACAGGCGATACAGGTTCGACACCCCATGGCTGCTGACTCCCTGACATTGAGATTTGCTGCAAACCCGGCTCCGGAGAATCCGTTGCTGGATCCGAACCTGTCGGTGGAAAAGTTTGCCCTTCTGGCACAAGACTCGGTCCGCCAGGTCAGCCCCTATCAGAATACCAAGATGACGGCGATGAGCCACCTGACCGAGGCGCTGGATATGTTTTTACAGGGCCAATGGACCGAAGCCAGTCAGCCGGGAAAGAAAGCCGTCATCCTCGATAGCCTGAAAACCTTGATGGGTGCCCGAGGCCAAGGCAATATCGTGATGGCCCAGATCGACACTATCCCCGGGCGGGTTGCTGAGAACGCCGAAAAGATCATGAAATATATGAAGGCGGCTGAGGCCATCGGGGCCGATATGATCGTCTTCCCGGAAATGTCGCTGATGGGGTATCCCATTTATGACGCCATTGGGCGCTACAAAACCCTGGTCGAGCAGAATCAGGTGGCCTTGGAAGCCCTGGCAAAGCAGTCGGGCAAGACCCGAGTCGCCGTGGGCTTTGTGGAAGCCCGGCATCCTGAGCCGGGGCAAGCGATAATTGGTCGTGAAATGTATAATGCCGTTGCCATTCTCGGAGAAGGCAAAATTGAATCGGTGGTGCGCAAGTCCCTGCTGCCAACGTACGGGGAGTTCAATGACTATCGGATGTTTGAGCCCTCGCCGGCCTCCGGTATCAGCCCGGCTGAAACGTTGAACAACCCCAAATGGGGTTTTCAGGCACAGGAGCCTTTAGGGCGTCCTGCCGACATTCACGGGCGCAAGTGGGGTGTGGCCATCTGTGAAGACGGCTGGAATGATGCCAAGTTCTTCACCAAGGGGACGCTCTACACTCGGGATCCCGTGGCTGAGCTGGTAAGTGGTGGCGCAGAGGTTCTGATCAATACCTCGGCCTCGCCGACCCGCACCATGAAAGAACAGCTGAAGCACAACATGCTGTCTTCCGTCAGCCGCAGCTACCAGCGTCCTATGGTCTACGTGAATCGCACCGGTGCGGTGGACGAAGTCATCTTCGATGGGGCCAGCCGGGTGTATGATGGCCAGGGGAATCTCGTGGCCCGAGCCAAGGCCTTTAGCGAACAATTTATGGTGGTCAACCCTGCCAAAGGCGAAGGCCGGATCTATGCTCTGCCCGAAGGGGAAGAGGCGACCTTTGATGTCCCGAAGTTCTTTGATCCCCACGATACCCGCGACCTGGATCGGACCTATCAGTCTATTGTGCACGGGATCCGGAGCTACTTCCGCAACACCGGGATGAAGCGGGCCGTTTTGGGCCTGTCCGGTGGGCTGGATTCCTCGGTCTGTGCCGTGTTGCTGGCCGATGCACTGGGGCCGGAGAACGTTCTCGGGGTCAGCATGCCGTCCAAGATCACCTCTCAGGAAAGCCGGACCGATGCCCGGATTCTGGCCGAGAACCTGGGGATCCGCTTTGTGGAAGTGCCCATTGGCCCGGCGGTGTCGGTACTGGAGTCGACCTTTGATCAATCGTTGGCATTGGCCAGCCCGATGCAAAAGCGGTGGGATGCCCTGAAAGAAACACTGCTGGCAAGTCGCTTCGGCCGGATCTTCAAGGCGTTAGGTCTCACCAAGCCGGTGCGCCAGAACCAGATTTCCAGCTTCTGGGGCAACCCGGTGGAGGGTGATGTGGCGCATCAGAACAGCCAGGCCATTATGCGGGCCACCTACCTGCGGAAGATTTCCAATACCTGGGCCAAGACCCTCCCGATCGCCACCTCCGACAAGTCGGAGCTGTACGTCGGGTACGCCACCGTCAACGGGGATATGTCCGGCGCTCTGGCACCCATTGGTGATGTGACCAAGATGAAGCTCTTTGCCCTGGCCCGGTTTATGAACGCTCAGCGGGCCAAGCAAGGGAAGCAGTGCATTCCGGAGGCCGTGCTTCTGAAGAAACCCGGGGCGGAGTTGTCTATCAACCCCGCCACCGGCAAGCCCGTGGTTGCCGAGGATGACTACGGCCCCTATGAGTTCCGGGACGAGATCGTGTGGCGTCTGGAGAACAAGCGCCAGACCTACGACGAGATGATGCAGGAGGAGTTCTGGTACGAGAAGGAAATGACCAAAGCCGGAAAGCCCTTGTCTGCCGAGGTGAAGAAAGAGTGGATGGACAAGTTCTTCCGCCGCATGGGGTGGTCCTTCTTCAAGTGGTACCTGATGCCCACCACCTTAAACGTCGACGCCCGGAGCATCACCAAGAGCAGTCTCCAGTTGCCCATCACCTCGGGCGGCAGTCGCTGGCACGGCTTCAGTCTAGATGACATTACCCAGCGACTTACCAAAGTTGATTAATCTCGGGGGCCTGTCTCTCTGAGGGAGATGAGTTAAATTATTTTGTCTATTTTGACTCGTTTTTGCTCATCCCGGCTCATCGACAATTTATTTTTTTGACTCAGTTTTACTCACGTTTGCTCAGTGGGTTTATTTCGGTTGTATTTTTACTCGCTTTGACGGAGCATTTTTTTGTTTTTGAGCTCGTTTTTACTCATTTTTACTCTGTGTTTATCTATTTCCGCTTTGTTTTACTCACTTTATCGAGCATTTTTTGATTTTTTTACTCATTTTTACTCACGTTTACGCCGTGTTTTATCTGTTTCCACTTTTTACTCATTTTTTTGAGTTATTGAGTATTTTGCTTTTTAACTCGTTTCTACTCATTTCTACTCACGTGTAATGAAAAATCCAATGCACACTATTTTAGATTTTTAGCACAAAAAGGATAACTATATTATATACTATAATAATCCAAACTAGCCTTAAATTAATCATATATTAAGTTTTCAGAATTTTAAAAGCCATAATCTTTTCATAGAAAGGCTATCCAGGAATACACTTGTTTTATACCGCCAATAGTTCAGCCTATGGACAAACACAAGATGTCCCTACCCAGGAGGGCAGGGACAGTGCTTTTCAGTAAATCTTTATCATAGCACCCTTACGAACCCGAAGTACTAGTAATGGATAAAGATTTTTGAAATAAGACTTCAATTTTGAAATTGAAGTAGTAGTATGGTTTCACAAATGTATGGCTATGACAAGAGGTTTTTAAAACATGTTGTCTCGGATTCTTGGTTTGGATATCGGCATTAATTCCATTGGGTTTGCTCTTTTGGCTCTTGATGATAACGCCCAAGAAGGCGAAATCTTGTGTCATGGCGTCCATTTGTTTGATAAAGCCGAAGGGACTGATGGCGAATCTCTGGCGGAACCCTATAGGAATTTTCGGGGAGCCCGGCGCGTCATTCGTCGCCGTGTTGGGCGTTTGAAAGCCCTTCGGAAGTTGTTTACTGATCATGGTATTCCCTTTTTTCCGGCTGAACTTACTGATGTCGATAAAGAGGGGATGAATCGTCTTTCAGCTACAATCAACCCATGGCAACTGAGAGCTGAGGCATTGGAACGCCTTCTGACACCCTATGAATTAGCTCAAGCACTCTACCATATTGCCAAGCACCGAGGATTCCAATCGAACAAAAAAGGGGAAGTCCTGACGGGTGAGGAAAAAGAAAAAGACCTGGATGACACCGGAAAAATGCTCATCCATGCCAATAGTTTGCGTTCCCGCTTGAATGAAGCGAAAGCTCCCTCTGTTGGTTCCTATTTCTATGGAAGCCGGTTGCGACTTGGTCAAAAAGTCCGCAATACTGATGGGGACTATAGCAATACGATTCTTCGACAACTACACCGAGAAGAAGTCGCGTTAATCTTTGAACGTCAACGTGCTTTGGGCTCTACCATAGCGACACCGGAACTGGAAAATGCCTATGCCGTGCATGCCTTTGAACAACGTCCCTTGCAATCCGTGGCGGATATGATCGGCTTTTGTTCCTTGGAAAAAGAAGAGCGTCGAGCCGTAAAGCACAGTCGCAGTGCCGAGCGATTCGTGTTGTGGACGAAGATTAATCATTGCCGGATTATCAATAGCCATGGGGTATCCCGACCACTTACCCAGGATGAGCGCCAGATCCTCTATCGCCTGGCCCATCTTCATAAAACGACAACTTATTCCCAAGTTCGAAAAGCCCTAAATCTACCCATTGAAGAGTATTTTAACGGCGTACGCTATCAAACGGGTGGCAAAGCCAAACGCAGTAAGAAAAAAGCCGAGGCTTCCCAAAGTGCTCAGGACCAGGAAGGCATGGAACGCTGGGAAGATATTGTCAAAACCGTGGAAGACAAGACCACCTGGATCAGCCTGCCGGGCTATTACCGACTGAAAGGCATTCTGGGCGAGAATATAGAGGCTCTCAAGCAAGATACCTGGGATGCCATTGCGACCATACTGTCCGTTGAACAGGCCTTGGATGTCATTGAGCAAAAGCTAATTGAAGGCAATACCACTTGGGGACTGACACAAGAGCAGATCGACAGCCTGAAAGTCATCTCGGATTTTAAAGGGACCGTGGGGCATTCTGCCAAAGCGATCCAGAATCTACTCCCCTATTTAGAAGCTGGGGACCGCTATGACGAGGCTGTGCTAAAAGCTTACGGTAAAGCCGTCATGCAGCGTTTTGACAAACTGCCGCCCTTTCCGGAAACCACCAATCCCATCGTCAATCGTGCCTTGGCTCAAACTCGTAAAGTTATTAATGCCATTATTCGCCGCTACGGCATGCCGGATCGGATTCATGTGGAGCTGGCCCGGGAAATTGCCAAGAATAAAAAAGAACGTGACAAATTGGAAGAAGAAAACAAGAAAAACGCTGAGCGCAACCAAGCGATTCGCAACGACATTGCTCGTGAGGGGCTCGCTGTGGATCCGCTGGTATATCGGCTGTGGGTCGAACAAGGAAATTGTTGCGCCTACAGTGGCGAGCATATTCCCTTACGGTCCTTGCAGGACGGCACCTTAGTGCAAGTGGATCATATTCTGCCCCGTAGCCGCTCTTTTGATAACAGTTATATGAACAAAGTGCTGGTTTTCTCGGGTGAAAACCAGGATAAAGGCGATAGAACCCCGTGGGAGTACTTCCAAGCCGATAAGCCTGATCATGCCTGGGACGAACTGATGGCGCGCATTGCACACTGGCCCAAACCCAAGCGCGATCGTCTCACCAACCAACATTTCAACGAACGGGAAGCCGAATGGAAAGAACGCCATTTGAATGACACCCGTTGGATTACCCGTCAGGTGTTGAATCACATTCAAGCCACGCTCGCATTGCCTGGCGAACCGAACCAAACAAACGTGATGGCACTTAATGGTAAGATTACGGCCGACTTACGCCATGCGTGGGGTTTCGCCCGTAAATCCAGAACGACCCCAAAACACCATGCCATTGACGCGATGGTGATTGCCGCCTGTACGCAAACCATGGTTCAACGGGTTACGGCCTTTAACAAATACCGCGCACGCGCTAGAGCTCTGGGCGAACAGGTGTATGCCCCAAACCCATGGCCTACCTTCCGACAGGATGTGATGGCTCGTATTGATGATCCTAACTGGATTATCAGCCGCTTGGCCAACCGTAAGGTCACCGGGGAAATCAACGGCCCCAATCCTGCCCGAACTCGTAAAAATGCTCAGGGCGAAGAACGCGAGGTGATTCGTCTCACCCTGGCCGGGCTAAAAAAAGAGCAGGTCAAGAAACTGGACGCCATGATTGACAAGGAGACCCGTAACAAATGGCTGTATGACGCGCTATTGCAAGCCATTGCCGATGCCGGAGGCGATCCACAGAAAGCCTTCAAGCCGCCTTTTACCTTGAATACCCCGAGTGGCCCCAAAGTCATTAAAAAGGTCAGCTTATGGGGTGACAAAATTATGAGTGGCCGTCGCCTGCGCGGCGGCGTCGTGAGCAATGGCAGCCAAGTCCGGGTTGATGTGTTTGAAAAAGACGGCAAGTTTTACTTGGTTCCCGTCTTTGCATGGCACTTCCGGGTTGGCCATCTTCCCATGGGCTATTGCAAGCAAAAAGTCGCCCAGGAAAACTGGCCTGAGATTGATGATAGTTATACGTTCAAATTTTCTCTCTATTCCAATGATTACGTCCGCTGTGTGAAACCCAATGGGGAAGTTGTCGCTGGGTATTATAAAACAACCCATATTGCTATGGGGCAAATATGTATTCAACCTCACGATGCCCCAGATACCACAAACCTCCCACACCCCGGTGTTTTAACCCTCAAAACCTTTGAGAAGTTTCATGTCGACTACTTCGGAAAACTTACTCTGGTGACTGAAACTGTACGCCCCCCTGTAAAATGGAGGAAAAAAAGCCGTGTGGCGCACCATTATGGTTCAAAAGCCCGCCAAACTGTCCCTACGCCATAATCAACTGCGTTGTGAAAACGAGGATGGCGTAAGTCAGTTGGCCATTGAAGATGTGGCCTGGCTGATTCTGGAAACCCCACAAAGCACCATCACCGGTGCCCTGCTGAGCCATTTGTCCGACGCCGGAGTGGGGGTAATGACCTGTGATGACAAGCATTTGCCAAATGGGGTATTAATGCCCTTTGTACCCCATCACCGCCAACTCACCCAACTGAATGCCCAATTGACATGGTCTGAGCCGTTTAAAAAACGCTGTTGGCAACGTTTGATTATCGCTAAGATCACCAATCAAGCCATTCATTTGGAAGCATTAGGCGATGATGAGACCGGTGCTTTGTTGCGACATGATGCCTCCCGGGTTTTAAGTGGAGATACCGACAATCGAGAAGCGGTGGCAGCCAAGCGCTATTGGCATGGAGTATTCGGCACTGACTTTCGACGCCGTTCCAGCACTGGTAATACCGCCGCCTTAAATTACGGCTATGCCCTGGTGCGAGCCGCCTTAGGTCGAGCATTAGTGGCTGCCGGCTTTATGCCCGCCCTAGGGCTTCATCACCGAAGCCAGCTAAACGGCTGGAATCTGGCCGACGATTTGGTCGAGCCCTTTCGTCCTCTGGTAGATGGCTGGGTTGTTTCCATGGGCGAGGAAACCCCTTGGAATGACGACCTGAGTGTCACGGATCGCCAACGCCTGGCCAATCTGCTGAATCGCCCGGTGCTTTTGAACAGCGATACCGTGTCACTACTGACGGCCTGCACCCATATGGTAGAGAGCCTGGTTCGCGCTACCCGGGAGAATTTGCCGACCCGTTTGGACGTCCCTGTTTTTGGAGCCGAGTAAATGCGCTATGGATTTCGATGGATGTGGTTGATTGTCTTTTTTGATTTGCCGGTAGGTACCAAGCCCGAGAAACGGGCTGCCGCACAATTTCGCAAGGATTTGCAGAAAGACGGCTATGTGATGCTTCAATGGAGTGTGTATGCCCGCCCATGCCGGGGCTTGGAACGGGCTCAGAAGCACTTGGCACGCCTGCGCCAAGTCGTCCCCACCATGGGCAGTGTCCGAGCCATGACGGTGACCGAGCAGCAATACGCCCGTATGGAATTGTTGATTGGAAAACGAAAAAATGAGGAGCAGGTGGGCTGTGAACAGCTCGTTTTATTTTAAGGTCATTGGCCTAAAACGCTTGATGGACACCACTCTCTGGGGTGTCCATCTTAGCATTAATGGGTTCGTAAGGGTGCTATGACCGCTCTCGGCATTGGTCAGCAGCATATACAATCTTAGCATTAATGGGTTCGTAAGGGTGCTATGACCATCATATAAAATGAATCTCTCTTTGAATAATCTTAGCATTAATGGGTTCGTAAGGGTGCTATGACACCACTGTTGTGGGGGTTATTCAGTCAATCATCTTAGCATTAATGGGTTCGTAAGGGTGCTATGACCCGTCCAGGTCTTTATGGTGGTCATCTCCAATCTTAGCATTAATGGGTTCGTAAGGGTGCTATGAGGTCAACTCCATTCTATAACTCAAGTGGGTATCCTCGTTTTCCTCAGGTGTCTGCCCAGGTGCCGGTAAAAGCCTGTAAGAGGGTTGTAATTGCGGGCTCACTGTTCGTGAGAAGAATCACAAAAATGCACTAACACAAAAATCAGAATAATCGTTTTTATATCTTTAAGAGAGAATGACGATTTGGAGAGAGTTGATTTGCCCAGCATTGGCGTTACGGATTTCATCTTGAACACCACAAAGACCGTTATCGGCAGTATTTCGCCGGAGGTTGGCGTTGGGGCGGCAGGCCCCGATGCTCAGGGAAATGAGGTTCCTATGGGACCCAGTGGTGCTTCGGGTGAACTGCTGGCTGACTCCCCGGATGACCCGGTGGCCACAGACTTTCCGACAGACCCAACCGCTCCGCCCCTGATAGCGGACTCGCCCGAAGATCCAGTGGCGACGGACTTCCCCACAGATTTAACAAATCTGCCATTATTGCAGGATTCTCCCGAGGATCCCGTGGCAACGGACTTTCCTACAGAGATTGCGCCGCAAGCCCCTGCGAACCCAGCCGCGCCACAAGGACCGGCACCCGTCGCTGTCAATCCCGTTCAGAACCTGCCTGTTGGTGGGCCTCCTTTGGCGCTACCACCGCCACCGCAGGCCGCCGTGCTGCCGCCGCCGGAAATTCAAATTATTCCGGAGTTGGTCAAACCCGTGAATCCCTTTCCGCAAGGGCCAGCGCCATTACGAGGCGATAATGCCCAAAACTTTCGCCCAGAGCTGTTGCGTGGTGTCCCAGGTTCGCCCTTAGGGATTCTTCCGTTTCTGTGGTTCTTTATTATCTCGAATATGCAGCCCGTAGTGGCTCCGCCTCCACGTCCACAACAGCAACCCCGCCCGTTCTGGGGATGGAATCCGCCGACGTCGGCTCCCGGACTTGCCCCGGTCGCACCTGCACCAGGACCGATGCCCCCGCCGGTTCTGGTCAATGCCCCAGCCAATCCGCTCGCTAATCCACCCGTGAATCCGCCGATTCAGGTGGCTTACTCACCACCCAGCCCTTCCGGTTTTATCCTTCAACCGCTCAGCGGCTATGGTTACGGTAATGGATATGCCCCCATGCCCTCTACCATTCGAAGCTATATCCGCTCTCCATTCGGCTAACTTGTGAACTAAAGTGCATCAGCGTCTTTCCCGATAGTGCGACGTCAGGACTGTCGTGGCACATTGTGTGGCCGGCTTGTAAGACAGCTCCGAGCGCGTAAATTGCGCGTTCGGTGAAACCAGATGTATTGCTTTATGTAACAAACTGAGGAGTCAAAAGGCAATCTTTGAAAAATAAAAACCTTTTATTATATATATCCAATTTGCGTTGGCTATTTTTTCGAAGCACAGGAGAGGAACGTTGAGGAGAAATGCATGTCGAATCTTTACTTTTTACGCTATACCGGCTCGTTAGGGCTGATTAAACCTTCAGACCCAGGACCGGGAATGATGACCAATGCCTGGCCCAGCGATGATAGGCCCGGCGGCAAAGTCACCCCAGGTAAGCCAACCGAGGTGGTTGTGACACCAAAGCCGGTTGAAAAACAAACCAATGCTTGGCCCAGCGATGACACTCCCGTGGCGCTACCACCGGAACAAAAGCGGCCTGCTCCTAAACCTATTGATATCGTTGTCATCACACCCAATCCGGGCCCCATCGCCCAAACACAGGCTTGGCCCAGTGATGACGGATTGGGAAAGACACAGCCTAAAACACCGGCAATACGCATTGATCTGGTGGTCGTCGCCCCAAATCCGGGAGTGATGACCAATGCATGGCCCAGTGATCAGGAAGCGGGTCGCACGCCCGGCCTACATCCGCAAATCATTGCCGAACCAACCACAGCACAGCGGATCATCGGAAGCTAGCTGTTTTTTTCCTTTCCCCAACGACATCAACGTTTAGTAAATCGGGTGGAGCACTCAGAGGCTCCACCCGATTTATGTCACTGTGTAGCGGGTGCTCAACGTTTTTTGCCTTGGGGATCATATTGGCAAGGTTGATAAAAACGGATCCAAATGCCAAACGATTTGGTTTTAGAAGGATAGCCTCAAAGGCAATGCTGAAGTTTCTTTCTTATCAAGACCTTTCTGAGGTATGAACCGAATTAAACCCAAGGCGACGATGAAACGAGTGGCCTAAGAATCAATGCAAGGAAATAAATGAAAATAGACAGCGAATAACCCGTCTAAAGAGTAGAAATTAAATTCCCTTTTCTGTCTTGTCATTGTATAAAAACAATATTTTTTACACTCAGCTAAACATTAACATATCCGATCCACATGAAGGTTTAATATTAATAATTTCTCTGTATATTTCATGTCACTCATACATACCAAAGGAAGTAAAAAATCTCCCATGACGGAGATACCAGTGCCAATACCATAGTAATCATCATCGAATTTCTTTAAACGAATTTGATTTTTTATAACATCGTACGTTGGAACAGAGGAAATAGTGAGGGAGGAATAAATGCCTGTAGAGATTAAGCCCGGCACAGGAGCACCGATTGTAATTTCGCCAGAGCGAAAACCGAATATCGATGAACCGGGACGGAACGTCACAATCCAATTTAAAAACGACGGCAGCAACCAAACCATTCTTGGAGACGGGAACATAAATGCTTTCGGATTTACAGACTTAAATCTTGCTGGCAATCAGAATGCCGATAACATAACAGCCTTGATTCCCAAGGATTTTAAAAGTAGAGCAGACAACACCAAACCAACACAATTAAAAATCGGCGCCGAAGATACATTTCGGATCAAAAGTGAGTCAGGTCAGTATCAGATGTCTGTGAAGCCTCTGGGCAAAGACTCAACAGTGCGTCAATTCGATTTCGATGGCGATGGCAAGGTTGACCTGGAAGTCTATCAGCAGACCAATAACTCAGGAGCGGTCAGTGGTGCGATGATGAAAGCCTTTAGTGGCTCCGTAGAAGCTGCGGTCGCTAAGCCCGATACGCCATCGAACCCAGAAGCTCCCAAGCCTATTTCGCCAACACAGAATAAAGATGTCAATAATGCCATGATGAAAGGCTTTACGGGCTCCGTAAAGGCAGCGGTCACGAAACCTGATACACCTTTGAACCCACCTCTCAATCCTGGTGCGGGTCCAAATAACGGAAATGAGGTTGGACTGGGGACGGTATGGTCCAAACTCAAAGAAATACAGCCTAAATAACCGGATCTTCAGCTTATTTAGTACCTCCCGGTATGACTGTGTCTATACCGGGAGGTAACGGCCCTGTGCGTTAATCTTGACATCCACATTTAATCGTTCGAGGGAAAGCATCGACTTGATTGATGCTTTCAGTGACGACAACCACGCCACCCGTCAAACTGATTTCAGGGCACTAATATAGAAGACTAATAAGCAGTAGCAATAAAACTCGCATAGATTCCAGGTGAAAAAGTATGTAACGGAATGTGAATTCGCACACCAAGAATAGCATCAACACAATTCAATTTTGTTTTTATATTTATAACTCATTGTGTTGTGTGTTTTCTCGTGTGTCGTACAGGTTATGTCGTTGTGTTGTGAGGTTTGCATGGAAAATTTTTCTGGACAGAACATGTTTGTCGGAACACCGCTCTTTGGTGCCACCGGTACTATTGCCGATAAACCGCCTGTCTTGGCCGTTCCCATCAAACCTAAGACTGAAGTAATACCCAAAGGCACAGCAAAGCCTTGGTTGGACTCCCTGCTAAATAGCTTTGGTACAGGATTTTCAGCCAGTACGGTTCCGTTGACGGGAAAAGCGCAAGGCCTGCCAGGGTATCCTGAATTGTTCCAAATTTCGGCAACACTGCCGGAAGAGACCTTGGCGTCACTACCTGCCGGAGAGCGGATTGAAAAAGCAAAGGCCGACATGCAAGCGTTTAAAACCCGGTTTGAGACGATTCAGAAAATGCTGAACGACATCGATCAAAACCCGGAGAACCTGCATCGGGCCCGCTACGCGTTAATTCAATTACAAGCCGACTGGAAGAAGTATAGAAAGGAAAATGAAGAAGCGATTCGTAAAGGGTTTCAGGAATTACAAGGAAACCCTGATAAAGAAATTGCCCAACAAGCCTCATCGGATGAATCTCGGTATTGGCAGGACGTGCCAACGTTGGAACGGGATATTAAAACTGGGCTTCAGCAAAACGTGGCTATTTCGCGTAAGCTGACCAATGCCAAAAAATTTCCCGAAGTACCCGCCGATTTGCCGGATGAGTATAAGAAAAATTATGCTTCAGAAGACTATCTCCCCGAAGGCTATCCCCCTCAGCAAGCCAGGCTGGATGAGATTAACGATGATGTCAAGCTGGGATACGAGAAAGTTCGCCAAGGGCGTGCAGGCCAGCCCAATAATTTTTATGACGCGATCATCTTGAGTCAAAAAACCCGCAAAAAGTTCAGCGAGTATATCGATCAACCAAATGCCTTTGAAAATATAGATCCGTTAGATGCGTATGCAGCAGATCAACGAATTGAAGATATCAATAGCAAGTCGGTGTTTTCATTGGCTGAATTGTACCTCGATGGCAACATGCCGCCCTTCCCCCCCAGTCTGAAAGAAAACGGCATCAGCGAAAGAGCCCTGATGTCCGATATTCGTTCGAAGGCCCGCGATATTGCTTTGCAAAAACTTGCTGACGGCAAGGTGGATGATGCCACCCGTAAAAAGCTGAATGCCTTTTTATTAGACGAAGGGAAAAAGGCCTACCAAATAGACTCCAATATTTATATCAAGCTCCAGGAGGAGGCTACCCAAATTCGGCTGAAAAAAATGGAAAACGATGCCAAAGGGCTTCCCACGGATAAATCCGATCTGGATTATTTGGCCTTGTTGGAAAAAACCTTGCAACGTTATGATGCCAAGCTAAAACGCTATGAAGTGTATGTGACCGGTGACGGTGCAGCTCCCAAATCACCCGGCGGGGCTGGTGCACCTGAGGACCCGGACATGGCGAAAAAGCGGGATGACGCCAAGGCAACGATTCGTTCCGTACGCGGCGATCGCCAACAGGCAGGAGTGCGTCAAGATCGCCTGCTGGCAGACAAGCGAACCGAGTTGAGCAATGCCAAGGTTAAAGGCGAGATTACAAAAAAAGTAGAAAGTCAGGTTCTCCCTGCCGTCAAAGACACACAGGTTGATCGCAAGAAGCTGGCCGATGACTTGGCAAAAAAAGAAGCTCAGGCCAAGGAGCTTGCCAAGGCAGCCGAAACGGATCCTATGCGCGAAGCGGATTTAGAAAAGCTTCGGGCCGAAATCAAAAAGCAAGAGGCCGATTTGGACGCCAATCAGGAAAAGCTCGATGTCGAGTTTGACCAGTTGGTGAAACAGGCTGACGAGAAATTTAGCGCCAAAACCAAGGCCTACACGGATCAGAAGGCAGCGCTGCAAAAACAGATGGATGATTTGAAGGCCAAATTGCAGGATCCGAAACTGACCTCCGGCGAGCGGCAAAAACTTGACCAGCAGCGTCGAGACCTGGACGAAAAATTACAAAAACTGGAGGAACAGCGTACCCGGGACGTCGAAGAATATCTGGCGACACTGGATCAAATCGCTGCAGAACGTCAAAAACTGGATGATGCCATTTATAAAAAGGACATGGATGAACTCCAGGCAGAGCTGGATAAGATTTACGCTGCCATTGCAGCCAACCCGGACAGTGCTCTGGATTACAAACGCAGTGATCTGGAACATCGGCTTGAGGCCTTATACCAGCGGCGCTATCAGTACGCGCTGACAATGAAACGCAAAACCGAAGAAGTTATTCGGACGAATCACACGGCCCGGTGGGAGGATACCGCTGCCAAACTCCAACAGGAAGAGGCCGAGCTGACCCCCGATCTCAAACAAAAAGAAGCTAAACTTGATGCGCTTCGTGCCCAAGGCCGGGATCAAACCCCGGAAGGAAATGAGCTGTATCGTCAGATTGAACTGCAACGCTTGCGCTTGAAGGAAATCAGACTGGAAAAGGATCGGATGAAATTCAACAAGCAAGTGGATAATATGCGCATCATGGCCACAGCGGATTCGGTGGGCGCACCCACCGCAAAAATTCCACAGGTTCCCGTAGAATGGTATTCCGATCCGGGGGCTTTTTATGCCGATGCCCAACAAAATAAAAATGAGCGGGAAATGTTTTTCATTTCAAAACTACCGCCGGAAAAGCGGGCTATTGTTATTGAGGCCATTAAAGACGCCAAGAGTGACAAATTCCCGGATGAATTCAAAGACATGATTCGCAACTACGCCATTAATATTAACCTGCCATTTCTCAGCGAATCCGATCTGAAAACCTTCTACGATATGGCGGTGCCCTTCTTCAGCGATTGGCAGATGAACGAAGATGCCAAACATCTAAAGGAAAAGAAACTGGAAATCATCAACGAACAGCGTCGTCTTGCGGGTCTGCCTCCGTTGCCGATGCCTTCGGAACAACCATCGCTTGATTATGACGCCATCCCCTATACACCTGGCAATGGCAAAGATAAAACGCCTGCCACCGGAGGGGGAGCGCCTGCAGGAGATATCCCCGAGGCGTCAGGTAAGGCTGAAAAACCAAGTGGCGAGCAACCGACTGACCCTGGTGTCGGCAGACCCGGTGGCGGGCTACCCGTCAAGGTAAAACCGGGCATGAAACCGCCGGAAGAAATGTTACCGCCGCTAAAAATCGATCCGGAAAAACAAAAAATCCTGGATGAGATGTATGCCAAGCTGGACAAATGGGCAGCCGATCTGGGGCTGAGCGATTTAGCAAAGGATGCTACAAACAGTCCAGAAGTTCAGAGACTGATGGAAATGCTTGGCGCTAATGATTTTACAGAGTGGCTGAACCAGCAACCCATGCCCAAAGAGCTTCAGCAGATTCCGAGAGCCGCCCAGAATATTGCAGTGAGCTTTGTGACCAAAGTCATCGCGCCGTTTATTCTGGACCCGGAAGGCACGGCGAAAGAAATTCTGAAATGCTTCTTAAACCCGGTACATGGTGTCAAGACTGCACATCACCTGGTATCGAGCGGCCTTGAAGAAGCTTATGAAGGCATCATTGGCATGTTGGAAGCCATCCGGGATGGGGACCAGGAGAAATTTGACCGTTCTCTCAGCAAGGCGGCCGACGGCATTATTGACATTAAAATGGGAGCCGGACTGGCGAAGAGCATGGGTAAAACCTATAAAGGCGCTGGCAAGCTTGGATACAAGCTGTATGATGCCAAGGCAAATCCTCGATTGACACCAGAGGCGGCCAAAGCCTTGACACCGGAAACCGCCAAAACCGTGACGCCAGGCAGTGCCCGCAAGCTCACGCCGGAAGTGGCCAAGGAAATTTCACCCGAAGCCTTTGCCAATCTGAAGCCGGAGGCCGTCGCCAAAATTCCAACGGAAGTTTGGATGGAGATGCCCAAAGAGAACTTTGCCAAGATGACGCCCGAACAGGTCGCACATCTGCCTAAGTTGGTGCGGCAAAAAGCTATTGCCAACGGGGCACCCAAGCCTAGCCAGGCGGAACTGTTCAAGCTGGAACAACGCATGGAAGCACCCTTGGAAAAAGGCTTTGAAGATGCTCCCGTACGACTTAAAGAACGGGAAACCACAACCTTTGATCCAAATCATCCCAAGGTGAAAGAAGCACTGGATTATGCGGAAAACGTAAAAAACAATCCGGCATTAACGGACGCTCAGAAGACCAAAGCCATTATGGACAAGGTAAACGAGTACATGCCGGAATCCACCAAGGCCGATGCAATGGGTAAGGCCAAAGCCGGACAAAAAGTAGGCTTGGGTGAATTCATGGACGCAAAATCCGGATCACCTCATCACAAAGCCATGTTGACCAAAGCCATGTTGGACCAGGCTGGAATCAAGTCGACACTGGTGAAAGGTAAAGCCCTGGTGGATGGTAAGATGAAACCCCACACATGGTTGGAAGTAGACACCCCCAATGGCAAGGTCATTATGGATCCTGCCCTGAACCGCCAAGTATCCATGGTTGACCCGGCTGCCAAAGGATACAAGCCTTCCGTCTCAGAACCTCAAACGATGTCGACCAATAAAATCCGTCCCAATGAGGAAGCGGCAGATCTTGCCGATGAATTGTGGCATGACGTCAAGCCCGGCGAAATAACAGACCCGGCCTTGCTGGAACCTCTAAAAAGCCAGCTCAAAGACCAGTTGCGCAAAGAAGGGATTCCGGACAGTTATTTGGACAATGTAAAATATGAGGCAGTTGATGGGTTACAGCACCCCTCGATTGAAACCACGGTGGATGCTACTGGAAAAGCGACAACTGTTATTAAATTGCCTCGTGAAGCCAACGGCAAGGTACGCATTCATGACGGCTTTCATGAAAATGGCCACGTTCCCGATCATTATCGGGCCTTTAAGCTGAAGGATGAAAAGGCCCAAGCCCGTGTGAATGAATCGGCGAAGTTGCAAAACGATGTGGCATCCAAGGCAAAAGAGCTCCAAGAAGCGGAGGCCGCTTTGGAAAAGGCTTTGGAAGGAACTGATTTTGAGGCCATTGAAGCAGCCCAACGTAAGGTTGATAAGGCGCACATGGAATACGACCAAGCCGCCAAAGCTTATCGGGATTCATATATGGAAAGTGAGGCCATTGTTCAGGAAAAAATGGCTACCGTCTCCCGATTAAACGAGCTGATTGAAGCCGAAAAAAGTAAGCCGAAACCCAATACAGACAGAATAAATGAATTGGAAATGATTCGAGATGAAATTATCCCCGAAATCAAAGAGGCTCAGAATGGTCGCACTGCAGCGGTAGAGAAGGTCCTTACCGACCCGGCCTTAGCTGATTTGTCGAAGGATGCTAACAGTATCCTGAAAGACATCAAGGATGCCGAGCAGCAACGAGTAAAAGCTCTTGAAGACCTGAACAAAACCCCTGGAGATAAAACACTCCAGACCAAAGTAATCCAGGCTAACAAACAGGTTAAAACAGCGTATGAACGGTATGAGAAATTTACCGAAAAGCACAAGGAGCGTATCGAATTTTTGAAAAAGCCTGAAGGGCTTTACAAAAACCTGCAAAAGTCTGGCAAATTATCTGAAAACTATACAAAAGAAGAGCTGGCCGAGGCTTTAGGAGGTAAAGTAGTGGATACATGTAACGGTGGCGGTATTCTTATCGAAATCCCGCAACCTGGCGGCAAGCCACCCATTTATAAAGTATATCTCAATGCCAAAGCCTCCAAAGCCATGGAACAGGCCAAGCATCCATCGGCCTATGAGCCTGTGGAGTTTGAGCCTGGAACGGACTTGGCAACCGCCAAAGCAAAAATGGAAAGCAGACTTGCAGATCACTTGCCGAAGAAGCTCGAGGATTTAGAACCCTATTTTATTTCTCGAGGCTGGAGTATTGATAGAACGATGACCCGTAGCGTAGGTAAAGGCCATAAGGCAGTTGCCATTCGCGATGCCAATGGAAAAGCAGTTCGCTGGGTTAGCCTGGATAAAGGCTTTGGGACGGGACAAGCCCCTCACAAAGCTGGTGAAGGTTATTTCTTAAAAGGCTGGGACATTAATGACGTGCCAACCTTCGGCGACCGCTCATACATGGACTTGAATCTCACCATTGTTGAGTTGAAATAAATCTGGACCTCAGGCAAGGTAGTTGAACGGTATCCGACGTGACTTGAGTTCTTGCTCAAGTCGGGTATCTAATGCATTTACATCACGCGAATCAGGGGGTGGAGCGGGATTACCTGGATTGGTTGTTATACGGGCCCAGACTTCCCGGGTCTTCTCGTCCTCATCGACTTCAATCCGAAATTCCATGCCATCTTTAACCCCATCCATGAGGCTGTCTCGAATGTCGTCCAGTTCCTGGCGCGTGGTGCGACGTTGCCCGTTGGGTAGGATAAAACGTTCGGGTGGCGTAACTTCTCCAGGGTGATCCCCGCCCTCCGGGAAAAAGCCCGTAAGGGGAATATGTTGAAACTGTCCTCTGAAGCGGGTTCCATCATGGTGCGGACTAAGCTGCATGGGTGCGTTCCTTATTCCGTTCTGGTAATACGAAGAAAAGTGTTTCATCGGTAATCGTGTAAACACGAACCGAAAGTCAAAATTGCGTATTCCGACTGACAGTCTAGTGAGCAGGGTCGTTCTTAATTGCGGAGCGGGCTTACACCTTCTTTATTTGAAAGTGCTTAAAATATTGTCCGTCAGAAGTACTGCCTCAAAGAATTAAATCCTTACTTTGCCCTTAAACAGAGACGCTGCCAGTACCGGAAGTGGTATTGGCAGCGTCATTCTGTCTTTATTTATGGAAAGGAGGGGGGGATGGAATGGGTGGTACCGGGGGCGGCGTCGGAATCGGCACATGTGGGTGCGGATGCGGCGGCGACGGAATCGGTGGAATGGGTGGCGGCGTCGGCACAGGAACCGGCGACGGTAATGGCGGTGGCGATGGGATCGGGGGCACCGGCGGAGGCGTCGGTACAGGAACCGGCGTCGGTAACGGCGGTGGCGATGGAATCGGGGGCACCGGCGGAGGCGTCGGCACAGGAACCGGCGATGGTAATGGTGGTGGTGACGGAATCGGCGGCACCGGTGGTGGCGTCGGCACAGGGACCGGCGTCGGTAATGGCGGTGGCGATGGAATCGGCGGCACCGGCGGAGGTGTCGGTACGGGGACCGGCGTTGGATAAGGCGGTGGTGGCGGGGGCGTCGGCACGGGAACCGGACTTGGCGTAGGAACGGGTGTCGGGGTTGGAGCTGGCGTTGGTGTCGGACTCGGTGTTGGAGATGGAGTCGGCACCGGGGTTGGGGTCGGCACGGGCACAGGTACCGGCGTGGGAGTAGGAACAGGCACCGGAGTAGGCGTCGGCACCGGCACAGGTACCGGCGTTGGAGTCGGTACGGGCACTGGAGTTGGTGTCGGCACAGGTACAGGTACCGGCGTGGGTGTGGGTACAGGCACCGGGGTCGGTGTCGGTACCGGGACCGGAGTCGGCGTTGGTACGGGAACCGGGGTCGGTGTGGGTACGGGTACCGGAGTTGGTGTCGGTACGGGCACTGGTCTTGGCCCACCAATCTTACCGCCCAGGAGCTGGGTTAACAGAAGTACCAGGAATAATTGCATGAATTGCGTCTGGGACTGTTGACCGTAACCCGGCATCTTCGTTGGATAGGAATAATAGGGCTCCGGTTTGGGCGCGATGGGAAAACCGCTGCCTAACAGACCACCGGTAAATCCACCCAGGAAAGCTCCCCCGAAGGGATCGCCAAAGCCACCAGAGTAAGACACGCCAGTAGGTTTGCCTAGTGCAAACGACGGGGGTAAAACAATGGGGGGTAATAAACCTGTGGTAGGGACACCATAGCCTCCGCCACCGTAGCCATAGCTACCGGGAGACATTGAGCCGTACGAAAATAACGGATTCATGGTCATGACAAAAACATTCTTTCACTTCTAACTCTCTCTTATTGATAGAAAAACAATCATTAAGCATATCTGTGATAGTTTCTAAAGATTTATTAATATTTGGTTAAGATATACATCCTAAAACCCAACTCGCTGGCGAGCTTTTGATGCTAATTCTCGATATACGCGCAGCAGGCTTTTTTACGAGATAAAGTGGCCCCAAAAGTAGGGGTGTATCGATAAAAACTGATCTGAAATCCATGGGAGTGTCAGGATTGTTCAGGACCGACCACCATGGGTTCCCGATCGTGGATGGGCTTAAACCATTCTGTGGCCGGTTTCGTGACCACATACACAAATGCTTTTTCCGGGACTTCGATTTTAACACCCAGCAGATACTGATCCGGCTGCAAATCAAACCAGTGGGAGTCACGTGCGGGATCTTTCTCCATCCAGCTTAACGCAGGAATACGAACACGACTGGGATGATATTTGTCCCATTTATGGGCGACCAGGCTCTCGATGCGAGCCCAGCCGGTTTGGGGGACATCGAATTCCTCATCCTCACCTTTGCGTTTGCCCCATTGCACCATACGAATATCGCCGTCCCCGGACAGAATGGGGATCTGGGCATAGGGAATGGGGAAATAGATTTTCTTGGGCGTTTCGTGGCCCGTTTTGGCCTCTTTGGGCTGATAGGAAAAACCACCGCACACGTTGACGACACTCCGAACAGACGCAACCGACACACCCGGTGCCGACAGCAGTATACCAGAGACGCCATCCCATGACGTACCCTCATCAGATCCTTGGGATCTATATTGCAATGAACGACCCGGTGATCCTCACATTATCAGGTCGTCCAGAAACGCAGTACTTCAAAGAGAATCCAATTGCCCCTGTCCGGATTGGCTGGAACTATTTCATGTCCGGATAGAGACAGCGCAGATTGCTGGTTTCCCAACCTTTCTTGTCAGTAAACCCATCGTTGAGTCCCATTTTCTCGGGCTTGGCCTTCCAGGAGGCATAATCAAATACGTTTTGTAGCCATTGTGGAGTCTCGGAAGCGCCATGGCCATTTATAGGCGACAGAATGCGCTGTGCCCATCTCGGCAAAAGGGATGTCTTCACGCCGAGTTTTTTCTTGGCCAGCGTCAGCAAGGTCTGAACATCCTGGGCCGAGGGTTCTTGGCCGGATTCAACCGCGGCGTTTAGTTTTTGGACCTGTTTACGAATTTCAGGCGAATCGACCTGGAGCAGATAATAATCGGAGTTACCATGGGGATGATGTTTAAATTGATCCGGTTTGACCTTGAGGGCATCCGCCAAGGCAGGCACATCATTATGAAAACCGTATACATACAAACCGTCATTATCCACGGTGGTCGTCTTGAGATCGTTTACAACCTGCAATAATGTATAGTTCTGTTGTGACGGATGGATCTGCAGCAAGCCGTATCCAAATCGAGGGGAGGCAGGAATCGTCATCTCAGTATTCTCCAATTTTTAGGTATCCGGATTAATGCTCCTGAATCGGGATGTGTGCTCATCAACACGTCGGGCTGAAACATTTCTTTATGAATGCAACTCGATGTTTCGAAGACTTACGGAGTGTCGCAAACCAAGCAAATATATTGGTACCGGCTTCAACGGACTCTTGGCCCTGAGTCAAAGCACCGATCCGTATAGCCGGATGAATCTCGGCATTGATAGTCGACTTCAGTCTTTCAATCAAATCTTGCAAGGCTTGCTCGTGCAGCAGAACAGCGTTGCAGCCAACTTACAACAAGCCCAACAACAATACGATCGGACCAGCCCTGTTCCAATGGCATATCGATTGTCGGCCTAAACCAACATCCTCGTGACGTGGTTACGTAGGCTGTACAGTGGTTTTTCTCGGTGTGTCTTTTGCAATCCAGGCCCCGGAGTGACAGCTGTCGATCATTATTAACCCGGATTTACAGTGAGCCAGTTTTTGGGTCAGCTGCTTCAGGTGAGTCTCACTCAGGAATTCGCCATTGGGGTTGTCCTTACTTGGGCCTTTCAGCATAAATGAACCGATTTGGCTGCCTTCTTTGAGCTTGTCTTCTTCTGTGAGCCCTTCCTCTAAGCCTGAAGCACTGCCATGACCGGACATGAAAATCATGACCTCGGTTTTGTCATCGCTGGTTTTTGCCAGGAATTCTATTGCCTCATCCACTTGCTTGAACGTGGGTTCTTTGACTCGAAGGATTTCCACGGCAGGACCGAAGTGATGTCGGATATTTCTGTCGAAGGCCGCATATTCCCGATTGAATCGTGCCGGATCTTCATTGGGATTGGTACCCCCTTGAATATAGAGTATCTTTCTCGGGGGCAGTGTTTTCTCTTCTCCAAAAACCTTCCACCCCTCTATTGGACGTGTAGAGGACACGGGAACCTGATAGGCTTTGCCCTGGGGCGTGCCGTTGCGTTCAACATCATGGATGATACTATTGGCCTGCTCTGTTTTTCGAATGGCAGCCGGAAGACTCTTTTCCGTTTTCAAATGGTTGAAAACCGAATCCATATATAAACCTCCCCAAGCCATATGACGCTGGCCGGTGGCCGTCGCCACGGCAAAATTCTTCGGCCAGGCTTGTTTGGGCTTATCGGCATTTAAGCGTAAATCGTTGATTTTGCCGTCTTTGACCCAGCCCTTGGCCTCGGTCAAAAATCGCTTTTCTTTTTCTAACCCCTGTATATTTTTGGGGAAATACGATTCCAGAAATGGCTTTGTAAAAGCTCGTTCCTCCGGTGTCAGCGCTTCATTTTTATCCAATTTACGAATAATTTTCATGCGTTGAGCCTGGAACTCGTCAAACGCTTTATATTGGGCTTGAAGGGCGTCAGAGATCTTCTGCGTTTGTTTCTCTTTTTGTTCTATTTCTAAAGCAAAACCGTCTTGCACAGCTTGAATACGCTCACGTTTCTGGTCGGCAGGAGCATTTAGAACCCGACCGGCAAACTCTTTTTCCACACGTTCAATGGCTGTCTTTCTTAGCCCAGAACCAATGACTGCACGTTGCGCCATAGTCCGATCCCGTGTGGCCTCACTTAACTTCTCAGACTGAGGCTTTATTTTTTCACGCGCACGCTCGGGGTTATTGAACCATTCGTCTCCAGGGATGGCATTTCGGGCGGCTTCAAATTCTTTCTGTGCCTTGGCGTAATTCACGTTAGCCAACTCCAGGGCTTCTCGCCGCTTGGGCGCTTCCGCTTGTATTTGTCGTTTTTCTTCCAGAAACCCCTTTAAAATCTGGTCTAAGGGCTGATCCTTTTTTTCTTTCACCAATTTTTCCCATAGCTCGGCTTGGTATGTGGCGGTAAATTTTTCTTGATTACTGGTGTCCAGTTCCGATTCCAATTTCATCATCGCGTCGGTTTTCGCCTTGACCTGCGGATCATTGAGAATCTCGCGTAAAACGTCCCATCTGACTTCTTCCGGCAATTTACCGGTCTTATTAAAGTCTTCGGCAATGGATTGTTGGGATGCTTTTTTTTGCGTCAACGCCTGCGCCAACTTTTCAATGTCGTGATCCAACTCCAATAATTTGACGGCCGAATTGCTTTTATAGTCCTGACGTGCCGAATAGGTATTATCTTTCTTTTTTTTCTTGTCGGCTTCCCCACGGCTTGTGGCTATGTTGCCCCACAGTTCTTGATTTCCAGACAAACCTGTGAACCCATGCGTAAACCAGCCCATAACTTTCCCTCCAATGTACTGTCCAGCCATTTCTAGGATAAAAACCTGGGCTTTTGATTTTTAAATACGCTTAAGATTTAAATAAGTCAGCTTAAGAAATAGACCATGTTTTTCATGATCTCTCAGAAAAAATAATTAAATCGCCCGATATTGCATCATAAAAACTCCTCGGTCGACTTCCACGTGTGTTTGATCTAGAGTCTTTCTCGGTAATAAAAGTAGGTTAGGAGAGGTGACTTATGGCGATGCGAGCAACACTGGATCCGGCTCCGGTTCGGAACGTCCGCCCTCGGTTTGGCATTGCAACGGAGGAATACAAGGCGTTTTATACGCAATTTCTGGAGAAGCACGTCCTGGTTGACAAGCTGAATACCGATGCCTTTTTCTTTATCGATCAACTGCGGCGCAAGGAACCCAATAAAAAGCATCGGCGACTGGCGTTACACGATCAGCTTTCGATCTTTCTGACCAAGGGCGAATTTCAACCCCTGTTCAAAGGGCTGGATACCTTTGTGAAAGAACTCCGGCAACTGCTGGTAGCGGCGGGTAAAATCCCCAAATTCGTGCAGTGGATTCCCTTCAAAGGGCGTCCGTACCGTCTGGATGCCGAGCATAAGAATATGTCCCAGGACGAGGCCAAAAACCGCCTGGATTCCATTCGGGTGGTCATTGTTGAAATGGCCAAGAAGCATACCCAAGGAGGCTAAACCCGTCATGATAAATGTTTCGACACTATCATCCTCCGTTGGCATAGGCTATGGGTGTTCACGAACCACCCGATTTGGGCATGACCCGGCCCCACAAGGTCCTCAGCCGGAATCCACGCCGCCTGCTGCAGCTTCACCCCAAGCACCAACTGAAGCCACCCAACAACCTTCACGGTGGAAGCAGCGACTCAAGAAATACGGTCCCTGGGCCATTCTGTTCTTTACGGTCAAAGGGCTCATTACCTCGACCGCCATTGGGGGCGCCCTTTGGGCGGCATTGCGGTCGGCCGGGTGCTCAGGCAAACCGGAAAACACTCCGGCAATAACGGCTCCCGAGGATCCGTCCAAATCGGCGCCATCGCAACAGAAATAAAAACTAATAGAACTCGGATGTGAATCGTCTCTTCTAGGGTTTTACAAAGAAGACCGGGTTCTTTTTGGTCATCGGTTTAAAGCCACCGCGCTCCAGCAACTCCACGGTGCTTTGGCGTGTCTTGGTGGCGTATTCGCCGGAACGTTGCTGTTCCAGATGGCCGACCCCGATGACGCTGCCGGATTTCAATGTTTGAAAGAGCTTGCCAATCAGATCCGTGCGCTCTTTGTCCTTGAGGTAGTGCCATGCATTGCGAAACAGGACAATGGCCGGTTGATCCGACGGGGGAGCCAAATCCGTTCGCACATCGCCGCGTTTGACCTGAAGCAGCCCACTGCGCAGTATATCTCGAAACCATGGCTTCAGGCGGTGGGGTTGTGCCGGTTTGTTGGACTGTAATATGGGACGAGAGGCATCCTCTTGCTGTTCAATCGGATCCAGGAAGTCTGCAATATCCCCGGATAAACAGTCTCGGCTATTCAGGCGCTCCTGGTGGTTGACATAGACCGTGTCACTCTGAGCCTGGCGGACGGCCTGCTCACCAATGTCCATGGCATGAATGGTCGTTTCTTTTGCCTTTTCCGGGCCAAAGCGATCCACCAGCATCATGGCCACCGACAGCGGCTCTTCCCCGGTGGAGCAGGCATTGGAGAAAATCGATGTCCCGGCAGGCATGTCCTCCCGCAGATCGCCAAGATGCCGGTAAAATGACCCCGGACTGAAAAACTCGGTGTCATGCCAAAGCTTTTCATCCTCCGGCTTCAGTTTCAGGCCTCGGGCCGTGGTTTGAATAAAATGGGCAGAAAAACGTAAAGCGACGTGGGGCATCGAGAACAGGGCCTCATAGGTTGTTTATGCAAGGGAAAACACGTGTCGCAATAAACTCACCTCAAGCGTCGAAATTGCCTGAGACGGGGAGGCCCTTAAAATCCTGCAACAGGCAGACGGTTTCTTTTAGTATGACTTGGGCGGGATGGTCAGCTTTTGGCCGATTTGCAGACTGTCGGCATCCTGCATGTTGTTGGCCCGCTTGATCTTTTCCATCAACTCCTGGCTGCTGGAATTGTAAAACTTGATGGCAATGCTGCCGAGTGTATCCCCGGATTGCACTTCATACGTCCGGGCTTTCAGTTCCGGCGCTTCGGTTTTTGCCGCTTCATCCTGTTTGGGTTTGGACGAGAAGAACGGCAGTTGAAAGCCGCTATTGGGCTTTGCTTCGGTTTTTACCGGCTCCGGAGCGGTCACAGTTTGGGAGGAGTCGGCCTTCACCGGCACCTCAGACTGAACAGTCTTATCGAGAGTCCGTTCTTCAATGACCGGGGGCTTTTCAGCATCCTGGGCCGGAATAAACATCTTCATGCCGGAGAAATACAACAGGCACCCTGCCAAGGTGGCCAGGGACCCTACAAAAAAACCACCTAAAAAGAAGCCGAGATTGAATCGATCCTGATCAACACCCTTCTTCCGCTCCCGATCCCACAAAAAATCCAGTTCGTTCGATGGACGATCACTACGGACATAAACGCCCGGTTCTTGCTCTTCCAGCGACAATGGGGTCATATCTTCTTCTCCGCTTGAGTCATGTCTATTGCCCATGGTATGTCACCTTATCCCAATCCGGGCAGCCTGTCAAAGGCTACTCGTTCGGGGGTTGATGTGATATCCTACTATAACCTCCGGCATCCTCGCCGGTCAATTTTGTGTCGAAGCGTTAACAATAGTTGAAGTGGCCCGATCTCATGCTTGAAAAGACATACTCTCCCCGGACCGTTGAAGACAAAATTTATGCCTTTTGGGAACAGGAGACCCTGTTCGCGCCGGAAGTCAACGCCAATGCCAGCGAACAATTTTCCATTGTCATTCCGCCACCCAATGTCACCGGCACACTTCACATGGGTCACGCCCTGGACAACACTCTTCAGGACATCCTCATCCGCTGGCACCGGATGCTGGGCCATGAAACCCTGTGGATGCCGGGAACCGATCACGCCGGTATCGCCACCCAGAACGTGGTGGAACGTAACCTGCGTGAAAAAGGCGTCACCAAGTTCGATCTGGGCCGTGAAAAGTTTCTGGAGGTCGTCTGGGAGTGGGCCAATGCCCGTAAGACCGATATCGTCAACCAGTTCAAGCGTCTGGGCATTTCCCCCGACTGGAACCGCCAGCGCTTTACCCTGGATGACGGCTTGTCCCGTGCCGTCCGGGAAGCCTTTGTTCGCCTCTATGACAAGGGCCTGATCTATCGCGGTACCTATATCGTCAACTGGTGCCCCCGCTGTACCTCGGCCATTTCCGACATTGAGACCGAATACAGCGAAGAAGACAGTTTTCTGTGGGAAATCAGCTACCCGCTGAAAGATGCCCCCGGTGCCCTGGTGGTTGCCACCACCCGCCCGGAAACCATGTTCGGCGACGTGGCCGTGGCCGTGAACCCCAACGACAGCCGCTACAAGAACCTCATCGGCAAGACCCTGATTCTCCCCCTGGCCAATGTGGAAATCCCCATTATTGCCGATGACTACGTTGATGCCGAGTTCGGGACCGGTGCCGTTAAAATCACCCCGGCCCACGACCCCAATGACTTCGAGATGGCCCTTCGCCACAACCTGGAAGCCGAATGGGTCATCGACACCAAAGGCAACATGGAAACCGTTTCCCGGGTCCCCGAAAGCCTTCACGGGCTGGATCGCTTCGAAGCCCGTAAGCAGACCGAAGCCTTGCTCGAACAACATGGGTTCCTGGTGAAAAAAGAGCCGCACAGTCACAACGTGGGTCACTGCCAGCGCTGCGGCACCAGCATTGAGCCATTGTTGTCCAAGCAATGGTTTGTCCGGTGCAAGCCGCTTGCGGAAAAATGCATTCAAAGCCATGATCAGGGCGAATTGAAGTTCATCCCCGAACGCTGGACCAAGATTTACCTCGACTGGATGCACAACATCCGGGATTGGTGTATCAGCCGCCAATTATGGTGGGGCCATCAGATTCCGGCCTGGTACTGTGACGATTGTTCGGAAATCACGGTGGCCGTGGAGACTCCGACCCAGTGCCACAAATGCAAATCCTCAAAACTAACCCAGGAAACCGACGTTCTCGACACCTGGTTTTCCTCGGGCTTGTGGCCCTTCAGCACCATGGGCTGGCCCGATACCTCGGCTCCCGACTTTCAGAAGTTCTACCCGACCTCGGTTCTCGTGACCGGCTTTGACATCATCTTTTTCTGGGTCGCCCGGATGGTGATGGACGGCCTGGAGCTGACAGACAAAAGTCCCTTCCACACGGTCTACATCCACGGCCTGATTCGGGACGAAAAAGGCCAGAAAATGAGTAAGTCCAAGGGCAACACCATCGACCCGGTGGAAATCATCGACAGCTATGGCTGTGATGCCATGCGATTCTCCCTGACCCGCCTGGTGACCTATGGCGGTCAGGACATCAAGTTGTCCAAAGACAGCTTTGAGCAGGGCAAGCTCTTTGCCAACAAGCTGTGGAACGCCTCGCGCTTCGTGCTGATGAACCTGGAAGGTGTCGACAACCAACCCATTGACGAGTCGGCCCTGTCCAATATGGATCGCTGGATTCTGGCCTCGCTCAAGCATTATACGCACCAGGCCAATACGGCGCTCAGCGAGTTTCGCTTCGGCGAGCTGGCCGATGACCTCTATGAGTTCATCTGGAACCTGTTTTGCGACTGGTATGTGGAATATGCCAAGAAGCAGCTCCGGGATGAGACCACCAAGGCCAACACCCAGCGGGTCCTGCTCTATGTGCTGGATCAGACCCTGCGCCTGATGCACCCCATCATGCCTCACATTACCGAAGAGATCTGGCAAATGCTGCCCCATCGCACGGGCAAGTCTCTGATGATCAGTGCTTATCCGACGCTGACGGCGTATGACCCCGAAAAAAACCGGCCGGTTCATGAATCGATTCTCACGGTCATTAACGTCATCCGGGCCATCCGAAACGTCCGCCAGGCCTCGGGTGTGCCGCATCCGCATCCCACGCCGGTCATTCTGGAGGTCACCGATCCCGATGAAATGGCGGCCTTGGAGGCCAACCAGGATGTCATTCACCACTTCGTCAAGCTGGAATCCCTGACCTTGACCGAGGCGTTAACCGAAAAACCGGCCAACTCCGCTGCCGATGTCGTGGGCTCCTGCCGCGTGGTGGTGTCCCTGGCCGGAGCCATTGACGTGGATGCCGAAGTCAGCCGCCAGAAGAAAAAGCTGGAAACGCTGCAAAAAGAATACGATCAGCTGGCCGGGCGCCTAAATAATCCCAGCTTTGTTGAACGCGCGCCTGCGGCCGTTGTCGAAAAAGATCGGGCCCGCCTGGATGAGCTGAAGCAGCAGATGACCACCATTGAAGATCAGCTGGCGCAATTTGTCCGGTAGGTATTTATCTAATCAGCGACCTAAAGCAGCTCTTTATAGCCATCGGGCAGGGTGTAGACAGATTCGTCCTTACCGGAGGCCCTGTGGGCAATAATGGTGCCGTCTTTAATGGTCATGCCGGTCTTATAGGGCAGCATCAGCTTTAATGTGGCGGCGTTATCGATGGGGGTGTTTTGAAGGGCCTGTTTCAGGATACCGAAAGGCGAGTATTCCATCTCAACGGTCACGCCAAAGGTGCCGTCCTGGGCCTGGGGATTTAAAAACCGCTGTTTCAGAAGTTCTTTGAGTGAATCGGCGAATCTCCCCAACTCCTCGTCATTGATCAGCCGACCTTTTCCCGGCGTGGGATGGCCACTATAGTATTTGGACTCTTTCATCCGGCCTACCCACCAGTTGGCGGCATTATCGGCCAACAGGCCCGCGGCAGTTTCCCACGGTGTTTCGGTGGCACCCCGAAATGCAACGTGATTGGGGGCCTTGGTACGAGCACCGGCATTGAACTGAGGTGGGGTGAACCCGGAGCGAAGCTGGGTAGGGATCATCTCTAAAAACTCCTTTGTTGCATATCCGTTAGATTGAAAGGCCCTCAAGCGGCATGCATGACAAAGTATGAAGAAATGTCACAGCGTACCCTCGGCGCCCGGGTGCTTATAAATCCGCGCCGTAGAACGTCCCCTTCGAGTCGATGAAATGAAGGGACACATGCTTCAAGGTCACCGAATGTTCCTCTTCCCCAGACTCGCTGGTGACCCGGATCGCTCCCAATTCTTTTTGGGTCGGTATCGGCAACGCATCAGCCCAATGGGTGCTTTTGCCCTGAGGCTGCCAGCCCAGAAACTTGCGGGGAATAAAGCGATAGCCGTCTTCCTTGAAGAGCACCTCCTGACGAATATCCTTTTCGAGGACCTTTTGCAGCGCCTCTTGAATGGGTCCCTCCAAGTGGTCTTGAATCATCGCCTGGAACTGCGGCTCCAAAGTCCTGACATTACCGTTTCTGAACACGGATTCCGCGGGGGGTGGCGTCATCACGAAACCCACCTGAATATGGGCCAGCAGTTCCTCCTGGGTCTTGGGGTCCGTCACCAGCCGAGTCTGCCCCAAGGCAAGATAGTCTTGGCCACGCATCCGTTCCAGCTTGAAGGGGCCTCCGACTTTTTTACGGTTAGGCCGATCCAGGGGCTCCAGTGTCCCTAATTCGGGTCGAATAGAGGCAAATACCAGCTTATCCTCCTGTACAGAAAGCTCTCCTGGGAATTGCCGGGCGTGAGCCACCAGCTCATCGTGCAGATCGCTGAGCAGCTTGGGGAAAGCCGCACTTTTTACCGGCGGAAAACCTTCGGACAAGCGCCGAATAACTTCCGGCGTAAAGCTCTTTCCATCGGAAACCGCGACGACACCCACATCGGGATTCACCGCACCATGGAAATGGTAGATGTTCCACAAGGGGCCATAGAGCTTGTATTGAATTTCTTCCTGCATCTTGGGCACAAAATCAGGGCCATTGCCCACGACTTTATCTGGGATTTTCGCCTCGACATTGAAAAATCGCGTCATTTTGACACCGGCGTTTTCAATCGCCTTATGGATAGGGGCGGTTAAGATGTTATAGCGATTTCGGGGGTAATAAAAGCCGTATCGACCCACATACGGGCCTTCCATTGCCTTTCTCAATTGCTCGACCCACTTGGCACTGGGCACAAAGGGCGTCGATAGTAACGGCATATCCTGAGGGGAGACGGTGACCTTATCGGATTGCCCCCCTTTAAACAATGGCGTTTTTACAGTAGCAACACCCTCCGAACGTTTCCCGATAGTTGCCTTGACCGGACGTTGTAGCCGATTGACTCCCGTCACATGCATCATTTGCTCGATTCCCTTTTAAAACCAGTGATGTTCCACATATACGATAAACGCACGTGTGACGCAAACCTGATGCCTTCGGTGTGTCACTACAAACGACGAGCCTGCTAATCGCACTCAAGGAGAGCGTTCTTCCCAAGCGACACGTCAAAACACTCACTAACACAGTTTTTCACCACAGCCCACCTCAACAGTGGTCAAGTCGGATTTCATAGGGTATAACACAGTACAGCCTGTTCCTTTCGCCGTTCCTTGATTTTGAGAAACAGGCTGTTTTGTAGCGATTTCAATCGAGATGTAACGAGAAGAAGAGAAGCACACGCCTTATGACTATTCGAGATTCCTTTCGCCGTCCGGCGGCGGTTTTATCCTGCCTGGTGATTCTTGCCAGCCACAGCCTGGCCGGAATGCCCTTGGCCTTTGGCCAACAAGCGGCACAGGTGGCTCCCCTGGAGTATGCGCCGGGCGAGCTGTTGATTAAAGTCCGGCCCAACGTGCCACCTGCCATCATGCAACAGGTCTATGCCCGCTTGCAGGCAACCCCCTTGGAACAAATCAGCGCGGACGGCTGGTTTCGGATTCGCCTGAACAGCCCGGCCATCATGAACGCCCTGGCCTATGCCCGTCAATTACCGGAGCTGGCTGGGGCCGAGCCCAACTACCGTGTCACCGAAGTGGCCATCCCCAACGACCCCAGCTTTAAAGATCTGTGGGGGCTTCATAACACCGGCCAAACCAGCGGCATCGCCGGAAATGACATTGATGCTCCAGAAGCCTGGGATCGGTTCAGACCCGCCGGGAACAGCCTGACGATTGCCGTTCTCGACAGCGGTATCGATTTTTCCCACCCCGATCTCTCGGGACGAATCTGGACGAACCCGAGGGAAGTAGTCGGTAACGGTGTCGATGATGACGGTAACGGCTACATCGACGACATCCGAGGCTGGAACTTCGTGGCAAATACCAACAATCCCAGCGACGATCGAGGCCATGGGACCCATGTGTCCGGCACCCTGGTGGCTGCGTTCAACAACAGCACCGGTGTCGCCGGGGTGGTGGGACCGGCAGGCATCCGGGTCATGCCCCTGAAATTCCTGGATAACAACGGCAGCGGATATACCAGCAATGCCGTCAAGGCCTTGGATTATGCCACCAATAACGGGGCCTTTCTCAGCAACAACAGCTGGGGCGGCACGTCGTTTTCCCAGGCACTCTACGATGCCATTAACCGCAACAATCAACGCGGGGGGCTGGTCGTTGCAGCGGCGGGAAACAATAACACCAATACCGATTCCACCCCGTATTATCCCCAAGGCTATGATTTGCCCAATGTCATGTCGGTTGCCTCCATCAATGCGGCCGATGCCCTGTCGTCCTTCTCCAACTTCGGCGGCAGTAGCGTCGACCTGGCCGCTCCGGGCGAAAAAATATTGAGCACCGTTCCGGGTGGGGGGTATGCCCTCTACAGCGGAACGTCTATGGCGACACCGCATGTGGCCGGGGCTGCAGCCCTGATGTGGGCACAGAACCCGGGGCTCACCAACGCCCAGGTCAAGAAAATCCTGATGGACACGACTCGCAAGGTAGGCTACCTGAGCGGGAAAACCGTCACCGGTGGCACGTTAAACCTGAATAACGCCTTAGCTGCGGCAGGCTATCCCAGCACCCCGGCCCCGGCGCCAAGTCCATCCCCCAGTCCGGCACCTGCCCCAGCACCAGCACCGACCCCGGCCCCCACTCCCTCGCCAACACCGGCTCCCACTGTTCCGGCGGCCCCCAGTAATCTAAGCGGCACCCCCCGCCTGGTTCAGGATCGCTGGCTGGCCTATCGCTATGTCCAGCTCAATTGGGTGGACAACGCCACCAACGAGACCACCTACGAAGTCTGGCGAAGCACGAGCCCGACAACCGGCTTCACCATGGTAAAGTCGCTCGGGGTTAACGTCACCTCCTGGACGGATTCGCTGGGCTCCGGCATGTTCCGGGACTACTACTACCGGGTCCGGGCCACCAACGCCAGCGGGGCTTCAGCCTTCAGCAACACCATTCAGATTGTTCGCTTCTGAAAACAGCAACGCCAGCCGGAGCGGTAATGCTCCGGCTGGCGTCTAACTGATGAATGGCCTGTAGGGCTCACATCGATACTAGAAACCCAGGATTACCAACTCTGACTATCCGGGTTTGAAACACTCAGCATAAAACCCGACGGGGTTGGGAGACGGCCAGTTTGCAACGAAAAGCCTTGCAGATGCTTCTCTATCTTGTCCATTCGGCCTATCAGACTGGGCAACTGACTGCGTTGGGGTGTTGTATTGGTGACCGTACCGGATAAGATCGCGGTACCCACGGTTAATGAAATTGATAAGTCCATATTCCTCTCTCCTCCAACAAGTTCCGTTCTCTCCTTCGTTCTTCACGCCGTCAAATTGTGATTCGGGATTCGGCACCATGAGGCCAAGTTCATCTAAAGGAAATAAAACAATGTGTGCTTCCGGATTGCCCAAAGACACACATCATTTGTATTTTCTGTAACATGGTGGCCAACTAGACAGGTGGCACCTTCGCTGCAAGCTTAAGCGTTGGCCGCTGGCTTCCGGCGAAACAGCCGACGCAGGAAAAGCGTCAGGGCCGAGCCACCCATGCCACCCGGGGTTGTTTATTGCGTACGTTGCCAAAATACACCGGAGCCGTCAATTTCGTGGATCGGATCATGAATAATATGGGTTTGACGATAATCTTGGACAGCCATGCGGCATGCGTCTAAGGCATGATAGTCATCAACAATAACATATCCCCCGACGGAGAGTTTCGGGTAGAGCGCATTTAGTGCGTCAATGGTCGATTCGTACAAGTCACCATCCAGACGTAAAAGGGCTAAACGGGTAATGGGTGCGGTGGGCAATGTATCGCAGAACCATCCTTTTAAAAATTGCACCTGATGATCCAGCAATCCGTATTTGGAAAAGTTGGCTTTCACCTGGTCAAGAGAAACGGCCAGAACTTCGACTTTGCTGAGCCAATCAAATTTGTGATCCGATTCATAGGTGGATTCTTGTGTTGGCGGAAGCCCTTCAAAGGAGTCGGCTACCCAGACAGTACGATCGGTAACACCATAAGCTTTTAGAATGGAGCGAACAAAAATAGAAGCCCCGCCACGCCAGACACCGGTTTCGATAAAATCGCCCGGAATATTGTTTTGAAGAATGTCTTCCACACAATTTTGTAAATTCGTGAGTCGATGCCAGCCAATCATCGTGTGTGCTACAGATGGCCAGATGACGCCAGTCAGTTTTTCCTCCGCTGAGTAGGCTTTACCTGATTGAGGGATCAGTTTCCCAGTGTCCGGATTGGTGACATAGTCTCCTGTCTCTAAATTGGCGTCATTGTCATAAATCAAATTCATCAAACAACGCTTCATTAAATCCAAATAGAGATTTTTGAGTTGAAGTTGTGCGATTAAGGGTGTTTCAACAGTCGTCATAACGAATCAAGTACTCCAAAAGTCTAAGTTTACTTGGATTTAGTGAAGGGTTAACTGAATAATTCTGAATTTGCTGTCATTTATGATAGAGCCTCAAGATCATTCGCTGCTAAACCTTCCGTTTTTTTACATATTTTTTACTTTCAAAACCAAATCCAAAGCACTCCTTGGCTTATTTTACACCATTTTGGCACAGTTCGCTCTTGCTTCAATTTCAATCACTTTCGTCATTCGGGTTAACACTTGCTTGGCCTGCTTTTTTAGGAAAAACACCATCTCGCGGAAGTTATACGCCGTTCCTTGGAACGTGGCATGATAGCGGTTCTTGTCCAATACACAATAACGGGTTCTGCGGCAATTCTGCAGGTGCTTCATGTGGGCGTAAGGATGTTCGGCTCCTGAGCGTACCCGACGCTTCTCTCAATGACGCCTTTTTTGCGTGCTGCTCAACAGATGATTCCGTTTGGCCTTGTCTCACACCGCACAGTAAATCCCGGATTGATGCATCTCTCGTTTCTTTTCATCGTAGCAATATGCCGTGTTCATGCAAATCTCCGGGTGCCGGATCAGTCCCCCGGAGTAGGCGGTCTCGGCCATTAAGACGACCAGTACTGGCAACCAGCCGCAGGGTTTACACTTTAAATCCACAATCAGGGATGCCAAAGCCAATCCCCCGAGCAAATCGGCACTCAGCGAGGCATAGCCCCCAGTGCTCATGAGATCCCAGCGGGGCGTGCGTCACCTCAACCACCAACGCCAGCGGGGCTTCGGCCTTCAGTAATACAATCCAAATCGTTCGCTTCTAGGAACTCTCTTACCGAAGCGACATCCTTAAAAGCTTACACCCTCTCCCTGATGAGGGGAGAGGGTGTAAATTAGGGGATGCGGGCTCCCATTTCCATCCGCAAGATGGTGTGTGCCCGCCTTTTAATTCAAAGACTGTCAGTGTTATGCGTTAGCCGTCGGCTTGCGGCGAAACAGACGACGCAGGAAAAGCGTCAGGGCCGAGCCGCCCAGGGCACCCAACCCCACCAGGCCACCCGGGGTTTTGGCGGCATTCAGGATTTGCTGTTCAATGGGCAGATTCGGAGTGGCAGGCGTTGTAATGGTGGGCTTGTGAAGAATACTCACGCCTTGGACTTCCACCTGATACTGCTGATTACCGACATTGACCACGCCCAGGTTGGCTTTTTGCTTCACTGCCGGAATGGCGCCCAGTTGCTTCTGCAACGCCTGAAGATCAATCTTGACTGGGCCCTGATTGGGATTCGGCGGGGTTTGGTTCAAGGCCAGCACGGCGTTATCCAATTCCTGAACCAGGCCCCGTTGTTCCACAATCTTGGTCAGGGCCGGTTTCGCCGCCGCCTGGAAATCATCGGCGTTATCAAACTCGTTCTGGGTGTTGTGCAGTTCCAGCCGTTTCAGTTGCAGTGTGACCTGCACGTTATAGCCTTCGCGGTGGCCATTGGCATCGGCAGGACGTTCATAACGGCGGACCACGGTAAACAGCGGCTGCTCCAGCGTATCATCAAAAGACTTTCCGGCAATGACGGTTTCCTTGGCCAAAATGACTTTGGGAGCCTCGCCCTCGCGTTTTTCAATAGCCGCTACGGGAGCATTCGCAGGGGCTTCTGCCCGAACTTGCGCAGGGCTGCTGTTTAGCGCAATACCTAAACCAAGGACACTGGCCTGAACCAAAGACCGACGGGGACCTGAAAAACGGGGGGAAACCAAATCAACGCCAATGGGACGCATGGCACATTCTCCTTCTGATGCACACTGTGATGATTTTTGAATGACACCAGATAACCACGGAAACATTTCGGATTCAAACTTTAATTCAGATTAAATTCAGTCTTTAAAAAACAGTCCCTGTCGATTTGATACGGGCCATACACACTTGTTCCGGGGGTTGGAGGGTGATACATTGTATGCCTGGTCAACCGCACCGTGGCAGACCCCTAAAACCATCCCAGAGTAGAGAGGCACCCTCATGAATGGCTTATTGATAAAATCTCCGTGGATCGAGGAAATTCTGGCAGGGCGAAAGACCTGGGAAATCCGAGGTTCAAACACCCGTCAACGCGGTCCGATTGCCTTGATCCGCTCGACATCCGGCCAGGTCTCCGGCATGGCCCGGCTAGCAAATTGCCTTGGCCCGCTCTCCCGGGATGACCTGCTGAAAAACATAGATAAGCATCGGATTCCCAAAGACCAGCTGATGAAGGGAATGCCTTACCCCAAAACCTTCGCCTGGGTCCTGGAAGATGCCAGGCCCTTAGAAACCCCCGTTCCCTATAATCACCCTCAGGGTGCTGTCATCTGGGTCAAGCTGCCGGACGACAAGCGCTTTACAGATCAAACGGCCACGAGACTGGACAAGCTGGCCTAAAGCTGATTCATATCGGTCCCAATACTCCGATGAATTTCAGGGTGCCGAATCAATCCTCCGGAATAGGCCGTCTGGGCCATCAGGGCTGCGGTCACCAAGGCCATCAAGACCACCAGGACACGTAACCAACCACAGGTCTTGCACTTCAAATCCACAATGAGCGAGACCAGAGCCAATCCTCCCAGCAGATCGGCACTCAGCAAGGCATAGGTTCCCCAATGTTCATGGGCTTCCAAGTGTGCATAAACCACCTCCGGGAGTTGTTCTGCCAGTTCTTCGGCTTGTTCGCCACTGAAATAAACCGGCAGAGAAACAACCGCCACCAGGAGAAAGACCCCCCAGGCCGTATAGATCAGGGTTTTATTTTTAATCCCCATCCCCAGCAGCAGGATGAACAACCCGAACACGGCCCCTAGGACCGGGATATGATTGAGTAGCAAATGCACATGAATGGCGTTCATCTGATTCCTGCAGCCTCCCGGTAATCAACACTCAAACCAGCTGGCCTTGCTCAAGCCGCTTGACGATCGTGGTGTTCAACAGTGTCCCGGATAACCATGGGCTTTGCCTATTCAGCAGGTAGGCTGTCTTACAAGCAGCGTGATGCGTTCAAGTCATTGTCGCCCATAAGAAGGCCAGCAAACCGGCCACCAAAATCATACCGATCATCGGTACAATCGTGTAGCGGATAATGGCTCCTTCCTTGCCGCTAAGGCCAACAACACTGGCCGCAGCCACCACATTCAGCACACATATCATATTTCCGGCATTGGCTCCCAGCATCTGTGCCGCCAGAATGATATGGGGATCCATATTCACCTGGACCGCGGCGGAAAACTGGAACAGACTGAACATCATGTTGGAGAACGTGGCCGAACCCGAGACAAAGGACCCCAGAGAACCAACAAGAGGAGCAATAAGGGGCCATAGCGTCCCCAGGGCATTGGAAAACAGGGTGGCCAGTTCAACCGGCATGCTCTGCAAGCCTGCCGTGTTGATGTCCGAATTGGTAAAGATACGGACCATCGGGACCGCCGCCCCCAAAGCGACCACACTGGGCATCAGCGTGTGCACCGTCTGCCGGAGAGGAAGGGCCATATCCTTGATGGTCAAGCGATGAAGCCATGTCGTTGACATGGCCACCGCCACAAAGGTTGCCCCAGGCAGATACAAGGGCTCCAGGCGAGCAGACATGGACGTTCCCAGAATAGACGACCACCCAACCCCAATGCCCTGTAAGGCAGCCTTCAACGGTAACGCATCCATCCGGGTCAGAACCAATACGAGGGCGACGAGGATATAGGGCAGCCAGGCCATGTGCAGGCTCATGGAGAGTATCGGCCTATTGAGTAGCCGTTCCGATGACGCCATCCCGGAGTCCAGGGGTTCCGAAAAATCATCCCATGGTGTATCAGACTGGAGGAAGCCCCGTTGAACGGCTGGTACAACAATGCCCAAACCCACTAACCCGCCAATCAGTGCCGGAAACTCAGGCCCCAGCCACAAGGCAGAGATTAACGCAGGCACTTCAAAGGCCAACCCGGCAAACAAAGCAAACTTCCAGATGCCCAGTCCCTCTTTCCAGCTTCGGTTTTTACCGAAAAACCGAGTCAGCATCACGGCAAGCATCAGGGGGATCCACGTGCCGATGCAAAGATCCATCATCACGGTTTGGGCAGTCACCTGTTTTAAAAAGCTGTCCAGGGATTGCATATCCAAGTATCCGGCCACTTCAGGAGCAACATCCCCGCCCACGTGAAGTCCCTGATTCATACCAATGAGAATCGGGGTTCCCACGGCACCAAAAGAGACCGGGGAACTGTCGGCAACCAAGGCCAATACCACAGCCGGCAATAACGGAAAGCCAATCGCAACCATAAGCGGCGCCCCCAGGGCTGCAGGGGTCCCAAAACCGGCAGCGCCCTCAATAAAGGCGCCAAACAGCCACGCAATGATGATGGCCTGAACCCGCCGGTCCGGTGAAATGTGGGTGAAGGCATTGCGGATGGTATCAATGGCACCGCTCAACGTCAGCACTTTCAGCAAAAAGACAGCCCCGAAAACAATCCAGAGAATGGAAGCCGCTGCAAACAGACCTTCCACGCATGCCGCCGCAAGGTGGACCGGAGTCATCTGCCAAAACCGCCAAGCCATCAATGCGGTCAGAGCCAACCCAATGGGCATGGCACGCATGGCAGGGAGTCGAAGCACCACCAACAGAACGAATACTGCCAGTATGGGCATCAACGCCGTCAGGAACATCCAAAAGTTCATTGTCTATGGTCCATGTGCCGTGTGTGTTAACCAGGGGCCTCTTTCCATCGCCATCATTATGCCCGAGGGATGATCATCGAGTAAAGCCCCACGGCACAACTCGGCCCAGCATTACTCGGCGAGCATTTCGTTAAGGAGCGCATCCCGATGGACAAAATCCAACAATGCGGCCATAGAGTCCGATTCAGAAAGAAGCGTGTAAAAATTCTCTTTCATCCGGGGAGCTTTTTGGACAGCGGTGAGAAACGCCTGCTTTGACAGCGGATGATGCTTCATATAATCGACAAAGCCACTGTCGAGAAGGCACTGACGGACCTGCTTGTGTGTTTTTTCCTGAATCGCACTGACGGCATAGGCGGCGACACCCACCTGCAACCCGTGCAAGCTGGCTTGGGATTCGGGCAACGTGTCATAGGCATGCGAAATCAGGTGCTCGCTGCCACTGGCCGGACGGCTGGATCCGGCGACCTCCATCGCAATACCGCTCAAGATCAGGCCATTGGCCAAGGTTCGCAAACATGCATAATCGATGGGCGACGTCTCGGGAGAGTGTATAAAATTCTCGGCGGCCGTTTGGGACACGGACACGGCAAAATCATCGACATAAAGCCCATGATGGTGATAGGCCGCCTTCCAGTCGGCAATCGCCGTCAGATTGGACACCAAATCGCCCACCCCTGAGTAATAAAATTGCACCGGCGCTTGGGCCACGATGGCGGTATCCACAACGATACCTGCGGGGAGGCGGGTTCGTACGGTACGTTTTACCCCGTCAAACAGCAGAGAAGAGAACGGCGACGCCACGCCGTCATTGGACACAATGGTCGGACACACCAGCAGCGGTATTTGCAACATGTGCGACAGGTACTTCCCGGCATCAATGGCTCGTCCGCCCCCCAATACCATCAGCCCTCCGGTGTTTTCGGGCAGGTTAAGAGACAAATCAAACAACACACGAGTCTCGTTGGAGGTTACCGTCTGCACGGCCGTGATTGTCCGCTTCCATTGACGACACGAGGATTCAACCTGTTCATGCAGCTGGGTGGACAAGCCATCGGCATACAGCACAGCGACATGGTCGATGTCCAAGGCGCACAGATACTTGCCGACTTTTTCCAGGGCATTTGGCTTGATGCGGAGCAAGGCCGGAACCGTAATCTTCATAGCGCCACCTGGGCCAAATCGATCTGACCGGCATCGTCAAACACATAATCGGGTTGGTAGGCATATTGGCTGAGATCTTCTCGTGCCGTCACGCCGGACAATACTAACACGGTGGTCATTCCTGCCTCCAGACCGGCCTTGATATCCGTATCCATCCGATCCCCGACCATCACCAGACGTTCAGCCTCCAGCCCCATGGTCTCCCGGGCCATACGCATCATCAGTGCGTTGGGTTTCCCAATGATATAAGGCATTTTATTGGTCGCCGTCTGAACGGCCGCAATCAAACTGCCGCATGCCGGTTCCACACCATCTTCCACCGGATCCACCGGATCCGGGTTGGTGGCCACAAAGCGGCTTCCTCCGCGAATTAAGCGGGTGGCCGTGGACAGCATGGAAAAATTAAACTCCTGCGTATGCCCCAGAATGACGTAGGCCGGATCCCGGTCGGTTAACTCAAACCCGACCTGGCGCAGCTCCTGCCGAAGGCCTTCGCCGCCAATGACATAGGCGGTTTTAGGGAGCGTCTGATGGGCCAGAAACCGCGCCGTGGCCATGGCGGCGGTAAAAAACTGATGCGCTTCAATCCCCGACAGCCCCAAGTCCTCGAGCTTAGCCTTGCATTGTTCGGCAGTGCGGGAAGAGCTGTTGGTCAAAAATAAAACCCGCCGCCCATGGGCCTGAAGCCGCTCCAGAAAAACCTGAATCCCGGGAATCATCCGATTACCCCGGTATACCACGCCGTCCATATCACAGATAAAATGCTTGTCCATTGCGTCGCACACAGGCCGTTTCAACATCGGCAATCATACCAGAAACCCGAACCCGGCATGGCTGAGCAACCTCAGGTCAGCCACGCCGATGACCCGGAGACCGGCCCCTCGAACCTTATTCTCGAAACAAAAACACGGTCTCGGGAGGCGCCGCCGCAATGGCACTGAAGTGGCTCAGCAACTGCGCCGCATCGGCAATGCCCTCCAGGGCAATTTGCTTCTGGCGGGAGGTGGCCCCATGAGCGACACTGAGGCTTGTTTTCGGGAGCTTCAGGGCTTTGGCCAGAACAGCGATAACCGCCTGATTGGCAGCCCCCTTATCCGGCAGCGCGCGGACTTTCACGGCAATCGCCTCATCGTTGGCCACGACGGGCACCACCTCATCCGCATGGGATTTGGGGGTCACAACCACCGGGAACAGCCAGGTTCCTTGTTTGGTGCGACGAATCAGAACGGGCATCCGTCCAACATGGCTTTGTTAGTAAGAAAACCCATTTTTCCGCAGGTGCGTCCAAGGTTGCAGATCGGCATTCATCACTTCACCATCCACAATCTGCCCCACCAGCAGGACGTGATCCCCGCCCTCGGACCAGACCCGAACGAGATCGCACGCCATAAAGGCCACCGTATCTTTCAATACCACGCCATGGTCGTTTTCATAGGCCGGCACATCCTGGAACTGTTCCGGGCTGTACTTGGCAAACTTGCCCATCAGGTTGGAGTTGCTGTCGCTCAGGACATTGACCACAAAGCGCTTGTTTTCCTCGATAAGCTTCAGAATATCCCGGTCTTTCTGGACAGCGACGGTCAGCATCGGGGGTTCAAAGCTGGCCTGCATAATCCAGGAGGCCAAAAACCCCTGTTTCTGCTCGCCCGATCCGGTGGTCACCACATACAGCCCGCTGGCGATTTTGCCAATGGCTTTTCCCAGGGTCTCTTTCAATGAAACAGCTTCCATGTGTCGATAGTCTCCCTATAATTCAAGTGCCGTGTTCTGGCATTGAGTGTACATGAAGCACAGCGTGCTGCCTATAGGCCATTTGCAACGCGCGGCCACTCACGGTAAAGTATCGACAGTTGACCGATTGAATGGATGCGATTGATTGGATTCGATAATGATGCTGAGCCGAGAAGCACTTGTTGAAAAATCCCCGGTGGTCACGGCCCCCTTAACCCGGCACGTGTTTGTGTGTACCGGTAAGTCCTGTAGTGCGAACGGCAGCGAGGCCGTTCTGGAAGCCTTTTGGAATGTCCTGGCCGAAAAGGGGCTTCTTTACGGCAAACGCGGGTCCAAGGACGGATCCGTCATCGTCACCACCTGCGGCTCTATTGGCCTGTGTCAGACCGGCCCTGCCGTGATGATCTACCCCGACGGCGTCTGGTACTATCATGTTCAACCCGAAGATGTCCCCGAAATCGTCCAAAGCCACCTGATCGAAAACCACCCGGTCGACCGCCTCCTCGCCCGCACCCTGCCTTAAGGGCATTTCATGGCCTCACCGTGTCCGTTGTATGCTTAAAACCATTCGACTGTGTCACCCATTTAATATTTGTTCATACATGGCCCACGTTATCGAATTGCTCGCTTTTACTTGACCATGGCCTCATAAGCCACATGTAACAAAGTAACATTTCAATAAACCATGCTGTAGCAGGTCTCTTTTCCTGCCGAAAGAAATTGCAACATTATGCTTGCCCACAAATGGAAAGAGAGTTGTGTATGGCGACGATAGAGCCCAACGCATTTAATCTTTACTATGGCACCGATAATACAGTGACACCGCATACCCCTCCCAACGGTGTTACTGGGGAGGCTTCATCAACCAATAGCTATCTCCCCCCAAACCCACCCATCGGTAATACAGGGTATACAGTCGATATTGTCAACTTTAACACGTTCTATCAATTCATCAGTGTTTCAAATGCACTCCTCTATTCCGTTTGGCCTACCCCCCTGGTCTATCCATCCACAAGTGACACGAATACGATTCAAGGCCCCTCCGGCCATCCCAGCACCTCAGGATTTCAAGGCCCCTCTGGCACACAAGCCACCTTCGGAGAAAGCGGCACTTTTGGCGCACAAGGCATCTTCGGAGAAAGCGGTAGCTTTGGCCCACAAGGCACCTTCGGAGAAAGCGGTAGCTTTGGCGCACAAGGCATCTTCGGAGAAAGCGGTAGCTTTGGCCCACAAAACACTTTCGGAGAAAGCGGTAGCTTTAGCACACAAAACACCTTCGGAGAAAGCGGTAGCTTTGGCCCACAAAACACTTTCGGAGAAAGCGGTAGCTTTAGCACACAAGGCATCTTCGGAGAAAGCGGCACCTTTGGAGAAAGCACGGGACCAAGCCCTGGCTTCTACAGCAACATTCCAACAAACCCTGCATCCATGTTTTCTTTTGTATCCGCTCAAACGGGAAATATTGATGACATGAACGCACCGACCGGGGTTCCTGAAAATAGCGGTGCATTCTCCTCAGAAATCTCGCAGGCAGGTATGGCCATGGCCGCGGCAAACGAGGTCGACGTAAATGCGCCTGTCCATGGTCAACCAACCCAAGACCGCCAAAGCGTATTCGATGCTTGGCGCTCGGAACTCCAAGACCTGGGAACCAAGTCTCAATCTGAGAAGCTTCGAAATTCGCAACGATTGGAATCCGTAAAAAGCGCCATTGCGAACAACCAGGTCCCCTCCGAAGAAGATATTAAAGGCTTGGAAAACCTTTTAGGCCAATACGAGAGAGAGATTGAAGAACAACGCCAAGGAAAGCTTCAAATTTCAGATCCTCAGAAGTTTTTGGAAATATACCAAAACACCATGAAAGCGTATGTTGATGCGAAGAAAAAACAGTTGGCCGTGTTTGACCACCAAACCGAGGAAGAACTGTTGAAAAAGCGAAATGCGTTGCTCGACAAGCGCATCGGCGATGTCCAGACACGTCTGGAGAGAACCCTTGATGACATCAACTGGGAGGATCCGGACAATCCCCTTGATGAAGAAGAAGCCATCAGAATGCTAAAGGTATTCAATATGCCAACAGATGAAGAAAGAATTCATTATGATTGGCTTAAAGGCATGCAGAACAGAGGGCTAACGCTCTCCGACACCGAAAAAGCCGACTTAGCCCGACTGGAAACCAAAATTCAAAATGAAATTCAGTTTCTGAGTCGTGCGCCTCGAGTGCTTACCGATCTCGAAGCACAAGAGCGCCAGAATATTATGGACAAAGAGCAAATTACCAGGGCGCGAGGCCTTGAAAAAGCACAGTTGCAAAAGCAAATTGAGGCCCTGGAGAATAAACTAAAAACCCCACCCACCCTTATAAACTTTGGAAACCCGCCAATACGAGATATCGAGAACCGGGATTTCAACGGGTTTAAGGATTTACCGAAAGACGTCCGGGATCAAGTGGCGGCACAGGTGGTACAGCATATGTGGGTCACGCCGCTGGAAGAACTGATCGATAAAAACATGCCCAAACCCACGGGCAATGAAAATACCACACCGCCCTTGACTCCCGAGAAAGCAGAAGAGATTGCATTGCAAAAAGTGAACGAAATTCTAGATACCAAGACTGAGAAAGAATTATCCGTCAAAGACCTGGGAACGTTATTAGACAACATCAATAGCATGGATGAATCCAACCCCAACAAATACCGCATCTGGTCGGCATTTACAAAATATGTTCAGGCCAATAAACACAAGGACCAATGGAAGTTTAACGGCGAAGGCAGCTACGAGTCCGATATCAGTTCCATGGCTGAGCTTGGAATTAAATCCTACCTGCGCCATGTGGTTACCCCTTATCCTCATAACTCATTTACCAAAGAAGAACTGGTCAGCACTTACTCCGACAGCGTCCATCATCCTCTTAAATTGAAAGATATGGAGTTTGAGGTTAAAGACAGTAAAGGAATAATTCATCGCATCCGTATCGCCGGGGAAACAGTTCCGTATATCAAGGAATACATGGATACCACCGAAGGTTCTCGTAGCGTGTTAACCTACGGCACTGTGGCTATTGGGAGCTTCTTGGGGCTCCCCGGATCAATTGCGCTCTCTACCGATACCAGTCGGGAAATCTGGATGGATGAGAAAGATGCCAATGCGTCATCCAAATGGGCCAGCATTTTCAAAAAACTGGGCATGACGTCCGACTTCAGCAGCTTTGTCAGTGAGTTTAAATCCAGCTTTATTAATCCCAACAACTAGTCAGCATACGCATTAGAACCCTCTCATGATTTCGCCAGGGAGAATCATGGGATAGGTATTCACGTCGGAAAAGAATAGGCGTCTATGCATACTTTATCGTGGGGTCAAAGTGAAGATCCCCACCGTAAGCGAGCTTCACGTGAATCTGGGGGTTATCCACGTGGGCAAACACCAAGGGATGCTGCTCCACAATGGGTTGTTGCGGACCATAGACACGCTGGCCCGTGGCTGGATCCTTAGAGATGGTCTTGCTAAAGCGCTGCACCGGCGTATACTTGGGATGCGCCTGCAAGGTTTGGGACGCCTGTTCAATCGGTTTTTGCGCCATGGCACTGTGATGGGCAATAACCTGAATGACTTCAAAACGTTGCCCATCTCGGGTTTCGTAAGACGGGGGCGACACCAGCAAGGTTTTGTTATCCGGTTTCAGTAACGCCACCACCTCGTGATACACATGTTGCGGCGTCACCGGTTGTGGCGCCGACGCCACACTACTGCTAAAACGAGGCCTGGTGGCCGTAGGCAGACCCATAATTCGCATTCCCAAGTCCTCCATGCGATCTCAACAATTGGAAGATTTCGGCATTATAAATCAAACAAACTCCCCTATAAAGACTAAAGACCTCCGTACCTCAATTGTCTCGTTAAACTTTAAATAATATTTCTAGTAGTCCAAACGTCAAATTCCCTATTATGATTCGTTATTGCCACATGCTGCGTGAATGGGATCACTGTCATGAATTTTTAATTTTCTTCATCCGCTCTCTCGATCCAAATCAAACCGTTTTCTGATAAAAAGTCCATTTGAGCTGGTCTTAGACGCTGCCCATCGAATGTCAGTTTAATAATTTTTTTGCAATCTGGCGTATTTTTTACAAAAAAAAATATACTGTCATCTTTTTTATGAACCAATCGTTTATCCCTATAGTGTCAAATTGTTTCTTCTTGATATTTTTTATCGGCAATGTGTTTACTGACAGACGCTGGAGTAACTGACTATGATGATCAATACGAATACCCCTTCCCCGGGGCAGGTTGGCCTGTGGAAAAATACGGACAGTATCGAAAAACAGACGGCTTCAAATGCGGGGCTGGCGCCGTCGTTGGCTCGGTCAAGTTCGACTGATTCAATTTCGATGAAACCCATTCCGGCATCCGGCTCGAACGTGCAACCGTCACTGGCACCGGGAGAACAGCTCACCCAGGTGGGTACCGTGAATGGCAAGCCCGTGTATGTCTCGAATTATTATGACATGACCTCGGACGGAAATCGGGAATACACGGTGTATGTTGACGGCAAACCTCAGAAAATGTACACCCGCAATCGCTTCGATCCCAATTTCCGTGTCGTTGAAAAAGACGGAAAAAAATACATGGTGGCTGACAGCAACAACGGGAGAATCGTCTATCGGGAATTTGACAAAGATGGCAACCTCACCGGAAGGACCTATGAGGCAAATAAATTACCGGATGCAGAAAAACCGCCAACATTGCCTCCACCCAAACCACAACCACCCACAGCCCCACCTGAGAATAAGAAAAAACAGGAGGTCCCGCCAAAACCACCTGAAAGAAAAGAATACACCGAGTATCGGGAGCGACTGAACAAGAAAGATAGCCAAAACAGGCCAGTTACAGTTACCACCTATCAGGATGTTTCCGAAGATCCTCAGACAAGAGAACGTCATCTCTCAAGCCCGAGAGTGACAATTAATTGGGGTGATAAAAGCATCACCCTGCCTATGCGAGAAGGGCATCAATTCGTTAGTGCACAACTCCTCAAACGAAACATTTTAATCGGGAGGATGGAGGATCGAATTGAAATTAAAACCCGAGACCCAGATGGCAACATCGTTACAGAACATATTTGTACCTATCAGAACATTCCTAACAAATGATTTTTAGGGCTCTTCCTCCATACACCCTTCATTTCTGTAAAATTTCATAACAACCTCATAGATCCATCCAACATCTAAAAACCTGGTCACCACTGTTGGCATCCGCTGCAATAAAAATTAGCAGACTGCCAAGGACAGTGGTAACCAGGTTATTTAAAGCTTATTCTCGAATTAGGAGTTAGAGGACTCTGGGATACTTAATTAAAAAAGTTTTTAATTTTATCGACCAGCCCGGGGTACGTGCGGACATCGAAGCCGTTATCATCATCCATATCAAAATTGCTGTTCATATCCTTCACTTTTTCCCAGGAGCCACCCCCGCTCGGGCCGCTAATTCCTATCCCTCCCTCGACTTTGTTGAATTCATAGACTTGCCCGGTATCAACCCCCCACGTATCTCTGATTTTAAACCCTCCGGTTTCCTTGTCGTACTTCAGGGTTCCATTCTCATTTTTGGGAGCCTCATTGGTCACCCAATCCACATCCAACCCTTCCGGGGATTTCTCACCCGGATCGATTTTAATAATTTCATACCCGCCAGTTCCTCTGGGTGCATTGGGTAAATCCTTCCGACTGATTGCACCATAAATCGGTGTTTGCATATTGTTTTGAATTCGTGCCATATCGCCAGCCTCCACTGTTTCTCGTGGGCCATGGCCCACGGACTTCCTCACCATTTAAAATAGCCTATACCATAATAACGTTATATAAACATCATTTTTTGACACCCTTAAGAATATTCTAATAATATACTTTTGCTCTAAAATTCCCGAATGTCATCCCCTGAACAAAACGGCCCGCTTTATTCAGAGCGACGATTCATTTGCCGGTAGCGTTATAAACGTATTCCCGCACAGCGCCTTATTAACCGAGACGGGCCTCATTCAGAAAAATGCTCACTGGCGTATGAAGCCGGGTTCTCGCGCTCTTCAAAACAGCCATCGGAAAAGTTCCACACCCCAGTCAGGCGCCAGCCAACGAGCTGCATCACCCGAATCACCACTGTTGGCCTATCTGTAATAACCATCGCCCAGTCTTTCTTAAGTTCTGACATACGCATGGACAGTATTGCCGAAACAGTGGTGACAAGGGTTATTGATGCACCATTTAGCAACCAGCCGCTAAAACCCGTCCGGATTATTTATTGAAGTAATCCCAGAATGCGTCATAGGCCTTCTCGGACCAGGATTGATAGGTCCGGACATCAAACCCGTTATCGTCGTCAATATCATTATCGAAATTCATACTGCCGACGGTATCGCCTACGGACCCTCCGCCGGCGGGGCCGGACAGAGACAAGCCTCCGGGTATACTCTTCAAATCGTACTCTTGGCCTGTATCAACACCCCAAGTGTCTCGGATTTTAAAGCCTTCTGTACTTTTATCGTATCTCAACGTGCCATTGTCATTCTTGGGTGCTTTGTTGGTTACCCAATCCACATCAAGGCCCTTGGGAGACGTCTCTCCCGGATTCACTTTGATAATCTCATACCCATAAGTACCACTTGGCGCATTGGGTAAGTCCTTGCGGCTAATAATGCCATAAATCGGTGTTTGCAAACTGTTCTTTATACGTGCCATATCGCCAGCCTCCATTCATCATTCGCGGTAAGCTACCGCCGTTGCTCAACCACCTAGTAATCACCATGAAATTGCGGGATCCCCCGCCCAGTCACAGATTGTTTATTTAATCTAACGTTGTATTTTTTATTTTAGCGAATTCATCACGACACATTGTCAGCAAGCCGACATTTTCAAAAAATTGTTTCATCTGATTTACACAAAACCTAGCAACAGATCCGCATAAGTTGTTTTTATATAATTATAAATATTTTATTAATACGATCGCCATCCGAATTCAATCGTACCCAGGTTCATTCACCCTTTGTGTTGTTAGGAGAGTGTCTCATGACCCAACTTCGCCGTGTGTTGTTCAATCAGATTCAAAATGCCATTCAAAACGCCAAAGCCTCCCAAGGCAACACCCCCTCGGGAAATAGTGTTGCAGAAGGCACCATCCCCGTCACGCCTCTGAGACAAGAAAAAATGGCTTGCGGGACCACGAGCATGACGATGATCTTCAATGCTTTCGGCATGAATGTGACCCCCCAGCAGTTAGACGCCACCTATCGGCCAAGTCCCAACCTGGGCACACCCACCAAGAATATGACCCAAGCGGGCCAAGATTATGGCCTGTACACCTCGGCGTTGAACGAATCCGATTTTTCGACTATTCAGCAGGAAATTGATAACGGCAACGTGATGGCGGCCCTGGGTACAATGCCGTCAGGAGCAGGTCACTGGATTGTGATTAATGGCTACCGCGTGGATGAAAACGGCAATCAAGAGATCCTGGTGACGGATCCGAACAAAGGGACCTCGGTCTACCATGATTATGACGAGTTTGACGACACCTTCTGGGCGGAGCGTCGTAACAAAATCACAGGCAAAGCCAAAAGCGACAATCTGTTGATTACCTACTCCGACGATAATGACGTGCCGCCGTCCAACTTTGACCCCAGCCAAGCCGACAGTTCTCCATTTCAGCAAGCACTCGCCCGAACGTTAAAAAAATTGCGTGCCTAACGAGCGTCATCTCACCCTGAAATCGGTTTGTCATCCCACATTTCCACCCCCAATAGAGGTTTCCGCCCTGATCATTTCAACGGATAAAAAAACGCGCATCAAAATGAATCATGGTGTTTTTATATAAATACTGTATTTCATTTCGGTAAAGCGAACATTGGTTGGACATTTGATGGAGGGGCATTATGGATCCTGTTCGAGCGAACGCGCCTCAGGCGCCGATTAATCCGGCACAGAACTGGCAACGGTGGTATCAGAATTACAACGACACCCGTGGACGATCGGTGAACGATCCGCTTCAGTTTGCAAACCTCACGGCCGACGGCCGGGTGGTCACTATGGACATTGCCCGCTTTGCCCAAGCGGAAATCAACACGTTCCGCACCGGCAATAACACCTTTTTAGCGCCCAACGATCGCAACCTGCGATGGTTTGCCATGATCAACGGCTTCACCGGCGATCAAGCAGCACAGATGTTTCGGGTCCTGGACAGAAACAATAATAACCAGCTGGAAGCCGATGAAATTGCCGCCTTTCACATGCTGCAGGATCAACAGCAACCCGTTGGGCAAGGCCTCACACCGGAGGATTGCCCTAATAACGGCACGTTAACCATGAAGAAAAAAGTCTTGGCCGCATTGCGGATTTTAACCAATCCCCAATCGGCTGGAGAATTTTTAGACGCCGCATTACAACAAAGTCCCATTCGTGAACGCTTGCGGGAACTCAACCGCGAACGTCCGCAATCCGAACGATAATTTACCCGCTATTCCACATAAAAAAGGCTCTTGACGGTCATACCTCAAGAGCCTTTCTCGTATGCACAGAATATGCCTACTCAAAAAACGTTGGGTCTGAATCCAGAAGTCAAGTGTACCTTTCCATCCGTAAACGTTATAAATTTACTGAAGCGATGGGCGATATTCTGGGCTTTTCCAAAGACGATGACACAGGAATTTTGAAAACCCATTCACTTCAATCTTGCCTTATTTTCCATAACCCCCGATAATGACCTTAAAGTAAGGTCGATTGACAGTAATTCAAGGTCATTATTTATGTCCTCTTTTGCCGCCCTTTTTCCAAGCCCGGTGGTGGTGGATATTCTGATCCTCTTCCTAACGCAGCCGGATCAAGAATATTATCAGCGTTCATTAGCCGAAAAAACCGGCTACTCCTTGGCACAAGTGCAATATGCCCTGGAACGCATTGAGGAATCGGGACTCGTTACCAAGAAAAAAAGCGGAAACCGGCTCTACTATAAAGCACAACGGAGCCATCCGGCATTTGATGATTTAAAGCGGGCATTTCTCAAAACGGTGGCCTTGGGAGACGTGTTAAAAGAGGGGTTGAAACCTTTAATGGATAAAATCCACTTTGCCTTTGTTTTTGGTTCCATTGCCAGTGGGGAAGACCGGGCAGACAGTGACATCGATCTCTTCCTGCTCGGCGACATCAGTTTAAAGGACATCGCTAATGCGATGGGAGATATAGACGAAAAGCTGGGACGAGAAGTCAATCCGGTGAATTATACCCAGGCCAGCTTTGTTGAGCGAATCAAGACAAACAATCGTTTTGCCCAAGAACTGCTTGCAAGCCCCAAAATCTGGCTGATAGGAAACGACGATGAGTTTAGAAGACTGGCTGAATGCGGATAAAGCAACGCGACATCAGACCACTGCCGCAGAGATCCAAAGTCTGTTGAGGGTGATTGATCGAGACATTGCCGATGCGATGGTAAAAGCCGTTTCACCGGATCGTCGTTTTGCGACGGCCTATAACGCAGCCTTGCAGTTGGCCACCATTGCCGCGTTAGCTTCAGGCTATCGCATCACAGCAAAAACTGGCCATCATTACCATACACTTACCTCGCTTCAATATACGATGGGTCCAGCGGCCAAGCCCCGCATGAAATACCTGAATCTATGCCGCCAAACCCGTAACCAGACGGATTACGACCGTGTGAATGTCACCGAAGAAAGTGACGTCGAGGAACTGCTTCAAGAGGTGAAACAATTTCGGCTGGACGTATTGGTCTGGCTTCGCCAGAACTATCCATCCTTATATGAAGGCCTGAAATAGCAGTTTTGGCCAAAAGCAAGGCTTTATTCTCCACTATTTATGAACGTGAGCGTAAATCAATCGCTATTCCATATTATTAAAAGAAAATTTTCCTGCGTTTGAGAGCGTTTTATTTTTAACTTCGACTTAAAACTTTACGATTCATTCAAAAGAAAAATACTCTTGTTTTTATACAGTTACTACTTATTTATTGGACAGATGGACAAATAGACAATCGGACACCAATGAAGGTGGTTATTTTCGTGGACAGAATAATTTTTGGGGGTAAATTTTATGCCTGATACAACATCACTCAGCGCACGCAGCAATATTAAACCGGCGGAATCCTGGCAGGCGTTTGCTAAGAAATACACCGGCAAGCTGGACGATCTGAACAAGGACAAACCTGTGTTACAGATGGCCAATCGCAACGACAACGGCCAGGTCCTGACCATGGACATGGTGAAGTTCGCCGATGCCGCCCGCGAAAGCTTCGACAAAGACGGGAAAACCGGGTTGAACAAATCGGAATTTGCCGGATTAACCAACATCTTTGGTGTCGATGAAAAACTGAAATCGGACCTGATGTTTGATATTCTCGATCGCAATGGTGATAACACCATTGATACCGTGGAACTCGGGGCCCTGTTCATGTACATGGATCAGGCCAAGGGCGAATACGGCGATGGCGATATCACCCACGACGAGATGAAAACCGCCATTGACAAGTTCTTCAAAAACCCTGCCGATGCCGGACAGTTCTTTGACAGCGCCATTTCAGAGAGCCCTCTGAAAGCCCGCTACAAAACCTTCCTGGAAGGCAAGAAATAAACCGCACCATTCATCCATTTACTGGAATGGATAAGTCAGAACCCCGCGCCCGATCCGAATCGGGTGCGGGGTTCATACATCAATGCCTGCGGTTTTTTAGCGCTCAATCATAAAGGTCACGGGACCGTCGTTGACGAGAGACACCATCATCATCGCGCCAAACTGCCCGGTTTCAACCTTGAGCGGCGTGGCGTCCCGCAAACGGGCCAGATAAAGCTCATAAAACCGAATCGCCTTGTCCGGCGGCATGGCGGAATCAAAACTTGGGCGCGTGCCTTTTTTACAGGATGCGGCCAGCGTAAACTGCGACACAATCAACAGCTCACCCTGAATGTCCGTCACCGACAGATTCATCTTGTCGGCCTCATCTGGGAAGATCCGAAGGCTCAAGAGTTTTTTAATGTGAAACTCAATGTCGGCCTCCGTATCTTCTTTTTCAAGGCCCAGCAGCACCAGAATGCCCGGCCCGATCCGGCCCACGATTTGGCCATCAACCGTAACCGAGGCCTCTTTGACCCGCTGCAACAAGGACTTCATCGGCCCGTCGATCCAAAGCCTCCGGCCCGAGATGAAGCGACCGCCAGGGAAACTTCCGGCACTTCCCGCCACCGGGCCCGGGTCACCGGGGCCACCACGAGCTGGGCAATCCGATCGCCGGGCTGAATGGTATAGGGATCGTTCGACAAATTCACCAGACCCACTTTGACCTCATGGCGATAGTCCCAATCAATGGTCCCCACGGCATTGATCAACGAAATGCCATGTTTAATCGACAGACCACTTCGGGCCCGAACCTGGGCCTCATACCCTTCGGGCAGGGCAATGACCCAGCCGGTGGGAACCAGGGCCCGTTCCAGGGGATTCAACGTCAGGGGCGTGTCGATGGCCGCCTGTAAATCCATCCCCACCGCACCTTCGGTTTGGTAGGTCGGCACGTCTTCAGGGGCATGGGGCAAACGCTGAATGGCCACTTCAATGGTGGCCGGAAAATCCGTCGTCATCATCGTGATTTCTCTCTCGTTCTGAATTATTGCTTCAACTATGACTTGCCCAGGCAGGCAAGCGTTTCTTGCTCTGCCTGCCCGGAAGAAGATTTACACGTTCAGGGGCATGGCCGCCTTAATCAGTTGCACATAGCTGGCGGGCTCCAGGCTGGCGCCACCCACCAAGCCGCCGTCAATCTCGGGCTGGGCCATCAGGCCTTCCACGTTATCGGGCTTCATGCTGCCGCCGTATAAAATACGGGTTTCGGCCACCCCAACAGTCTGGCGAATGAGGCCAATGACCCGGTTGGCTTCCGCTGCATCACAGACTTTCCCGGTCCCAATGGCCCAAATGGGCTCATAGGCCAGAATCAATTTCTTGCGCTGCTCGGGGGTGATCCCGTCCAAGGCCGCTTCCACCTGGCGGGTGACCCATGCGTCGGTTTGACCGGCCTCACGCTGGGCCAGGGATTCACCCACACAGACAATGGGAATCAGATTGTTCTCCAACGCCGCCTTGGCCTTGGCATTCACCCCGGCGTCGGTTTCGTTATAGTATTCCCGACGCTCGCTGTGACCCAGAACGACGTAAGACACATTCAAGTCTCGCAGCATGCGGGGGGAAATCTCACCGGTAAAGGCGCCATCGGCCTTGGATTCCATGTTCTGAGCGCCCAAAAAGACGGTGTTGCTCAAATTCAGTTGACCCAGCGACTGGGACACGGTGGATAAGGCCGTGTAGGGCGGGCAAATCACAGCCGTAGGCATATCGTCTTTGGAAACGCCATCGAGAAGCCCATGGAGGGTCTCGATAAATTGGGCCGCCTCGGCCGTGGTTTTAAACATCTTCCAATTGGCAGCCATCACAGGCTTACGACTCGGGTGCATGGGGAACATCCTCCTTCTTGATTGTTGAAAATTCTGTCTCTCTCGGGGGCTTAAAGCCTGAATTGGTCTGAGAAAAGGGGGCCAATACAGCCCCCTTTTCAGATCCGTAGACGCTACCCGACTATGCGGTAACCGGCAAGCGGCTGGCAACCATCTGGGTCATTTCGGCCAGGCGGTTGCTGTAGCCCCACTCGTTGTCGTACCAGCCAACCACTTTCAAGGTGTTGGTGCCCAACACCATGGTCAACTCGGCGTCAATCGAGCAGCTGTGGGGATCGCCGATGTAGTCGCTGCTGACCAGCGGCTCTTCGGAGTAACGCATGATTTTGTTCAGCGACGAACCGGCCGCTTCTTTCAGAGCCTGGTTCACGGCATCCTGGGTCACCGGCTTGTCGGTGGTGACGGTCAGGTCCACGATGCTGACATCGGGGGTAGGAACCCGGATGGCAAAGCCGTGGAGCTTGCCTTTCAACTCAGGCAACACCAGGCCAATGGCCTTGGCGGCACCGGTCGAGGTGGGAACCATGTTCATGGCCCCGGCGCGAGAGCGGCGGAAGTCTTCGTGAGGCGAATCCAACAGCTTTTGGTCCATGGTGTAGCTGTGGACCGTGGTCATGAAGCCTTCTTTGATCCCGAATTTCTCGTGGATGACTTTCGCCATCGGCGCCAAGCAGTTGGTCGTGCAGCTGGCGTTGGAGATGATGTGGTGTTTTTCGGGATCGTAGAGATTTTCGTTGATGCCCATGGCCATGGTGATGTCTTCGTTCTTGGCAGGCGCACTGATGATGACTTTCTTGGCGCCGGCTTCGATGTGCTTGCGAGCTTTCTCGGCATCGGTGAAGAAGCCGGTGGACTCGATGACAACATCCACTTTGAGTTCTTTCCAGGGCAGGCTGGCGGGATCTTTCTCCCGAGTGACCCGGATTTCGTGGCCATTGACGATCAAGGACGACTCGGTGTAGGACACATCGCCTTTGAAATGCCCGTGAACGGAATCGTGCTTGAACAGGAATGCCAGTTGCTTGGGTTCAACCAAGTCATTGATGGCAACCACATCCACGTCGACGTGGGGGTTGTCATACAAGGCACGCAGTGTGTTTCTACCAATCCGGCCGAAGCCGTTGATGGCAACTCTGGGTTTCGACATCGTTGTTTGTTCCTCCAAGGCAGGGTACCGGATTAAAACGTTTGCATCATCTTTTTAACCTGGAGACTAACCTCCAGAGCTTGCTCCATGGGGCGCTGCCACATGTTGCGGCCGAAGATCAGGCCGGTTGCGCCAGCTTCCATCGACAAGCGAGCTTTATCCATCAAATCCTGGTCGTTGACTTTGCTGCCGCCGGAGAAGAGCACCATGGTCTTGCCTGCAGAGCGGACCACTTTTTGCATCCCTTCTTCCAGAGACAGGTTCAAGGATTTGTATTCGCCGGGTTCGTCGTTTTTCTTGGGGTTATTTTCAACAGGAATGTTGATTTTCACGACATCGGCGCCCACTTCGCACGCCACACGGGCAGCGTAGTCGATGGCATACAAGCTGTCCTTGCCGCCTTTTTTCTCGACGAACTCACCACGGGGGTAGGCCCAGACGATGGTGGGGATGCCAAAGCGATCGGCTTCGTTGCGAACGGCGGTGAACTGTTCGATATCCCGATCCTGGGACGGAGAACCGACGTAGAGGGTGTAGCCAATGGCATCGGCGCCCAGGCGAACGGCATCCTCAACGGTCCCGGTCAGGGTCGAAAATGCATCGGTGTCGGAAGGAATGGCGGTTTTGCCATTGAGCTTCACCACCAGGGGAACCTTGCCGGCGTAGGGTTTCATATACTTTTCAGCGAGGCCGAAGTGGAACACGATACCGGAGTAACCGGCTTCCAGAGCCAAACGGCATTGAAAATCGGGATCGGCCGATTCCGGATTATCAAAGAAGTCAATCGGACCGTGCTCTAAGCCTTGGTCGATGGGCAACAACAACATGGTGCCGTTACCCGGGCCATGTTGGTACAAGAGCCGGTGCAACCGAGCTTTTTTACCAATGGACAAGTGGTCCATTTCATTAAGGGTTACGCGACGAACAGGTGTCATAGTGCCTTTCATAGTCGTTCTTTCTGCTGTTACTACCACTAACGAACCTCCTCCTCAGTTTAATCGTACGTTTACTGAACTTCAATTCTTAGACGTCGTAACTATACCACAAGCAAAAATCCGTTCAAAGAGTAAAAGAATCAGATACAGATGCGCCCCCCAGGCCGCTAACGGGGATTCAGGGCGGATACCCCCGAGGATACCTGTGAGCATCGGCCACGGACTTGTCATTTGGTCATAAAATGCCGCACCCATTCACGTCTGAGTCGACATCGGCCGGGTATTCCCCGGGTAAGCAGGCCCCTCGTTTATTGTTTTGGTCACCCAAATTATGCTCAGGCCAATGGCAAAGCACTATTGGCTGGTCAGGGGATTGAAATCGGAGGTTTGGGGTTTTTCCAGCGTCAGACGGTCGATAACCTCGCCTTGCGGATTAATGGCCTTTAAGGTCAATGTTTGTGGGTCGACATCGATGCGAAGAAACTCATGGCTTCGGATACGAACCAATGAATCGGGGTGGGTTCGCCGAAAGAAATGGGTTCGAGCCCCGCCGCCGCCGGATACCACATAAGTTACCCCGTTTACGGAGCGACTTCGCTCGTAATGATGATTGTGCCCGCACAGATACAGATCCACGTTGTACTGCTCCAACAACGGCTTTATCTCGGTGACCATATGCCGGGGGACATGGTGAAAGCCCGAGGCCACCACGGGATGATGGCCGTATACTATTTTCCATGGGGATGTCGACCCTTTCAGGGTCTTTTCCAGCCACTGCCGTTGGGTGGCATCGAAACGGTTGGTGTCCAGGGCGATGATATGGGCCAAGCCGACACGGGCCTGGTAATAGGTGCCCGGCATCTTGAAAAACGCCATCACATCATCGGCATAGCCTCCCAGAACGTCGTGGTTGCCCAAGACCGGCCAGAAGGCCACATGGCGATCCAATAAATAACGATACGGTTTGGTAAATCGCTGCTCCCCGTATTTCTTGACGTTGCCATCGGGGTAGATGCTGTCCCCCAACATCATCACCAGACAATAAGGTTGTCGTTGGTATTCCCGGGCCATTTCATCCGCCAGGCGATACTGGGCCGGGTAGCCGGAGCCGTTATCACCAATGGCGGCGAAGGCATTACAGGTGACCTGAGGGTTTGAGAGCTGAGGCTCCGGCGTCACCGAGAGCGGGTAGCCCATATGGGGCAAAAACCACCGCCAAATGGAGAGGACCAAAACGAAGGCCAGCATCAGCACAAGGAAGGCTGAGCCTCGTGCTCGAAAATGGTGGGGATTGATTCGCGTTCCTGGGTTCACAATACCTTCATGATCCCTCACAAGCCTAGGCCACATCAAGGTCTTCCTTATGCTTTCCAATTTCTCATCTTTATCATGACTGGTTTATCCTCCTTCGCTTGTTTTCCGAGCGACACTTCTCCCGGAGGCCGGGATCAGCCTGGGTTTAAATATTCATTTATTTGTTAACTAATTCAGATTGGCCCCGATGGGGTGGTCACCGTGTGAACATCGTGTCCACACGGCGCGTTGATGGCAACGTTCACACCACACACACATCCAATAAGGCCCTTGAAGGGAGCATTCGAGGGCGGTTCCACCGTGCGGACAATTTGTCCGCACGGTCCCATGCCGATAAATCTTCGGTTTTACCTAATCCTTGAACCACGGTCACCCGCGGACACGACAACCAAAAGCACCGTGTGGCCAAATTGGCCACACGGTGGGTATCCATACAATCAATACAGATATTGACGGACTGGATTGATAGTGATGTAGGTTGAGGAGAGTGGAGAAGCATATGGAACCTTTTTAAAAGACCTTCTTTATGGGTATTATTCCCATGTCTATTCGTTCTTAAACGTGTTTAAAGCAACATTTTCATCTATTTATAACTATTTTCAGCCATAAACATAGATATTTTATTCTATTAGAGCTTTTTCTTAGGAGATCTTCGCTAATTTTACCTACTCTCATGGCGTTTTACCCATCGAAGGAAATGGGTATCACCGTCAATTTCTGCTGACAAAGCTGGGGGGGACATTTCCACACTCGTTGACTCTTGCGATTTATTACTCTTGCGATTTATCAGGCCCACCTTTTTTGATACCGTAACGACAGTCGCAACGCGACCCCCTGCTTTAGATTGTGATGATGAGGATCGGACTTACCCCATGATGAAACTTGCCTTCCACCCGAGAATGAGCCCTCCGGCGCCCGCCCGATTCGGCTCGGCCCGCTCGACGTCAAAACCGATTCCCGTTCATGAGCTTCTGGACACACAGCCGGATTTGAAACCGGTGTATCTGTTAAAGGAATCCGGCAGCCGAAACACAACCAAAGCAAAGCTTCTGATTACAGCCATCTGGCTCGCCGAAAGCATGATGGAAAATGGGTGGGGAACTGGTTTTCGGCTCCCCAGCTTCAGCGAATTACGCCCTCAAGAATGGAAGATCCGGAAGCCGCTGGAATTCAGTGACCTTTACGAGTCCGCCCGGTATCTGGGAGCCTTGGGGATTGTAAAGATCGATGACGACAATCTGGGCAGTTTGCAAGGAAATGACGTCTTACGCCTTCCCACCCAAGCCGACATTGATGCCTTATCTGAACAACTGGGCCGGGTGACCGCCGCCAAAATACCTGCCTCCGCAACCTCCGGCATCCAGGAAGCCGTTAAGCTGGACGGCATTGTCGTTAAACCGCAAACCCTGGTTAATTTAGTGGCTCAAGCCCAAAAGGCCGGATCCACCATTGGGGCCCTGCTGGACAAACTCTTTGGAAATCCCCCGCAGGCGTAGCGCAATTATTCTTATAAAGCGAACCCCCCTCGACACTGCCAAGGGGGGTTCGTCATTAAAAAGGTTTCGAGACTAGTTAAAGGTGAACCCGTCTTCTTTCATCCGGCTGATGACCTGCTTGAGGTTGTCCGGGGTGTCCACCAGGGACATCCGGAAGAACCCTTCGCCGTATTGCCCGAAGGCGGTTCCGGGAACTGCCACGACACCGGATTTTTCCATCAGTTCGTTGCAGAACTCGGTGGCGGTTTTGTACCGGGGCGGAATGGGCATCCACAGGTAGAACGTAGCTTTCGGGGGCGCCATTTCCTCGACGGGCCAGCCCAGGGTTTTCAGCCCGGCCAGCATTTCTTCCTGGTTGCGCTGGTATTGACGGTTTTGCTCATGAACGAAGACCTCGCACTCGGGGCTGTTCATCATAAAGGCCCCGGCCTTTTGCATGGCCTTGAACAAGCCGCTGTCCAGGGTGCCTTTAACCCGTTCCAGGGCGTCAATGGCATCGCGGTGACCGACGGCAAAGCCCAGGCGCCAGCCGGTGGTGGCATAAGGTTTGCTCAAGCTGTGAAACTCGATGGTAATGTCCTTGGCTCCCGGGATTTCCAGAATGCTGTGGGGCGGTTCTTCTCCGGGGAAATAGACATCGGCGTAGGCAATGTCGTTAATGAGCAGGATATTGTACTTGCGGCAGAAATCCACGGCCTTTTGGTAATAGTCCATGCCGGCCAGTGCCCCGATGGGGTTGCTGGGGTAGTTGAGGATGAGGCCCTTGATGCGATCCGGGGTGATGCCCTGGGCTTTCATGTCCTCTAACAAGGTTTCAAAGTCGGGTTTGTATTGGTTTTCGGGAGCCAGACGCATGGCGTACGGGTAGCCGCCACAGATCTTGATGGCGTCCACGTAGGAGGCATAGCCGGGATCCGGCACCATCACCACATCCTGTTCCGCCGGATTGGTGCGGTAGGAGATGATGGCCCGAAAGATGTTGGCCAGACCTTCTTTAGAACCAATCAACGAGCAGGCTTCGGTCTTGGGATCGATCTCGACCCCGAAGCGACGCTTCATCCGCTCAGCTACGGCGTTGAGGTAGAACATTTCACCCTTGGGGGTGGAGTAGGTGGACATGCCGGGTTCGTCCAAGGCGGACTTCAGGTAGTCGATGAGAACCTTTGGCGGATCGACCACCGGGGCACCCATGCTCAGTCGGATGGGCGCACGGCCTTTGGCGGTCAATTCCGGGGTCAGCTCGGCAACCCGCTTGGCAATCCGAAACATAATATAGGTTTCCATATCCCGAATGCTTTCGGAATACAGCGCTTTAATGTCGTTCTTTGTTGCTTGTTCCACGGCCATTCTCGCCCTTCCTTCATGTGTTTAAAGCCTAAACAGGGATGAATCGGATTTCCGGGGGCAGGGTCGCCTTGCAGAAACCGATCCCGGCAAAAGTATCCCATAGGCCGGGGTGACATTCAAGGAGTAACTCCAGACCAAAATGCGCCCCCACGGGAATTTCGGATCCGATTGTAACGTTATTGAAACAATCCGTTTAGAGGATATTGGGGGTGGGAATAGTTAAAGTATAAGAAGGTGGTTATACAAATCTTCTTCTTCTTTCCTTCCTCCTTTCTTGTTTTCCAATGAAAGTAGTAGCCGTATCCCAAAAGGTACGGTTTTTTTTTGCCTTGGTGTCATCCAAGGCATCTGGAGGAGGTTCTTCGCAGATTATCAAGATTCCGGAAACACCAACCGAAAGCATGACGACAGGACGAAACCCGCCTTGGAGACACCTTTGGTCATGACACCCCTTTTCTCTTTTTCTCGCTCTGTTTCTCGCCGTAAAAGGACCTCCCGACCCGGATTTACTCTCACGGAACTGCTGATGGCCGTTGGAATTCTCGGCATCGTTGCCATGTTTGCCATCCCCAAGGTCATGGAATCCAGCCAGAGCGGCCGTAGCCTGGCGGTTTACCGGGAGTTCATCACCAGTCTGAGCCAGACCTATGAGGAGTATTGCAATCATCACAAGCCCACGGCCGATACCACCATGGACGATATTCTCAAGTACATGAACACCTTGGGGCCGGATACCACCTCGGTCATCGATAATCGGGCCGGGGCGGATGTCCAGCCGCAATACAAAACGCTCTCGTGCAATGGCTCAACCACCTTTAATGGGGTCCCTGGCAAATGCGTTAAGCTCTACAATGGCGGTGTCTTGTTTTATTGGGTCGACAACAAGTTCGGGGGCACCAAGCCGAAGAATATGGTGTTCGTTGTCCTCGATCCCGACGGCAAGGCCAAGGATGCCGCTCGGGCGAATGGCCGAAGCAAGGGGGTCCAGATTCACCTGTATCATAACGGCCAAGTCACCAGCCAACGCAATGCCCGCACCGATACCGACGGTTTCTGGGGGGGACAATACATTCACCAGTACAATGGTCCGGTATGGACCCCTCGTCCGGAATGGGATCCGCTTTGGCTGAAATACTAGGGACAACAGCCCAATTCACCTGTCACAGGCCGAGAGGGCAGGTGCAGGGAGCCAACATTGTACCCGTCACGGGCCGGCCCCATTCCTAAGAATTTCTTTCGGCATCACTATCTCAAAGCCCGTTTTAATATAGACATCATTTATTAATGATGAGAGACAAGGCTATGTCAGATGTGAAACGTGCGAAAGCACCTTCGGGATACACGCGTGCGACCACTGATCCGGACAAACCCTATCCCATTCGGATGGCTGTTCTTTCCGCAGGTCGCCAGGGACAGGAAACTTACGACAGCCGGTATTTAAACTCCAAAGCACCCTATAAAGGCGGGTTTTATACGGAGCAACTCTTAAAAGGCTTGAATGAGAGCGATTCCTTTCAACAAGCCCATGATCGGTTTGAGCAGGAAACCTGGAATAACAACCACCAAGAGCGCGAAGCCAGCAGAGCCCTCAACAATGTAAAGCGGACACCTGCCTACAAAGAGGCCGATGCCGGGGTTCATGAGGCTGAAAGGAAGATTGACAAAACCTCCGAAAAATATGCCCCGTCGCTGAAATCGTTGCAACAACGGCGGGCCGAAGCCGAAAAGGATAAGCGGCTTAAGGATGTTGCCGAGCTGGATCGGCAGATTGCCCAGGTGAAAGAGATGCAGGCGCTGGACATCAAACCGGAACAGGACCTGCGGGACAACTGGTCGAAAAAACGCGATGCCATCACGGCACCGGCCCAAAAGCGTCTGGACGAGGCCAGCAGTAAAGTCGGCGGCGAGGGTGGCTCTCGTAAACCCCTGCCCGTGAGTTCGGAGTATCAAGGAATCGACGGCTGGAAAAAAAGCGATAAGAATCCGAAAACCGCCTTACTCATCAAAGGCAGTGGGCATAAAGCCGCCGATACGGATCTGGCCGCCATGAAAGAACGACTTATAAAAGATTACGGCCTCAAGGAAAGCGACATCCATGTGGCAACCAACCCGGATGAAGTGAAAGCGGCCATGGCCAAGATGGAACAATTCGGCAAGACCAATGCAGCCCAGAACCCGGCGGCCATGATTTATTATTCCGGGCATGGGTTTCTGGATCCCAAGAACGAGACTCTGAAGAATCCCAATGCCACGGATGCCGTCTCACGATCAAAATCCTATAACGCCGTGGATCGGGATGACCCGGAAGGCATGCATCGCGGCACATTGCAGTTGGCGCATCCGACCGATAAAACAAAGGATCAGATGCTTCATGAGCACAGCCTGAAAGACTTGATTGGCACGCATTTCAAGAATTTCGACAATCGGACCCTGATGATCCTGGATACCTGTTTCGGGGGAAGTTTCATCGCCAAGAACCCCGCCTCGGGTCAGGACAACCCGTTTCAATCTCGGAACAGGGGGACCGTGAACGTCTAGACGACCCAGTTTGCCCAAAAACCAAAACACCGTGTCGCCGAGCCTGCAACACGATGTCTGGTTTGTTTTGGTTGGGAGAAAAACAAAACGGGAATTTGTCTAGGCTTTCACATTCACCTTGGTCCCGGGGAGCAGGGCTGCAGCCACCAGGGTGGTACTGGGGGCCGGTGACGTGTTGAGCCCGAAGCGGCGGAATAGTTTTAACAAATGCTCTTCCAGGGCTTCCTCGTCCGGGGTGGAGGGCAAGGTGTGGGGATGCTGGCCTCCTGTCAACTTGTTCTTGGAGGTGAGGGTGAGTTGAACATAATCCTGGCGAATGCCATGAGGCGCTCCCTCTGGCTTGGCAGACGGCGACATGTAAGCAGTGTGGCCCTGCACATGACCGGCATGTTTGAGCCATTGGGCTTGAACCGCCACCCGGTTATGGTTGCTGGCACTACTCAAGACATCGTTCAATACGGCTCTGGGAATACCGGCTGCGGAGCCGCCCCCTTTTTCTTTTCCCCCAGAACCATCCGTCACGGGGACATACAAAATTCGGCTTCCAAAGCGTACCGGATCCAAACTCATACACCAAGCTCCTTAATTCATGGCCATGCCCGACGTGCGGTCAGTGGCATCTCAAGTCCTATAACGAGGTAGCTCAATGAAAACAGCACCCTCTGAAAAATTGCGCGAGCCGCTAGAATTTGGCATAAAAGCGCTATCTGACAGGCATTGATACCCCCATTGCGTTTTGGGTGAGGTTGTTATCCTCGGACGCCAAGACAGCATGCGGCCTATTGGGTTGCCCACAGGCCCGGGCCTGGCAGAAAACATAAAGAGCCATGCCCCTGGATCACCACGTCGGCATGGATTGAACTTTACAAAACATTACATGACTATCAATTAATTGGGTTCAGGGGTGTTTTACAAGTACTTCACCCCCAAAAGACCTCAACCGAAGGAAGACCTATGGATTTGAGAACTGGATTTAACCCTGCATTTTCCGGTGGTGTTGCCCCACAACAGAAAGCCGGGCCGGTTCTGAGAACGGCCAATGCCCAAGATGTGAGTGACATTCGCTTTGGCTCGGAGAAAAAAACCGACAAGGCCGCCCCCTCCAAAAAGACATCGAAGGACGCGACGCCTGCCGAAGATAAGCCCCGGGGCTTTTTTGCAACGCTTCTGTACTACCTGGCCACCCCCTTCCGTTGGCTTGCCAAGCTAAAAGACGCCTTCTTCGGAAAAGCCGAGGGGGCTGCAGGCGCCAAAAAAGCCAAGAAAACGGACATCACCGTTGAAGAAGAAAATCCGCCAGCCACGTATATTACCCGGAAAAAGCGCTCGCTGGTGTTTCATTTTGATCAGGTCCGGAAAATCTTCATGCAGGCTGTCGGCAATCGGGCCGAGCGAGAGAAATTCCGGGAAGCCAACGGCAAAAAGGTCTTTACCGAAGCAGCCAATTATGCGCTGGGCCTGATACAAGGGACAAGTGATGCCCTTAAACAGGGCAAAGAGGTGGTGAATTTCGGCGCTGAAAAGACCAAGCCCACCAAACTGCTGAATGGGCTCATTATTAATTTGGCACGACCTGAGGCAAAACGCGATAAGGCGAAAGTCCTGGAATTTCTGGACATCCTCATCAAAGACGAAATTCCATACCAGAAATCGCTGGAACTGGACGTTGATGACTCGAAAAGCGCTGACGAATAGTCGGCGTTTTTCGTTTTCGAAAGCTCAGAAGCCTCTGGCTGAAGGGAGATTCGTAAAATTCTTCGCAATTGTTCCAAAACCTAGCAACTTTTAATCTTGAGGGATTTTTTAGCACTACCGACCCAACACGTGAGAGATAGAAAAGGATTACGTCATGGACCTGAGAACTGGTTTTGCCAATACCAACATCGTTTCCGGAAATTTTAAGCGCACCGCATCATCCGTACCGGGTGGTCTCCGGATGGCCCAGGCCCGCGATGTCATAGCGCCACGCTTTGGTTCGGAAACCGAAACCCCGGCATCCAAAGGCAAAGGCAAGAAAAAAGAAGAAGAAACGTTTCTGACAAAATTATGGTCCATGATTACCGCACCCTTCCGTTGGATTATGAGCCTGTTTGGTGGCAGCGGAGAAGACGACAAGAAAGCCAATGCCAAAGGCGCCAAAGGCACAGAGAAGGCCAAGGGCAAGCCCAGCGCTGAAGCAGAGCGAAGCTATCGGTTCACCTCGCCGGAAGGTGACGAGTATGATTTTACCCAAGTCAAGCTGGAGCAAAAGCTGAAACAGTTTGACAAAGACAAAAAACTCGATAGTGCGACGTTGAAAAAAGCCGCCGCTGCGGCCCTGGAATTGATTATTCATATCGACGAAGAGTCGAAAAAGAACGATAACTTCGTGTTGAAGTATCCGGGCCAGGAGTTTAAGAAACCCGATTTGGAGGAATTGATTATCAATCTGGCCCAGGACGGCTCCTATGACGACGAATTGGGCAGTGTATTCCTGGATTTGATTCTGAATCACGAATTACCGCATTGTGAAAAACAACAGGGCAAAGGTAAAGCCACAGGTACTACCGGCCCGAAGGACGACGCCGGCAATAATGGCAATAGCGGAGTATCCGGAGCGTCGGGACCGGCTGCGGAGCAAGGCGGCAACAATGTGGTCTTCGTTGGCGCACCCAGCGTAACAGGCCCCAATGGCACCTTCCACATTACCAGTCAGATTGGCGGCGGAACGGCATCCACGATCCAAACCGATGCGCCTTCGCTCCATAATGATGGCCAATCCCTTCTTGCCGCTTTCGCACAAGCCCCTGTAATCCAGCAAAATGGCAATACCATTATTATTGAAAGCACCAGTGCCACCGGCCCCACAGAACCGGTGTTGATTGGCTTACCCACCTCCGGCGATGCCAGCCAGGTTTTTTCCATTAATTCCTCCGACGTCACGCTGAATTCCGCAGCATCGGAAGCCCCCGGTCCGACCAAATCGTTTGCCCAGATTCAGCTGCCCCAGGATTTACCGGCTACCACAAAGCGGGTTAGCCTGCGGGCCACTCCGGAACTCTATGGCAACGTGGCCAAAGCCACCGATAAAACCGGCAGAAATGATGGCATTTTACAGGCCGAGGAACTTCAAACCTATCTGGAAGAAAAAGGGCAAGCCCTGAAAGGCAAAAATGCAACTGATCTTCAGGATTGCGTCGACTATGCAGTGGCCCTGCGCATCCAGCAATTCTTGAAGCTGGCCACACAAGCCGACATTGATGACTTTGAACAGGGCAAACCAATCGATCATGTGCTCACCCGGAAGGATCTGCCGGAGCCCGGCCTTCAACCGACCCGCCTGAAGGTGGCGACGATGGAAGCGATTGCCAAAGCCCTGCCTGCTGCTGAGCTGAACTTTGGAACCAATGCCGATGATACTGAGATTTCGGCATTTAAAAAGGCTCTTGAGCCCCAGCCTCAAGCTTCAGCCTAGTTTTTCCTTCATTCATTTACGTTAAAAGCCACGTCCTCACGGCCGTGGCTTTTGTCGTGAGAACGGCTTATCCGGATATCTTGGTTATATCTCGCACTCCCCTCAAGATCCTTATGTAACAGGGATGTTACATTTTATAGCCCTGAAAACCATTACCATTACTGCATTTTTGGATTTACCCTCAAAAAATATGCGACTTTTTCAAGTATATCCTGTAAAGTTTCTACCCCAGCTGCCGAAACCCATTATGTGAGGGACACACCCCACACCAACACCACAAAGTCACATTGGAGAGAGCTTCTCGGGAGAGAGAACCAAAGCGGATTCATTACGAAGAGGCATTGAATGTCAGGAGATCCAAAAGAAACCAGAGAAGACAGACATATCGCCTACAATGTCCACCTCACCCAGCATCATCCTTCCCCCCTCCCTTCTTTTTACAGATTTCCTTTTCCCTTCTTCTTTCTAATTCCATTTTCCTTTTCCTTTACTCCTACTTAGCCTACAGTACGTCCTTCAAATCATGTCCCTTTTATCATCATGAATCACAGCTGATTGGACGCCCCAAACGGGCATCCATATCAACTTAGAGCCAGCAACCCTCGACATCTGTCGGGGTTTTTTCTTTGGAAAAGAGCCGTATGATAGAGTTCATCCGTGAATGACCCAAGAAACAGAAAGGGGCTTTGCCATGAACCCGATCAATCCTGTGACGCCTGAAACCGAGCTGGATGAGGCCGTGACTGTCGAGTGGGACCGTCGGCTGCAACACCGGGTCCAGGCCGGACGGTTCAGTTGGGTGGTTGATGAACCCGTTGACCTGGGTGGCGATGACAGCGGCCCAACCCCTTACGACCTGTTCCTGGCGGCCCTGGGCTCTTGCACTGCCATGACCATTCGGATGTATGCCAAGCAAAAGCAATGGCCCCTGGAAACGCTTCGGATTCGGCTGACCCATGAACGGGATTACCGGAAGGACTGCGTGGACTGCACCGAAGCCGACAAACGTATCGAGCGGATTCACCGGGTCATCGAGATGACCGGCGACCTGACCCCGGAACAGATCGATCGGCTTAGAGCCGTTGCTTCACGGTGTCCTGTTCATAAGACCATCAGCGGAAATCTTCAGATTGAAGACCACGTGCAATGGATGACGACGGGGGTCTGATTACAGGGCACAATGGGGCGCCAGCTTGGCAAACTTCTTGGGGCCGATGCCCTCGACATCCATTAGCTCCTGGATATGCTGAAACCGGCCATGCTGCTTGCGGTATGCGATAATGCGTTCGGCCATCTTGGGGCCAATGCCCGGTAATTGCTGGAGCTGTGATACTGTCGCGGTATTCAGATTGAGGGTTCCGGTAAAGGTCTTCTTGCCGGATGCGGGTCGATGGGTCTCCTTGCTTCCCGATCGGCCCTTCCCGCTGACCGGGGTAACCGATTCTTTGGGCGTTCCGGCGTGCTCGACAATGGCCAAGCCCTGAGGTGAGGCGTCCGACGGCGGAGTTTGAACCAGGACAGGCGCATCCAACACGGATTGCCATGCCGCAACCGGGTGGGTGTAGACCGTTAATACTTCGGGAGGGGTGGGCCAATGGGACAGGATAATATAGATGACCAGCCCAAAGAGCAGCATCCACAGACCATAGCCCAACCATTGAAAGGGGTGGGCCGTATACAGGTTAAAGAAGTTCCCAGGCGGCTCCGTACTGACAAGAGGCACCGGCATGGGAAATCCGCCAGGCGGATCGACCGGTTGACTTTCTGGTGTTTGAGTAGGAGCAGAGGACATAGGCGCTATAAGGACCGGCTAACCACCTTGAAATCCGATGCCAGGGCCTGAATGTCGGCGTCCTCGATGAATTTCTTCTGGTCGGCCAGACGCTTGAAGGCTTCAAAAAACTCGGGCATCACATCGTCGCCGACCTGAATGCCAAGCTCCTGTAATTTTACCTTCAAGGCCGCCTTCCCGGAGCGGGGTCCCAGGGGCAAGCTGGAGCGCTCCAGGCCCACCATTTCCGGGTGCATGATCTCGTAGGTGTCACGGCCCTTGAGGAAACCGTCCTGGTGAATTCCCGACTCATGAGCAAAGGCGTTGCGGCCAACAATGGCTTTGTTGGGTTGAATGGGCATTCCGGTAAGCTCGGATACCATGTGACTGGTTTCATAAAACGCACGGGTGTTGATATTGGTGTAACAGCCGTCGAAATAAGCTTTTCGCACATGAAGGGCCATTACCACCTCTTCCATGGCCGCATTTCCAGCCCGTTCACCAATGCCGTTAACGGTACACTCCACCTGGCGTGCCCCGTTTAACACACCGGCCAGACTGTTGGCCGTGGCCATGCCCAGATCGTTGTGACAGTGCACCGAAATGATGGCCTTATCGATGTTCGGGACATTCAACTTGATGTCGCGAATCAGCTTGCCGAACTCCTCGGGAATGGTGTATCCCACGGTGTCCGGAATATTGACTGTCGTCGCCCCGGCATCAATGACAGCTTCCAAGACTTTGTACAGGAAAAAGCGCTCGGTTCGTCCGGCATCTTCGGCGGAGAACTCGACATCCTTACATTTGGACGCCGCCAGGGCGACCATGTCCCGGGCAATCACCAGGATCTCATCGCGAGTTTTCTTGAACTTGGCCGCGATATGAATGTCGCTGGTGGCAATAAAAGTATGAATGCGCGGGCGCTTGGCCACTTTCACCGCATCCCAGGTCGCTTCGATGTCCTGAGGGGTCGTGCGACAGAGACCCGCAACAATCGGGCCGTCTACTTCCGCCGCAATCTGACGGACAGACTCGAAATCCCCGGGACTGCTGAACGGGAAACCCGCTTCAATGACATCCACGTTCAACTTGGCCAACTGCTTGGCGATTTGAATCTTTTCCGTGGGCTTTAATGCAGCCCCAGGCGACTGTTCCCCATCTCGTAAGGTTGTATCAAAAATATAAACACGCTTATCGTCTTCTAAATCGATTTCCGGTACCATCACAGGACCCTCCTGATGTTGCCATCTCTATCTCTCTTCATCTTAAAAGGATCCATCTCCCCATTCAAGCCAACGCATTAACTCTTTACAGAATCCCTCAAGAACATCAAAGGGATTTAACCCACCCTACTTAACGCTATCATCACTATCGCGCCAAGGCTTACAAGGTTAAGATTTTGACGAAAAAGTGGAATCTCCTGATATAATCGATTAAAACGGGGTTTATACTCCATTGTCCTGAGAGTTTTTGCCGGAATCATGCCTTTGTTGTTGCTATCATCTAGACCCTGGACTCCCGTTGTCACCTTGGCCTCTGGTTCTATTCGCGCATATTGGCCCCTATTGAATCGTTATTTCAATCCCCGACGATTTAAACTACCCGTGATTGGCCTCAGCTTCTTTCTTTTGCTGGTATCCCCATGCGCGGTTCTGGCTCAAGAAACGCCGTCCTCAAACACCCCGTCCCCTGTGCAGATTAGCCTGAGCGACGCTTTGGAACTGGCAGAGGACTACAACCCGGATCTGCTGGCGGCCAGAAAGCGTCACGACATTAGTCTTGCCGACGTCGGGATTGCTCGGCAGGAACCGAATCCCGAAATTTCAGGTACCTATACCTTTGGTAATATTGCACGGCAACTCGGACAATCCCAATTGATTGGCATTACCCAGCTCATTGAAACTGCCGGTAAACATCCCAAGCGAGTTGAAGTTGCCCAGGCAGAACTGGAACTCACCGATAAGGAAATTAACACCCTGCGTTGGGAAATTCGGGCCCGGGTCCGACAGGCCTATGCCCAACTGGCAGCCTCCAAAGAGAATTTGCGTGTCCTGCATACCCAATCGGAACTGTTGGATCGGCTTGTGGATATTGCAGCCATTCGGGTCAGGGCCGGTGCTGCACCGGAATCGGAATTGCTTCTGGCAAAATTGACACGCTCCCAGCTGGAAACCCAAATGAATGAAGCCAAAGGCCGCTTGAGGCAAGATCGTCGGACACTGTTCACGCTGTTGGGTGAGCAGGTGGATCCGAACTTTGACATTAGTGATAACGGCTTATTTTATGGCAATGCGCAACAAACGGAACTGGTACCGCTTTTAACAACAACGATTCCCAGCCAGGCAGAACTGGAACTCCAGGCCAGAGAAGTGAGACCGGATTTAAAGGCGCTGGTGCAACGGACGGTTGTTTCCCAAAAGGAATTACGAGCCCTCCGGGCCGAAAAAGTTCCGGATATCGAATTAACAGGCGGTTTTACCTTTGTGAATGCCATTACCCCTGATGGTCCTTTTGAGAAAGGCTTTTTTTCAGGCGGTTATCTAGCCTCGGCTCTTGTTCTTCCGATTCGGCACAACCAGGGCGCACAAATCCAGCGTGCTAAAGCCATGCTCAGCAAAACAGCCCTGGAAATCGAAGCCACGGAAAAACAAATCCGCTTGGACATCGACAATGCCTACACGGCCTGTATGACCGCTCGGGAAAATATTCAGCTGTACCAGAGCAAACTGCTGCCGGAATCGAAAGACGTGCTGAGCCTGGCGCAGAAAAGTTATGCCGCCGGAAAATCCGGCCTTGTCTCAGTAATCCTGGCTCAGCAAACCGTGCAAAAGATATTCTATGACTATCTGGAATCCATTGTCGCCTATCAAAACGCCTGGGGTGACCTTGAAAAAGCAGCAGGCGGCAAGGTAACACTTCCATGAACTTCCTGATTAACGGTCTTATCACTTTGGCGCTGCGCCATCGCTATATTGTGGTTGCTCTTACTCTGTCTTTGATTGGGGCAGGGATTATTGCCTTTCAACAACTGGCCATCGAAGCCTATCCTGATTTTACCGATCCCATTGTACGGGTGCTGACCTTAATGCCTGGGAAAGGGGCTGAAGAAGTCGAGCGCACCGTAACCATCCCCTTGGAGAAAGAACTCAACGGACTACCCCGTCAGACTAAACTCCGTTCGGTCTCAATTTTCGGATTGTCCGCTGTATTGGTTACCTTTGAGAGTGGTACTCCGACCCATTTTGCCCGCCAGCAGGTTCTCGAACGCATTGGTCAGGCTGAGTTACCTGAAGACGCTGAACCCTTGCTCGATCCGGATGCGACTTCCTCCGTTGGGGAAATCTACCGCTACACTGTGGAGTCCGACTACTACGACAAAATGTCGTTAAAGGCGATTCAGGACTGGGTATTGGAAAAGAAATTTCGCGAAATCCCGGGCGTTGTTAGCGTGGCAGGTTTTGGTGGCCCCACGAAAAATTATCAAGTCAATATTGATGCCGGTCGCCTGAAAGCCTATAACTTATCCATTAACCAGGTCTTTGAGGCAGTTTCTCGCTCCAACGGTTCGGCCGGTGGGAATTATATTGAAAATAATGGGCAAGCCTATGTGGTTCGCGGCCTTGGGCTAATTCAGGATATTGATGAACTGGCCAAGGTCGTGGTCAGCTCCACTGTCGATGGCATCCCCATTCGCATTAAAGACCTGGCAACCATCAATACCGGCCCAGGTATCCGCTTGGGGCAAGTCGGCAAAAACAACGATGACGATGTTATCGAAGGCATTGTCCTGATGCGGCGCTATGAAAATCCTGCCCGAGTTATTGAAAAAGTGTATGACCGACTTCCGGAAATCCAATCGAACCTGCCGCTGGGCGTCAAATTAGTGCCGCTATACGATCGCATGGATTTAATGCGCCACACCATGGATACCATTGGCCATAACGTGGCTGCCGGGATTGTTTTAGTTGTGGCCATTCTGCTGATGTTTATGTTTGAGGTCAAGTCTGCCCTCATTGCCGCACTGGTTATTCCGTTGTCCCTGATGATTTCCTTCATCCTGCTCAATCTCTGCCATATTCCGGCTAACCTGTTAAGCCTGGGGGCTGTGGACTTTGGCATCATTATCGATGGGACAGTGGTGATGGTGGAAAACATTCATCGCCGACTTGCCCATGAAGGGCGTTCATTAAGCCCCAAAGGGCGTATTGAACTAGTACTTCATGCAGCCAAGGAAGTGGGAAGCCCCATTGTGTTTGCCACATTTATTATTCTTGTCGCGTTTCTTCCCATCTTTGCCTTTGACGGTGTTGCCGGAAAACTTTTCCATCCCCTGGCTTTCACCATGAACTTTGCGTTGCTGGGCGCTTTGCTGGTCAGTATTACTATCATTCCCGTGATTATGGCTTTCCTGATGACAGGAAAACCCATCGTGGAAAGAATCAGTCCTCTTGTACGGCTGACCAACAATCTCTATCGCCCTTTGCTCATTCGAGCCATTCGCACACCCTGGCCGTTGCTTTGCATAACCCTTTTGTCCCTTGTAACCAGCGTGTTACTGTTTCTGAACGTGGGGTCTGAGTTTTTACCCAAGCTCGATGAAGGCAATATCTGGTTACGGGTAACGGTCCTCCCCACCAGCGTCTCTTTGGAAAAATCCGTCGCCATCGCCCGCAATATCCGGCAACACATTATGCGCTATCCGGAAGTCAAAAACGTGGTCTCCCAAATCGGAGCCCCTGATGATGGCACGGATCCCAACAACCCCAGTAATATCGAAGTCATGATCGATTTGTATCCGGCAACCTCCTGGCGTAAACAGTGGCAGGGGAACAAAGAAGCCATTGTCAATGCAATGGATCAAGATTTAAACAACATTCCCGGGATTGTAACAACGTTTTCCCAATACATTCAGGATGGTGTCGATGAAGCCATTTCCGGCGCCAAGGCGGAGTTGGCGGTCAAGCTGTATGGCCCGGATCTGCATGTGCTGGAAAGGCTCGGTGATAAGCTGACGGCTTTAATTACCAATGTTCCCGGCATGGTGGATGTGGCCAGTGACAAGTTGCTCGGCCAACCCCAATACCGAATCCAGATCAACCGGACCCAGGCCGATCGCTATGGCATTAATGTCAGCGATATCAATCAACTGGTTGAAATTGCCATTGGCGGCAAGGTGGCGACGGAAATTCTTGAGGGTGAGCGCCGATTCAATGTTCTTGTGCGTTTACAGAAACCCTTTCGCGCTAATATAGAAGCCTTGGACAACCTGCTCATCACCACCCCGGCAGGTCAAACCATTCCCCTCTCGGAAGTGGCCACCATTGAAACAGCCACCGGTGCAACCTCGATTATGCGCTCGGAAAACTCCCGTCTGGTTACCATTAAAGCCAATGTTCGAGGGCGAGATTTGGGCAGTGCTGTTCGGGATGCCCAAGAGGTGGTTCATAAAAACGTCGTTATTCCAGAGGGCTACCGCTTGGTTTGGGGCGGTCAGTTTGAAAATCAGCAGCGAGCGAATGCCCGGATGCAGGTGATTCTACCGGTGACTTTGATTGCGATTTTTGCCATCTTGTATGTCATGTTTCGACGGGTCCAGGACTGTCTATTGGCGATGATCCCGATTCCCCTGGCAGCCATTGGTGGCATTGCCGCCTTGTACCAGACCCATACCTATTTTTCCGTATCTGCAGGTGTGGGCTTTATTGCAGCCGCGGGTGTGTCGGTTTTAAACGGCGTCATTATTCTCTCGTATATCAAAGAACTTCGGCGACGTCATTTTTCCCGGTTAAAAGCCGCCATTCAAGGTGCAAGAACCAAATTACAACCTGTGTTAATGGCGGGCAGCGTGGCCATATTAGGCTTAGTCCCTGCAGCAGTCTCCACCGGCATTGGGTCTCAAAGCCAAAAACCCTTTGCCATCGTTATTATTGGTGGCCTTTTGGTGTCCACGATTTTATCGTTATTCTTGATACCGGTGCTGTATACCCTGGTTAGCGGCAGAAAAGGAGATAAGGTTCATGCAGTTGAACACCTATCCGTGGTTGCCACGGTTTCCGAAGTTTAAATTATTTCTTGGCCAGTGGGCACCTTACCTCTTTTTATCCGCCTTCACCGGCATTTCTGTTTTATGTTCCGGGTGTAGCACCCAGGCCAAAATCCCCCATGTTCCGGGTCGGCATGAGATTCGCGAACATGGCCCCATCATTATCCAGTTAACCGGAAAACAGGAAAAGACGATTGGTATTGAAACCCAGCCCGCTGCCTATGAACGTTTCAATCTGAGTACAGAGCTTCACGCCAAGGTTGAAGCTGTCAACGAACTGAGCCGTCACGTTTATAGCCCGGTTGCGGGGAAAGCCGTGGATGTTTTGGTTTCCCTGGGGCAATCTGTCCAAACCGGCCAGACACTGGCTGTCATTAAATCCGATGCCGTAGGACAGATCCAGATGGAACTGCTCCAGGAATATCTGCAGTTGGAAGCCGATCTGAAACAGGCAAAAGTCCAGGTGGCCTTCTCAAAATCGGCCTACGACCGAGAAAAAATGTTGTATGACGAAAAAGTCTCAGCCCGCATGGATATGGAGGCGGCCCGCACCCAATATGAAAAGGATAATGTCTTCATTCAAACCCTCAAATCAAAACAAACGGCCCTGATTCAGACCTATGAAGAGCGTCTGCGGCTCTATGGCATGCCTGCGGGAACAGCTGCTTCTGTCGTGAAATCGCGACATATCCAACCCCTTATTGCATTAACAGCCCCGCGTAGTGGTTGCCTGGTGACCCGCAATATCAATTCAGGCGAGCTTGTGGACCCGAGCAAAGAGCTGTTTGCCATTGCCGACTTAAGCCAGGTGTGGCTTGTCGGGGATGTGTACGAAAAGGATATTGCCAAAATCAGGCATGGCCAGGCGGTGGACGTTCGTGTTGACGGTCTGGGCAATCGGCTCTTTAAAGGTAAAGTCACATTCGTGGGCAGCATTCTGGATCCTCAGACCCGAACCCTGGATCTGCGTGCCAATGTCCTGAATCCGGGCCTGATATTAAAACCCAATATGTTCGCCCATATGTCCATTCAAACCGATTCCTTAAAGGCCATTACAGTGCCTAAATCCGCCATTCAACGCAATGGCGATTTTACTTTTGTGTATGTTCTGACGGGTCCGCACCGGTATGAAGAGCGTCGCGTGGACTTGGGCAAAACAGACACCAATAAAGTCCAGGTTCTTTCCGGGTTAAAACCGGGAGAATCCGTTGCCGTCAAAGGAACGCTTTCCCTAAAGGGTGAAGCGTTAAAACTATCCGGTGGCATTCGCTAGTCTAGGACGTCCAGTTGACAGCGCCTTCCGGCAGCAGATATCTGTCATCAATGTTATCCGCTATCTCATCGGCCTCGCAGACACCGTCTCGGAAACCAAACGGATCCGGCTGCGAACAATCCACCCCGTCAGTGACATAGGGGTCCATTAAATACCCGACCTTGCTGTTGGAAGTTACCGCAACATTATTGAACATGCCAGTGTGATCTGGTCCGGATCCCCAGTCGGAACGGGTCAATACCCCTGTAAACCAGCGTGTACTCACATTCAGGACATTGGAACTGTCAACGTAAATGTCGCCATTGTGAGAGACGGCTTCACCATTCCAATTGATAAATTCACCGGGACCCACTTCATAATTTTGCCCTGAGACCATTTCAACCGCCGTGTTGCTGCCTCTCAGTTTAATCATGGGATTGCCGGTTTCTGTAACGGTGACAACAATCCGGTTATTAATGTCGTTTTCATCACCAAATATCAGGCGTTGCTTGTAAATCGAGGTATTGGGCAGCATCTGGCCCGTATTCGAGTTGGTGTACATTAAGTCCGGGAACAAGGGATTGGCTTTTTCATACGTCAACCATGTGAGTTTACCGACGTGCGGATACTGTTGCTTTTCGGCATCCGTATAGAGATTCGGTGCCAAATCTGCCAGAGTATTCTTTAAGGCGACCAAATTACCTTCTAAAGTATTGTCAAACTTCATGCCCAGGGCCGTTACAACGTGGGTGTCGCCATAGGATTTTACATAGACCGTTGGCGGTATGGCTGGCAAGCCAACAGCAATAGGCGGATTCACTGGAGGTAGGCCTACAGGAATCGGGGGACATAACGGGTTGCCGGTGATGCCGTTATTGGCATCATACATACATGCATCATGAATGACCTGAGTCGTAGTGCCATCCGGCACAATGGGCGGTGGTGGTGTGGCGCAGTTATCATCAATCGCACATAAACTGGTCGCGCTGCCCACAGCATAATTGCCATTCACATTGACGTTCCCTTGATTTTCCAAGGCATCGCCCAGGAAACCACCCAGACCACTTCGTGCCCCGATTCTGGAAACTTCGGTATTCAGTGAGCCTCCGGCCGGTGTAAACTTAATCTGCGTTCCCAGCGGGTCCGTGACCGTAATGACATTTCCGGCAGCCACGCTGATGGTATAGGCACCTTGTGGCGTTTGGATGGTCCGGTTTCCGGTCACTGTGACGCCATTCAACGTCATATTCCCATTAACATCCACTTGCAGGTTGGATCCGGCAATGGTGAGACTTGCCGCGGTGACCACAGCCACACCGTTGGCATTAATCGGCGTATTGAAGACATTCAGCGCAAAAGCCTCATTGCCGCCGATGATGCCGTTATTGGGGTTATAATCGTAGGTCAATGCCGACTGCCATCCCGGAGCATGAAAATCCGTATTATTGGCATTGCCGGCTTCGGTAATGGTGACATGGGGATCACCCCAGATAAGACTGGTGGTATTGGCAAACGGATTCAGGGTACAAACATCCGGTGGTTGTGGCGGATTGATGGGCGGAACACCGATGACAAATGGCGGTGTACACATGGGATTGTTATTGAGACCGTTAGCCTGATCCAGGGTACAGGCATCGTTAATGACATTCTGGGTCGGACCGTCCGGAATAATATTGGGCGGCGGCGTGGTGACGCAGCTATCCTCCACCACCCCCAGGGATGCTGCCGAAGCAACGCCATAATTTCCGTTGACATTCACATTGCCATAGTTTTCAACGGCATCCCCTGCAAAGCCTCCTAATTTACTTTTGGCTTTGATATTGGTGATGTCCATATTCATATAGGTGCCCAGCAATTCCGTTTGCACCATGGTTCCGATGGGATCGGTGATGGTAATTTTGCCGCTGGCATCTTTGGTTATGATCACGGGACCTATGGGCGTATTAATCTGCGCTGAATTTCCTGCCATCGTAAAGCCATTTACAATAACCGTGCCATTGGCATTCAAATTAATATAGGCCCCGGCAATATTGAGCTGCGCTTCTGTGACGACGGCAACGGACGCATTATTATTCCACGCCGTATTTTTGACATTCAGGGCAAAGGCATCACCTGAACCCACATTGCCATTATTGGGGTTATAGTCATAAGTCAAGGCGGACTGCCAGCCCAGGGTATGGAAATCGGTGTTATTGCTTCCTGTTCCCTGAGTAATGGTTACGTGCGGATCACCCCAAATTTGGATCTTACGACCATCATACGCATTCTGTATACACACATCCGGCGGCGGATTGACCGGCGGCGGTTGAATCGGCGGTACGCCAATAACAATGGGAGGCTGAACCGGCGGATTCACGGGTGGGTTCACAGGGGGATAAATAGGAGGATTAACGGGAGGATAATTCGGAGGCGGACATGTCCCGGGTGGATAGACCGGAGGTGGGGGCGGGTAACATGCGGTTGGGGGCTGAAAGCATGTCGGTACCGTAGGCATTCCACAGGTACCATTACCGAAGCCTCCCCCAAATATCGGTATATTGCCACCTTGGTAGGCGCCTGGAATATTGTAAAGCGTATTACCCGGAGAATTTCCAAGAATCAGCGTGTTTCCAGAATTGTTGGAACGGCGGCTTAAAAACAGGAGCGGTAAATATTTTGAGACATTGAACCCCGAAAAGCTATCCGAATGACCATACCCATGGGGATCTTCCCATTGATCCCAATCATACCCGCCATAGGCCCCCCCATAACGATTAAAATCCGGCGCCATACCCTGATAGGGATCCGGCGGGCCATATTGCGGCGGTTGCGCCTGACGTCCAAAGAAACGACTTCCCATGGTCGATGTCGAATTGCGCCCACTGAGCTGGGACAAAATCTGAAATTTAAACATTGTGTCAATCAATGACATCTGACACACACACTCCAGTTATTGGCACATTCAAGCAAAAGATATAATAAATAAAAAATATATCCTTTAGATAATTGCCAATACCGGTGCATGTATAACGAATTTGTTACAACAAACTCGGCATGTGAAATGGAGTGATGAGGAATACTTACGCTGTGAGGGACTCGAACCCCCGACCCCTTGGTTCGAAGCCAAGTACTCTATCCAGCTGAGCTAACAGCGCATGTGGGTTGTGCCTATTGTAACGAGGATTAGGGATCTAAACAACAGGTCTATTCCACTTGTGTGTCCCGGGGCGGTGGTTTCGGAATAGAGCGAGGGCCACTGGATACCGGCTCTACAATAGGGCGGGAAAAAGCGGAGGCTCGTCCTGTTCCCGTGGTCGCTTCGGCTCCAAAACGTGCAGGCCGATCGGCAGGCCCGACAGGACTCAAGGTTCGGGGTGGCGGACTGCTCTGAGCCGCTGGCGTGGTAAAACGTCCAGGCCCCGTAGTGGGAGTCTGTGCGCTAGGTGGTCTTACCGGGGTGGCAGGCTCCGGTCCAGGCACATTGGTTGGAGTCGAATTGGGACGATTGGTATTGATATCAATGACTTCAGGAACCTGGGGAGCTTCCGTATTGTCCAAGACGGGCTGGCCGTTTTCATCCAGACGCTGCTCGACACCCCCCTCGGGATTTTCAGGGAGCTCGGACTCGACATCTTCGGTCACTTCGCCGCCTTCTTCTGCCGCCTTGCCTTCCGAAGTGCTTAAATTGGCCAGGTTATACACAAAAAAGTCTTTCTCCTCGATTGGGGCGGCATAGGCCAAGTCAAAGGACTGTTTAGGCAAACGGCCGAGAACCCGAGACATGTAGGCTCGCCAGATTCGGGCCGGCAGGGACCCTCCTGTGATCCCGGGCATTTGTGAATTATCATCGTTGCCGACCCAGACCCCGGTTGTCATTTCGGGTGTATAGCCAATAAACCAGGCATCCCGGTAATCATCGCTGGTTCCAGTCTTACCCGCCGCATCTCTGCCAAAAGCAGCACCCTTGGCAGTACCATAACGAATGACGCCTTGCATCATCGCCACCATGGTGTCGCGAACAGCTCGCTGGAGAACCACATGCTGTTCGGGCTGGTGTTGATAGATGACCCGCCCATCCCGATCCACGATCTTTTCAATAGCATAGGGTGGTATGAATACGCCGTTATTACTGAAGGTACTGAAAGCTCCGGTCATTTCAAGCAAGTTGACGTCAACAGCGCCCAAAGCCAAGGCAAGATTCGGCTGCATGGAGGCATGGATACCCATCTTCTGGGCCATCTGAATCACGGCCTCGGGCGTTAATTCATTAATCAGCTTGACGGCAATGATATTGTTAGACTGGGCCAGGGCTTGGGCCAAGGTCATAAACCCGTGATAGCGCTTGTCGTAGTTCAGGGGCTTCCAATCACCAAAACTGATTTCCGCATCCTTATAAACGGTCAGAGGTGAAATGCCGCGTTCAATGGCTGTCGTATAAACAAATATCTTGAACAGCGAGCCGGCAGCCCGATGGGCTTGCGAAACCCGGTCGAACTGACTGACGGAGAAATTCTTGCCACCCACATAAGCCATAATCCGGCCCTTGGAATCCACCGACAATAATGCGGCCTGCTGTTTGGCGCCGGTACGCCCAAACGCATTGTTGAGAGAAACAACCTGATGCTCGGCAATGGTTTGAGCCCGTGTATCCAAGGTCGTGTAGACCCGCATCCCCTGTTGCCAGAAGGACTGTTCATCGGTCTCCGTGATGTTCATGGCATCTTGAATCACGTAGCGATTGAAGAATGGAACTTTGTCCGCAGAGGAAAGCAACCGTCCTTGGGGATTCAAACGAAGCGGGGCATGAAGCATAATGTTGGCTTCGTTTTCGTCAATCTTGCCTTGGCTCAGCATGTTTTGAATGACTGTATTACGACGCTTCTTCGCCAACTCCGGGTTGGCAAAGGGGCTGTAGAGCGACGGTGCCTGAGGCAGACCTGCAAGCAGGGCACACTCGGCCTTGGTTAACTTACTCGGGTTCTTGCCAAAATAAATATTACTGGCAGCCCCGATTCCATAGGCGCCTTCGCCAAAGTAAACATTATTCAGATACAGCTCGAGGATTTGCTCTTTCGTGAGCTGTTGCTCCAACTTAATCGCCAGCAAAGCTTCACGAATCTTGCGCTGAACAGAACGCTCGTGGGACAAAAAGATATTGCGCGCCAACTGCTGGGTAATGGTACTTCCGCCTTCATGGGCACCACGACGGGCAATATCACGGAATAACGCCCGCCCCGTTCCAATGGGGTCAATTCCCTTGTGTTGAAAGAACCGCCGGTCTTCCGTACTGAGCAACGCATCGATTAGCGCCTGGGGCATCTGATCCAGGGTCATGGGCTTATGCTGGTACTTGCCATAAGACATAATGACCGAGCGGTCACTGGCCAGAATCTGTGAGGTCTGAGAGGGTTCAATCCCGGTTTCCAGGGCTCGCTTGACATTGGGCAAGGTAACGGCCGTGTAGGCCACATAGCCACCCACAACAAAACAAATCAAAACGAGAAAGGCCAACAATCGATTCAGCACAGGTGGGACTCCTTGTATCCGGCGTTATGGTCGTTTACCAGACAAGCGCCTGCACCGATTATAGACCAGCCGCCACCTGTCTTCAATGAATGACTCCGCTCAACCCGGCGTGTTCCCAGCAAGCTGATGGTTAGGACAAGGGCTTACGCGCGTACAAAGTAATGGTTCGCCCCACGTTCTGAGACGCCAGAAAGGCATACAGGTTTTCTCGAAACTGGCGGCCTTCCGGGGTCATATCCAGATTCTGCTCAAACAGCATCCGCTTTTGGTGGCATGCTTGCCCCAAGGTCTCGTTGCCGACATAGTTATCCCCCATCAATAGAAAAAATTCCATGGGGAAGGACACCTCTTCAGACACCACCTCAAAGTCATACCGGTGAAGCAGCCGGGTGAGTGAATCTCGGTTGAAATAATTCAAATGATGCGGAATCGCCACCCAATAAGGCGCATAACCAAGCTCATCCTGTAACAGCTTTTGCAGCGGGTTAAAATCGTTGGGAACATCAATACAAATCAGACCACCCGGCTTGAGAACCTTGTAAGCCAAGTTGCAGAGCTCTTGAGGGTTGGGCAAATGCTCCAGGACATGACGCAGATGGACCACATCATACGTGTTTTGATGTGCTTCAAGAGGTAAATCCTGAAAATAGCCTTCAATCACATCTATCCGACTGACCTCCCGGGCATAGGCAGCGGCCTGGCGTCCGGGCTCAACACCCAACACGCGCCAACCATGCTCTTGGCCGTAGCGCAGAAAAAAACCGCCGGAGCACCCAATGTCCAAAATGACCTTTTCTGAGGAGCCTGAAACCGATAAAAGTGATTCGAAGCGAGCATACCGGGGCTGATACAAGGCCGAACACCAGTATGGATGTTCTTTTTCTTCCTTTAAAAGGTAATCAGGCTTGTCGTCTGCGTAAAACTGTTCGTCATACACCGCCTTCAACGTCTCACATGTAGGCAGGGGATTCACATGTATAAACCCGCATGTTTCACAATCCAGGAGCGTATAGGCCTCATATTGACCTAATGAAGTCCCGTGATGGGTTTGAACCAACTGATCTGAAGTCATCGCTCTCCGGCTCTGCTTACCCTGGCATCATGTCGTCATTGTATCCCGGCGAGCATCCATATTCGTCCTTCAGCCACCCTAGATTCGTTGCGGTACAGGCAATGCAAAATGCAGGCGGGTAATCGTGGTATCCCCATGTTCAACGGCCGTCAGTTCAGGGGCCTTCAGATTAAAGGACTCGAAAATGGCATCCGACAGAAGCTCCAGGTGAAGGGGATGATAGGCAGAGGCGAGCTTGATAAAGACACCGATGCCTACGGGGAATTGATGAAACGGGGATGTTCCAATCGCCATCATGCCGCCTTGAAGGCTTTCTTTGGCCAGCAGAATCAGATTATTCCTGACAGCGTATTGTCCCGAGGTCATCAGTGTATCCAGACGGTCGGTTCCGCCAAGCAGATAGGGGTACTGCCGAATGATCATCGTAATTTCAGAAAGTCCGTGTACCACAGGCGCAAGGGCCGATGGCACAGAGAGCCAGTTTTCCTCAGGGACACCTTGAAGCAGCGATTGATAGAGCTTGGCAATATCCTGGGCCGTCAGGGCCAGCATGGGCATACCGCAGCTGTCCAAAGCCGTTTCCAGAATCAGTTGTTCATTCCCCAGGAGCCATCGCAACAGATGCTTTAAGGTTTGGTAAGGCTCATGAGCCGGATCAAGATAATTATCAATGGGCTGTCCCTGGGCCTTCAGGGTGAGTAACATCGCCAGGTGCCTGCCGCTGTTGGGATGGTAGATGGCACTGGCCTTGCTCCCGCTATAGCGAACCTCCGCTTCCGCAAGCCCAAAATTCGGATAGCGGGCCGGACATTTTAAATCCGAAGGCAGGAGATTGCCAATCAGTAGAATCTCATGGAGCAAATCCCGATGCAGGGCCTCACCGTTATGGGAGGACATCATGAGGGCAAAATGCTTGGCCTGCAATTGGGGATAAGCCGCCTTAAGAATCGGGTACTGACACGCCAACAACCAAGGAGCCAGGATTTCATGGGTCCAAACAGAGGCCATGGTATTGCCCACGGACACGACCGATTGCTGACGCCGACTCCAGATGGAAACCGTCCCATACAGCGTAATCTCGGGGATGCCAGCCTGCTCAATCGTAATGATGGGTTCCCAGGGTAATGTCCGGGACATTGGATAAGTCCTCCTTGCGCCACCCCATAACCGGGGTTGCTTTGCGGGTTCATGGTTCCTGAACCAATACGCTCTCTAATGCGCCGGAACCGGTTCATCCCCGCCTGCCTCCTCTCCATTAAAGCCATGGTGGTTTAGAAAGTCAATGGTTGTATCCGGAATTGCCATGCAGGGAATCCCAGTTCGACGTATAATAATGTCGTCGTTAATCTGGATGCTTGACCGGCCCCGAATGATTTCCGGCAAAGCACCCGGGTCAAGCCCTGAGAACAATCACTTCCGACCTAAAATGCAAGGTCAGGAAGCTAGTTAGGAAGATAGAAGGATCCCTGTTATGCCCACTGCATCCTCCACGCAAACACAATCCCAACTCCTGTTTGATCAGGCCCGGCGCCTGATGCCCGGTGGCGTGAACAGCCCGGTCAGGGCCTTTCGTTCCGTGGGTGGAACACCTGTTTTTATCGACCAGGCAAAGGGGGCTTATCTTTGGGACGTTGATGGGAACAAGTATATTGATTATGTGGGTTCCTGGGGGCCGATGATCTTAGGACACGCCCATCCCACAGTCGTGGATCGCTTAAAAACCTTAGCCGAGCGGGGCACCAGCTACGGCGCTCCCACATTACTGGAATCGGAACTGGCCGAACTCGTCATTCAAGCGGTTCCGTCCATCGAGATGGTGCGCTTCGTCAACTCCGGAACAGAGGCCGTGATGAGTGCCATTCGTCTGGCGCGAGCCTACACGGGGCGTGATCGGATTGTAAAATTTACCGGCTGCTACCACGGGCATAGCGACGATCTTCTGGTGAAGGCCGGCTCCGGTGCCTTGACCCTGGGCATTCCCGACAGCCCGGGAGTTCCCCAAGGGGCGACCGAAAATACGCTTTTAGCCGACTTCAACAACCTCGCTTCCGTAGACGCATTATTTCAGCAATTCCCCGACAGCATTGCGGCCATTCTGGTCGAGCCTGTTGCCGGCAATATGGGTTGTATTCCACCTGAGCCCGGATTCCTGCAAGGGCTTCGCAATCTGGCAGACCAATACCATGCCTTGTTGATTTTTGATGAAGTCATGACCGGCTTCCGGGTCGCCTACGGCGGTGCCCAGCAGCTTTATGGTGTTCTTCCCGACATTACCACTCTGGGTAAAATCGTGGGAGGAGGTCTCCCGGTTGGGGCGTATGGTGCTTCCCAAGACATTATGAACACCGTGGCACCTGCCGGTCCGATGTATCAGGCAGGCACCCTTTCCGGCAATCCCTTGGCCATGGGAGCCGGCATTGAAACCTTGCTATTGTTACAGGAAGAAGGGGTGTACGAGACCCTGGAGGCCAATACAACCCGATTGATGTCAGGCCTTGCCAGCGTTGCCCAAGAAAAAGGTCTCTCGGTCACAACCACCCAAGTGGGTTCCATGTTCACGTTATTTTTTGCCGAGCACACCATCCGGAACTATGACGATGTGCTCAAGAGTGATAAAGAACGGTTTAATCGATTCTTCCACGGTATGTTGAAGCAGGGCGTCTATCTGGCTCCATCAGCCTTCGAAGCAGGCTTTGTTTCGCTGGCTCATACCGAGGCGGATATCGACCAAACCATAAATGCATTTCGGCAACTGAATTTAAACGAATGATTTAGCGACGAACTCAAGGGTTATTGGGAAAGAGAGCAGGAAACACGAACGGAGGAGAGTCCAAGACAATGCAGATGAGTAGCAGAATTCGATCTCGATATGGGATCGCCTTGACTCTGGGGCTTTGTCTCATGCTGCTCTCCGGCCTTTCTGGTCCTGCCTTCTCATCCTCACCCTATAAATCCCCTGTTCTCAAAAAGCCGCCTGTCCCGCCGGTGGACAGCAAACCTTCTCTTCAGGAAACCATCAACTGGCTCTATGAAAAACTGAACACCGCCACCAACAGACCGGTACTTTACAGTGATGCCAAAACGGTTCTCTATCCCCGTGTCCGCCATGATCATGGCTTATCCTATCTCTTGCGCTCCTATTCCATCTTGCCGACACAGGATCTGTGTCATTTGAATTTCACGCCCAAAATCGATGCCAGCACACGTTACAGCGGCACGAACGTGAACTTCCAGTCGATGACCCGCAGCTTCGGCGTGATTCCCCTGGATCTCGCAAAACTTTCAGCCCGTATCAGCCAGGGTGACCTGGTGATAGACCTCCCTCCCAAATCCACCTTCACCACCCAGGTCTATGCAACCTCCTGTACGGGAGACTGCCAATACTGGAAAAACATGCAAGATCGGGTGTTTACCCACAACATTGCCCACATCCGTCTGGGCACCCAACTGGAAAACCCAAATCAATTTTTGAATACCCTGGATCAGGCCAAATCCTTGTGTAAACCCTCACACCAGGACAATCCCCGGTTAACCCAATAATCTATTAAAGCATCCTATATTCAACGTCACCATGGCCTCGCCTCCTCTGATTAGATGGCGACCGTTGCTTTCAGATCCATTATGATTATGATAGGAGTAGGCCCCTTCTTTACTCAGGTGTGTTGATACTAAAAGGGTTTATATCCCTCCTTGGGATTTATGGGGGCCGTATGAATGCGCTAGAAAAACCCTTATCATTTTGAGAGTGAGGATTATGCGAGATCGACTGTCCGGGTGGACCGGATTATCTCAAAAAGCCATGATACTGACCGCCGCCTTTGCCACCACCCTGGTATTGGTGTCCCCAACCCATGCCGTTCATCAGGGAGTGATGCTCACCCAGCCCAACTTCCTGCAATTGGCCCTCCCGATGTCGCTCTTTCAAAACGATGTTTCACCACGATTGCCATTGCCCCTGGAGCAGGTTGCCCAAGTCCGCTACGACGACTTGCCCAGACACCTGAAAAAGGTCTACCAGCGTGTCTACCAATTGCCGGTACACTCAACGGTTTCCGTCCATGCGAGTCAACAAAAACCGGACAAACCCAGATTGTGGAGCCGTTTGTCTGAAAAATTCAAAAAAACCGATCCCACAGCTCCGCATCAGGCCTCCTCTGCCCTGGGTGTCACCTTGGAAGATATCCTGACGCAGCATCAACCCGGCTCCGTTCACAGCAGTATCCCCCCGGAAGCAGAATAAGACTGTCCCAAAATCACGAGGCCTTCCCATCAGATCGAGGATTCTCCTTCTTCAGGATAGCCGTAGGCCGTAGAGAGATCTGCCCTCGTGATCACTCGGCTTTATCACGGTGAAACCAAAAAAAAGACCCAGCCCAGAGTAAACCCTGGGTGGGTTCAAATCATAAAGAGAAGAATATCCGGAGTGCCTATGAGGCACTGAAAAGCCTTAGCTAAACGATGTCAAAGGACGAGGTTGCGGGCCTCGGACCAGTTGCCCGGGTAAATTAAAGACCTTTTCCATGGCGCTCAGGAACCCGTTATTCAGGCCTTGTGCCGGGCTCTGACTCCAGTACAGGTTCTCGACATAGCGCTTGATTTCCGGAGAAGACTGAATCATACGATAGTCGATCGCCTGGGGATTGCTATAGCTGTTGGCCAAAAACGGGCGAACGTTTTGATCCGTCAAGAAGCCATTTTGTCCGGCTGCGTGCCCCCACAGTGCGTAAGCACCCAATTGGGTTGCATTTAATCCGGCATACTGCATCTGCTTTTGCAGGAAATCAGGATCCCGATTGCTGAGTCCCGGCTTGAAGATAGCTTCATAGCTGGTATCCGCCGGACGCAACGGAGCATTCATAATGGGTGCCAGATAATGGCCTGTGGTGTTGTAGTAGTTATCCACAACTACTTTGCGCTGAGCCGAACCATTGACGACACCATCATCGTAATAATCCCGCTGAAGCATGTTCATAAATACCGAGGCACGTTCAGGATCACTCAGGAACACTTCACCCTGACCACTGCCTTTGGGGTTGAACAACGTTTGATAATAGATGGTCCCGTTCATATTGCCGTTCATCAAAACATCATGCGCAGCAATACGGGCGGCAATATCATCAAATCGCGAAATACGACCCGTTGGCGGGGGCAAAAAAGATCGTTGCGGTTGAAAAGCTGTTGGTGAAAACATCGGCGAAACTCCTAACTCTAAACTCTTTACGATTGCTCATGGGAATTGGCTCAGAGAGCCCCGTACGGAAGACAGGAGAGATGAGAAGCGAAACCTCCGTACGACGAATCCATTTGTATTTATAAAAACAATCAATAATAAATTTTTTGTTAATTTATTAACTTTGTAACAAGATAAGCGATCCCCGACACGCGCTATTGAAACTCAGTAGCGGAGTTGGGAGTCAATTTCGAGTGTTGTTTGGCGTTTACTGTTGCAGGTTAACTTCAGCTGGCCACAGAGGTCTCTCCCATTGCAGCTGTCACTTCCACATTGCTCAACTTTGGTCCCATCGAATTCCGCCATGCGTTTTGGCGCCATTCTCTGCAATGACGTTCCGGTCCGTTTTGTGTCATCGGGGACCAGCGGGTATGTGCCCGCGCAGGTCTGGGAGGTTGAACCTGATGATTACAAACGGCTGGAAACCATTTTTTCGCACTGGAGTGATGCCGGCCCGCCTTATCAACAAACCTTTTCCGATCGGCTCAGGTTTGATGCCAAGTTTTTGGCTCGTCATCATGACAGGGTGCAAACTCTGCCCTGGCCCTTAAGAAAAGCACTTCACCTGGTCACCCGAATAGCACATCTCGTTGAACGAAACCGGACCTATGTCATCACGGTGGGAGGACATCGGGAAGGCGACCGAATGGTGAACGGAAAAGTAGCCGGCGTCATCCAGGCAACCCGATATCCCTTCAGCGTTGAGCTTCACAGTTTAGAGGTGCCCTACTGGAACAGACGGGATCGCTATGCCAATAACCTTCAGCCACCCCCACCCCTCAACGGGCGATTTCAAGGATTGGTGGAAGCATTAGTGACAACCGCGCTCGCTCAGAATCCGGGGCGTGCTCTGTATTGGGGTACCGAACATAATCTCGTCCAACGTTATTATCAAGGACTCCTGAAACGTCTCGGAGCACTCCAGGTTCAGCAGCGCTCCGGCACACTCAGAGGATATGCCTCCTATTTTTCACTCTCTGCCAGAGAAACGGCAACAATGGTAAAAAAACAGCTCGAGAACTTCCGCCAGATCCCAATCGATCCCAAGGCAGAAGCGATTGCCAAAAGTCTGCTGGAAAAGCTTCCGGACCCGTCGCCGTTGGTTCCCCCTGGTGAAACGAAGGGGACTGAATAACCCTAATCGTGAAGTATTCGATGAATTACTCGGAAGAGACTTCTTCTTTCGCCGGTTCCTCTTCGGCAATGGACGTAATCTCAACGGTCTCGGTCGGCTTGATGAAGGAAATCAGACGTGACTCAGACATCTGAACTCGCGCTTCCTTGAGGGCCGCACGAACATCGGCATCGGTATCGTTGCGATCGATCAGTCGATCCACCACTTTGGTGTTCACTTTAAATGCCTGATGCCCCAAGCCCGCCATTTCGATAATCTGACGAAGCGCCGGTTCATTGTATTCATAGTTGCGCCGATAGGACGACACCATTAATTCACCAGACGTGGTGAGCAAGGGCTTACCGCCCTCCTGAAAATAAATCTTGAAGATCTCACGCAGATCACCGGCTTCAGCCTGAAGCATCTGGATGGTTTTCTGCAACCGCAAGTAACGCTCGGCCAGATAGGGCACATTGGTCAACTGGGAAAGCTGCCAGGAAATTTGCTGTTCATAAAGTTCCCGAAGTTTCGGATACACCAGGGCCAGATTCTTGGCATCGTCCAGGGCCCGATGCTTCACATCCGAGGCATAGCCAAACTTGCTCAACAAGGCCGACAACCCATGGCTGGGCTCTTCCGGAAAGACCACCCGAAACATATCAAAGGTATCAATCCGCAAATTGGTCAGGCGCTTTTCATAAAGGCGCTTCATGGTCTCATTCAGGAAGCTGTAGTCAAAAATGGCGCTGTGGGCCACAAAAGGATGTTCCCCAATAAATTCCAGAATCTTGGGCATCACTTCTTCGATCTTGGGGGCATCCTTCACCATCTCCTCGGAGATGCCATGAATGTTAAAGCTGCTGTGGCGAATCGGGACTTCCGGATTCACCAGGGTTTCATACTCATCCACCACTTCGCCGTTTTCGAGGCGAACGGCCCCAAACTCCAAAATCCGCTCCGTACGGTGGTCCAACCCTGTGGTTTCGAGGTCCAGGACGATAATGGTCTTGTGATCAGATAACATAGGGGATTGCAATTCAGCCTGTTTTCAAAATACGACTTCCCTATTGTATCGAATCCCCTGCATTTTGTCCCTGTAGCATCTAAGGGATCTTGGTGAAAAATCCGCTGAATGACCTAGAAGCCCCATGAATGATGTGTGTTGGGCAATTTCAAGTCAGAGGAACGGAAAACTTTTCCGTTCCTCTCATAGAATCTGATCCCCCCCTCAGGATAGACCATGTGAAATAAGCTCAAAGCGTCCGTTTCACGCCTGGGAAATTGCCTGTCACAAAACCGTCTGGAGGGGTTTTATTACTGACGACACAACACGAATGCATCCCAAACGAATCCTTGCATTCATGACGGAGGGGTTTCCCTTGTACTCACCCATACCCACAACCACCACGGCCTATCCATCTGCCGGGTCTCCCTATACGCAACGGGGATATGTTTCTTCTCCGTACGCGCAAATTGCGCGTACGGCGCCATGGTCTCCTTATTCACAAACAGGATATGGCCAGGGGAGTTCGCCCTATGGCTACTCGGGTGCCCAAACGGGACAGGCAGGATACTATGGCCAATATGCCGGTCAGTATTCACCTTATTCCAACTCAGGGTATGGGCAAACGGATTATTGGCAGCGCTATCGCCATGCCCAAGGGTTGCCCATGCGCCACCAACCCATGAGCTTCCCTTCGTTACAGGAATTGCTGGCTGAAAAAGAGGCGTCACAGACAGAAGCCCCTGTCGAAACCAAATCGGCAGAGCCCCCGCCAGAGGAACCTAAAAAACCCATCAAACGCTCCTTCTATCGCCGCTACCGTCGCTGGATAACCGTGGGCGGTATCCTCGCCATTGTGGGTTCGGCCGCCGCGTTCATCGCCTTCAAATGGAACTCCTTAACCGAATACATGAAAAACATGTTCGGACGCAAGGAAGAGCGCCAGGAGATCATTAAAGATGGCCTCGAAGCGGTTAAACCCCAGTTGGATCCTGTTCTTAAACTCCTGAAAGACGAAAAGGGCCAAAAGAAACTCATCGATATGCTGCTTACGGTTGCCGAGCAACGCTACCCGGATCTGGCCAAAAAGCTCAAGGGCGAAAACGGCATGGAAGAACTCAGCCAGGCCCTGGGGAAAGCCATTAAGGACAACAACCTCGTCGATGCCCTGGCACAGGCCATCAAGGATAAAGATCTGTCCCGGGATCTGGTGAATGCCCTGGCCCGGAAGTTTAAGCCGCTGGTGGAGAAAATTAATGACCCTCAAGGCCAAAAAGAATTGATGGGGGCCCTGGTTGAAACCCTGGGCGGCAAAGAAGAACTGATCAACACGTTATTTGCCAAACTCAAGGAGGCCCTCCCGGTGATCAACGATGTCAACACACCGGAAGGCCAGAAGAAACTGGTTAATACCGCCGTTGAAGCCCTGGGAGGGCAGGAAGCCATCATTAACCAGATCCTCTCCCAAGCCGGCGATCTACATACGGAGGAAGGACGGACGAAGTTGTTAAGCCAACTGATTGACAGCCAGATCGATCCGAAGACCTGGCGCGGTTGGTTCCTTCGGGCCCTGACCGGTATCGGATCAGGGAAAAAACCGACATCCGCCCCTGCGAATCCCACACGCTAGCCATTGCACAACAGTTTTCTGAGGCGCTATTGTTACCGTTCGTTGCAATATCCTGCTGAAGACTTTGCTCTTTCTCTTGAATGAGTATCATCAACGGATGAGGTTTTTTGAGGTGTGATGGGTGTGATCCGGTTTTCTTCCTCCCTTGCGTCATTATCCCTTGCCCGTCGCGGGCAACAGGCCAATCGCCAATCTTCGGTTCGGTTCGGGCAGAGCACGCCCGTCCTGAATGAATGTTTTCTGGGCAGCGCCGCCGACCCCACCCATTGGGGGCACTGGTTTTTAGCCAAAGCTATCCGGGACCAGTACAACATCAAGGTTCAATTTGTGCCTGCAGCAGCCCACCCGGTCAAGGATGCCAAAAAAGCCACGCCGTTTCATCATCGCCTGGCCATGGCGAAACTGGCCATGGAAAACCTGACGGATGTCTCTGTGTCTGACATTGAGAATCATCTGCCTCCACCCAATTACACCATCAATACCCTTGAACATCTGTGTCCCGGCTTTCGGACCCTGTTTAAAGATAAAGGGGTTCGCTACCCCATGGGTATGGGTCTGGATGTTCTGGAAACCATGCCCCAGTTCTGGGGCGATCGGGGCCCCATCATTCTTGAGAATTGTGATTTGTACATCTCGCCCCGAGACAAGACCCAAGCCGATTTGCCCACCGTGCTGAATTATAACGGTAAACAGATTCCACTCAGCATTAAACCCGTTAAAACACCCCCAATGAAGGTGTCCTCGACCTTGGTCAGAACCCTGGCCGCCCAAGGTAAACGTCTGTTAAAGCTGGTGCCTCGAAAAGTGGAAGAGTATATTTTCGATAATGGCTTATACAAGCCCGCATCCGCGATGGACTCAACACTGGGAACCCGCGTCACACCTTCCGCTGAAAAGTCAGCATGACTGTGGGCCGGGAAGGCTGCCTGGGCACGAAGGAAGGATGAAATTCTGAGGCGTTAATGGCTTCGGGCAAAAACAGAGGACAACATGCGATCGATTTGATCCTCGGACATATAATCCCCATCCAGAGCCTGTTGTTCCAGGAGCTTTTTCAGCACCACAATGCGTTCGGCAAGCCAGACAATCTCGCGATGACTGGTATAGCCCATGGCAATAAAAGCCTTGCGAACAATCGGGTCTTGGTCATACCAGCGACGCTTGCGGAACATCAGGTACAATTCGGGAAACATGTTGGGTACCGAGTCCAAGCGCCCCTCCCGATAGGCACGGGAGCTGGTACAGATATTAAAGATGAATTTACCCAGACCCCGACGAATGGGGTGCGGCATATCGCGCCAAATTTCCATCGCTTCTCGGGTCAGGGGGTTTTTCTCGTACCATCGTTTCTGGCGTTTCATAGTCTCAGGTGATTTCCTCGACGAGGAGGTGTTCGGGTACATTTCAAGCGATCCACGTTACATTTCTTGAGAGATGCCCATGGTATCGAGCGACATCCACGAATTCTTGAGCCCGTGTTGCATTCTTGTAACACCTAGTCCTCTCTATCCATTCCAACCGTCTGTTCTCAGGAAACCCGTAGCAGACTCAACCCTGAAGACTCATGTGGTTGATGGGTCTGCCCCCCATTGCGCTCTGATAGAATAAGGAAGTAATGCAACCTTATGTATGATGTGACACCTGTCGAAAGAGGCATCCCTTGAAAAAACGAATCATCTCCTTCATGCTGGCCACCAGCTTGTCTGTGGGTTTTTCCAGCCTTCCTTCTGTTGTATTTGCATCTGAGAGTTCTGGACTTCAATGGTCTGGCTGGTCCGACAGTGTTTTTGAGCAAGCCAAGAAAGAAAACCGGTTTGTGATTCTGGATCTGGAAGCCGTATGGTGCCATTGGTGTCACGTCATGGAAGAAAAAACCTATCACAACCCCGAAGTCATGAAGATTTTAAAATCCAAGTTTATTCCTGTTCGCGTGGATCAGGACTCTCGCCCCGACCTCTCGAACCGCTACATGGATTATGGCTGGCCCGCCACCGTGATTTATGCTCCCAATGGTACCGAATTGGCTAAGCGAGCTGGGTACATCCCACCGGAAGAAATGGTGCCCCTGCTTAAAAAACTGGTTGCAAACCCTGTTCCGGAGCCCGATGACGATGAGTCTCTCAAACTGAGTTCGAAAGATTACTCGACGGATCCCTTCCTGGCCGAAGACTTACGCAAGGACCTGGAGGAAATTCAAGCCAACCAGTACGATACCGAAGAGGGTGGCTGGAGCATCGGTTCTCATAAATTCATGGATTGGGACAGCGTGGAATATGCCATGGCCAAAGCCCGTACCGGGGATAAAGAAGCTGAGAACCAAGTCAAAGAAACACTTAAAGTTCAGGTCAATCTATTGGACCCGGTCTGGGGTGGGATCTACCAGTACTCCACCCATGGGGACTGGAAGCACCCCCACTTTGAAAAAATCATGTCCGTCCAGGCCGAAAACCTGCGCATCTATGCTCAAGCCTACAGCCTATGGAAAGATCCAGCTCATTTGGATACCGCAGAAAAGATTTACAGCTACCTGGAGAATTTCCTGTCCAGCCCGGAAGGGGCCTACTATACCAGCCAGGATGCCGACCTGATCCAAGGTGAGCACAGCGGTGAGTATTTTGCCTTAAACGATGCCGAGCGCCGCAAGCTGGGAATGCCCCGCATCGATAAGCACTCCTATGCCCGGGAAAACGGCTGGGTAATTAATGCCTTGGCTCATTTATACATTGCAACCCAGGACGAAACCTATTTGAAGCGGGCTGAAAAAGCAATGAACTGGGTTCTCGAAAACAGGAGTCTCCCCGATGGCGGTTTTCGCCACGACGAAAAGGATGTTGCCGGCCCTTACCTGGGTGATACCATCTCCATGGGTCGCGCCTTTCTGACACTGTATCAGGCTACCGGCAACCGGGACTATCTCAACAAAGCCCAGGCTGCCGCCAAATTTATCGACACCCGGTTCAAGGATCCGGATGGGGCTCCGGGATACATCAGTGCCGAAAACCACAGCCCCAACAATCCGGCAAAACCGCTCACCTCCAGGGATGAAAACGTCCTGGTGGCCCGCTTTGCCAATTTATTGGCTCATTACACCGGAGACCCCGAATACCGGACGATTGCAGCCAATTCCATGCGTTTTTTGGCGACCCCCAGCATTGCCGACCAATACTTTCCGGCTCCCGTGTTGCTGGCAGACAGTGAATTATCCCAGCCACCGCTACACATTACCATTGTGGGTCACAAAGACGATCAGCAGGCTCAACAGCTGTTCGAGGCGGCCGTAAAATATCCCTCGCTCTATAAGCGGGTTGAGTGGTGGGATAAGCGTGAAGGTCCGATGCCAAACCCCGATGTCGAATACCCCGAATTGGAAAAAGCGGCTGCCTTCGTGTGCACCAACAGTCGTTGTTCATTGCCGGTCTTCAAGGCTGATGATTTGGCAAGTCTGGTCCACCGGATTACCAATCAGTAATTCAAGCCTATAATGAATGCATGGGGCAGTGAACCCTCGTCCGTTGATTTTGATTGGTTTACAGCCGAGATCGAAGTCCTGCTTCCCAGGTTTAAATATTGCCTCCCGTGCATTGCGTTGAATCAAGTCAGATAGGAAATGGAGTTCTTACATGCCACAACTGACACAACAGGCCCCCCATAAGCCTTCCAAGACAAGTCGTAGCAAGGTGTCCTTATTTACCCAAATGACCCTGGCCCTCATGCTGGGAGCAGCGCTGATTACGGGAGCAACGTCGTGCAGCCTTCACCCTAAAGGTGGTGTCAAGTCTGCTGATGCTGCCATTTATATTGGCATTAACCGGGTCACTCCGGAGCAACTGGTTCAGGTTTTACCTGAAGCCAAGGATAAGCCCGTACTGATTGATTTTTCCTCAAAGTATTGCCTGGATTGCCAGAAACTGGAGCCGGTGCTTCATACGATGATGCCGCAATATAAGAATATTGTTTTTAAGGGCTTTGATGTCATGCGGGATCGGCAAGCCCATGGGGACATCTTGAAACTCTTTAAGCCGACGGCCGTCCCTGTGCTGGTGTTTATCGCCCCCGGCGGTAAAATCGTGAATGTGAAATACGATTATCACCCCGCTGAAGAGTTAAAACCCCTGATGGAAAATCTGAATGCCATGACAGCGGAGGCCCCCAAACAATCATGATGGATTTAAGCGGACTGCTCCTGGAGCACTACGGTGCCCGTTCGATTGGCGTCATCGGTATTGCCTTTGTGGGCGGTATCATTAGCTCGTTATTACCCTGTGCCGTAGGAATGCTCCCGGTTATTATCGGTTACATTACCGGGTACGGTGAAGATTCCAAGTTCAAACTGTTTCTCCAGCTGGCCATGTTCATTCTGGGGATTGCCATTATCATGACCATCCTGGGCGTTGCCGCCAGCGTTCTTGGACTGACATTCGGGAACGTTTTAGGCAGTGGCTGGTATTATACGATTGGGGCTCTGGCCATTTTAATGGGCCTCCAGCTTCTGGAAGTCATTCACCTGCCCTTGCCGCAGTTTGTCACCAAACTTCCTGAAACCAATTATGGCCGCTACCTGACCCCGTTGGTTTTGGGTATGGCTTTTGGTACGGCATCGTCCCCTTGCGGCACTCCGTTTCTGTTAGCCATTTTGGGCTTTATCAGTCACGAGAATGACATCCTTCTGGGAGGGACCAGCCTGTTTAGTTATGCTTTAGGCCAAGGTGTGCTGCTGATGATTGTGGGTCTGGGAACAGGAATGCTCAAGCATATGGGCACCTTCCGCAAAGTTGGGTCCACTCTGAATAAAGTCAGCGCCGTGGCGTTTCTTCTGGTTGGGGCGATGTTTATTGCCCAAGGGCTGGGTGTCTGGAACCAGTTTCTCCAGATGCTGGGCCTGATCTAACTTGTGTAGAGGACGTAGTTTCACAAAGCAAAAGGATTGATATGATGATGCGTTTTGTACCTCTATTTTCTCGGACAATGGCAGGATTGCTTTTGTCCTCCTGTATCACGTTAAGTGCCTTTGCCGCCGGGATTCCCGATCTGCCACAGGAATTCCGAGTTAAGCAACCGGGCTTGAAAGTAACCGTATTGGAGTTTTCGGCTCCATGGTGCAGTAGCTGCCGCAAGTTAAAGCCCTATGTGAAGGTGCTGAAAAAAGAGACCGGCGATAAAATGCATCTCGTCGATTTGAATGTGGAAGATCCCGGCACACAGAAGTATATTGATAAATATGGGTTGGCCACCATTCCGGCCTATATTCTCTATAACGCTCAAGGTAAACCCCTTCAGAAAGTTGAGCGGGAAATTACCCCGGAAGAGCTTCGAAGCTTGGTGATGGACGCCATTAAAAAGTCCAAATAACTTTAAATTCGCTTTTCAAATGCCCTTTGGTGCGACAACGCACTGAGGGCATTTTTCTGACGCCCCAAAACTCCTCCTCTTTTTGGCGAAGAAGAGGATAACGCCGAAATCTGAAGAAGCTGGCAATACATAAAGACAACTGGGAGAAGCAGAAAAGAGCCGCTTGAGTTCAAAAAGATGATGCAATAGGGACAAGCCCATGCCAGCAAGCAGGACACGATAGGCGAGTGATACAATGAACTTAAGTCAACAGAGAGACCCCAAACGATTGTGCCCTTAATAGCGACCCCTAACTTGAACCAGCCGCCACCGGATTATGCCGAATTCAAATGGGTATGTCGGGCAGCCTATCAGGATTGGTACCGGCAAGCGGATCAGTTCCATGCAGAACTGTGGTTTATCCATCAAATGCTGATACCGATTCTGACGTCCACGGATACCGTTGTGGACTATGGCTGTGGAAATCGATGGCTGCCTCTGGTGTTAGCGAACCATTGTAAACGTGTTCAAGGCTATGCGCTCTCTGAAAAATTGATTCTTCCATCCCTTCAGGATGCCTATGCCCTTGGCATTCAGAATGTTCATTTCCACGTGGCATCCATTAAACCCCCTCTGCCTGAAGGCAGGTACAGCCTTGCCTGTTGTATCGGAACAACACGTTACTACTGCGATGAAGACGATTTATCCGGCTATATTGAGGCAGTTACCCAACACATCAACCCTTCAGGTTATCTTTTAATCCGGGATATGCTGGCCGTCGGGGAAGAACCTGTAACCATTAACCGGGCTCCGTTACAGGCCGTTTTCAGACCTTCCTCCCAACTTCGAAACCGCATTGAAGGGCTAGGTTATACGTTGTTGGCCGAGTCTTCTCTCGGTCAGGGGATGGCGAAAGAAACACCCTACAGCAGTCATATATTTCTCTTTCAGAAACGAGACTAAATCTATCCTGGCTTTTCTGTGTGTTATGTAACAAATCGAAAAACGCAGACCCGATTCGGGGCAATTGCAGACGTTTACTTTTTTTTATTTGTTTAGGAGATATTTTTTATTCCTACACATGACTTGGGCAATAAACGACACCCAAGGGAGAAGCGAAGAGAAGAAAGAGGAAACGGCCCCCCCAATGCAATTGGTTAACGACATCTTAAGTACGTCTGTGCTGCCCAAACTTCAGGGCGGCGGCGGCGGTCGCGTGGTGGGAACTCTGGACACCCCTTCTTTTCTGATGAATATACCTTCCTTTGATAATCAACAAAGACAAGATTCCTTTCAAATGAGAAACCCCATGGGTGGGCCCCCACCGTCCCAAAGACAGGCGGCAAGAAGACAAGGCCCATTACAACCTGGCCCGCAACAGAATCGAAGACCCAATGGTCCGGGATACCCAGAACAAAATGGACCACCAAGAAATCAGCAAGCCATGCAACGAGGTCCTCAGCCGCCAATGTCACGGAACAATCGAGGTATTAATGGCTATCCCCCACAACAAGATATCCAGCGGTGGCAAGATGAACCCCAGGGTCCAGCACCCTTGAATCCATTCGTTCTATTCTTTCTTTTCAAATCCATGAAAGAGAAAGGCAAATAAAAGTCATCACCATCCCAACAGGAAACCAATCCTGGATCTTAGAGTCTCTCCCAGCGATCAACTCCTAGGCTAAACTCGTAAGGTGCTCACGATTCAAAAAAGCTTGATTAATGGAGATCAAACTCACGATGAACTTATTGCACAAAAGACACGCAACTCAGTGCCTATGCTCAAAGCACCCTGCGCATCATCAAACAGCCTAGTATTAATAATGGTATAAAACCAATATTTTTTGATATATTACCCGTTTATGAATCTTTATGAACAAAATCGTCCAAAGATCACGTTATTAAGAACCATATGGAAAAGCGAAACCTATTCCATGAAAAAAGCCTCTTTGTATAAAACAAAGAGGCTTTTTAAAATAAGTACCCTGGCAGAAGGCTATCTTTCCGGGACCTGCCGGTCCGAGTATTGTCGCTGTGAGCTGTCTTTACGATCGTGTTCGGAATGGGAACGGGTGTTTTCCAGTCACTAAACCACCAGGGAATGCTTTCGGGTGTTCCCTGAGAACTGCATAGCCGCCACTAAAGGCGATGAAATATGTTTTTTGCAACTTATTGGATTGCCAAAAATAGGAAAAGCCCTCGTCCTATTAGTACAGCTCGGCTGAATGCGTTACCACACTTATACCTGCTGCCTATCAACCTCATTCTCTTCGAGGGGACTTACCGCGTTGACCGCGTGAGAGATCTCATCTTGTGGTGGGCTTCATACTTAGATGCTTTCAGCATTTATCCGCTCCGGACACAGCTACCCAGCGTTTGCCACTGGCGTGACAACTGGTACACTGGCGGTCCGTCCGTCCCGGTCCTCTCGTACTAAGGACGGCTCCACTTCAAATCTCTTGCGCACATGCCGGATATGGACCGAACTGTCTCACGACGTTCTGAACCCAGCTCACGTACCGCTTTAATGGGCGAACAGCCCAACCCTTGGAACGTACTACCGCTCCAGGATGCGA
>JBGUGD010000007.1:0-215975 GCA_041697335.1 Vampirovibrionaceae bacterium NZW_1234 | reverse complement strand
TTTTACTTACTGATGAGCACGTTAAACATAGTTTGAATGATTGAACTTCGAAAATACCCATAACACACAACTTTGACTGTGATACTCACCACAAGCCTAAGTGTCGCAGGGCAATTCTAAGCAGCCTTTCGGAACTTAGGCTTTTAATTATTAGGTGAAATTATGATGAATACCATTAACCCCGCTGTGACTCTGCTCCAAGCGAGAGAGACAGCCTCACAGACTGAAAAAGAGGCAATCTACCGAGGTCTAAAAGGCCCCAACCCAATTTATAACATCCTAATCAGGATTCGATTAAATTTACCCATACAGGAGGCTTCCTAATGAGCGGCAGTGGAGCTTTCCGTGTTTACGTTGCATTGCACATGGTGGACAACGCTAGTAAGCATCTCATTCACTTTAGCAACCTTGCAAAGGGAGCGGGGCAGAACGTAGGGCATATCAACAGACAGTTAAAGCTCATGGGTGGGCTGGGTGCAATGATGGTTGGCGGTGCTGTTGTAGCCGGATTTGTTCATTTAGGTAAAGAATCTGTGGACGCAGCCAAGAAAGTCGAGAAACTGAAGTTTGAGCTACAGGGCTTGGGACTTACCACCAAGCAAATCACCGGTGTAACTACCGAAGTCAGCCGACTAACTAAAATGTTTCCAGCGCTGTCTACTGCAACGGCTTATCACAACTTCAAAGACTCGTATGCTGTCTTTGGTAACTATCGAGAAGCGATGCGTATGCAAGCTTATATGGCTAAATTCAACTTAGGTCTTCAGGGACTCTACGGAGAACGGGCTGAAGAAATGGGTTGGGATGCCCAGAGAGCGGCAGAATTGCAGATGGGTGGTCAGTTCAACGCCTACAAAATGATGAAGTACCTCGATAGTTATATGCGAGTGGCCTATATGACGGGCGGCAAGGTAGACATGCATGCCATCCACGGAATGATGAAAAACATGCCATATACCCGCACCTCTCAAAGCCCTCAGGCCATCGCAAACATGGCTGTAATGATGCAGGAGATGGGAGGGCCTAGAGCCGGAACTGGTTTCACTGCTATGGACCGTTTCGCCGTTGCTCATTTAGCCGCTCATGGTGTCTCTAAGGAAAAGCGGGAAAAGTGGTTCCAACTTGGGTTACTGGAGAACGTTAAACGTAATGCCAAGGGGAACATTGCAGACTTTACCTTGAAGAATCAAGACTTGTATCTCAAAGACAAAGTGGAATGGCTGTATACGGTTTTAGGCCCTGCCTTTGCTAAAAAGGGTGTCGATATCACTAACCCCTCTAGCATCCCTGCTATGGCTGGTTTGTGGTCCTCACAGAATGCAGCAGGCATTAACATCTCCACAGCGCTTCAGAGATATGCCGTCAAACGCCACCAGGGGATGTATGGGGAAGCCTTTGGCACTGAGGAAGCAGCGGCTAAATTTAGTAAGAGTGACCTTGGTAAATTCGCAGCGCTTAACGTGGCTATGGAAAATCTGAAAGTGGCTCTGGGGCAAAACCTCATACCGATGTTTGCACAGTGGGCGGCAGCCCTAACTCCAGTAGTCCAAGAGTTGAAAAGCTTTGTGGAACAGCACCCCAAGCTGACAAGATTCCTATTTATTTTCGGTCTGTTAGGAGCCGCTGCTTTAGTTGTGGGTGGTGCTATTGTCACTGCCACTGCTTTAATCGCTGCCCTACCTGGAGTAACTGTAGCTGGAGTCCTTGGTGTAGCAGCGGCAGTAACAGCAGGACTTGCTACTATAGCTGCTTTGATCACAAATAGCGGCATAGTGGCGGCATGGTTTAAAGTTGTTTCTGCTGTTACAGCGATGGTCTACAACTTAGCTTCAGGACTTCCAGGACTAGGACACCTCAAGTATGAGGCGATGAACGTCCAACAAAGGGCCGATACCAGCAAGCCAGTAAAGGGCCTGAGAGGTCACGGATCGAGTGCTAGCTGGAGTCCGACAGGTCTGCATAAGTCACAAGCAGGGCAGGGCGTTCAAATTAGTAACAACTTCGTCATTGAAGGTTATGCCAAGGACAAGAAAGAACTGGCCCAAGAAATTGCCGCTGCCATCAGTAGCAGTGCTAAGAAACTTGTGACTCCAACATCAGGACACAACTGGTATGAAGCTCCTGGTGCAATGACAGCTTTTGGATAGTTAACTCAAGATACACACAGTCAAAGTCGGTGTGGGCTCTCTACAGGGCCTAACACCACTTTGGCTTTAAGAGAGGTATTAATGCTTACACTTGAGCAACAGGATTTCCTGCATGAATTTTCAGAAATCGGCTTTGTAATAGCAAAGCAGGACAATCCGTTGATAACCTTTGCGCCCACATTAAGAATCCAGTTTGAGAGCGACAAAAACACTTTAAAAGAAATCTTTGCGCTTAGGATTAGAAACCCGGAGCGGCTCTCCAAAAATGAATTAGAGCGACAAATTAAAAACCACTATCACGGTGGTGTAGCTGAGTTAGCTGACATCTTTCTATATAGAGCTTCAGTTGAGGACTACATAAAACAATTTAACGAGAGTCTCCCTCAGCCCTCTGAAGGCAAACGTGGAGGCGATCCGGGATTTGACTACATTCTAAAAGGTAAACGCATTGACAGTAAAATCACACAAAATACCCGCTGTGACTTCTCATTCCCGCTGTGGTACAAAGACTTAACCATACAGAAATGTGATTACTTCACTTTCCACCGTTGGGACAATGCGATAAAAACCCTTGGTTACGCCGACTGGAAATCCGTAACCAGCAACTTCGAATTAAAAACTAATCACGAAACAGGCCAAGACTTTTTGGGCCTTGACCTGTCGAGACTCTATGACTTAGGACTCTTACACACCAATGTGTACACACTCATGTGTATTTGATTAAACGCCCTAGCTTCCCCTGTGGAGGCTGGGGCTTTTTTATTGCTCAATGAATTCAATAAATACAGGGTCCAGGGGCTTATTTGTGCCATCAACTTCAGAGCTTTTGATCCTACCTTTAACAGGGAATTTATAGCCATTCAGACTTTGACTGAAGCATAACCATAAATAGCTCCTTTGAACTTCTGAGAATCCCTCAGACACCTCAAACAGATGCCCTGCCGCTTCAGCCCTAAGTGTCAGTAGGGTCTTGTCAGGCCCCTCTGTCATACCCGTAAATGTCACTTCAGAAACGCTCATAGTTGCTCCTTTCTGGGATTCTTGAATTCAATCCCATTGCTTCATTGACTCGATTAGTTCATCCTGCGAAGTCTGACAGTAGCCCATTGTTGTCCTTATGTCAGAGTGCCCACAAGCCATCTGAATCATTGGTAGGGGCTTCCCTCGGTTTGCATTAAGAGTCACGAAAACTCTCCTAAGGGAATGAGGTGACACTTTGACTCCAGCATCTCTGCCGATTCTTTCAAGCCGCCTCTTTAGGCCATGCCTGTCCATCTTTTGCCCCTTGGAGTTGAGTAGCAGATAGGTAGATGGCTTAACAACCTCAACATATTGTTGTATAGTCTGGATTGTAGCCGGATTAAGCCCTACCGTTCTTGGTTTGTTGTTTTTGCCTAATTGAACGTTCAAAGTGGCAGCGGCTAAGTCAATATCACTAAGTCGTAAATTGCAGGCCTCGAAAGCTCGAAGTCCTGTGTTCGCTAACAGAGTTACTATCAAAGTATCTAACGGATCTTTGCAAGCTGCTGTGAGGCTTCCTAGCTGCCTCTCCGTGACTGTATTACGCTTAGGCGGAAGGTGTCTCTTTGGCCGAAGTTGCTTAATAGCCTCTAGCTCAGAAGCTTCCAGGGAATTTTCCTGCACGGCAAACTTAGCGAAGCACACCACAGCCTCATAAAGTTTAAGACGCTTGGCAAACTGTTCAACGGGGATAGCGTTTAGGGCCTTCTTCAAGGTTTCGGCTGAGACAGTCTTATATTTCTGAACAAAGGGAGGCAGATAGACGTTGTAGGTTTCTATGGTTCTGGGGCTAAAGGGCTTATTACCAATCCCACCAGATCGCATAGCAGCCTTCCAAGGCCCTATGAGGTCTTTGTGAGATCGCTTAGCAACCTTAGACACATCAACACTCGCACTTTGACTGTGCTGGATTTCGAGCAATTTCAGCTCAACCGCTTGGGGACTTATAAGCCACGTTGTTTTAATGCCAAACGCTTTAGGGATAGCAGCGAGGGTTCCTGAAGCACACCATCGAGCAATGGTGCGTTCATTCTTGCCCAGTATGATAGCGGCATCTTTGACACTCAAAAATGTCGGAGTTTGTGTCCGAGTTTGTCGAATTTTGTGTTTTGATGGCTGAGGATTCTCAAATAAAGCTTCAAAGGCCATCTTACCCGATACAGGGTCAAAAGCCTCTCTATGAGAACCATTGGGGTGGGAATTAAGAATCGGGATGACAGGATTCGAACCTGCGGCCCCTTCGTCCCGAACGAAGTGCGCTACCAAGCTGCGCTACATCCCGATAAGGTTTATTTGTCAATTCCTTCAAGATCTTACTCCCAAAATACGGCCCTGGCAAGTCGAGGTTGGTGACCGAAGCGTCTAGCGCACGCCAACGGGATTTTGCGCATCGCTGGAGAGAATCTGGTTTTGCCGATAGGGCAACGCCTGCATCCAGGCCTTGTTTTTGCGCATCCAAAACGCCCGATAGTCCAGATTCGGCCAAGAGCGCCCGATGGTCTTCGCAGCACGACACATCTCATACATGAAACGGGTACGAACAAACGGATACGCAAGAATGACCGGTAAAAATGAGCGAAAATGCTTCAGAGGGCGACGCATGTAATCTCGGATCAAGGCTTTATAGGCTTTTTGCTCATATTGGGTCCAGTTCACATAGACATTGGGAATGCGGGCCCGGCATTCAGGAATGTGATAGCCGTGCTTCACCGCCAAGGTTCTGAAAATGGCATTGCACAAGGCCAAGGTTCCGTCATCCATGCGGTCTGGCCATGTGTTTTCTTTAAAGTCTGGATTAATCCCGTTGAGAGGGGCCGTTTTGGGGTATTTACCCCACCAAATCTTGCCGTCAAAGGTACTTTCCTGAAGGGTTTCGGAAAAACCAATGTTCAGATAGCGGCAAACGGCGTCCATGGTCTCACGATGGGCCAGATGCATCGATTCCAGTTTAACGAACATGTACTGGTCCGGGCCCATCAACTCTGACAGATGGGTGGCTTGGAAGTACCCGAGTAAACAGATCCAACTCTTCTGATAGACCGTCTTCAGGTGCTCGGCCAGCTCTCCTTGGATAATTTCCATGGTACTCCGATACAGATCGAAGGGATTTCGAATACAGTGCATCACCTTCATCCTGGGAAAGGCACACAGGGTCTGGCGCAGGGTCTCATCGGTCATTGCTCGGATGGAGGTGGGAGCACCAAAATTCAGATACACGGTGATAGGCAGATGATGGTGGAGGACAATAGCCCGGACCTGGTCCAAATCCTGTTGCCGCAAGAGAGCATAGGCAAAATGAAAGGCCAAAATAAAGGTTTTGCAATTAATCTCGGGAAGTTGACTTAACACCTCGTGAAGAATCGGTCTCAATTCGTCTTCGGGAAACACATAGGGCTCGTTCATACCCGGCCCCAGGAGCTTCATGGAATAGTTCATCGGATAACTGAAAGAAGACTGCTTGAAAAACACCGTCATCCACTCGTCGGGTGTTTGGGCTTGCTGGTACATGCCGCTGTAGTAGTCCGTAAAATAATGACATTGGCGGGGAACCAGAATAATTTCCGGATGATTATCCAGATAACTGTGCAACAAGAACGATCCGGTTCGCCCGTGAGACAAAATGGTTGAAAATAGGATGCCACTGGTATCGAAATGCAGGATCCGATCCACCGCCTGAAGAATTTGGCTTGCCGACACCATCAAAAAATCAGCCTCTCTACATCCACATTCCAGCGCTTACAGTATTATAGCGTATTGACTTGAAAACCAAGATGCCTTCGCTTAAAGCAAGGCTTCACTTTCATCCGGTAGAGGTCACGCCCAAACCCTGGGCAATCCGGCACACCCCCCGATAAGCACCACACCTAGATAAACAGCAGGGCCCCAAGAGCCGCAAGGGCAGCATAGTCAATAATATTCAGCCGCTTAAAATTCAGCCGGGTCATGAAAACGTTCCTAACACAAAAATCCACGTGACAACCACTCTATCCTAATATGGGCGGGTCAAAGACAAGATCAATCACGTGTTGTAATTGAAAGACTAGACAGGCAAAGTTCTGATAGCGTGGGGCTTTTAGAATCACACTCCTCCAAACCGCTGAGGCTGTTTTGGACAAGTGTCGAATTGCCAACCGAATCGGACTGTTTCTTTTTGAGAGCAAGGCTGAGATCCGCCTCTTTTCAGAGCTCCAGAAAAGATTGTTAACTTTAATTTACAAAATAATAAAAAATCAGTGACAGCGGATGAGGTTAGGGATATATATGGTGTGTCGATGAACGACAGAAACCGTTGCGAAGAAATCGTTGTTATGGCCGAGAGGCCTTAGGTTGGGATACATCCGATGCCAGCAGTGTCACCTCTGAAAGAGAGGCCGTTTGGGCTGCCCCGGACGGCTGTCGCAAATCCATTTGAAATACCGGTGCCGAAACGCACACCGTTTCGATTTGGCTCAGATCCGCTCAATCCACTGCCGTCAGAAGGCCCAAAAGATGTATTCACCTCCAACAGTGCCGACAGTCTTCCCAAAAACGAAGCACATTCAGCACTGTATGCCACCCAGGCCGGCGCAAAGGACTTTTTTCACAAACTCGACCTGATGAAGCAGCTCACGCCGCAACAGCGGCAACGGGTGTTTGACGATCTCCGTACTCGCCACGTGGGGTTCTGGCGACGGATGCTACCAGCCAGCCACAGTGTACCCTCCGCGCTGGAAGCAGCCATCGACCAGAACCCCTTGATCGTCAGACTCACCCGGGCTCTTGAACACTTCGGCGAGACAGAAACAAAAACGATTCGCCTGTCCCAGGTGGATCAACTCCTGGGGCAAATTCAACATCATCCGCAAAATTTTGGTTCATCCGAGGCGCTGGAAGAGGCAAAAACGCTGGTAAGTGCCTTTCCGATACTGCAACACCTGAGCAAAACACCTGGCACCCTCACGGCAGAAACCCTGCAGGCCCTGCGCCAGGACATCAAGGACACCATCCCGTTCTATTATGAAACCTACGGTCAAAGCCCTCAAGCGTACGTAGACACCTACCTTTTCCATTTAGGAGCGGCTTCAGCAATGCCCCATCCGGGAACTATCGCCAAAGCCGGTCAAGATCTTAATGCCTGGCTCAACGAAAGCCCAACCTATCGCAAGCTCGCCCGATGGGCTAAGGACAATCAGCTTTCCGACGCTCAGTTTCTGCCATTTTACTCTTTTGTTGATGCACTTTACGGTCAAACCACGGCCTTTGTTACGGGCCTGAGCAAAACCATCAGCGTCCCAGCCCTATTTGAGCAAATGGTAGCGCTGGATGGCCTCTTCAATGGCATTGGGTTCTGGACCACCAAGCTCCAGATTCTTCTCGTCGGGTGGGACAAAGAAAAACCCGATCGCCAACGAGCACAATTTGAAAAAGAAATTCGCGAAATTGCCAAGGAGAAACACGTACTCGCCGAAAAACTTGAACAGGAACGGGCAATACTGGCGGAAAAAATCAAAGCTAACCCGGACCAGGCCGAGGCCCTAAGCCAACAGTTTGACGAAACCGTCATGACACCGATGGTCCAAAAAACCAAAGATCTGGCCATGAAGGTAGAGAAGACCCAGCGCAATCTCAATAAACTGCTGGGAATTGAGAAGATGGGCTTTTTCGAGAAACTCTGGAAAAAGCCCCCCCAATTGTTAAGCGACCTCAAAGTCATGGTGCCCATCAGCATCCCGCTGACGGTAACCTACGAGTGGCTGTACGTTAATCGCTACACCGATTACGAAATCTCGCCCTTGTCCGGAAAGTTTGCCTTGCTGGTGGGCTACATGACTTTGTTAAGCGCCGGAGCCAATGTCATTTTAAAGCAGATCATCCACATCACCCAGGAGCGCGCCAAACTGTATCTGGAAGGTCGTAAAGACGAACTTCTTGCCCTCGAAAGCCGAGACACCCTGGCACGAATGAAAGGCATGCTTAAAGACATGGAGGCTTCCAAAAATCCGGCAGCCCTGCCTGTAACCAACGCACTAAAAACCCTCTACGCCTCACTCGCCCTTCCCCTCATCGGTACGGAGGCGGATCAAGCCGGATCGGAAAAAACCCTCACCCGAGAGGCGAAACTACAATTCTCCATGGACCAGACCGACGCCATCAAAAAGATGCAGACCGAGGTCAATGACTATATCAAAACTTTGGGGTCCTCTCCAGACTATGCCCGTCACAAGAGCGAATACAAAGCCGCCAAATCCTTCCGGCGTTACCTGACCTATTTGCATAAGGCCCTGGATCGTGCCGCCTATGTCCCCATGGAGCGGACCCGCTTTGAACTCAAAGCCCTGTCCGATTATTATCGCAAGGAAATGACAGACACCGGTGTCGCTAAAAAACTGCTCCCCAAGCATGATCAGTTTTTCATCCAAACCCTAAATCACGCGGAGCAGTTTCTGGCCGATCTATCCTTGAAATACCCAAGAGCGGAACAACCCTTTGAACCCTTGCTGCTGAAAGCCGACCGGGATAAAAACACCTTGGACAAATTATTCACTCTCGGAATTGCAGGTTGCAAACCCGGCAGCCCCGTCTATAATGCGCTGGAAACGTTTAAGCAGCAGGCCACAACACCCGCCGATCGACAATTGATAAAAGACCTGGAATATTGCCTGAGAAAAACCCAAAAAGGACTGACCCACGACCTGACCGTATTGCATGCCAAAAGCAAAGACGAGGCCCGAGCAGATGTAGAAGCCTACCGGGCCCTGCGAAAAGCCTACGCCGAAGAAACGCGAAATCTACCCTGGGGCTGGGAAAAACTTCAACGCAACTTCATCCAGGCAGGAATGGCGTTGAAGCAAACCGGCAAAAATATGGCCTTTCAGGAAAAATACAACAGCTGGCTTTCCGGTATCTTCTGGACCCCGGCCCACAGCCTCCTGAACGTGGCCGGTCGCATCGGCTTTACTTCTATTGTTCAGGGCCAGGTGCTCCCCTTTCTGGTTATGCTTAAAGTCTGGGCCCTGTTCCAGATGCCCTACCGCTTGAACATCTTTTTTACCGAAAAATTCATGGTCAAACTCGACGAAATGCACCGTAAGGCCGCCGAGGTTAAAAAGCAAATGGACCCCGGCATGGAGACCTACCTGAAGCAGATCATCGCCGAAGGCAAATCAACCCAGGCCTAAATAAAAGACAACTAGCAACAAGATGCATTGACGAGCGTTAATACCAAACAGGACAATGTAGGACCGCGTTCGTCCATGACGATTCGATTGATGGGAACACCCCCCAACATACAATCATTGCGCTTCGGCCAAGGGCAATCGAATCGACGCGACCTGCCGGATCAAGTCCGGGATCTCGCGACCTTGGCCCAGGAAATCAGCCAGCAAGGCACCCAGGTGCCCTACTTGAAACAACAGCTCCCTCGCTTGGCAGAGGCCTACTCCATGGTGGTCCGCCACATTCGAAATGACGCTGTCCTGGAAGGGGTGCTCTTAGAGAAGAATCACCCGACAACCAAGCTCCTGACCACAGTGCAGGAAAAATTCACCGCACTCTTCGAAGCCTGGATAGCTCAGATTCCTGACCCCAAGGAAGCCAAAAGCCTGGTGAAAGCAATTTTAGCGCGAAGCCGCTTCCTCTCTCCCAAGGGGCACATGCATTCCCTGTTGGATCCGGATCTCAAACAAGCACTGGTCTCTTGGGTCCGCCAGAAACAAATCGCCTCCACCCAATCTGCCCAAAACGACGTAAGCCAGCTTGCCCCAGGGGCATTGGTTACAGGTCATAGTGCAGCATCGACATCCTCAAGTACGTCCACTACGGTCCAAAAACCCAAGGGCATTTCCAGCCCGAGCCCTTTAAGAACCCGGTCAAAATCGGCATCTTCCACAAAAGCGGCCCGCAGTACAAAAAAATCGAAGCAACCCCTCATGCAAGCCATTAAAGACTGGTTTGCTTGCCTGTTTAAACCTGTCACGTGGCTCTTTAATCAGCTTCGCTCAGGCATTCTATGGTGTCTGGGAATGAAGCCCAAAACCACCCGATCCTGAGTCGGTGTTTTACATGAGTAAACCCTGAGCAGTTTTGACATTTTGCATATGGAAACGCCAAAAACCCGCCCTGCCGTATTTAGCAGAGACAGGCTTTTGACATTGAATACCTATTTTTCTGGCTTGGATCTAATCGCCGAAGGCTTTTAAACCCAGCACCTTGGCAATGGCATCATTCACATTGGCCTTTTGCTTTTCCTCAAGGGTGGCTTGCAGATCGTTTTCGAGATCGCGGTCGAACCCTCCGTTTTTAGCCTGAATGTCCGACACCACCTGTTTCGCCACACTGGACTCAAAGATGTTGGCCACAAATTTTACCAGTCGCTTGCCAATGGTGGTGATGGCTTCTCGAGCTTGATAGGGAAGGCCGTTTTTATCCACAATGTCCGGATCCTGATTGAAACTTTTCGTCAGATTCGTATACCCGGTAATCAAGTCAGGAAGCGTTTTAGCGATGATCTTCGGATTACCTAAATCGCTTTTATTGGCCTCAAGTTCGGTCTGTAACTCTTCGGTTCGTCGTGCCAAAAGTCGCATTTGGTCGGCTTGTTTATCCGTAACCGCGCCAAACCGTACTGACATTGCACCAATGCGAGACATAGAATCTCCTTTCTAATGTGATATTCCTATCGTCTACCTAATAACCCATACGTTTACAATAGAATTTACCGCAACAACACAACTGGAAAGAGTACTGGGGGATGTGTTGTTGTGTGCAAGCATAAAAACCTCTCAAGTCTTGTTTTGCTAGTTTCTAGCACAGATCGTTACAATTATTAATTCAGCATCACCAGGCTTATCTGAACTACCTCATCCATTGATAATCCAGTTATAAACTGTGAAATACAATAGCAACAAAGATTAGCGCTGATATAAACATGAATCATTCTCCTTCCAAGACATCTCTTCCTGGAAAGCCAGCCAAATAACATGAGGAAGCTGCCACTTGTCTTATACAAACATGAAACTCCCGAACGTTTTTTTGTCCTCCCAGATAAAAAGTGCCCTAGAATTTTAAGCCATAACTTTATACCGGATCGCATACCCAGAAGCCTCAGTGAGTGAAAGCAAAACCACCGAAAGGCACCCTGGAAAAAGCCTTGACAGAAGGCAAAGCGTAATATATAATATTTATATAAAAGTGTGTGTTCCAATTAAGGAGAATAGAGTATGTTGCCCGAATTTGAGGAAAACAGCGGAGTTACGGAGTCTCCTATTGTCATGTTGCCGTTGAATCAGCTGATGCTGGATCCTGATCCCTTGCGCCAGGAATTGGATGCCGAGCATATCAAGGACCTGGCTGAAAGTTTTGCCCTGTTAAATCGAGGCCCCCTGGATCCCCTGCTGGTGCGCCCTGATGCTGAAACAGGGAAATACATCATTCTCAGCGGGAACCATCGTTTTTGCGCCTTACAGCAAGGCGGCTGGCTGGAGGCTCCATGCCAAATCGTAACCCCCGCCACCGATGCCCAGGCCTTTCTGATGAAACTCCACACCAACACCTTGCGCAAGCAATTGACCGACCTGGAAGCCTGTGAAGCCCTCGTCCGGGAGCAGGAAATATATGAAGCCTTTTACCCGGCTGCAAAGCGTGGCGGGAATAAAGTAGGCCCGTACGCGCAATTTGCGCGTACGGAGACCCCAGGATTCGCGTCAGTGAAGGCCAAAAGCCTTAACCGAAATCAGGCCGCCATCCGGCGGGACATTCAAGTCGGCAAACTGGTGATTCACATGCCGGAACTAAAAGAAGCCAAAGCCACCAAGCAGCAAGCCCTGGCCATCTCGAAACGAAAACCGGAAGAACAGGCCTTGTTGCAAAAAGCCCTGCAGGAAAGCGACAATAAACCGGAAACTCTCAAAGGCTTTCTGCGAAGCACCCCACGCGTGTCGCCTGTTGAAACACAAGCCCCAAAAGTTTCGGCGGTTCGCCATGCCGATGATGCCATGGCTCTCTTCCAGCTTGCGCTGGATCTGTTGAAGACAAACCCCATGGACTGGGAGACCCTCAGCAACCCTTACGACATGTTCAAACTGGAAGATCTTATGCTGCAACTCAACGACTACACCAAACGCGAATACTACCGCATCAACACCCTCACCATCCGCCGCAAGATGCGTCCAGGCTGACTAACCCATTTGAGAAGCCTAATAAAACACTGGCTCAAAAAAATCGTGGGGCGAGTCTGAAAAAACCCAGGTTGAAAAATGACTAAAGCAGGTTATACCCCGAGTTCTTCAGAGACCTTGCGGGCATCCACGATGTTTTGAAGGGCCTTCTTCAGGATGATGACCAGGGCTTTGACCTCGAAGGGATCGTCAAACTCGTAGGACGTCATGCCTTCCTGTACTTCCTGCCAGTTGGCAGGATTGGTTTCTTTATTACCGTTCAGAACAGCCGCAGCATTTTCCACTTCCGAACTGCTGCGATCCACATCGCTAATCACCACCGCCGGAATGCGAATCCCATAGCGCATCTGCATCAGGTCGATAGGTACCATGGATTTGTTTTTACCCACGGTTTCGCCGCTCTTGGTGATGGTTGAGGCAAAGGCCCGTCCACCCACCACAACGAGCTTGTCAGAGGCATCGGACATAATCTGCCCGAACTCTTTCGGATCTTTCGCCAGATAAATCGGCCTCTTCCCGGCAACATCGTCAACATAGGGGACCCAGTCATAGCAAGTCACCCCGGCATAGGGGACGTTTTTCTCTTCGCAGAATTCTTCAATGGCCCGATCCACACCCTGGGGGGTAACGCCATATAGAAAGGCGACATCATCTTCGTTATAGCCGGCTTTTTTCAAGCGATCGAGCACCGCACCCAGATATTCCTTAATGGCCCGCACATAAATCTTTTCGGCATAGAGGGGCCACTTCTCCCGAGGAATCAGGGACATGGCTTCCTTAAACACTTCGTTCTGCTGCAGGTAATGAGCCGGAGGCTTGGTCCAGCCGGTCAGGGCAATAATAGCCCGCTGCTTTTTGCCAAACACCTTCTCATCCCGCAAAAAGGATTTAAAATCGACTTGATCCGACGGATAAAAGTTCCGTCGATTGACAAAGACTTTTTCAAAGGATCCGGAGCGAATCTTCTGCCCCACCTCAGCCCCGTGCTCGGAGCGCAGAAGCTCACAGCTTCGGGTCTGCTGGATTTGGGCCTTGGCCGCTTGCAAGGCTTTCATCATCTTATCGATAAAATCCTCACCGCCATTGGTCAGGGCCTTAACGGCATCGTGAAACATATCGGGCCGGGTTTCGGCGTCTTTTAACGCTTCATGGGCTGCCCCCATCCGGGCAAAGATATCCTCCTGGGACAACGGATTTTCGGCTGACCCAAAACGCACTGAAGGGGAATGAGACTGGGACAGCCCCAACGCCCGACGACCTCCCACGACAGCGGGGGCTGTCAGGTTAGGCGTCAATGCAGTCAAGCGGCTGTCCCGAGTCATCATGCGCAGTTCCTACTAAAGTTTCTCGGCAATGGCTTTTTCATTGGTGAAGGTAAATTGCCGGTGCAAGGTTTCCAACGCACCCGCCACAACCCGCTGCATTGGGGTCAGGTTGGCCGCATTGCGAACGTTCTTGGCAAAATCGGCATTCTCGGCGTTAAAGCCTTTTTCAATCAACAAGGCCGCCGCATTGTCCACCACGCCTTTATTCAGGGCGGGAACCTTGAGGTTGAGGCCTTCTTTCATCACATCAACGGCCAGAACCGCTTTGTTCTCATCCACCATAAAGCGTTTGAAATCCTGCTGATAGGCATGGCCACGTCCACCGGTGACCAATAACAGGTTCGCGGCTTCGGCACAGGCCTTGGCGTAATCGTCCACGGATTCCGTCACCAGAAGCGGGTGCTTCAGATTGGTGTCCATCCACTCGGCGTAACAATAGGGGGTAATGTTCACGACATCGATGTTGCGGTTTTTCGCAAAATCCATCGCCGCTTTATCAATCCCGGCATAGGAAGCACTGGTCACAAAGGCCACATCCTTGGCTTTCAGGCCCAGGTCGTTGAACAGGTAATTGTCCACGCCGCTCCAGAAGTTGTTGAATGCCGTCTGGTAGGCATTATCGGCCATGGTCTTAATGCCCTTCTGGTATTTCTTATCCAGTTCCGGGTGATCCGCACCGTACTTGCCCACCAGGGCTTCACGCAGGTTGGCCGCTTTGTCGGCGAAGACCTTGTTGTTCTGGATCAGCACGTTGGGATCAGGAATGGTCCAACCCACCGGGCTGATAATGAGGCGAGGCTGCGGCCCCAAAGCATCGGCCAGAAACTCCTTGACGGTCTTCACATCACGACCCAGGACTTTGACATTGGGACGAACGGCGGCATTGACTTTCGTAATGCTGGCTTTGCCTTCGTTGTTGTCATAGGAGGTAATGACATAATGCCCATCTTCGAATTTCACATCGCCTTTCGGGAAGGCCTTTTTAGCACTGGCGGCCAGAGCATTGACGGCATTGGCAAAATCCACACGGTCTTTCCCGGACAATTTGGACAAGACAGGCGCCAAATCCAAACCGGACAATAATTCAGGCAAGTTGGCCTCGACATCTTCTTTCTTCACACCGAGTTTTTGTGCAAATTGTTCGCTTGTACCAAAGCGCACAGCCGGTTTTACTTGGGGTAACGAGACTGGAAACACCATACAATCAGTTCCTTATGCTTACCGTGACATCATCTCTCGTAAAAATTGGTTCAAGAGATAAACACCCCTCAAGAATTTTGCGACTACTTTTGTAGGAAAAATGGCTCAAAAATTTACATTCGTTAACGGGAATGGCCGCCCGGCAAATCTTCGGGACCATAGTACACAGGGTGACACCTTGCCGAATGAGTCCGGGAGAATCTAAACGTCAACTCGCTCAGGGGACTTCACCAAACCCGCCCCTGAAAACAGAGATTTCAAGGCCAAACGCAGCCATTGCCGCATAGGTGCCTCCACCCAGCGATAGATCCCATAAGCCGTTCCCAGGGTCAGCATCAGGCTCAGGACACTGACCATCACCCGTAAATCGTGATAGACCGGCAGCATAAAATGTTGTGGCAAGAAGGCATCCATCGCATTTCGGGCATAACGCAGGATCAGATTATGGGCCAAGTAGAATGCGTAGCTAATTTCACCGCCCAGTACCATCCACCCGGTGCACAGCAGGGGAATCCGGACCCGGGATCGAAATTCGGCCACGGCCAACAGGTAATACAACAGCATGGTGGGAAGCAGATACAGCAAAAACAACATATTCGGCAGACGAGGCAAGCCCAGAGGCATTACCACTAGCAACGCAAGCACACTAAAGGCCAAAAGTCCGACATACTTAGGACGAGCCAAGACGTTGGGCAACATGGCAGGATAGCGAAGGAAAACATAACCGGTCACCATGCCGCCCACAAACTCCATCAACCGATTCAGAGGGTAAAACTGAGTGGCAAAATAGCTGTCAGGCAACCATGTCTGAACACACACCCACAACAGAAACCAGCAGAGTGCTGCTATCATGACGGTCCTGAGTGGCCGGGCCGTCATAAACAGGGCCGAGGCAATAAAGGGAAACAGGGCGTAAAATAGCACTTCCACGCCGATGGTCCACCCCACGTTGTTAAAACTAAACACACTCTCGGAAAAAAACGAGTGCATCATCGTTACATTCAACGCCAACGATTCCCAGAACAGGGGTTTAGACCAGCTTCCCAACTCCAGGGGAATAGCCAGGATCAACGTGGCCAAAAAGGCCGGATAAATCCGAGCCACCCGGGCAATATAAAAGCCCTTGAAGTCTATTGCCTTCATCTCATGCGGGTCGATGTAGTTAATAAACAACACGAAACCACTCAGCACAAAGAACATCGACACCCCAAGCGTGCCCAAGCCATCCCAAATCCCATAGCTTTCGCCAAAGAAATACTTCATCACATGCGAAAGAAACACAAAGAACGCCAGGAAAAAGCGCAATCCGGTTAAACTCTCAACTCGAGGGGCCGATGCCACAGGCCGTCTTCTCCTTCCACCAGGCTCCCCCAAGAACAAACACTCGTGATTCAACTACCCGGGGGACTCTCTCAATCATGCCCGAAAGACAGGGCATCATCAAAATGATACTACATTACCGTCAGGGCTTCGGAATTCACTTGAAATTGATAAATCTTCCATTGGTTATCACGATGAATCAGCTTCAGGATGATTTCGGCCGGACCATACTTGAAGATGCCAACCACTTTATAGGAAGCCACCAAAAAGGTTCCCTTACGGGTTTTAACCGTGCGAGTCATGCCATAGGAGCCTTCGTAGGTTTCCAGAGGACCCAGCTTCCGGGAAAACGCCTTGAACATGGAGGCAACTGCCTCAGGAGGTGTTGATTTAAGCAACGAGTGAGTCGCATGGTCAACCAGCAGTCCGCTATCCCACGTGGTTAAAATCTGAGGCAGCAAGCTATCGACAAAGGCCTTGCTTTCCTGATCCTGGCGTCGTTCCTCCGCCGTCGTCGGGGAGCCTTTGCGAATCACACACCCGGTCAGGGACGTTCCGAAAACCCCCATCACCAGGGATAACCCGATACAGAACAACACCACATTCCAACGTTGATGGGCCATTGATTCGCCTCCAGAACTTCCTGCTTCTATCTTAGACCATACCCAAATCCAAGCCAATCTGCAAAGGCTCTTACCGGATTGAGACGCCAAGGCTAGGGGATGAAAGAATTGGGTATAATAAACGTAGTGTGGCACCCGGAGAGGGGCATTTTTGGGTATGAATGACTTTTGTATCATTGGCGGCGGCATTGTCGGCCTGGCAACCGGCTTGATGCTCCTGAACCGATTCCCGGACGCCAAGATTGTGATCCTGGAAAAAGAGACCATGCTGGCGTATCACCAAACAGGCCACAACAGCGGTGTCATTCATTCGGGCATCTATTATGCCCCGGGGAGCCTAAAAGCCCAACTCGCCAAGGCGGGGGTTGCCTCCATGAAAGACTATTGCCAACAACACCGCATTCCCTGCATTACCCGCGGCAAATTGATTGTTGCCACACACCCCAGCGAATTGCCTCGACTGGAAACCCTGTATCAGCGCGGCCTTGAAAACGAAATCCCCGTGCGCCTGATTTCCGGAGAAGAAGTCCGTGAACAGGAACCTTATGTCAACAGCATGGCCGCCATCGAAGTCGCCACCACCGGTGTGGTTGATTATCGCCAAGTGGCCCATCACCTGGCCAGAGACATTGAAGCCCTGGGTGGGGAAATTCGTCTGAACCACCGGGTCACCGGAATTCAACACCAGGCGATGGGCATCCGGATCCAAACCACCCAAGGCCCCCTGGAAACCCGCTACGCCATTAACTGTGGTGGGTTATTCAGCGATCGCCTAAGCCGCCTGAGCAAAACTGCACCCCCCAGCTACCGCATTGTTCCTTTTCGAGGCGAATACTACGAACTTGTCGCCAGCAGACAGCACCTTGTCAACGGCCTCGTCTATCCGGTCCCAAACCCGGCCTTCCCATTTCTGGGGGTTCACCTGACCCGAGGGGTGGACGAGCACGTCCATGTAGGACCCAATGCCGTTCTCAGCCTGAAGCGAGAAGGTTACCGGCGTTATGACGTTCACCTCAGAGACGCTCTTGATACCCTCACCTATCCGGGCTTCTGGCGCCTGTCCTCCAAATACCTGGGCGAAGGCTTACAGGAAATGATCCGGTCCTGGAGCAAAGCCTTATTTGTCAAAAATCTTCAGCGTCTCGTCCCCGACATTCAGGCAAAAGACCTGAACCCGGCTCCCTGTGGTGTCCGAGCCCAGGCCCTGAAACCGGACGGTTCGCTTCTGGATGATTTTCTCATCGTCGAAGCCCCGCGCATGCTCCATGTCTGCAATGCCCCTTCTCCTGCCGCGACTGCCTCGCTGGAAATCGGGCGCTATATTGTCTCAAAAATTCCTCCGCAGGATCACCTGAAAGACATCGGTATTCCGGCTTCTCTGACGTGTTGAAAAACGTTCAGCGGGTTCGTCCAATCAAGGGAGCCTGAGTTGCGGCAGAAAACCTATAATGAATATAGCCAAGCCAACGCGTTGAGAGAGGAATCCACCGGTGACGCTAGACAAGAATTTGAAAGCTTTAAAGCCCCTTCAGCCCGAAATCGTCAAACTCATCGAAGCCACCCCCATCAGTGAGAAAGTATGCCTGTTTAAAGGCCACTTTGATGATGTCAACATTGCCTACGAGGAAATTGCCCTTCACCGCATCAACGATCCGGGCGGCGAGGCCTTGGAAACCTTTGAACAGGGTGTACCGGAAGACCAGCGCACCGAACAAAGCCTGATCTTCATGTACGGACTGGGGTTAGGCTACCTGCTCCGGCGAAGCTATGTCAGCAGCCAGAGCACCCTGATTATTTATGAACCCTACCCGGAAGTCTTGCGCCAGACCTTGGAACTCGTGGATCTTTCCGAAGAAATTGCCTCGAAGCGAGTCTGGTTTGTCACCTCACCCGATCAGCTCCTGAACGCGTTGAGCCGCTGGTACATTGTGGGCGATCCCTTTAATTTTCTGGCCCTGCCCAGCTACCGGGAGAAAGAACCCGAAATTCTGCTTGAGGTGCTGGACGAATTGAACATTTCGATGAGTCTGTGTATCACCACCCAAAGCACTGATATCTCCCAGCAGGCGATTTTCACACAAAACGCCTTAAACAACTTGGGCACCATTTTGCGCTACCCCGATGCCGGTTCTCTTAAAAATACCTGCCCACAGAAGCATGGCGTCGTGGTGTCGGCAGGTCCCTCGCTGGATCAGCCGGGTGTGCTGGATACCCTGAAAGCCCAGCGGGACAAGCTGATTATCTGTGCCGTGGGTCAGGCCGCCAAAGCTCTGGACAAAGCCGGTATCACCCCGGACTTTGTCTGTATGCTGGAAAGCAAGGACATTACCCTACAATTGAAAGACGTCAGTTTCACCCCAGACGTGAACCTGCTGGTCCTGCCCCAAGCCAACCCCAAGATTCTGGCACTGCCCACACGGCGCAAATTCGTGGCGTATACGTCAAACCAGCCCTTTATCCGCTGGGTCTCTCATGCCACGGGGCAAGATATGGAGCCCTACGATCACGATGGGACGGTCTCGCTTACAGCCTTGCAGCACTTGATTAAACTGGGCTGCAACCCTATTTTTCTGGTGGGACAAGACTTGGCCTGCCCGGATGGAAAAATGTATGCCCAAAACTCGGTCTATGCCAACTGTCGCTTTATTCTGGGCAAGGGCGGGCAGAAAGTCGTGCAATGGGACAACAAAGATGATTTCTTTGGTGTGGACGGCTTTATGGACAGCGAAGCCGACTGGCACAAGTTTCAGTTCAAGTTCGGCGGCCCTGTGACCCGGGCCAAGGACTGGTATGGCAACACTATCCTAAGCCAGCGGACGTACGACGTGTTTCGGCGCTGCTTTGAACGGGTACCCGATCAGTATCCAGACCTGACCCTCGTCAACTGTTCCGTGGGTGGATCCTTTATCAAAGGCTTTGAGCATTTGCCCTTTGACGAGGCCCTGACCAAATACCCACCTGCCGACCCACAAGCCGCAGCCAGCCTGGAGGCTTACATACAAACTCACTACCAGGAGCTCTCGGCGGACCATGATATTTTCCAAAAAGTTCAGGCCCAATTCGCCCAGGACAAAGACATGCTGATGAGCCTGAAGAAACTGCTGCCCGAGTGCATTGAGGAGATGACACGGGTAATCCGGGAACTGAGCCAGAAACGGGTACTGACCCATTCACTGGAAGCCCGGGTGCGTAAACTGGATCAGAAAAATGCTGAAACACTGACACGTCTTCGTCAACAGGTGTTGATTAATGACTACATTCAACATGCCCTGTTACGCTACACCCAGAAAAACAAACGGCGGACGGAGCAGCCAGCCGGTGCCGTGGATTGGCAAAAAGTCATGTCGGCGTTGGAAGATACCTTGTTCTTGTATGAAGCGGCTCTGGATGGCACCCATAGTCTCCTGGATGCCATCGTAACGGCTGAGCACGTGCTGGAATCCCGCCCCGCCTCTGCTGAGACCGCCCGTGTTGCGACAAGCTAAATTCGCCTTGCGACGACTTTTTTAGGTCTATCGGCCTCAAGTCATCCTCTTATGGCGAACGAAAACTACCCTGACTGCCAATGTCCGTAATGGGGCCAAAGGGCATACTATGGCATCCAAATTTGAACACCGGTCGGCGGCAATAGCGCCGACCGTAGGAATATGTTTGAGGCAGAACAATCCAGATGGGGAGGATTCATCATGGCAATAATGCGACCATTGTCTTCGATTCAGGGCGATATAAACCGACTTTTTAGCGAGTTGGAGCAGGAATTTTTCAGCCCGCTGATGGGGCGCCGCCACGGGGGTACGGGACTCATGGAAATGAGTGGCAAATGGATGCCTTCGGTGGACATCCGAAATCTGGAAAAAGAAATTGAAGTCAAAGCCAGCATTCCTGGCTATCGTCCCGAGGACATTGACATTGAGGTGGACGAGCATATGATTACCTTGAGCGGACAGATGAGCCAGGAAGAACAGGCCGAGGAAAAAGAGTTTGTCCGGCGTGAAATTGTCAAAGGCAGCTTTTATCGACAGATTCCACTGCCCGTCGATGTCATGAGCGATCAGGCACAGGCGTCCTTTGAGCATGGCATGCTGACGGTCCGGCTCCCCAAAGCCGAGCAGAGCCGTAAGCACAAGATCAAAGTGAATTCACAACAACAGCAGCAACAACAGTCATAGACCCTGCACTCAAAAAACACCCCCTTGGGATCATCATTCCCAAGGGGGTTGTTTAGACTCTGATTGAAAATAAAGATCGCGATGCTGAAGAAACGCTTAGTCCAAGGACTTCAGCATCAATTCGGAGACCAGTTTGCTGAAGCGCGCCGGCTCCTGCAACGGGCTTCCTTCAGCGAGCAACGCCTGTCCGTAAAGCAGGTAGGCATAATCGCCCAAGGCCGCATCCGAAGCGTTTTTCTCAAAAATACTCTGGAGCTTGGTCATGATTGGGTGGCTGGGATTCAACTCCAGAACCCGCTTGGATTTGGGGACCTCCTGATTCATGGCCTTCAACATCTGCTCCATCTGCGGGCTCAGGTCGTGGGGATTACCCACCAGACAGGAAGCGGATTGCGTGAGTCGATTTGACAAACGAACTTCGCTAATGTCCTCGTTAAGTTGGTTTTTCAAGGCATCGAGCAAAGACTGGAAGGATTTTTGCTTTTCCTGAAGCGCTTCTTCATTCTTCTTGCGCTCATCTTCGGTGCCCAGCTCCACAGTGCCCTTTCCGATGGACTTGAAACGCTTGCCCTCAAATTCCGAAACCGATTGCACCCAAAGTTCATCCACCGGATCGGTCAGAATCAGGACTTCATAGCCCTTGTCCTTAAAGGCTTCCAGGTGGGGTGAATTCAGCACGGTCTTGCGAGACTCGCCGGTCATAAAGTAAATGTCATCCTGACCGGGCTTCATCCGATCCACGTATTCCTTTAGCGTGGTCAACTCGGTTTCCGACTGGGTGGACTGGAAGAAGGCGATCTCCAGTAAAGACTCCCGATTGTCGTAGTCTTCATACAGCCCTTCTTTCATCACCTTGCCGAATTCGGCCCAGAAGTTCAGATAGGTTTCCTTGTCTGTCCGACGCAAATCGCTCAAGGTACTGAGAAGCTTTTTGACCAGCCGCTTGCGAATGGCATGGATCTGCCGATCCTGCTGCAAAATCTCCCGAGAAATATTCAAAGACAGATCTTCCGAATCCACCACGCCTTTGACGAAACGCAGGTAGTCGGGCAGCAGCTCTTTGCAGTCGTCCATGATAAAGACGCGCTTGACATAAAGCTGAACACCACGGCGGCTGTCGCGGTAAAACAGATCCATGGGGGCCTTGGCCGGAATGAACAACAGGGCCTGGGCTTCGAAGTTGCCTTCCATCTTCATCCGAATGGTTTTCAAGGGGTTGTTCCAGTCGTGAGAAATATGCTTGTAGAACTCCTGGTACTCTTCCTCGGTCACCTCGGATTCGGGACGCGTCCAAATGGCCTTCATGGAATTCAGGGTCTGACGTTCAACGATCGTCTTTTCGGTGCCTTCGATGGGCTTTCCTTCGGCATCGCGCTCGACTTCCTTACGCTCCAAGTCCATTTGAATAGGATAGGCCACGAAGTCGGAATATTTTTTAACAATGCCCCGAAGGGTCCACTCATCGGTATAGTCATGCAAGCCGTCTTCCGAATCCGTGGTTTTCAGATGCAAGGTGATGGTGGTGCCTTGGGTAGGCGCCTCTACGGTTTCGAGAGTAAATGTCCCATCCCCGGTGGATTCCCATCGGGTGGCCTGGGCTTCACCGGCCTTTCGTGTAACCAGGGTTACTTTATCCGCCACCATAAAGGTCGAGTAAAAGCCTACGCCAAACTGCCCAATCAATTCCGGCGGCAAAACAGCGTCCTGGCGTTGGGTCTCTTTAAGCGCTGCCATAAATTCACGGGTACCGGACTTGGCAATGGTGCCAATCAGGTTTACCAAGTCCTCGCGGGACATCCCAATCCCATTGTCGGCAATGGAGAGGGTATTGGCTTTTTTATCAACACTGAGAAAAATGTGGGGCTCGTAATCAGCCGGAAGCAGGTCTTTTTGGGTCAAGGCCTCAAACTTCAACTTATCGATAGCGTCCGAACTGTTGGAAATCAGCTCGCGCAGAAAAATATCCTTGTTGGAATAAATAGAGTGAATCATTAACGCCAGCAACTCTTTGGTTTCAGCTTGAAACTCATGGCGTTCGAGGGTCTGGGTCATGTGAGACATCTCCTTCATTCGTCCACTAGTACATGGGGTATCACACGTCCCTATTTTGCCTGAAAGATCCCCCCATCTCAACATGGGTCTATGCGAGACTTCAACACGCGGATGCCATACCTCATCATCCGCTTAACAACTAAGATTCGCATTTTTTGATAGCCGAAGGCATGTTTGTGCTAGGATACCTTCAAGTCATCTGTTGGATAGAAGAGGCTGGGATATGGAGGGAAACACCATGATTTACCCTATGCAGTTACCGGACCTGTCCGAAGACACCCTGAGCATCAAACCCTTGGCGGAAGCCTCTACGATTCCGGCCAGCTGGTACACCTCACGGGCCTTTTTTGACTGGGATATCCAGGAGGTCTTCAGCCACCAATGGCAGATGGCGGGGCGGCTGGATCAAGTGCAGCGGCCCGGAGATTATTTTCTGGCCAACATCGCCGGGCGCTCCGTGATTGTGCTGAAAGAAAAAGATGGCTCCCTCCGAGGGTTTTACAACATATGCCGTCACCGCGGTGGCCCGCTTGCGACTGCGGACGGCCATGCAAGCACATTACGCTGCAAATATCATGGCTGGACGTATGGCCTGGACGGTCGACTGATAGGGACTCCGGAGTTTGACGGTGTCGAATGCTTTCAAGCCGAAGACTACGGTCTATTTCCGGTCCAGGTGGCCACATGGGAAAACCTGATTTTTGTGAACCTGTCGGAGAATCCGACACCACTGAACGCCGTGCTGGGTGGAATTCTGGAAAAAATTGCCCCTCTGAAACTGAACGGCAAAACCTTTCATCAACGGGTTGTCTACGACGTGGAATGTAACTGGAAGGTTTATGTCGACAACTACCTGGAAGGCTACCACATCTATCAGGTTCACCCGGAATTGGCCAACCTGCTGGACTACAAAAATTACACCACCGAAATCAACCCCTATTATTCCCTGCAATACAGCCCCTTAAAGGGCCAGGACAATTTTTACGGGGGAGACCAGGTCTTCTACTACTTTATTTTCCCGAACATGATGCTCAATATCATGCCATCGCGGGTCCAGACCAATATCGTGGTCCCCGTGGGGCCGGACCGCTCTCAGGTGGTTTTTGATTATTTCTACGACGACACGACATCACCCCAGGCCCGAAAAATGATTGAGGAGGACCTGGCCTATAGCGATGTTGTTCAGGAGCAGGACATCGAAATCTGCCAACATGTCCAGAAAAATCTGGAATCCGGGGTGTATCATCAGGGCCGATTTTCCGTAAAGCGCGAAGAAGGCGTATACCACTTCCAAAATTTGTTGAAGGAAGCCTATCGACTGGGCATGAAGCGCAGTGAGCAACACCAGGCAAAGGTTCAGTTTCTGGAGCGGTGCCGAGGAATAGAATAGATCGATTGATGTCAGGGGGAGCGACAGGGGGAAACGCAATTAATGACCAATGCCATCTCAGGGGGGCACCCCATGGAAGCCACGCCATCGTCGATGACGTCTGAAAGCATGGAAGAATTGCCGCGGCGCCTAAAACTCCTGGATGCCCTTATGATCAATATGGGCAGCATGATTGGTTCGGGCATTTTCTTTGTCCCAGCCTCAGTAGCACTGGCCCTGGGGATGCCGGGCGACATGCTGGCAGCCTGGATTATTGGCGGCCTGGTCAGCATGATGGGGGCCTTGTCCATTGCGGAACTCGGCGTAATGATGCCTCAGGCCGGTGGACAGTTTGTTTACCTGAGCTCGGCCTACAGCCCGCTGGTTGGTTTTCTTTCCGGCTGGACAGGGTTTGCCGTCATTAATACGGCTTCTATTGCTGCCGTAGGAACCGCCTTTGCCTTGTACCTGAGCTATTTCATTCCTTTAAGCCCTTGGGGCATTAAAGGGGTTGCTATCGTCTCCGTACTACTCTTGACGGTTATCAATACACTGGGTGTGCAATCCGGTGCAAAAGTCCAAAACACCTTGACCCTGCTCAAAATCGGCGCCTTGGGGCTGCTCATCTTGATGGGCTTGGGCCTGCCTGCGGGGTCTTGGGGGCACTTTACACCGTTATTTAGCACCGATCACTCGGCATCCTGGTTTCAAGCCTTTGGCACCGCCATGGTTGCCGTTTTATGGGCTTATGACGGGTGGATTCAGATTACCTATGTCGCCGGTGAAGTGGCCGAGCCTCAGAAAACCTTGCCCAAGGCTCTGGTGGCATCAACAGCAATGGTTATTGGCCTTTATCTGCTTATTAACATCGCCTACCTGCATTTACTGGCCCCACACGTTATGGCCGGGTCCGAGCGCGTGGCCGCCGATGCGGCCCAAGTGGCAACCGGTCTCTGGGGGGCAAGCTTCGTGGCCTTGGCGATTATTCTGTCGACCCTGGGGGCCAATAACGGGTTTATTTTAACCGGGGCTCGAATTTCTTATGCCATGGCCCGCAAGCGCCAGTTCTTTCCCTGGGCCGGAACCATTCATCCCAAGACCAAAGCGCCTTATGCAGCACTCATTCTTCAAGGTTCCTGGGCCTGTATATTAACGTTAACCGGCAGTTTTGAGCAGCTCTTCACCTATGTCATCTTCGCCTCATGGCTGTTTTATGCCCTGTCCTGCGGAGCCTTGTTTATCCTCAGACGAACACAGCCGGATGTTCCTCGTGCGTACAAGGTCTGGGGGTATCCCTGGACGCCGCTGCTGTTTATCGGCTTTGCCCTTTGGCTTACCGTAAACACTATCTGGGCTAACCCCCGAGATGCCTTGATTGGCCTGGGCATTATCCTGGCCGGGATTCCGGCGTACTTCTTTTGGACCCGTCAAAGCGTTTCCCCTAGCGCAAGGTAGCAACGAACATGTGGGACAAGATTCCAGCGCTGATTGCCAAGCCGACGCCCTCTACCGGGATGATCCAGGTGATGAGCAAGCTGAGCAACTCCAGCCCGGAGAATCTTCTCCCGACGGTTGTCCTGGAATCGGGGAATATTGTCGGCAGAACTGTCAATGGCTGGAAGCGAAGCGGCTTTCTGGAATCCCAGGAGCGCTTTATGGAGGAGGCCTCTGTCGCAGCGCTCTGGTTCTGGGGCGTAGGCTGGATGGAAAAGCTGTTTGATCGGACCCAGAAGAAAGTATCGCCCCCTCGATGGAAAAATTTGGACACGACGATTGGGTGGACCGTGAAAGAGCCCAGTGTGGCATTACAACCTCTGGAGCGTTATGCACCCAACACCACCGTGGCCCAGCGGATTCTTGCGCTCAAAGGCATCCGGCTGGCCTTTAGCGTCCTGTCTGCCGTGGTGTTGATAGCCCTGGTGGTGCCCTGGTTAAACCAGCTTAAAACCGACTGGCTGATTAAGCGCTACTACCAGAAACCCAAAACACAGCCTGTCCCGCCGCAGCCCGAAATCTCTCCCCAGTCCAAAGCCTCAGCATCCAGGCCGGTTTCATCCGCGACCCCAGCATTAGCGTCTGTACTACAGCAAGGCAATGCCACACCCGCGACACAGGCTGACCTCCACCACAGCATCAGGTCACAGTCTCCATCGTGGATTCAGGCCGCTTATTCCGGATACCCTTACTATTGGCCTAGCCTTGCCCCCTGGTCTCCGCCCCAAGGAGGACTTCACAATACCAAACCATTGCCGGCGCAACAGCCCTTACGCCAAATTCGCTACCAGGGCTGGGGACAATCCGCCTTGAACTGGACCGGTCATATGGTGCAAGATACCGACCTGGGCCGAATGTTTGTTCTGGATACCGGAATCATTGGGGGACGTGCCTACACCGCCGCACGACGAAGCACGTTTGAGTCTGCCGAAGTGGTGTTGAGAGATGTGGCGTCCTATTATTTCTACTTCATGGCGGTCAGCCACAGCATGCAGTTGATGAATCTGGCCCTGAAGCCGGTTGTAAAAACCAACCTGATGCTGGAGCCCATGGTTGCAGAAGCCCTGACCCAAAAAATCCAGTCCTCGCTGCCCCACCTGAAAGATGCCTCGGGGCACGTCACCATGGCCCAACTGAATACCCTGTTTCATGGTCTCTCTCCTGTCACATTAAAAGAGATTCAACCCGAACTCCTGGCTTCACTGCGATCAGCCCCACTAAAACATCCAACCCGAGGCTTCCTTGAGTGGTTGCATCTAGAAGTTCCCAGCTATGTCGGAGGATCAAACCAGTCGAACGCGATTCTGAAGGCCATTGAAGAGACGTTGCCCAAAAAGTCAGGGCGTATCTCTACGGATCAGATCGCGTCTCTGCTGGACACGATTCAAAAAGGCACAAAACCGGCATTTTCGCGCCTGAGTCATTCTCAGCGACGAGACGTAGCCGTTGCCGTAAAGCAGGCGTTTGAGCACAGCGTGGGCATCAGCGGGCACGAACTGTTGTCCTTGCCGGGGATGAAGCATCTGCAATACAAATTAAGTGCATCGGAATGGTCCGCTTTAAAAGAACGAATCACGACAACTGCCCGGCAAGACGGCATGTCTCACCTGAACGCCTTGGTTCGCCGAGCCTTGGTCCTGGCAGGCAACGCTTCTCCCAGCACCAATAAACTTCTCAAGCACGGGGAAGACTTAAGCCTTTGGCTGGAGAAAGCCCAGGCCCGAAGCCTTTCACTGGAAAAAACGATATACGAAGAGGCCCAGGAACTTCTTCAACATCTCTGGCGAGACCGCCATGGGTTTACAGACCATCATCAGCGCCGACTCCAGAAATATGCACCCCGTCCCATGGCTTCAGGGCTTACAAAAGCACCGCAGTACTCGTTAAAAACCCTTCTGAACGATTTAAAAGCTTTGAAACCTTCGCTTCACATTACCGAACCGGCACTCTATCAGCGTATCCAATCCCTGGAGAAGGGCAGTCATCTGAAACAGTCCCTGCCCAAAGTATTACACGCACTGGAGAGAGAGATATCCCATCCAGCCAAGAATCTGCTTTTTGCCCGACTGAAGACCCGCATTCTGGAACAAATGAACCCTACCGCTGTCAGTCGCCTATTTTCATTCGAGACCGGCAAACACCCGTCGATGACCCTACAAAAGCTGGAAGCCTTGATCCTCGGAGGGCTTGAACGCGATGTACCCCTTTTGAAGCAAGGACTGCGTCTGACAGGAACCTTGGCTGAAAATGGCCGATTTTATCAGAACCCTCACAAATTCACCCAGCTTCAAGCCTATCTGGCCGATTACCTTAAACAGTTGACAACACGTTTAAGCCTGCTAAAAGGTCCGCTTACTCCCAACCGAATTCAGGATCAGATCGCCTATGTCTTTCGCTTTACCCGGAATATTCGCTATGTCACCAACATCATTGGAATTGCCTTTGGCATTGCCGGCTTAGGCTGGATTATTCCCAAGGTCCAGTATGCACTGACCACCTATCTGACAGGACAAAACACCCACCCCGGTATTGCAGCCGCCATGGGCAATGAGCCACATCGTAAAGCCCACTAGCCTTTTCCGATGAACTTGCTGCCTCACAAAGACCTTATCAGAGTTCTTGACGACTCCCAAACACCAGCAATTTAAAATCCTTACAATATTTACTACTAAATCAGAAAAAAACTTGACTTAGATGCTTGATTCCGTCACATGAGAGACATTGGTTGGAGTTGAAACGTGAGGGCCAGGTATGCCAACCCGATAATGGCCACAACTCTCGATGAGGATTCATGAAGCTTAACGCAATTCGGACTGGCTCTTATTCGCCGATGAGGCCTTATCGGGGTGCTTCAAATGGACAGCCTCATACCCGGTCTATAACGACGAAGACAGGTTCTTTATCCCCATCAACATTGCCAAGCATTTCATTTTGCGGATCCAAACTAAAACAGACCGCCCTGTTTCTCGCTCTAAGCTCGGGGCTTGCTTCCGGAGCCTGGGCACTCCGGCCTTCCAATCCAAGGCATTCAATGTCGTCACCAGAAGCCATAATCCCCCCGATTCAGGCAGGCAATGGATATCGCTGGCTAAAACCAACAGCGACCATGCCCCTGGTAAACCAGCAGCGTGGCCCTATTAAGACGGTCCTGATGGGAATTGATGACAGGGCGAAGTCTCAAGATGGGCTTCATCCTCTTCAAATCGAATTTCTGAAAGCCCTTCATACCCAAAACCCGAATGCCACCATTTTATTGACCTATGGTAAGCACACGACGCCTGAACGTCTAATGGAGCTGGAAACCACCTTGTTCAAGACCTTGAAAATCCCGAGAAAAACCGTCCGGTTGCTCCCCTCTGAAGGCAACGTCACGTGGTATCAACAGGATAATCTGATGGCCCTAAATCTGAAAACACCTTCTGGAAATCAACGCATGGCGCTGGAGCCCAAAGGTGGATACCGCCATTCGTCACACGTGGCGTCCGATCTGGTAAAAGCCCGTATTGGGTTCGATGAAAAGCAACATTCAACCCTCTATTTTGAAGGCGGGGACATCCGCCCCATACACACGCCTTACGGGCCGGGCCTCCTGATTGGTTACCGTTCTCTGGAACACCAGGCTATCTGGATGAATCAGGCACCGACCCCATTACCACAGCGTATCGTTCAAACCGTGAGTGAATTTATCAACACTTTTTCGACGCTCGGCTATTCCCCTCGCTCCCTGGTATTTATTGGTGGCAACACCCAAAAGCTGACCTTTGGGGATGTATTGAAAACCATGCCGCCAGAAGAACGACGCCGTCTACACCCTCATATCGAAACTTTGAAAGAGTCGGAACTCCCGATGCATGGCCTGGATTATCATGCAGATTTGGTGGGGTTCACGCCCGGTTGTGCGGGACCTTCCGGAAAACCTGTGATGGTGCTGAGTCGTCCGGTTCCGCCCTTGAACCTCACCTCAGCAAAAACCGACCTCGCCCGGGAGCGCTATGAAAAAAGCCTTGTGTACTACAATGGGGCTCGCAAACAATTGCTTGATGGCGGATTCGAGATTGAAACCGTCCCCTCATCAACTCTATGGCTCACACCGGATGGGAAAAGCAGCCTGCTCAACTATGTCAATATTGTGACCGACCAGACAGACACAGGCCAACCCATTCTGTATATCGGAGTGCAAGGTGGCAACAGCCCCCAGGACAAAGAGGCGTTAGAGACCTATCGTAAACTGTATGGCCCACAGGCGATTCTGATCCCCGTCCCCGGCATGCTGGAGCTGGAAGACGGCGATGGACTCTTGAACTGCATGGTTAATGTTATTGAGCGCCTGCCGGAAAAAGAACGCCCCGAGTCTTAACTGGCTGACGAGCAGCCTGCGATTTTGAGACCCCAAACGTATGTGCTCTCTTCAAATCCCCCAAGAACTGAAGGACAAGCTGGTTATAGTGGGATGATTGTTCAATAGAGACAATATGCCGGGCTCTCGGGACAATCACGTACTGGGTTGCCCCGGATACATTCTCCATAATGTACTGCCAGTAACGTTTCGGCGTGACATCTCCAGCCCCCACCACCAAGAGCAGGGGGCAAGCCACCTGGTGCAGTTTGCCGATGTAAGGGGGATAGGCCAGAGCCTGGGCCAATTGCCATATCGCCTTGGGTTGCGCACGGCACTGGATGGACTCCAGGAATTGATAAACCCCATACGTTTGAAATCCGTAGCAGTTAACCCAATGAATGGCGGCTTCGCGACTGGCAATACACGACAAGAGGTATAAAAATAAAAGGTAAGCCCTTAACAAGGCGATTTTAACGCACCAGCCGGGATGTGTTCTGGGGACCAAGCCACCAACCGGCCCTTGAAGAACAAGCGATAATACCCGCTCCGGAAATCGGGTAGCATACGTCAAAGCCACTGCACATCCCAGAGATAAGCCCATCAGGTGGGCTTTCTCAATGCCGCAATGATCCATCACGTCTTCCAGGACATCCACCAGCTGCTCAATGGAATAGGCATCCGCCTTGCCGGAACGTCCATGGCCTGGGAAATCAAGCGTTATCACACGATAGTGATTCTTGAGGTCGGCCACTTGCGGTTGCCATAACTGCCCGGACGAACCCAGACCATGAATCAGAACAAGCGGCTCACCAACATCACTCGTCGTCTCGTAATAGACGCGAGTCCCCTCTCGGGTTAAAAGCTCTGGCATACTCCAACTCCGCCTATTAATGAAATTCTTCAGCGCTATTATTGTAGGAGACATTTCTGGCGTTGACACCGCCCAAACGTCTACCATTGCTCAGAATCGTCCCGTTGTCGTTACTCAACCAGGCAACGTATCTTATCGAAAGATGACTGAACTCTGCCTTGCATTCCGTCCGATACTGGACATAATTCGAGAAACACCCCCCACGCGTGGAGGTTTACAGTGAAGTCCTGTATTCGGATAAGTCAGCTCGTCAGGTGCCTGGGACTATCCCTAAGCGTGCTTCTCTCGTGCTTGATACTCAGGGCAAACGGCATTAGCACCGATATGTTTGAGATGGATGACAATGCCATCAGTCATTTCCATACGGGTCAAAGCTGGATGGAAGTCGGAGACTACTCAGCGGCTATCCAGGAGTGGGAAATCGCCATTCGTTTAAAACCTACAGCCGCCATGAGTGGTGTCATCTATAACAATCTGGGATTGGCTTACCTGAAGATTGGCCAGCCCGGCAATGCCATAAAGTACCTCCAAAAAGCCGTATCCACAAACCCCAACTACAGCCTTTATTACGAAAATCTGGCCAAAGCCTACCGCCAAGGCGGCAAATGTGAAACGGCTATTAACCAGTTGCAACGCCTTACCCAAAGCAATCCCAACAACGTCCAAAGCTGGTATCTGCTTGGCTCACTTCTTCAGGCCCAAGGCCGAGAAGCGGAGTCAAGAACAGCGTTTGAAACCTTTGTAAAACTTGCCCCTCGCTCAGAACTGGCTGATGCCGCACGTGTAAACCTTGAAGCGATGAAAGTAGCCAAACCCATGGGAAATACCTTACAATAGGACTAACCGTTCTAAGCAGAGGGATGTAGAAAACGTTCATGACCATGCTGTCTATTGCTTTTACCGTTCTCGGGAGCCTAATCCTGCTTCGTTCTGCCCTGTTGTTATTCTTTGCGGAAATGGGGCGCAAACAGGATCTCATCAAACATATTTATAAAAGTGGCACCGACTTTCATATCGCCATTGTTATTCCCTTTACCGATTCCCGCAAAGCCCTGGCTTTTCAGGATTTGATGCAGGCCCTGGAGAAACAGGATTATCCTGTCAGTCGCCTGGGGATTCACATTGTCACCACGGAAGCCAATCAGTATGGGCTCCCCATGCCCGGGGAACTTCCATCCCATGCCAAAGTCTGGACCTATCCTCAGCGACCGGCAAACCGGGGGCAGCTGGTTTGCTGGTTGGTAGAACGGTTATTGGCTGCCGGTGGCCCCTCTAAACTCTTTGTTTTTTTAGAGCCCGATGACATTATTCGCCCCGATTTTCTGAAGAATGTCACGACACGAGCGTTCGATTGTTTTGCCATTCAAGGCTACCTGGCACTGAAACGCCCACCCAAAGGCCCCATTTCGCAAATCGTGGCCCTGTCCAATCGCTTGATTAACCGGATTGAAAACGCAGGGCGCTTTCACATGGGCCTGTCCTGTCGTTTAATGAGTTCCGGCTGGGTGGTTCGCCAGGAAGTTCTGGAAATGCTCCCTTTTCGTCAAGTTGATGAACTGGACAACCTGGAGTATACGGCCCTTCTCAATTTAAATGGCTACCGCGTTCACTGGGCCCCCAATGTGGTGGTGTATAAAGAAGATCGGGTTACCTTCCCGTCCCAGATGCATCGCATTGCCCAAAGCATCCCGACTCGCCTGGGAATGCTGGTCCAGTATGTACCGAAATTGCTCTGGCAGGGGATCTCCAAATTGGAATTAAACGCCCTTGAGCAAGCATGGTGTATTGCAAAGCCGCCCGGCTTTGTCTTGGGCCTGATTGCAGCCACGGTTGCCGTCTCCTTCATGCAGGACCCCAATGGCTTGGCAGGTTTTTATGCTTTTGGTGCATTCACCCTGGCCTTCTGGAGCCTGCAACTGATGTCTTTGGCCGTTGCCCGGTGTGGTCTGGGAGATATCCTGTTCTCCATTGCAGTGACACCGCTGGTCTATGCCTTGGGTTTGGTGGCTCTGCCCTTCTACCTGGTCCGGGTTGGAATTGAAAGCGTTATGAACCTCAGTACCCAAAACCGCCAGGCACGAATCGGCAAGCGCTTTGACGAAAGTCAACCGGCCGCAAAAACAGATATGTCTGTTAAAGAAAAGCCGGCTCGCCAGGAAAAATCCAAAAAATCAAATCGCAAGCCACGCCGGTTTGCCGTCGATTTTGATACGACGCTTGAATCTCCCACTGCCGATATGTATGCCGCCGATTACGTCATGGAAGACAAACCGGTAGCCACCTCTCAGTGGGTAACGACAACGGAATTGGCCGAGGATCCCTTTACTCAAATCTACCAGGATCAATTGAATCGCCAAGAAGCCCCCCTTCAGGAAGCTTCGAAAGAACCCACCTCGGTGACCACCACCTTACCCATCACGAACGGTAAAAATGCTGTGATGTGCAGCATCACGACCGTAACCGATTATGACAGTAATGGAGATCCGGCCTACCATCTGATTTTCGAGTACAAAAACCTCTCCTTTACAACACGCACCTATTCCATATTGGACGATGCCTTTGAAGCCCTTCAAGACAAGCTTCGGGCCAAAGGCTTCACACTCGTCTCCTGTGGCAGCTGCTCCAACTTCTATCACCCGCAGCCGGGCCAAGAGCTTTTTGCTCCAGGTGTAGGCTATTGCCTGTATGGAAAGTTAGGCTCTGCGATTAATCCCAATACGGATACGGTGTCTGCGGTAACAGAATCGTGTGATTCTTATACAACCACACCTTCCCGTAGCAGCATCGTCAAAGACTGGGCAACCAGCGTCGATCAGCGCCCTTTATCGTCCCGTTTTTAACGATTTGTTACTTAAACTTCTGTAATCTTTGCTCGTAACAGATGCATATTTGCTGCTGTTGTGGTTTTATTCGAGTACTTATAAAATTCATATCTGTTACGATAACCGCAAAGAAATATGGTTTTTATCAATGGTTGTCACTGAACGCCCCCCGGTGGTTATTCCCCCATCCTATACGTTTTTCTTTGAACAGGCCGAACACCTGCTGGATCGCTTGGCCTTGGGCAAGCTTCGGTTTTCAACCAGCCGAGCCATCCACGAAGTCACTCAAACACAACGGGATGCAGCATCCATTGACCCAGAAACCGTGTGTGAGGCCTTGGCATTGCCGACGCTTCAAAAACGGATTCGCCTTGGGATGATCCTGCATCAGGAGCAATTAGAGGCGATGAATCGGATTTCCGTGAATATTCATCAATGTCAGCCTCCGCTGCTGCTGTCATCTCTAGCCAAACGAAGACAGTCACGCTGAACAAGACCGAGTTTTACCTTACAGATTGACAGCACACGAGAACGCTGTTATTCTTCTTACCAAGTTTGACCTTAAATTTGAAAAAAATTTTCCCATGCTGACTCTTGCCATCCAAACCGCTGCACAAACCACTGCCATGATGATGTCCACCATGATGATGCCCTTCTTGGTGGAGGTTGGCACGTGCAGCGCCGGATCGAGATAAGTCGAACCCAAAGCTTCAAAGACCGCCGACCTCCACCAGGTCGGCGGTCTTTTTTATTGTTCTGTCAGTAAACCCCGAAAGGATGCTCCCTCATGTCCCACATTCACCCCATTCACCACACTGTCACACAACACACCCTTCCCCTAAAAAAATCCCCAGCGCAGATTTCCCAACGGGTGCCCGCTCGTCACAGCCTCCTAAAAGGCGCAGGGTCATTACATTCCTTGCCAAACCTGCGATTTGGAAAATCCTGGGTTAAAGCCCCCATTGAAAATGTTCACCTCATTACCGATTTTAACGATGCCAGCTCCAATGCCGAAGCCATCAGTCGTTACCGGGACGTCTTAAAATTCACCGACACCCGGGGCCAGGAACTGCAACCCTTTAAGCGCTGGAATCGCGCCCCCAAAGAAGCACCGGACACATCACTAATCGGCCAAATCAAAGCGATTTTAAAGACAGTTCTAAACGCCATTTTAGGGGTGTTCTCAACACCGAAAAAAGCCGACACCATCCCCGTTCACTCCCTGTCCGACATTCCCTTCGGGAATACCGACTACGCTGCACTCACCCTGCAACGGATTGCAACATCACGTCCAAACAAAGACATTGTTGTTCTGGTGTGTGACCCCGGTGTTGGTAATGGGGAGACCCGAAAGAAAAAAATCACCCATGATCGAAGCATTCTCATCACGGAGAACTACGGCTTGGTGATTGGCCCCAATAACGGCATTTTCAGCTTGGCCATCAAGAGTCTGGAAGAAAAAGGCGAACGTTATAAACTCCTGCCCATCGATTTGGAAAAAGTTCAGCAACTGGAGCGCATTCGCCTGAAAAACCCCAGCTACACACTGCCTGAAACCTTCCACGGGCGAGATGTGTTTATGGTGGCAGCTGCGGCCATTGCCAACGGCATTGCCCCGGAAGCCTTATGTGATGAGAAACGAGCTCGTAAATTTACGCCCAAGATCACCCCATTTGCCCAATCCATCGTCTCTCTGCCTCTAAAAGCAAGCGACAAGGGCACGGAATTTTATGGCGTTCAAGACCGAACCTTCGGTAACATCAAAACGAACCTGATTCTCAACGCCAAACAAGCAGAAAAGCTCTTGGCCCAGGATGCGGTATTTGAAATTCGAAGCGCCGATCCCACAGATCCCATTACGCCGCTGCAATTGCCCTTGAAAAAATTCTTTGCCCAAGTCCCCAAAAAAGACCCTGTCTTGTACTTGGGCAGCACCTACAGCCCGAAACCAGACAAACGCTTCGTCGAAATTGCCTTGAACTTTGACAATGCCAGCGCTCGCCTGGGCCTGAATCCCTTGGAATCCAAAAAACTGGTGATTCAGCGGATTCGCTAAATCCGCTGTCAATCGAGCTATTTTCGATTGCTCCTTCGGGTGTCTGATCGTTTGAAACCGTCAGACATCCTTTTTCTTTCTCCTGAATCTACATATATCGAGATTTAAGAATGACTTAAGAGATCGCTAAAACATTGTCTGGGAGAACATTATCGCAAATAACAGATCCTTGCGAAGGAAATATTAATGCAATCTAAACCCAATACTCGTTTTTATTGCTATAGACAGTGCTATAGATAATGTGTCGTTAAGCAGTGAAATGAGGAGAGACTTTATGAAACCGTCTTGGACACGACTGGCCTCGGACTTGCAACCGTGGGTGATATTAGAACAGGAAACGCTGGAATGGCTTACGGGCGAATCGCATCAAGAATGTACAGCGACATCGGGATGTCAGTCAGAACTATCTAAAAGCACCCTGGGGCGGGGTCTACCGGCACACCCGATGGGTTGGACCAAACAGAATTCACGCGTGCTCAACGTCTTATTTGAGCTGAAAGCAACATTAAAACAAAACCGCCGCTGCCAGCAGGTTCCCTAACAAGTCCCTACCAATCGAACACTAATTTTTCCCCTCAGGCGGTGTTCGTCGAAGGAGCAGGCCCACCAGCTTCCGGGGCAAACTGATCAAGGCAGACCAAGCTTTCTGCTGAAGTGAAACCGGTTGAGTGGAGCGAAAATCTACTGGTCGTCCTGCTTCGTGCCATACCGATTGGAGTGTCACTGCCAAGGCCTCTTGTGCCGATTGCAGTTGCTCTAATAACAGGGGCTTTACCGCTTCCGCCAGACGCTTTTCGTACAGGTCGGTACTGGCGTGCTCACGCTTCTGGGCAAGCGCCTGCTGTTGAAGTCTGACCAGGTCATACATCCGGCCATAGGTTTGCTGCATCTTCTCAATCAGGTAGGTTCTCAGGGCCTCTCGATTCAGAGGTGGTCCTGGCGGCGCTTTGACAGGGGTGCTTAGAAGCGATTGATAATCCTGGGTCGTCAAGGTTTTGCCTTCCAGAAAAAAGTGCATGCCCTCGGTAAAGGCGTGCTGTTCGGCCTTCGCATCCGGGTGTAAGAGCCAGTCGTGATAACGTGTTAAGTGAAGTGGCATAAACAAATCGCCAATGTAATGTGACAATCGACCCACATTGCGCACCAGCTCCAGGTAAAAGTTCCGTTGAATATTTAACTCCCGGCTGGTGTGGCCTGGCGCCACCGTCAAAAGGCGCTTATTTCCTTGAGCAATGGATTCCAACTGGCGTTTCACCATATCGTATTTCTGCATCACGGATAAGAAGATGTTCCGCGGGCGATAGAAGTCCTCGGGTTCAATACTGGAGGCATGCCAGCGCTGGTGTAACCGATGGCGCTCCTCTTCAGAAAAAGCGTTTTGGGCCTCCTCCCAAGAAACCCCCATTTTCTTCTCGTGAGCGACCGGAACGTCGGGGCGAAGCCATTTATCCAGATCCACATAATGCATCGGGCCGTCATAAACCAGATCCTCCATATCATCTTCGTCATGGATGAATTGCAGGTTTTCCTTTAAAAACCCTTGCCATTGCCTTTCATCTTGAGTTTGTTGCGGTAGTCGGTTTATGGCCCCGGTATCAATGGCATGATGACCATGATCGAACCAGCCAAAGCGCACAGATGTCGGAAAAACACGAGGTATCCCCATGGCCCTTATCTCCCAATTACCCTATGTCACTGGATGAATCGTCTTCCTTGACCCATTGTCTTCCCATCCATCCGTTACCATAGCATCAAGGTGTCGCGGATGAAACCCTCGCAGAAAACACGCTCGCGGCAATTTATCGGTAGAATCGCGGTAAAATTCGTCTTTTCAACGTCGGTTTCGCGTCGGGTTACCAACACCACAAAAGCCAAAACCCTCTCAAGAAGAGCGTTTCAGCATTTCATCTTCAAACTCTGGGGGCAAACGACGCGATTTGTCGTATTTTGTCGATTTGACCCTGATATGTACCGGAGAAATGTCTTCATGGAAGTCACACAAACCTTTTTTCCATAATTATTCCCATCTTGCCTAATTTTCAAACCTTTTACAAAGAAAAAACCTTTTCCCTACAATAACATTAGCTACAACAACCCTGACAATCATTCCCAGACATCGCATTTCTAACCAAAAAGCTTCTTTTTTATGACGGATAAAGCATTTCAACACGCACGCTAAGACATTTCGCACGATTGAACACGCCGTGAATAACACCTAGTCTCGGCCCAAAGACTGGTGTAAAATAGCCTCATTACCTCAGCGTCTCCGATCCCATCGGAGTGCCGTCGTGGGCAGATGGCGGAATGGTAGACGCGCTGGTTTTAGGTACCAGTGCAGCAATGCGTGCAGGTTCAAGTCCTGTTCTGCCCACCACCCTTTTTTCAATTCAAATACATCAGGTTTCCTGTGGGATTGCAGAGGGAAGACCCTTAGGTTTGTGCTATCATCAAGGCGAACACGTGATCAATGATGGCAACGTGCAGCCCGGAGAACACCCTATGAAAATCACCAATGTAGAAACCCTGTTTTGTGACGCTGGATGGCGTCCCTGGATTTTTATCAAAATCACAACCGATAAAGGATTAATCGGTTATAGCGAAATTACCGACTCCAACGGCTCTCCCCGGGCCATTGCCGGATGCATTGACGATCTCAAGCCCTTACTCCTGAACCAGGATCCGCGTCCCTATGAAAAAATTTACTGGGATTTATATCGGGCCACTCGCCAAAGTCCAGGCGGCATTGTCCAGAAGGCCCTTGGCGGCATCGAAAATGCCCTCCTGGATCTCAAAGCCAAAGACTTGGGTGTGCCCGTTTATGAACTCTTCGGAGGACCTGTTCGCGAGAAGATACGCACCTACTGGTCCCATTGCGGAACAACCCGGGTTCGCGCAGCTCATCATGCCAATGTGAAGCCTGTCCGCACACTGGGCGATGTGGCCGAGCTGGGTAGAGAAGTGGTTGAAAAAGGTTACACGGCCTTTAAAACCAATATGCTGGTCCTGGATCCGGATAATCCCCACGTGTTTATGCAGGGCTTTCGTCGAGATCAGGGCAGTGTTGACCAGAACATACCCCCAAAACTCATTGATCACGTTGTCTCCGTCATTGGCACGTTTCGAGATGCGGTTGGGCCGAATGTCGACATTATGTTGGACTTGAACTTCAACTTTAAACCTGAGGGCTGTATCCAGATGGCAAAAGCCTTGGAACCCTTCAACTTGTTCTGGCTGGAAGTCGATTGCTACGACCCGGATGCCCTGAAGACCATACGAAACGCCACAACCATTCCAATTTGTTCTGGCGAGAATCTCTACACCGCTCGTCAATATCGCCCCTTCCTGGAGAAACAAGCCATGTCGGTTGTGATGGTAGACATACCTTGGAATGGCCTTGCTCAGTCCAAGAAAATTGCAGATCTGGCCGAAATCCACGAGATGAACGTGGCGCCTCACAATTATTATAGCCACTTAGCCACGCTGATCGGTGCCCACTTCTGTGCAATTGTCCCGAATTTAAGAATTTTCGAAGTCGATGTCGATGATGTTCCCTGGCGAGAAGAATTGATTACAGCCGTGCCACAGATTCAAGACGGTTATCTACACCTGCCAACAGCTCCGGGCTGGGGTGCAGATCTGAATGAAGAGGTTCTGCGTGCCCACCCCTGGCCAAATCCTTCAGGTTCCGGTGTGGTAAAACCCTTAGTTGCCACTCATGAACGATAAACCCTCCATTGGCATTCTGGGCCCCGGTGCAGTTGGCGGCTTTCTGGCAGCAATGTTCTGGCAAGCCGGTTTCCCTGTCACCTGTGTGGCACGTGAGTCTACCACCGCCCTGATTCAAAAAGAAGGCATCCTTGTTAACAGTGTGGACTTCGGCACCATTGTCGCCCACCCTGAAGCCACCGCTTGCTTAGATGCGCCCGTTGACATCCTTTTTGTCACGACCAAAGGGCAACATCTGTCTGAAGCCCTGAAGCGTATTTCTCAAAATGCCTTACAAAGCGGCATGGTCGTACCCCTACTGAACGGGTATGAGCATATGAATACACTGCGAAAAGTTTTCGGGCCACGACTGGTTGGCGGCGTGGTCCGCATTGAAGCCAAGTATGTCGCGCCCAACCGTTTTGACCACACCTCTCACTTTGCGCTTATCCAGTGGGCTTCCCAGGATTTTCCCATGGCCGACTTAAAAGCCCTGGCCAACCAACTTCAGGTAAGTCGAGTGGATTTTGAAACCTACGCCGATGAAAATCAAGTGCTGTTTGATAAACTGGTGCGCCTGAATGCACTGGCCCTCACCACCTCGGCCTTTAACTGCGAATTGGGAGTTATACGCAATACCCCTGAATATCGTAATGCTCTTGAAGGCTGTGTCCGAGAAGGTGTAACCGTAGCCAAAGCCATGGGTCTAGCCTTCGAGACGGCAGAAGTGCTGGCCTTTATTGATAAGCTCCCGGCCACACTGGGAACATCCATGCAACGAGATCTCTACTCTGGAAAAACCACTGAAGTGGATGCCATCGGTGGTGCCTTAATGCGACTTGGCGAACACCTCCAGATTCCATGCCACACCATTGCTACGCTGGTTGAACGTATCCGCTCTATCGAAGAAGCTCAATACACCATACATCATTCAGAAAGGAGTTTGCTGGCATGTCCGCCAAATTGATTGCTTTTGTTCCGGCTCGAGCAGGCTCACAACGTGTCAAACTCAAAAATATTCGCCCCTTGGGAGGGCATCCGCTCTTGGCCTATGCCATACAGACAGCCCTTCAAAGCAACATCTTCGATCGCGTTCTGGTATCGACCGACTCCGAGGCGATTGCCGATGTGGCTCGCCACTATGGTGCCGATGTTCCTTTTCTTCGGCCTCCAGAACTCGCCTCATCCACATCCCCCGATATTGAGTGGCTGAAGTATACTTTCAGCAATCTGGGTGAAACCTATGACGCCTTTGCAATCCTTCGGCCCACCAGCCCGTTTCGCCAGGTAGAAACCATTTTACGAGCGAAGACCCAATTCCTCAGTCAATCGGGCATTGACTCTATCCGGGCCGTTGAGCTTTGCAAGCAACATCCTGGCAAAATGTGGATTATTAACGATACGCTGATGGAACCTCTTTTGCCTCAAGATCATTTAGACGTGCCCTACCATGCGCGACAATACCAGGATTGCCCCAAAGTCTATATTCAAAATAGCAGTTTGGAGATGGCGTGGAGCAGAGTGGTATTTGAAACAAACTCACGAGAAGGACGCATTATTGCTCCCTTTCTGACTGATCCGAGTGAAGGGTTTTCCATTGACTATGAAGATGATTGGCTGATTGCACAACATTGGCTTCAAACCGGGCATGCCACATTGCCACAAATTGATGTTGCCTCCTATCAAGTGCCTTTAGAGGTCTAGGCCCATAAATTCGAGTTACGAGAGAGCACCTACTTTCTAGAGTTGACGGATAGCTTTATACACAACCCATCAGGAGAAAAACCCCAATGCCAACACAAACCTTGTTAAATACCGTAGAAGCCATCCAAACCCGGCGGGCCGTCAAGCGCTATGATCCGGACTTTGCCATGCCACAGGCCGACATGGAAACCTTACTGTCACTCACCTTGCTGTCCCCCACATCGTTTAATATTCAGAACTGGCGACTGGTCCTCGTCACCGCTCCCGAAATCAAGCAGCAGCTCAGAGAGGCGGCATGGAACCAAGCACAAATTACAGATTCTTCCTTTACGGTGGTGTTTTGCGCAGACCTCAGAGCTGCTGAAAAAAACCCAGAGCGGTACTGGAAAAATGCCCCAGCAGAAATTCAAAATACCCTTGTCCCTATGCTCGAAAACTTCTATAAAGACAAACCCCAGCTGCAACGTGACGAAGCCATGCGCTCCTGTGGCCTGGCCGCCCAAACCTTAATGCTGGCCGCACGGAGCATGGGCTATGACAGCTGCCCCATGGTGGGGTTTGATCCCGTTGAGGTGGCAAAAATCATTGACCTCCCAGAGGATCATGTCATCGCCTTGATGGTCACCGTGGGCAAAGCCCTGGAACCGGCTCGACCACGCGGCGGACAATTGCCATACCACGACGTCGTGATCCAAAATCGCTTTACTGGCAATTCATAAACAGTTTTTCCTCTACAGAGCCCCTAACTCACCCTTTGAAGCTTCAATTTTAGTGGTTAACTTCCTGCCAAGTCTTTTAGCGCGAACCTCAAGGCCACAATGATATGAAAAGCACTAATTCCGTTTGAAGCCCTGATTTAACGCCGAACAAAATGCTAAATTAATTGAGACAGGCAAACGTCTCGTGGTAATATACCAATGAGATTTGGATTTTCGCCCTTAATAGTCCTACCAACCACGATTTTAGGTACATACCCAAATGAGCAAGATTTTATTTCTGTCCCGGTCCCCCATTTATTTTTCCTATTTTGAATCGATTATTGATGAGCTTTTACGACAGGGACAAGACGTAACTCTTCTTTTTGATCCAACCCGTCTAGAAGACTCTGATAGAGCTGTTAGGGCCTATGAGCAACATCACCCCGAATTAACCACGGGTTCATTCCTCAGACGCTCGGACTTTTGGCGTGGCCTGCTAAGACCCTCTCGCTCACTGTTAACCTATGCGAATTATCTGAGTCGGAAAGGTAAACAATCTGAATTCTATTTAAATCGTGCGATTACATTTTTACCCAAATCCATGCAAAAAGTTGCAATGTGGAAGTTTATTCAACAAATTGCTTCTGCTCCCGAATTTCAAGAGATCTTGCGGACAATTGAAACAATGGCTCCACCGGATAAAGCCATATTAAACTGGCTCAAAGAAAATCGGCCTGATGCTGTCGTTGCAACCCCGATGAACTTACTTTCCTGTAGCGAGGTGGAGTATGTTAAAGCAGCAAAGTACCTCGGTATTCCTACATTAGTACCGGTGTTTAGCTGGGATAACTTAACGACGAAGGGGTTGTATCACATTCAACCAGACTGGCTCCTTGCTTGGAACGACACCCATGCAAAAGAAGCGGAAACCATTCATCGCATTCCCCACGACAGAATAGTTGTAACAGGTTCCCCATTTTTTGATAAATGGTTTTCTAGCAAAACCTTACTGGAAACTCGGGATGCTTTTTGCCAAAAAGTGGGGCTTGATCCAACAAAACACTATATTATGTACATGGCATCCACTAAAAACATTGCCCCCGATGAGTCTTGGTTGGTCCGAGAACTGATTGATACACTTCGTAAACACCCGGATCCCAACATTAGCTCCATCGGTGTGCTTCTCAGACCCCATCCGTTTAATCGTGAAGTATTTAACTCTTTTGAAGAACCTCAAGTTGCTCTTTGGCCACGTGATATTAGTTTCCCGGACGATCCGACTTCACGCTCGGATTTTGTTAATTCGGTTCATCATGCCTTAGCCTGTGTTGGCGTCAATACCACGGGTATGATTGATAGTGTTATTCTCCAAAAGCCTACGCTTTCCATACTGACAGAACGGTATAGCAAAACACAAACGGAAGCCGTACATTTCCAATATCTGAATCAATGCGATGTTCTTGAAACATCGACCCAGATCCTGGAATTTATTTCACAGATTGCCAATATCCTGCAAGGAGTCGATTTAAAACTTCAACAGCGCAATCGCTTCATAACTTCCTTCGTTCGTCCCCATGGCGAATCCGTAATTTCAGGAACCGTGGCGGCAAGAGCGATTATGTTGGCTGCAGAAGGCAAAAATATCTACCAGGAAATGCCCAGCGTCATTTCTCAATTAAGACCTTTAAGTGTTTAGATACCAAGCTTAAGAATCAGATAACACTTTTTGAGAATCAATAACAACTTTCAAGTTATTTCGAAAATCATTTAAAGGGTCATTGTCAGCCCAGGCCCGAATTCGCTTTTTATAAGAGGGGTGTAATTCCTTAAGTTTCTGGTTCGCTGCTTCTAGTTTTTCGTGCTTACTTTCCTTAAAAGAAGCGCTCCGATGATGGAAGATGAATGTTGAGTCCTCGATAAGATGAACAAAGCCAGCGGCACTGGCTCGCATACAGAAATCATTTTCGGCGCCATAGCCATAGGGGAATTGCTCGACATTTAACTGACCAACGACATCTAATGCATGGCGTGTGATGTACAGACAGTATCCATTTCCGATGGGTACTTCAGGAGTTAATTTGGGAGATAATCGCTCGACGAGTATAGCCATCTCGTCCACCGTTAAATGTGGAGGGAGAATATTGACCGTATTATTTTCAGGAACAGAAAATGCACCCGCAGCATTAGACAAAGGTGTCACTGTGGCCACATTGGGTCGACTATAGGCGACGTTGACCAGTTTATCCACCCAACCAGGCGTAACCACTGTGTCACTATTAAGCAACACAACATCGCCCGTGGCATGCTTTAGGCCTTCATTTATAGTGGCCGTCCAATAGAGGTTCTTCGCATTTTGAACGGCTTTCACCTGCCAGTGATTTATGGCATAGGACTGCAACAAAGGCCAAATTGCGGGATCCGTACTGGCGTCATCGATGAGCAAAATCGAGTACATACGCGGGGTATGCTTAATGACACTTTCAATGCACGCTTTGACTTCGGCAAACGCATTGTGAACCGGAATAATCACGGTCACATCCTGAGAGACCAAAGAAGCGTTGGATTGACGGGCCTGTGACATGATTGTTGAAATCGCCGGTTTGGGCTTAGAGATTCGAAGGGCAGTTTGTATCTGATCCGCCATTCGCTTCAGGATGCTCGGAATTTTCATTTGATTAATCGTCCAGTCCCGATCACAACGCTGGGTCAGGGTCTGTAAGCGAGATTCTTCCAGCGCTCGCAACAAGCCGTCCACCGGGGAAGCGAGCTCAAAGATCTTTAAAAATTCCCGGATGGCTGGATTTTCTTGAGCAAGCGACTCTTCATGCAATACCCCCAAACCATAATAGCCGGGAATCTGAAGGAGCTTCAGGTTAAAAGAAGACTCCTTGAGAAAGTCCTCAACTCCGGTCAGAACACCATTTCTGGGTCCGCCTTCTCGAAGTGCATTCGGCAAATGCCAATTTAACCCGCCAGTCTCGACAAGCTCGGTAGAACCAATGCGGATGCCTTTTTTCGCATAGGGCTGGCGATGGGCTTCTGGGACGTTATCCGGATCGTAGTACAGATCACGGCGACCATAGGGCCAATGAATGTCATGTAGGAAAACGAGCGGAAATGGCTGCTGATGTTTCTGGCACTGCTGTTCAACCAGCTTTAACTCGTGATAAACCGTATACCAGTTTTGATCGCCATCAATCAAAACCACATTCATGGCTGGAATTTTGGGCAACGCATCCACGCTCATCGCCGTATGAAACACCAGTGCCTGACCATACCGTTGTTCCCACTCGGCAACATCAGACTTCGGAACAGGATCGATGATGTGCAGTTGGGCCTGATGAGAGACACAGTAATCTAATAAATTCTGTGTTTCAAACGCAAAGTCAGAGCCAATAAAAACAATGGTAGAGGGCTGAAGAAGGTTAAATAACGGCTTGATAATAGGATCCCAGAAAAGATACATAACTATTTCTCTTTTATTATGAGCCGGCACTATGGGCAAGGGCCGGGGTGGAAGTGATAAAAGCGTTAACCTTGGAAACAATGGCCTGAGCATTGAGTTGATGATGCGCCAGAACCTGGTGATTCAAGCCGCAAACCGGAATTTCATCCAAGCCCAGGCTGAGTAGGCGGACAGACGAGGAGGCACCAAGTTGAGCAATGTTAGCCGCCAAAAGCGTGCCTTGCCCGAGGGTGGTGTAATGGTTATCCAGCGTAATGATGACAGAATACTTCCGCACCAGCTGTTCAAGCCATTGCGATGAAATCGTATTGAGCCAAGGAAGGTTAATGACCGCAACCGAGAGGCCGAACTCCTGCTCCAGCACTTCAGCAGCGCGATAGGCTTCGGATAATAATGTTGGGCCATAGCCTATAATTGCCGCATCACGACCGGAGCGCAATTCAACGCCGTGGCCTTTCTCCAAGCGATACCCCGAGGGCAGCGTATAGGGAATTTCCAACGGAACACTGGTGAGGCGGATATAGGTACTCTTTAGGTTCTCATTCACGGCCCATTGCAAGGCCAAACGTGTTTCGGCTTCATCACAGGGTTCAATCATAGTAAGGCCCGGAATAGAGCCCAACGCACTGATATCGCGGACCGATTGATGGGAGTGGCCAGGCCCCGAAGGAATGAGCCCAGCCAAGGAACCTGCATAAATGACTTTGGTCCCCTCAGTGGCATTGTTATAGATCTGTTCATTGGGGCGCGTGGTTAAAAAGCAGGCAAACGAATGGACAATGGGAAGATAACCAGACAAAGCCAAGCCGCCTGCCATTGAGGTCATATCTTGCTCTGCAATACCACATTCGACAAAGCGATCGGGAAATGCGTCTTTAAACGGCATCAGGCCGCAATCCTTCATCAGGTCGCCATCCAGCACAACGATCTTGGCGTTCTGCTGCCCCAGGGCCTTCAGTTCTTCGCCGTAAGCCACCACCAACTTTTGCACAGAGGTTGGGGGAGAATTGGGCGCCTTATCCACAGACAGCAATGACAATGATGAAAGCTGATGGGCCTTAAGCGTGTTATTAATTCTGGCAACCAACTCCTGAGAGGCCTTGGCATAGTCTTCCACAGAAGGGGCTCCGCTATGGTAGTTGTACATCCGCAACTCACTGTCATCGCCCAAGGTCGTGTGCTCCATAAACGAAACACCGGCCCCTTTAATGGTATCGGCAATCAAAATATGAGGCTTATCGGTGGTTTTCTTAAACCCTTCCAAACACTGCGCCACAGCACGAAGGTCATGACCGTTACAGCGAGCAACATCCCAGCCAAAGGCTTCCAATTTACCAGCCAAATCTCCCAAATCACTGACCTGCTTCACCCAGGTGTCGGATTGGAATTTATTATGATCCACAATCACGACAATATTGCCGTATTTCTGGTTAACCGTCGGTTGCAAGGATTCCCAAAACTGGCCTTCTTGTAATTCGCCGTCCCCGGTCAATACATAAATCGTGCCCGATTCACCGGAAAGCCTCTTAGCTAGGGCCATACCACGAGCTTTCGAAATTCCCATGCCCAAGGATCCGGTATTGGCCGCAATAAAGGGCGTATGAACATCCGGATGTCCTGGCAAACCGTCTAATTGTCGAAGCTGGTGCAACTTGGCCTCAGGCAATTTGCCCAATCCAATCAGCACCGAATACAGTCCAGGGGCATCGTGTCCTTTAGAAGAGAAAAAGATATCGTGATTTGGGGCAGATGACTCATTGGGTGAGGTCATTACTTCCGACCAAAGCCAAGTGAACAGATCCATGGAACTAAAACTACTGCCAATATGACCCGAACCAGCAATCATAATCATGTACAAGGTGTTGAGGCGAAACAGATCCGCAAGGACCTGACTTCGCTCGAATGGATCCGCCATGGCGGTGCGGATACGACGAATCTCTTCAACAGGTACGTATTGCAGTGAAGTCATCAGGCTATACCTCGGCAGGATCAATTTTGGTGTAAACCGTTTTCCACTCGGAATAAACGTCTAGAACCTCCGTCCCGGCTTCACGAAACCCGTTGCCAGAGGCGGCAAGGCCACCGAATGGCATATGGGGCTCACTCCCATAGGTGGGGCCATTGATGGAAACAACCCCGGTACAAGCCAATTCTTGGAAGCGGTTGGCCCGATGGAGGCTTTTCGTATGAATGGCGGCCGTCAACCCAAAGGGACTGTCATTCACCAGTTGAATTGCCGCTTCAAAGTCCGGAACCCGATACAGACAGGTAATTGGGCCAAACAGCTCATCCCGAGAAATAGGGGCATCGGGACGCACGTTTTCCAAGATGGTCGGAGCCATATAATACCCCCCTTGATGCGTGTCATCCACAAGCCGAAAACCACCAGTCAAGAGTGAGGCTCCCTCGGAAACCGCTTTCTCGACAGCCTGAAGCATTTGAGTCAGCTGCGTTTCGTTAATGACGGGGCCATAATCGTTGTCGTCCTGGTTCCCCAAGCTGAGAGCTTGAGTCTGTGCAATCATCTTCTGCTTAAACGCATCATAAACGCTATCGAAAATAACAACGCGACTCCCAGCAGCACAACGCTGTCCTGCATTTGAGAATGCCGATAATACGGCAGATTCCACGGCAGCATCTAAATTCGCGTCATCACAGACAACCAGGGCGTTTTTACCCCCCAGTTCCAGGCAAACTTTGGCAAGACGCTCACCGGCTGTTTTCTGAATATAGCGCCCGACAGGCTCAGACCCGGTAAAACTGATAAGATCCACCCGAGGATCTTCAACCAAAGGAGCCCCAACGTCTTCGCCATGACCTTGCAGAACCGACAATACACCTTCAGGTAGCCCCGCTTCTGCCAATCGTTGGGCAAACCAAACCGCTGAATAGGGTGTATCTTCCGAAGGCTTCAATATCGCCGTATTACCACACAATAAAGCGGGGTAAACTTTCCATGCCACATTGGCAATGGGCGTATTGGCAGCAATGATCAGACCACAAACTCCCACGGGCTGGCGGACCGTCATCGCCATACGATTGGGGACAGCACTGGTTGTGGTTCGGCCGTAAAAACGGCGGCCCTCACCGGCAATAAAATAACCCATCTCAATGGCGGCAGAAACTTCGCCGAGGGCATCTTTCATGGATTTCCCCGTTTCCAGAGCCACAATGGCAGCAATTTCGTGAGAACGCTCTTGGATCAGCTGAGTGGCAGAGCGAAGAATTTCCGAACGTTTTACAATGGGCGTTTGACTCCATTGAGGAAACAGCGTCACAGCATTCTCAATAGCACGGTCTACTTCCACCCAGGCCCCACGAGCCACCTGAGCCAGGACCTCGCCATTATGGGGATTTCGCTTCTCAAACTCGGCCAGGCTTTCAGAGCCGACCATTGTGTTGCCAATCCAATGTCCCACTTGTTTGGGATAAAGGGCTGTCTTTTCAGCCAAGACCGTCTGAGACTCAGGGGTGTTTACCATGCCAAAAATCCTCCATCAACCACAAGTTCCGTGCCGGTAACATATTGAGACGCAGGACTTGCCAGAAACAAAAGCGGCCCTGCCAAATCCTCAAGCTGAGCCATGCGTGCCATGGGCACACGCTCACAAAATTTGCGTTTGAACTCGTCATCCTGGCCCCCTTCAACTCCCCCGGGAGAAAGCGCATTGACACGAATACCGTGTTTACCCCAATGGGCAGCAAAATAACGGGTCAGATTAATCAAGGCCGCCTTCGAGGCTCCATAGGCCGGGGGCTTCAGAAAGGGCGGATCCATTTGAAAATGATCATACAAGCGTTCTTGAGGCGAAACAGAGGCATAAAGAGACCCAATGTTAATAATGCTGCCTTGCCCCTGCTTAAGCATGTCTTCACCAAAAACCTGATGGCAGAGGAAAGCACCCATCACATTGACATCAAACACACGCTGCACATTGGCAATGGGGATCTCAGGAAGGGTGTACATTTTTGCTTGCCCAGACGGTGGCTGATCAATACCGGCATTGTTTACCAACACAGACACCAACCCAAAGGTGTCATGAATTTTATCACGACAAGCCAAAAGCGACGCCTTATCCGTCACATCGGCTTCAAACACGTTAAGGCGTTCTGCACCCTCTCCCAGGAGAAGTGCTTCAAACTCAGGAGACGCTTTAGCACCAGGCAAATCAACAGCAGCTACCATGGCACCTGCCGAAAGCAATGTCCTGACCCAGGTATAACCGAGCTTGCCAAGTGCTCCAGTCACCACGGCAACCGTATTTTTCAACGAAAATTGCTCTAAAACCGCATCCATAGGTTTATTGTGGATCAACCAAAGCCTGCCGACAAGCAAAGATCCATTCACAGACTTCGCGAACAGCCCCATGGCCTCCAGGCAATTGTGTCTGATAGCGTGCCGCAGCAAGCGCAGGAAGAAAAGCGTCACTGACGGCCACAGAGACCCCTGCTTGTTGTAAACAGCAAATATCGTTAATGTCGTTACCGACATAGGCTGTTTGCATTAATGAAACACCATACTGCTCAACAATTTCAGCGAATTTGGAAGACTTATCCTCGAAACCCTGGTAGCAATCCAGCTTTAATTTCGTGCATCGAGCCTGAACCACCGGGTTAATTTCACTGGACAGCACACAGAGGGAAATTCCTTGTTCCCGAAGAAGCTTCAACCCGTAGCCATCCCCTCGGCTACAACGAACCCATTCTTCTCCTGTCTCTGAGACCCAGACTGCATTGTCAGTAAAGACACCATCAAAGTCAAAAACCACTAATTTAACCTGAGCCGCCAATGGGTCAGGCACGGGCAAGGGACTAATAGGAGCTGACTCAGGCCCATTCTGGAGTACAAACTTTTCGGAAAAGCTCATTGAAGCATCTCTTAGGATTAATACCGGCTTCACCATGGCAAGAAGATATAAAGCCACTCAAACCTTGATTAGAGTTATATACCAGGGAACACAGGAAGTCAATTTGAAAAGGCCATAAGCCAAAACAGCCTCAAAGAAATCAATGAGTCCTCTGTCAGAAGCACCCAAGCATTAACCAATACGGTTTGTAAAAGCTTATGATTTATCTCACACCACATTTGTGTCAGAATAACCTCACACGTGTTCGCAACCTGCAAGATGTCTCGCTTATGACCCCTCCAGCCTTTATTCAAAAGCGCAGTCAACCCCGTGAAGACGGCACATACTCAACCCTTTACCTCTATTATTGGCTGTATACGTATATTCGCCCCTATTTGCTAAGAGCCATTGTGGCGCTTTTCATTAGTATTCCCATTGGCAGCCTGGATGCCGCCATTGCGTATTCCATTAAACCCTTAATGGATAAGAATGAAATCGCCCATGCTCATGGCTATATCCCTTTTGTTATTGTTGGATTTACGGTCTGCCAAGGCATCCTCAACTGGTTTTGGATATATCTGAATGGCTGGCTGGGATATCGCCTAGTTAATAATATTCGCACAGATCTGTTCAAGAAGCTGCAAACCATGGACGTTCAATTCTTTGATCAAAATGGTACCGGCTTCGTTATTCAACGCTTTTCCAACGATGCGGCGACACTACAGACCGGACTCCTTGAAAACAGTAAGGGTTTACTCACCCGAAGTGTCTCAGCTGTTGCATTGTCTTGTGTTTTACTCTACACGTCCTGGAAATTAGCCATCGTCGCTATCGGTATTCTATTACTCATTGTGTATCCCACAACCCGATTGCGGAAAATCATCCGGGTTGTCTCCCACCAAATCAACAACCTCTCGTCAGAAATGCTGACGTTTTATAACGAAACAACCATGGGCATTCGGGTCGTCTACAGCTATAACCTCGCCTCAATTCGGTTAAAAGAGTTTAATGATTATCAACGCGATTTATTAAACAAATATATGAAATTCATCAAACTCCAAGGGTGGCTCACCCCGTCTACTCACATTATTGCCTCCATTGGCATTGCAGTCATCATCTGGTTCGGATTCCAGGAAATGGCATCAGGAAGTTTAACAGCCGGTGCATTTGCCTCGTTTATTATTGCCCTCATCCTGCTGTTTAACCCCATTAAAAACCTGGGTGGCATGGTGATGCGAAACCAAACGTATATGATGGCGGTGGGAAGGTTGATTGATATCTTTAAAATTCAGCCCACAATTCAGGATAAAGAAAATGCTATCGTCCTTAATGGCGTAAACCAAGGGATAAGCTTCGAAAACGTGTGTTTTAGCTATACCCCTGACAGACCGGTACTTCATCACATCAATCTCACCTTTAAAAAAGGTGAAACCGTGGCTTTGGTGGGTAATTCAGGAGGCGGAAAAACAACAGTCGCCAACCTCATCCCTCGCTTTTATGACGTACAGGAAGGCGCAATCAAAATCGATGGAGTCGATCTCCGTGATTTGTCCCTGGACTCCTTAAGACAACATATTGGTCTCGTTACGCAAGAAAATTTTCTCTTCAATGGCTCGATTCGAGACAATTTGCTTTACGGCAAGCCCAATGCCTCAGAGACGGAAATTAATGATGCCCTGGAAAAGGCCTTTCTCTCTGACTTTGTTGCCAACCAGCCCGATGGCCTGGATACCCTGATTGGAGAACGAGGTGTCCTCCTCTCCGGCGGCCAAAAGCAACGTCTCGCCATTGCTCGGGCCCTGCTGAAAGATGCCCCGATTGTCATATTGGACGAAGCAACCAGTGCATTAGACAACCAATCCGAAGCGATTGTTCAAAAAGCCATCGAAGCGCTCATGAGAAACCGGACAGTTATTGTGATTGCTCACCGGTTATCCACAATCCGCAACGCCGATCGGATCGTCGTATTAAGCGAAGGGCGTATTACCGAAGAAGGCACCCATAACCAATTGATAAGCCAAGGTGGAACGTACGCGATGCTTTACAATACCCAATTTAAAGATTTAAGCCTCACTTCACCGGAGTCTACAACAGAGAGCAAAGAAACTACAGTTGCCGTCTAGCGCTGACCGTCGCTTTCAGAAAGAGCCCATAAAACAAGCGCCTCATTGGAAAAAAATAATCCTGAGGCGCTTGTTTTAAATGACGTTGCAATTACTAAACCAGAGCTTGTAATTCCGCAGATTGCACCGCATCTACAAACTCAAAAAGCATATCCTGGTCTCGAACGACAGCGGTGCGAAGCGGTTTCCCATAGAAGTCATCGGCATAATACGGAGGCAAACCATCTCCAGGAGATTTAAATGCCAAATCACCTTCGGTAAGCACATGGCCTTGCGGTAGGTCTTTTGCAGCGACGATTTTTTTACCCATTTTCATACGGGCAGCAGCCTCCTCAGGGAATGCTGCTTTCACGCCATCCCCAAGGGCTACTCGCAAACGCTTCAAGTCTCGCACCATTTTCTTCAATCCAACAGGCTCTAAAGAAAAGGCGTGATCCGTGCCGCGCATAGCACGGTTCAAGGTAAAGTGTTTCTCTACAATACGAGCACCAAGCATATACGAGGCAACAGCCATCGCAATCCCACTATCGTGAGAGGACAAACCAACCACGACCTCGGGAAATGCCTCTCGATAGGTCGTGATAACATTCAAGTTCAGCTTCTCAAACTCAGTGGGGTAAGTCGTGGTACATTGCAACAGGGCAAGCCGGGGGTTGATGGGCATAATCGCGTCGTAAGCCCGCTGGACATCCTCCATATCCCCGCCGCCTGTACTTAAGATCAGAGGTTTTTGGAATTGAGCCACGTATTTCAGTAAGGGAATATTGGTTAAATCACCTGACGCAAGCTTAAAACACGGAACATCAAGCTCCTCCAGAAAATCTGCACTGGGCATATCGAAGGCAGTCGCAAAAAAGACGAGCCCAAGACTCTCTGCATACGCTTTTAATTCTGTATATTCCGCCTTACCAAATTCCAAGGCTTCTCGGTGCAGACCGTATGTAGGCCCATAGGCATTTTCGGAATTATAAGGGCTGTTATAAAACGCTTCGGTAAAAAGAGCCTTATTATCCCGCTTTTGAAGCTTAACAGCCTGAGCCCCTGCATCCTTAGCGGCATCAAACAATTGCTTACAGGTCTCTACACTCCCCTGATGATTATGGCCAATTTCAGCAATCACAAAGCAATCGCTAGCATCATCCAGAATATGTCCAGCAATTTCAAGACGTCTTCCTAACATGAAAAAAGTTCTCCTTAAGGTGCGGGTAAATGAACTATAAAACAGAAGAACTCGAAAGACAATTCAAAAGTTACAACTGTAACAAATATATCGAAAAACACGAACCCAACAAATAATACCGCTAGTAAAACCCTGAACCATACGGTGTTGAATTGGTAGATCGATACTGGGTCAAACCCTTTAGCCAGACTTTCCTGCCCTACCTCTCCTCTCAGGTCATCCGTGACCACCGGCACTCGGCCAATGCACTCCTTGCGACATCAATAGCCCACTTTTTTCACGAGGAGGAGGAAAGCACAAAGATCATATTGACGATTCTGTCATGAATAATCTAGTAATCGACCGGGTCAGAGTTTTGGTCAGGGCTCTTGCGAGTCATTTTTTCTCTAAAGAGAGACCGCTCGTAAGAACTAGTCCTCTCTACATCTACTCATCTTTGCTAGCGATTTATACCAAGCCATCCTGAATGGCTTTTATGGCCGCCTGCGTCCTGTCCGAGACAGATAATTTTTGTATCAAACTGCTGACATTGGCCTTAACAGTAGGAACGGAGATATTCAACTCCTGAGCAATTTCCTTATTGCTCCTCCCTTGAGAAATGAGTTTCAGGACCTCAAGCTCGCGAGGACGCAACTCGCCTGTGGTATTTGAGGAAGCAGGTACTTCTGGTTTTTCAGAAAGAGCAATTAATACTTTCCGGGCAATGGATGGCGCAAGCCAAATAGTACCCTCAAAAATAACATTAAAAACCTGAAGCAACTGCCCAGGATGAATATCTTTCATACAATACGCATCAGCCCCAGCGGATAATGCAGCATGGATTTCATCAATAGAGTCAATAGCGGTCAACATGACAACTTTAATATCTGGATGATCAGACTTGATAGCTTGTGTTGCAGCAATCCCGTCCATCACAGGCATAACAATATCCATGAGAACGGCATCCGGCTTTAAATCGTTTACAGCGCGAATGGCTTCTTCACCGTTTTCACTTTCGCCAACGATGACAATGCCTTCTCGTTGTTGAAGAGAGTAAGTGAGTCCTGCTCGTGTAAACTCATGATCATCAACAATCAATAGCCTTAATGGTGTGGGCGGGCCTTTGGACGAAAATTCCATAATTGTAAAGGATTTGAAGAAAATTACGGGATTGCAACATTTTATTCATTTTATCATATGAAGAAAACGATTTTTATAGATGCTACTCCGTGGGAAACAGCTCAAATAAGCAGGCTTAACCAGAATGAGCCTTACAAAAACAATACCCTTTACTGATTAGGATGATACAAAAGATTTTAAAAGAGTCAGCAGAAGTGTCATCTCTTGTTTTAATTGCATCAAGAGGTCTTCTGCAGTCTCAAATGAACCCGATCTCGCAAGCGCTTCTAATTTGGCCAGAGTTGGGTAGGCTAAGTCCTTGGAAAAGTAACTTGTCGCTCCCATAAGCCCATGAGACGACAACCTAAGTAAATCCGGGTCCTGACACTCGATACCCAATGCAATAAGCGCCATATCTTCTCCGGATTTCTCAATAAATAACGTGACCAGGCGCAATGCCACATCACAATTTTGGGCCACCCGATCCATTAAATCCGCCCAAATCATTTCTCTCAATTCTACAGAGTAAACCAACGGATCAGAGTTAACCTGCCAATCTGATTTTTCCAGTTCACCAATACTCACAAACTACCCCTACAATACCTGAGAATTTAACTTCAGCTTCAGCATATTCAAGTTTCCAATATCTTGGTTCAATTTAATCACGACAATTCCGATTTCAAAGACTTTTTATCCACGTATAAAGCAATGATCGCTGTGATTTCCCCGCCCACGAGCAAAAACAGGGAAGTCAGATAAAACCAGAACAAAAGGACGACAAATACCCCCATCGATCCGTAGACAGGGTTGTAATGGTACATTCTATCACCATATATACGAAACAATAGGGACAACGTGATCCATAACGCTACAAAAACGGTCGCTCCTGGCAAAGACTGGCGCCAAGCCATCCCATGACGTTTTGGGCGCAACACGAGTGCATACACGAAACTGGTGAAAAAGACGAGGCCAACTACAGTTAACACCCAACGCCCCCAGTTTAAAAGTGTTAAAACCACATCAGAAAGCTGAAAATATTGACCCGACCACGAGATGGCCAAATCGCCAAACAGAATCATATTGGCAGAGAAAATCAACATGGCACCGAAAGAAACCATTAACAAGAGCGATAATGCAGGAACATACCAAAACTTTGTCAACTGTTTTCGAATGACAAATGCACGGCTCAAACCTTTAACCAAAACTCCTAAGCCTCTTGCAGCAGACCACAGAGAGAAAATAAGCCCCAAAATTGTTAGCTGTGTAGAACTTGTTTCCACAATCGATAGAATGGTCTGTTTAAGAAGAAGGAATGTAGGTGCTGGAGCCAATTTTTCCAGGCTATTCAACAATAAGGGCAAAAAAGTGGTCTGTTGACCAATGATTCCGAAAAGCGAGATTAAAAAAATCAGTGCCGGGATCAATGACATAATTAGGTTATAGGCCATCTGGCTGGCCAACCCGGTACAATCATCCCGCATGATTTTCTTGTACAACAATTTTAGAAAGGTTAGCCCGGATTGCATTTGGCGAGTAAATCGATTATCCGCCCCTGAATAGGCAGAATTCTGAAAGAATCGGTACATGTAGACCACTCAGTTTGGCTGAGACTCATCATCTACTGTACCCGTAAGGATGACAAAAGAATACTAAACACTTGTCCTATAGCCTTAATTAATTCATGTGATTCTCTTAATCACCTTATCGCTTTTGAAAAATTAAAAGACTATGTCGAGGAACCGACACTTGAGATTGTTGTTGAGTAATACCTTTTGCACCGTTCACGTTCTGGCCGTCTCCCCCATACTTGGCCTCGTTGCTGTTTAAGACCTCTTCCCAAGTTCCTTGAGGAAAAATGCCAAAGCTATTGAGAGAAAAATTCTGCAAGTCCTTTTCTCCATAGTTCATCACAGCGATCACCTCATGGTTATCCTGCCAGCGATGAACAAACAACAACTTATGCTGCTGATTCACAGCGGTTTTAAGGTTTGTGAAGCTCCCATTATTCAGAGCTTTGTTCGTACGAAGCAATCTCGCCAAATCTTGACTATATAAAAGCATTTGGCGCTGCCAAATCGGATCGGTCAGTTCGGGTTGATCCAGCAAAGATTGAGCATAGGCCTCATGGCCCAGTCGATACCCTTTTTGCTCGGAAACATAATCTGCCAGAGGTTTATCCCCATGTTTCGCATCTGGTGGATATTCGCCATTAAAATTAAAAGGTGCCAGTTCACCTCGCTGATCGCCCATAAAGACACGTTTCTGTCCAGGATGGACAAACATTGTCCCCATGGTTAAACGATTAAGCGCTTTTGCCTCATGATAGGCCTGAGCAAACCGACTCAATGGAACCTGAAACGATAACCCCAGAGCACCCGTCTGTTGGTTCCATTGCTGTTCTGTCATATTAGGCTGAAGATACAGTTTTAAAAGGGGTAATACATCTCGAAACGGCTTCTTGTTAAGCTTATGGGCATCTGTCAACTGTCGATCCGGGGTCAGACCTAACCGAGTCGCAATTAAGCGAGGCACTAGCCTTGTTCCCCCGAACGTATCGTTCTCGTCGTGGGCACTGACATAGATCACATTGTTTGACCCTGGTGGTGTTGGTAAATGCTGACCATAAGGTTCAAAGTAGCGCTGTCCTTGACGAAATACTGTCGCCAAGTCATCAATACTCGGGGAACAGTCGTAGATGGTCCAATCCATCGCCAAAGCAGTCACGACACTTCGAAAATCAAAAATCTCTTGCGCATCATAACCTTGTTTTAGAAGCGCTGTAGAACATGCTTGGGCCTTGTTGACTTCATCTTCGGGATTGTTAATAAAATGAGCTTCCAGAGGTGCCGTAAGACGCTTGGATTTGGTCATACTTTCGGCGATCAGGATTGTCTTCGACGTCTCGGGATGACTTCGCAATTCGGAGGTCATCAGTTTCATCGCCTGATCGGAATCCACCTCTTGCAACGCATCCATGCGAAATCCATCCACATGATAATTCACGACCCAGTTCATCATCATGTCAACCATGTAATCACGCATATAGTCACGATTATGGCTGTCAAAATTCAGCCGACGGCCCCACCCCGTATCCTTGGAGGCCAAGGCTTCACCAAACTCATGAACGACATTCCCATAGGGTCCAAAGTGATTGGGAACGACATGCAAAACAACACTTAAACCCTTTTTATGACTGTAATCCACCAGTGATTTGAAGGCTTCCGGACTCCCTAAACCACTTTCAGGGGCAAATTTATCCACCTCATCAAACCCCCACCCCAGCTTGCCATAGCCTTCTCCGATTGGCATAATCTCAACCGTATTACAGACACCTTCTGCCGCAAGTCGATCAATTTCTTTTTTAGCAGCATCATATCCCCCCAAGGTCGCCAGATGGAGTTCCGCCATCACCATACCGGGTGGAATTCCTGACTGACCAGAGTCATTGCGATGGGAAAATGGAGATTTCCATTGAGAATCAGTCCATTGAAAAGCCCCATGATCGATCAGTTGCGACCAACCAAACGTATCATTGGGTTGAAACTGCGATCTGGGATCTTTCAAGTACCGACGGGATTGATCTGCCTCAAGAACAAACCGATACAAGTGGCCCGGCACCACCTGATCCACTTCAATTTCAAAGACCCGAGGGTCTCTCGGATGAGGTTTCATCGGGAGTGTTCGCGTATCATCGGGAGCCACTGGATCATAGTAGGCCCCGTGATGACTGGAAGATGTCAGTTGAAGCTGCATTTGTTTGGCAGCAGGAGCAAAAACCCGAAAAACGGCCCGATTATTGCCAAGGTAATGTGCACCTAAATACTGCAAATGATTGCGATCCCCTTGGGTCAAGTGGCGTCCAAACCGGGGTACCTGGAGCTTGTAGGCTCTCCAGTTTTGAGGGGAAATAGAGGAAGACGTTGCAAACGCCCCCAAACGCCTGTTAATGGGGGCCTCTGTTGGGGTGCCTCGTTGCGTTGAGGCTCTCTTAGACTTCTGAGCAAGCAACGCGCCGACATTTAAATTTTGAAACGTAATTATACCCATTCAGATTATACCCACCGTTCCTCAAGATATGTTCATTGGATGATTAAAGGAGAAACAAACCGGATTGAAAAGGGATCAATTCGGATTAATCAAATTAAGGCCACTGAAGGAAAAAAATGTTGCGCTCGACTCAACAAGTTTTAGTCCATCCTTTAGGGTTACGTTTATAAATAAACAAAAACCCCCTTGGACAAAATGCCCAAGGGGGTTAAGGGTCCTACAAATCAGGCGTTTGATTAACGAGCGCCAACAGGCTGAGCGGAAGCCGCCTTTAAAGCCGCTTCATAGTTAGGCTCTTGGGTTACTTCGGAAACAATTTCCTTATAAACCACTTTATTGTTGGCATCTAAAACAAAAATAGCCCGAGCAGTCAACTTGAGCTCCTTGATCAGAACGCCGAAGTTTTTGCTAAAAGAAGCGTCCCGGTGATCGGACAGGGTTTTAACGTTGCTGATTCCAGCAGCACCACACCAGCGGGTTTGGGCAAAAGGCAAGTCCATGCTGATAACCAAAACTTCGGTATTGGACAACTGAGAGGCTTCCTGGTTAAAGCGGCGGACTTCGGTATCGCACACCGGAGTATCCAGAGAAGGAACAGTGACGATGAGTCGGGTTTTGCCTTTCGTGCTTTCAAGCGTCACGGGAGACAGGTCGTTGGCCAATACGGTAAAATCGGGAGCCTGGTCCCCCACATTGATTTCCGGCCCAATCAAGGTTAACGGATTGCCTTTAAAGGTAATCACCCCTTGGCGTTCTTGTTCGCTCATTGTAGTACACTCCTTTTATCTTACGAGACAGATCAATATTGAATATTGGGACTTCAGCATACCGTAAATCCTCCGAAAAAACGAGGCGCGACTCGAGGGTTAAATTTGCATTGCAAGAGATTTCATCTACCATCAGAGTAAGTTAGTCAAATTATCAAAAGCAAAATTCATTAATTACATTATATCCAGGGCCATCGTAAGAAAAGATTCTTTCTAATATACAGACGATCAGAAACTAAATCTCTTCCAAGGACATAGCCTAGATTTTGCATTAAACTACAGAGTTCTTTAACGCTTTTGGCTCCAACCCAACCGTCCATAGTTTCAAGGAATACAATAGCAGGGCGTATATCTCCTAAGCCAATCAATACATCGTATTCAGAACCTTGAGCATCAACGTGCAGAACGTCAATATGCGAGAATATAGAATCCAGCCTTACAGCAGGAACAGTCCTCGGAACAGTTTTCTGACATACATGAGGATATCTCTCATTCATCTCATCAGTTTGTAGATAAGCAGAGCCCTGTGCATGGACTAAGCCGTTTATAGTGGCCTGATACCAAGGAATTGAGCCATCTATTTTAAACGCTGCAGCTTCGATTACTACTACGCCATGTTGCTCAGCATTAGAGCGAACAATTGGAGCTCTATCTGGATCAGCCTCAATAGCCACAACCCTAGCGGTTGGATAGGCAAGCTTGAAACGAATGGCGTCCCCACCATCATAACTCCCAACATCAACAATAACCTCAGGCTGAACATTGAGTTCCACAAGCCACGAGAGATTAAAACCATCACGATATAAACGAATCCCTTCTATGTCGTAATGGCCATCTGGCTCTTCTGGGCTAAGCTTCGAGCGTTTCAAAAACGAAAACATTTGATGACATGACTCCTGGGCGTTTCTGATCACCAATTTTCGTAACTTTTTGATCTTATCGAGACAGATCAATACGTGAATATTGGGACTTCAGCATAGCGTAAATCCTCCGAAAAAACGAGGCTCGAATTCGAGACGAATTCGAGCAACAGACTCTCCATACAGAACCACCCCGACGCTTATGGATTCATGCGTTCGATCCTCGAAATCGAACATTCACATCTCTTTCGATAAAACACGAAACTGGTCTAGCATTGAGCAAAATGAATCCTGAAAATATTTTTAAATACTGAGAGAAAAGCATCTGTTCTAGGCTGACAACCTTGACAACTCAACCGCATGGCCAAATACTGTGAACAGTTGATTTCTGATTGCCGTATCCCTTTTATCATAGGCTCACACAGTAAACAAAAGGAGCTACGGCAATGAGAAGTGCACTTACACAACTTGTTCAGTGGTTAGAGACTTATGGCCAATTGATTTTGGAATCTCGGCCATAACCCTTTCCATCCCTGAAAACACAACCACGACGCCCTCAATCTTAATGAAAGACTGAGGGCTTTTGAGTCGTAAACAGCTCAAACCCTCTGTTATATTGGAACATTTCAGAATATTGCAACAAAAATTCATCCTTATGACAATTTTAGAAGACGTGGGGGTTTATATGGGGTACAGTCTAGTTTACTAATGGCCTGGGAGTTTTCGGAACATGTACAGCCTCTCTCCAGTATTACCCAATCCAATGATGCAACAACAAAATGCATTGAATCCGCAAATGTCGCCATACGCCGCTCAGCAAAATGCGTTTAATAATCCACCCGCTTTTGTTCCACCGGCCCTGCCGACACCAAGCTTTCCATCGGCCTATGCAGCAGCTCAGCCGATGCAAAATATGTTCCCCCCAAGCCAAGCCGCATACACAAGCACAGCATTTAATGCTCCACCGGCCCTCCCGAACCCGGCATTCCAGCAAAGTTATGCGTCTTATATGCCGGTGAGCCAACCGATGTATTCCCGAGGGATTGATCCGGCCATCTTGTCGGCTCGTGGGGCCGTTGAAAAGTTTTTATCGGCCAATAATTTGCGCCATCTCGTTATGGGAGTTCAGGAAAGACCCGCAGTCCCATTGGTTCCGGGACTAACAGTCAAAGGGGCTCAAGGCGGCGTTGATATTTACGTCCCAACCTTCGAAGCCAAAGGGGTCCTCGATTCGTACATCGATTCCTACAAAAATATCACCACCCCGGCAGGCCCTCTTGCAACCGATGCCATACGCGTTGTTGTACCGAACGCCCAAATCAATCCACAACCCTTCTGGATGGCTTAAAAAGCGAATTGGGCATAGCCTACTATAGGATACGAACCCGCTTATCAAAATAATAAGGGGCATCTTCTACCGTAAAGCAGAAGGCGTGATCTTTAGAGTAAATCAATACTGGGTGGCCCCAACAGAAATTGTTCCGAACTTAAACAGAATAACCACTTCAGGCTTTAACGGTTACGATCTCAATTATCATTTAGACCTTCAAATTTAGTTCAATATTGTAACAGTTTTAAAACCTAAGCTTGAAGTCGCCGTGATGACTTACATACAATGGAATTGGTTGGGGACGGTAAGGCCTCTGTTTCAAAGCGCTGACACTAACTAATCCCCCGAATGAGCGATTCATAGATGGGTTCGGTAATGATGCGACTTGGTTCATATAGCACACTAGGGCATAGTTATGTGCCTCAGTCGTTTTACACAAGTGCAAGCCGTACCCATTATCGAGATCAAAAGCCTCAATCTACCGCCACATATTTCTATTCAGCTTCATTCCGGTTTACCGGAAACGAGCCGCTTCAAAGCGTATCCATAAAAACGCAGGAAATTACTCCAGCCAATCTGGACCGCTTTCTCATCGGCACCAGCCCGGCCATGCAGCAGGTCCGCAAAACAATACAGAAAGTGGCTCCAACCACGGCCACGATACTCATCCTCGGTGAAACAGGGACAGGTAAAGAACTGGTTGCAAAAGCCATTCATGGATTAAGCCCGCGTAAAAAGCTGAAAGCCCTGAATTGTGCAGCGTTCCCGGAAGGTCTTTTAGAATCGGAGCTGTTTGGCCATGAGAAAGGCTCCTTCAGTGGTGCAGCGGGCCAACGTATTGGCATCTTTGAGCAAGCTTCAGGTGGAACATTGTTTCTCGACGAAGTGGGTGATATGTCGACCAAGTGTCAATCGGATCTGCTGCGCACACTTCAGGAGCGAACCATCAAACGGGTGGGGGGTAACGATGAAATCCCCGTTGATGTTCGCGTCATCACGGCCACCAAGCAGGATCTCCCCAAAATGGTCGACGAAAAAAAGTTTCGCGATGACTTGTTCTTCCGACTCAATGTGTTTCCCATTCGGGTGCCCCCGTTACGAGAGCGCCAGGAAGATATTCCGCTGTTGGCAAACCACTTTCTGGCAAAATTCAGCGAAAGATATGGGAAGCCCTTTCCGGGTGGGTTTTCTGAAGAGGCCCTCCATACTTTAAAAAATGCTCCATGGCCAGGCAATATTCGCGAATTGGAGAACGTGATTGAACGCGCAGTGATTAATGGAGAAGAATCCGCAATCCAGGCCACTGATCTGGGAATAAGCCCGCCTTCAGCAAAACCGATGAATTTAGATAATTTGACCCCAGATACTCGTAATGGTGTTCTCGCGCAGGTCCTTGCCGCCTTTGGTGACCTGACCTGGGATAAACTTCATGCCCTGGTCTATCAAACGGTGCTTCAACAACGTCACCAGCTGTGCGGCGGCGTGATTACCGCAACGGCGAAGAATATGGGGCTGTGGGATGACAAGGTCCGCTTGGATTTACTCCGTATCAATCGTTCTCAAGATGAAGCGGCTCCTGCCGACACCGAAGAGCAACTCCATCATGCGGTCAGCGAATTCATCGATGGCCCCTTGCCTCCCTTAAGAGACCTTGTGGCAAAAACCTATCTGCTTCATGCCTTGAAGCAAAACGACTTTAAGGTCCCAAAGGCAGCTACAAAATCAGGATTGGCTGTGATGACCTTTTATCGGGAGTTGTCACGATTGGGTATCGGCCTCCCAACCGAACTGAAAGGTAAAACAAATGCTCTCCAGGCAGATCCGGCTATCCCTATTCCACCCATTGAAGCAAGGCTTGAATCATTAAAGCAGGCTGTCGAGCATTTGGATACGAAGCCACTGACAACCGTTGTCGATCTAGCTTCAAAATCCTATTTGGAACAATTGCTCAAGCGTCATGACTACCGCATCAATAATATGATTGAAGACTCCGGTTTAACCCGAAGTGCTTTGTATCGAGAAGTAAAGCGACTTGGTATCCAATCGAAACCTACAAATTAAAGGTTTTGGCAGAGAAAAGTATATAAAACCGACAGTAGCCCGATTTTTCTTTGACTTGACATACATAGTACTTTTCTCTTACGGTGGACCCAGGCTTATTGAGAATGATTCTTATTTGCAACTCAAATTCTCCACCCTCAATCAGCCACAAAAGAAATCAACGTTGAAAATACATTATTGGCTTGTGAATTCAATGAAAGTCCAGTCTTTTCAAGCATCCTCTCAGTTCCCTGCGAAGAAGATCCCTATCCCGGGGCAAAAACCTCTGACATGGCAGCCCAACATGACGGATCGCTTCATTGCAACCAAAGCGCCTGGTAACTCGCCCTCAGGCCATCTCCGCTTTGCAGGCTGTATGTGTCCCATTTGCTTATCCATTGGCATTATTGAAAACGCCTATAACAGTATTGATAAGATTAAACAAGGTGAAACCATTGAAGCTGGCGGATTGATGCGAAATATTTCCGCTCAAACCCAGCACGATTATATGGTTCATGACCATGCCACTCGCCTGGTCACCCCGGCGCAATGTGATGATAACCGCATCAAGGCGGCGGTTATGGAACGCCAAGCCCTTCATGGCGCTGCCAAGAACCAAATCAAACTGGAGATTCCTGCGGAAGGCAGCTTATTTACAACAGTCTGTGGCGCCTTTGCCAAAGTGCCTCAAAAACCCGTCCAATATCGGACCTATCCCAAATCCATGGACACGGTCCCCTTATGTGACATTTCACTGACGCCCCCAGCGGATCCCACTCAACCGACACTCCTGTCAATCGTGCATCAGATGTTTCCCGAAGACAACAAACCCCACACCACACCAGTCTCTATGGGATACGTTCTAACCCAGGTTCTTGAACCAAAATCCAACGAACTGGTTATGGTTTCCGCACGTGAATTCCCAACCATGGAAAACATGGACATTGCACCCACAGGATTAACGAATCTACTGGGACTCCTGGCTCATGAACAGTTTGGGAAATTCGACACATTGGCCGTTGTGGTTGAGCCTCAGCAAGAGGATTTGAAAGGCTATTTAAACCATTTAAAGGCCGTGGGTATACCTGTAAAACCTTACGTCGGCAATCCGGCTCAAATACCAAATAGCCTCAAACTGCCATCCACCTATCAGACAACGATTGAACGCTTATTTCCCAAACAAGCCCCCTCTGTGTATCAAGTGGATCTGAAACCTATAAAGCATTGGCTCAAAAACGGTCTTCCAAGCGAAACCATTCGCGCACTGGTTAAAGCGGATCCGGATTTACGCTCAAAAGTACCTTCTGCAAATCAAACAGGACTTTCAGGGCTGGAGTTTGTTTCCTTGTTTCACGTTCCTCCCGCTGCGGGCGCAACCATGTTAAACGGGCAATCCCACCAACATGAGGAAGACGTAGCACCACTGCCCAAACTCACATTTGACCCCAATGAGCGCTATACACTCAATCTGAATGATTAACAGGAGACCCGCCTGGTGGTTCACTTCATGAGTCCTTATCCTCAAGTCACTACTCCATTACATCGGAGTAGTCTGAGAGCCGCCTCACCCAAAAAACATTCATCCGAGCCCGAAGACGACATGGAGCAGGAGATCATCTCCTTTCATATTCTTCAACAACAAGTGCGTTTAAAAACCATGCAGCAACGCTTGGTAAGAACAGACATTCCTTTATCCTTAATGGCCGGTGGTCTCGCCTACCTCCTGTACAAGTCCTATAATGCCGAGTCTCAAATAGTCCAAGACTTTGCCCAATTAACCCACCATCGGGACAAAGCATTATCCCTCGGGCAATGGCTGACCCAACATGGTATGTCTCGTCCCATGGGTCAAACAATTCTTCATCCCGATTCTGCCGGAACACTATCCCGAGTAAACCTGGCACTAACCATGGGTGCTTCCCCCCTGGAAATGGCTGAACCCATCAAACGCCTCAAGCTGCGCAATCCGATGACCGCTCAAGTCATTCAAATGGAGCGGGAAGTGCTTGGGTATACCCAGCAATTTCATCGGGTTGTAGGTAATGCTTCCGGTCTGGAAAAACTGGCGATTCCTATCATTGCCAAACCACTGGGCATTTCAACTCACGAAGTTAAAGCAATGGCTCGTCAAAATCCGTCGTTGTTTATCAAGTCGCTGCTTAGCAAAGGGCTAACCAACCCCAGGTACAATCAAGCATTTTTCACCAAACTCTTTTCCGAATTAAGACGAGCCAGCAACCTCATGGCCATGATCGTTGCTGGTACTGTTGCCGTCGGGATGATTGGTATTTTCCTCAGTCGCTTTGAACTGGCTAAAAAACGGAGTCAACACTAATGTCGTTTCCCTATATGTATGCCAATTCAGCTCGTTATCCCTTCTGGGGTTATCCGACCTATTCTTCACCCTACTATTCCTCAACACCCATGCAAGCTAACTACCCTGGCCCCTATTGGCCACCACAACCTTACTACAGTACTTTCCAAACCTCGCAGGAATTACCTACCGCTTCAATCTCCGCACAGCCATTCACCGATGAACTGGCGGTAGAAAAACAACAACCACAAGAGACACGAGACAAGATTGACCCTCCTTCTTCGGGTGCTTCTCGCACTGTGCCCTATACGCATGCTATGACACTCATTCAATCCAATGCAGTGACTGGAGCAATCATTGAAACCGATACTCACGCATTAATGGCCTTGCCGGTCGCAAAGTTACAGTTAGCCGATCAACAGTGGCTCAAAACAACCCTGCCGAAGAACACAAAAGAATTTACCCATGCCCTCGACAAGCAGGGCATTCCGTATCAATTCCAAGCTCGTGTTACACCCATATCGGAAAAAGCGGCGGGTGCACTTACAGAAACCTTGAAAGAAACATTTGTGCCCATCCTGATTTTTGGTTTGACCTCCCTGGCCGGATGGTTGTTGTTCCGCCATGTCTTTCGGCCCATGATGGAAAAAGGCCCGATTGAAGATGCGCTGAAACGTTCCATTAAAACTTTCGAAGATGTTAAAACCCCGGTTACGGAATCTTTGCGCTATTATGACCAAGCAACTCAAGACATGGTCAACGATTTTCGCAAAGGCCATAAAGATTTTCTCATTGCCCAAGGTCCACCCGGTACAGGCAAAACATTCCTGTTACAAACCGTCGCCAGAGAGCGTCTCGAAAAGGGAAATGTCGTTTGCCTCGATCCCGGCTTTGATGCTCGTACGCGAGATTTACTCTACCGTGTCTACGGGGGCGATGAGGTGGAATCCAAGCATGCCTTAAAAATCTTGGAAAAACTTCATGGCAAACCGTTTGATGAAATTCTACTGGTCGTCAATGAAATGGAGCAGTTCCCGGAACTGAACAAAACCATTGTCAATGCCATGGGCAATGCCAGTGGAAAGATGCGACTCCCCAAATTACGCATTCTGGCAACCAGTAACCAACTCCCTGCCTTTGATGGGGCAGCCAAAAGCCGTGTCCATGAAGGCATCCTGTTTATTGATTACGCAGCCAAGGATAAACTGGCAGAAATCGTTTTAAATGAGCTGGCCAAAGGTGGAATAAAGCTCAATAAAGCCATCCAGCGCCCAACCATCATTGCCATTCTTAATCAAAATCCCGGCTACAGTACTCGCAGCATCATCAGTGTGGTTAAAGCGGTTGTGAAAGAGGTCAACGCTTCCAAACAGAAAAATCAGCCTTTGGATCCCGTCACCCAGTTCCAACTCAAACTGTTTAACCGACCGCTGGATGATGGTGAAATTGCGGGGCTGATCCGCCAAGTGGTGAGCGAACGGTTCCAACAAGACAAACGCCCCTGGGAAAGCCCTACAGACAAAGGGATTGAACTTCTCAACCGTCGCGTCATGAACACGGTGGAATCATTTACGGATGGCTTAGGGGTCGAGTTGTCGATGAATGGAAAAACAATGAAATCGATTCTTCAAGAAGAACTCAGCGACATCGTAAAGTCGAGTGGCGGTATTTCAACCGCCCCCAATGAGTATTTAAAAGTCCTGCAGCGTATGGCCAATGCGTTGCGCTCTACCGTGGTTATGGACGGTGAGAAACATGAAACCGATCTGGCAAAATCTTTCGCAACTCAATTTGCTGAATTCATTGAAAAAAGCATTCCGGCAACTGCCTTTCCATCACCGGCAGCACAGACCAAAGTACTTTCACTACTGCGAGATCCGGAGCCACTGCCTGCCATACGTGAAGAGCTTTTGGCCATTAGTGAACATTACTCAGCTCGCGTGAAGCAGTTGAGTGAATCTGAGCTCAAGAACTTATATATCGCTGCTTGCGATCCGGTCAAAGGGAACTTGGCAGGGCTGCCTGACACGCACAAAGACATGGCCCAATCCCTCAGGACCGTTCTGAAGACCGCCCTTCAGCATGCAACTGGACAATCCCCCGGGTAAGCCTTACGATAAATTGGCCCCCTTAATCAATGAAAGTCAGCCCCATGACACAGCCACTCTTTTCCTCGTCCCGGATTGTTGAGCTTAAACACGCGTTAAAAGACCATCCGGTTTACGCCCAGATAGATTCTCCTCAAGCCTTAAGACTGTTCATGGAGCATCACATTTTTTGTGTCTGGGATTTTATGTCACTGGTCAAGAGTCTTCAGCTTCATTTGACAGGCATGATCCTCCCTTGGCGGCCTCCCAAAAACTTGGAACTGGCTCGCCTGATCAACGAAATCATCTTAGATGAAGAGACGGATAGAATTAATAACCAGACATTGAGTCACTTTCAGCTTTATTTAAACGCAATGGACGAAGCAAAATGCGACCTTGGCCCCATTACAACAGTAATTGCTGCCCTGGACAAAGGACACCCCCTGGCTGATGCACTGGCAGAAGCAGCATTACCTGCTGAAGTTCAAAATTTCATCTTAACCACGTTCCGCGTGTTGGAGGCCCCACCGGAAGTCCAGGCTGCCGTGTTCTTTCATGCCCGTGAAGATATTATTCCCAAAATGTTTATGGAAATGGTCTCGGAACTCCATCGTCACGGCTTAAATTGCGCCTCATTTCTTATTTACCTTGAGCGTCACATTCAACTGGATGGGGAAGAGCACGGCCCACGAGCCCATCGAATTCTGGATGAGCTTTTGACTCAAACACCGGCACTGATTCCAGTGGCAGAAGCGGCCATTGAAGAGGCGCTAAATGCTCGGAAAACCCTCTGGGATTTTGTTGCACAACAAGCGTCAACACCCCTGCTTCAACCCATATAACCGCTTGAGTTGGCTGTTACGTTTTTTAATTTTTGTTTGACAAGTCCCTGAAAATTTGCAACGATGGTTCCTCAAACGCATCAAGTGTTTTTATATAATACCTTAGGCTGGAATGAGATACAGATGTTGTTGTTAACCACAATTCAACACATGCCCTCCCAAGTTGTTTCTTCGCGCTTGGGTCATTCCACCATGGCGATGATGATGATGCCGATGCCGTTCAGGCTGTCCGGAGGAACTTTCTTGTCGCATTAGTCCTACTCAAAAGCTCATCAGATTTGACAAGCCCCTCCAGACAGTTCGTCCGGAGGGGCTTTTAACTGTTCTTAATTCAAGAAAAATGCAAAGGAAATTAATGACGATGACCCTAATCAGCAGAATCCCAGATATGGCAAATCGGAACCTAAGCCAAAAATGGAAGAGCCATTTCAACGGAGAATGTCAATGAAAACGGCCCTCAAATCATCACTCAAGACAACAAAATCCTGGTATTCTGGAGAATCTTATCAGGATATTGATTGCCAGATAACACTTCCAACACCCCTTCGTTTGGAGTATGGGCTCTTTGATTTCCCGGTTTCTGTTCGCGCCCGATTGGTGGGTCCTGTGAAAGCCCCCGTTTTTTGTGTTTTAGGAGGCATTTCGGCCAACCGGTTCGTATCCCCCAATCCAGAAACCCAACAGTCGGGGTGGTGGTCTGCATTATGTGGCCCTGAAAAAACTTTAGATACCCGCAAATTCCGAATTTTATCCTTTGAGTTTTTTCCGTCTGACGCAGAAGCAACAGCACTGAACTTACCGGTGACACCCACGGATCAAGCCCGTATTGCAGCTGTGATATGCAATTATTTCGGCATCAAGCAGCTCGCCGCCTTTATCGGGGCCTCCTATGGGGGAATGGTGGCCCTGAGTTTTGGCGAACTCTTTCCAGAGAGAGTTCAAGAGCTCCTGGTACTTTGTGCGGCCCATCATCCGGATCCGTTGGGATCGGCCTGGCGCAGTATTCAGCGAAAAATTCTTCGCTTTGGCATGGAAACCCAACAACCGGATCGAGCGTTGAGCCTGGCGAGAGAGTTGGGCATGACGACCTACAGAACCTCTCAGGAATTTCGCCAACGCTTTTCCGATCGTACTGAGTTGGAAGCATACTTACAAAGCCAAGGCCGGGCGTTTATTGGAAGAATGTCTCCAGAACGTTACCTTGCCTTGTCCGAATCCATCGACTTGCATCATGTTGATCCCAAACAAATCCATGTGCCTGTCACTGTGGTTGGCTTCACACACGATCAACTGGTTCCTATTGAATCGATCACTGATCTGTATGATGCACTTCCCATGAAAAAGCAGTGTTATACCCACCATTCGCTTTATGGCCATGATGCCTTCTTAAAAGAAATTCCCTATCTCGAAAGCATTTTTCGTCAGGTAATCCTGGCGCATCACACTATTGGTACACGATAGCAAGATATCAGAGAGGATCCGACCATGACAGTCCGTCCCTATCAACCCGCAACCATTGCCGCACGATCCGCCGTGGAAACCGACACGGCTCATGGAGCCGTTATACCGCCCTTGTATCTGTCAAGCAACTTTACGTTTGACGGGTTTAAAGGCAAACGCCCTTATGACTACACCAGAAGCGGAAACCCCACACGTGATGATGCCGCTCAAACCATTGCCAACTTAGAGGGCGGGTTTGGCGCCGTGCTCACGGCATCTGGCATGGCAGCGCTCGATCTCCTGTTCTATGCCGTAGAACCAGGAGAACTTATCTTTGCGCCTCATGACTGTTATGGCGGAACCTATCGATTATTGAAACATAAAGCCGAACGAGGGTATTTCCGGGTTAAATTTGTGGACTTAACCAACCTGGAAGCCTTAAATCAAGAATTTGAACGGGAAGCCCCAAAACTACTCCTCATCGAAACCCCAAGTAACCCCTTATTACGCTTAACGGATATTCAGGCCGTAACCCGTCTGGCCAAACCATACAAAACGTTATGCGCTGCAGATAATACATTTTTATCACCCACCCTTCAGCAACCTCTAAATCTGGGGGTCGATATTGTTGTTCACTCCACAACCAAATATATCAATGGCCACAGCGATGTTGTCGGTGGGGCAGTGGTGTCGAAAACCCCGGAATTACATCAACTGTTTTCCTGGTGGAGTAACTGTATCGGGAATACAGGTGCACCCTTTGACAGCTATCTAACCTTACGCGGAATTCGTACACTGGATATTCGCATTCGACAACAAGAAGCCAGCGCGCTGCAAATTGCACGACTTCTGGAGGAACACCCTGCAGTACATAAAGTCTACTATCCAGGTCTAAACAGCCACCCGAACCATCTTTTGGCATGTCGGCAACAAAAAGGCTATGGCGGCATGGTGAGTTTTGAGCTCATTGGCGGTGATGATGAAATCATCTCGTTCATAAATGCCTTAGAGCTTTTTAGTCTCGCCGAGTCATTGGGTGGCGTTGAGAGCCTCATTGCCCACCCGGCCACCATGACCCATGCCGCCATGGACCCAGAAGCCCGAAGAACAGCGGGAATATCGGACCAACTCCTTCGCATCTCCGTCGGCCTGGAGGCAGCGGAGGATCTGATCCAGGATATTTCCAAAGCACTGGACCAAGTGACACATCAAGTCAACCAGAATGATTTCTGGGAACCTGCACGAGTGGTGTGATTTAAATACGGTCACCGCTTGAATTTCATTAGCCTATCATGTCACTACCGATTTCGATGAACGCAAAGCAAACCCGCTAAGAACAATGCTTTAAGCTCTAGTGACCTACGCGTACATTAATATTTTTTTTATAGGTCTAAAAAAAATCCATCACATTTTAAATAATTGTTTTTTTACTGTTATATTTAAGATTGGATATAGGTAGGTTAGTTAACAGGTGGGTATAATTTATGGCAATAGGAGCAGCAATGCGCGCTCGTGGTGACGAGGCGTTTGTACAAGATTTACAACAACAAAACAGAGATCTGCGGGCACGTCGTGAGTCGATGAATCCCCTGATGATGATGCTCAATTTAGAGGAGGACCCTCAAGATCAGATCGATGTGAACGCAGACACATTGTGGAACGACTTTGAAGAAGATGACATTTTCGGTGAAGGCGGCGGTCTGGGCGGTGGCGAAGAAGCCTCCGATGCTGGCGGCATGGGCGGCGATAGTGGCGCTGGCGGTATTAACCCGACCAAGCCGAAACCGACAGAAGATCCACCACCCGGAACGGAATGGGTATGGTCCAAAAATCATGACCAATGGGAACCCATGGGCGGTTTATCTGAACAGCAAAAACAAGATATCGGCACAGGCAAGGCCGATCCCTTTGCCGTCGATTCTAATGGCGACGGCAAAATGACCCTCTTGGGTGACGATAAAGGCAAAGTCAAAATTGATGACGGCACGGGCGAAAAAGAAGTCAACAAATGGGAAGACGACATGCTGTTCGAAGATAAAAATAACGACGGCAAGTTCCAGGCGGATGAAATTCAAAGTACCAAGGACCCTGAGGCCATTAAAAAGTCCGGGTTTGATAAAAATAATGATGGCAAACTGGACGAGGCCGAAGCCAAGGCCGGAAACCTCAAATTTGTGTCTTACGATAAAAATACGGGTAAAGAGCAAGTTCGGGGCTTTGGTGAGGAAGGTCCGGGAGGCAAACCTGGGATTAAGTCTTTTGGTTACAACCTCACAAAACCCGGGCAAACCGGCACAAAAGGGGTTGAGGAAAAAGGTCGCAGCACTGCCGAATTTACCAATGGGCAAACTGCAGATACCATTAACTTCGACTTTACGGGTTTAAAAAAGAAATAAAACTATAGGTAGGAAAGCAACGAAAACGAGGTGGGATAGTTATCACACCTCGTTTTTTCTGTGTGTCACACCTCTACGCTGTGCGCCAATTATTGTTGCTTTGAGGGATTCGAGGGGTCTTCTTCTTCGCAAACCACAGCCTGTATAATGGTCGTCACAACCTCTTCAGCAATCAAAGCCCGGTTCGCCTCTTTTTTTGCTATTGCCGTCTTCATCTCGACTTCCTTCATGCCGGCATCAGGGACAAAGGCAGACTCAGCCTCTGCAATACCAGCCCTTTCCGCAGCAGCATCGGCTTCGGACTTGGTCACCTCAACCACATGAACAATTTCTTCAATATCAACCTGAGTATTGGGACAGGCCTCCGCAATAAACTCCTGAGGGTTTATCTTTTCCATACGTATCAAACTCCCATAATTTAACCTCTCTTCCTCCTTTCAAGATTATCTGTCTTCAAAGAAGAAACCATTGCCAGACTAGTGAATATCAAACCGATAACCTTGTTCCTGTGTTAAGCAGCCTGATGTTGTAAGGCCTGCTTGAGCCGATGCAAAAATGGGCGCATTAAATATTTATATTGAACCAAGGTGTCCATCGCAAACGGGGTGGATCGCTGACGCACCGAGGAAGGAACATAGGGACGAGCTTGTCTCATCAGCTCCACCTCAGGCAAAGAAAGACCAAGCATAAACGCATCCAACGCAATGTGAAAATCCTCCAGCGCTTGGGTCAACTGCGCCACTTTATGCGTTTGACTTCGCTGATAGGCATATTTTAAGGCCAACCGCAGACTGACATTCTGGATGGTCAAACGAAACAATGCGGGGTTCTTGACCGAATAGTGCATGGCACAAAGTACATGCTGACCAATGGACTGAGAGGCATCGTGCGCAAGATGATAAATTGCACTGAGTGCCTCCCGGCTGGGAGGATCCATAATTTCAAAGTAATTCAGGTAATAACGTTGCCTGGAACGAGACATGAAACACTCCCTGATTTATTTGCAAATAAGGGAAAGCAAGCGAGGCTTACCGGGTCATGCATATCGGCCACTTGCCCCGCTCTTCCCCTACCAATTCCATTAATATCGGCTTTACAAAACGACCGCCTCACATCTTATTGATAATGATTCTCATTTGCAATAATACACATGTTTTTCGACTTTGACAACCCCTTGGTCCATGAGCGCCATGAGCCAGGCTCAACCGGTAAGGCAATTTTCAGCCTTCACCCGCGTTGTAATCTCATTCCGACCCAGAGGGAAAAAACCATAAAGAAGCCGCAAGATGATCCTGCCCCCTAACGCTGAAAGAACAACAATCCCGCGCTTTGGAAACAACAAAACGATGGGCCCTCGAAAGCAGTACCACGTCCTAATCGTGGACGAATTTTCCAAGGCCCGGGAAACCCCTATAAGCTCATCTGGCGTTTCAAGAGAACACCTGTCAGTGCCAGCTTTGGAAGCCAAACATGTGGACATTGATGGGGATGGAATCCCCGACATCAGCCATGGACGAGTCGTTGAAGCTCAGCTGAAGAACAAGGCCATCACAACCCATCGGTATGATATCGGGCCGCTCCTTCGAAAATTTCCCGAGCACTTGGCCATCAAGATGGCATGCGAAGATATTATTTCGAAATTGGGAAACACGTTCCCATTTTTTGACGGCATTAATTTTTCCCTCCGCGATAAGGCCATGCTGCGCCAAAATCAATTCGAGGCCAGCTTACACCTAAACCCACTCGTTCAGATTCGAGACCACCATGGACCTGACGCAACCCGTACCCTAATCAATCGCCAACTCCTCAAATACGGCTATCGGGATGACCTTCCAAAACCACTATTATCAAATAGCAAGCTGAAACCACTGCGCCATCATATTGTCAGTCCTCTAAAAAGCCAGCCTGACGCATCGAGATTCCTTTTGGAGAAACATCGGAGTCAGTTTGAAACAACGACTCGGATTGAAGACCTGATGCTGGCATATCTATACGAATGCCAACCAAAGCCAAAGGTAACCATCGGAGGCGGTAACGAAGGACCTGATGATATCAATATCTTTGCACTTGCCGAAGGCACGCATATCGTGGGAGCCACCAATGCAAAAGGCCAAATTACTCCCTACTCCGGCAGCCGGGCCCTTGTCCACGGGTATGCTCAGGGAACCCTTGCCGTAACAGAGGTTCACAATGAGAATGGCCAGTTGGAAGGTTATGACATGAATGGTGACGGTAAAGCCGATATTTCGCCTCACGAGGTTTCAGGACAAGGATCCATCGTAAAACAGTATGCAGGACATTCGAGCAATGTCATGTTGGCCACTCCGAATGATGTAAAAGCCCTCGTCTCATTGATTGGCACACAATACAGTGACTTTAAGCTATTGGAGCAGCCTGCCTTGGCATCGGCACTAGATACCCTAAAAAAGACTCACCCGCTTTTTCAGAAACTCTACCCGGTCCAGTTCATCAAACGCCTGTGTGATGCCGAGATCATCAGTCTCCCGGGAATCCAGTTTCATCCGGCTCAAGGAGAACTGATGGAGCTCAACCGCTTTTTTCATTTCCGCAATGTTCATGGCACTATCACCTATGATCCCGATGGTTCAGGAAAGCCCAATGCAGTCAGTGTGTTACAGGGAACCTCTTATGCAGCTCCCCGCTATCTGAAACACATGCTCCTTACGAAAAATCCGTAACCCCGAATAAGTGTGTCGGGCTTCTGCCAGCCTAAACTTTTCTCTGCCAGTTGATCCGTTAGCGAGCCACCTGTTTTAAGAGCGTCGCCGTCATCTCTGCCATAAGCCGAAGCTTGAGCGCTTCAGGACCTTTTAATGGGTGCCCGGTCAACACTTTCCTGGGTAGCGCAGTTACTCGCCGTGTGGCACGAATCTCGTCCAGAGAGGGATTCGTCGCTAAAGGGTCCTCTCGAAGGGGCTTGCCGGTTTTTAAGGTATGAGCAATTCGTGCTTGAGTTTGCTTGGTTTTTAACAACGACAGAAAATGCTCGCGCTCCAATTGGGCAATATCACTCTCCGTCAGCGCCTGACCGGCGTAAGTATTCCCGCCGGTCACAATATCCAACAGCGCATCGGCCACCATGACATCCACATAGGTTGCATCGCCTTTGGCATAAAAATCATCGATTCCCATCGAATATAAGGCCTTGGCTCCAGGACCCGGCAAGTGAAACACCGTAGGCTCCGGAGGTGTATACTCATCCACCATTGCAAGAGCACGTGCCTTGGCTTCCGCCAATAACCGATCCGGGTTCATGGTAATCCCATCCCCGGGGCGCAGCCATCCTTTTTGGCAAGCATCGTGAGCCGAGGTACTCACCGATAACTGTGGCATCATAATAGCTTCAAAAGCACGCCGAGAAGCAGGACAGGGGCCACCCTTGATATCTGGAGACTGTTGCATACGCTCCAAAAAGCGAACACACCCACCCCAACCGGGAACAACACCAACACCCACTTCCACCAGCCCCATGTAGGTCTCCGCACTGGCTTGAATGGCATCACAATGAAGCAGGATTTCACAACCGCCACCCAAGGCCATCCCATGGGGAGCCCCAACGACAGGAAAAGGAGCATCCCGAAGCGCCTTAAAAACCGATTGACCATGATACACCATGGCATTGACGAGATTGTAAAACGCTGAAGCCAACGGGTGGGAGAGCCCAAGATTTTTTAACCAGCGCGACTGAACCGCCTGTACACCCGCATAAATCAGTCCCAGGTTAGCCCCCAGGGAGAAGTTTTTTGCCTCGTTATAAATCACAAGAGCTTTATAGTCCGGCTGAGCTTGTATCAATTCAATGGTCTGATTTAAAACCCATAAAATTGAAGGATCCAAAGTGTTCATCTTAGACTGGAATTCAAAACACAAGACCCCATCCCCAATATCCCACACAGCGGCTGAATAGTGGGATAAAACAGGCTTGCTACGGCGTTTTACATCCGCTAATCGCAATACACCGGGGGTGTCTGGGAAGGCTTGATACGAGACGGAAACCCCGTGTTCATCCAACATCAAGCGTTGCCGAGTACCACTGGAATCTCGATAAAAAGACCGACCACTGGCCAAGGTCAATAAAGGCGGCAAGGCTAGGCCATCAGCCAATACCTTGTCACAAAACCATTGGACGCCAAGCTGATCCAAAAGCTCAAAGGGTCCCCATTTCGCGTTGTAGCCATCGCGCATGGCCGCATCCACATCAGCAATATCATCGGCAATTTCGGGGATCAAGGAAGCAGCGTACAACAATGTATCCCGCATCACTACCCAGGCAAAGCGCCCGATGGCATCGTTGGCTTCAAAAACTGCTTTGGGACCAAGCTTCTTGGCCCGCTTCAAGCTTTCCAGGCGGACCTTGCCAACATCATAATAGTCACCGGTTTTTAAATTCAGGGCTTGTTTCTGCTTTTTCCCATCCTGAAGTTTCTGCATCCGATAAAAACCACCTTTTGAGGACTTCCGGCCGGTACGGCCATCCTGTATCAGTCCCGAAACCAGTTCCAGGGTCTTTTCACGGTTTAATCGACAGAACGCATCCTCCGGAGGCAAGGTACTCAGGAGACTTTCACAGATATGGGGCAAAATGCCAATCCCAACCAGGTCCAACAGACCGAAAATACCATCTTTGGGATACCCCATCGGTGTGCCCAGAACGGCATCAACTTGTTCAATAGGGAGTTGCTGTTCAATAGCCTCCACCACAGTGCGAAACATATAAAATATACCGATGCGGTTAGCAATAAAGGCCGGGGTGTCTTTGCAGAGAATGACATTTTTCCCCAGACGCACGTCACCAAAATCACGCAATGCCTCAACAACGGCCGGATCGGTATCCACCCCGCCTACAACTTCCAGAAGGTGCATAAAGCGCGGGGGATTAAAAAAGTGGGTTATTGCAAACTGGCGCTTAAATTCCGAGGAACGTCCTTCAATTAAGTCTTTCAAGGGCAAGGTGGAAGTATTGGAAGAAACAATGGCCCCCGGCTTTTTTAGGGCATCCAGCTTTGCAAATAACTCGCGCTTGGTCGGCAGATCTTCCAGGACGACTTCTACAATCCAATCGGCATCCCCCACTGCCTCAGCCAGGTGATCCTCAATATTGCCGGGTTTGATGCGCTGGGCATGACTGGGTTCCATAAACCCGGCACTTAAGGGATCCGTACTGGGGGTTGCCTTCAGCATGCGCTGAATGGCACTGTTGGCAATGACATTTCTGTCCGAAGCACCTTCGGGAACGATATCCAATAACCAAACATTCACACCGGCATTGGCCAAATGAGCGGCAATCCCGGAGCCCATGGCACCCGCTCCGATAACCACAGCCTGTTGAATCTCAAAGCGGGGTTTAAGCGCAACTGTTTCTGCGACAGTCTCCATCGTTAACTCCTAGGCCTCAGGGTTTTCCAACACCATGGCGATCCCTTGACCACCACCGATACACATCGTCGTCAGCGCATAGCGCTTGCCGGTTCGTTTCAGCAGACTGGATGCCTTGCCCACCAGGCGTGCACCGGACGCTCCGAAGGGATGCCCCAAAGCAATAGCACCGCCATCCAGGTTCAGTTTTTCCTGAGGCAGTGGCATACCTTGTTTCTCCATTTCACTAAGCACCGCCAGCACCTGAGCAGCAAAGGCTTCGTTGATCTCAACAATATCCATATCAGCCATCGTTAGACCGGCACGTTGCAACGCTTTACGGCTGGATTCCACCGGGCCAATCCCCATAATCTCCGGAGCGCACCCGGAGCTGGCAAAGGACTTAATACGAGCCAAAATTGGCAGGTCATTGGCCCGGGCATACTCCTCTGAAGCCACCAACACCGCAGAAGCCCCATCGGTAATAGGACATGACGTTGCTGCCGTAACAGTGCCGTCTTTGACGAAGGCAGGCTTCAACCCGGCCATCTGCTCCAGACTTGAATCGGCACGTACACCATCGTCTTGACTCACTCCTTGAATAGGAACAATTTCATCTTTAAACCAACCATTGGTTTGCGCTGTGGCCGCTTTTTGATGGGACCCCAAGGAAAATTTCTCCTGAGCAAGACGATCAATGTCATACATTTTTGCCAGATGCTCTGCGGTGATGCCCATATTCATAAAGCTTCTGGCATTGCCGGTATACACTTTCGGATTGACCATGCCGTTCCACCCGGCCACGGGAATTCGGCTCATGGATTGGACGCCGGTACACAGCATCATCTCGGCCTCACCGGCCATAATAGCATTCTTGGCATCTGCAATGACTTGCATCGAGGAACCACAAAACCGATCCAGAGTAATCCCCCCCACGGATTGCGGCAAACCGGATTCGGGATGCAAAACCACAAGACGAGCCATATTCAAGCCCTGTTCGGCTTCCTGGTGGACACACCCGGTCAGCAGGGTTTCAATATCATTGGGGCTAACGCCGGTCCGCTCCAGTAAGGTGCGAATGAGCGCAACCAACATATCATCCGGAAGGACCTGTGCCAGTTTACCTTGCTTAGACTTACCGGCGTTGGGCTCAAATGCTCGGGTAAAAGGGGTGCGGACATAATCCACAATCACCACGTTTTTCATAATGCTTGCTCCATATCCAGATCGGAATCGCCGAAAGCGATGGATCCTTTTTGGCGCTCCTGCTCTTGCAGACCACGCCAGTCCGGTTTACCCACAGTGGTCTTGGGCAGTTCCTCATCCACAAATTCGATAAATTTAGGAATTTCAAACCGCCCGAGGTTTTGACTCAAAAACTCTTTCATCTGGACTTCCGTCATCTGATGTTGCGCATCGCGCTTCAATCGGATGAAAGCCTTGGCCGCCTCACCGGAACGTGAATCCGGTACGCTGATGACAATGCATTCCACCACGGCAGGATGTTTCATAATGACTTGTTCAATTTGAGTCGGATACACATTCAGACCGTTTACCAGAATCAGCCGTTTTTTACGGTCCACGAGGTAGAGATAATAATCCTCATCCAGATACCCCAAGTCCCCGGTGCGAAGCCACCCAAGATGCATAATGGCCTGGGTTTCTTCCGGGTGATTGTAATAGCCTTTCATCACCTGAGGACCTTGGATACAAACTTCGCCAATTTCACCCAGCGCCATCACATGGCTTGGATTTTCAGGATCGACAATGCGAATTGCAGTCATCGGCATAGGCAGACCCACGGAACCAGGCTTATTCAGACCATACGCAGGAATACAGGATGCCACCGGTGAGGTTTCCGTTAAACCGTAGCCCTGTTTGACAAGACCCGGCTTCTGGACCAGGGCTTCAAAATCAGCCTTTAAGGCAACCGGCAATGCGGCCCCACCGGAGATCACCATTTCCAGCTTGGACAGATCAAAGGCCCGGGCTTGGGGATGTTCCACAATCGCCTGCAATAACCGAGGCACAGCCGGAAACAACGTAGGACGTTTTTCATGAATGGTTTTTAGCAGCTCTTTGATATTTCTGGGATCTGGCAGAATAATCAGCTCACTGCCCAATTTGAGGCCAATAATCATGGCCGCCGTTAAGCCAAACACGTGGAAGAAGGGAATTGTGGCCAATACACGTTCTTTACCCAGGCGAAGGAGCGAATCGGCCTGAGGCTTGTCGGCAGACACTCTCAAATATTCCTCCATCTGGCAGACATTGGCCACCAGATTCTGATGGGTCAGCATGGCCCCTTTCGAGGTCCCCGTAGTGCCTCCAGTGTATTGCAGAATGGCCACATCCTCGGGCGATAAAGGCACGGGGTGATAGGTACTGGCCACATCCGTCAAATCCTTAAAATAGACAATGGTGGCCGCAAGACCTTTTTCCTGTTGAGAAGTCGTTAAGCCCATCTCTTCAGGCTTGGCAATCTGAGAGTTTTTAATAAACCGATAGGCATGGGCCTTAAAAAAGGGCAACACTTCTTCCATACGACACAGAATCGTCTGCTGCACCAGTCCTTCGGCATGCAGGAGCGATGCTTTCTGGAACATGTCTTTCAAGTCCAGGGTCACCAGAAGCCGAGGCTCACAATCAAGAAACTGTTCCCGCAACTCAGCCGGTGTCTGCATCGGACAGACATTCACCGCCACGGCACCCACCTGAAGTGCCGCAAACAACATAATAGGATAGTAAGGGGTATTGGGCATCAGCAATGCGACTTTATCCCCTTTCACCACACCCATCGCCTGAAGCCCGGCAGCGGCTTTATCGACAAGCTGTTTAATTTCCCTGTAGGTGTAACGTTTACCCAGAAAGTCCATACAGGAGTTGGCTTTGTATTGCTCAAACACCTCATTCATCATGGCCACCAGCGTGGTGGCGGGGATATCAATCGCCCACGAAGTTCCAATGGGATAGGTGTCTCGCAGAACCTTTTCAGAAGTCACCGCCCATTTTTCACTTGCCATGCCGAAAGAGGCATCAAAATCATCCACATCAATAATCTGGCGCCGCAGGGATTCGGCCCGCTTCATGCGAGAGACTTCTTCAAAGCTGACAACCGATTTGTCCAAAGCTTCGGTCACAAGACTTTCCGGGGTCTCCGACTTCAGGATGCCGTCCTTGTGGGCCTGGCGAATGCGCTTTTCCAAGGCCTCGGCTTCCACCACGGCTCCAAAGGTCTCCTCCAGCAAAGCCAAAGGTTCGGCTTTCTCTGCGGGAAGATAAATCCCTTGCGTCAGACGATTACGCACCTCTCCAGGAGACACGAGGGTTTTGGCCACTTTCCGATCCAGACGATGTGAAGGCCGTTTGAGTACACGACCGTGTGGGAAGACCAGCATCCGCAAACCGGAGCCAATCCACCCGACTGGGAAATTCTGAAGCAGCAGATCCAAACTTTCTTCAGCTTTAAACAGGGCAAACCGGCAGGCCCAATGCATTAAAGGCTCATCGTCCTTAAGATGCCCCTGGGAAGAATAATGGCGCAACGTGGCTGATGCCAGATAAAGGTAACTCATGGTATCCCCCAGAAGCGCCGAAATACGTTCCTTGCGCTTTACGCTGTCACCCAACAGCATTAACGTCACATCAACCACCGTGGCATAGGCAGCACATAAACGATTAATATGCCTGTAATAACCTTTTTGCGAAGATGCACATTGGGGAACCGGACTGAAGGCCCCGAACGTTAAACCGTACCACAATGTCCGGAACACATTTTCGTTCGTGTGCTGAACGTGGTAGGCCATTAAATCGCTGAATTTTCGCTTTGCTTCGGCTTTGTCCGGCAGACGGGCCGCCAGCATTTCTTTCAGAATAAACGGATGCGAGCGCACCGAGCCTTGACCGAAGATAATCATATTGCGGGTCAGAATGTTGGCGCCTTCCACGGTAATCCCAATGGGAATAGCGTGATACATGGAGCTAATCAGGTTGGTTGGGCCTTCACAAATCGCTTTGCCCCCTAAAATATCCATGCTGTCGTTCACACTTTGGCGAGCCAACTCGGTGAGATGGTATTTTAAAATGGCGGACAGAATTGTGGGATGTTCACCCCGATCCAGCATCTGAAGGGTTGCCACCCGAGTGGCTTCCATCATATACGTGGTCCCGGCAATTCGGGCCAGTAATTCTTCGATGCCTTCGAAATTGCCAATGGCCAGTTTAAATTGCTTACGAATACGACTATAAGCGCCCGTTAAACGGCACATCAATTTGGAAGACCCCGTAGACAAAGCCGGAAGCGAAACACAGCGGCCAACCGAGAGACATTCCATCAACATCCGCCAGCCTTGCCCCACATAGTCCTTCCCGCCAATCACGGCATCCAATGGAATCCACACCTCTTCGCCCCGGGTCGGCCCGTTCTGAAACGGCGTGCCCAAGGGATTGTGGCGACGGCCAATCTGCACCCCGGGTGTTTTTGCTGGAATTAATGCAAGGGTAATGCCCAGATCTTTTTTATCGCCCAACAACCCGTCCGGATCGACCAGTTTAAAGGCCACGCCCAAGAGCGTGGTCACCGGGGCCAGCGTAATGTAGCGTTTTTCCCAGGTCAATTTAATGCCAAGCACGCCGTCTTTTTCACAAACCACCCCGCGAGAGGTCATGCCAGAGGCATCGGACCCGGCGTTAGGCTCCGTCAGCGCAAACGAGGGGACTTCTTCACCGCGGGCCAGGCGTGGCAGATAGTACTGTTTTTGCTCATCGGTACCATAGCGCATCAGCAATTCAGCCGGTCCCAGCGAATTGGGCACCATGGCCGTCACACATGCCGTGGTACTGCGAGACGCCAATTTTAAAATCACTTCCGAATGCGCCATGGCAGAAAACCCAAGGCCACCAAATTCTTTGGGAATAATCATGCCAAAGAAACCGGCTTTTTTCATATACGCCCAGACATCCGGAGGCAGGTCATGCAACTGGCTCCGAATTTGCCAATCATCGAGCATGGCACACAGCTCGTTTACGGGCCCGTCAAGAAAGGCCTGTTCTTCTTCGCTCAAGGCCGGTTTCGGCAGCCCCGTCAACTGGTCCCAGCGTGGATGACCGCGTAAAATCTCGCCTTCAAACCCAACCGAACCCGAAGCCAGGGCTTCCTGTTCGGTGGTCGAAATTTTGGCTTTGCGGGTATTTTCAAACGCACTGTCTCGTAAGGGTGCGAGTACCGTGGACACCAACACCTTGTAGAAAGCATGAACCAAGGCTGACACGAGTAAAACCTCCTGGGCATTCATTTACCTTGCGGCATCGTCTGGGCCATTTTCCGGCACGTCGGAGCGAGTCAAAATAAACCGGAAACCAACTGAGAGAATCCACTATTCGACTTATCGGCGGAGGCTTTCTATTCTTTATTCAAAAGCCGCCCCCCCAGATCAAAGCTCCGCTATGTAGGGGAGGGTCATTTCAAAAAATCCTTTCATCGACAGAGATCCGCTCTGGATAGGATGACCCTAGGAAGCCACTTGAATCGTCACCATGGCTTTGGCGTATGATAGAAACGGCAACAAAACGGAGCGTGCAACCCGATGCAAAAACACATTGTAATCACCGTGTTTGGCTCCCTAGGGGATTTACACCCACTGATTGCCCTGGGGATGGAACTTCAAGCCCGTGGGCACCGGGTCACCATGGCCACTACCGTTCACTATCGGGAAAAGATTGAAGCTGTTGGCCTCGGATTTTATGCCCTTCGACCCGAAATAAGCATGGACGACGATCGAGTCTACCAGGAACTTTTTGATCCGGTTCGAGGACCGGAAACGATGTTTCGAAAGTACATTTTTCCTTATATCCATGAGACCTACGCAGATCTAAAGCGCCTCTTAAGCGGTGCGGATGTTCTGATCAACTCCCCCTTGATTCTGCCCGGGCCACTCTTGGCACGAGAATTGAACCTGCCATGGGCGTCGGTAGGTTTACAGCCGTTTCTGTACTTTTCCGCCTTCGATCCCCCGGTCCTGGCCCAGGCCCCCATCAGTGAATCCTGGCGACACTTCGGCCCATGGTTTTGGCGCCCCCTGATGCGCTTTATGAAAAGCACCACCCACAGCTGGGGTAAGGCTTTCTACAAATTACAACAAGAAGCCGGTGTCGCCCCCTACGGCAACCCGATTTTCGAAGGCTCTTTTTCCCCCTATCTCAACCTGGGGCTGTTCTCTCCAATCCTGGGGGCTCCTCAAAAAGACTGGCCACCCCATACTGCGGCCACGGGCTTTTTATTTTTCGACGAAATGACCCCAGGCGAAAAAACATTGCCTCAAGGCATTCAGGACTTTCTGGCCCAAGGGTCACCTCCGGTGGTCTTTACCCTGGGCAGTAGTGCTGTCCGAACAGCCGGTCCATTCTTCGAGGAAAGCCTGAAAGCAGTTAAAGCCCTTGGCTGTCGGGCCATTTTTGTGGCTGGTGACAATGTCCTTACCAGCCCGCTGCCTGAGACCGTGCTTCATTGGGATTATGTCTCCTATTCACTGCTGTTCCCCCATGCCCTTGCCATCGTCCATCAAGGCGGTGCAGGCACGACAGCTCAAGCCATGCGAGCCGGAAAACCAATGGTTATCGTCCCATTCGGATTCGATCAATTTGACAATGCCGCCCGCCTGAAACGCCTTGGGATTTCCCAAACGATCCTGCGGAAAAACTACAACGCACCTGCGGCCATTAAAGCCTTAACGCCGATGCTGAACACTCCCGAATTCGCCACCCAAGCCGAGGCTATCGGCCAACGGATTCAGGCGGAGAATGGCGTGATAAATGCATGTACACTGCTTGAACCCTTACTTTCATAAACGTTTTACCCGGCAATCCCCAGATGGGTTTTAAGGCCCCTGAAACGTTGATCAGTCGTGGCGGGGATTTTAGCCAATTTTTAATATTTATTTTATAATTCGCAACATTTTGACACCAACTTTCTTAAGATTGTTTTTATATTAGTAAGGTTCGTAATTGTGTACTCGGTTAAATAGTAAACAGACTGACAGCTCTGACTTGAGCAAGTCTTCCTTCCCTATGCCAAAAGGGAGCCCGTGAGGATTTGCTGAGGTGAATGTGTCCTGCAGCCTTAAATAGTTTTCTCTTTTCATCTCAGGTTATCGGTGAGGTTCGCTTCTTCTCGCTTTGCTATGTTGTATTTTCTCTTTTCTTCTCTTTTACTATTCTTCTTCTCTTTCTCTAGGCTTGTGTTCTCACCCCTTTTTCCCCTGCTTTTTTTCCTGCTAAACGTTAGGTTATTGATGAGTTAGGAGTTCTTGTTGTGTCTATCGTGAGTTCGCTTTTTTCGCCGCTCTTGTCAACCTCGTTGCTGCGGTCTCAACCCGCGTTGCCATCATTTGGGCGAAGCTTGAATCCCGGCAACAACCGCACCATGGGACTGACACGAAGCACCGGAAGCTCCCAGCAAATGATGTTATTGACGTTTTTATTAAAAACATTTCTCGAATCCCGTAACGAGGGTTTTCGTGACATCCAGAGCACCGGCGGTAACGGCGCCGGTTTTCGTGTAGGAGCAACCACAAACAGGCCATCAGAGCCGACACAAACACCAGCCTCCGCCGAAACATCCTCTGCCCAGAGCAGCAGCTTCTCCAGCCTGGCTCCGATGACCGAGCCCGTGTCGGATCGCGTACCCAATGCCCCCGCTGTAACGGACACTTCGGCAACGACGGGGGGCACATCCGGCGAGATGACCTTGACCTCGGATCGCACCGGCATCACCGAGCCTCGTGACGGGGAACTGATTGTGGGAGGCTATCGCTGGCTGGGCCGCTCTATGGACAAAGCCCGCCTGAAAGCCCAAGGCAAACTGGACGATCTGTATTTGCTCTACCCCTGCCCTCAGGATCAGGCCCTGCACAAGCAACTGGGCATTGACTCCAACACATTTATGCAAATCGTGGCCAACAGCAGGTCCGATCAAGACGTCTTAACGGCCCTTCGAGCCCGAGGCATTCGCGTGTCGTTCTAGCACGTTTAAGAAAACAATCAATCTGCCCAGGCAATTTCACCTCTTGAACGGCGTTTATTAGAACGCTTGTTTCAGATAGTATGGAATGCCTGATGAGAATCACGCCATTTCGTCCTTATTCTCCATCGACCGGGATGCTCGTTACCCGGCCGCTGCGTTTTGGAGCCGACGAACCAAAGAAGCCCGGGGATAATCCCCCTCCTCCCGCCTCAGAGTTACCGGAGACAGGTGAAAAATCAGGGGAACCTTCACCGCCGGACCTTAGCAAAGTTGATATCAAGCTATTCTATAGTCCCCCCAAGGACGAAACACCGAAATCCGAACCGAACAAGGACGCTTCCACGGCTTCCGCATCAGCCCCGGGGTCGGCTCCCAAAAGCCCCTCTGAGACCCCTTACGACAAATTATCCACCAAAATGAAGATTTTAATCGGGGTTCCAACCTCAGGAAAAAGCGGATCATACGGTAAACTATCACCTCTAACCAAAGCCTTGGCCCTAAGCAAACCTTGGACTGTGGATGCGGGGGCATTTGCCAAGTTCCTCCAGAAGCATACAGCCACCCTTCAGGATAACGTACATCACCTGTTGGCAGCCCCCACGCTGGAAGGCGTAACCCCGTTGATTCAGCACATCGAACAGGCCAGCGATCATCTGGCTGCCTCCCGGAAGATTATCGGGCAGCACCCCAATGAAGTTGAGATGATGCTCCTGATGCGTCATCCCATGTTTCACGACGTTTCCCAAAAAGCGCACAAAGACCAATTGGTCAAATCCCTTACCAGCATCACCCGATTTATCCGGCATGGCCTTTTCCAGACGCCACCCGAGGTCCTGGACAACTGGGGGCACATTGGTGCTTTAAGTCTGGGTTTTCGCCATTTGAAATATGACGCCATGGGCAAGGAAAACGCCCTATTGGCGAAGTTTGGTGGTGTCTATTTCCACGGTCATCCCATCACCCAGACCTTTGGCAACGGCTTTCTCTTTTCCAAAAAACTAACCCCCTCTCTCCCTCTGGATGAGGAAACCGTAGTCCTGCTGCTTCATGGCCTGAAGCTGGTCTCCCACCCGTCTCATGGAACCCTCATCATTCGCAATTCCTCCAAAGTCTTTGGGCGAGATTTGCTGGATCATCCGGCCTATTACACACCCCGCTACCTGACCCCAACCGACCTGAAGACCTACGATCCCAAAACCGATGAGACGCTGAAGCACATTCTCGATCCCACGCTCTACACCTCACCCCAGGCTGCGACCGATGAAAAGGAGTATCCCTCAGCACTCTTGTTCATTGACGAAATGGACAGTAAAAAATCATTGAGCCCGGATTTGATGACGTTCTCGGATAGCGGTAAGCCCTCTAAAGACTATGGCGAATTACTAGCAAAATTGACCGCCGGAAAGGACAACCCCTATGCCATCGGGGCGGACGCCTATAAAACAATCTATGAAAAACTCAATCCTATCGAGCCCACAGGCGACAAAAAACCCTCGTCATCGACTCCCTCGACCAAGAACAACACCTTAAAGCACCTTCTCGGAATTATCACAAAAAAAGCAAAGACCGAAAAAACCTCGACAGCCTCCGATTCCGTCCCTCCGGAAACAGAGCCCACTAAGTCAGTGACAGAGAAAGCCAAAACCGATACTTCCAAACCAACACTCCCCGCATATGACACCAAATCGGGGCTGATTTTTGACGAATTTTTTAAAGTCCCCGACATAGAGAGCGACCTCCTGGACATTCTCAAAAAGCCCGTCTTGGGGTCATCCGACTCGGCAAAATCATCTCCAGCAATAGACAAATATGTGTTCGGCCCCAGCTCAGACGTGTCCGGGCTATACCCTCCGTCGATGCTGGCCTTCAATGCCAAGCTGAGCGGACTGCTCGGACAACTCCAAGACCTGCTGAATGCCGAAGGCGATTGGAAGCTCAACCTGGCCTCACGCGATGGGGACGGCAACTTTGATGGCGATTTAACCAGCCCGGGGTTGGCAGCATTTGTGGAAGAAATGCAGTATACCCACCCCTCCAGACGCCCGTCACTGATGTTCAGCAACCGCAATTTCCCACCCTATGGCGGCTTCCCCTTCCTCAACGTGGACGATCAGGAGATCACGCAACTGGAGCTAACCGACGCTGTCCTCGACGAAATCAGCGATCGCTTGAATGGCTCATGGAGCGATGAAAAATATCCCCAATCCCAGTGGGTCCGCTTTTTAAACGGTGGCCTAGCCTACGCCGATTCTGTTTTAACCATTGTTGATGCTAAAAAGACTTCCCCTCAGCCCCCTAAAACCCAAGGAGACCAATCCCATGCGTCTTAGTTTCACGCGCTTTACCAGCAATACCTCTGCGCCCCCAAAAGCCCCGCCTGAAACCAAACCGGAAACCCCAAAGAAACCGCCGAATCAGCCCGCTCCCATTCAGCCTCGGCGCAATCCACCCCTTCCCGTGACGGTTCCCTCGGAGCCGAAACGGGAAAAATGCCCCAACCCGAACCGGGGACCGGCACCCAACTGCTAGAGCCCTATTTAACGTCTAGTGTGGCGGATACGCTGCCAATACCGGTTTCAGAAATTCGGTCTGCAGGTGATTTCGCATAAGATTAAATCCTGCCTGGGCAATCGCCTGGCGTTGGTCCTCATGATTCAGATAGTGGATACACGTGTCCACCAGGTCTTCGTACTCAGAAAACGCCAATGCCGATTCATACAGGGCCTCATGTGCGGCGTCTGATCCACGCTCGGAGACCACAAAGCGGCCATTAGCCAACAAATACGAGACCCGCACAATCTCGAAGATCTTGGACTCGAAAAAGTGAAGATTCAACACAATGCGGGATCGAGCAATCATAGCATCCCGCTCTGCGCCATAAACGGCAAACAAGGTTTGAACATTGACCCCTCGCTCTTCAAGAGCCACTAAAATGGCCCGGCGGCGATCGTTATAGGAGCCATAGAACAAGACATCGATGTCCTGGGGAACATCCTGAGGAATCCGGGTCAACTCGGGAACATACCCAATGGGAACATGGCGCACGTGGGTAATGCCCTGCTCGGCCAACAACCCGATATTAACCGGGCTATAATCCCATACGGCATACGACCGGAACAGATCCAGCAGGGAAGGCTCAATCCACGTAGACTCCGGGCTAAACTGCTCCAGATTGAACAAAATGGCATTGGCAGGCAAGGTCAATCCAGGCACCATAGACACCAAGTTGCTTCCAAACACGATATAGCGCCGTGTAGGGTCATCGAAATTGGTTGTCATCACCGAGTCGTATCCCAAAGCCAACAGCGCATAATGAATCGACTCAGCCACCTCCTGAAAGGCCAGGCTGTGCACATACCCTTCCGGGGATACGATGGCAACGGCATAGCTCATGGTGCTATTGTAAGCAAAGCGTCCGGAATGGGCCATCCTTTCCAAAACCGAAAACACATCTTCCAGGTACTTTCAATATCAAGCGTGTGAGACCCGTATCCCCGAAGCCATGCTATTTTTGTGCATCATCCGTCGGCTGGGCCGGACCAGGTCCAAGGCATCATAAACAACAGTGAACTCTGTCCCCAAAACCGGGCAACCTGTTCCTGCCAAACCCAAAATAACGCTGTCGGGTATAAAACGATGTTCAGAGTATCATCCGCCTCAGACGGGTCGGTGGTCAGTCACGTGTGAGTGGCCAGAATCAACTGCCATGCGCTCTCAGCTTCCTGCGTGGGTGGGGCATGTTCACCTTTAACTAGTGTGGCCCGTTGCCCCGTCTGCACATCTTCATAAATCCCCGAGTCAGTCACAATCTCGCCGGGCTTCAAGCGGGTTTTGCTTCGGTCCGTATGAGATACCATCTCTTTCTCCTCTTATAAGTAAGGCTTCTATGTATGTCGATACTCTAAACTAAAATTGTGTCGAACCAAAACCGGCTTTACTAGTATCCAAACGGACTATCACAAGCAACCTATGCCGCCTGAAGCGCGATCAGGCACACGGCTCTTTTGTGGAGGATGCCTTTTCTATAGAATACGAAAACATGGATTACACCATGGTCAGATCAGCGGAGAGAAGCCCCATGCCACGCTATTTGCACACCTCGATTTTCGTCAACAATATGGCCGAGTCCATTGAATTTTACACCCAAAAGTTGGGACTCAAGCTTCTGGAAGGCCCCAACCATTATCCGGGCAACGCCGACATGGCTTTTGTCGGGGCCGATTGGAATTCTTATATTGAACTGGTCTACGACCTGGAGGAACACGATCCCTACGCATTGGGTAATCGCTATGAACACCTTGCCATTGAATTGGATGAATCCAACCTGGTAGAGGTTATCGAACGGCTCCGGTCACAGGGGGTCAGAATTATCAAGGAACCCAAGCGCTCTCCCGGGGGGAGCCGGGCCATTGCTTTTATTGAAGACCCTAACGGCATCCCCATTGAACTGTTAGAACCCAAAGTACGGGCCCCGCTAAACAGCTAGGGCCCGTCCAAAAGAAGTTTTCGGCAACGGCCGAATAAGCGACAGCTTATTGATGCTTGTGCTCAGGAACCTGGTCATGGTGATGCCCGGCATCCGCATCGTGATGATGGCCGGGTTTGGCATCATGATGGTGTGAGGGGTCACAGTCGTGATGATGGGACGGATCGGAATCATGATGATGCTTGGGGTTGCAATCATGATGGTGATCCGGATTGGCATCATGATGATGAGCAGGATCGGCATCGTGATGGTGCGCCTCCTGGGCATCATGATGATGGGCCGGAATATTGTCCTGGTGTGCTCCAGCAGCCGAAGCAATACCCTGAAGACACAAGGTCAGGTAAACACTTAATGTGAGAACAGCGGTCAAATGAGTCATACAGCAATCTCCCTATTGATTTCAACAAAACGTCAGGGCATAAGCCCAGACACCCTTCTATAAGGCCATTATACCAATAAGCCTGCTTCGGAAAGTCAGAACGAGAATTAGACATCCGGTGGGTGGGACAAGGCGAAGACATCCGTCAAAATACCAAAACCAGGCATTCTGATTTTTATGAAAAATCCAGTATCGGGAGGAGATTAGCAGCGTCATGCACAACCACGAGAATGAACATAACTACGTTGATACTTCTCAAGAGTTTTCCCCGCGAGAAGTTGAAGCCTCTGGAGTTTATCGGTATCGGTCTTTTCCAGGCCAAAGTTTTGCATCTCAGGACTTGACCCAGGCCGACCTAAGCTACACGGATCTGAGACAAGCTGTTCTGAAAGGCTCCTCAATGAGAGAGACTCAACTTCAGGAAGCTCATTTGGAAGGTGCGAATCTGGAATCAGCCGTCGGACAGGCCACTAACTTTCAGGGTGCGTTTTTGCAAGGCGCAAACCTAACCCATGCGGAGATGCCGGCAGCCAACTTCGGCCATGCGAATCTGGAGGGCGCCATATTAGAGGGAGCCCAACTGAACGGGACCTGCTTTGCCAATGCCAATCTGCGCGGGGCGAACCTCCAGGGAACGAACCTGTTTCAAGCTGTCTTCGATGGCGCCGATCTGGAAAATGCAAACTTGACCAACGCCGATTTGGAAGGTGCCAAGTTTGCCGACGCCAACCTGAAGGGCACCAATCTATCCCAGATTCAACTGACCACGATGGCCTACGAAACCGCAACAGAAACAATCAACAGCGACTTCAGCCAAGCTGAAATGCCACATGCCGAACTGGAAGCTGCCCAACTTCAAGGCATCAATTTTGAGGGAGCCAACTTGCAGGGCGCTAATCTTTACGGGGCCGATCTTCGAGGGGCCAACTTACAAGGTTCAAACTTGCAGGGAGCCATCCTTAAAGGTGCCTTACTCACCGATGCCTTGTTGAACGGAGCCCGGTTAAGCGGGTCCAAATACAATATGAATACCCGGTTTCCCATGGGCTTCGATCCCAGACACAAGGGCATGGTTTGTGAAACCCAAGAAGGCGAATGCGACGTGTGGTCCGCTCAAAATCCTTCGGATTGGGCCTAGCAGGCCTTATTCGTTATCCCAGGGCAAAGCAAGCTGAACAATCTGGCCATCTCCGATGGTGGTTTGCGAAAACGAACCATCAACCGTCTGAAGCACGATGTAATAGAGGGGCTCAGTGGCCGACGTGTTGCGCCAGGTTCGGCGGGCTTGAGGGGCCACACGAATGACGGTGCCTTGCGTCACCGCAATCATATCGTCATCGACATAAAACTCACCTTCGCCACCCAGAAACAGGTAGACTTCTTCGCTGGCTTCATGCCGGTGCCAGAAGGGGACTTTCCCTCCAGGAGGCAGTTGATTCAAGGAAATTTCACACCCGGTTAGCCCCAGGGCTTCTTTTAAAAATAATTTCCCCGGGGCCGTAATGGGGGTATTGGGGATACTAAAGCTGTACTGGCCCCAGTCGGCCATGGCACCCGTGTGCATGACGCTGGCATGGGGCGCTTTTGTAACAGCAGGGGTCGATTGCGACATTACCATGTCTCCTTCGAACAACAATGACAATTCAACCAAGAACAGGGTATCTGAAACTAAAGGCGTTGCTCCTCGTAGTCATACACATCAAACCAGTGATACACCACCTTGCCCTTGGGAACATACTGGTCGATGTAGTCTTCCATATAAACCTGCAGGTTCTCCGGTAAATCGCTGAGGCGGGTGTCACGCAACTTGTTGTTCCACTTGACGATTTCGGTGCGATCCTGCACTTTAGAATGGGTCTTGATCCATTCGCCCACTTCTTGGTCAGACGCCCCGGTTGCGACATAGGCCCTCAACTCTTCAGCATCAATGCCGGTAAAATCCAAAATGATACGATCCAAGGGGCAGTTGAAGTGATATTCACCGTTGGTTTCATTGATGACCGCTCGGCACTTGTCCAGCATGCGAGCCGCCAGGACATACCCACCCAAGGTTTCCCGAGGGCTGCGCGGAAAATCCCGGGTCAAATCCTTGGCCAGATGTTTTAAAGTGTCGGATACCGTGTGTGTTGCCATTGCACTGTTCTCCTTTGTTGTAGCCTTTGAGGCCGCTTTCTTTTTTGGACAGTCTGAAGTACATTAGTAACTATAAGTAACTATCGTTATTACCATACTAAATCTGGTTTCGAATTGTAAGTAGGTACTTTCAGGTAACCACACCATGAATCGGCTTCAGCTTCCCAATAGTCCCATTGGTTGCCCCATGGATTCGCTTTTACGCCTGTTAATGGGACAATGGACCATCCATATACTTTGGATCTTAAGCCGTCACGGCGAAACCCGTTTTGGTGAACTCAAGCGGGCCATCCATGGTATTTCAGCCAAGGTCCTGACAGAACGGCTTCGCCTGCTGGAAGAAAGCGGCATCATTTACCGTAACGTCATCCCTTCAACCCCGCCACAGGTCGGATACGGACTCTCCGAAAAAGGCCAGGATATTGTCGGGGCGTTGGATCAATTGTACGACGTGGCTAAAAAGTGGTGTGATAAATCCAACGAAGAGCACGTTTCCTAAGGCATTTCAATGTCATCGATAAATTCAGGCCCTTCTTCACCCACATGGCCCCGGTGTCCGGCCCGATTGGCCTTTCGAAACACCAGATGCCCGGGTTCGGCATGAAGCGCAGCATCGATGTGCTCTTGTGTGGTTTGAGCCTGGTGTTCTGTCCCGGGCTTTTGCTGGGGAGCATCCGTCGCCGGCATATTCTGATAATGGCGTCGTTTGGACATTGCCCACTCCTCCTATCGTGTCTGCTTTTTCGGATATATTTCCGTTGAACCCCATTGTCATCAATCGATGCCGTTACGACAGCCTTGCGAGTGAACTTGGTAACTACGCAACACCTGAGAGCGACAAGGGATCAATTGATCTACTTTAAAATACTCAATTACACCAAATCAGAAGCCTGACCAAGTGGCGGATTTTAAAGTCAAACTCTACATAGGGCTCTAACCAAATGACACATGGGTGAACCTTTGGTTGGGTTTCTCCGTACGCGCAAATTGCGCGTACGGAGAAACCGGATTAAAAACAAAACTGAATTGTGCTTTATTTAGCAAAACCTTGAGAATCAACGAAATGGGGATGGCTTGGGTTGAGGCAGATCTTGAAACGAGCTCAGATGAAAGGTATCCACCTGATGCAGGGGGTTGCCTTGTTGCTGCCGATGAAACGCAGACAACGCATTATCTTGCACCTGGCGAATGACCGAGACCATCTCCCGACTGGTCACACCGGAATGCCAAGATATGGATTGCATTAAACCTGGGTCCATCTCGTTCCTCTCTCGCGTCTTCTCTTCTCTGTGTCTTTTCTGTCTTTTTTATTGTCTTCATGACGTTCCGAATCGGTTGGAACTACTTCAATAAAAACGTTGGCCTGGACACCATTGCTATTCCGAGCGGCAATTCACAAAACCTTAAGATTTCCGGCCTCCATCATTAAAGCGATGCAAGAGGAACGGAAAAGTTTTCCGTTCCTCTCCTCTGCAATAAATCGGACTCGATAAAAAAATGTAACAATTACGAAAAAGACAATCAATTTTTACGATCTCAAATTTTTTATTAAAGCAGCGGAAGAGGATTGAGGAGAGAACAGCATTGTCAAATTTATCACTTGCAAGCCAAATTTTAAGTTCCGGCGCGTTCGGCGCGTCACAAAGCGCATCGGCCGCTTGGTCGGACCCACAAGCGCCTATACCTTTCAGTGGCCGTGATAGCGGGTTGTCTTTTTCAGGTATGTCAGCCCCGAAGGTGGACTCGTTCTGTATGAGCGCCCTTAACCCATGGGGGTCAAGCCCACTGGCCTAATGCCGTATTATTGAATCCCCCGAGAAAGACAGCAGCCGCTTGAGCCGGAGTGCTGCAAATATTTGCAGCACTTACCGCCAAGGAGGCAAGGAGCAGTCTATATCAGGACCGCCTGTTCCAAAAGATTTTGCAACGTTTGAGCATTTTCAAGTGCTGCCCCATGGGCATCGTTGTTGAAGTAGCAGAATACGGCAATCCCCTCCGATTGCCAGGCCCGAATCTGGCGCGCTACCTGCTGAAGCCGACTCTTGGAATAGACCCCATGGCCAAGGCTTTGCGTCCCATGAAGTCGCCAATAGACAAAGTCCGTTGTGCGAATAAATGGCGTGGCCTCCTCAGCCAAATCATACAAACAAAAAGCACAGTGATACTGCGCCAGAAGTGCTTCGATTTCTGGCACCACCCAACTGGGGTCCCGAAACTCGAACACATAGCGATAGGTATCGGGCAAAGACGTCAGAAACGACTCAAGTCGCTCCGGATTGATGTGCCAGCGCGGAGGCAACTGAAACAATATGGGACCCACCTGAGAGGGGCCTAAGCCTTGAAGACAATGAAAAAGCCGTTCTAGGGGTTCCTCGGGGTCGGATAACTTCTTCATGTGGGTAATAAAGCGACTGGCCTTGATTGAAAACACAAAATCCCGAGGCACACTGGCAGCCCAGTCTTCTACCTGCTCTACCGAAGGCAGGCGATAGAATGTCCGGTTCACCTCCACCGACTGAAAATAACGAGCATAATAGGCTAAATAGCGGTCCGAACGGATCGATTCCGGATAAAACCGCCCATGCCAGTCATCGTAGGAGCAGCCGGATGTCCCGATATAGACTCGATTGGCATCAAACGAGGTAATCGACAGAGGTGTCTTGCGGCTCCACATGTTGCTGCTCCGATAGGTTGATTCAGCCCCATTCCCTGGACTGCCCTAGACTAATGGATATTACCCAGAATGTCATTGGCCACTGGTGTAAAATCGGGGATGATATGTAGGATGACTCTCTGAATCACTGACTATGAAATACCGGGCCTTACACTGGGCTTAGCGCTGTTGAGTTCGTTTTAAAGGGCGTTGATGTCACTGATAGCTGATTGTTTACAAAAGATGCTTCTCTCAAAAGGTACTTTGTCCCGACACCAACGTTGTTGCGCCAAAATTCTAGGGGGCACATTTCTGATGAGCGCCCTGACGACCGGAACGCCAGGGCTGGCCCAGCAGACGATTTTTAATGTCCCATCGGCCGATGTAACCGAGCGCGGGGTCATTTACCTGGAACATGAAACCCAGACCCGGCCTTATGGCCCGGGAGCTTATTGGAACGGCACTCACTATTTTGCCTATGGCCTGGGCCACAACACGGATCTCAATATCTCGCAATACAACCTCAGCTCCCCCCCGTCTGATAATGTGTCTGTGGGGGTGGGATTTAAAACCGCATGGCCGCTGCTTCAAAAAACCTTTCCTGAGCGCGAATTCAAATTGACCACGGGTAGCCAGATACTGACGTCTCTGGACGGCCAAGGTGTGGGCAATTGGTCCTACGGACACCTGAGCGGCCGTGTACCTAAATTGAAAACCCGCCTGACAGCAGGAATCAGCGCCGGGACCAACCAGCTCTTCGGGCGAGATACGATCCATTTTATCGGAGGCATTGAGCAACCCCTGACGTCAAGATTCAGCCTCATCACGGACTGGTACTCCGGCTCTCATGGACTGGGCTTGTTAACATCTGGCTTTAGTTATGCCTTTCCCAAAATTTCAGCCACGATGTATCTGGGCTACCAAATCCCCAACAGCGGCCGGGTGTATGGAAAACCAGGTCTCACGTTTGAGTTTGCCAAATTTTTCTAAAACACAGCCTTTTTACTCCTACAAGTGTCATTGACACACCGGTACCGCTGAGCTACCCTCAGGGAAGCAGACAGAGGTTTAAAGCCAGATCCTCTGATACCTATTCGGGAGTTTGGTATGACGATTCAGCCGGTACAAGGCGGGTACTATGGTAGGAGCAACGCCATGGCGGGGCACCTCCCACTGAGAGGCGGTGCAAACACGGTGAGTTTTGCGCCCGGCTTCACTCGTTTCGGTCAGGGTCTTGACCATGCAAATCGCTCAGAAGCACGCATCTCGCCCCAGCGATTTCGATGGCTTTTGCTCCCCGTGGCCTTGCTCTTAGGAACCTTGCGAGGGGATGAATCAACTCCACTTGCACCGACAAAACCGGCTGCAAGAGATTCGGCAGAGGTGTCTCCATCCAAACTTGCACCCCAGGGGCCATTCAAGGTTCGCGTGGCAGTGCTGGATAATTTCGAGGATCGGGATGAGGACATCGATGGCGACGGGCACGGCGATTTAACCCACGGACGCACGGTGGTCGACCATCTGAAAAGCCAACTTGGCCCCCACGTCCCCCGGGTTGACATTGCCGAAATTCATGTCCCGCAACAGTCGGTGTGGGAAATACAGCAGGCCTTGACCAGGTTAAAAACATCCGGCCCCTGGAAAGCCGTGAACCTCTCGCTTGCCGTTTATCTGCCAATAGATTCACTGGCCGAAATTGCAGGCATTCCAAGCATGACAGCCTCAACCTTAAAACAACACCAGGCCACTTTAAGGCAAAAGCTGGATAGCTGGTCGGCCCAGCAGGACCTTTCGGGGCTAAGTACTGAGGCCCAAAGCATAGTCCACTTGTGGCGAGGCCCAGGGAAAAAGCTGGTAGAGCAGCTGGAAGGGTTTGGCCCCACCACAGCCATCTTTATCGGAGCCGGTAACAGCCGGGATCATATCAATCTCCTGAGTCTAGCCCAAGGACCGCATATCCACGTGGTTGGAGGAGTTGATGCCGCCGGACGGCCCTTGGGATGGGCCAGCAATTCATCCTTAGACACCGAACGCGAACGCGGCGAGTTCGTCGTCACACCACTGTTGAATCCCGATACCAACACCTTGACCGGCGCCGACTATACTGGCGACGGGCAGGCCGACACAACGGCATCCGAACTGTCTTCTCCCCGGATTCAAACAGGTAAAAAACTCTGCGGTGTGTCTCTGGCAGCCCCACGCAGCCTGGCCAATTATCTGATTCGCGACTTTTAATCCCGACACCATCCACACTCCTCCGGAAAGGCTACTCCATCCACCGGAGATTTTGAGTTAAACCGCCGATGTCCACTTAACAATTGATCTCCCTTCGGTAGAAATTGACTATTGTATTGGTGGAGTACCCTGGTCGCGTGGGGTCCGCTCCATTGGTGAGAGAAGAGGAATGGCGCAAGGCCCATGGAAAAGATTTCAATTGGCATTACCTTACTGCCACGCCGCTTAGAAGCGGTGGTGGTTTCGATGCAGAATTTTTCCATCCTGAACACGGTCAGCATTTCACTCACACAGCCCCTGTTTAAACACGACCTCAGCGGCTTAACGGCACCGGACTATTTCAAGCATCAATTGGAAGCCTTGATGCTGTCGCTGGGTTACCCGGATTTCTATCAGAACATTTACCTCAACCTCTCCCCACTTGCCGTGGGTCACGAACGACCCGGTTCATCAGCATTCGAAAATACCGTGGTGAAGCAAAGCACACTGTGTGCGCATGAGGTTCACCGCCAACAGGAGATTTATAGCGAGCTACCCCAATCTCTGATTCTGGAACTGATGACCCTCTTTTATGAAGTGGGCTATAAGCTCTCTGCCATCGAGCTAACCCCTCTGTGTGGCGTGCGGGCTTTAGCCGCCTCAGGCGTATTGGACAAATTAATTCAGACGATTGGCTCCCAAGCCTATTGGGGCTGTGTTCATGGTTCAGATGAACACGCCTGGTGGATGATCTGGCAAGGCAACACATTGATTGAGTTCCAGCAATTCCCCGCTGAAATTTCACCACAGCAGATCACAACCCTGGCTCAAGAAAAATCAAAACGCTATGGCATTGCCCATTGGCTGACCTGGCAAGAAGCCTCCGAAAAGCCCTTGATTGCTCTGACATCGCAAACACTGGGCGCCCCAGCATCCCCTATGAAACTGAGTCCGCTCTATGGGTCCCATCATGAGCCACCCATTATCGCGGCATTGGGCAGCGCCCTCAAAAGCGAATTTACCTTTCCCCTGAACTGGAATTTTATGGACACCCCCGACATTATCCCCATCCAGGAGCAGTTCGAAAAAGTCCCCTATGTCAACTATCGTCCGGTTCTGCCCGCCTTGTGCATGAAGCTCAGCACCCTTGGCCTGATAGGATCGGTGACCGTCTTCTCATTACTATACGGGTTTAATCACTATTTCGGCCACTAGTCACTCTGTTGAAAGATAACCCCTGGGAGAATACCCACGCATGAGACATATCGCCCAAGCCCGAAAGCAACTTTTCACCGCTGTCCTCCTCGGGGCCTTGACTTGGCTGATTATCCAGTACGGCATTCTTCCGCAATTGGAACTGTTCCAACAGACTCTGGCATCCCTGCACTAACACCTGTTCGCTATTGTTCGGGTCAGGGCTATGGAATGGTTCTTAGATCCGAAAAGGCTTCTTTTTTAAATTCAATGCGATGCCGATGCAGAACCGACTCTACCTGGCGATCGGCTGCGGCTTCAAGCTTCCTTGCGATGCCTCCCGGCAATAGCTTGGAGAGGCGGCGCAACCAGGGACGATCGTTTAGCACCCCGCTGTGAACGTAAAATACCTTGGGCTCTACTTTCGTGGTGATGCGCTTGCCCGATATCAAATCAAGGGTCACGAAGTTATCTTCACTGCTCCAGTGGTGGGTGTGGGGGTACCAGACCCGATCATAGAGATCCTGGGTCAATGGGTTCACATTGGTTTTAAAAATATCGACTGGAAAGGAATAGCGACTCCCAAACCGGGGTGCTGGTGGATGGATGCGCATCGAACAAGAACTCCCAAACCAAATGCTCCAACAGCGCTACGGTATCAAAAACACTCGTAACTCGCAAGAACAGGCTTGCGATCCGATCCTCGACAAAGGCTTTAGTCGACGTGGCTATAGGGCACATCAGCTGGTCATGTTAGAAGGGTGCTTTAGCATCGGTCGAGGAGCGTGGCCAAATGAATCGCACCCAGCCAGTTACAAAAATCGTCATTGCCATGTCGTTATTGCTTTGTTTCTTTAGGGCTCAAGCCAGTTGGGCTGATGTTGAGCTGAAAGCCATGGACCGTCCCATTCGCATGGTGATGCAGACCGAGCATCACTCTCAAACCAGTCAAACAGGAGAAAGCTTCTCTGCCATCACTCAGGAACGCCACTGTGTCCATCATCATTGCATTCCAGCACAAACCCAATTTAAAGGCCAAATCATCAAGGCTGACGCTTCTCGCCGCTATTGGCGCCCCGGGTATCTCACCATTGAAATTCGCGAAGTCATCTTCCCCAATCGGAACCGACTTCAGATCGATCAAACCGTAGCTCACTTGAGTAGCAAAACCATGCACGACAAAAGTGCCATTACCGGCCAAAGAGCAGTATTACGTAGCTTACCCCCCCTCCTTGCCGGATCAACCACAGCCATTATTTTACACAGTACAACCGATTTAAGCGGGTTTCAAACTTGGGCCCTGACAACTCCGGTTACAGCCGCAGCCGGGGTCCTTACCCAACTCTATTCCCCCACCCTGGAAAACAGTACAACAACCCAACGCATTGCCTTGGGCTTATTATCACCGCTGGGTGTGCCAACCCTTGTCAGTTTCTTCCATGTCTATCCCAATGCCCACCTCAGGCCGGGCGATCCCATCAGCCTCCGATTTCCGGAAGTCCTGGGCAATTCCCTGTTTATTGAACCCGGCTAAGATCCGCCCCAATCCCCTCGAAACTGGCCAAACGAGCAGTTGAATTCTGGGCCACATCACTTCCAAAATATCGGTAATTGGAAATGAGCAACTTCGGTGTGACCAGAGTCATCCAGCCATTTAAAAAGAGTTTGCGATGACACAACCGCAAGGGGTAAACAGCCATGGCACTCGCCAATGTGGATATTGCCAATAAATTGGAAACCCTGGCCGATTTACTCGATATTGCCGGCGAGAATCCCTTTAAAGTGCGCGCATACCGAAATGCGGCACAAACCATTGAAGATAGTCCCATTCCCGTGGCCGAAGTTATTTTAGAAGGGCAAACACTGCCACATTTACCCGGAATTGGCGAAAGCATTTCCGAAAAAATTACAGAGCTCGTCGTCACAGGCCATATACAGGCACTGGACGAACTAGAGCATCAACTGCCGCCAACTCTGTTCGAACTGACACAGATTGCCGGATTGGGTCCCAAGCGAGTGAGCATTCTGCACCATCAGTTGGGAATCAATACACTAGCCGATCTCAGACAAGCGGCCCGAAAACATAAAATCCAGACGCTCCAGGGCTTTGGCCCCAAGATGGAAGACAAAATCCGAAACGAACTGGAGAAGAGGGCCCTTGCCCCTAAGCGCATTCTTCTGACCGTGGCCGATCAGCTGGCACAACCGTTACTGCGCTATATTCAAACACTTCCTGGTGTCGAACAAGCTGTTGTGGCAGGAAGTTATCGACGCCGAAAAGAAACCGTCGGCGACCTGGACATTTTAATTACAGGCAAGACCCGAGCAAAACTGATGCCTCGCATTTTAAAATACGAGGATATTCATGAAATTTTATGGCAAGGCCCAACCCGCGCCTCAGTCATCCTGAAGGCCGGTCTTCAGGTGGATTTTCGCGTGGTGCCTCCCCAGAGCTACGGGGCGGCACTACTCTACTTTACGGGTTCAAAAGCCCATACCATTGTTCTTCGAACCATGGCGCAACAACAGGGCTTAAAGCTCAATGAATATGGGTTGTATCGTGCGCGCAAGAGAATGGGCATCAATAGTGAAGAAGCGCTCTATCGTGAACTGGGCCTCGCCTATGTGGTACCGGAACTGCGAGAAAATCGCGGCGAAATCGAGGCGGCCCAAGAGGGCCGTTTACCACACCTGGTGAACTTAAGGCAGCTTCGTGGCGATTTGCATACTCACACCCGTGCCAGTGACGGGCGCCACCGGCTGGAAGAAATGGTCCAAGCAGCCCAGGACAAAGGGTATGAATACGTAGCCATCACGGATCATACGAAACAGACCACCATAGCCCACGGGCTGGATGAAAACCGCATGGTAGAGCACTTGCGAAAAATTGACTCTGTCAACAAGCGCTTTGACAAAATTGTTGTTCTCAAGTCAGCCGAAGTCGACATTCTGGAAGATGGCTCCTTGGATCTCCCCGATTGGCTCCTGAAGGAGCTGGATGTGGTTCTGTGCTCCATCCACTCCAACTTTCACCTGCCTGCCCAACAACAGACCGAGCGCATACTTCGCGCCATGGACAATCCTTTTTTTCACATTCTCGGCCATCCAACAGGCAGGCTCATTGACGAACGAGACGGGTACGATGTTCATCTGGACAAAGTGATTGAGGCTGCCGCCCAACGAGGCTGTTTTTTAGAATTAAACGCCCAACCCAAGCGATTGGATTTAAACGACATTTACTGCAAACTGGCCAAAGACCATCGCGTCAAGCTGGTGCTCTCCAGCGATGCCCACACGGTTAAAGGGCTTCATAATATTTCCTACGGGCTCGACCAGGCCCGACGGGGTTGGTTAGAAGCCCAGGACATTTTAAACACGCTGACATGGACCGAGCTCGAAAGAACCTTGCGGCGACGTCGTTAAAAACGAATCCATCCTCCGTTGAGGGATGGTGGAATTCGAAAAGACACGCGAAGGTAAGACACACCAAACCTACCTGGATAGCCGTGTCCGTATCCGCTAAAAATTGCTGGCGATAGAGAATGATAGAGAATGAATGAGGAGTAACTGTCATGACGAGCTTTAACCCGCTTGAAGAAAAAGGCATGCCCATGGAAAAGCAATTCCGTAATTGGGCCGAACTGAACGTCATGCCCTACGACAAGGAAAAAGTAGACCCTTACACCCAAACCCGGGTCATTACGTTAAATGGCCTCGAAATGGAGAGCATCGTCTATTCCCACCAATTTGCACGTCATTGCCCCAGCAACGAGATTCGGCGACAGCTGGCCCTCGTTCGCCGTGTCGAGCAGCAGCAGCAAAAAGCTGTTAACTGGCTGACTCCGGGCGATGCCAGCAACCTGGAAGTGACCATCGGCTATGAACAAGTGGCCGTAGATCTGACTGCCGCCGTTGCACAAAAAGAACCCGACGCCTATTTGCGCCAGGCCTATGAATTTGGCTTACTGGAAGATTTTGATCATTTGTATCGCTATGCCGACTTGATGGATCTGTTGGAGCATAAAAAAGCCGAAAAAATCGTGGACACCTTGACTGAAATCATGCCGGGGCGTCCGACCATCATGGAACACCGACACCCGTATGACGATGTGCGCATGCCCATGGATGCCAAAACAGCCGCACCCGAATCCGTGTTGCATGCCTTAACCATTCTGGGCGCAGAGCAGCAGACCATGAACTACTATATGAACGTTGGCAACCGCCCAACGGAACCCATTGCCCGAGCCTTGTATCAGGAGATTGCCCAGATCGAAGAACAGCACGTCACTCACTACGAATCACTCCTGGATCCCACGACCAGTTGGGCCGAAGGCCTCGTGTGGCACGAATATAACGAATGCTATTTGTACCACTCCTTTATGAACCAGGAGTCCGATAGCCGCTTGCGCCGGATGTGGGAAATTCACCTGATGATGGAAATCGAGCACCTGCGGATGGCATGCGAGTTGATGAAACAGATTGAAAATCGCGATCCGGCGGAATTTCTGCCCAAAACCATGCCACAGCCTCTGGTATTTCAATCCAACAAAGACTATGTGCGACGGGTCCTGGCTGAACAGGTGAACCTGACGGCCGACCTGGAAAACGTGGTCCCCATGGAGCAGGCCCCAGAGCGCTATCGGATGTACCAGCAAATGGTCAATGGGGACGGGTTTGTACCGAGCGAAGCCGTTATTGATGAAATTGTCCGGGTATCCGGGTCCGATTACCGGCTGGAAATCAACGGTGAACACCCGGTCCCGAATTTTCAACGCCCAATGGCATTACAGGGACGTGGCCGTTAAGCCGCGTCCCTTGGGGGGGTTATGTTGCCATTTGATGAAAATACTCCCGTTCTCTCCACATCCTATCCCATTGATGCCCTGATGGAGATTCTGGAAAAGGTGTATCCGTATCATCCCATGGCCGACGTGACCCAGCAGGAACCCTTTAAAGTTCTCATCTGTTGCCTGCTCAGCATCCGCAGTCCGGATAGAGCAACGATGCCGGTCTGTGGCAAGTTGTTCAGGCAAGTCCAAACACCGGCAGATCTGATCGCCATGTCTGACGAAACTCTGGGACAGCTCATCAGACCGGTTCAGTTCTGGCAAGGCAAAGTGGGAACCTTAAAGCATGTGTGCCATGAGTTGCTGACCCGGTTTGATGGGCAGGTTCCTGATACACGAGAGGCATTGCTCTCCATTCGTGGGGTGGGACCAAAAACTGCCAGTCTGGTGCTATCTATGGGCTTTGGGTTACCAGCCATCAGCGTGGATACCCATGTGCACCGTATTTGCAATCGGCTGGGCTACGTCCTGACACGGACACCGGAAGCCACCCAAGAAGCCCTGGAAGCCATTTTGCCGCGTCGATACTGGAACACCATCAATCGCGTCCTGGTCCGTCATGGGCAAGACATTTGCGTGGCCAATTTTCCCAAATGCGATATCTGCCCCGTCAGCCACCTCTGCCAGCAGGTTGGGGTCACCCCAAGAAAAGCCCCTCGGTTTGCACAGCCCCGAACGGTTGTACCTCGAAACACAGCGGCTTCTTGGGGCATCGAGTCCCCGTAATTTGGAATCACACATCAGCATCTGTATGCCGTCACTAATGTCATCGTTGCTTGTATAGGGAAGAAAACGGAATAGCCACACGGAGGCATAACGCCCGCTAAAAAACACTCTATACTACCTATGGCACTTTAAAACAGAGAAGGAGGGAAGGAGTCCCATGGTTGGAAAAGCCCATAAATCAAATCCCGGTGCCCCAGGCGGTGGAACCGTATCGAATCGCACGGAAGGCACGGATGATGTCTTGGATATTGATCTGCCTGAAGAAAACCTGGATGCCGAAGCAGTAACAGCCAGCCTTAAAAAAGTGAATGACACCGTTCCTGACCTAACCGGACGCGGCACACCTGGCGGCCGGATTTCTGATTTGGCCACCGGACAGCGCACCAAAGAACTTGGCCTGAACGAAGAGCGCGGCATGGGTGCCGGTTCCAGCGGTAATCTAGGAAGTAAGCACAGTCGGGCGCCTGTGGATCCTGATGATACAGTCTATGCCGGAGGAGGAGCCTCGGAGGAAACAACACAGCTCCCGCCACATGAAGCGAAAAACCGCGACAAATCCAATCACTAATAAAAAGCCATGTCTGTAGCAACGGTCAGGAGGAAGACCCCATGTCAACCAAACTGAAACCCTCAGGCTCGGAACAAACCATGCATCCCAAACCCATTACCGATGACCCTCGGTATCGTCCGTCAGATAAATTAAAAAATAAAGTCGCCTTGGTGACGGGTGGCGATAGTGGGATTGGAAAAGCCATCTGCACGCTTTTTGCCAAAGAGGGCGCCGATATTGCCTTTGTCTACATGGAAGAGCATGCCGATGCCAACGAGGTCAAACACACCGTTACGGACATGGGCAGAGATTGCATTTCCATTGCCGGAGATTTAGGCAGCGAAGCCTTTTGTCGCCAGGTCATCGACGATGTTGTGAAGCACTATGGTAAAATCGATATCCTGATTAATAATGCCGGAACCCATGTTGAACAGCAGCGATTGGAAGATATTAGCGAAGACCAGCTGAGAAAAACCTTTGAGGCCAATATCTTTTCCATGTTTTTCTTGACGAAGGCCGCTCTGCCGCACATGAAAGCAGGGAGCAGCATTATTAATACCACCTCGATTACGGCTTATGAAGGCTCTGCGCATTTAATGGACTATGCCTCAACCAAAGGGGCTATCGTAGCCTTTACTCGCTCCTTGGCTGAAAATTTGGCCGAACGAGGAATCCGGGTTAACGGGGTTGCTCCTGGCCCGATTTGGACACCTTTGGTCGTATCCACCTTTACGCCGGAGCATCTGGAAACCTTCGGTAAAAATACGCTGCTCAAACGTGCCGGAGAGCCACTGGAAGTGGCCCATTGCTTTCTGTTTCTGGCCAGTGAAGAATCCTCCTACCTGCTCGGGCAGATTCTTCACCCCAATGGTGGGCGCTTCCGGTGCACCTGATGCCCTGATACACTCCCAAAAAACGATCGAGTCTGGTTATGTCTCATATCATGCCCATCTTAAAACCGTTCCCGAAAGAGTGGTTATATCCCACCTCGCTGGATCAGGCTATGCGGATTCAACAGGAGTTGGCTCAGCGGGTGATTCGGCATGACGCACTCCCGGCGACAGTCGCCTATATCGGCGGAGCAGATGTGAGTACCACGCGGTTTGACCCGGAAAACCAGATTTATGCGGCCATGGTCAGTCTCGATGTCACAGGGCTTGCCATGTTAAATTCGGCGACGGTGACCGGCAAAAGCACCTTGGCATATATTCCGGGATTTCTGGCATTTCGAGAAGTTCCGGCCCTGGTTGAGGCCTATAAGAAACTCATCCCCAAACCCGATCTGATTTTGGTGGATGGGCATGGCATCAGCCATCCGCGGCAATTGGGAATCGCCAGCCACTTGGGCGTGGTCTTGGATTGTCCAACCATTGGCGTTGCAAAATCTATATTGGTCGGCAAACCTGCAGGACCGCTCCCGGAAGAACCCGGAAGCACAGTCCCTTTGATCTGGAAAAAACAGGAAATTGCGATGTGCCTGCGTACGAGGCCACGGGCGAATCCGGTCTATATTTCCATTGGGCACAAGGTTTCCCTACCCACAGCCATCGAATGGGTTTTACGCTGTCTTAAACAATACCGTTTGCCGGAGCCCACAAGAATTGCTCACAACACAGCCGGTCTTTATCGAAAATCTTGTTTGGCCGAATAGCAGTTTAGCGAGTCTCGCCTTCGACGCCCAACTTGTGTTGATAAATCATAAGAGCCGCAATGGCCCCTTGAATGAGCACCAGGGCACTTAGAACAACGGTACACAAGGTGTAGCCCGGCAGCTGAAACTCATTCTCGATAGGCGACCGTTGCCAGAAATAAATCCCTGAAACCAAACTGATGAGTGTAATTAAAACCCCATTATACACATGCCACATCAGGGCCCCATGGGCTTTATCATCATGCGGCTTCAGCCGTACATAATCCATTATCCCTGTAATGGCCACGGGAATGATAAAAACCACGGCAATCATGTAACACGCATAGCTCGACTCCAGCCAGGTCCCATCTTGACGCCACCAGTAGAGGAGCAAAAAAAACAGGCTCACCGGAAAGAGAGTAATCGGAAAATGCACTAAAGCCGGGTGAGTCCGCTGCACAATCTCGTGTAAAAACGCATTCATCAATACCTCTCCTCTTGTCTTCAAATCTCTTCTTAAAAACCCCTTATGTATACCCTATCGGGTTCTAAACCATTAAGCATTACCAGAAATACCAGATCTACTTCACAGGCATCCCAACTCTGTCATGAATATACATTAAGCCTGATTACCCTTGATAGGAAAGGAGTAACAAAAAACCTACTGTGCATTAAAAAGACACAGTAGGTTCCTTGCACTAAGACTGGAATAGATCGTGTTACTTGCGAACCGATTTCTTCTCGGCTTGTTGCTTAAAGGCAACCATTTGCTGAGAAATTTCATCTATTTGATCTTCAGACAAACAATTTCGAACTTCCTCAAAAAATGTTGATTCTTCTTCCTCAACATGATGTTCGATGGCCAACTGCAACATTTCGGCTTTGACTTTCAGTTCCATCGGATCCAGTTTGCCGCCCTGAATTTCCTTCATAATACGTTCAGCTTCTTTATGCTCCAAAATAGCCTCTTCGGTTAACTCTCGGGCCGACTCCTGCTCCTGCATCACTGGATAGAGGAATTTCTCTTCTAATTGCATATGCAAGGTCAACTGGTTACAGATTACCTCAAGATCCTGGACATTGATTTCCTCCTCGCTCATCAGATCTTTAAAGCCACGTTTGACGGTTTCATGATCGTCTTTAAGCAAGGTAAACAGTTTCATGGTCATCGCTATTTCTCCTTTACCTCATTATTAGAATCTGAGATCACCAACTATAAATCCCATAAGAATGATGTATTTGCAGAGGCTGAAACAGGATTTTAATCTCCAACCCGAGTCACCTATGAGATACTCCCGAAGCATAGCATCGGTATTTTGAGTCCGTGTCTTAAGATAATAGAAGGTCTTTCCACGGCATCACAACTGCCTTGCTGTTTAGTTTTTCGAGCCCCCCTATGAGATCAGCCTGACACGACCGTGTTTTAATAGAATTTTCTCTGGATAGCACTTTTAGCGTGATAAAAACATCTGGGAGGACAGAACTCCGTGAATTTAGTTGCGATAGCTACTAAAGGCGAAATAAAACATCAGCTGGGTTAAGAAAATAACGCTCCAAAGAATGGTTATGATTTTTAAAATTTGCAGCAAATGGGCCTGCGAGTAGGTAGGACGAAATAAGCGCTCATTCAGTTGAGTCTCCGTTTCATCAAGCGGGACCGTTGGCACGGAATGCAACGAGTAGGGTCGTTGAGGCTTTGGCCTGGAAACAAAAATAATGATTGCCGCCAACACAAAGGGAATCAGCAAAAACAGAAACGGCACTGGAACCCGTTGCGTAACCTGCTCAAATGCATGGATCTGTCCTGGTGAAGGCTGAAAAGTCACAATCAGCATCCACAATACCCCGGACACAATCCGCAACCCAATTAAAAACAAGATTCCAATTAGGAACACCTGCCCAAAGGAATATGTTTTCTTTTGAGCCGTCATGCATCACCCTCGTTAGCGCTGGGTAATAGATTCAATATCGAGGTCATGCTCTTTCCAGGAGCGGAAGCCTCCATCCATTTCCATGACAGGATAGCCTTGATTGGCAAATTCAACGGCCGCCGTTTTCGCTAAGTGGCAAACTGCGGAATAACAATACAAAATGTTCTGCTTGTCTTTGCTCAATCCCTCCAGCGTGGCCCATTTTTCTTTGGGTAAGTTAACGGCACCCGGAATATGGCCTTGTAAATAATCCTCGGCCTCTCGAACATCCACAATCACAATATCATCGGGATGCTGCCTGCGAAGACGATCTAATTCAACAGGTCCGGTTGTAAAAGCCATCTCGGCTTCAAAAAACGCTTTGGCTTTGGCCGGATCGACCCGAGTAACACCCATTGTGGTTGCCATGGTCCCTCTCCTAATTACGTATTTATAATTGTACTTTTTGGTTAATCCCCATGTTAATTAGTGTACCCAGGATTTCTAGACTTCGACATTGCCCGGATATCGGGCATTTAGGCTGACCCGATGTAAATTTCGAGCTTAGGGGCAAGTTCAAGCAATACGGATATGTTGGCCGAGTTGCGCCTCTCAAGAGTCTGCAGAAACATTACCGACATGAAATGCCTGAATCAGGCATCGTAAAATAGCCAGCACATCCCTTTCAAACAGGCCGTCCTCGGTAGACAATCGTGTCATACTTCCTTGCGTCAGTCGATGTACGGAAAGAAAATCGTATTGGCTCAAAACGGTACTTTTTTCTCCCGGAGGCACCCGCGGACCAGTGAACTCAGCCTCGATAAAATAAGCCCCGTGCTCGAGAAACGGAAAAAACTGCTCCTCATGCTGCAAGATGCTCCGTGCCACAATCACATGGTCTGCCCCTTTGACTGCAACCATAGCCCAGTTGGTATTGCGATAAAACTTCTTGAAGGGCTCGTTCAAGGTCTTGATATGGGGATTGATCAGGGCTATCGTCTGCCCCTCGACCTCATAGTAGTTCCATACCCGTCCCATGCGATTCGTCACCGGATCCGGGCTCTCATCGTCGGGAAAGGCAAAAATAACTGAAGGATTGTGGTATGAGGGGGCCACCTTGGGCATGGCAAAGCCTAAAATTAACCAGGCTGCCCAGTGCAGGCCAAGTTCTGACTGGTTATCGTTCTGCCAGGCCAACAGCACTTGCCCTTCCGGGGTCACCGAAAACAATCCCCGAGGGATGACGCCATAGGCATTTGGAGCAATGCGGCCCGTTGAATCCGGTGGCAAGGTCACGGAGATTGCCCGGGCTGGCCCATCCGTCAGGAGCATTAAATTATAAGGGCCAAAGGCCACGCTACGAGGCGGCCAATTTTGTTCCCCCTGCTTGACACCCCCCACCTGTGGCCATTGATCTTCCGGCCAGGTATCGGCCCGTGTTCCTCGGGCTACGTGTTTCGCCGCAAATTCGGCCACCCGCTCTTGATCGGTGGGATCGGGGCAAAACCAGGGATAGTGAAAGGGAATATTTACCGTGTCCGTTGTCACTTGCTGGCCTTGATACACCAGGCGAATTCCCAATTCCCGCGTGACAACCAGTGTCAGTTGACCACTATGCAGTTGGGCTCGTTCCGGAAGAACCTCTGACGTATCCCGGATCACAAGCGCCTCAACCGGATGGGGATCGGGAATTGGAACCAGCGAGGGCAGCACTTGCTGAGCAAATGCCATAAACGCACCCAGGCGTCCCGAATCAAAGACCCCATCAAACTGCTCGTTTAATCGTCGTTCAAGCCCGAGGTGTGGCGACAAGTGAGTCATGACCTGAATACTTCCGATTGGTTTCCCACTGCCATGCGGTTTCAATAATGGTTTTCATGGAAATTTGGGTTTGCCATCCCAGACGCGTCAAGGCTTTATCCGCATTCGCGACCAGGCGGGCCGGGTCTCCCGGACGACGGGGGACGACTTTGACAGGAATAGAATGTCCGGTCACCTCTTCACACAGAGCAATAATCTCTTTAACCGAAGTACCGTAGGTGGTTCCAAGATTAATGGCATCAAAGCCCTGCTGCTCAGATAGATGTTCCAGAGCGCGACAGTGCGCATAAGCCAGATCCGTCACATGAATGTAATCACGAATACAGGTGCCATCGGGCGTATCATAGTCATCGCCATAGACATCAATACTGGGGCGTTTTCCCAAAGCAGCCTGAAGCACCAGAGGAACCAAATGGGTTTCCGGCTCATGGGCTTCACCCAGCAACCCGCTTGAATCGGCACCGGCAGCATTAAAATAGCGAAGCGCAACAGCAGACCAGCCTAATGAACTACAGTACCCTTGCAAGGCCTGTTCAATCATCAACTTGGTGAGACCATAGATATTGATCGGTGCTTGCGGATGGGTTTCATCCAGGGGCAGACGTACCGGGTGACCATAGGTGGCACAGGTCGAAGAAAAGACGATGCGCTTAATCCCGGCCTCATCCATGGCTTTAAACAGATGCAAGGATTGGACCACATTATTTTGAAAATATTTGGTGGGATTTACTTGCGATTCGCCCACATAGCAACTGGCCGCAAAGTGAACGACGGCATCAATGGGGTATTGAGCAAACACGGCATGCATGCCGCGTGCATCGCCAATATCTTCCTGAATCAGTTGAATGCGATCAGAATAGGACACCGCATCACGATGGCCCTCGGACAGGTTATCCACCACTACAACCGATTCATCCGGGTGAGTATCCAAGTAGGTTTTCACAAAATGGCTGCCGATATAGCCAGCACCACCGGTGACGAGAATCATAGGCATTGCTCCTGTTGACATGAATACATAACGCTACTGTGTCATAAAACGTTGAGTATGAAAGTTAGCCACTTGCCCAATTGCATCCTGAACGACCAATTTCAAAAGTTAGGACAAAAAATTTGAGGAGCCGTATTTTTCCCATTGACAGACTGAGTTTCCATATCACAGCAGACTCATCCGAAAAAAACATGGCCATCACTTCAAATCACACCGGAGCGGGCAATAGCCAGAGGCGAGTACTCGTCCCAAAATGATTCTTTGCAGAGACGGATGACATTGATGAAAAGAAACATTCGACATCCGGGAGCGAACAAAGGGATAACAAAGGATAGAGAAGACAATGACGGTATCGGAAACAGTACGGCTGGAAGCATCCGCCAGACAAGGCTCAAGCCCTCTCACCATGCAAACGGAAGCCGATGAGAAAGGATGGCAGAAGAGCACCATCTGGCTCCCCGTATCGCCGGACACCCCGCCAGAGACCCATCCGATTCTGGCACGCGTTCGGCAATCCACCAATGCCAAAACAACCATCGAATTTCGGAAAGAAAAAGCTGGTTATTTCGGCATTCTGCGCACAGGCGACATTACCTGTATTGCCATGCCCGGCAGTCAGATTCGTCTGCCCGATACCCAGGTCGATATGCCAGGAGACCCAATCCAGGGATTCAGCCAAGCCCCGCTTATTCCCACAGCGCGGCGTTCCGTTCAACAGGTCACGGATCAGGCCATGATCCTGGGGGCCGGGCTGGCCAGCCGGTTTGTCCCCATATCCGGCGATATCACCGGCTATCCCAAACCCGGGGTCCCGTTGCTCGGAGAGGATTCCGTGATTGTCGTCCTGGCCAAACATTTGTATGCCCACGGCATTCGACGGATCTATGTGAACACGTACTATAAACCCCACATCATTAAATCCCAGCTGACGGCCATTGACGGGCTCAGCTTTGTATTTATTGACGAGGAGGCCCCGTCCGGAACCGCAGGGGGCTTGGTAAAAGCCTTGCAAAATCAGTGGATCGATCAAAACCAGCCTATCTTAATTATGCAAGGAGATGCGGTAACCAACGCCGACATCTCGGAATTGCTCGAAGCCCATGCGGCCCATCATGCCAAAGTGACCATCGGCGTTAAAACCATCACGGATCAACAAGTGAATCAGATGGCCATTGTGGTGACGGATCAATCCGGCGAAGACAAACAGTCGGGATCCATTTTGTATTTCAAGGAAAAACCCTCATTGGCCGAAGCCGGTGATAACCGGACCGGCAGCATCGGATTTTACGTCATTGCTCCAGAAGCCTACGATGGCTTCGTTCAAACCGGGTTGGCTAAATGGAACAAAAGCCCGGAATTTGATTACGCAATGGATTACTTTCCCAGTCTGGTAGAGGGCAAGCAACATACCCCGCCCCATTCGTCCTCGTCCCCGGCCATGTGGGCTCATGTGCTCAAAGAGCCCTTTTACTGGAGCGACATCGGCAGACCCGATCAGTACCTGGCCACGGTGAAAGATCTTTATTGCGGCCTCCTGGGAATGACGCTCCCACCTCACCCTGAAGCATTCTATGACCAAGGCGTCGTGTATTGGCACGATGCCAAGGCTCAGGTTCAATCGCTGGGAGGCAGTTTAAAAGGCAATATGGTTGTGCTTCGGACACCGTCACCATAAGCAGGACTTTGAAGCTCCAAAGCCAAGTTCAATGGGACCTCCGAGATTCGCCGCGAGATCCCTAAAAATTCTTTGAAAAACCCCTAGTCTTGGAAAAAAGAAATGGCATAATCCATTAAGATAAGCGTTTTTTTCCGAGGCCCCACACTTAACGACCTAAGAGAAGAAGGCATACCATGATTGAAAAGGAGAGCGTCTTAAATTCCATTCCTCCGGAGGCTGAACAGCCTGAACCGAACGCGGTGGTGCTGTCAACGGTCCCTCCGACTATTCAGCCTGTTCAGGAAGTCACTGATGAATTGCTGCATATCAACGTCTTGCCGACCGGGCATACGGCGCTGGACAGACAGATTCATAACTTCTTCCGCTGGTCGGAAAAAAAGCTTCGTCAGCCGGAGTACCGCTACATAGCCTCCATCCCCTTGGATCCCATAACGCACCTGGATGAAACCCGCCAAGCTGAAAATCAGGAAACGCTGTCGCTATTTAAAAAAACCTTTACTGATTTTCTCTGGACCGGCATTGAATGCAGCAACCCTGAAAGCCCCGAGGGTGAGCGTTGGGATCAGTTGGCTTTAGCCGGAATCTATGATCCCGATCATCGCCGCAAGCAAGTGGATTTGCTTCCCCTGTTAAAAATTCATAACGTTCGCCTGGGTATGCCAACCCATCAGCTCGACACACCGGAAGAATGGAATGAATTCGATACGATTTTAAGAGAATTTCGAGAGCAGAACATCCGCATTAGCCTGGACTTACAGCATTTCGGTCTCCCGTCAGAGTTTCGCAACGATGCGCACCCGGATGAAAGTATTTATCTGAACCCCAAATGGCCAACTTATTTTACCGAATTTTCCATGGGCGTCATCCATCGCTATCTGGATGAACTGGATGCGGTTACCTTGGTGAATGAACCGCTGATCACCAACCGCTTTAGTTCGGTGGTTTGGAATGAAGCCATGCCCGGACGCTACGATCACCCCATGTACGATCATTACTTTATCAAGCGTGCTCTCCTCATCGCAAAAGCTGCCGTGACGACACGCTATGCCATTGAGTTGAAGCTCCAAAAAGAAGAACGGCGTTTGTTGTTTATTCATAACGAAAGTTGCGAGTATCAACCCGATGATTTCAACTTTAACGAGTACCGGCGCTTTTTGACCAGTGACTTGATTTTGGGGCAGGATTGGCTGTTAGATGGCGATTACCAAAGCTCGGATATGTATAAATGGATGGCCCGTCAATATGTGCGCCAAGACCATTTACGGGAAGATGTGGAATCGCTGGTCCACCAATTGGAAGTGATTCGAGAATACCACCAGCGATTTCAACAGGAATTTCAAAAAACCATGAAGGCCGACACGGTGTTTGGCGTCGATTACTATCTGGCCTGCGAAATCGTGCAACCGGATCATGTGTTTCCGTTGACCAAAACCTGTGTCGATACCTACGAAAAAGAAATTCTGGCAGGTCACCGCAAGGGCCTGGCCCGGATGTGTGTGGACTATTGGAACCGCTATCAATTGCCCATTCTCCATACCGAAACCAACTTTTTTGATCATGGCAGTGAAGACTGGGGCGTAAAGCAATTGGTGGAACTGGCCCAACTGATGAAGTTTGGCATTCCGGTCCTCGGTTTTACCTGGTACAGCCTCATGGATCAATTTAATTGGGACGACGCCATGATGGGCTCCCCTAACGATTTACGGCTTCACCCCGTTGGGTTGATTCGGTTGCCGGATTATGAGCCCCGGAATTTTACCAAAACGATTCTTCCGGACTTACTGGATACATTGCACGAGGATCCCCTTGAACGAATTGGGTACTTCGACCAATAGCATTTTGTCCTTCGAACGCTATCATAGCTCTACGTGAGTGAAACTAGGGCTGAATCTGGCCTGTTTGGAAAGAAGTCCGTTCTATGGAAAATCCCAGTTCTCCAACAACATCGATGTCAAAGGGAGCCTCGGTTTTAGCAGAACCAGAAAAGGCTTTCGACCTTCCGGCTTTGCAGCAACTCTTTGCTGGGTTGTTTGAAACCGACTGCGCCCCTCGTTTTTTTAAAGCCCCAGGCCGGGTAAACCTGATTGGTGAACATACCGACTATAATGACGGCTTTGTCCTGCCCATGGCCATCGAGTGGGGAACGCTGATTGTAGCAACCCCCCGCTCGGATCGGACGATTCAGGTCCATTCTATCAGCCGTTCCCAAGGGGATATTTTCTCACTGGATACCCCAGAGGCTGCCGAAAAAAGCTCGTGGCGCAATTATGTCCGTGGCGTAGCCTACAGTCTGGAAGAAGCCGGCTGGCAGCTCAAGGGGGCAAATCTTCTTATCGACAGCAACGTCCCCTCCGGGGCGGGATTATCTTCCTCGGCGGCATTGGAAAATGCGGTGGCCTACACGCTATTAAAACTTTCGGGCTATGACGAGATTGATCGGATCAAAATGGCGCTGGCTGGGCAAGCAGCAGAACATCGCTATGTGGGAACCCAGTGCGGAATTATGGATCAATTTATCAGTGCGTTGGGCATTGAAGATCATGCCCTCTTGATTGATTGCCAGAGTCTAACGCCCACCCCGATTCCCATGCAACTGGGCAACCATGCCCTTGTGGTGTGCGATTCAGGAGTAAAGCACAACCTGGCTTCGTCAGCCTATAATCAGCGCCGACAAGAATGTCGAACCGGGGTTGAGTTCCTGTCTTCCGTTCTTCCGGGTCTGCAATCATTGAGAGAAGTGAGTTTGACTCAGCTTGAAGAATACGCAGCAATAATTCCCGATCCCATCATTCGCCAGCGCGTTCATCATGTCGTCAGTGAAAACGATCGGACGCTCCGGGCAGCCGAAGCGCTTCGACTTGGGAATATTCCCCAACTGGGGGAGCTGATGGGTGCCTCACATGCATCGCTGAGAGATGATTATCAGGTGAGCTGTGACGAGTTGGATGTTCTGGTATCCACGGCCTTCACAATCCCTGGGGTTTTGGGTGCCCGGATGACTGGAGGAGGATTTGGGGGATGCACCATCAACCTCGTGGCCAACGATGCCATTGGGTCGTTTAAACAGACCCTTTCTGAAGCCTATCATCAACATTTTTCCCGTGTGCCTCGTTTTTTTACCACACGGGCAAGCCAAGGTGTTCATGAAATTTTCTAAAAGCTATCCTTCTCTCCCAAAAAGCCTTTCAGCCTATAAAACGACGAGAATTTATCTCAAACTGTCACTGTCCAGATGACTATTTTATAAATAGCACCATGGGCAATTCCTTGTTGAATGCGGTTAAGCCATAATCACTGTCCATAAACGGAATCAATGGACACATTCGAAAGGTATCGTTTGCCACGCAGGGTTGGGCTCAAGATAGAGCCAACATGTATTTTGGCAAAGGAGAGAGAATGCATGATTAGAAAAGCCGCTCAGGGGTTAACCGCCTCGTTAGGAGTTCTTGAGCTTCAGTTTCCCATTTCGTCCATGGAACTTCTGGAGAAGCATGGCGAAACTGCCATGTTCTGGTATCAGGAAGAACCGGTCTTGCTGAATAACGTTTTGTCCAAAGATTCTCCTCAATCATTTGAAAGCATTCAGACCCTCTTTGAGGAACTCGAAACATTATTAGCAAAGAATACGGAAAATTAAGACGATGGCTGATTTTGATATGTCAACACACGGCCCTTTGGGCAATCGACACCTCCCGCAATCGTATGACTTGATTTGTTTTTCACACCTGCGCTGGAACTTTGTTTTCCAGCGTCCACAACACTTATTAAGCCGCTATGCCAAAGAGCATCGGGTTTTTTATGTTGAGGAGCCCGTCATCCACACCCATCCAGAACCGTTGCTGCATGTCAGTTTTCCGAATCAGGACGGTGTCATTGTGGTGATTCCGCACTTACCCGATACGTTAGATGAACCTGAAAGGCATGAAGCTCTGACAAAGCTGGTAGATGAGCTTCTGGAGCGTGAAAATATTACCCACTATGTGACCTGGTATTATACGCCCATGGCGTTGCCCTTTTCGTCACACCTGGAGCCATTGGCAACTGTATACGATTGCATGGATCAGTTATCTGCCTTTAAAGGGGCCCCACCGGAATTAGTGGATCGGGAAAGAGAGCTATTTGGAATTGCGGACATCATCTTTACCGGTGGCCAGAGTCTCTACGAAGCCAAAAAAGAATGTCATCACAATGTCCATGCGTTTCCCAGTAGCGTAGATGTTCACCACTTTGCCAAAGCCAAATCACACCATGAGGAGCCTGCGGATCAAGCCCATATTCCGCATCCGCGTATCGGCTTCTTTGGTGTTATCGATGAGCGCATGGACATTGATCTCTTAAAGGGCATGGCCGAAATGCGCCCTGACTGGCAACTGGTGGTTATTGGCCCCGTGGTCAAGATTGATCCGGCAATCTTGCCCAATATGCCAAACATCCATTATTTAGGAGGCAAACATTACGAAGAGCTGCCCCAATATATTGCGGGATGGGATGTAGCCATGATGCCTTTTGCCCTCAATGAATCCACCCGGTTCATTAGCCCGACCAAGACGCCCGAGTTTTTAGCGGCGGGTAAGCGAGTCGTTTCGACACCGATTCAGGATGTTGTGGTACCCTATGAAGCCTTGAACCTGGTTAAAATAGCCGACACACCAGAGGGGTTTGTCGACGCCATTGCCTCGTCATTGGAGGAAAGTCAGGATAACACCCAATGGAGCCAGGCCGTAGAAGCATTTTTATCGCGCACTTCGTGGGATAAAACCTGGGCATCGATGAAACAGCATATCCGAGAGACCATTGAACACAAGCAAAAATACCCCAATTATAAAGTCATTACCAATAACAGCATTATTAAAATCCATGAATACAAGGGGTTTGACTACTTAATTGTCGGTGCAGGTTTTGCAGGTAGTGTTTTGGCAGAGCGCCTGGCCACTGCAGGCAATAAGGTATTGATCGTGGATCGTCGCTCTCATATTGGGGGAAACGCTTACGATGAGTATGATGAAGCAGGGCTTTTAGTGCATCGCTATGGCCCCCACCTGTTTCACACCAATTCAAAAGAGGTCTTCGATTATCTTTCGAAATTCACCTTGTGGTGGGATTATGAGCATCGGGTTTTGGCCTACGTGGACGGTCAACTTGTTCCGATTCCCATTAACCTGACCACCATTAATACACTTTATAATCTGAACCTGGATCAGGACGGGGCCAAGGCGTTTTTGGAAAACGTCGCCGAAAAGCGCGATCCCATCCTGACATCGGAAGATGTTGTCTTAAATGTCGTGGGACGGGACTTGTACGAGAAATTCTTTAAAGGCTACACGAAAAAACAATGGGGAATTTACCCGCACGAGTTAGACAAATGCGTCACGGCACGAGTCCCCACGCGAACCAATGACGACGATCGATATTTTGGGGACACCTATCAGGCAATGCCGTTGCATGGGTATACCCGGATGTTTCAAAACATGCTGTCGCATCCAAACATTAAAATTATGCTGAACACCAATTACAAGGACATCATCCAGATGATCCCCTATCAGGAGCTCATTTATACAGGACCCATTGATGAGTTTTTCAATTTTAAATATGGCAAACTGCCTTATCGTTCGCTGGAGTTTCGTCATGAGACGTTAAACAAGGAATGGCACCAGCCGGTGGCGGTAGTCAACTATCCCAATAATTATGACTACACCCGCGTGACGGAATTCAAGCACTGCACGGGTCAGCAGCACCCAAAAACCAGCATCGTGTATGAATACTCCCGCTCAGAGGGCGATCCTTACTATCCCATTCCTCGACCCGAAAACAACGTGTTGTATAACCGTTATAAGCTCCTGGCGGATGCCTTACCAAACGTACATTTTGTAGGGCGCCTGGGGACCTATAAATATTACAACATGGACCAGGTTGTGGCACAGGCGCTGGCCACCTATAAACAGCTCAAGGGAGAAAAAACCAGCAAAAGCAAAGTACAACTGGTACAGGCATAAACAACCAAGGGGGTATAGCGTTATGGCTCCAATCGCCACGCGAGGATCCGCCCTCGAGATTTGGGGTGGATTAGAATGCACCATCAACCGGGTTGGTGATATCTATTTCAATCAACTCGAACGCAATGGACATCTCTACCGACAGAGCGATCTGGACTTGTTTGCCGAACTCGGCATCCGGACGCTACGCTACCCGGTGCTGTGGGAGCATATCGCACCTGAAGGCCTCGAATCTGCCGATTGGTCATGGCCGGACGAACGCCTTTCTGGCCTTCGAGAGCGAAATATTAACCCTATCATCGGCCTGGTCCATCATGGCAGCGGCCCCCGCTCAACCAGTCTCATCGATCCTGCTTTTCCAGAGAAACTTGCCGATTACGCTGAAGCGGTGGCATCCCGATACCCTTGGGCCAATCGGTATACACCCGTTAACGAGCCGCTGACAACAGCACGATTTAGCGGCTTATATGGGCATTGGTACCCCCATGGCCAAGATGACAAAACATTCCTGCTCGCGTTGATGCATGAGTGCAAGGGCACGATTCTCGCGATGAAGCGGATTCGGCAAATTAATCCTGAGGCCCAATTGATTCAAACGGAAGACTTGGGGAAGATCTATAGTACGCCGAAACTTGCCTATCAGGCCGAGTTGGAAAACGAGCGTCGTTGGCTGTCTTTTGACCTCCTCTGTGGACGCATCAATTCACAGCATCGGTTGTGGGATTACTTTATCCATGCCGGTATTAACCCAACTGAACTGGCCTGGTTTGAGGAAAATCCCTGCCCACCTGATATTCTCGGCATTAATCACTATCTCACCAGTGATCGGTTCCTGGATGAAAATTTGGAGTGCTATCCGTCCCATTTTCATGGCGGAAACGGCAAAGATGCCTACGCCGACGTTGAAGCGGTTCGTGTCCATCCGGAAGACTATGCCGGGCACCAGACATTGTTAAGAGAAGCGTTCGATCGCTATGGGCTTCCTGTCGCAGTAACGGAGGCCCATCTCGGCTGTACGAGAGATGAGCAGATGCGATGGCTCTGGGAAATTTGGGGTGCAGCTGAAAAATTACGAGCCGAAGGGGTTGATGTTCGTGCTGTGACGGTCTGGTCTCTCTTGGGAGCGTTTGACTGGAACAGTCTGGTCACCCAGGATAACGGCTTCTATGAATCGGGGGCCTATGATCTTCGAGGCGATAGCCCACGTCCTACTGCACTTACAAAAATGATCACGCATTTTGCCACAGGAAAGCCCTATCATCACCCGATCCTGGACATCGAAGGCTGGTGGCGCAGAAGCGATCGCTTGCACTACCCGAAAGCCTCGGTCTGTAATTTCGGTCTTGTGGGCACGGAGAATTGCGAGGTGACCCAACGGTGCCAACATATTCAGCCCCTAGTCATTGTTGGTGCCAACGGAACCCTGGGCAAAGCCTTTGCTCGAATTTGTGACATTCGGGGAATTCCCTATTATCTTTTAAGTCGTCGGGATATGGACATTCACCATTTTGCTTCAGTCGAGGAGACCTTGAGGCAACTGAATCCGTGGGCTGTTGTGAATGCCGCCGGGTATGTCCGGGTGGATGATGCCGAATCCGATGCCCATATCTGCTGGCTTTCCAACGTGGTGGGTCCGGCTAACCTGGCCTCGGTTTGTCAGGAAATGGGTATCCCGCTCGTGACCTTCTCGTCGGATCTGGTCTTTAATGGCGAATCGCTGAAACCGTATATCGAGAGCGACCCGGTAAGCCCCTTAAATGTGTATGGTCAAACCAAGGTCGAAGCAGAAAATCGGGTACTGGCGATTAGCGAAAAATCCCTGGTCATTCGTACCAGTGCCTTCTTTGGCCCTTGGGATGAATACAACTTCGTCACAAAGTCACTGCAAGAAGTAATGTTGCAGCGGATGCTGGATGTCCCAAGCGACATGATCGTTTCACCCACCTATGTACCCGACTTGGTGAATGCCTCGTTGGATCTCCTCATTGATGGCGAATCGGGGCTGTGGCATCTGAGTAACCCCAGCGAACTTTCCTGGGCCGACTTTGCCACCATGGCCGCCAAAGCTCATGGACTGGAAACACGCTATATTCGTCCTTGCACAGCACAAGAGATTTCTATGGCCGCAATTCGCCCCGGCTACAGTGTACTGGGATCCGAGCGCGGCATCTTATTACCTGCACTGGAGCATGCCTTGGAGCGCTATTTATCGGAAGCGTCGCTCAAGATGCCAGCATTGGCAGGACGGATGTAAACAGCCTCAATAGCTGAACTTATCCACTTTAACCTTGCCTCGAAACATCCAGTAAATACTGACAGTATAGGCCAGGACGAAAGGCATCCCAATCAGAGCGATAATGAGCATAATGTGCAAGGTTTGTGGTGACGATGCCGCATTATAAATAGTCAGGCTCCAATCCGGGTTCAGTCGTGAGGGAAGCAGATCAGGAAACAAACCGAGACCAAACAAGGCAAAGGTTCCGCTGATAACAGCACCGGAGGTAAATAACGCCTGATACTCGAGGCCTTTATGCATGGTCCGAGGAATATTGGCAATGGCCAGCATCGTGAGCCCAGCAATAACCCATGCCCACGGGTAACGGCTAAAATTGTCAATCATATGCGGATACCAGACAATGGTGGCAACCGTTGTCATCATATAGAGAACATTAAAAAAGCCAAACCCCCGAAGGACCCAAAGACGAATCTGATCCTGAAGTTCCCCTTCGGTTTTAAGATTCAAATAAATCGCGCCATGCAACGTAAACAAGCTCAGGACAAATAATCCCACCAGGACAGGGTAAGGCGCCAATAATCCCAACAGACCGGTTTGGGTGAAATAGGTGTCCTCACCAATGGGCAAACCGGCAATAATGTTGCCCAGCGCAATGCCAAACAACACGGTAGATACAATACTTCCCAGAGCAAAAACAGCATCCCACAGGTTTCGCCACCAGGCCCAAGGCTCTTTACTCCGAAATTCAATAGCGACGGCCCGAAAAATAAGTGCGGCCAAGAGAAGCATAAACGCCATATAAAACCCGGAGAAAGCCGAAGCATACACCGTCGGGAAGGCCGCAAAAAGGGCGCCACCACCTGTAACCAGCCAGACTTCATTGCCATCCCAAACCGGACCAATGGCGTTGAGAAAAACCCGTCGGTATTCGTCATTGCGGATAAACAAATGCAGGACGCCCACACCCAGATCAAAGCCATCCAGAACCGCATAACCGGTTAACAGGATGCCCACCAACAAAAACCAAATAACGTTAATGTCCATAGCTCTCTAGCCCTCATCCACCCAATCTGTTTTATCGGCCGGGTCATTGCGCTCACCCGTCAACTCCATCCACTCCTGAACGGGCCGATGATGCGCCTGTGGGCTCTCGGCAACAGGGTCGGGGCCATGTTGAATCTTGCGATTCAAGCTGTACAGAAAAATCAGGAACAGCAGCCCATAGATCGCTGTAAACATTGCGATAGACCACAAAATGTCCTGAGCCACAACAACTTTGGATGCAGCCTCCTGGGTGCGGAGAATACCATAGACAATCCAGGGCTGTCGTCCGACTTCAGCGGCCACCCAGCCGGCCTGATTCGCAATATAGGGCCCCAGCACCGAGAAAACAAAAACCCACAAGAGCCAGCGTTTTTGAAAAAGCGTCTTTCTCCAGAACAAGTAAAGCCCAAGCCAGCTTAAGGCAATCAGGTACATCCCAATCCCCACCATCAGGCGAAAGGAATAAAACGGTACGGCCACAGGCGGGCGATCCTGTTTTGGAAAGTCCAATAATCCTTTGACCTCGGCGTTAAAATCCCCCTTTGATAAAAAGCTGACCAGTCCTGGAATAGGCACTCCGAACCGAACCGTATCGTGAGCCTCATCCGGAAAGCCGATGAGCCAGAGCGGCGCTTGTCGGGATGTGTGATAATGCGCCTCAAACGCGGCTAACTTTGCCGGTTGATACTCACCCACGATTTCCCCCTGACGCGACCCCACCATGGCCTGTAATGGCGTCACCAAAGCAGCCGTAATTAGTGCAATGACAAAGGACCGGCGCGCGAAATCCAGATGGCGCTGCTTTAACAGGTAGAAGGCGGCAATACTCATGACAAAGAAAGAGGCCTGAATCCACCCGCCTAAAACAGCATGAGTGAAGCGCTCCAGGGTACTTGGCCCCAATATGACGGCCCAGAAGTCGGCCACTTCCGCCCGGAGTTCTCCGGCGTGCGCCACAATGCGATGCCCCACGGGAATCTGTTGCCAGCTATTGGCCACGTTAATCCAGAATGCACTGAACGTGGCCCCAAAAGCCACCATACAGGTTGCGAAGAAATGCACCTTGGGAGAGACCCTATTCCAGCCAAACAAAAGAACCGCTAAAAAGCCGGATTCCAAGAAGAAGGCAAAAATTCCCTCGGACGCCAGAGCAGCGCCAAAGACATCGCCCACAAACCGGGAGTAGGTTGCCCAATTCGTCCCAAACTGAAATTCCATGACAATGCCGGTTGCCACCCCCATGGAAAAGTTCAGGGCAAAAACCTTTACCCAGAATTTGGTCATCGCTTCATACAGGGGGTTCTTCGTCTTAAGATACATCCCCTCCATCAACACCAGTAATCCGCCCAAACCAATGCTAAGGGGTGGAAAGAGATAATGAAACATAATGGTCCATGCAAACTGGACTCGGGAGAGGGTAACAGGATCCATAGCCATCGTTCAGGGGCATCTCGACCAAAGCTAACCCTCGAGTTGTATCATGGGGGCGTGGTCGGCGCCTACTGTCCAGGCGGGTGATGAGGCGATAAGAACATGACCAGGTTGTGTCGTCCGACATTTTGTCGACAAAATGTCGACGCAGGATCGACAATCCGCCGTCAATTTCACGTTAGTGTCGCGTCGATTTCGCGTTGATTCCGAGGGCACAAAACCCAAAAAACCCTTTCCCTGACTATGTTTTACCGATTAAAGAACCTCCCCCGAAAGTTCATTTACCGCGTTTCGACGCGTTTTGTCGAATTTCAGTCGACCTCCAGATAGGCCAAAGAGCCTTTCTAAGAGAATATTCGGTTTTTAAAGTGGTTTTTTGCTATTATTCCCATTTCAAGATGTTTCTAAACCCTCTCGCGATCTCGTGTTCCTCAATACCCTGTCACGATTGCCGGGTTTGCAAAGCCACCAACAAGAAAAGCCCTCACATTACAGAGGCCTTCCCTTAGGGTTCTCTGTTTTTCGAAAAAGGACTAGAAACCAAACAGGCGCGTAAAACGCTGCCAGCGTGTCGGCGGCTCAATCAGATCTTCGAGTTGGCGGGCCAAGGTCGCCACTTGCTTCATGGTTGCTTTATCCGCAAAAATAGATTCTTTTTTGACACCATAGGTGGATCCGGACCAAGCCTGGCGAAACACGATTGCTTGAGGAGGTTTGTTCTTCGGAGCGTCAAAACGAATATGCTGACGGTACTGATCGGCGAGATAAACATGCTTGGTATACATGCCAGGATCAGTGATCACAAATGACTTCGAGCCGTCTTGATGGGTATCGACCTGAACCATCACACAACTTTTGTAATTACCGGGCTGGGTGACATTGGCTAACACTCGTTTAACCATGGTGCCGAAAGGCACCTCGGGGTCTTTCCACAAGGACTCAGGAATGATCTTGTATTCTTTTACTTCCCGAGTTAAGGTTTGCAGCCAGTGGTTTAATAAAGGTCGGTTTTCAGAATCGAAACGCCCAAGGGCTTGTTGAGGCTGAGGTTGGGGAATAAGCTCTGTGGTCGGACGAGACGGAGCGGCTTTAAAACGTACAGGAGGGAGAACCGGGGTATAGGATACAGGAGGGAAAGACATACAAAAACTCCGAGCAATAAGCATTCTGATTTTGTATAAATATGACGAAAAAAAGCACAACACACAAGAGATTACAACGCATTGTAACGGTCAGATGCAACCTTGCTCGTCGTTCAGAGCAAACGCTTTGGCCATGCAAATTGGCATCGGGTTTATTGTGCCAACTGAGGCATTACCAGAGAAGCAGACTCATCCAAACGGGCTTGGCTTGCCTCTACAACCTTGGAAGCATCCCGCGGCAGGCGAAACGTAAAGGTTGAGCCTGAACCCTCTTCACTTTCAACCTGAATACTGCCCCCATGCAACTCCAATAAATCCTTTGTCAATGCCAGCCCTAAGCCAGTCCCCTCTTGGGTTCTTGAGGAGGAAGCATCGACTTGATGAAAGCGCTTAAATAAGTCGGCCTGCTTGTGCCCGGGAATGCCTGCACCTGTATCCTGAATAATACCGACAAAGTCATCTTCCTGCCAACAAAGCCGGACCAATACTTCACCTCCAGGACGATTGAACTTAATGGCGTTATTGATCAGATTGAGTAATATTTGACGAAACCGTCCCTGATCCGCAAAAACCCGATCCAGCTCAGGCTGGATATTAATCATTAAATGTACCTGCTTCTCTTTGGCCAGTTGCGTCATCATCTGGTTGACTTCGGCCATAACCGCATGCACATCCAACCATTCTGGATTAATTTGCATTTTCCCAGCTTCGATTTTGGACACATCCAAGAGATCATTAATAATATTGAGCAAATGTTGGCCGCTGATGCTCACATTCTGAGCGAATCGTCGTTGTTTTTCATTAATCGGACCGGCCACTTCCGTTTCAATCATCTTGGAATAGCCCAATATTGAATTCAACGGTGTTCTGAGTTCATGGCTCATCAATGCGACAAATTCACTTTTTCGACGAGAGAGTATTTCCAGCTCGGCTTTGGCACGAGCCTGATAAATACTAATAGCAGCCTGATTACAGACTGTGCGAACAAAGTACAATTCACGCTCATGCCACTGGCGTGGCTGATTCGTATGAACCAAGACGATTGCCAATAATTCATTATGATAAACAATGGGAGAGGCCATAATGCCGCGAATACCAAATTCCTCGACGAAGTATTTAACCGACGGAATTGAGTCCAAGCAATCACTAACCAACACATCGGTCGAAAAAGGATGTTGCAGTTGTATGGCCTGTTGAGCAAAGGGACATTCTTCCCAAGGAGGAATACGCCCTTGGATTGATGGAAAATTCGGATGACTTAAATATTCGAAGCTAACTGGCAAGCCATGGCCGTTGCGATCAAACTCCAAGAGGAATACCCGATCTACATGAAGCGCCTCACCTAGCTGATTAACCAGACAATGCAACATCATATCCGGTGGTTGCGGCTCCCGAAGGGCTTCCACAATTTGAAGCGTTTTCTTTTCCCAGTCATATAATTCTTGAAAGCGCTTTTCGCTCTCTTTTTGAGCAGTAATATCGGTATTGGTCCCGAACCAGCGAACAATTTTGCCCTCCCGGTCTAAGACCGGGGTTGCCCGGGTAAGAAACCAGCCCCATTGACCATCGTAACGACGCAGCGGAAATTCAAATTCCCAGGGTTCAGGCTTGGTCCAGGCATCGGATAAAAAGGCAACAACACGATCCCGGTAATCGGGATGATGAACAGCCTTCCATCCGCAACCATGCACCTCTTCAGGATTTGTCCCCGTATAGTCATACCATTGTTGGTTATACCAAAAGACCCAACCTTCGCCATCAGCAATCCAGGCCAATTGCGGAATTGAATCCGCAAGCGTCCGAAATTGACGCTCACTCTCCTCCAAGGCTCGCTTGGCCTGCTTAATCTCTCGAATATCTACCACCAATGAAAAGCCACAACGCTCCTCTCCAGCAAAGCGTTCGCCGCTGAGCATGACATCAATTAAGGAACCATCTTTATGGCGGTATTGCTTTTCGAAGGACGCATGCTTTCCCAGGTCAATAATTTCCTGGGCTGCTTTTGCATCCTGTTCTTGCCACTGCTCGGGTGTAATGGCCTTCCAATTCAGCTTTCCGGCTCGAAGCTCCTCTCGCGTATAGCCTAATAAATTAAGAAGCACGTCATTGGCATCCCAAATGTCCCCATCCAAATCCCAGAAAATAACGCCCACCGCATGGTTCTCGGCCAACTGTCGAAAGCGGGTTTCGCTTTGCACCAGCGCACGCTCGTATTGTTTGCGCTCGGTAATGTTTTGAACCAGCCCCAGGATAATTTGCTGATCCGCATCCATGAACGTCGCATAAATTAAAATATCAATCCGATGCCCATCACGATGAATATATTGCTTTTCATAGGTCTGCGGCTCTCCTGTCTCTCGCATTCGGGCCAAATACATCATTTCAACGTCTAAATAGTCTGCCGGAGTTAAAGCAGCCCAGTTGACTTTTCCGGAAACAACATCGTCCCGGGAATAGCCAACCATCTTGGCATAACATTCGTTAACCTCGATCAACGTCCCATCGATAAACCCGATGGCCATACCAATCAAGTCGGATTCAAACACCTGGCGATAGCGGGCCTCACTTTGCTCGATGGCTTGCAACATCATCCGCTTTTTATGAATATCGGTGTTAGAGCCATACCAGGCAATAACTCGACCATTAGCATCTTTGGCTGGATGTGCCCAGACCCGCATCCAACGATACTGTCCGCTATGATGCTTGAATCGGGTTTCTACCTCAAAAGCTTCCCCCGTTTCAAGCGAATACTGCCAAGCCGCTTTGACGCTAGGCAAGTCATCAGGATGGGGAATTGAAACCCACCCCGCACCCAAGGCGTTGATGACGGGTTCTCCGGTATATTCCGTCCAACGTTCACTGATATAGCTAACAGCACCACTTGAATCTGCGACCCAAACAATAGCCGGTACAGAATTGGTAATTTGCTTTAAGCGTTCTTCACTTACTTCAAGAGCTGTTTGAGCTTCTTTTTGCTCTGTAATATCGGTACATGATCCATACCAGTGAGAAATTTCCCCATGTGAATTATATATAGGCTGACTACGCGCAATAAACCACCGATAAATCCCATCGGCACGGCGTAGGCGATACTCTAATTCGTAAGGTTCCCCATTGCTGAATTTGTGTTTTATGCTGTCACACAGGTGTAAATCTTCCGGGTGTAGAAAGGCCATCCAGTTCCAGCCGGAAGCACTTTCAAATGGCTCACCGCTAAAGATTTCCCATTGGCGATTCACAAAGGTACATGCACCTGTCGCATCTGCCCGCCAGACAATCGACGGAATAGTATGGGTTAACTCCCGTAAGCTTGCTTCCTGCCGGCCTAACCGCTCTTCCAGAAGTTTCTGCTCACTGATATCGACAGAAAGAGCAACCACCTCTCGAAATTGTCCCTTGCTATCCTTAAGGGCATGAACATGATTGTTCACCCAACGATGACGACCATCGGGCAAAATATACCGTTTCACAATTGAAAATGCTTCACCGGCTTGGACGGCTTTTTGAAACAGAGGTAAATTGGCCGCCAAGTCTTCTGGATGGGTGATGTCCTGCATCCGCAAGTCAAGAAGGTCACTCTCGGAACGTTCTACAAGCTGGCAATAGGCTTTATTAGCATACAAAAACCGACCGGTCAGGTCTGTACTGGCAATCCCTACTTGTGTTTGATCAAACAACTTCAGGTTGACCGGCGAGGGCAAAACGTCCTCTTCATTCAGGCCAGGCAATGACATTCCCTTGCGAACTTCCAACATGCTGCCGAGAGTGTGCCCCTGCTCAACCAGGGGTTGAACAGAGCATAGCACCGAGTAATGATGACCGAGTTTATGGACAAACACATCCGGCAGATACTCACTGGATTCACCGCGCAATAGGACGCCGATGACGGCTCCTTCAGACGAGACCGATGGTTTATAACCAGGGATGGATGTATTAGAACGGACTAAATCACTGAGAAGCCGCCCCTGACTCTCACGTAATCCATAGCCTGATAGCCTTGTCCAAGCTGGAGTCGCTGACAGAACACGCCCCTCGGCATCCAGAAAAAGTAGAGCTGCAGATGCTGTCTGCTGCGAAACGGTCTCAGAAACGTTACTCTTGGATGCTATACGCACATGTTCGTCAATGTACATGTTCTGCCTGCATTTGATATGCTCTTACGCAATTTGGGCTAAAATACCCAGCCAAAACGGGATTAATCAGGGGGAAAAATAATTCAGAGTCGAGGCTCTCACTATCACCAACCTACTTGGACAATGACAGAAATCTACCCACCTGGCTATTAGTCAGGTGGGTAGTTACGGATTTGATTTTTTGGCTCTGGCTGAAATAGACAGATTATAAAATGATTTAGAGAGCCTTGAAGCTAAGATGATGGAGAAATGACAACTCTCAGACAATTGTCCTTTCTTTTTGAAAAAGTCTTATATCCTTCAGGAGCCTCATCCAGAGTTATTTTGTGGGTTATCATATAAGATGGATCCAGCTCACCCCGCTGGATATGCTCAAATAATACAGGGGCATATTTTTGCCCGAATTGCTGTCCCATCTTAAAGGTCAACCCTTTGTTCATCGCCGCCCCAATGGGTAGTTTATCAACCAAGCCGCCATACACCCCCATAATCGAGATTGTCCCACCCTTACGGCAGGCTAAAATGGCATGACGCAAAACAGATGGCCTATCCGACTGCATGCGAAGCGACTGTTCCACCTTGTCATAGATGTCCTCAAGTCGGTTATTGGAGTCAGACTCCATGCCCACGGCGTCAATACAGGCATCTGGGCCACGGCCACCGGTCATTTCCTCCAAGCTGTGCATATAGTTATTGTCACGCGTGTTTAATGTCTCGACCCCTAACATCTGTTGGGCCAGATCCAGACGATGTTGGACCTGATCGATAACAATTACTCGTTCAGCACCTTTTAAGAACGCACTTTTAGCTGCCATTTGGCCTACGCCACCGGCGCCCCAAACGGCCACCACATCACCCGGCTTTATATCGCACAGATCGGCCCCCATGTATCCGGTGGGAACTGCATCCGAGACAAATAATGCCTGTTCATCCGTAACGCCATCCGGGATCTTAACAGCCCCATAGTCCGCAAAAGGAACCCGGATGTATTCGGCATGACTGCCGGCATAGCCGCCAAAGGCATGGGAATACCCGTAAATTCCAGCCGTCGTATGACCCAGCATGGTATCCAACGGCTCTCGATTGATGTTGGAATTGTCACACAAGGACCATTGCTCATTTTGACAATGAGTACATTGGCCACAACCAATGATTGAAATAACCGTAACCCGATCTCCTTTCTTCAAACGCTGAACCTCAGCGCCAACCTCAACCACCTCCCCCATAAATTCATGACCGATAATATCGCCCGGTTTCATGGTCGGAACAAACCCATGGAGCAGATGTAAGTCAGATCCACACGTGGTTGATAAGATCACCCTGACGATGGCATCGGTAGGCTGTAAAATTTCCGGATCGCTCACGGTTTCCACACGCAGATCATTAATGCCGTTCCAGCAAAGTGCTTTCATCTCGCCCTTCTCCTTCTTTCTACTATTTTAAATCTAGGTGTGGCGTACCTAACTGACGCTACCGGCAGGCTGACCTTCAATTGTGGGGCTGGTACCCAACTCCAGGCGTTGCTTGAGCCGCCTCAAGTCATCCGCAAGTTGGGCTTCAGGTTTGTATCGAAATATTCCTGCCCGGGTAACTGCTGCAGAGGGCTTATGCCGAAGATCCACGTGAACCTCTGTTCCCTGCTCGCGAGGGGCATCAACAAGCGTGACACTACCCGACATCCGAACACTGGATGTCTCTGTATCAACGGACTGCCAAGTCAACTTTCGACCGGGGATATCCTCTGTCATCATGACATCCCAGCTAATCTCCACGCCATTGAGCCCAGAAGCCGTCCAACGAGAACGTTCAGCATCAATAGACTCAACCGCACTAAGGTGAGAAAAAATCTCGGCCAAGGATTCCGGATTCTGAAACAGACTGAAGACCTGATCTGGAGAACATCGAATTGTAATTGCCTGATGTGCATCTCCCCACTGTGCTCCCATTTTCTTCGGTAAATCCGTGGGACGAGTGGCGTACCAGTTATGGTACATTTTAAACGACTGATACAATGCGACTCCCAACAACCCTGTTGCTACAGCGCCCGTCAGTACTCCCGGCCTTACGGTTCGACGGGAGCGCTTCGCCACATTCCATAAAACAGTGCTCATCATCATGCATTCATCCTCTTTCGTTAACCAAAACGGTTAGGCTTGCGTGCGAGCAAACTCCAGAATTCGGGCTTTTTCCCTGGGATAGGGTTCAAGTGTCTTTTGAATTAACTGCATTTTGGTGGGGTAGGCATAAACCATCTTGGTGATTTGAGACACCGACAGCTGGTTCTCCATGGCCAGTGACAATAAGTGAATCATTTCACCCGCTTGGCTTGCAATAATATGGGCCCCAACAATCTGATCATTCTCCGCATCAATAATAACTTTGGTAAACCCCATCGAATCGGAATCCGTTTTAAACCGGGTGGGTTCTGTTGCAGAGCTTTTCATCACCATGACAGATAAACATTGTCGATGCGCCATCTCCTCCGTCAAGCCCACAAAGGCCACCTGAGGTTCAGTAAAGATAACAAAGGGAATGGTTTTATAATTGACGGCGCGCTCGGCTTCTTTAAAGGCATTTTGAACAGCAATAACCGCATGATAGTTTGCAATATGCGTATACCGATAAGGCCCAACCACATCGCCAATGGCCCATATATTTTCCGCCGTGGTGCGAAGCATCGTGTCTACGATAATACCATTCTCATCTGTTTCAACACCCGCATTCTGTAAATTAAGCCCTTCGGTAACGCCCCACCTTCCAGTGGTCACCAAGATCTCTTCAGCCTCAAGCACAGTGCCATCTTCGAGATACACCTGCTTGAGATCAGAGTTTCGTGAAACTTTTACGACACGACACCCGGTATAGGTATGAATAAATTCATGAGTAAACAAGCGATTCAATTCACAGCTGACATCCGGATCAACTCGGGGAAGAATGCTGGCCTGCTCTTCAACCAGATCAACCTGACACCCTAACCCATGAAATATCTGGGCAAATTCGACCCCAATGCGACCAGCCCCCAGGACAATGAGTGACATGGGCAGGGATTCTAAATGCGTTGCCTGAGGATACAATAAATAACCGCTCTCTTCTAAACCCGGTATGACAGGTACTCTCGGTTGTGTGCCTGTTGCAATGAAAATTATTTCGCCGCGGTAAACAGTATCTCCTACAAGAACTTCCCGCCTTGAAACAAAGGAGGCTTCCCCTTGAATTATTGTCACCCGCTCGTCCGATTCATCCTGCCCCCGAGAGACTCGTTCCTTGACAATGCGCTCCACTTTTTCCCGAAGCAATGAATAATCTAACGTCATCTGCTCAACAGTAATGCCATAATCCGGTGCCTTGTGCTCCATTTCGCGGAGTGTGGTTGCAGCCGTGGCTAAAGAATGCAAGGGTACACAAGCATTTAACGCACATTCGCCCCCTAAAAGCGATTGCTTCTCAATGAGGAGAATTCTCTCTACACCCTGATCCAAAGCTTCACTCACAGCGGCCAACGCGGCGGTGCCTCCGCCCAGAATAATCAAATCAAAGGAACGATTAAAAGTCGTCGTCATCGCTAAAAACCTATCTCTACTGTCTCTTCGAGCCCAGCAATTTCCAAATTGCTGCAATACCACTGTGTACTATACTCAATTCACCGCTCTGACAGATGCCCTGATTCACCTAAGTTTTTCAACAGTTAAGTCTGCTGGAAGTAAGCTGTTCCAAATTTCTACCTTTTCATAAAGCAAGGACATCTACGAATATCCGTATTTTGGTGAATAGAGAGACACTCGTGATCATGGTCCGATGAGGGCCCTCCATAGTCATCCAGCCCAAAAAATAGGATTCAAAATCAGAAGAAGATAAGGAGAACAATGATGCAGAAATCGCTTCCATTGATTGCCGGTATAATAGTGAGTGCAGGATTTTGCCTGTTTCTTCAAATAAATAATGCGGTAGATGCCCAACAACCAATCAGAACAGGACAGCCTCAGTCAATGTCACCGATGGGCATGAACACCTCAACACTGAGCCCTCAGGATCAACAGTTTTTTACCGCTGCCGCAAGAGGAAACCTCGCTGAAATACAACTGGGCAAACTCGCTTTAACGAAGTCACAAAATAATCAAGTGAAAGCCATTGCCCAACATATGATTCAAGAACATCAAAATGCCAACCAGTCCCTGGCCAGCATCGCACAACAATATAATTTAACAATGCCAACAACAATAGAACAAAGACACCAAGCCTTGATGACTCAGTTATCACAACTGTCGGGACGTACATTTGATCATGCTTTTTTAAACAGTCAGTTGACAGAACATAATATGGCTATCTCACTCTATCAGCGACACATTCAAACTGGCAAAAATGCCAGCTTAAAAGCTTATGCCACGAACAGTCTCCCCGTTCTCGAATCACACCGGAACCAAATTCGAGCCGCCTTAACCCAACTCGACCGATAAGCGGAACAAACTCACAGGTCAACTAAAAACCTATCCCGCCTTGTCTTCGTGACTGGCATGAAGACGTTGATGTGGATCTTTTCCAGCCGTTTGACCTGTATCAATACTACCAGCCTCTGGCGTCGGGATATTCTTCACTTGTTGAGGAGTGACCGGCGCCGGTTGGCCATCTTCATCTTTTTTCGTTCGGATCATAGCCGCATCTTGGGTTTGAGCAGTCTGCTCATCAGTCCCCTTAAGCTCATCCGCCATAAAACAAGTCCTCCGTTCGGCCTGCAAATACAAGCCCCCCAAATTGCCACAATGTGCCAAGAATATCGTTCATGATGTTCTCTCGTTTTTCAGTTACCAAAATTGGCAATTTAAGGCGATAAGGATGCGGTAGATTCCGCCCTGCGAAACAACAAGGCATGGCGTAAGTCTGGCAAAATACGAGAAGAAAATTTCCGTAACTCATGATTCTGGGTACTGACCAATCCAACCGGGTAGTGAGCCGCTGCTTCAGGGGAACAGTCTAACCCACGTTCCCAGCCAAATTGATCCATCAGGCTATACCAGGTAAACCCTAAAACCGGAATTTTAGCCTTAGCCAATTGAGCCAGCTCGACTAACTGCTGAAATCCCCAAACATCACTAGACTCATGCCGAAAATTAGTTTCTGTATGAAGCAAAGGCAAATGATAGCGCTCCCAATAATCAATGCCCATACCAAATAAGCCTCTTCTGGTGCCTTGCCGAAGCTCCTGACTGTATTCCTCAAGTCGCCCACTAATGCCAGAGCCACGTTCGTTGGTCAGATAATAATCAATTCCAAAAACCGTATCCGCCTTCATGGATTTTTTAAATCGGCGCTGAAAAGAATGGTGCATATCCCGGATTTCGGTTAAGCCTTTCACCAGGAAATCACGACCTTGAGGATGGCCCCCTTCTTCCATCTGGCGCAGCATCCACTGAAACATGTCGGACTGAACAAAATTCCCCTTGAGCAACCAGTCATGTCCCAAAATCAAATCACTGGTCAGAAAGCGACGGAATCGATTGAAATCTTCATCCCCAACGGTCTGCTCACAGCTTTCATTATGAATAAAAATCTTACGATTCTGCCCCTGGGGCTGGGCTTGTAAAAGAGTCTCAATATTGTACCGACCCATCAAAGCAGCCTTGGCGATGAGAAAAGCACGCTCGATGAAATAGCGGTTAAACGCTTTGTGCCCATGCCCAGGAAAGGATTCGTTCAGGTGGGTGCTCGAAAACTGGTTGGTGATCAACGGTTCATTAATAATGGTAATCGCATCAACTTGTTTAAGATAGCGTTGCAGGACCCATTTTGCCTAGCGAGCAAATTGCTTAGGCCACTGCGGGTTCAAATAGAAACTCTTCGACCGATCGGCTACATTATTGAGTGAGTCGGGCAAACCAAAATGCTGGAGATCCAAGCTGATTTTAATCTGTTCCTCCGGTGGATACTTTTCATTACCTTGCTGAAAGGAAGAAAGAATAGAATCCATTTGCCGCCAGCTTTTCTGCTGCGCTACTTTATGATTCGGAATCCCCAAGCGAACATTATAAAACCCAAGTGAGCGCATCAACTTGACCTGCCGCTGACGTTCTTTGGGAGCATAAAACCGAGTCATCGCTAATTGATCCCACCGCTCACCTTTGGCATTAACTGGATTACTACACTCAATACCTGTCCATAAAAAGTTGGGAAACGTTCTTTTAAACAAAGCCAGCGTACGATTGTTTTCCGAGTTCTGCTGCGGCGTTAGTCCTGATATTTGGCTTGGGATAGGTGGTGCATAATACTCGACTCCATTCGCGCTGAAAACGTTTGATAAATGAGAATCGCTCACCCAGGACATAAAATTATCAACCTGCTTGGACAAGCTGACTTGTTGTCGACCGGAAAATCGAAATGCAGCCTCATTGAATGAAGACGGAGAAAATCGCTTGGTATTTGAAGACACAAATCGTGTTCTTTCAAAAGAAAGATGTGAAATATGAACCATAATTTGATAGCCCCCAAACCCTCATTAAACCTGATTAAAATAAACCAAACTGAGCTATCCTGCAAACAACCTCTTGCATATTCTTATCGTGATATGTCTCAGAAGAGCCATTCTAAGCGATCACAGCTATAATAAGTGCTACCTGAACTCTCCGTCCAGAGATGAAATTTAAGCATTCTGGGTAATTGATGAGGCGGTTTCCTTCGCATTATTCATATAAGCAGTGTAAGCAAGCCCATGCAATTTAGGGTGTTATTTTTCGGAGGGAACAAGTATGAAATCGCCAATGATACAAGATACACAACGTTTATGTGGGTTTAATGGAAACCAATTAACCTGGGAGCGATTCGGCCAGGTTAACACCTCAAACTACGATGACTTGTACTTGAACACTCTGGACTCAAAGGAGAGCGAACCACGCGTTTTAGCAGGCTCCATGAGATAACCTATGAGCCTGCTAAACACACATTAAACGCTCGCTGGATAATTTTCTAGACCGATAAAAAAAGAGAATAATCGAAGTTATTGTCCGCCAGAAGATGCATTCCCTCTCCCTCCAGCAGGTGGACCTGCAGTCCCAGAAGGAGACGGACTGCCTACACCCATACCACTGCTCCCCGTTCCGGTTTCTGTAGATCCGGACTGGGTTCCTGTCGTATCGATTCCCCCCGTATTTGTAGACGGACTAGATTGAGTACCCGTTGAAGATGTTCCCGAAGGAATTTCTGCATTGTCAGCAGTACCTGTACCACTTGTATTTGTTTCCTGAGGCGACATGGTATCATCCATGCCCTGTTGAGGACGGTTGGCTCCGGTACAGGCCGATAAGCCTATAACAGCGAACAAAGCCATACCCAATAAAAAGAAACGGTTTAAATATTGCATAAAACTATCTCCTAAGTTGGTTATTTGAAACGCGCTCTCATCACAAACAGTCTCAAGTAGCGAGGGATCTATTGAATTTTTGGCATCCTACTGACTTGGCTATCAAACTACAAGCTAGCCACTTTACTGAGCTTAATTCCACAAAAGGAAAGTCGATCAGTGGCTTCAACATAACTTCATAAATCGAAAAAAATCCGAAACGGATAGGGTTTTACAAAAATTTACGCATCACTCATCTTTATAATGTTTTTATATTTATAGTTCTTCTTTTCTCGCTATGTACTTTGGCTAATTCATGAGTTCACATCGACGCGGATACCTGTCCGAATCGATAAGTATTTGCTGCGCTTGTGCTCTGAAAACACCCGTATGTTGTGTATGAGTGACTGAGGTCGTTGATCGTGGTGATACCAGACCCAAAACGGATAACTGGTTTTGAGACACCTCCGCTTGCAGGGAGCAAGAGCTCGCCACAAGCCGGCAAGAAAGACATGCCGGTGTCACAAGATGACATGATTAAAATGCTGGCCAAAATGACGGGTAACTCCGAACCTGTTCTGCGGTATATTCTCCAGGGTAAGGCAGGTCCCTATATGCCTATAGGCACAGAGGTAACCCCTGCGAAAGCCAAAGACAAGTCCACTTCTGAAAAATCTACCGTTGACAGCCCCACTGGGGGCGACGGCAAGATGGCTGTTAAGGGCTCAGATTACAAAGACCGAATTGAAGACAAAGGCAGCGGCGGCAAAGAAAGTGGCGAAGGCGGCTCTGACGCACGAGATGGAAAAGCCAAGGCCAAGTATACTCCACCTCCAAGCCTTGAAGAGGTCTACAAAGCACTAACCGGTTCCGACAAGCCGTTACCAGTAGCACCCAAAGGCAAGGCTGATGCCAGTCCGGTTGTTAAAACCTCCGAACTCGGTAAAAAGCCGGTGTCTAAATCCAAGAACGTGGATTTGGGCAGTCTGACCCCAGCCAAAACATACGACTCCCTTCAACAGCAGATTGCCGAATTTTCCGAGCGGATTGCACAACTGCGTGACAACCCGGAAGGCTTGGCCCAGGTTATTGCCGACTACCTCGCGTTTCGTCAGCAACTAGCGACGTTTATCAGCCAGCAAGCCGGTGAAGCCACGGAAGCCATTAATCAGGGCCAGATGAGCAATTATCCCTTTCAGCTGGCGGAAGTATGGGTGAACAGCCTGCAATTGGATCAGCAATTGAGCGAGCTGTTAAACCAGAACAAGGCCACCATGAAAGTTCCTAGCGAACTGGCAAAAGACTGGCCCAGCATGGAAAAGAAATTACTGGAAACCCAACCTGACGAAGTGGCCACTGACAAGGCCGTGACAAAGGCAATGGACAAGTACCGGGAAAAATACAACGAAATCATCTCGCCCACCTTGTCGCCGGATGAAATGCTGACACAGTTGAAAGCCGTTAAAAATCCGTCCTTCAATCTCAAGCATGTCGAAACCGGCATGAAGAACGTTAAGGAAACGTTGGCGGATCCGAAAGCCGACACCCAAGTGAAGAACTACATGAAGAACGCTGTGCTGCCGAAACTGAACTCCGATATTAAAGCCATCTACGTTCAGCAAAAACTTCGGGAAAGCGGTCTTGAGGGTGTCAAAGGCCAAGACGGAACAGATCTGGCCTCCAAACGCGAGGATGCTTATAAGCATTTCTCCAAGATTTTGCAGACCCACAGCGAATGGCTAACCCCCAGCGGCAAACCTTCCGGGAAAGAAAAAACCGTTGATAACGCACCATCAGTGCCATTCTCTCTGACGAAGCTTCCTAGTAAGAAAGAAGATTATAAGCAGCTTGATGAGCACATCAGCCAACTGCGCAAGCATTACATGGATACCAAAGACATTGAGAAATCTGGCCACCGTCTTGAAGAATACCTCGAACAAATTCGTTTCCTGAAAGAAGTGGTCACGAAATCCACGCCCGAAGCCGGTGCGGAACAAGCCCATAAATTTGTGCAGAAAAGCTATGAGATTGCTGAACGCAGCACTCAATCCATGATTGCGGTCATGGACTACAACAACATCAAAGCCAAGCCCAAGGAAAAAGGCGGTGATTTTGATCCATGGCTGAAAGAGTATGTCGGCAAACACAACTTGAAAGATAAAAACGGCCAAGTCGACATTCTGACGGAAAAACCCGATTTGCCTTTCTTCAAAGACTTTCAGAAAGAACTGGAAAAAGTCCAGCTGAAGTCCTCAGATAAGATGGTTTTCCCCAGCCTGGTGTCCCCAAAAGTCCTGGCTGACATGGAGAAAAAAGGTGTCAGCAAAAGCAAAGCTCTCGATAAAGAGATCCTTATTACGCCAAAAATGTGGGCAAGAATGAGCAAGGGTGACCGTGGCGATTTCTTCAAGGATATGCCTCAGGTCAAAGTCCTGAATTTGAGCAACGAGGAATTTGTTCGCAACCGCCGGCAGATTCTAAACCTCGAAAAACAGCTTGGGGCCATGGATCCCACAGATCCGGCCATGCAGAACAGCATCCTGACCCAGGCCATGACCTTGGATCAAATGGCTCAGGAATACGATCGGGTTCAAGCACCTGGAACCGTACCGTTAAGCCTGCTATTGAATATGCAGCGTCTGGATCGCGCCCTGGAGCAAAAAGGCGTGGCTGAAAATTCACCGCTGCGTCAGGCTGCTAAGGCCTTGATGGATCGGCCCGATGCGATGGAGGCTGGTCCCGAGCAAGCACAAGAAATTACCCGCCAGCTCTTGGAATTAAGCCGACAAATTCATGCGTATGTGAATGAATCTGGAAGCGATCCGGCCATTCAGCGGATGGCTGGCACGCTACAAACCCAGTTGATGAGCCATCTGGGACAGCATAGCTCCCTAAACGACATTCGAAATGGGCTAGAATCCTTGAGCAAATCCGGCACCCTTCCCAAGGATCTCCAAAAAACCATTGATAAAGCCATTGACGCCAAGGGCATTATCCCGGACCTAAAGCACTTGCAAAAAACACAAGGCAAGGCTATAACCGATACCCTTGGCAAGCTTACCAAACAGCATAACCTGGACGGCGTCCTGGACAAACTCAACCAGGAACCTGGAACCCCGGTAACGGTCAAGTTGAATGACTTGCCGCAAAACGTCATTCGCTACGATGACGAATTTTCAGGAATGGTTAAGCTTGGGAAAATCCGGCTGGACAAGATTGACCTGGATGCAAAACCGTCTGGTAAGATGTTGTTTAAACTCGAGGAGAAAGCCGCAGCCAAGGAGAAACCCCGCATTCGCTCCGGTCAGCTGGATGGGCACCCGGTGATTGTGGATAGCCAGACCGGTGAAGTCCGGATCGGCAATCCTGACAGTATTGTAGTTCGTACCCGTGCCGACGGCCCCATGGAATTTGTCCAGGTAGCGCAGTCATTTACGACCCGAGACAGCTATGCACCAATCTACCAGACAGCAGATGGCCGTTTCTTCAGGGTGAATCCGGACACCCAGGTCCGAGAGGACATCACCGTGGTTGATGATACCCCGGAACTGCCCTCGAAACGGTTAAGCTTTAAACTGCCAAGCTTTGAGGCACCTGCACCCAAGCCCAAGGCCGATGACAAAACCATCTATTCATCGAACTTGCGCCCAGACTTCTATAAAGCTAAAGACCGCTTGTGGTCGGGCAAAGGCTCCGGCCAGTCCACCACGAGCAACCCAGAAATCCGGGAGATGACCGCCGGTCTGATGGAGCGGATGTCTAAGCCGAATTATCAAATGACCCACAGTGATGTGGCTCAATTACGTCTTGTCCTGCAACATGCCGCCCAGTCCGATCCGGAAATGGCGACTCAAATTAATGGCATCCTGAGCCAGCTGCCTCAATACAGCCAAGCCGATGTTCAGGCCATTGGATCCACACTGACCGGCATTAGCGGCGATCTGTCAAAATTCACCACCACACCCGGCAGCAGCGATGATTGGACTAAACAGATCACCCAACATCTCATCCAGAGCCATGTGGTGAACAACCCCAGCCTTCGAGGCAATTTACTGAAGCAACTGGACGGCGGCCCACTCTTTAAAGCTCTTCCTAAGGCCACCACAGATCAGCTCAAAGAATTGCAAAAGCCAGGTGTCAATGCCAATCAACAGGCCAAAAACCTAGCAAAGGCGGCACATCTTCTGGCTGAGTGGAAACCTGCATCCCCCAGTGGGGCAGATGCCCCGGCAGTCCATGAACACCAACTTCTATTAGGTGCGATTGCCAAGGAAGTCAGCCTAAACCCAGATGCCATCGCCGAAGGAATGGTCTTGCTGGCCAAAGATATCGGCGACAACACCAGTGTGCCACAACCCATTCGGGAATTGGCACAGCAGGCCATCGCGACTACAGACCCAGGCCAACGCGGGGAAAAATTGAACCGCCTGTGGCTGGCTATAAACGGTGGTGGGGAAGGCGCTCCATGGAGCCCTACCACGCCGGAAGGACAGCAACTCAAGGGTCGATTCAACGCCATGATGATGCAGTTGCAGCAGTTGGCCCGCGGCCCCATCATGACTCAAAGCCAGTATAACGAATTAAGCGATCAACATGGATTTGAGTCATACATTGCTCAAGGCCAAGGCGCCCAGGTTGCCAAAGGCATGGTGAAATCCATTGCCCCCCGTCTGCAAGATTTGGAAAAGCAGGTCAACGACTTCTTTAAACAAACAGAGTCCACCTTGGGCAAGCAGCTAACCAAAATGACGATTCATGCGTACAAGGACCTCAGTGGGGAAGATCCCTTTGAAGGACGCCGCAACCTGTTCAAGGCTCTGGATAACCTCGGCATTGACGTCAACTTTATCATGGATCGCAAAGATCTGTTTAACCAGAACCGCTGGAAGGCCTTTGCACCCAGTGAAAAAGGTATCTTGTTCGGCAGTGGCCGGAGAGACCCGTTTGGCCTGGAACGCATCGCCAAGCCTGGTGAAAAGCCAACCCACTTCCAGCAGATGCAGGAGGCACTCCAAGACCTGCATGGCGTGTCCTCGCCAAAAGAACTTCAAAAAGGCATTGCCAAGGTTCAGCAACATTACGATGAAATGTTCGGTTCGTACCACATTACGGTCAACGGCGAAAAAGTCCGGGTACAGCCACCGCAAACCTATCTACGCCAGTATATTACGGCTTTGTCGCAAGGCAAGGATGTTAACAGCATTGAAAAGCCCAGTGTAAAGTATGTGCAAATGGACGGTGCGAAACCTGTCGCCGTGCCCTTTGATGAGCGCGGCAATCCAATCAGCAATTATGAGGTGTACTCCGTACCAGTGCCACAAAACGGCATGATGCCTGCCGGGCAAACCCACCAGTTGATAGTGGTCACGCCTGATCAGCGTGCTTCTCTGCCACCTGGCGCCCGTCGTCTGGAAGAGCGGGAGTACCAAACCCGAGATGCAACATTAGAGCATCAAAGTGGTGACATGGATAACGCCATGCGTGAAATGGGTTCCATGTTGAAGGAGCACCAAGCCTTTGAACCTTGGGTTCAAGCTACCGCGGCCTTTATGATGGGTGTTATGATGCCACAAAGTCTTCCCTTGGCTATCCTTGGCGGCATGGCTATCGACTTTGCCCTGAACTTTGACGGTGACTTCCAAAATCACAACTGGACCCAAACCGCCGTGGCCGGGATTGCCGGTGGTGCCGGGTTCGGCGCAGCCAGGCTAGGAGGCGCTGCCTTTGGAAAAATGGCTGCAGCCAAGAGCCTAGAAGCATCTCCGCTGGCCAAGGGCATCGTCAACATCGGCGGCCATGGTGTCTTAAATCCGTTGGCAGCCGGTATGGCGGGTCACACGGCCGGATACGCCAGCAACTACATGATTACCGCGACCCATCTTCAGGCAAAACGCAGCGACATTGAGGCCCAATTAAGCAAGGTGACCTTGCCCCCGCAAGAACGAGAACGTCTGGAAGCCTCTCTTGCAGATATTAACCATCAAATGAAAGAACTCAACGAGCGCCCCTTCATGAGCTCAGAGGACTTCGCCCTGTTCGCTTACAACATGGGCTTGGGCTACGGCCATAGTCTGGCAAGTGCAGGAAAGGCGTATTTATCCAAACCGTCTACGCCACAAGTGCCATCTCATGTGCAGCACTTAATGGACGCCTACGGGGTCAAGCCTACCGAAACCGTGCCTGCCAAAGGTACCACACCAAAAGGCATGACTGCTCCAGAAGTATTGGTGCCGAAAAAACCGGTGGTAATCGAAACTCCAGAAGGCAAAACACCCATCGCCAAAGGAAAAACCGCCACTCCTGTGGAGGAAACCATTCCCGGAGGAAAAGGTAAGACCACAACAGTCGAAACAGAAACAACGACACCTAAAGTCAAAGATACAGTAAAACCGACTGAGACAGAAACGACAACCCCAAAAGGTAAAAATGTCAAAACGGTTCCTGCTGAGAAGCCTATTGCACCAAAGGGTAAACTTACTCCTCCTGCTAAAACCGCCTCAGGCCCACGTGTGATGGACCCTGCCAGAGTACCGGAACCCGTTCGTAACATGGCAGAGCAAACCATCCGCCAGCAATGGGAGCAGGCTTGGCGCTCTGCAGGGATGGAAAATACCTTACCGGCCCCTAGAGTTGAATATGTTGAAGGCGTGACCGGTGCCACATATGACCCGGCACAAAATGTTGTCCGCGTTGGCATCACCTCAGAGACTACTGCAGCAACAGTTCACAGTCATCTCGTTCACGAGATGACCCATGCACAAGGGTTACCGTATATTGCCGCTGCAAAGTTGAATGGCCGTTCGGTTTCTACACCGATTCACCCTGACGTGATTGAAGCCGTAAGACGGTCCGGGCTGCAAAATAATCCTGAAGCCGTTCAATTGGGAACCAGTTTTGATCAAATGTTCCGCGAAGCAACCCAAGCTGGAGAACGGCTGAACGTCGCTCGAGAAGCCTTGCTCCGAACACGAGAAATACAAGCGAAATCAAAATCATCAGCAGTTGATGCACAGACACAACGTGCTACTCAGGAATATCAAGAGGCAGTACGCCGCTATCTAAGTGCTCCTGAAGAGCTTATGGCTCGCTTGGCTCAGTTTGAAGCCACTGGTGACACGCAAGGCGCTCAGCTCATTCGAGACATGATGGCAGCTCGCCGAGCAAATAATACTACCCGTCTCAACGAACTGGCTGACACTCTAGCCACACGCTTAGGCTTAGACCATGAGACTGTCATTCGTAATGGCCGAACTGCAAGCCCTGCGGGTCGTGGATTAATGAACCTGACAGAGCCAACAGACCCGGCAGCGCGCACTAACCAACCCAGAGCCAATGAAGCGGCCAGACGGAGTAGCGATCTGACGGAGCCCATTCAAAGGGCCGTTGAAGAGTTCCCAGTGGCCCGTGAAAGCAGTCAATTAAGTAAGCCTACTATTGATCACGTGAATCAGGTTATTCAAGACACCATTCCTACCAATGGTTCTGATGTGTTTGCGAACCGGGAAATTCAGGTGCGTCAAAACTCCGATGCAAATGCCCGACTGGCTGTTCGCATCAATAATGATGGCTCAATTACCGTTGAAATTCCGGCAAATGCCAGCCGGATTCATGCGGGCGACCTAGCCTTTGAAGTCTCTATTGCACGACAACGTTTGGCTTCAGAAGGAAACTCCCAGTTATCGCAGCAAATGGCACACTTTGACCAGACGCGAGCCGACCTACAGCGTGTCCGAAATCAGATTCGAAACTTGGAAAGCGGTGGGCAAACCGTTCCACGGGAATTACTTCAATTGCGTGAAACTCTGGAGTTTGCCGCAAGCAACAACCCAGTAGCCCTAAGAGCACAACAAGCAGAACTACAGGCCCTTTCCAGACGCTATAGACAGGCTTCGGATAGTGAAGTGACGCGTGCTGATGGTCTTTCTGGAGCAGCACAAGACAGTGCCATGGAAAGAGCAATGGCTCTCGATACTCACGGCTCACGTTTAAATGGTGATACACTACAAAACCTACGAGCCCGAGAAGCCTATATGACGGAATTATGGGAGGCCATGGCTCGCGGGGATGTCACGGCAATTCAAAACCTTAGAAGTGGTAACCATGGCCCGAACGCTCAAACCTATGCTGACTCTGGGGCGCATCCAACGTTTACAGCGGCAGAGCAGGCCAGGCTGACCCGTGTGATCGGTGAAACCTTACGAGTCCATCCAAACATGACTTCTGCTAATGTGGCGACGCTAGTAGGTGGACAAGATATTACCTCCACTTATGCCACCGGTAGCAACACCCACTTCCAAGGAACCTACTTTATTCAGATGCCGGATGGGAGTATTCGTATATATCCAACGGGCCGCACACAGAATCCGATACCAAGTCCATCAACGCCTCATGGGCAACCGGCTGGAAGGGACCAACGGGCTTATCATGAAATCCCGCCGGAAGCGGCCGCTAGATTAACCAGAAGCCAAGCAGAAACCTATGCCAATAATTTCTTACTCGCGCATCGACCTACGGAAGCTCAAGTGCTTGATCATTTCCGTCAACGAGGCTTTGAGTTACGTGAGATTCGAGATAACGGCTTTGGGATGGTTTATGAAGTCACACGGCCCGATGGTTCAACCTTTTTTATGAGTTATGACAGAGGCAATCAGCAAGCCGGCGCCTCTATACCTCACCAAGCCCGTGTCGGAGGTGTAATTAAGTTATTTGAGTCAGAAGCTCAAGCCTTCGCAGGCGATCGAGGTTCTCGCTGGTATGGAACGGTTGACGGGTATGCATTACCAAGCCACTTACAAGGCGAAGGAAATAGATACAACGTTCCTACACAATTCCAAATGCCAAGAATACGCTATAACGACAGAAATCATACAGCACCATGGTGATAAACAAACTGGGACTTAACCTTTTCCAATCGCCCCCTTAAATACTGATCCGCCTGGGTTTCCTCAAGAAGTGCCTGTTCCGAAGTATTGCTAGGAACAATCTGGATTTTAGCCCAATGTTGCAGCGGCATTTTTTTATTGATTTCAAGGTTCATGCGAAGATTTGGCCACTTTTGAGCCATGGATTTTAGCAACGCCCGTAGTTGTTTGGGCTTTAAGCGAGTTGGTGCTCGAAATTCAGCCTCACGATTCAATATAATCCATGTTGGCTGTAATTTCCGCTGATGGTGACGAACAGGAATTTGGGAGAATGTGCCTGCAAAACGGGTATTTGAAGAAAATGAAACCGAGTTGTTCATCTGTGTCACTCAAATTATTGGTATCGACTTCTATTTCATTAAAACCCAATCCTTCCGAAAATTGCTTTAGACTAAAAATTCACTGAGTTTGCTTGCTTTCTCCTCAAATGCATCACCAATTGCCAGCAACGGATGATTTTGCCACTGAAAATGCAGACCTCCCTTATCTGCATGATCTGTTGCAGGAGCAGCTATGTCAAAATAGCAACGGCATCTTACGGGAAAATGAGACCCATGGGACAGCAAAAGAAAAAGAAGCGGGCATCCAAAACAGTAAAAAATACTGATAGCGATCAGGTAACGATCAGCAAACCTCTGTTACAGCCGGGAGAAGTGCCGCAGTATATTCCCTTAAGCCCATTGAGTCAGATAAGCGGGCATGATCGGGCGACGGCAACATTTACACGGGCCTTGTCAAATCCGGATTATGAAGTACTGGAATCGGACAAACGCCTGTCTGAATGCTTGCTGTGGAAAATGCAGGAAGACTTTTACAGCAATGCCGGGATTGAAGCCTGGAATCAGGTGCCCTTTTACCCCACCTGTAACGCCTTCATCGGGCGAACGTATGCCGAACTCATTCTGTCGTTCCTGCTAGACACTTACCAAACACTGGATGCCAGCCAGCCGGTGTATGTTATTGAGTTAGCAGCCGGATCTGGTGGATTGAGTTTTTATGTCACCAAGGAGTTGGCCAAGCGCAAAGCCTATTATCCCGAGCTAGGGCCCTTTCAGGTGGTCTATGTGATGACTGACTTTACGGAAAATAACGTCCAAGCTTGGGAAGCGAACCCTAAGTTCAAGCCTTATGCCGAGCAGGGGCTCATTGATTTTGCCGTTTTCCGCCCTGAAGATGACACCGAGCTTTACTTACGCCGCACAAAACGAACGCTGAAACAGGGCGAAGTATCCAATCCCGTTGTTGCTGTTGCCAACTACTTTTTCGACACCATTCGCCACGATCTGTTCCGCATTGAAAACGGGCAGTTAATGGAAGGGCGTGTCAATTTCTATCGCCCCGTAAACGATGAAAACCGCTATAAAGCCCCCACACTGCAAGAGATCCGTAAGACAGAACACTTCGTCAAAGTCTCCAGCAATTATTACCCTGACCCTGTACTTAATACCATCTTGCGGCAGTATCAAGATACATACCGCAACGCCAGCGTTCTGTTTCCCATCAGCTCGTTTAAGTGCCTCCGAAATTTACAAGCCATCGGCCAGAATAAACTGGCACTAATTTCGTCTGATAAAGGCTTTACCTACCCTGAATACATGTTGGACCATTGGGACCAAAACTATGCGCTACACGGGTCATTTTCCTTCATGGTGAACTACCATGCCATTGGACAATTTTTTACCAACCAGGGTGGGCTCTTTTTCGCGACACAAGACAAAGATGTCTGTCTATCAACTGTTTTCGGAATTTTAGCTCCAGAAAACGAAAAACCGTCATTCAGTCACAGTCGCTATTATTTTTCAGAGAAAGTCGATCGAGAAAACCCAATCAATAACTTGTATTTTTCGCAAGATTTGATTCACTCTCTTCAAGTATCAAACCCGGTGAGCGTATTTCGGGGGTGCATGTCCCTCCTCAAACTCTGCAACTGCGATCCCATTGTCTTCTACTTTATTGGTCCTTATCTGGATACCATCTTGCCTCATCTGGACATGCAACAGCGCCAAACCCTGATTGATGCCATGAGCATGGTCCAAGACAACTTTTTCCTGATTCGGAAAGATTTCAATACATTGTATTGGTTAGGCAAACTCTATTACGGTTTGGATCGGTTTGAAGAATGCCTTGCATCGTATCAACAAGCCATTGCCTTGTTTGGGCCGGACAGCCATGCCTTGTATTATATTGCCGCTTGCTATGAGGTGATGGGTCAAGACCAGGAAGCGCTGGATTATTATCATCAAACCCTGGAATTGGAGCCGGACTGCCAACTCACCCAAGCCGGTTTTGTACGCACTTATGAACGGGTTAATGCCAGAGCCTAGAAAACTCGAGTGAGCATTTTTGCTACGGCAATCAATAATACAAGCCCTAAAAGCTGTTTCAACCGAGGGCTTGGTAATTTTCGAGCACCAAAATACGAACCGATAATACCACCCAAAAGTGCTGGGAGTAAATAAAACAAAATATCCGACATTGCAACGTAGTGCTGCACCTGACGTCCTGCCAGACCTGCTATAGAGTTTACCAGGATAAAACATGCTGCCGTGGCGCTTATCTCTTTGGTCTTGGCCCAACGACACATCACCATAAGCGGGCTTAAAAAAATGCCCCCACCAATCCCAATCATCCCCGAAAGCAAACCAATGGCAGCACCTGCCCCTAAAGCCAAGGGCTTTGATGGTGCTTTCGTGTCTGTGTCAATGACAGAAAGTGTGGACGGTACAATTAAGCGAATCGCGACAAAGGCCAAGACCAATGCTAATAGAGCATAATAATGTGAATCTTTTAATGGCATCAACCCACCTAAAAACGCCAATGGAATAGACAATATTAAAAAAGGCCATGTCAATCCAAGTCTAAAGAAACCGGCTTGAGCATAGTTGAAAAAAGCAATACCAGATACAACCAGATTCAGAACTAATGCAGTCGTTGCCATTTCCTGAGGTGATACTATTGTTAAAGTGGACATAACCGCCAAATAACCCGAAGCGCCGCCATGACCCACCGACGCATACAAAGCAGCGACACAAAAAATCAAGCTATAAACGAATCCTTCCACTCCGGTACTCTCAAATCAACAGGAAACGGTGCTGCCGTTGTCTAAGGCAAGCAGACCACCACGTAACGAATATGCGTCAATTCCTTGTCCTCGGAGCTGACGGGCCAAATAGCGACTGCGCACACCGTGAGAACAGCATAATATATAAGATTTTTGAGGCTCAAGGGCGTCAGGCGAAAATTGGCTTAGAGGCATCCAGAGCACGTTGCAGCCATCCGGAATTGGTCTATGCCGTTCATGCAATTCTCGGATATCAATCAAAATCCCGTTAGACAGCTGCTCAACATTTATTTCTATAGATTCATCCCTGAGCACCGAATGGAATTTATCAACGGATTTTAAATCCGAATGTTGACGACACAAAGGACAAGCGTCATTGCCAGGCTGCCGAATTGTCTGAATGGACATACTCAGTAAATCAACAAGTAGTAAGGTATCTGAAGTGAGGCTCCGAGGCATATTCAGGAGAAACTTCAAGGCTTCCATGGCTTGAAGCGAGCCTAGCGTATTCACGACCGCTCCAAGTGTTCCTACATCACTGCAAACACCTGTACATCCAGGCATTGGCTGTATAGGCCACAAGCAACGCAAACACGCCTCCTGTTCACGTGGAAAAATGCCATGAAGCCACCCTTCGTATTGATACACACTGGCCTGAATCACGGGCGTGCCCGTCAAGAGTGCCATGTCACTCAAGAGAAACTGAGTATCAAAATTATCGGTGCACCCTAAAACCAGATCGTACTGACGGAACAGATTGGCGGCATTATCTGGCGCCAGGTGCATCTCATGAAGATGAAGCTGAATAAAGGGATTGATTGAGCTGAGAGTCTCTTGTGCTGCCGTCACTTTAGGAAGGCCCACCTGCTCGACCGTGTACAAGCATTGGCGATGAAGATTAGAAACCGCGACGACATCAAAGTCACAAATTCCCAGAGTGCCAACACCCGCTTGCGCCAAAGCCACCAGCACTGGAGATCCCAGTCCACCAGCTCCAACCACAAGGACCTTTGACCCTCGCAAGCGCTCAGATCCGCTTTTCGACATGTCTGGCAATTGTTCTTGGCGAGAATAATACAGTTCAGGGGTAATGGAAACATGAGAATGCCCCTGAGTATTCACACAGTGCTCACAGTTAACCCAGCCGGAATCGCCTTCAATATAAGTCTCTTTCTTCCAAATCGGTAAACGATGCTTAATTTCATCAATAATATAGCGACACCCATCAAAAGCTTCCTTTCGATGTGGGGCGCTCACCCCAACCCACACAGCCATATCACCAATAGCCAATGTACCAGTTCGATGGACAGCATAGACCTGTAAGAGCGAAAAGCGGTCTTTGGCTTCTTCTAATATTCTTGTGGCTTCAATTTTGGCAAGCTCTGTAAAGGCTTCATACTCCAAGGAAATGACTTGGCGTCCTTCATTATGGTTCCGCACCCAACCCTCAAAGGTCACACAGGCTCCTGCCCTCGGGTCTGTTAACCGAGATTTGAGTTGCTCAGGATCCAATAAGGTCTCAGTCAGTTCAAACATGCTCAGCCTCCGGCTACGGGTGGAATAAACACCACATGATCCGCCTCTTTCAAAGGTGTCTCCATAGGTTGAAAGCATTGGTTGATGGCCACTTTAACCATGTCGAGAGACAACGTAAACGAGAACTGTTTTTGTAAGGTCTCATACAGATCTTTTGCCGTGACCGCAGCCGTTTGCAGACTTTCGTGACTAACACCTCGTTGTTCTCGCAAAATTGCAAAATAGTGAATATGGATTGTCTTTAACGCCGGTGACATCAACAAATCCCCCAATGTAAAGGATATACGAGTACAACGGAGCCTTCAGGCAAAAGAGCGTCGTTCTCAGGAAAAACAATAATAGCATTCGCTGTAGCCAAACCACCCAACATATGAGAACCTTGCCCTAGTGTTGGTGTAACTGTGTACTCACCCAAGTGATCCGCCGATAAATGTCCTCGAACCCATTCCATCCTTCCTGGACGTTTTTTTAACGTTTTAGCCAAACGAGCTTGAATAGGTAAGGGTGGCGCTGGAGTGTACCCCATCATTTTTAATAAGGCAGGACGCACCAAAAAATGAAATGTTAAAAGGACTGCAACAGGATTCCCAGGCAAGCCAAACACCACCTTGCCAGGCGAGGTACCGAAAAACACAGGTTTGCCAGGCTTAATCGCAACTTTCCAAAAGTGTGGCTGAATGCCCAGCGAGAGAAACCCTTCCTTCACAAAATCGAACTCCCCCACGGAAACCCCGCCACTGGAAATAGTGACATCAGCATAGTCCATCGCCTGGCGAAGGATCGCCTGAGTCGCTTCAGAATCATCCTGAACCGTAAAAACAGAAATGTCCGTTAAACCTAGAAGGGCGAGTGCAGCCTTCAATGTAACCGTGTTTGATTCATAAATCTTCCCAGGCTCAAGAGGTTGACCCGGCGGTATTAATTCGTTGCCCGTAATCACAAGGGCAACCTTGGGCTTGCGATACGCGCTGACTTTGGTAAGTCCTAAGGTTGACAACATCCCAATACCGGCTGGATTCAACGGTGTTCCGGCGGGCATAACAACACTGCCTTGAGAAAACTCCTCGCCCCGGAGACGAATATTTTCTCCCAAATTGGCACCTCGTCGAAAGACAACAACACCATCTTGCACAGCGGTATACTCTTGCATCACCACAGCGTCAACACCGGGTGGGACCGGGGCCCCCGTTAATATCTGAACCGAGGTACCCGCTTCAAAAGCCTCTGCTTGTAAATGACCCGCAGGGACTTTTCCGGCCAAGGTCAGAGAAACCGGCGCTTCCGACGAAGCCCCTGGGACATCCTCAACACGAATCCCATAACCATCCACAGCCGAGTTATCAAACAGAGGAATATCAAACGGTGCAACAACCGGCTTAGACAAAACAGCCCCCAATGCCAAGTCGAGTGGCAATACCGTTTCACCCAAAGGAGAAATGGCGTCTTGCACTATCTGAAGGGCTTCCTCATAGGAAATCATTGAACAGTAGACACCTCAGATGGTTCTTGCGTAGAAGAAGCAGCCTCACCATGGCCTCCTCCCCAGAGCATTTTATACGCGTGCAGTACTGCTGGAAAGACAGCATTTAAGGCATCTTCAACACCACCGGTGGAACCTGGAAGAGTCAGAATCAGAGTCCGCTTTCTCACGCCAGCCAAGGAGCGAGACAACATGGAATAAGGGGTTCTCTCCTGTCCGTAAGCTCGAATCGCTTCGGCAACTCCAGGCAAGTGTTGATCAAGCAACCTTTCTACAGCCTCTGGTGTCTGGTCACGGGGACTAACACCAGTCCCACCAGTGGTCACAATCAGATCCAGCTGCTCTTCGTCACTGTATTTGAGTATCAACCGACGAATTGCCTCAACATCATCTGGAATCACCTGATAATCTTCAACAACTAACCCTTCAGACTGAAGACGCTCAACAATCATCTGGCCGGATCGGTCCGATTTCTTGCCCTCTGCAATGGAGTCCGACATGACGATAACCGCGGCACGCAAAGACGAGGCAAAAGCCTGTTTAAAATCTGATTTGCCACCCTGCTTTTCAAGCAACACAATATCCCCAATGGTCATGGTCTCGTCGAGCATCTTGGCCATATCGTAAATGGTCAGCACCGCAGCTGCGGCAGCCGAAAGCGCTTCCATTTCGACACCGGTCTTGTAAATGGTTTTGACACCCACTTGAACCGTGATTGTAGAATCCATAAACGAAAAATCCACAGTGACCGATTCAACTGGAATCGGATGACAATAGGGAATAAGCAAAGACGTATTTTTCGCGGCTTGAATAGCAGCCACTTTTGCGACAGGCAAAGCATCGCCCTTTGGCAAGTCTCCCGCTTTAATACGAGTCACTGTTTCAGGTAAAGCCCGCAAGACTGCCTGGGCTGTAGCCGTTCTGAGGGAGTGAATTTTTGCCGTAATATCACGCACCTGTTCTGTCTCCTCTTTATCCACCAATGTGTACCATAGCCCGGTTTTGTTCAGCCGGAATATCAACCGGCGGAGGATGCCCCTGAGGTTTTAACCAGATGGCCTTCTGAATCTGGCGGGCCAATTCTTCATTTGAAGCCCCGTTGCGAAGTAAATCACGTAGCGGAATTTCAACAGGCTCAAATAAACAGGCTTTGATATTCCCATCCGAGGTGAGTCGAATTCGACTGCAAGTCCCACAAAAGCTCTCTGTCATCGAAGTAATAAAGCTGACAGTCCCCGGGAATCCTTTAATGGCAAAATCTTTAGCGACAGCAGATCTTTCACTGGGTATCGGTGTGAGTGAATAATGGGTTTCAATGGTCTCTCGCATTTGTCGATAAGAGGTGATGCCCTGGGGGCTCCAAGGAGTCTGTTGAAAGGGCATCCACTCAATAAAACGGACATTCAAAGGCTTGTCTGAGGCAAATCGAACAAAATCCAAGATTTCATCATCATTCACACCGGCCATAACGACCACGTTAAGCTTCACAGGATTGAACCCAGCACTTAAAGCCACCTCGATTCCTTTCATGACAGAATCAAACCCTGAGCGGCGTGTAATAGCAAGAAATCGATGAGGCTTCAGAGTATCCAGGCTAATATTGACTCCGGTAAGCCCGAGACTTTTATAGGTCTGAGCATGATCGGCCAATGACAAGCCATTCGTGGTCATATAAAGTGACTGTAAACCAGACACCTGCCCCAGCCCTTCAATTAAGTGCTCAAAATCCTGGCGAATTGTTGGTTCCCCCCCTGTCAAACGAATCTTCGTCACACCTAAATTGACCATCAATTGAGCCAGCCGGACAATTTCTTCATAGGTTAGTATCTCTTCACGAGGTTTCCAAGCCAAGCCCTCCTCTGGCATGCAGTACACACAACGCAGATTACATCGATCCGTAACAGAAATGCGGAGGTAATTTTGAATACGACCAAACCGATCAACCAACATGAAAGGTCTCCTTCGACGGCTTGTCCATTATACGCCGGACCTGCTCGGGAGTGTTAATGCTTTCCAAGAATCTGGAATCAGAAGGTGAGATAGGCACCCATCGAATATCTTCTCTTTTGAGAGCTGGCCGAAGTGCATAGCTTTTCTGCGCAAGATATTGCCTGACCTCGGTTAACCAACATGAAGGATATATACCGGGGAACGGGTCAAATAGTTCGTCAGAGTCACCTTTAAAAAACGTAAAACTTGTATCGGAAGCCGCTGCCACAAGCATCTGAAGCAACGCTGGAGTCAGTAGGGGTTGATCACAAGAAACAACGAGATAGCGATGATCCAAGCGGCTTTCAAACAGGGCTTCTAAACCCGCCAAAGGGCCGCAACCGGGATTCCGATCTACCAGATGAATCAACCCAGAATAACCAGACAAATCCACCCCAGCATTATCTCCAACCACAACCAGTTGCTGACATACCGGTCTTAATGCTGTAATCACGTAGTCTAGCATCGTTCGCCCGTCCCAAAGACGGACTCCAGCCTTAGGCTCTCCCATCCGAGAACTTTTGCCTCCAGCCAAAATAGCCCCTGTGATTGTCATATTACTCTGCTTAGTAGAAGAAGACGAAGAAGTTATCATACAAACAACATATCCAGGCCTAAAGCCTAATGACCCGATCACTCAATTGCCACAAAAGCGTTCATAGCAGGAGACGTCATTGTGGATAATTATAAAATTCCCAAACAATTGAGGCAAATCCAAGCACAAGACTTATTATTTCCAGAACCAGGTAAAACCAGGATGCCCATCCTGTGAGGCTAAGAACCGATCCATGGTTTGAATCATTTCAGGATGCCCGAGGGTTATCAAACTGATAGGACCAACATGATCATCATACCCTTCCTGTCTTGCCCAATAGACTTTTGAATGAATCTGATGCTCGTTTAAAAGGGCGCTTAAATAACTGGCATGAGACTTTGAAGTCCCAGGGTAACGGTCAGCAAAATAATCGCGTGTTCCTTGTATCAAAAGAGCAGGCGTTTTGGTGCTTGGACGTCGAATATCATCAACAATCTCAAGGAGGTTTTCCTGTTTAAGACTTTGGATCCGAATATCTCGAATAGGTGCTTCAGCCGTGGCAGCCTTACTATACAAACCACTGATCCCGATAAACTTATCAATCTCAGGCAAAGGTGGATAATTTTGGCCATACAACAGTAAGGCCCCGGACACTGCCCCCGCAGAAAAGCCCACCAAAACGGATTCCTCAGGAGGTTGCGCAAATTGTCTATAGACAGCGTGAATACCTTCAGCAATATCCTGTACCGGTGTAGGCCAAGAAGAGCCAGTTAATGTCCGGTAATCCACACTCGCCACCGTATAGCCACGATTCAGAAAATAGTGCGCCAAAGGTTGAACATCAAACCCCAGAGCTGAACCACTTAGAAATCCACCGCCGTGAACAAGGATAGCCAACTTCTCAGGCTTAGATAAGCCCATCGGATGAACCATATAAAATACCTGTTTCTCAGCAGGACCATATTGATAGGCCCGAAATTGATATTCTTGTTGGCCTTTTCCATCTCTCGAAACACTCATCGAAAGCGTAAAGTTTTGAACCTGTTGCATTACTTGCGAGATGATCGAATCGCCGGAAACACCTCTTGCTTGTGTTATCGCGGGTAAAAACGTAGTAAGACTTGCAAGCCCCATCATTATAGCCATCATTCGCATACGATAAGTCATTATTCATATCCCTTTATTCTGGGAGAGGCTACAGTATGCCGTAAATTCACCAAACGGTCCACAAAGCCAACGGTTAACCAAACCACTCAATTCAATAGCCGAAAAGATCCTCGCCGACTCATACAATAGGCAAGGATCTCTTCTTGGCGTTGAAGAAAAACGAGAGGTAATCTTTAGAATGCGTTATACAAAATGTCTCGTACAATACCAGAGGCAACATCATACAAAATCACGTTCCGCCCCACGGACCCAATGCGATAGGCATTGGGAGGAATACCCATAGAGGCATATGCCGATGGAGGCAAATTATAGACTTTTTTGGCAATACCAGGAGGAAGAGGCTTACCACGCAATAAATTCTTACGAATTCCAGGCGGTAACGGCTGTTGACTCTGTAAAATACTGCGAGTTGCCGGATCCAAGCCATTACCTCGCCCAATCATCAATTGCCGAAAAACAGACTGATCAAGCCGTGCTTGCCCTTGAGGACGAACCCAACCCTGAGTGTCCTCCTCTACCTTGTTTTTCGACTTCCACTCATTGCGTTCAGCTTCCCTGACCGCCTGCCTGTTCGCGTTCTTATTTCCCTTGGCATGCCCTGGGGGGTCAGCGGACACCGATAAAGGCGAAAATACCATAAGCCCGATCAGGGCCATTGAAAAGAGCGCTTGCTTATTCATTCGTTTCAGTCCTCACATCAACTTTAACGCAGATTTTAAGCCCCAATTTTTTGACAAAGACGAGCCTGATTCTGCTTTGTTCCAAATTGAGTATAACGTATCCTGGAAGCTCTGACGCCTGAATAAACACATGGACATTACGGCTCTAATTTCGTTCAGAGAGGAGCAGCACAACTCTATACATTTAACCGAATAAGACGTCGCAGCCAGAAGCGAACAGCTTGAAAACGCTCTTTCTTATAATTTCCACGCCGCCGAATGTCGTTAACAATGTTTTGCGCTCTGACGGGCATGGAAAAGATAGCAGAATCTGCCGCCATAGCAATATTATAGGCACCACAGGTATACACACTCTCATCAGCCTCAGCACATAACCCATTTTGCCCCATAGATAGCTCAGTTCGGTTAACGTCCGATGAGGCCCCCGGATGATTGACTAAGTCAGCCCGCTTAAGTTCTTGAGTTAAAGAACCTTGCTGGTGAAGCCGGTCTCGATCATAACCCATGGCTGAAACCAATACTCCGTCGAGATGAGACAACGCCAATGAGGTAATACCTGGTTTTGATACAGGACTTATCCGCCGTATCACTGACGGATCTTTAGCAATAATTTCCAGAGACATTGAGCCTGTTCCATTAGCAACGGTTGACTTTAATTCTACTGTTGAAGGGTCAAAATGCTTTCCAAGTGCGTAAATTGTCAATTTACCAGCATCTTCTTGTTCTTCCAGATCCTTGAGGGTTTGGGGAGTAATAGGTACCCCATAGCGATACTTCCAATCTCTCAGGCTCTGCTCTGCAGCATCCGGATCAGAAAGACACTGGGTCATCGTCTCAATGCTTGTGTTATTGGGAGGCACTTGAAACTGTTCACCACGCGGACGTTCCTTGACAAACCAATGGACCTGAAGACCAGGATTCAGGTTAAATAACTCAATAACAGCTTTAGCACCAGACTCCCCACCGCCAATAACACCACAAGTTGTCCCTTTTGGCAGTCGAGAAATAACTGCACGCATTTCAGGACTTCCTAATAATGGATCACATAGAATTAATTGCCCTTTGCGAGGGTTATTGTGGTGCCAGGCATTCTGATAATCCAAAACCTGTACATTTTCTCGAACCAAATCATCCCGAGTCCGAAGTAAAACGACACTGGGATTTGCCTTTGCAAAGTCCTCCAGCCAACCTGCCTGCTTGATGAATTCACCTCGGCTACCAACTTGCCCGGCAGAAACAACTAAATTACGCGCTAGCTGAACATGGCCCTTGCGAGTTTCAATACGAAATAAACCCGTTCGTTTATCCTTGGTAACTTTGGCAACTGGGGCACGCTCTAACAAAATGCCTCGTGGATGAGAGGAAATGGCTTCGGCAACGTGATCAAAATGCTGAAATAATTCGCTTCGAGCTGCAGGAACATCTGCGCGAGCATCTTGCCCAGGAATGGCTTTCGGTGGATTTCCAATCAAATCACGTCCCAATAATTCCGCAAGACGCTGGCGGGCTCGGGTACTTATTTCGCGATACGAATTCAAAAATCGAGGTAGCCCATATCTGTTCACCAGTTCCGGAGGAGATACACCTTCTCGTGTTAAGGAACTCATAATACCGTTCGTGCGCATCACATGAACAGGCAACATCATCTGGTCGGAAAAACTTTGAGCCACATACCCAGCCTCAAAAACCACAGTGTTAAGGTTGCTCTGTATGCTATGAAGTCCCACAGAGAGCCCGGCAGGACCAGCACCGATTATGGCAACATCCGCCACATCATCCTTCCATTTTCGTTTTCGCAAAGATGCAAGAGAGTCAGGAGTTAGATGATAGACTCTGTCGCGAGCTACGTTGTCAGCCACCATTAAGTTCAAATCCGACAGAGCATTAAAAGATACGTGAGCCTGATAGAGCTCTTCCACTTGATTAAAAAACCGTTGAGCAAGTCCTCGAAAAGAATTCTCAAACGATGGCTCCTCACCTGAGGTTCGTTGATTCAATTGCCGAAATATAGGCTTAAGAGCAAAATAGACAGGTTCGATTGCATCTTGAATGAACTCGGTTTGATTTGCATGCGCTGGAGCTTCCAGTAGGGACTTTACAGATACTAAGGCTGCCGAAACAGTTGGAGCAGTTGCTGCTCTTTCAGAGGTACGAAGAAAAGCCGTTAAGGATTGCTTGAGCTGTGCAGTATTCTCATCATCTGTAACGAGCGGAGCACATCGAGCCTCTAATTCCGAAGATAAAGTTATTAACTCTGCCAAAGTCCGAACTGTTCTTTCCTGAAGCTCCTGACGGGCTTGGGTTAGAGTTATACGAGCGGATACCTGACGCTCACTGGGACTGGGGGTAAGCGAAAAATAGGTATCTCGAATCAATTGAGGAAACGTGCCAGGCAAGACCGAATCATGTTTTAAAGTGTCAGATAAAATATAGGTGCCTGCAAATCGAGGTTCAATACGCAGCATTGTTAAGAGATGTCCATCGGGTTGAGTCAGTGGATTGGCTTGTTAAACAAAACCAGAACAAGAAAATTATTGCGCTATTTTTTAAAACTTTTGAAAAAAAAGAGCGAGTCTACCTGACAGCACATTGTTACATTTCTTAATATAGATGCCCAATTGGACAATTTTCTTCTTGATATTCGTTATCAAGTTGAGCAGAGCAAAACTTCGGACAGACTCAGAAATGTTTCTTAAACCATTATCAACATCTATCCATTCCCAACAGCTGACTTTAAGTCAGAACTTACGATTCAAAAGCGATTCATCAGATTCCACAGTTCATAGCCCACCACTCCCAATAGCCTCTAAGAACTCAGCCGGCACACAGCTAAAGCGCTCAACCTTATGGATTGCACCAATTGCAAATATTTTGGCTGCAATTTTCTTAGGCACCTCGGCGTTATTACCATCTAAAACACAGCCCAAAATAGAGAGCACAGCAATCTCTCCTAAAGACGAAATCACGACAATCAGTCCGGCGCAATTAGAACAAGCCAAAGGGTATATGAACGATCTGAAGAAATTAATGAGCGATCTAGGTTGGGGCCTTTCTGCCGTGGGACTCACGGCAGGAGGCATTAACCGGTTATCTGCCGGCCTTGTAAAAAAACAACCTTCTATGGCAGCGGCAGGCTTAGGGATGGTCTCGATAGCACCAATTCTTGCATTTCACAGTAGCGTCGGTGTAAGAACAGCATTTTTAGTTGCCAAAGCCTTACTGTTTACAGGTGTTGCAGGACGTAACAGAAACCTTTTTGAGCGGAATCCGGGAGAAACACCTCGAGAGCTAGATATGAGCCCTCTTTATAGTATCTCCGCGCTTCGGTCCCTTGTCCCTGAAAACGCATCCCACCGACATATCAAACTCGCTAGGGCGTATCTCCACCGAGGGCTCGAAACCTTAAAATTTATCGCTGTTGATCAATATCAAACCGTCAGAAAAACAGTTGTCACCCTCTCAAAACCTTTAATATCACCCATACAGACAACCAAAGCGATAGGAAGTAATGGCTCTCAGTTATGGCAATTCCTCAGAGGAACACGTACCGAGGTACCTGATGCCCTAAAACCCTCCTCAACCCAGAACCAGGTAGGCGCCTGCTTAATGTATTTAGGAGGGATCCCAATGTTAATTCTTGAAGGCGCCTATCCCTTAGTTGATGCCATAGGCGCAAAACTGATTGCAGCTGGTACGTTAACGTCTTTATCTTCTGTATTTTTGGAAGGATTTCGTCGCAAGGATTTTTCCGGGAAAGCCGTTCTAGTGGGAATCCCAACAATGGTGGCAGGAACAGCCGCCCTTCAAACACAGTTGGGTATGGCATTGCATGATGCGGGAATCGCTGTAATGGATAATTATTTTCGTGCAGAAGCTCATGGCACGGCCAAGTTTAAAGAATCAGCCGACAAAGTGTCTAAAGTCAACCCTCAATAACCACAAGCCCTGCTCCCTTGAATTGGTCTGTGAATTCTCAGAATTCTCACGCAAAATTACCACTTGAACTCCTGTGACCCTTCAACCTTGATAGCGCTGACAGTTAGATTTGCCTCCCGTAGATCACAACAGGTATTCAGAAATCTCAGGCCTCTTTATCTAGGCGCATGGTTTTAATTTTGTGACCTGTTGCTTCATGCAGCAGAGCATAGGCTGAGATAGCACGCAGCAAATGGTCATAAAGACCATCACCAAAACGCTGGCTTAATTGCTGACCAATACGACTGTCATTCTCGGCCTTCGTGGCAGAAGGAATAATTTCAATACCAAAAAGCCGAATCAGATTCCGTGCATCCTTCCCCGTCAGCACACGTCCTTCAACATGGTTTGCCACCTGAGTGGATACCGCCATCACATATTTATGACGTCTTTCCAGTACCTCAATCTGGTCTTGAACGTTTTGCTGAGACTTACTTTTGATGTAAATAACCCCGTTAAATTTAACATGCATCTGTTCCGTTTTCCTGTCTCTCATGTTCCCGCAAGGCAGCAGCAGTCGCTTTCGGGGTTAAATTGGCAGAATAACAATTTTCGTCAAATTTCAGCTCAGCATATCAAACGGAAAGTCAAATCACAACATCCCGCCCAGTAACAGCACTATAATGTAACAAGCTAGTCAGAGAATAGCGCAATAATGGGTAAAAGCGGACCTGTCTCCCATTTATATTTTTGTTTTTTTAGCCCGATTCCAAGCAAAGAATAAAATAAAAGCCATTAAGGCCACAGCCAACCAAAACAGCAAAGGCATAATATTCAACTGGCTGGTGAGGGTGGGATACTGTTCGCTCGGGCTAAAAACTCGCATAATGAGCACAGAAACCAAGGGGACAAAAACAAAAACAATCACCGCTTTTTGTGCCTGAGTCATGACGCACCTCCCATCCAACGCCCGCTGCTATTCGTCAAATCACACCTGTCTGAGTTCAGAATCGGAATCCTTTATCAGTTATTTTGCAGGAATTTCAACAGAATGCTTATCGACCGGTTGGATAGGATTCTGGACAAAACCTCATAGTGGAGTTAAATCTACCGGTCCCCACCGAAAGCTTTATAAAGATTCACCGTATGTGAGAGAACCGCTCGCTTATAGTCGTAGTAGCGTTGCTCTTGAGCTAAGAGGAGTCGCTTCTCGGGCAACACTCCTGGATAAAAAATCAATCCCTGCTCATAGCGGCTTTACAGTAACGCGATACAATCCTTGGGTGACGTCAGTTGACGCTCCGTCTCCTGTAAGGAGTCCAGATCATCTTGTATGCCACTAAGGAATCCTCAACCTCTTGAAAGGAAACCAAAAGCGAACGACGATAGGTTTCCCAATTAGATGAATACCGGGCCTTAGCTTTTCAGTCAATAACCAAAACCAGGCAAGACATTCAGGCACTTAAATCAAAGACAAGCGAACTGTTATGGCTATAAGCCAATTAAGAGGTAACTTCAGCTATCCAAACAGCATGTAAATTTATTTGGGCAAGAATTCCGCTCGTTGCAATGCGGCTTGAACTATCTTATTTTGCCCCATCAGCTTTTGAATTGTCCCTTCTTGATAAGCATCCAGCATCAAGGCCATACTACCTACATCAATGCTTAGAGCATCTCCTGTTTTCCACCCTGTAAAAACATTGTAAGCATTTACTGGACCATAGTGCTCACTCAATAAATCTAACTCCTTCAGCCTTTTTAAGGCTGTCAAGGATTCTTTCTCGGCAAAGGGAATACTTGCTAAAATCGAAGGAGGCGCAATGGTCCCATCATCAATACCCGGGTGATATCCCTGATAACCCAGCGGTGGCGGGGCATCACAGGCTGATAGGCCAAACAGGCCATGATCATAGTTCTTCGATTGACAATAGGCTACTTGCATCTGGATGGCTCGTTTAGTTTCCTCCCAGTAATCCACACCCTGGCTATCCATGAACCCTTTCAATGGAAGAAACCCATGGGCGTAAAAATACGTAAATAGAGGCGTGTTGGTAAAAGTAGATTGTTTATCAACAGTCCAGGCCTTTCGCCGGTCCCAACCCTTTGTCCAGACCGTTTCCGGTACTCGAGGCGAGGCCAAGGCCATCAGGTTTAACAGCAATACCCCTTCTGAATAAGGGCCGCCCCAATGATAAGGGATAAAACGTCTGTCTGGTGCGATGCCATGGGTAAAATTATCGCTGTTATGATAAACCGGATCATTGGCCCGTGTTCGCATCATCTCAAAATCCAACTGGTGAAACATCCGCTCAACCCGACGAAGTGTGTTCCCCCCACAATACTGGCCAGCAGCCAAAGCCCCCAGATAGAACAGCATGGTATCTACGGTTGAAATCTCAGCCAGATTCTGCCGTGTGCGCACATCGATAAAATGAGGCAAAAACCGCCCATTTTGAGGTAAACTCAACTTCTCAACCGTATCCAACGCTTGTTCAAGACGCTGCCTCACCATGGCCTTGGGACCACCCGGGTGAGCACTAAAAAAGCCCTGATTTGCTTTCATCACATCCAGGGCAAGCCCATAGCCGGTGGCTGCCAGACTGGCAATCGTGTTGTTTTTTTTGACATCAGGCTTCAGAGGTCGATTTGGTAGCCGATCCAAATACAGACCGCTTGTCTCATCTCGGGCATCCTCGAAAAAATGAAATGCTTTTTCTTGGATTTTCAGATCTTGAATCAGCTTTAACAGCTGCACTCGCTCCGGTGACACAACTTGGGCTGAAACGTTGGATGTAGAGCGTTTCGGAAAAAAGGAGGCAGCAAATACGGCACTGCCAATTAGACCTGCTAAGAAATGGCGTCGGAGCAGTGTAAGCTCATTCCCCTCCTGTGTAGACTCACCCTGAAATTGCGTCAGTGAGCTACGGTTGTTCGGAGGACCATAAACTGTGGGTTTCTGTCCCGACATGCCTCGAATCGAATACGGGCGCAACTGTATCCGCATCACTCCACTATTCCCATGTCCCCAATTTAAGTGATGACTATGGTTCTATCACAAATATGCTTGTTGGCCTAGTCACCCTGACGCATCAGATCCTATGGGCCTCAGAATCAACGTATGTATCAGATTTGAAACGCTTCCCTTTCCATCGGTTCAATCAACGCCTTGCCTAAAGCAACCTGTTCCCCGTGACTGACATACTGAACACGCTTATCCATATGGTTCTCGCGAACCAACTGCTGAAAGTCCTCTAAGGGAGATTGAAAGACGGTGTAATCATTGTAATGAACCGGAATCGTCACCTTGGCATTTAAAAGTCGCATCAATTCCAAACCGTGTTCCGCGTCCATGGTTACCGTTTTACCCATTATCCGGGTGCCCCCCAGGTGGAGCACAGCCACATCGATCTCCGGAAAGACCTGTGGAATGGCATTTAAATCTTCATGGACCATGGTGTCACCGGACAAATAAATGCGGTAGGTGGGACCATCCTCGTCGATGGGAGAAAACTCCAGCATACTACCCATCACCGGTGGCAAAAGCTCTGAAAAAAGACCACAGGCATGCAAGCCCGGCATGGCCGTTATCTTCAGTCGGGTTTGTCCGTTGTCATAGGTGACAGCCTGCCAAGGGCCTACGGCAACTGAGTCAAACCCTTGACGTTTAAGGATTCTGGCTGCCGAGGGGGTGGTCACAATGGGAAAGGTACGCGGTAACTCGCGCTGCACTCGCTTGTCAAAGTGGTCTTCATGAAAATGCGACAACACGCCCACATCGATTGGTGGCAAATCAGCTAACGATATTGCAGGATCTGTTAACCGTTCGGAGAAAATACCATAACCCAGATGAACAAATTCGCCTTTTTGCGTGAAGTTCGGATCCGTTAACACCGTAAACCCACCATAACGAATAATCAGTGTGGCTGTACCGATAAACTGAAGCGACGCCTCTGGAATTGTCACAGGTTCTTTCAGACTGATTGGATTGGTGGCAAGAACGGGTCGACGCTTGAAATTCGCCTTGAGTTGCTGATGCTGAACTTGCCGTTTGATCATCACGCCACCAAACCCCAGAGCTAATCCTAAGAGACTCATCCGCCCCACACGATTTAAAATGTTCATACGAATCCTCTCAGTCTCCTTCGATAACACCAATAAATTTGTGTTGAGGCATCTTAGTCCGACTCTGTCCCTAGCAAATCAATCAACCAGGCAATTAAACACGGTCAACCCAAGTTCCAAATCAAGTCTTATCGAGATAGTGAATGGCAAAATCGGGTTCAGGTGATACGCTGCTTCTGCATAAAACCAAAACACCAGAGGAAACAGCGATGATTGTGAGCGACTATCTGTTACAACGGCTTCAAGAATGGGGAGTAAGACGGATATTTGGGTATACGGGAGATTCAATTAATCCGTTTATGGGGGCCTTACGGCGAGCCCAAGATCACGTTGAGTTTATTCAGGTACGTCATGAGGAAATGGCGGCATTCATGGCCTCAGCCCATGCCAAATACACCGGAGGGCTGGGGGTATGTTGTGCCTCGGCAGGCCCTGGCGCCATCCACTTGCTCAACGGCCTCTATGATGCCAAGCTGGACAATCAACCGGTTCTGGCCCTTCTAGGGCAACTCCCACGGCATGCTATGGGCAGTGATTATCAGCAGGAAGTCGATCTACATGCTGCGTTTAAAGATGTAGCCGGTGCCTATCTTCAAACGCTGAGCTCGCCCGAACAAGCTCGCCAGCTTGTAGATCAAGCTATCCGGATCGCACTCAGCGAACGAACCGTTGCCGGAATAATCCTGCCTCATGACGTCCAAAACCTGGATGCCCAACCGGACATCCCGCACAAACATGGCTATACTCACAGTGGCATTGCTTATGCTGTCCCCCGAATCCTCCCCATGGCTTCGGACTTGCAACGTGCTGCCGATGTGTTAAATGCGGGCCAAAAGGTAGCCATCCTGGTTGGGGCTGGTGCCCAGGACGCAACGGATGAAATTATTGCTGTCGCCGATCGCTTAGGCGCCGGCGTGGCCAAAGCTTTAATGGGCTTATCCGTCCTTCCCGAGGATGTCCCGTTTGTAACCGGCTCCATTGGGTTACTGGGTACAAAGCCCTCTTGGGAATTGATGACAGGCTGCGATACGCTTCTGATGTTGGGAACAGACTTTCCTTATACGGAATTTTTGCCCAAAGAAGGGCAAGCCCGTGGAGTTCAGGTAGATATTCGTGCCCGAAACCTCAGCAAGCGCTATCCCATGGAAGTGAATCTGGCCGGCAACTGTAAAGAAACCCTGAAAGCACTACTGCCCCTATTAGCGGAAAAAACCGACCGACAATGGCAGCAACAACTCATCGAATCGATTCAAACCTGGCAAACCGTATTGCATGATCGAGCTATGATTGAGACACGCCCCCTCAACCCGCAACGCCTGTATTACGAGATATTTCGAAGCATCCCCTCGAATGCCATGTTGGCCATCGACACCGGTACCACGACCGTGTGGTACGCCCAGTACCATCGCTTCAAACGCGGAATGATGGCAACATTGTCGGGAAGGCTGGCCTCCATGGGGGCTGCCATGCCCTATGCCTTGGCTGCAAAATTTGCCTATCCCAACCGACCCGTCATCGCTCTGGTAGGAGACGGCGCCATGCAAATGAACGGGCTCAATGAGCTGATAACGCTGCAGCGCTACTGGGAACAATGGGAATCACCCCAGTTTATTATCGTGGTCCTGAATAACAGGGAGCTTAACTTTGTGACGTGGGAAATGCGGGCCAGCGAAGGCGATCCGAAATTCAACTGTTCCCAGAACTTACCGGATTTCCCCTATGCTCATTATGCTGAGTCGTTGGGTTTTAAAGGCATTCGCATAGAGCATTCTGACGAGGTGGAGCCTGGCTGGATTGAAGCCTTACACAGTGATCGGCCGGTCCTAATCGAAGCCTACACCACAGCAGAAATGCCACCTCTACCACCGCATATCACCTTTGATCAAGCGAAAAATTATGCTTCTGCGTTAATGAAAGGAGACCCCGATGCGCTAGCGGTTATCCGCAATAGTATGCAACAGATGGCCAAAACCCAATAGGGTATCCTTTTCTAACTCACTATGCACAAGAACAACTCAAAACACGCTCACATAAATCAGCAAGAACGATGGGCCTTATTATCGGAGATTCATAAACTCACTCAGCCCATCATGATTGCTCTCTCTTTTCTATGGCTCGGTCTACTCATCCTGGATCTGGTCCATGGACTAAATCGCCCTTTGGAATGGCTTGGCTATGGAATCTGGGTCATCTTTATTCTCGACTTTTTAGTAGAACTTCTGATTGCCCCCAAACGTATAGACTATGTCCGACACCACTGGCTAACTGCGCTATCCATTCTCCTACCTGCCTTTCGAATCGTTCGAGTCGTACCGGCATTAAAAGTAATCAACATCGCAAGGTTTAGCCGCTCCCTTAATTTATTGCGATGGCTCACATCAACCCGTCGCAGTATTCAGGCACTCCATAGAACCTGGAAACGACGGGGTGTGATGTATGTCCTTGTACTGACCCTGGCCATCACCTTGTCCGGTGCTGCGGGCATGGTTCACTTTGAAAACCTGGAGGCCGTGCATAAAGCAGGTTATCCCCTGGGAACAGGTCTCAAGAACTATGGAGATGCCCTCTGGTGGACTGCGATGACGATGACAACCATGGGCTCTGATTATTGGCCCAAAACAGTAGAAGGACGCATCTTGGGCTGGTTGTTAGCCGTGTATGCCTTTGCCGTCTTCGGCTATATCACAGCCGCCATTGCCAGCCATTTTATCCAGGTTGATGCAAGCCAATCCAAATGAAACAAAGAATGCCTCAGCTGGAAGCGGCAGCAGGCTCCAACTCTACTTTAATCCAGCCTGCTTCCCGCCGATCAAAGGCTTTATACGCGTCCAGAGCATCGCTCATCGGCTTAACCTCCGTTAACACGGTGAGGGGATCGAGGGCACCCGCCTGAACCAGATCAATGAGCTCAGGAATGTACTTTTTGTGATTGCAATTTCCCATCCGAATGGTCAAATTCTTGTTCATCGCCCGACCAATGGGGAAATGTTCTGCATTGGGCGGATAAACACCAATAATGGAAAGCGTACCTGCCTTGGCCAATGCGTCAACCGCCCATATCAAAGCCTGAGAGGGAGCGTCTCCTACCTCCCAATTCCCGTCTTTGGGATTCTGTTCCGGGGCAAGTTGCTGGCGCTCTTGCTCAAACACCTGTGCCTGCTGTTTCGCCATCTCCACACCAGGCCCATGGTGAGGACAGTTGGCATCCACACCAACAGCATCAATCGCCCTGTCTACACCAATCCCGCCGGTCAAGCGCTTGATGGTTTCAACCGGATCTTCCTCATCAAAGTTAATGACCTCTGCACCAAGCTCACGAGCTTTATCTAGGCGAGATGGGATGTTATCCACGGCTAACACCCGACCTGCCCCCATCAGCTTGGCACTGACAATGGTAAATAAACCTACCGGGCCACAACCGAACACAGCCACCGTATGGCCAGGTTCGATATCTGCAAGGTCGGCTCCAAAATAACCTGTCGGAAAAATATCCGATAACAGAATGGCTTGCTCATCAATAATTTCGTTGGGGAGCTTAATCAAATTCACATGGGCAAAAGGCACCCTGGCCTTCTCGGCTTGCAAGCCGTTAAAGCCTCCAAAAGCCTCAGGCCCTCCAAAAAAGGCCGTTGCGGGTCCTTTGGGATTAGCCTGATCACACTGTGAATAATACCCGTCACGACAGTAGACACAGTTACCACATGCAATAGTACTGGGAATGACAACCCGATCACCGACACGAAAATTGCGGACATCCGGCCCCAGGGCTTCGATAATGCCAACCCCTTCATGCCCTAATATACGGCCAGGCTGCATTCCTGGGACAGTACCTCGAATCATATGAAGATCCGTGCCACAAATGGCACTGGCAGTTAACCGTACAATTGCATCGGTGGGTTCTTCAATTTGAGGTTCTGCCACCTCATCCAAACGAATATCACCAACACCATGCCAAACAACCGCTTTCATACCTGTTCTCCTTATTTCTCAGGTCGAGCGCAACCCATCATTCTCAGCCAGGCGCGCGAATCACATCATCACTGGCCTCATTCTAGGAGCATCAAAAAGACTTCTCCTTACCTGAGTAACTAAAAAGACCGGGCTAATTTTAGATTACGCTTGAGAACGGTATTTTAAAGTATTGCCACTCCACGACTTCAGATCTTTTGGCGAAACCGCTCTGCGTACCCGGTCATTTCAACATACGCCCGGCCCATTATGGGTTTTTCTGACAGATGTCCTGTGACACGACAACTCCCCTCCCAATAGCTTAAGCCGGAGTTTTCTGGCGCCACCAATTCCTGGCGAGAATACGTAGGTGTAATCCGAAGCGATAGCTTTTTACTGGGAATCTCCACTTGCCACAGACTGGGGTAGCGACCACCTGTATCCGGACTTTTCCAGTGATCCAACACTCGGATCCGAAACGCCTTACGATCCAGGTGATGTGCCTTACCTGAAGCCTCTACCCAAGTACCGCTGGAATGAGGATCAATCTGCCCATTTTTCAACCGAAGCTGGTAAAGCATCAGCTCCGTTTGGTCTTCCAGCTGAACGCTAAACCAATCCCAACCCACTTGATCGGAACCCAACTGGTTACTACCAAACTCATGATCCATCCAGGAAAGTCCGGTCACTCTCACAGGAGTCTTTCCCTGGCGTAAGATTCCCTGAGTCTTGAGGCGCGTCATCGAATAATAATGAGAGGCACAGCCATAACAGCCAGCTTTCTGGCTAACTCCATTTTGTCCGTGAATGACGGGGGGTTTTGCCGGATCAAGACGAAGTGCCAATCCAAACTCCGGCGTATTGACCTGGAGCTCATGATGTTGCCCGACAAGCCTGACCTGAGCATTTTGATTCCAGACGTGATAGCGGGCTGTTTCAGCTCCTGCCACGTGGTAACCAGGGCGGTTGCGAAACTGGTGATGAAAGAATTTTCGGCCGGTTTCATCGGTAATTGCAAAATGGGTAAGATAGACATTTTTAAGAGCCCACCGGGTCTTTTGCGGCAGATGGATGATGCCCGGGTTGGTGCGAAAAAACGTCAGTTCATACCCGTACCGATGGCCATTCTCAGCTTTCAAATACCCTGTATAGTACCACCACTCGGTTTTGAAAGTATCGTGAGAAGCGTGGTCCCTCGGAAAGTGAAATTGATAGCCGGGCAGCGCAAGAGTAAACGGCGACTGAGATACGGCCGTTGAAATACCGCTCACCAAGAGCAATGTGATGATGGCACCGAACAGCAGATAAAGCTTACGCACGACGAAGCACCTCCGGTTTCAACAAGGTCACCTGCTTTTGAGCAGGGATCCAGCCAGCCGCAACGGAACCAACCAGCAAGGCGAGAAACAACTTGATAATAAAGACCCAGGACCATTCAAAAAATAGAGTCCATCCAAAGGCCTGCTTATTAATGATAAAGATCAGAATGAGCGATAGAAAGTACCCGTTCAAAATTCCCAATGTGCCTCCAAGAGCACCAAAAACACCCGCCTGGATTAAAATAATGCGACGGATATCGTTGATTTGAGCCCCAAGATACCGAAGCAACGTCAAATGGGCTTCCAATTCCAACACCAGGGTGAACAAGGTAATGGCCACGGATAGTGCCGCAATGACAATCGAAATAATCAACAAAACGTTGGTAATGGCAAAGGTGTTGTCGAAGATCCGAAGCACCTCATGACGCAATTCTCGGTTTTGACGAATGGTCAGAGGAACGGTTTTACCGATGGTATTTAATATTCGTTGGCGTAATTGTTCGGGTTCTTCACCGTGTGCCAGATAAACAGCCATACTGGTGCTGGAGGCATCATTAAAATACTGTCGATAAAGGGCTTTATCCATAACGATATAACCCAGCTCACTGGCATAATCGTAATAAACACCCCCAATTTCAAGACGTAATGGTCCTCTGGGAGTCGGTAATGAGAGCATTTGCCCCGGCCGGATATTAAAACGGGTGGCAAAACTTTCACTCACCACAATATTGTGAGGGGAAGAAACCACCCGTTCAAACACACTTTGGTGGGATTGGCCACCGACAAAGCGAAGGTTGCCGTAACGCTGAAGTACCTGAAAATTTCCGGCTCCCAAGCGTGTTGGTTCACCTCGAAACGAGATCGGTCTCTCCACAAAATCATCCACAGCTTCAACCCCAGGCAATTTTTTGATCGAGGCCACAATCTCTGGAGAAAGACCGGGGGCAGATGGGGAATAGGTTCGCAGGGTGGGTTCAATAAACAAATCGGCCTTCAGGGTTTGGTTCACCCAATCCGTAACCGTGGAGCGAAAACTCCCCACCATGGTCGCAATACTCACCACCAATGCAACACTGACCATCAGGCTGGCGACGGCAACACTGGTCTTCGCCAAGGCACGTTGAAGATTGGCAAACGCCAACTGAAGTCGCCAAAAGCTCATCTGTTCAGCAACAAATTTGATCAATCGTGCGGTCTGTAACACAACAAACGGTGTCATGGCGGCGAAGCCCAGCATTAATAAAAAGGCAGCCGCATAGCCGCCAACAGGAATCCGATCAACACTTGGCCATGTACAGGCCCAGGCTGCAAGAAGCAAAAAAAGCAATCCCACTCCCAATAATGGCCAAGCCCGTTTTTGCGCCCGAGTGCTTTCCTCAGAGGGTCTGCTGGCCAAAGCCGGTTGAACCTGAGTCGCTTCCCAAATAGGCGGAAATGCGGCCAGGAGGGTCACTAGAAAGCCTACAAGACCCGAGATGCTCAACAAAACCCATGACAGATCCAATTGTCTGAGTGGGGATGCACCATAAACGGTCTGCAATGTTTTTGACACACCGGCCATCCCACCCTGAGCCAGACCAACCCCAAGTGCGACACCGAGTGCCATACCGATAATGCCCAACACCGAGGCTTCTGTTAGGAAAAGCCGAAATATCTGCCCTCGGGTTAAGCCTAACGTTCTAAGTGTTCCAATTTCCACCCGTCGGCGGAGAATTGAAATCGACATTGTGTTGTAAATCAGAAACATGCCGACCAACAAAGACACCATACTCAATGCCTGAAGATTGATATGAAAAGATGCCAGCATTTTTTCAAGCTGCTTCTGGCGTTCGGCCAGAGTCTGTACCACAAGACCAGGGTGCATCTGAGCTTGTAATCGTTTCTGAAACAAAGATACCTCATGAGATGGTACGGTGAGTTGAATACGGTTAATCCGCTCCGGCTGATGAAACAGATCTTGAATAACGCTGATATCACCCAAGATTAAATTCTGAGCTATGGATGCCGTCCCGCTGTTTGTCCGATAAATACCCGAAACCTTGACATTCTCTTGGCTATCGGTCAGCTGCAAGGGAAGCGTATCGCCCAGCCGAATGCCATGAGCCCGGGCAAACCCTTCAGAAACATAAACACAATTGGCTTTAAAAATATCGAGAAAATCCTTGGGCGTCCCTTCCTGCGTAAATTCCCACCCTTCCAATGGCGTATCCCGCATGAAATCAAGCCCCAGGACCTCAACTAATTCTGGTTCATCACGCTCAACTTTGGAGACAAGTGCGGCCACGAAAGAGACAACTGGTGTGTATCGACTGTTTTCGTGCCAAAGCCAGGTTAAGCCCGATAAGATATGCTCATCAAAGAGCTGGCCCGTCTCAGATACAATTTCAAGATTACTGTCCCCACTCAAAAACGTCACGCTCTTTTCAAACTCGGCCAGAGCCGATCGGTTTAAAAGCTGAATGGCCAGAAACACAGCTACCCCAAGCGCAATTCCCATCACTGTAAATAGGGTCCGAAGCGGATTTTGGGCCAAATTTCGAAACACCAGGGCCTGAGTTAAAAAGAAGCTCATAGGTTGTGGGCCTGTTTGCCATCATGGATTCGGATCTGTCGGTTGCAGATCCGGGTTGCTTCAGCACTGTGAGTTGCCATTACCAGGGTTTGGCCATTCTCTTGGCAGGAGCGCTCCAGAAGCCCCAAGATTTCATGACCGGTTTCACTGTCCAAATTACCGGTCGGTTCATCAGCAATAACCAGGACAGGCCTATGCACCAAGGCTCGGGCAATAGCAACACGCTGCATTTGCCCTCCTGACAATTGATGTGGAAAAAATGAGGCCCTCTCGGACAGATCAACTTGGGCCAACATGTCATTCACTTGAAGTTGAATCTGCTTTTTTTGACGCAGACCATTTAACTGCAAGGGTAATGCAACATTTTCGAATACAGTCAATGTTGGTAATAGATTAAAAAACTGAAATATGAATCCAATACGGGCCCGTCGCAGATTCGTGCGCTCGGCCTCTGACAAGCAAGACAGAGGCTTCTCCTCAAAAAAAATCTCACCCTGATCAAAAGTATCAATCAAGCCAATCAAGTTTAATAACGTTGTTTTCCCGGAACCACTAGAACCCACCAGGGCCACCCGTTCCCCCACCTGAATCTGAAGCGAGATGGACTGAAGCGCTTTCACCTGATGAGCAGGGTAATATTTTGAAACCTGTTCAATCCGCACAATCGGAAATGAAGGGTCCATACAATGGCCTCGCAACCAACGATAAGACTTGAGGTTGTCTCTATCGTATCACAAGATAAATTTAACCTCGAAAAGGCTAGTATAAAATTTCTATGCTACTGAGGCAGATAAGGAGTCTCTACGGCCCGGAGCTTGAGCAAGGAAATCACCCGCGAAACAGGAGTCCACAATTAATCGGTTCACACGAAAACCGGACATGTAGGTATTAAATAACTCTTTGAGTTCGCTTTCTTGTAAGGTATATCCTGCCATTGGCCCCTGTGGAGAACGCATTCTTATCGAGCCGTTGTTTGCACCTTGCTGGTAACCATTCTCGGCAGTTAATCCGGCTTCCAAACCATTGGAGCGACCATGTCCCAACATGAGAACCATAGACTCGGCATTGTCATTATTGGTAGCAAAATCTCGCATATTTTCAAATGCTTCTGTCAAGTGAGTCCGAGTGGGACGTCTCAGGATTTGAATATTTTCTGCAGGAACACCAAAGCGAGTACGGGCCATTTCAATGATCTGACGGCTCGTTGCTTCATTGTTTTCAGCAATGTCAGCACCATCACCCATGACTATCAAAATACGGCGTGGACGATTCTGCCTTGTATCCCACCCCCCATCTGCTGGTGGTGTTGAAGACATGGGAGTTTGTGCACCTTGACCGCGAACTTGGGCACTACCTGGATAATATTGAATGGTCCGCTCTGTTTGCCGAATAGCTTCATCAAAAGTTTTAGCTGTTCTCATATTTCTTGTGAGTTGATTAAAGTAATTGTTGGGCTCCTCATCACCAGGAAAGAAAATTGAATACTGAGAACCACTACTCGTGGCATGAACCTGTGTATTTTGAGGCCAACGGTTTCTCAGTCGACTGTCCTGTGAATCAAGACGAAACTGTGGCTCCAAGATGGAAAGCTCTCGTGATAATCTACGAGCCTCGGAAATCAACTCCGTACGGCGAGTTCTCTCTGCAACCAAGTCTCGATTCACTTCACTAGTCATTCTATCAACAGATGAGCGGTTTTCATTACGCTCACGTTCCAGACTTTCCAATTGACTCATTATTCGCTTAAAGGGCACAGCAACCCTATCAACCACATCCGGTGCAACATCTCCACCTTCAATCCGAATTTCAGAAATCGAGTGAGTCCGAAAATACTCACGATATTCTGTTCGTAACTGTGCAGCACGCTCTGGGCTTTCTCCTGGAAAACTAAGTGTATTGATGAGATCATCAGCCTGCTTTTGAAGACGTTGTCGTTCCGTTTCATATTCACGCTGAGAGTTTGCTCTTTCACGCTCAATCCGGGATTGGCGATGTGTTAACTCAGCAATTGTCCGCTCGGTACGAAGGAGTTGTTCGCGAACTGGTATATATTGAGCATGTAGCTCTTTAATCCGACTCCGACGGGCTTCCGTATTATGGCCCGGATTAGTTCTAGCAGATAACTGCTCTCGAGCAAAGTCATATTCATAATTGGCAATTTCCAATTCCCCTTGCCACCGCGCTAACCGATCTTGACTGGCCGTAGAATTCGTAAGCTCACGCAAAGCCAGAAGACGTTGCAAAAGTTTAGGATGTCCGCTAAAACGCTCTCTTAGAGCCTCTGGGCTACTTTCAATCAACAGACTCGGCGACTCACATGGACTGACCACGTTAGGATGACGGTCAAGATACCGCTGCACCCGACGTGTGGCACGTTCCATTGCTTCTTGTCGCGACTGCTCTTCCTGTCGAATTTGTTGCTGTAGTTCTATCCGACGGCGCTCTACTTGCTCAACAGTCTTCTGGAGTTCAATCACATCTCGAACCCCTTCACTAACATCCCGAACGAAGTTACGAACAGGGCGGACATAACGTTCGGGAATACTAACATCAGGAATTTTAATCTCGGGAATCCGAAATTCAGGCAGTGCAAGACCTGGAAAAATATCTTGTGGCGCAGACCTCTGAGGAAGAACAGGAGGCTTCTGCAACAATATATCATCACGCCGATCCCATAACGGAATTCGACTTTGCGTCGAACTGGCAAGTGTCATATCATCCTCCGACCTAGTGCCCAATAACCCTTTAATCTATCCGTGTTTATATAAAAACGGGTATCTATTTTTTTGTGTCAGATATTCCTCAACTACTTAACAGAAATCAGTATCAAATTTCTTTGCTCGAACCTCAAATCTACAGATAATCCAGGAGGGAAGAGGGTCTTGGAGGTTTCAAAAATCAAGATGAAATAATAATTGTTTATTTATAATTAGATATTTATTAAGAAATTAGTCTTTTGCCTGATAGTAAAGACAGCCTACAAAAATAGGATACTAGCCCAGAAAAGGAGGAAACCAGAAGGGTAACTCTCCCGCAAAAAAGCTGCTAAAAAGAGGGAAGGATAATTTTTGTTAGAACTCACCGAATCTCTAACTAAAAATCATAAAAATCCCCAAAAAAGATATTAAATTCAGACGTTTGGTTTTAGACAGGGTCTACATAGTGCTTCACTTGTGACCAGTAATGTGATACACACTAAACAGACTCAAAAACTCGTGAATAATAGTATTGGACTAATCCACCACAAGTATGATCACTTAGGGTAACGCAATCATGCTCTCGCGAAAATAGTTTGACAATTCTGAGCGAGGAAAGTAACGTCCTCGTTCGATGTAGTGGACGTCATAATCCTGAACATCAAATGTCGAAAAGACGTATTGTTTCGCAGCCTCTATATCAAAAGGTTTGCAGCTAAAAATATCGAAAAAGAAATAGTCTTTCCGAGTAAAGGAATGAAATGCTAAGTGGGATTCTGCTATAACCACTGTCCCCGTTACTCCTTCATCCTCAGGAATTAAACCGCTATAGGGGAAGACATAGGGCTGTGTGATTTTAGTCATCCCCAGCAGGTCCGGCATGGTGTTCAGAAATTCCCAAATATAATTCAGGTCACTGCATTTTTCAATGTTGACCTGACGACAATCGAACATTAAATGCGGGCCCATAATACCCATCTTGCTCATAGGGTGTTCCTCTGTATTACTAGCAATAGACTTAGGAAGTTAAGATTAACTCAGGAGAATCTTGCGGCACTTGTCTTCGCGTTCCCTTGAAAGGAATAATGGTTAATTGCTTACCTGTTGGCGTCTTCTCAAAATCATCGGTTTGCTCAAACTCAATTTGGAGGGGGTACTGTGTCCAGGTTTGAAGACGGTGCACCAAGGCCTCAAGATCCGGCGCATGCGTGTCAGCATAATTCTCGATATGAGATGAAAGGCGGATAAGAAGCTTAGCCGGAGCAATTTGCTTAAGTTGATAGCCTCTGATCGAGGGCACATAATCAAACGCTTCTTCCACGAAAATACCATTGAACTGTCTGCCATTGGGCAGCAAAATTTTCTCATTGGTCCGCCCCGTAATACAGGTTAAGGTCTCCCATTCTCGGCCACACTCGCACCGACGGGGAGCTTGCAGGATACCTCTGTCCCCAATGGCATAGCGTAAAAGGGGCATGGCATGATTATGGAAATTGGTCACCAAAATCTGCCCTTCCTCACCATACGGCAAAATCCGCATGTCTTGGTCAACCACCTCGATAAGTGCGAATAAGGGGTTAATATGAAGACCACGCTGAAAATGACACTCACAGGCAACATCCCCCACATCTCTGGCCCCATAACGGTTGAAGACTTTACATTGAAACACCTCTTCAATGGTCTTCCTCATGCGAGTCGTTAGGCGCTCTGCGGTAGAGTAAACGGCCTTAAATGAGCGATTAATGGGCATCTTATTTTCAATGCTGAATGTTGCTAAGGCATGCAATTCTTTAGCATAGCCAATCATATGGACACAATCTTTTTGCCGGTTGATTTGACGGATTAGAGATGCATAAATTTCGGGCGACGTGAGTGAGCAATCCAAAATGCGACGGCCCTGCAAAAACCCTTGAAGCAGTTTTTCCCTTAGCGACGTACATTGAGGCGACAGATCCTGTTCCGAAGCCCAAAGTAGAAAATAGGGGGTTCCAATGTGTAACCCCGACCACTCATTGTAAAAAAAGTATGCTGCCTGCGACCAGGCACGATAAGCCTCGTCTTGCGCTATATAAACAGGTGTTCCTGTAGACCCCCCGGTTGAAGCAAAGTAAATCCCATTTTCTTCAGCGTTTGGATTGATAAACCGGTTTTTTCGCTCACTTAAATCTTGCCGTGTCAAGGGCATCAGCTCAGGCCACTGGTCAAAGTTAATAATCTGGTTGCGGATGACTCCGGCCTGTTCGAGTCTCGACTGATACTCCGGAATATATTGATATGCCGCATTTAAAAGCTGGCTTAAGAGGTTTCGTTGGTACTGCTGTAATGTGACATAAGGAAGGTATTGATTCTGCTTGAACCATGTCTGGTGACTTGCCAACTGGGAATGCTTCAATTGTTTTAACCCCAGATAGAGTCTTGGCTTCAAAAAGCGCAGCATAGTAACCCCGATGCATCGTCACATGCTAATATATGCCAAGCGAGTAAAATCTTAGCAACAGGAAGCATTCTAGAAACTTTGACTTACGCTGCCAATTACCAAAACTACTAGTATTATGAATTGGATAAACGTAGACTTTCCATAAGGCCATGATGCTTGTATTGCCATAGATTGTCTCTAGAACATACAAAACATTGGTCAGAGGGATTTAACGCAAATCCCGGTGTAACAAATGAAAACTGTCATAATTGGTATATTGATGCTCTTTTAAAGTTGGAAAGCAATATTCTCATAGTATCTGCGCAAAGTCCGTATATCGATCCGTGGTATACTAATGCTTGACTAGCTGTTTATTCGAGGGCTTCGCCACCGTGTCTGAGGGAAAAATTGTTGAATTGGTACGCCCAGGAGCTCTCGGAGACATATTAATGGCGACATCGGTGTTGCCGGAGTTGAAGGCAAAAGGCTTTCGGACTCGGTTTGTCTGCTTTCAGGGCTATACCGATCTACTGGAAGACAACCCCTTGCTGGATGAAGTGGTCCCAGTAGCTAACGGCAATTGGGAAACAGTTAATAAGGCAACAGCCTCGCTTGAAAAAGCGTATAAACGTGTGGGACTGTATTATCCCTATGAACATCAAGGCATAGACCCACCACACCCAATGGCGATTCATTTGACAAGCGTATTTTGTCGCCAAGCAGGCGTGTCCCCCCATGATAATTTGTATGTAACCTTAACCGACGAGCACCGTGCTTGGGCCCAGGGACTGGATAAAACCATCCTAATCCATACGACCACTGGCTGGTCCCCTTACAAAGACTGGCCCATGTCGCACTGGCGGCAACTTGTTTCGCAACTTAAAACAGAAACCGGCTATGACATTTTACAAGTGGGTGGCGCCAGTGATCGTCGGGTGCCCGAGATTGATTTTCTGGAAAGTCCGTCCCGACGACATTCCATTGCAGCCGTTGCGGCATGTCGACTTTTTATCGGTTTGGACAGTTTTCTCAATCATGCCAGTCGTGCAGTTCAAAAGCCGGCGTTGATATTATGGGGCAGCTCACATCCGGTAGGAACAGGCTATGCCCAGAACTATAACCTGGTCAACGGTGTCCTGTGGCAGCCGGAGTTTGGGTATGATACAACGACCCTGCGTTGTCAGCCTTGCTACCGAAATTATCGCCAGGGTAAACCGGGTGAGCAAGGTCCTTGCACGAACCTGGTACCTTCTCGAGAGTCCATTATGCACTCCGATCGAGTTGAGCGCACAGGAATTCATGCCTGTATGGCTGGCAACAGTGTAGAGGCCGTCTTATTACATACGTTGAAAATATTGGAATTAGCAAGTTAGCCCATTACGGTCCAGCAACCCTCTTTAATCCAAAACAGATTGCTTGTGACTTTTTCGTGTATTTCTATTTGGCCCACTTCTGTTCCCGTCATCCAGGCATTAAAAGCTCCTTCTCGCACTTTGGCTTTATAATCTCTTCCAGGAAGGGGTATATAGCCTATAAACCCAACTCTGAGCTTCTACCTGAAGCAATACTACCCATGTGTCTAATACGCTAAGGTTGAATTTCGGAACGCAGGAAACCTGTCACCATAAGAAAGAAAGATAATGGACACCGAAGGAGGTTCTAGGATGAAAATTCTATTGCCCATTGACGGTTCTGATTGCTCAAAGAAAACCCTTCGATGGGTGATTGAGCTTTTTAGAAATAATCAGCACTCATTTTATCTCCTGTACGTCATTGACCTGATTCAGGAAAAGCCCTGGGATTCGGATCAATTCGAAAAAGCACAACACGTGCTGGATGGGGCAAAGGCATATCTAGAACAAGCCGGTCTTGATGTGGTTGAGACAAAGTATGTTCGAGGGATGCCTTCCCAGGAGATTCGCCACTTCGCCGATAAAGAAGGGATTGATCAGATTATAATGGGCTCCCATGGCAGGCAAGGACTTTCAAAATTCCTGATGGGAAGTGTCAGTGAAGATGTTTTCAAGCATGCCAAACAAACAATTATGATTATCAATAACGGGCCCATGTCATCCATCAAAACGAAGTATTCACAGGAAGCCTTGAAATAAGCAAAGGGGATAGCGATGAACTTAAAAAGCAAAACCCGCTACATTCAGTGGTTTGAAGATTTATGCATGAATGATGTTGCTGATGTCGGTGGCAAGAATGCTTCACTCGGGGAACTGATTCAGACATTAAAAAGCAAGGGGATTAAAGTTCCCGAGGGTTTTGCCACCAATGCAAAGGCCTACTGGCTTTATGCCAGTGAAAACAATCTGGAAGAAGCGATCAAAAAAGCGCTTTCAGACTTTCACAGCGGAAAATGTTCTTTGGCGGAAACAGGAAAACAGATTCGCGCCCTGTTCCTAAATGCAGAATTTCCCCAGGCAATTGCAGATGAAATCAAAAGTGCCTACCAGGAGCTTTCTCAGCGTTATCAACAAAAAAATTCGGATGTTGCCGTCAGAAGCAGCGCCACTGCAGAAGACTTACCCGACGCCAGTTTTGCCGGACAACAGGAAAGTTTTTTAAATATCAGTGGCGAGCAGGAGCTATTAGAAGCCTGTCGACAATGTTTTGCCTCTCTTTTTACGGACAGGGCCATTGCTTACCGCGAGGAGAAAGGATTTGATCATATGAAAATCGCCCTTTCGGTTGGCGTCCAGAAGATGGTTCGCTCCGATAAGGCAGGCTACGGCGTGATGTTCAGCATCGATACGGAAACGGGTTTTCCACGGGCTGTTCTCATCAATGCCGCCTGGGGGCTGGGTGAAAACATTGTCAAAGGCGTTGTTACCCCGGATGAGTATCGAACATTCAAGCCTTTGCTGGACAATTCGTCATTATGCCCCATTATCGAAAAGACCCTTGGAACCAAAGAGCAAAAAATGATCTATGGCGAAACCCAGGAAGAAAAAACCCGGAATATTCCTACTTCAGAAACCGAACGTCAATCCTTCGTTCTCTCCGATCAGGAAATTTTAACGTTGTCCAAATGGGCTGTCATTATTGAAAATCAATATCATCGCCCCATGGACATTGAGTGGGCAAAAGACGGGGAAAGCCAGGAGCTCTTTATCGTCCAAGCGCGTCCGGAAACGGTTCATTCCCAACGAACGACAAAGACCCTTAAAAGCTACAGCCTGAAACAAAAAGGAACAGTGCTTCTTTCAGGAATCAGTATCGGCAATGCCATCACCACAGGGAAAGTATGCATTGTTGAAAATTCAAAAGACATTGAGCAGTTTCAGGAAGGATCAATCCTAGTAGCACAGATGACAGAGCCCGACTGGGTTCCCCTGATGAAACATGCCAAAGGCATTATTACGGATTTTGGTGGACGAACCTGCCATGCCGCTATTGTGAGCCGGGAATTCGGGATTCCTTCCATCGTCGGTACTCAGAATGCAACCACAACCTTAAGAGACAACCAGGAGATCACGCTTTCCTGCGCCGAAGGCGAGGAAGGCTACATCTATGAAGGCATCCTGCCCTATGAAGAAACAACCCTCGATCTGGGCTCGATTCCCACCAGCCCGGTCAACATCATGATGAATATAGCCGATCCCTCCAGTGCCCTGCAGTGGTGGGATTTGCCCTGCCAGGGTATTGGCTTGGCCCGCATGGAATTTATTATCAGCAACCTCATCAAAATCCACCCCATGGCGCTGGTGAATTTTGACCACTTGGAAGACTCACACGTCCGGGCACAAATTGAGCATTTAACCCAACGCTATGCCCACAAATCAGATTACTTTGTTGAACAGCTCGCTCTGGGAATCGCCAAGATTGCCGCCTCGCGATATCCCCAGCCTGTGATTGTCAGAACCAGTGATTTTAAAACTAATGAATATGCCGCCCTGATTGGAGGTGCCCAGTTTGAAACACCAGAAGCGAACCCAATGCTTGGCTTTCGAGGCGCCTCCCGATATTACAGCTCCCGATATCAGGAAGGATTTGCCTTGGAATGTAAAGCCATCAAATGGGTTCGAGACATTGCCGGATTGACCAATGTCATTGTCATGATCCCCTTCTGCCGCACCCTGGAAGAGGCGCATAAGGTCCAGGCAGTGATGGCAGAAAATGGCTTGGTCAAAGGCCAAAATGGCCTGGAAATCTATATGATGTCCGAGATCCCGTCGAATGTCATTCTGGCCGAAGAATTTGCCACGCTGTTTAATGGGTTTTCCATTGGCAGCAACGATCTGACCCAGCTGGCCTTAGGCATCGATCGGGAGTCCGTCGATTTGGCTTATCTGTTTGATGAGCGCAACGACGCGGTAAACAAAATGATTGTACACATCATCCAGGCTGCAAAAAAGGCAGGATGCAAGGTCGGGATTTGTGGCCAAGCCCCCAGTGATTATCCTGAATTTGCGAAATTTCTGGTCAATGCGGGGATTGATTCCATCTCGTTAAATCCGGACAGTATTATCAATACAATACGATATCTGGCAGATGAGAGCCCCACACAATAATCCTGCTTGTCTTGCCCATGCTCTTGCCCCTCCCCCTTCAAGCTGAAGAGGAGGTTTCGGCCTGGACAAATCGCACGGGGTTCAGGGGAATTTTAAAGCTAAAGCAGGATCCCTCGCCTTCCGTGCTTTGTACCGTAATCGTTCCATGCTGGAGATCAATCAGGTGTTTTGTAAGGGCCAACCCAAGGCCGGTGCCCTCAAAGCGACGACTTTTCGATGAGTCCACCTGGTAGAATTCCTGAAACAAGTTTTTAATTTTATCCTGAGGAATGCCAATTCCGGTGTCTTCTACATCAACCACCATCCAACCCGAATCCGTATCCTGGGACTGGCGAAGGCGAACTTTAACATGACCTTGCGGTTTGTTGAACTTAATGGCATTGCTGATGAGATTAAAAAACACCTGCTTCAAACGCAAGGGATCGGCATGAATCACCGTCAGTGACGGATCGACCTCAAACGTCATGCGAATATCCTGGGTTTTTGCCAAATTCATCAAAATATCATTCAACTCCTGAACCAGCTCCTGAATGTTGATCGGCACCGGGTGGAAAGACACATGGCCCGATTCAACCTTGGACAGATCAAGAATGTCATTCACCATGTCCAAGAGGTGCTTGGCACTCATGTAAATATTCTGGGTGTATTTTTGCTGCTTGCCGCTCATCTCTCCGGCAAGCCCCATCAACATCATCTCCGAATAGCCAATTACGGCATTCAACGGGGTGCGCAACTCATGAGACATATTGGCCAGAAACTGGCTTTTGCGACGATTGGACTCTTCGGCCAATTCTTTGGCCTGCTTGATGGGCTCAATATCCGTAAACGTTCCAAACCATTTTAAAATGGTGCCATCTTCCGTCCGCAAGGGCGTTGCCTGGCCCAGATGCCAGCGCCATTGCTGCAGGGTTGCATCCCAAAAACGATACTCCCCTTGAAAGATGGTTTGCTTTTCCACAGCCGTTTGCCACGTCTCCAGATACGATTGCAAATCATCCGGATGTAAAACGGTAATCAGCGCCTGACCGTTTGGATCATCAGGAGACAACCCCGAGAAGACATACCATCGATCGTTGTACCAATCAATATGCCCATTGGGTTCAGCGGAATAGGCAATTTGAGGAATGGCATTGACCAACGCTCGAAAGCGAGCTTCACTGGTGCGAAGCGTCTCTTCTGCCTTCTTTTGCGTTGTAATATCAATAACATAAGCAATACATGTGGTCGGAACAGCTGAGCTAATTAGTGCAGCAGCAATCAACACATCAATCAAGTACCCTTCCTTGTGAATATATTGCTTCTCGTAAGGCGCACACTGTCCCGTTTGTATTACCTCCTGCCATTTTTGGGCATCCAGCTCCGCATACTGGGGCGGCGTCAATTCATCCCAGCGAATACACCCGGCATCCAGGGCTTGGCGAGAGTACCCAATCATATTTAAAAAGGCTTCGTTGGCATCAACAATAGCCCCTTCAGGTGTCGCAAACAAAATACCGATAATCGAGGCTTCGACTATTTTACGAGAGCGGACCTGACTTTCTCGCAAACTTTCCTCAGCCGTCTTCCGGGCTGTAATATCTGAAATGGTCCCAGTAACCAGGATGGGTTCTTTAAATTCATCGCGCTGGGCAATCGCCTTGTTACTGACATAAATGTACTGCCCCTGCCTATTCAGGACACGATACTCAATTTCACACGTGGACGTCCCCCCTTTAAAATGCTGGTGGAATGCCTGTTGAACAGTCGGACGATCGTCCGGGTGAATTTGATTAAAAAACAGCCTGCTACTGAATGTCACCCGCTCGCCGAGCGAATAGCCATGAATGGCGGCGGCACGGTCGTTCCAGATAATATTATCGGTCTTCAGGTTCCATTCCCACACACCGTCCCGAGAAGCCGTTAAGGCTCTTTGATAGCGTTCCTCGCTTTCCCGAAGCTTTTTGGATAGCCGGTTCAATTCTTCCACACGACGAAAAATGATGTTCAGGATGATCTTGCGAAAATCCAGAGCAATGTCAACTTCGGCAGGAAGCCATGGTTGGCAGGTCCCACGAACTTTTTCCTTCCATAACTCAAAGGACCTGCGAGGAGAGAGCCGACCTTCTGCGGGATTGTACGTAGCAACGTTACCCGGATCACCGGCCCAGTTCACGGTTTGAACCACCTCAGGGCGAAACCACAGAATATAATCCCGCTCCTCTTTCGACAAGGTAATCCCCAGCAACCCGGAGACATGAGGGACATATTGCAAGGCTTGCGGATGCATCGTTGAAAGCGAATTGACAATGGTGACTTCAGAGCCTGCGTTGTCGCTCAACCAGTCAAGCAACTGCCGCATATCGGACTCCGATGGGGTCAGACCTTGCAGATACAGGTCGCCACCATAAGTAATGGCAATACCACTGGCCTGAACCAACTCCAATAATTCGGAGGAGGCTCTCTTCAAGCCATCCATAAACGTATCAGCCACATACATTTTATCCACCAGGGTCCGAAGCCGGACTTTAAGCCGATGCTGATAGTCTTCGTTTTCGGCCTCAATCAGGTGTTCAATCTGCATGGAAATATATTGTCCCAAGAATTCACACAGGGTTCGCATTTCAAAGGCCATGTATCGGGGGGTCATATGATGACATGCGATGAGCCCCCACAGTGTGTTATTGACCACCAAACTGATAGACATAGAGGCGCGAACACCCATGTTTTGCAGGTACTCGATATGGATCGGCGACACACTGCGCAGAAAGCAGTAACTCATATCCAGTGGCGGATGTCCCACCAGGCTTTCACTGGCTTGGACCGCAACAGGCGTGTAGTTGACATCGGGGATGAGGCGAATGGGATTTCGTAAATATAACGCTCGGGCCTGAGTCGGCACATCCGTAGCCGGATAACGCAGTCCGAGAAAAGGCTCCAGATTCTCGTTGCGTGCTTCGGCGATGACCTGCCCATGGCCATCTTGGGCAAACTGATAAACCATCACCCGATCAAATCCAGTTGCTTTTTTAAGAAGCTGGCTAACCGCATTAAAAAAGGGCGTCAATCGCTTGAACTTGGACAAACGGGCCAGATCGTCCTTAAGCAACAGATTCATATTCACTGGCGGTGATGTGGGAGGGTTGTCCCAAACTTCACATTCCAAATAAAGATGATTGTCTACACGGTGGGCAAGAATGCAGATGGACTGGCCCAGACGATCAAGGCTCATCAGGCTGACGACATTGTTATCCAGGGACTCGGTCGCCATGGCGTTTTGAAATTCCGCTATTTCCGACACACTGAACAGTGCCGTCAAAGGTTCATTCAACACCGCTTGTGCCGACACACCCCAGAGCGAGGCCAGGTTGTTACTGGCATGCGTAATAATCAAGTGAGGCTCTTCCAGGACAATCAAGGCCCCATGGGGCTGAATATACCCGGGCTGATGGATAGGCTCCTGATCACATACGCTCAGATCAACAGGTTCAGGCAGCGGATCATGGGTGAGAGTCATGAAGTTGCTCCCGATGTATTGTGTCCGGGTGATGCCGGAAACAGAGGGGGGCTAGACGACTGCCGAACGACATAGTCTTCCAGTGTCCTAAAGGTGCACTGGGCCGAGGCCAGAATAGTGTCCGCTGTCTCGGGATTGGCATCGACATATGCCGTCAGGACACGCCAAAATTGTCGCCACATCGATGGGACCTCTGAACCGTAGCTGGCAAAAAAGCGCCCACCAGTGCCCGGAGTAATTTGGTAGGCCTCCTGGAGCCGCCGGGTGATAATCCGCCCTCCCAAGGTCGAGCCCTCCACCACATAAAGGCACCCCATCACCTCAGGCACGGACCGAAGGCTTGGCAGTTGGGTACATTCCGGGAGATCCGAAAATTCATCGGGATGCTGTACTCGGAGTATCGCCAGATCCTCCTGAAGAGCCTCGGCCTTAATGAGGCGAGTATGTAAGTCAAGAGGACGCAACTCCGGGTTATCCTGCCACCGCCGCAGTTGTCGTTCCAAAGGGTGATAGAACCCGTAAAACAGGTGTAAGAGATGAACATAATCGGCTAACGTCTTATCCGGCCCCAGCACGTTCAAGTGTTGCTCAAGACGCATGTGCTGCTCATAGGTTTTTGCTTTTATCTCTTCTCGAAACCGAAAACCCACTTGAGACGTCTGGTGTGTACTCATGACAACCCATCCTTATACAAGACACGACTTCACCCTTGCCCCGGGCTCTGAATCACCGACCTAAGTCACAACGCCGTTCCATGAAAAATCCAGCTACTCCATCAGTAGCTTCAGTAGCTTAATTCATAACCCATTCTTGAGTGTAAACGCAGGTAAGGTCAAGCATAGCGCCTAGTTTTGGCTATAGTGTAACCTTTCGCTCTGTCAAGTCCATTCGTCACGTGGCTAGGGATTTTAATGGCATGTCAAGCTCAACCGGATAGCCCTATCCTCAGCGCGTTGTTCCCACGATGAACACGTGACGCTTATTTTTGTCCCTCAGAGAGTTTAGCAGCCTTCACCAGGGCATTGAGGATCAGTTCTTCATATGCTTTGCCTTTCGACATAATGGCCGCCAAATCCGGCAGGGGGACGCCCAGATTTTTCAGCTGCCTGAGGAGAGTTTGACCATCGTCCTTATCGTCAGAGCTGTTCACAAAACCACCGGCCAGATCGCCAATCTGTTTTAAAACATCAACGGCACTCTTAAAGCGGCCATTGGCCAAACCGGTCAATTCTCCCAGTTGCTCAGCGGCATCGCTGCCAATGGGAAAGTCGACATCCGACACGGCGCCTTGACTCTCACGCGCAATCTGACGGGCACGGGCATAGTACTGATCCGGATCATCCAAATCGGATTGCAGGCGAACGTGAGGTTGAATCGTTCCACGCTCAGACACAGTGGGGGCTGACGTTGCGGCAGAAAACTTAACAGCAGGGATCATCATCCAATTCCTTTCGTGACACTATCTGTTCCCATCAATGCACCTGAATTTGTAAAGATGATAAAGTGTTACGTTTGGTGAATGGCCTCTTCGAATGAGCAGAGACGCCTTGGCAAAACCTTCTTTGCGGAACCGAAAACACCCAGGTCAGCTATCGCGATGGGCTGTATGAAAGTCTAGCCCGAAGCAGGATACTCATGACATTGAAATATGGGTATGATGTACATGTGCCCCCGGCACCCTTAGGGAACCGAGGGACGAAAAAACCCAGAGGCAGCTTCCCGGGTTACGCTACCGGGAAAGTCAGGGGAGTTAGACGACTTGAATCCAGTATCGACCGCGACTCGAAAATACCTTACCGCCAGCCTCATGATCTGGATCTTGATGCTGCCCCTATCAGCCCAAGCACTTCAGAAGCTGGAAACCATTCATCGAGTGGCCGATGTCAGCCTCGATACCTTTACGAGTATCCCCCTTGAAAACCGCACGCCCCTGATTCTGATCCATGGCATCAATGCCGAAAAAGAAGAATACTATCATTGGGCTCCGTTTTTAAACTACGCCAGGCGCGACGACGAGTTCCAGCGACGTTTTAAAATCTACCTGCTCCGCTACGACACGTCCAAGGATCTGCCTTTACTCAGCGAAAACTTGGCGGTACTGCTGGATCAGTTTTCAAACCTTCACCCCGGTGTCCGGTACAAGGTTCTGGCCTACAGTGAAGGGGGCCTGCTCTATCGCAATGTCATGCACAATCCGGAGATCAACGCCCAAACCGACGCCGTTCTGACGATTGGCACCCCGTTTCACGGGAGCCCCCTGGCACACCCCAGCTGGATGCGAGAACAGTTCAAAAATGGGCACCCCATGAATCCGGTCCGGATGACCAGCGGGCTGGTTTACTGGGTCACGGAAAAAAAGTTTCCCGGATTCGAGAAGGACTTTCATTGGGACAACTTTGACTGTTCGTTGTGCAATAACCCGAACATCACGGTATTCCCCAAGGCCGAACAGGATTACAAGGCATTTCAGCATAAGTTCATTACCTATGGCAGCTTCTTTGGCTCCACGGACAATAGCACCAAGTACCTGCTGACGCGTCTGGCGAATTCGAGATCCTTGCCCAAGGAACGTCATCAAGCCAGGCACTTGTTCTCGAAACACTTCATCTTCTCGCTGGTGGAAAACAATATCTCCAAGCTGCCCGTCGTTCGGCGGGCCTTCAAAAACCCACCCGACGATCGAGAAAAACTGACGGCAGCCTCGGCCAGTATGAACGCCTTACCGGAGCAGCCTGACAGCAACAGTGCCCCCCTGATGCTTTACAACGATGGCATCAGCCCCATTAGCAGTTCCCTGTGGCTGGGACGTTTCAGCGACGGGTTGGCCCTGGAGGACGACCCCATGAACAAGCTTTGGGGAACGCTGGTGGCGCTAAAAAACAACACCTCGGCCCGGCTGTTTCCCTCCCTGGATCACATCGACCTCATCGACGGCACGACCCGCACCCGCTCGCAGGAGGTCCCGGATCTGCTCAACCCCAACGAGTCTCCCAGACCCATCTTTGAATGGATCCTCAACGATCTGAAGCGGCAGTGATTGGCGTTTACAGCCGTTGGGCTTTCTTCAAGGCCTGAATAACGCGAGCGCTGTCCTTGTATTTCTTGAAAAGTGCCTGCTCATCTTTTTCCAAGCGCTCGCAGCGGAAGTGCTCTAAGGCTCGGGAAATCTCCTGGGCCCGCTCGGAATCAAAAGGCTCTTCCCCCCACCAATGATTACAGCCCACCCGTCGATCGATAAAGCGGGCTGCATCAGCGGGCAGGTTGACCTTTAGTTCACGAATGTCCTGTTCAAACGGTGTTTTGGGTTCGGGCGTGTTGCCTTGGGCAACCGGATTTAGGGTGAAATAGGCCATCACCCCCATCACGAGCCCAGCTGCAACGAGCGCACCCAAACGAAAAAGACGCTTGCAGGGAGAAGATACAGTGGGAGAAGGTAAAAAAGGGACGACCCGACTAAACATGCGCTGCTTCGGCGAAAGGACGGTAGTCCGTATAGCCTTCAGGACCGGGGGTGTACCAGTGAGACATATCGTCAAAAGCTTCCAGAGGCTGGTTGTGACGGAAGCGCTCTACCAGATCGGGATTGGAGATGAAGGGGCGGCCAAAGGCGATCAGATCGGCATCTTGGCGGGCCAGGGTGTCTTCCGCATTTTCCTGCGTGTAGCCGACATTGCCGATTAAGGCCCGGTGGAAATGCTCCCGGAATTCACCCAACAGCAGGGGCTGGCCAATTCCATGAAAGCCGAAACCCAAGCCGTCCATGACGTGGAGGTAGCCGATTTGGCGCAGGTCTAATTGCTGGGCCACGTAAAAGAACGTTGCACGAGCGTCGGAGTCGCCCATGTCATTAAAGACGCCATTCGGGGAGATACGGACCCCAACTCGCTCCTTGGGCCAGACGGTGCAGATGGCATCGACAATCTCCAATAAAAACCGGGCCCGGTTTTCGATAGGACCACCGTAGACATCGGTGCGGTGATTGGTCTTGTCCTGCAGGAACTGATCAATCAGGTAGCCGTTGGCACCGTGGATTTCAACACCATCAAAGCCAGCCAGGCGGGCTTGCTCAGCAGCCTTTCTGTAGTCCTCCACAATGCCGGGAATCTCGTGGGTTTCCAGGGCACGAGGCACTTCGTAGGGCTGTTTACCGTTGGGGGTGTGAATATGATCGCCGGAAATGGCAATGGCCGAGGGCGCAACCGGCAAACCAAGGTCAGGGTGGAAACTGGTGTGAGACGCCCGACCGCAATGCCACAGTTGCAGGTATATCTTGCCACCTTTCTGGTGTACGGCATCCACCACCTGCTTCCAGCCTTGGGTTTGCTCGGGCTTATAAATGCCGGGCGCATCCACCCAGCCCAGCCCCTGTTCGGAGATGCTGGTGGCTTCGGTAATGATGAGGCCTGCACTGGCCCGCTGTGCGTAATACTCGGCCATCATGGCATTGGGAATACGTTCTTTCCCGGCACGCCCCCGGGTCATTGGGGCCATCACCACACGGTTGGCCAGAGTCAAATCCCCCAGTTGAAACGAGGAAAGCAGGTGTTGCGATGTTACTGCCATGGAACTATCCTTTCACGACATCAGCGGTTACGACCGGTTTCAGAATGAAAGACTCATCATAATCGGAAAGCCGGGGATAGTCGAGCGGTTTCAAGGTATCAAGCGTTTCGAGATAATGCCGGAATTGCGCCAGATACGCTTGCCGGGCGTCATCAGGGATTCGGGCAGGGCTGTGCACCAGAAACGGGGGCAGGACGCTAAACCCGGTAAAGTACAAGATCCCATGATGAATCGGAAAAAGGATCTGATGAATATCACCGTTCAGGCCGTCGGGGCGATACATGGCCTCGGGCCCGCCGATGGTAATTGAGCAGAGTGCCCGTTTCCCCTGAAAAGCCCCATCGTCGTACCATTTTCCGCCGCCATAAATTTTTCCCATGGCAAAAACCCGATCAACCCAGCCCTTGAGAATCGCAGGCATTCCAAACCACCACAGTGGAAACTGCAGTAGCAAAACATCACACCACGCAAGCTTGTCCATCTCAGCCTGGATGTCTGGGGCAAAGCCGTCATGGTCCGTGGCGTGGAGTTCTTCCTGTTGTTGCTTGTAATAATCCGGGTCTTTCACCGTGGTAAAGTTTTGCCGGTCAGAGACGGGGTTAAAGTTCATGGCATACAAATCGGAAACCTGCACCGCGTGCCCCTGGGCTGTCAAGGTCTCCATGGCGATTTGGAGAAGCGCACCATTAAAACTTTGGGGCTCCGGGTGGGCATAAACAATCAGAACGTTCACAGGGCATCCTTTATTTTTCTATCCGATACATAATCTTGTCAGAAATAGCGTAAGCATCACCGGAATGCAACATCAAAAAACAGAAGGCAACGCGCCGGAATAACGCCGGAACTCCCTCCAATCAAAAGGCCTTCATGATTAAATCCACCTTAAAAAAAGACAAAATCGGAGACGGAACCCAGGTTACGGCTGAAGTGGCCTCAGACTCGACTGGGGTTGTAATATCAACGCGCCCTCGCGTTGGGGTTGAGGCACAGCAGCCGGGTTGGGAAAGCTGTCTTTAAACGTAAAGGCATGGGGCGTTGGCCCATGGGCTGCCAGATGGGCAATACGCTTTTTCCCATCCGCCAGCGTGGGCAGTTCTTCCACCGGCAACCACCACAAGGCATAACTCGGACCGTCCATCGGGTTAAACCAGTCTCTGCGGGATTTCATCATGGTCCCATGCTGGGATCGGTAAACATAGGTATAGAGCGATTCGACGGACTCCCAGACAGACAAATTAAATAAGACACCGGGTTCGCCATACATGGCTAAATCCTCGGGATTATAAATATCGATTTTTAAATGCCAGACAAAGCCGGGGCTGTCGTAAGCCAGGTTATTCATCTCCTCCAGCTTGGCCAGAAACCCAGCCATCACAGGATCAAACAGGGGAGCCCGAGCAAGACCGATATTGAGGTGGGCTAAATGATAGTGTTGATTAGACATAACAAAAATCCTCGTCCTTCGCACGCAGGTGAACCAAAGGCCATCTCGGCTGTTAATCCGCATGAACGCAGAAAACACCCTGGCGTCTCACAACGTATTATCGGAATGAGGAGCCTTTTATCTCGGCTCCTCATTCACGAGTGATTCGAATCAACCCTAGTTGGTCAGGACTTCTGCCGCCTTGGCGGCTTCGGCGCCACGACGACACATTTCCTCATAGGTCATGTCTTCTGTGTGGGTCGCCACATACCAGTTGTGGCCAAACGGATCGGCCAGCCCACAGGAGCGGTTTCCACAGAATTGATCTTCAATGGGGAACACAATCCGACACCCGGCTTCCAGGGCGCGCGCAACAACGGCATCCACATCTTCGACATACAAGTGGATTCCCATGGTGGTCCCCCCAAGGGTTCTTGGGCTGACAGCCTCCAGGTAGGAAAACTCATCCGTCAACATAATGGCGTGACCATCGATTAAAATTTCTGCATGCCCCACTTTTCCATGAAAACCAGGAACCCGGACGCGCTCTTCTGCGCCAAATGCTTTCTTATAGAATTCAATGGCTTCCGGAACATTATGAACGGTCAGGTAGGGAATAATAACCTGGTACCCATCAGGAATCGCTTTGACTTTACTCATCTCAGTCTCCTTTAATCATCCGTTATCAGAGCGTTTCGCTTGCCACACAACTTTTTATTACGGCATTACAAAATGTATGCTCTTATCGACGGGGGTATTTGAGACTTTAGATCGTTTTTTAATTCGACACGACCGTGATGCGTTGTTCCAGTAGAAATGGTCATTGCTTTGCGATTTTAAAACAATCAAAAGAAAGCACCTGACCGATGTACTTGCATTGGAGATAAGTATTCTTCGTGATTTCAAGCTTTACATTTTGTTGTAATGTTTTCGAAGTCTCATCGCTTATCCACCCCTCAACAGTTTCACCAGGCGACTTGGAAGTAGGAGGTTATGAAGAATACGCTCTGATAGTGAGGCATGTAAAATAATGCCTGACCTTGAAACAAGAGGCCAATGGATGGACACTATGTCTTTAGAAATTGAGCCACGTCCTGTGCAAAGGATTCGACATTAATGGGCTTTGAAATAATACCCACACACCCACATGCCAAGGCTTTCTGGAGCTCATCCTCCATGGCATGTGCCGTGAACGCGACGACATTGATATGCGCGGTATCCGGATTGGCCTTGATAATGCGGGCTGCATCATACCCATCGAGCCCGGGCAAATGAATATCCAATAAGATCAGATCCGGCTGATGCTCTTGTGCCAGACGAATTCCTGTGACAGCATCTTCCGCTTCAAGGGTCTGAAAGCCGGCACGTTGCAGCAAAAAGGTTGCCATATTCAGATTCATAATATTATCTTCAACGAGAAGAATTACGGACTGCGTCATTGTGTGTTCCCTTCACCACCACGGTCTGGACAGTGGGAAGGCGGAACGTAAATGTGGTTCCAACCCCTTCTTCACTATCCACTTCAATTGTCCCCCCATGCAGTTCAATCAATTCTTTGGTCAAGGCCAATCCCAGACCACTGCCTTCATTGGAACGGGCTGGAGATGTGTCGACCTGATAGAATTTACCAAACAGATTTGCAAACTTGCTCTTTGGAATCCCAATCCCCGAGTCCTGGACCTGACCAATGAGCCAGGCATCATCATCCCGCTTGAACAAACGTACACGGACCTCGCCACCGGGGCGATTAAATTTGATTCCATTGGTAATGAGATTAATTAGAATCTGTTTGAACCGTTCGGGATCGGCTTGAACGGTGGTAATACCAGGCTGAATACTGAAGGTCAGGGTAATATTTTTTCGATGGGCCAAATCGTTCAACATGGATTGGACGTCTTGGACCAGTACGGGAAGGTCAAACTGAGAAACGGTAATTTTCATTTTCCCGGCTTCTACCTTGGACAGATCCAGAAGGTCATTGACCAGGTTCAACAGGTGCTTACCGCTATAAACCACATTCTGAATGAACTTGCTCTGATTGTCGTTCAGGGGGCCGGCCATGTTGTTTTGAATAATGCTGGAGTACCCGATAATGGAATTCAAGGGTGTCCGCAGTTCGTGAGACATCATGGAGAGAAACTCGCTCTTGCGTCGGTTGAGATCTTCGGCGGTGACCTTTGCTTTTTCCAGAGACTCTTCAAGAAGCTTTTTATCCGTAATATCGATGCCGCTGCCAACAAAGCCCATAAATAGTCCGGTGGCTGTATAGCGCGGCACAACCGACACCAATACCCATCCATATTGGCCGTCGTTGCGATTAATGCGAACTTCAGCCCGAAGTGACTCCTGATGCTGACAGGCCGAGGCCATCCGTGAAAGGTATTCTTCCCGGTCCTCAGGATGAATCCTATTTTGCCATTGGGTACCCAAAAGATCGCTATAGGTGAGCCCCGTATAGTTGAGATAGTTCTTGTTAACGTACAGATGATTGGCGTTCGTGTCGGTCATAAAGATTAAAACCGGGGCGGAATCGGCCAAGGTTTTAAAGCGCTCTTCGGATTCCTTCAACGCATCCTGAGCTTCTTTAATCTGAGTGATATCCTCTACAACAGCCATGCCGTATTTGGCATGGCCCTGCTCATCCCGAGAAACGGAAGCGGCCGTGAGCCTTGTCCACACCGAAGAGCCATCCTTGCGCAGAAGGCGCTTTTCAATGCTAAACATGTTGATTTCACCGTCAATCATCCGCTTGGTGTTATCCAAGTCCGATAAAATATCATCCGGATGCGTGACATCCATAATGGTCTTGGAGCAGAATTCTTCCTCGGTATAGCCCAGCATCTCACAGATGGTATTATTGGCCCCGAGAAAGCGGGCGTCGGACATATTCACATGAACCATACCAACGGCGGCCTGGTAGAAGGTTGAAGAAAAAAGCTCTTTGCGCTCCCGGAGCTTTCTTTCGAGCTGCTTGTGGTGGGTCACATCCCAAATCTGGAGAAGAGCGCCCTCGTCCTGGCCCTCTGCAATGCGACAAGGTGTCAGGGTAGCTTCGAAGTGGCAGGCAGAACCCTCAGCAGGGGAATACTCGGCTTCAAAACGCAGCTCCCCAGTGGCATTGGCTTGGCTTAACATCCCCTCGAAGGTTGCAGGAATTTCCGAGGTTATCCGAAGCACATCGACAATAGAGTGCCCTTGCAGGTCCTCCGGCGAACTTCCGAACAGCCCTGCTGTTTTACGGGAACAGTCAATAATCTGTCCTTGGTGATTTAAAAGACAATAAGACAGCTGATCAAGGAAGGGGTTAGCTAAAGCGTGATTTGTCATAAGAAAGGGATGAATATGGATTCCGCAAAAAAGGCCTATCTGTTACAAAACCCGAGGCAGTGGGTCTTGTTTACGGGTAGATGCACCTTTGATGATTTTAGCGCAAATTTCAAAAAAGTAATGTAAATTATTATGAATTCAATAATCTTTTAAAAACAATCATAGAGGCGGTTTCAGAGGATTACCCAGTTGGGCAGTTTATCCGTTTTGGGTTCTGGGAATCTTGATAATAAAGACGCATGACGATGGGTACAGCCGCAGTAAAAACGGGCTGGAACAAGGACATACCCAACGTTCATGTCTCGGGCATCGTCAGGATCGAGGGGTAGTTATCGCATCAATGACGAGGCTTCAGGTTCTCGGAACACGAGGACCTCGATGGAGTACGGTCGAGAAAAGGGTCATTGGCTATGGTCAAACGCTTTCGCAATCGCTTATCCATGAACGAGAGTACGATGTACTTTGTCAATGGCCTGCGTGAGAAACCAGCGGTCCAAGCCAAGCCCATTGCGGACGAGATTGCTCGACTGATTGCCGAACGGGCTCTGGGTATTCGGCAAGTGGAGGCCTTTGGCACAACGGAAGATGTAGAGCAGCTTGGGTACGAATCGTTGCTGCCCTCGTACATCAAAGCCCCGAGAATGGCCCGCCAGCCCAGAATCGTCGTGGGTGGGCCGCAGTGTGAGCAGCCCTATGCGGCATCGGTATTCAACTGTGCCGCCTTAAGTTATGGGCCCATGAGCAAGAATTTTATCCTGGCGTTGAATCAGGCGGCCCGGCGCGGGGAGTTTTTTCAGAACACGGGTGAGGCGGGCATCAGCCCCTATCACTTCGGGGTGGATATCGATATCGACACCAACGACTTTGAGATGGATACGTTTCTGGAGGCCTTGCATGCCGGGTACTATCCGGAGTCGCATCAGGCCGGGGATGTGGTGTGGCAGGTGGGAACCGGGTATTTCGGCTGTCGTGACAAGAACGGGCAGTTTGACCCGGTGCAGTTTCAGAAAAAAGCGACCCTGCCTAATGTGCGGATGATTGAGCTGAAGCTCTCCCAGGGAGTGGAGCCGCGCAAGTCGCTTCCGGCACAGGAATTAACCATCGGGTTGGCCAAGGTTTTGGGTGTTCCCCTCAGCAGTTGTGTGGAGCTTCAAGACCGTCATTCCTCGTTTTCGACCCCCATGGAGCTGATGTATTTTGTTCAGCAGCTGCGTGAATTGGCCCAGGGCAAGCCGGTGGGCATCAAGCTGGGGTTGAGTCACCGTCACTGGTTCCTGGCCATTTGCAAGGCCATGCGAAAGACCGGGATTCTGTTGGACTTTATCACAGTGGATGGCATGGAAGCCGGAAGCGCAGGTGTCTCCAAAGGAGCATCCGGCTTTACAGGATCTCCTTTGGATGATGCGCTTCTGTTCATTCACAACGCACTGATGGGAACCAACCTTCGGCAGCACATTAAGATTATTGCCTCGGGGCGGGTGTTCACGGAGCGAGACATCTTCTCCAAGCTGGCGCGGGGGGCCGATTTGTGTTCGACGGCGCGCGGGATGATGCTGGCTGTGGGCTGTGATCAGCAGCGCGAGTGTTACAAGGGGACATGCCTGAAGGGCATTGCCACGCAAAGCCCGTGGCTGATACGGAACTTTGATACCGCCCTCAACACGGAGCGCCTGTACAACTACCACCGCATCACGCTGGACGAGGTCATGGACCTGTTGTCCATTGCCGGTGTGGAGCACCCACAGGACATCCGGCCCTTTCATATCCAGAAACGAATTGGCTATGGTGATATGGCGACCCTGGATGAGGTCTACGAGTTTTTGCCACCCGGGGCGTTATTGTCGCTTTGGCTGTGGAAACTGCCCAAGAAGTATCGCCGGTATTGGCAGCAGGCCAATCCCAACGAGCCGTTTTTAATCCGGCCGTAAGGGCTGAAGAGTTGACATCGAACGCGGACAACACCCTGAGGGGTGTTTTTTAGCGGACGGCAATAATCGAAATGATCGGGTACTCGTTGACACACAGGCCGATGTAGTTGGAGAAGGCCTTCACCGAGACCGAGGGGCAGTCCGGGATGGTGTCGGGAATGCCGGTGGGGAGTTCGGGGTAAAAACCGGCTTTGGTCAGGCGATTCAGCCACATATCACCGGTTTCGAACTGTTCGATGCGGCGGCCGTTTTTGGCCAGCACGTCCTGGATTTCCCGGGCGAAGAAGACCTGTTTGACGAGGCTTTTTTCCTGATCCGTGGCGTCAATCCGGTCGATGGCCTGGAAGGTGAGGCCGTAATGATACCACGCCTCATCAAAGCGCTGCATCAGGCGCGGGGTGACGAAGTCGGCGTAGGGTTCAATCATGGTGACCCGTGTCGGGGACAGCTGGCGGAGTTTCTGGAACAATTCCAAGCGCAGGCGGATGGGCTGAACGTGGTGCAGGGCAAAGGACGCGTTCACGATGAGCGTGCCCTGGTGCCGGACCGAGCCCAGTTGGTGCGTAAAGGCCTTCCAGCCCTGGGGGGTGAGGAGGGTTTCCACACTCTGGTTGATGCCGATGAAATCAACGGGGAGGTGTTGTTGACGGGCCACCTCCAGCAGGGTTTCCCGGGCCTGGGCCAGATTGGCCTCTGCCGGTTCGATCCCGATGACGGTAAGGCGCTGGCCTGGGGCCGTAGCCGGTGTTAATTGCCTGAGAATGCGGGCTATCTGCTGGCCGGTGCCGATGCCGATATCCAGCAGGGTGACATGGGTCTGGCCCTGGAACTCGCTGAGGCAAAGGGTGTTGACGATGTCCTGGGCAAAGGTGACCACGGGAAAGCGGGTGGCCATAAAGTTGAACATGGCGATCTGCTGGCCCTGATCCGGCAACAGGTACAGGTTGCCCAGGGCGGATGAGGCGGGGTCAAGGCGCTTATAGGCGGCCTCGAGGAAGAAAAGCAGCTGGGTTCCCTCCGGGGTGTTCTCCAGCTCGGGAAGGCGCTTTGCTGCTTTGTCCAGCAGGACTTTGGCTTTCAAAAAATTCCGATCCGCAAGGGCCGTCAGGGCGTGCTTCAGTTGCCGGTAGGCTTCCGGGTAGATGCCTTGGGCGTTGGGGAGCAACCTGGATTTTTCTGCAAGAATCATACACCGACACCCCTCTATCGTTTGGCCAGCACTGTCCTTTTCATCCGTCCTACGGAGGTCCTTACTAGGTCATCGAAGGATGCGGGAAAAGCTTTAGCGAAGCCGCTAAAAAATCCTTGAGATTGTATCCTTTTGAAACAATTGCAGCAAAACCATGGCAGCCCAGACACCCCAGACTGGCGGGATTCCCCGATCAGCCAGGGGCACTGGGATGAAATCCGGCAGGCCCGGCCTACGGGGGTCGGTTCAGATGGCTTCGAGGCTTCCGATGTCCGTCGCTTCCGGTAGCGAGGGGCGGTTCTGTCGAAGCGGTCCCTGAGGGTAGTGCATTTTTTTAAGTTTGACTCATTTTGACTCGTTTTGACTCACCGGAGCCCCGGCGGGCTTGGAAGTCGACGAATTCTGAGGCATCAGCGCATCCAGGTATTCCCCGTTGACCAGCACCGAGGTTTGGTTGTTCGCCAGATTGGTCATCAGCCGTTGCATGGCTTCTTCCCGGGTATAGCGAGACGCCGGAACCGGGGGAGAGGGGGGCGTGATTGCCGGGGCGTTGTTGGGGGTCACCGGTTTGGTCTCGGCCGGGGTGTTCGGTTTGGTGGCCGCAGAGGCGGTTTTCGGGGGCGGCGCCTGTTCCGTGGGCATCGGGGCCGGGGTCTGCTGCACGGGCAGAGCTTCGGGCGGGTCTTCGGGCAGGTCGCCAAAATCGTAGGTTTCGGTATATTCCTTGATGCGAATTTTGTCAGGCATCGCCATATTGAGGGCCAACCGCACCAGGTAGGCAGGCACCCGCCGACAGGCCTCCCAGTTCATGGACCCGTCGTCGTTGACCAGCGCCGCCAGGACATTATTGACCACGTTCATGGCCCGAGTGTTCATATCCCGTTGGGCGGCGACGAATTCCTCGGCCACTTTCAGCCGAATCTCCTCACGCTGCTTGCACCACCCCTGGCGCGTAATGACGTTTCTCAGCTGTTTTGCGTCAATCCCATACATCTGTGCAATCCGCCGAGGCTTCTCCCCCGCCAGATACACCCCTTGAACTTCCATCCAATCTATCGCAGCCTTTGTCATAATCAATTCCTTTCTCTTCTCAATAAGCTATGAATGAAATGTCATGGACATTATATCATTTTTATATACAAAAAGCTCCCATTTTAAGAGAATCTTAAGGATTCAAAGGGGGTAAACGCTATATTATTACGAAGACTCAACCTATAATACAGGCCAATATAATTACTATAATAGGAGACAATAGTTTCGATAGGCGTATATTAGTTTCCCAGATAGAATTAGCGTCAACAGAAACAAACCTATCCCTGAAACTCACTCATGAAATGCATCAAACAAACGCTTTAGTTAGATGAATCTAAAGAACTCTGGAGTTGTCTTATTTCCAGTGCCAATTTATGACTTGCTCCTAAAGTTTTTTCTGCAATGGCAGAACCCTTTTTCAGGACGCTCAAAGCTTCGGCCCGCTTGTTCTGGTTTATCAAGACACTCCCCAAAGATTTGCAGGTCAAAGCCAAGAACGGGTGGTTGGTCGAAAAAATATTTTCTCCTATGGTTAATGCTTTATTCAGGGCATCTTCGGATTTTTGCAAGTCAGGTTTGCCGGACTCCTGTGCAATCGCCACCCCCAGTTTGTAATACCCTATGGCAGAGGCAATATACTCATGGCCAAACTCGTCTTTATCGGCTTTTACAGCTTTGTATAAGGCCAAGCGAGTAAATAATGTTGCGATTTGAGAATCATGTGATGCATTGACTAACTGAGCTGCAGCAATATAGTTATTCCCAGTGGGCTCCTGGCTAATGTCCTGCAAGGCACTGTCAAGCTGCTGACAGGCCAAATCTTCTGCTCCGGATAATGCGTGGCAGATAGCATAATTAAATTTAGCATCGACACGTTTTTCTAATGTTGAGCTTTTATTGATTGCGTTCGCCAAACTGGCTTTCGCTCTATTCAATGATGCAGAAAAACCTTTTTGTTCATTATGAACCCCCGGCCCCATGCTTTGAGAAGCTTCTCCGAGTTTCTTCAACCAATAAAAGGCTTCAGTCATATGCATCAAGCCTGCTTCTAAATCACTGTCCTGAAGAAGAATAACTCGACCTTCGACATCATCAATTCTTCTACGGAGAGCAGTTAATTCCGTATGCAACTTCTGGTGACTTTCTTGGATGAGGGTGGATAAAGTATTCAATTGCGTATTAACTGCTTTAAACTTCTCTAAGACATCCTTATGATTTTTAAGCAATTGGTTATGACTTTTTAAGGCAACAGAATTGTCATGATTAAATCCGACAAGGGCCAAAATCGGACCTAAAACATCCCCAACCAAGGCAAACCGCTTTAGCATCGGGATATACGGTAATAATTTATGAATACCCAATGTTGATGACTGATTCAAAGCACCATTGAATGGCTGAGAGGCAGTCATCAACTTTTCTGGAACTTGCAAAAAGGATCGGACAATTTCCCACGCTCGGACATTGCGCGTCGCATTCTGTTTTATTTGATCCGAAAGACTAACTTGATCAGCCCCAAACAAAAGAACACCCTTAGACATTGTCGCTCGTAGACGCGAAAGAGCCCTAGAGTCCTGTGAAACTACCGGTATGTATTCTGAACAATGCCGGGTTGAAAAAGTAGGGACAACTTGAAACAAACTCGAAGGTGTAACCATGGCTCTCATACTATAGACGCCTTCTTTGATAATCGGAAAACGTAACGTGAAATGGATCTCTCTTCCCTTGATACTGAACGAGATTCTTGCGAACGATTAACCCACTTGAATTAGGCGCAGCTTGGATGGTCAATTCATCAGCTGCTGTATAAGTAAAGCCCTCCTGACAGTTCATGGCCGAAATGATCTCATTAACAATCTCACCAATCACCACGCGACCACATTGATCGCCAGAATTATCTGGAAAGACGTTACGAAGAAACCGCTTTAAATAAGTCTTGGCATCGTCATCTATGGCAACAATATTCATATCAGGTTTTGAGTCTTTATAAAGTTTATCCGACACAAAGCGATCCACAATTTCGCCCAAGTTCTCGTGAAGATTATTATTCATCATCACCCGTTGGCTATTTCCGTATATACGTTGTGTCATAGGTAAGGCAGATTCACTTTGGAAGGCAGGCAGGGTTGATAAGCGCTTATTCGTAGCGACGGCCACAATAGAGTCCTTAAAATCAAATTCCGGATGACTTTCCCGATTAAATACCTGCTTGAGAAAACTAATGATCTCATTTTGAACCGCTGGATTCTTCTCTTCCAAACTTTGGAACTCATCCAAAAACAGGACTTTCCCAGCCATTTTAACACGTCGTTCATAGGGATCCAGCGTTAAAGCATTCGAACGGAGTTGGTCCTTTAGTTGCTGCAGTGAAGAAATATTTGACATATTAATGAGAATCAAGTTTGGAGATCCAACAACTTCATCCGCAAACGCTTTGACGAGCTTTGTTTTACCAATGCCTGGAGGGCCTTCCAACAACATTAGCGAATTCGCCCCTGTCAGTGGAATCAGGCGGTTATTATCTTGATAATAATCAGCCAACCTGTTGTAATAAACATTTAATGCACCCTTCAGAGTCCTTTCCAATGTCGGGTTTCCAATAAACTTTTCCGCAATCTTCTTAGATGCAGCAAACTGATCCAGTGGTCTGTAGTGCCCTAAGTCCTCCCGTTTTTGTTTTATGGTTTGGGCTAACCCACTTAGCTCAAAATCGGATTTTTCATATTTCCCTAAAATGGCAATCTGCAAGTCCATTTTATTGGATAGCGTAAATCCTGGCGAAGTCAGCTCCTTTAGAATCCCACGCATGGCTATCTTTTTTAAAGCCACATTCTTACCCCAAAAAGTGTCTTCGAGTAATTGTTTATAATTCTCCGGGCGGATCTTTGGCTCAGCCATCATGGCGTGTAATGCTGCTGTTTTTAGTTCAACTGCTGGTTCTGAGAAAAATTTGGGATATAAAGCTTTGCTATCCGTTAGAAAGGTATCAACCTCCGCCTCCAGCAAGTAAAAACGATTCAAGGCATCTACTTTCGCCGACAACGGAGCATCCGGTTTCAAGTTATTGCGGGTTTCTTCAATCCCCTCATTTAGGAAAAGCGCTACTGGAGAGCCTGACCCTAAATCAATTTTAACAGCTTCTCTCATTGAACTTATTAATCCCGGTCGGCTCCGTAATGGGTATAAAGTTAAAAAATGCTCGTCTTTAACTTCTTGAAACTGAGTTGCAAACCCCTCAGCTAAGGCCAAAAGCTCTTCTGGTGTTAGATTCGGGCACCGGGTCGTCTGAGCCGTTTTATCCCGAATGGTTTTAAGCTTGGCTCGTTGTTCTTCAATACCCGCAATCGCCTGAAACTTTTCCTGGATTTTCTTTTGCAAATTGGCTTTCTTGCTCTTATAGATCGCTAACTCACGCTTATAGTCAGCATCATCATAATCGTACTTCCAGTCATCATCAGGCTCACTGCTCGAATCAGAACTTGAGTTCATTGGAACACAGGCATCATAATAAACAGAATCTCCCGGATAATCACCCGGCTTGAATAAACCGCTAAAGAGTTCTTCAAAAAAACTTTTTTTATTAGGAACTTGTGGGGGCGTTGGCTTATCCAGCTGATTCATTTGACGCTTTAAATCTTCAATCTCCTGACGAACTTGGGACAGTGATTTCTTTGCATTGGAGTAATACTCTTTGGTTTGCCCGGAAAAGCGAGGTTTGAAGCTGCTCTTGTCTGATAATTCTTTCTGTTGAAACCGATCGGCAGAAAGGCGAGGATTAATCCGGTTGTGGGCCAAAGTCGTCTCCGAATTTAATCCATGAGAAAAGTTCAAATGACGATGTTGGTTCAACGTGAAATACGCAAATTGGGTTTTCATAAGGCATCATTTCCCTTTTCTGGACGGACAAGAATAGATTCCTTTTGTGCAAGATTGTGTCGTTGATCTTCAGGCAGTTTTAGGATCTCAGCTTCCACGAAATCAATGACATCCCGAAACATCATCGCACGAAGGCCGGATACCAGGTCGTGTAAAAAAACTTTTTTTGCTGAACAGTTCTCGGAACGAAAGCGTTCTTTGTAGGTCAAATAGGCTTCATATTCATTCAGATATTTCACTTTTAAAAGGGCTTTTAACTTGTCCCGAGGACACTGATTAAAAATAATGTCTTTGTCCTTCCATTGACTGATTAAGGGATATTTATGAGTGGGATCGGAGGCCAGACGCGTAAACACCTGCCAATACTTTTCCACCCTCTCTTGAGAGAGCTTAGCATCCTTAGGAATCGTTTCTAACTTGTAATGAGCTAAGATTTGGTTGAACAGCATTGTTTCCCAATCATCCAAGACAAGAGCTTTCTTAAACGGACTTTGGAGAATTGTTTCCAGAGCCTTTCGCATCTTAAGCGGGTGATTGGCTAGCTCAAAGAGAAAGTGGTTAGTTTCATGCACTATCAAACTATACAGTTTGCTTTTTCCTTCATCGTCACTGGGCTTTAAAGAAGGTTTGATTTCAATTTGACCCAGGTAAAAGCAGGGCATATTAGCCTCACTTTGGGATACAGCCTTTTGAACATGACTTTTATTGAACTTGATGAGACCGGCATAGCTAATTAACTCCAGAGAAGCCATATTGCTTAAATAAGTATCTTTTACATATTTGGGTTTCAAAGCTGGCTCATAGCGACCGCCGTATTCGCCTGGTACAAATATCCCATAATTGACAATAAAATTGACACGCCCTTTGTCGTATACCCGGCTCCGAAGCAGGCTATTAAAGATCTCATTAACTTCATGAGCCCATTCGGCTGAATTTGGATTTTTCTCATAGCGTTTTATAATTTCAGGATAGATGAGATTGGCCAGCTCAACAGATTTTTTACGGCGTTTTTCAGGGGTCTCCAGGCCTGGGGGGACCTTAAAATCCTCAAGTTTATACAAGGGCAAAACCGGTTTCTTACTCTCGACCTTCGAGTTAGCCTGGGTACGCTGTGCATACAGAATTCCACCTATAACGGCAGCGGAGAGTGCAAGGGCTCCTCCGGCATACAACAAGGTTTTGGAGTTGGGCTTTACATTTTTGTCTATGTTATCAGCCATGCCATCCGTCAAAATGGTTTCCGATGCATTCAGTGATGCAGGCTGAGTGGGACTAGACAGAAGTTTTTTTTGGGCAAATGCAGAAGATGCAGCAGAAGAGCCTATCGGGTTCCGGCTGAGCACCGCTTGAGGAGCAGTATTGGTCTGCGTATAGGCTTTTGGCTCATACACAGGTGGATAAGAATAAGGGAAATATGGTCTGTTGTACGGGTTAAATGGGGGATATCCCGAGTAGGCCGGATGAGGCAGGAAAGAATGAGGTGGCAAATAGGCTCCACCATTTGAGTAGGGCCATGAATGCCCCACGGGCCCGAGCATCACACCGGTCATTATTGGACGATTCGAGAGCACCCCAATAGCCTATTTTTTTCATCAGAGCCATTACTATACAACATAAAGTCAAAAATAAAATAGAAATACAAAAAATTCATGCGTTTTGTAACAAATTGGCAACATGCTCACAGGTGTCTGGCGCTTTTTAAACGCCATGCGATTCTAAGGATTGTATTAATATTGCTATTGGATTGGCATCGAATAGGGGGTTGATGGGTTTTATATAGGTAGCTGCGGGTGTGTGTGCAGTGATGCTATGGAGTCTCGTATGTTCGATAAGTTGGGCAAAGGCGTGCCTCAGGCGGTGTTAAACGCCATTTTAGGTTCCCCGACCCTACTGAAAATATCAGCGACAAACGGCAAATCGATGCCAGGCCCGGCCTCGTCGAAGGAGGACGATTTTAGCCTGGTGGCGTTTTCCGACGTGCCGTTGCCCGGCGAAACGCCTAAGCCCAGCCCAAAACCGCTTACCCCAGTGGCGGCACGAGGCAGCGTGGTGAAACCTAAGCCCAAGGAAGGTCGGGTGATTTCGGCAGATTCGATTCCGGAAAAAGACACCATCGGCGATCCCAGCGTTCAGATCAACGGCCGACGGGAAGCCGCTGTACTGGCGAAGGATGGCACGTTGTATGTTCTGGTGGGTAACGGCGATCAGGCCAAATTACGCGAGGTCGGATCGGTCCGGGCGGATGGAAGCTATCGTCTGCTGGATGGGCGAGAGGGCTCTATTTTTGCCAACGAGGACGTAGCCCTGGGACTGGGATACAATATGCCCCACAATCATTTCGCCGGAGACCTGGGCAAGGCCCTCAAGAAAAACTTTGAAGCCCGGGCCAAGGAGAATACCCAAGCCTACGCCGACCGGCTGAGGAAGGCCATTGCCGATAAAAAATTTGTGGACCCCAACGGCAAACCCATTACCGGGGCCGGAATTAAAGCCGTCATCCTGGAAGACACCAAGGACGTGGAAGACGGGGTGCGGACCCGGTGGGATCATGCCGGACAAGTCGCCGAAATGCTGGACAACAAGGATGTGGGCATCGCACCCGGTGTCAGCTCCCGAGGGATGACGCCGCCGCTGGCAAAATCGGGACCGATCAATTTCAGAAACCGAATGTATCCTATTGAAAAGGCGATGAAAGCCCGGGAAAAGGAACTGTCCGAAGCTCGCGATGGCAAGCCAGTGTCACCCGAGGAGCTGCAGGCCGACCCGACTGTGAAATCCCTACAAACCCGGCTGGATGCCATTCGGGCTGAGCAGGTCCGCGAAAAAGAAATGCTCAATAAAAACCCGGAACGCCTGGGTGCCCATCTCAGACAGGTTTTAGCCGATGGTATAGACAAATTTAGCGACGGCGTCGAAGCCATTATGAAACGCAACGACCCAGCCGAGCGCCTAATTAATATTTCCGACGGAGCCAGTGCGGCCAGTTTATTTCAGTATCTTCAGGGGCACCTTCAGGGACCCGAGCGAGACCGATACCCCCAATTGACGCGGGAGATTCTCCGGTTCCGGCAAGACGGCGACACGGAAAACCAGGCCATTATGCGCTACATTCGCCATGCCCTGGATGGCGGAAGGGAGGACGAGAAAGCCCTGGAACGATGGCGTGACATATCTCGAAAGGCTGCCGAAAGTGGTCGGGTCATTGTGATTGCCAGCAGCAACACGGCACCGGATGCCAGTCTGGATCCCATCCTGCCGGGATGGAGTTTTAACGACCTGGCCAAAAGCTCGCATGTGTTACGAACCGCGACAGCCAATGCCCAAGGGACACCGGATAACAATGCCGATGACACCATTGCCTTTCACTCCGGCCGGGGGGATGGCCGGTGGAACCCCACGGTGGCTATTCCGGCGGATGATTTGGAAACACCGATTATGCGCCGATTCAGTCGTATCAACGGCGGTAGCTCCGTGGCCGCGCCGCGCTTGTCCGGGGTGGTGGCCCTGATGCTGCAAATGAACCCCAATTTGAGTTTTGATGACATTCAATCCATTCTGCGCGAAGCCGCCACGCCAAACAGGCGCTACACCGAACGGGATCAGGGCGCCGGTTTTCTGGACCCTGTTCGTGCGCTGGAAATCACGCAGGCCCGAATGCGTCGGCGAGAGTAGAACCCCGAACGCTCACTGACAAAATGGCGACGTTTCACTGACGTAACACGAGAAAGCGTCGGATTTTCGCCTGGGAAAGACTTACACCATCAGGCAATAGCGTGGCCAAGTATTCTGGCATAGCATGGAAGAGCCTGGGATTGCTTTGGAGAGGACTTTATGACAAAAATAGATGCGAAAACGCGAAAGTCGCTCCGTGCTGCAACAAAACCAACGGGAGTCACAATGAAATCCCTCACCGAGAAAACGACTGCGTGGCATACATTACCAGTCGACGAGGTGGTGGCCCAAACCCACACAAACCTCCAACATGGGCTCACGTCTCAACAGGTACAAGAACGCATTGAACAATACGGATTGAACACACTGCCGGTGAAGCGCCCGCCCTCGGTCGGGGAAATATTTCTGCATCAGTTTAAAAGCCCGCTCATCTACATTTTGTTTCTTGCAGCGATTATTTCCATAGCCATTGGGGATGCCAAGGACGCCTCGTTTATTATGGCCGTGCTTTTGTTGAACGCAACCCTGGGGACGTTTCAGGAGTGGAAGGCGGAAAAAGGGGCCGCCGCCTTGCAGAACCTCGTTAAAGCCCAAGCCCACGTGCTACGTGATGGCGAAAAACATGAGGTATCCCACGAACAACTCGTGCCGGGCGATATTGTCTACCTGGAATCGGGGAATAAAGTCCCAGCGGATTTAAGGCTTTTGGACACCAATAACCTGGCCATCGACGAAGCTCTGCTGACCGGCGAATCAGTGCCGGTTGAGAAAATAACGGGCGCTTTGCAAGACCCGGGCCTGCCGGTAGGCGATCGGACAAACATTGCCTATGCCGGGTCCGTCGTGGTAAAAGGCCGAGGGGTCGGAGTAACTGTTGAGACCGGCTTTCAAACTGAAATGGGGCGAATTGCGCAATCCGTTAGTGGAGCAAAAATTTCGAAAACACCCTTGCTGATTCGCATGGAAGAATTTACACAGCGGGTCGCCTTTATTATCTTGGCCAGTTGTGGGGTGTTGGCCATTTTTGCTGTCGTCAAAGGCGTCTCCGCTATTGATGCTGTTTTTCTGGCCATTGCGCTTGCCGTGTCTGCCATTCCTGAAGGACTGCCTGTCGCCATGACCGTGGCTCTGTCCATTGCCACACAACGCATGGCGAAGCGCAATGTAATTGTGCGCAAACTTCCCGCCGTGGAAGGCCTGGGCAGCTGCACCTATATCGTGAGTGACAAAACAGGGACGCTGACCGTCAACAAACAATCGCTACGCCAGGTTACCTTGCCCGAAGGGACACGCTTTAACGTGACGGGTGACGGGTACACCGGCGAAGGCATCGTTGAGACCGACACCAAAGCGAGGCTGGATGAAGCGCAATTCGCTCGTCTGGCCCAACTGGCAAAAGCAGGGGTTATTTGTAACGAAGGGGAATTGAACTATCAAGTGGCCGATAATCAGTGGGTGCACCAAGGCGACGCCGTGGACATTACGATTTTGGCCTTCGCCTATAAGTTGGGACTTAAGCCAAGCGCAGTCCGTCAGAGCATTACCCCCTTGGGGATCATTCCTTACGAATCCGAGCGCGGTTACGCAGCCTCGTTTTACCAGGAGGACCGTGGCCCCATGGTCGCTGTAAAAGGGGCTGGTGAACGAATTCTACCTTTCTGCCAGTATATGATGACCGGCAACGGGGTCGTGCCCATTGATCTTTCCGCCATGGAAAAACAGGCGCACGAAATGGCCGAAGCCGGTTACCGGGTTCTGGCCATTGCCTCGGGCGAAGCACCGTTGACGCCGGATCAGGCGATGCACCCGAAAGAATCGGATATTCCGCCTTTAACGCTGCTGGGGTATATCGGGATGATCGACCCGCTAAGGCCCGAAGCCAAGGAAGCCGTTGCAAAGTGTCAAGAAGCCGGTATCGAAATTGCCATGGTCACCGGCGACCATCCGGCAACCGCCCTGGCCATCGCCAAGGAACTCAAGATTGCCCGGTCCAAAGAGGATGTGATCTCCGGCCAACAGTTAGCCCAGTTCTGTTCCGTGGACTCGAACAACTGCACCGAAAAGATTGAATCGGTTCGCGTGTTTGCACGTGTCTCTCCCTTGCAAAAAGTAGAGATTGTCGAGACCTTGATGAACCAAGGGCATTTTGTAGCGGTGACAGGCGATGGTGTGAATGATGCACCCGCATTGCGCAAGGCCAACATCGGCGTGGCGATGGGCTCCGGGTCTGATATTACCAAGGATATTTCCTCGATTATCGTGACCAATGATAATTTTGCCAGCATCGAAGCCGGGGTGGAAGAAGGACGCTTCGCCTATGCCAATGTCCGAAAGGTCATCTGGTTTTTAATCTCCAACGGAACCGCCGAAATAATTCTGTTTATGATGACCCTTCTGTTTAACCTGCCGCTTCCGTTGCTGCCGGTCCAGATTTTATGGGCGAATCTGGTGACCAGCGGGATCCAGGACGTTGGATTGGCGTTTGAAAAAGGTGAGCACGAGGTGATGAAACGACCTCCTCACAAACCCACAGAAAGTCTGTTTAACCGGGCCATGATTATGCAAACCCTGGTGCCCGGGATGACCATGGGCTTGGTGTGTTTTAGCGTATTCTACTGGCTCATTTCATCGGGCTCCGATATTGAGTCAGCCCGAAATACGACCCTGCTGACCCTGGTGTTGCTGGAAAACTATCATGCCTTTAACAGCCGCTCGGAATATCATTCGGCCTTTGCGGTGCCGATAAAAAACAATTATGTTCTGGTGATTGGCGTCATTGTGGCCCATCTCTTCCACGTGACGGCCATGAACACACCGTTGTTTCAGGACATTTTAGGGCTCTCGCCGGTGAGCTTGCACAAGTGGTTCCAGTTGTTCTGCCTGGCCTCTATTGTGCTTTTCGCCGTTGAAATATTTAAGTTGTTCCGAAGCAAGCCGGAATATCACGCCGAGACGATGAATACGCAACGTCGCTAGTCTGTCCCCCGTGTTTGAGCACGGTTGGACTATTACCCACATCGATAGGGGGATTTGGGAGGTCATGAATTACAATAACTCTTTTATGCATTGGTCATAAACCCCATCGGGTTTCACGAACTATACCAGAAAACACACCATGGGCCTGATGCTTAAACCTCAGGAGACAGAGAGGAGAAGATGCTATGAAACTATTACTTCCCACAGATGGTTCCGAAGCCTCGCAACTGACCCTGCAATGGGCAACCCAACTGTTTGCTCCCCAAACCACGGAGATTTACCTGCTCTGCGTGGTTCCCAAACGAGTGGACGCCTTTGTTCAGGAAGAATCCGTGGAGAAAGCCAGACGCGTGCTGGACCATGAAAAGGCGATGCTCGCCCAACGCGGGATGAACGTTGTAGATACCACCTGTGTGCTGGGTAACCCCGCTGAGGTGATTTGCGACTATGCCAACAATACTGGGATCGATCAGATCCTGATTGGGTCACACGGCAAAACCCGCCTGGCCAAATTTATTATGGGCAGCGTGAGTAAAGGCGTGCTTCAATGTGCCGCTCAGCCGGTATTGTTGCTGAATAACCTGTCGGGTTCGGTCTTCGAACGGGGTTTGAAGATGCAGAAGACCACTGAAGGCCGACGGGTGCTATTGCCCGTGGATGGCTCTGATGGCTGTTGGCAAACCTTGCGCTGGGCCGTTCGATTTCTGGATGCAGACACCCATGACATTCACCTGCTTCATGCCTATAGCTACAGCCCAGAGGGAGGCTACCGGTATCCGGAGTTTTCCGAATCCGACCAGGCATTAACACAAGCAGAGGCTTTTTTCCGGGATCATGGGTTTAAAACAACGACACAATGCCTTGTGGGCTCACCCATTACCGCCTCTTGCAATTATGCTGACGAACATGATATTGATGAGATAATCATCGGATCACATGGCGACCAGGGGATCGAAAAAGTGCTCATGGGCAGCGTCACACAAGGGATTCTGAAATGTTCAAACCGACCGGTCCTTGTCATCAATAACACCCAGGACAGCTATGTTCAATCGGATGACGCTGGCGTTGCCAATGCGGCAACGAAACAGGATTCAATGGGGTTAAAGACCAATGAAAATTTTACTGCCGGTTGACGGATCAGAGAGTTCACTATTAACCTTGCAATGGGCATCGCTCTTTTTGGATAAGGACCATACAGAGGCGTATGTTTTGAACGTTGTGGAAGATACGGCCGATGTCCGTATCACAGAGCAAATCACGCGTAAGAGCCAAAACCTGCTAGAAGATGCAAAAGCATTTCTGGAAAAACACGGGTTTGACGTCGCCCAGGTCACGGAACTCTACGGCGATCCTGCGGCGACCATCTGTGATTTTGTAAACCATTTTGACATCCAACAAATCATTATGGCGACCAATCAGCGTAAAGGCTTGTCCCGGCTTACCATTGGCAGTGTCAGTCAAACCGTCTTCAAGGATTGTACGGCCCAGGTTCTGCTGTTGGAAACCAGTGAAAAACCGGCCTTGAAGATGAGTTATCCACCAGGGACAGAGCATTTATCGATCTGTCAAAACAGCAGAGACTCAAAAACCGTGAATAACGTGTTGCTGCCCCTTGACGACTCTGAAGGCAGTCGCGAAACATTGGAGTGGGTCACGCGATTTTTAAACAATGCAAGTACCCGGTTTTATCTGCTCCATGTGATAGAGATGGATATTGGCATTGAGGATTCCCTGCGTCGGTATTACGAGTCTCAACGTATTGTCGATGTGGCCAAACGGTACTTAAAGAGCCAGGGGTTTCAAACCGTCCATGCGGAATCGATTGTTGATGATCCGGTGGCTGGCATTTGTCGGTATGCCGCTGAGCAAAACGTAAACTACATTGTTATCGGCTCCATTGGGCACGGGCTCACCAAGGCCCTGCTAGGAAGCACCAGTCAGAAAGTTTATGAAAAAGCAAATCAACCGGTGCTGTTGGTCAAAAACGCGAAAAACGTCGTATGGGCCAGTTAGGCATTCTCTGCTAGAGGTTTAAAACGCCTTCTAAATCAATGAATACCGTCAGGAAACGTTTGCCACAAAACCGAATTGCCAGGGTAGGGGAATGTCTGGGACAACAAGCTCCAGTATGCTAACTATCGGGTCCTTTTGAGCAAATAGCCCAAACCATCTGGGTTGCAAGGAGCAATATGGCATTCCAACTTCCAGGATGGACAACACAAAAGATCTGGGTTACCTCGGCAGAGATGATCGAGCTCGTCATTGCCAGGTCTCCATTTGTCATCATGGGCCTTTTGGTGTTTATCCTCTTCCTGATTTGCGGGCATATTGCGAAAAAAATCATTGCTAAAGTCGGTCAAAAAACCAAACTCGATGTCAACCTGGCGAAAATCCTGGGGAGTTTGGCATCATCGCTGGCTGTGGTTCTGGGGCTCCTTGTGGCTGCGGTTGTTATTTTTCCCGGATTTAGCCCGGGCAATCTGATCACCGGTCTTGGAATAACCTCAATCGCCATTGGGTTTGCCATGAAAGATATTTTACAAAATTCCTTTGCCGGTATCCTAATCCTCTGGCGTAAACCGTTTTTAATCGGGGACGAAATCCGAACAAAATCGTTTGAAGGCACCGTCGAGGACATCAACATCCGCTCAACCTACATTCAGACTTATCATGGCGAGCGCGTGGTGATTCCCAACGGCGAAATCTATACCAATCCCGTCGTTGTCCTTACGGCCTATGACAAACGACGCGTTCGACTAAACGTCGAGATAGCCTATTTAAATGATTACGAGAAAGCCTACACACTCATTCACCAGGTCCTGAATCGAACAGAAGGCGTTCTTCAAACACCAGGCCCGTGGGTTTATGTTCATGAAATTACCCCGTTCTCTGTGGCCATTGATGTCTATTTCTGGACACGGCCGTTGCAGCAAAACGTCTTGAAAGTCACAAACCAGGTTCTTACCCAAATCATGGCCGAACTGGGTGATCAGGGGCTTGAGATCACATACCCCCACACAGTGATGCTTTTCCCAAACGGTCTCGATCAAGCCAACTTCAAGTCATCCAAGGAGGTCTGAACAGACGCTACTTCTGGGCTGACGTCGCGGTCGTCTCGACACGGCCATCCCAATAATGTGTCCGGGTCTCGGTCTGAATGGGGTCTTTCCCGAAAGAGGAATACCGTTGAATGGATTCTTCCTTGCTGATCTTGCCGTCTTTATAGCGGCCAAGACTATACTCTTTGTAATTTGATCGTTCAATGAGATGGTAGCCGCGACTGTCATATTGTTTCCGAATACCGAACCAATGCGAACTGGTACTGCTTTTCGTGGCCGTGTCTTCCATATAAATAATACCGCCATTACTGGATGTTTCGGCTCGGGTACGCTCGGTGAAGGATTTTTTATCGGGACCGTAGGTTGTTTTTTCCTGACTGTAATGCACGCGACCGGTCTCGACATTCGGCGACCATGTGGATGTCACCTGCTCGGTGATTTGACCTGTGTCCGGGGAATACTTCATCAGATTGGTCCGCTGGGGACGTCCCCCCTGGAAAGATTCCCAGAGGTGCTCCAATGGCTTTGCCTGTTGTGAATCCTGGCCTTTCAAATCCGGATATTTGCCAAGGGACGGAGAAAAAGCTGCAAAATCGACTTGTTCGGGCGAAAACGATTCAACAGGGCTGGCCTGATACTTTTGGGTCACCCGCAGGACCAACTGCTTTATTTCCCTTGCGGATTCCCCGCTTTGTGCCTCCCCATCAGGGACATGTTCAAACACTTCGTGTTTCATTTCCTTGGTGGACTGGTGATACCGTGTAGTCCACACATTGGAACGTACGCGGGAGTTTTCCTGCTTGACGATTTCAATCCCTCTGTCGGCTGTTTTTGAGACGGACTGGCTGGAGTAGAGACGCCCTTCCGGCGTATACTCGCGAGTGGTCTCATAATAATTACCATTGGTCATCTGTGTTTTGTCACGAATGACAGATTCACCGCCATTGGCAAAGTACTGGGTTTCCTTGTGCTGCTTAAAATTGGCATTTTCAAAATCCATTACCGATGACAGGCGTTTGCCGTCTTCACCGTATTCCACGCGCTCGGTGCGAACATCGCCGCTGGGTTCTTTTAACGATGTGGTGACGATTTTCCCTCCCGATTCGGCGCGCTGGGTAACTTCGGTTTTGACCGTGCCGTCCTCAAGGGTCACCACTTCCTTCGCATCGGAAACCGCTGCCCCCGCCTGGTCCTGAACCAGATTGGCCGTCGGTTTTGACGGAGTCGGCTTATCCGTACTTTTACTGAGCGTGTGGCGTGCCTGAAGGAGGTTCAAGGTCGCCAAGACCACCACCACCGTCGGCCAGGCCCAACGCCACATACTTTTGGCCTTGGGTTTGTCCACCGCAGGAGTATCTTGCGGCTTTTTTGGCTGTGGTTCAGCCTGAGGAATCCCCTCGTCGACAGGGGTCTGCCCAAAATGAACAGCTGTTTGAGACGTGCCATATGCTTGAAGATGACCATATGAAAATGACGTTCCTAATCTCATCCCGAATACTCCTTGCCCAACGTGTACAACAATCACCACTTCTATAACTATGAAAAGGATGCTTGGCTTAAAACACGTCAAGCCAAACTTTTGACAGTGACTTATTGATATATATCTGACTCCCCCCTCGCTGACACATCATGACAAACAACCCACTGAGCCCGTATCAATATACGCTTTGTTACGAAATGAAACTGATCGAGGCTTTCCAAGCAATTTGAAAGCTTGAGAAACACATACTATTTAGAAATAGAATGTATGGTTGAAAGATACTAAATTCGGCCCCACCAGATCACAAGCACAGAGAAAGTGGAAATCGATGTTGATTACCGGAGCCCTCTCTAGAAATCCGACCTATTCAGGCAAACAATACACGGCCGAACAATACGGCCCGGGTTGGTATGGGGCCAACGCGGGACAGCGTCGCGTCGTTCTCCTTCAAAAATGCCCGGAACTGCTAACAAATAATTTACCCACCTATCGTTTTACGCCTGTTTCGACAAGCCCCCTAAGCATCGACACACCACCCAGTGATCACTACCGACACGACCTGCTCGCCTTTTCCAAGGAACACATCCGGGGCTTTGCACAGAACCCTAATAAAGGCCTCGCTCAGGAAGAATTCCTGAGCATGCATCATCTGGGAAAAAAAGACTTAAAAACCTATATGAAGATGATTCAGGCACAAATGACGTTTATTCTCACATTAACGAAGTATAGCTTTGCCGATCACTTCAAAAACAAAGTGGCCCTCCATAACGCGGACACACCAGACGCTGAAACAGAGCAAAACATACTTCTGGATGATCATGCAGCGCGCAAACAGATGATTAATCAGGCGATTGTCGAGGACATCAACGATCACGGCGGCGTGGACAACTACGTTGCAGATATGATGGCGGATGTCAAACAAGCCGTGTCTTCTATTACCGTTCCCGATAATATTGCGGCTAAATTCCATTCAAGTCGAGCACGCCTAGCAACGATGTTTGAAACCGTCGACCGCAATCGCGACGGGTTTGTCGATACCCGGGAATTTGCTGCGTTAACGCGCCTAAAAGACGGGCTATTCCAATATGGAAAAAAGTATTGCCCGGAAATTTTTAATCGCCCGCTCGTGATACACACCATAGAAAACAACGACTACAAAATGGAAGGTCTGGTCTGCCAGGAATTGGGCGGCAGCGCAAACGTGGATGCCAGTGCCCTCTTAGAAGGTAAAGTCTCTCCTAAAAAAGAGAGCTACACCGCCGATCTGCTCAGCAGCAGCGATGAGGAGGTGCGTGCAGACTTTGGGCGCGCCCTGGACGATATCCTGAAAAACGATTTACCGGCGTAGAATTACGAAGAAGGCTGAGGATCGGCACCACCAGCAGGTTGAGCAACGTCGCGACGGAAGCGATCCATGATGCTTTGATTGGTCATCACGGCGTTGTCGCTGGTTTGGGCGCTGAGGAGGCTGCCGGCCATGGCTCGTTTTTCTTGTCTGACCGTATCTTTAAAGCCTTCCACCGTGGGTGCCGCAACAGGCTGAGGAGTCGGGCCATCACCCACGGCAGGGACTTCCCGCTGGGTCTTGTAGCGCACCAGGTGGAGCACTTTCTTCTGGCCAAGACGATTGACCCGCTTGACGGCTTGATCCACTTTCGCCGGGTTCCAACCTTCATCCAGCAGGATGACATGATTGGCGTTTTGCAGGTTCAGGCCCTCGCCGCCGGTGCCGTAGGTAATACCCAGGATGGGAAATTGATCGGGCTGGCGTTTGAAAGCCGCTATACGGGTATCTACCAGATCGGCGTTGGCACCACTCCCGCCTCGGACCTTGGCATGGGCGGTCAGGACCACGCGCTTGGGACCGGCATTGGGGACTTGCGGGTTCAAGTGCTTTAAATGCTTTTCCAGAAGCCGCTGTGCTAAATCAAGGGTATCGGCGTATTCGGAGAAAATAACGGCCTGTTCGCCTTTGGCCAGGACCTGGTCGTCAATGTACCGGATCAAGTGTTGAAATTTCGGCGGCAAGTAATCCTCGGCATCCATGCCACTGACACTGCCACTGCCCGGTGGCAGCGGAATGTTACTTTTGACCAGGGCCGGGTGGTTGCAGATCTGCTGCAAACGAACCAAAGGCGTTAGGCGATCTTGTCGGTCCTGGCGATCCCGAAAGGCGCCGGTTTCAATGCCATGCAACACGGCGCTGTAATAAATTTCCTGAATCGCATCCAACTTGGGCTCCACAATGGTGGGCTCGGCCATTACG
>JBGUGD010000020.1:0-47373 GCA_041697335.1 Vampirovibrionaceae bacterium NZW_1234 | reverse complement strand
CCTTCTTTTACCTTCTGTTAATTTTCTTGGGTTTCTGAGTGTACCATGCGTATTATTAATATTGATTGCAAACGAGCATCCGTAACAGGATTAAGTCTATGCTGGCTGTCAAACATATTTCATTGCTTTTGGTGTTGATTAGCTTTCTGGTAATTGGTTTTTCTCCGAATAATGCTTTCGCTGAGGAGGTCGATCAAGAATTTCAGAATTGGGACATTGTAACCCTCCGAGTGGATGTGCCTCACCGGTTGCGTTTTTACGCTGAAGTCCAGCCCAGGATTGGTTTGAGCAACAGTGAACCCCAATATTCTGGGTTTGAAAGACTGTTAATCCGTCCTGCCGTTGGATACCAAGTGACCCCAAACCTTTCGATTTGGCAAGGCTATGCCTGGGCACCCGGCTTTCGGCCAGAGTTCATCAATGAGAACCGAATTTTCCAGCAAGTACTCCTAGAAAACCATATTAAAAAGCTATCTCTCACTAACCGAACCCGTTTAGAGGAGCGATTTATTGAGAGAGCGGGTGGCACTTCTGTACGAGCTCGCCATATGATTCGGGCCTCTTATCCGATTTTACGCTCCCAGAAATGGTCCCTGGTTGGGTATGATGAATTTTTTGTTAACCTGAACGATACAGACTTTGGCCTACAGGCAGGCTTTGATCAGAACCGGGTTTTTGCTGGATTAAACCGAAAATTCAATGACTATGCCAATGCAGAGATAGGGTATCTGATAAACTATGTGGATCGCAAAAACGCATCCGACAAGATTAATAATATCCTGCTCGTTGGCCTGAACTTCATTGTGAAATAAGAGTCTATCCAGGAATTAAGCAATCTTTCTCTAGTAGGGGAATAAGGATATCGTTCCAACAACTTAAACTGTTTTTGACTAGCTTGCTAACAGACTTCCGCTGCTCTACAAAAACCATGACTTATGGGTTAGGGAAAGTACAGTATGGCAAAATACTTCTTCCTGAAACAAAAAAACCTCCTTATTCAAGGGTTATGTTTATTGATTTGGGGATCAATAGGTATGCATGGGATTGAGATCACCAGAGCTGAGGATTCTCTTTCAATCAATTCTCCACTCAATGAAATCCAACAGAGTTCAACTCCCCCAAATAAGGCTACTCCCAAAATAGCTGGAGATTTGCCAGTTGTCACCGTACAGGCGGAACATACTGCCTTGTTGTCTGACGGTATGTTGGAAGAGATGTTGCTCAATAAGGCGTATCAGCGTGATTCCACTTTGCAAAAACTGACTCGAAAACTGGGGCATGTGACGACGGTATTACCCTTTTTAACAGGCACAATGATTGGTAGTACGGCCTTATCTCAGAATATTCTGGCCCTAAGGTTGATTGATCAGAAAAAACCGACGGTGAGTTCCCGAAAGGCAATTCCTACTCTTGGGGTTGTTGGGCAAAGCACCCTATTGGGGAGTTTGACGATTGTTGCGATGCTTCGGCTCCATTACAATCGTCAGATTCACAAAAGGAAACAGGTGCTGCAAGCGCAAGTGGCATCCGTCTTGAATGCGCTAGAAGCTGGAGAAGACCCAAATCAGATTCAGAAGGAATTAAACCGATTAGTGGGAGAAAATGCCAGTCGGGAATTTATGGGTTTTTGGAAATTACTCTACCCAGTGCCATGAGGAGACCGTGTTGTTTCAGAAAATTTAAACCGAACGTAACAGAATTAAAAAATGGTCATGGGTGCAAAGACGTTATAAATATGAGACTGCTGCTCTTATTCGATTTTGAATCGGTACTTTCGAACTGCTTACTAAAAGACAAAAAGACAGGCTAACTCTCTTAATGAGCTGCTTGATTTAATTACCCAAGGGGTCCAATTTGAAAAAATCTCGGGATGACAGGATTCGAACCTGCGGCCCTCTGCTCCCAAAGCAGATGCGCTACCAAGCTGCGCTACATCCCGACGAAACAGGGTACTTTAAGGATACCATACTCCAGGAGGGGAGAGGGTCATTCTGATAATGGAGCTGATGATAGGAAGTTGGGTAGGCTAGTTCACCAGGCGCAATGTGGTCGTTCCGCCTGAACGCGTGGTTGTGCCTAGAGAACAATCGTTGGAACATATTGAGCGTCGAAAATATCCTCGAATATAGCGCTTGGATTGGTTCCCGGTGGTACTAAAATCTGTGATGACGAAAGAGGCAATTTGTGACACATGGAAGATTGCATTGGAACCGTTTCCGGAGGTGGCATCGTACAATGGAATATTTATCACGGTCTGGTTGTTTCTCAGGTTGGTCAGGGCATCGTCAAAGGTATTAATGGGCGTACCCGTCTGAGATTCGTAGTTCGTCCCCGTATAGACGGTTCCGCTGTAACCATATGTGAACCAGTCTCTGACAGTGCTAACCCCTGGCGCACCGTTGGTGTTGCTAAGGTCTGCAATACCCCAATTGCCCGGACCTAAATTGCCGCAACTTTGGGCCTGTGGAACATTGATATTCCCAACACGCAGCGTATCACCATAGAAGGTAATTTCAGGAATGGTCGGGTCACCAAATTGTTGTAAGGCTCTGTCCCAAGCAGCCTGGCACATGTAAACCGGGCGCAGACCACCAGCTTGATAAACGCCGCCGCCAAAGATAGCAACCGCCCGTGTGGCTGCATTGAGTCTTTGAATCCCAAACGTATTGGCAAATAAGGTTCGAATCGCAGGATTGGCTTCATTGTTCGCTGCCCGCACATTCACACGAATAGCATTGTACCCGTTGGTCAGGTAAAATGCCGGATTGGTTGTGGGGGTGCTGAATGTAGTGTTGTCGTAAAGGCCTGTGATGGGGTCAACATAGCCAAAATCGATGTCCGTATCGTTCAACCGAAGACCAAAGTTGGCTTGGGCAAGTTCACGGGCCGCTGCTCTGGCTGCATTGAGTCTGGAGCCATAATCGGTTCCAATGTATTCGTAAAAGGCCTGGGCTCCGGCAAGGGCTGCGGCGTCCGCAGCGTTTCGCATGGCTTGGGTTGAAGCAAAATAGAGTCCGGCATCGATGCTGAACACTCCTGCCATGATCATTACAAAGAGCAAGCCGATGGTTTGAATGACTGCTTGACCTGATTTTTTGCCTCGCATAACGCCGTCTCCATGGGGGGCTTATATCGCAGCTGTCCTAATTTAACCTACCCAAATCTGCGTTCTTTCAAACGCCACAAATCAAACGGGTAACGTTTTGATACACAAAACAGCCCGCCATCATGAGCGGGCTGTTTTGGTAATCCGACTGGGGGGCGATTCAAACGTCTCAATTCCAACAGTGTTATGAGTGGGACGATCGCAACAAGAAACAATTAAGAGTTGGTATAACGAGGACTTACTCTTCCAGTAAGGCTTCCAACGCACGAGCTTCCTGCTCCAGGCGTGGATTCTGGTTGGCGACATTTTTCCGAATATATTGCCGAAGAGCTTCACGGATCAACTCGCTTCTCGAACGCTGTTCCGTTTCAGCAACCTCGTCGATTTTCTTCAGAAAATCATCTTTCATGGAAATTAGTACCCGAGCCATAGTACTCTTTCTCCTTCGGTTTGCTTTGTAAAGTGTTTATTCATTAAAGATACAATAAACGTGCTTATTATCGCTTAAAACAAGCATTTTTTCAAGGGATATTTAAAATCCGATACAACTTTATGGTATACACCCTCCTTATATTTGGTTTTGGGGAACGCGAGGTGAAAAATAGAAGTAAAGGGGTGGGAACTGATCCCACCCCAGATATACTACACCAAGAATGGCACTAATAAAAGAGCCACAATGTTCAGGATTTTGATAACCGGGTTGATGGCAGGGCCGGCGGTGTCTTTGTAAGGATCACCAACGGTGTCACCCGTGACGGCAGCTTGGTGAGCAAAGGAGCCTTTGCCTCCGAAGTGCCCGTCTTCAATATACTTCTTTGCATTGTCCCATGCACCGCCGCCTGAGGTCATCGAGATTGCCACAAACAAGCCGGTGACAATACTGCCGACCAGAACGCCGCCGACCATCTTAATGGAGGCGTAGGACTCGGCGGGGGCAAATTTACCCAGCAACAGCAGTACGACAGGAGCCAGAACCGGAAGTAAGGCTGGCACCATCATCTGTTTAAGGGCGCTCTTGGTAACAATGTCAACACAGGTTGCATAGTCCGGCTTTTCCGTGCCTTGCATAATGCCGGGCTTCTCACGGAACTGGCGGCGAACTTCTTCAACAACTTGACCACCGGCAATCCCGACGGCTTCCATGGCGTAGGCGCCAAACAGATAGGGGATCATACCGCCTGCGAATAGACCTACCAGTACGTAGGGATCGCCTAAGGAGAATAGGCCTGACATATTACCGGCTGTGGCAGCCAGATATTGGGCTAAATGGGAAGCCGGTTTTTGTAGTGCGAATGTTTGCAGGTCCTGGATGTAGGAGCCAAACAACACAATCGCTGCTAAACCAGCAGAACCGATGGCATAGCCTTTGGTAATAGCCTTGGTGGTGTTACCCACAGCGTCCAAGGGGTCCGTGATGCTACGGATGTTCTCACCCATCTCTGACATTTCGGCAATCCCGCCGGCGTTGTCGGTAATGGGGCCGAAGCTATCCAAGGCAACAACGATACCAGCCATGGAGAGCATGGCAACAGCCGCCAAAGCAACCCCATACAACCCTGCAAAGAGGAAGGAAGCAATAATGCCTATGGAAATCACAATAACCGGCAAAGCAGTAGCTTTCATGCTGACAGCCAAGCCGGCAATAATGTTGGTCGCATGGCCGGTTTCAGATTGTTTCGCCACATTACGAACGGGACCATACTCGGTAGAGGTGTAGTAATCCGTGATTTTGACGATGGCGATGGTTACTAAAATTCCAACCAGGGAGGACCAAATTAATGCATTTGAGCTAATGACAGTATTATTCGCTGCTTCAAAGCCTTCGCCGAAGAACATTTTAATGGCCGCAATAATCATAATGGTGCCAAGGGCCATGGCCGTGTACAGGCCTTTGTACAACGCGGTCATGGGGGACTGGCCCGGACTGACTTTAACAAAAAATGTTCCGATGATAGAGGCAATAATAGAGATACCACCTAGCAGTAAGGGTAACACGATGGCCATTTCATTACCAGGGAAGAGTAAGCGGCCTAAGATCATTCCAGCAATGGTGGTAACAGCATATGTTTCAAATAAATCTGCTGCCATACCAGCACAATCACCAACGTTATCACCAACGTTGTCAGCAATAACTGCCGGATTACGAGGATCATCTTCCGGGATCCCGGCTTCAACTTTACCGACAAGATCTGCGCCAACGTCAGCGGCTTTTGTGTAGATCCCACCGCCCAAACGGGCAAATACGCTGATCAAGCTGGAGCCGAATGCGAGGCCGACCAAGGATTCAAATACATCAAACTGGTCAGCGAAGTAGTAAAACACAGAAACACCCAAGAGGCCAAGACCCACAACCAGCATCCCGGTTACGGCACCACCTTTGAAGGCGATATCCAATGCTGGGTTCATGCCGCCTTCTGCAGCCTGAGCTGTACGGACATTCGCTTTAACCGAAACGAACATTCCTACAAAGCCAGCAAGACCACTTAAAAAGGCCCCTAAAAGAAAGCCAAGGGCTGTGAAAAGAGCAAATGTAGACGTTTTCTCCATGGAATAAGCCACGTAGAGCAATATGGCGACAACCACCGCCGTGATGGTGATGGTGGTGTATTGGCGCGTCATGTATGCACGAGCGCCTTCTTCAATAGCGTTAGCGATTTCCTGCATGCGTGATGAGCCAGGATCACGTGAAATGATCCATTGTCGGGTTACAAACCCGAAAACGATTGCCAGTACGGCGGCAATTACCGAGAACCATAAGAATGTCTGTTCCATACTCTCTCTTGAGCACTCCTGTGTTGGTTAACAATTCGGATAACAGATGGTTAAACTCATCTGTAATGTGTACCGGAAACAGACGCAAAAATAAAGGAGGGGAAATTCTTGCTTGTATGAAGAGACACCCTGCCGCACGGGGTCAGGGTGTTCTCAGTTCTTGGTTGAGAGAGTCATGCTTAACATTATTTCACATCGATTGAATGTCCCGAAAATCCCTTTAATGTCTGTCATTTCAAGATCAAGAGCGGCATTGCACATTGAAAACAATACATATGAGATTTGGCTAGACATAAAGCCTTATTATGAGTAAGAATGTCGGTTATTTGGCGTGGAATTCTCACAAGGCTTTAAATTATAACAGGGTAATAGCTCGTGTACGGTCTTCTTCCGGCAGGCTATCACCAAACAAGTAATATAAAACCGCATCTTTCCAGCCAACATGCTGAATATTGCGCAAGAGATCTACATCAGCCTGCAAATCTGGGCTGATGAGCCGGGATGAAGATAACTTCTTGTGCTGATGTGCCAGCAGGTTTGACGAGCAAATCTCTGAACTTGCTGGGTTGGGTAAGCCATACGAGGATGACTGTGATAAATGATCTGTCATATTGTATTTCCCCTGCTCTCGATCCGTTACTAGATATGGTGAAACATAAGTGCTTGTCTAAGACTATCGATCTCGTGCTCCGTCAACACGAAGTCGTTATTAGAGGTTTAACGCCTGAAAATTCCATTGGTTTCGTCTGGGTTGTGAGGTATTTCCCCGCAATTCAGCCAGGGTATCTCCAATTCCTTTGTAATCGAATTTGGATAGGCTTTCTTGGGGTTCATCCGGGTTTAAAGATGTTGTTTCCTCGTTGCCTGGCATTGCGTTCTGCCTCCCAAAGACGCGACTGAACAGGCCGGACGAGTGACTCGCTGGTTGAAGCATATGTAGTCCTTATGTGACAACAGTAATACTAACGGCATAAAACCTTTGTTTTAGGATTTCTTGCTAAAGCCTACGATGGATTAAGGTTTTTCTAATAATTGCGTCGGCAAATCAAGGCAAGAGATAATTGCCAGAAGATGTGTCTTGTTCTTCCTTTGGATTTGATTCAGATACTTAGAAGACATGGTTTGGATTAAGAATGGCTCTGTTACAGAATGTAAGTGCATTCAACCATTTTGGGCCGAGGTCGTGTTCTATGATTTGCAAAGCTGGCTGAGCCATAATGATTTTTTCCGGAGGGATTCTGTGATCTGAGGTCGGTTTTTAGGCGTCCGACTCAAGAAAGACCTCCACTGAAGCGGGTCTGTTAACTTTTAAAGGTGTAAAGGCCCAGGTGTAAAGCACTGTACATAACGTTAGCCCGAATATGACTAAGAATGGGATGCAGAGAAGTCCCACACCTGTTAGGCCCAAAATCAGGATCAAGGCTCCTAGAAGCCCCGCTAAGAAAGTGTGAATAAAAAGGCTGACTCCAAAAACCCACCAGTATCGCGTTGATGCCCATCCAAGCGATGCCCTTAGATTTTTGAACAAGGTACAGAAGTCTTGTGTATGAGCATTGTAATACAATGGGCCTAATAAAAAGGGTAGGGCCAAGGTCAGGCTTGTCAGCATCATCAGACTGGTCCAGCCTGCTGACTGGAAGAGGTTCAGGTAGTCCTTATTAGTATCATGGAATTGGATCAGCTTGAAATCGCCAATTGTAGGCGTCTCAATCATCTCTGCGTTCGCAGTATAGCCTGATAAATTGGCCAGAAGATCCAGAAAGAGGCTGCCAAACAAGACTAGTATCATACAATACCCTGCCATATGCCATCCTCGCTGGAGATGTCGTTGCCATTGCCCTTGAGTCCAGGCGGGTACATCCGCGTCCAAGCCATGATTCTGCAATGTCGCGACCAGATTCCAATAGTAGCCCATCAAAGCAATCCCGCAAAGGGTCCCCAGAGAGAGCCCGAGAGGAGCTAAGGCCACTAGTAGGAAAAGTCCTGTCCAAGTGGAAGTTGGAAACACAGTGCCGTTAAGGAGAAAGATCAAGCTCATCAGCAATAGAAGTCCCATTGAGATGAAGACAATGCCGAGTAGACCGCTGGGAATTAGTAAGGCGTGTTTAATATTGTGAGACTTGAAGACCAATTTTATGAGAGCTCGCCAATAATGGGCGGCAAAGTGGTGTCTCATCCTACAGTCTCCCCATATTACCGATTCCTCGGAGGGTGACTGGAGCGATGAGGATTGGTGTGAGGGTGCAAGGATGTCTGCCTGCCCGTGGAGGTGCTGGAAGGAGATGCTGCTTCAGCACTTAAATAAAGATGATACGAATATGAATGTGCATTCGGGAAAAATGAGTTTAAAGCAGCGGGTGTCGTCATATGGTGTTGACACCCTAATGTTTTGAGTAAATGGCAGTATCCTAATACGTTTGCAAATGCTAGACCTGGAACTCCGAACACGCCGATTCCACTTGCTGTGAAGATGAGCATGGTTGGGATATAGCTTAAGGTACTGATTAACACAAGATAAAGGCTGCCATTAAGCAAAATTAAGGCGTATTCCTTGCTTTTGAGTACTTTTACTGTGTCCAGGCAGCCGTCCAGCAGTCCAAGAAAAGTTCTGTCATGACAGGAAAATAGGGGGGGCATTAATAGAAGGGGGTGAAATAAGAGAACGAGTACTGGAATAATCAAGCCGAAAGGATAAAACAAAATGGTCAGTGAAATTAAGAACGAGGCCAAGAGGGTGTAAAAGAATAACAAGTGTGAGCCTTCATAAGCAACCTGCATCCAGTGGCTGCCAATAGGCCGGTGCTCTATGGGAACATTATCTTCCAGGCAGCTCAGTATCTCCCAGAAGTACCCGGCAGAAAGGCAGGCTGTGAAAAGGCTTGCTGCCAGAACGGGTACTGCTGCCGCAAGAAGGCTGTATTTATGAATGCCTACCAGAAAGAGAAACCCACCGCTAACCATCGTGACATAGATTGAAAAACCGAATAGCATTATGCATGGGTGTAAAAGCATGTCCATGTGTTGGCGATGCTTGAAAGGATATAGGGCGGAATCAAGCCATTTCATAAGCGATACCACCTATTACCTTCTGGTCTTTTATAAGCCAATTTGTAATAAGGGCCGGGCCTGAGGGTTGTCACGGTCATGGTGCGAAACCTGGCTTTGCCTGACATGCATGTGTGCTTTGTCGACCAAGCCAAGAGATTTCTTCAACGTTTAAATCGAATTTCCCCCATGAGAGGTGTGCACCTTCTTTGAACAGAAGAGGTTAGCTTTCAACTTTGAGCTTCTTGGTAGTTAAGATGCTTGTGCTTTGGCAGCCGCCTTTTTACGAACCCGCTTCAGGCCATCTTGTATGGCATCATCGACAGCTCGGATATTTTCGTGGCTGCTGGGTTCGACGGAGACTTTGGCCATATGTTTAAAATCGAAGATAAAAAGGCGGGGTACATATGTGATGCCGAAGATCTCTGAAACTTGAGCCTGTTCAGGATCATTGACATCCACCATCACAAAGGTCAGATCATCCTTGTACTTTTTAGAGAGCTTGTGGACCAATGGGGTAATTTGTTGGCAGCCACCACAGGAGTCCGTATAAAACTCGATGAGAAGAGGTTTTTCGGAGGTTTGTGCCGCATCTTGGATGGACACTCTGGGATCATAGCTTGAAGGAAGCCCAAAAAAGCCAGGGATGGCTGCCATGTAGCGTGTGCCCGTAAACATCAGTCCCATGGCGAGAATTGACAAGAGAACGATAAAAAAGCTTTTGCGATACATAGGTTGTCCTTTCCAGAGCCCTGCCGGGCTGCGGGCAGGGATGATCGTCACTTGTATTCAGGCTAGTATCTAGCATACCCGGGAGTTGGAAACTTTTCTAGTCTTTGATTTGCCTGTTGGGCTTTTAACATTGCTTCAACCAATTGCCTACGTTTTAACGCGAGCATACGCTGCTGGACTATCCGCATGTGCTCTTCCTTCTGAAGCCTTTCTTCGGCTTGCGCCCGTTCCAAGCGTTGCCGGGTTAAATAGATGTTTAATAACGCCGGAAGTACTGCCATTAAAGACACGGTCATCCCGAGTCCGGTGAGAAGCTTGAGGTTTTCAAACCGGATAACCTTTTGGACTTTTGAGCCCATTGTCTTGGAAAGGGTTGCAGCTTTGGCATAAGAGAATTTCAGGCTTGAGCCCACTTTGTCATAGACCCCAGGGACTGTTTTAGCGTGTTGGGCGGTTTTACGATCAAAAAACTTGCTGACCACTTTGTCGGTTAGCACATATACGGCAATGAAGTTAATCATCTTTAAAAATTGTTCTTTTACTTCAAATTTGTCTCTTGAGGCAAGCATCCAGCTGATGTAAGCCGGAATACCCCAGTAAAATACGGCTCTCAGGTCGTCAAACTCTGTGGCTTTTTTGCCTGTAAGACAAATTGCTTTTAGGATTTTTTGAAACGCTGGGTTATTGAAGGGTTTGGCTAATGTGAAAGCCTGTTTGGGTTTAAATAAGCCAAAGCGGGCCCAAAGTACTCCTGCGGCAGCCAAGGCAAAACCGCCAGCTAAGATCGAAAGCCCGATTTGGGTATATCGCTGGATGGCCGCTTGCGTTTGAGCATCTGGTGACTGGGAAGAATGTTTTTTTCGGATAGAGTCGTTCTTGCTGATAAGATCTTTAAAATCCAATGTGCCAGAACGCTTTGCGGTGAAGGCGTTTCTGAAAAAAGGCATTGCCATCATAAAGGCTACCAAGGGGGGAATTAATCCAAAGGATTTTAACACCCGGCCTTGGCTAATGATATCAGCCCTGGGATGCAGAGGAATTTTCCAGGACTTTAGGAGCTTATCAAGTAGAAAACCACCCCCAAAGACCCCGCCAAAAAAACCAATGGTGTTTCCAAATTCATTAACACCGGCATCAATGGCTTCATCTACTGTACGCACAATCGTGGTTCTGGGCAAGTTAATACCTAGAACTTCTACGCCCAGAACCTTAAAGGTTTTGTTTTCATACAGTCCCTTACAGGCTCGGGTGACCCATGGGTGGGTTAACAATGATGCCGATGATGCTATCACATGCGTTCCCTTCCTACACCCATGGTTTTACTACAGAATTGCCTCCTCTGCGCACTGTGTAATAAAACCGGGAGGCTTCATCAAATTGCCTGCCTGAGTATGCATTGGACTGATGTGCTGTTTTGCAATGAGAGATTGTGTTTTCATTATCCCAAATACGATGATAATGGCCTTTAGGGCTTAATGCTTCTTAACAGCCCACGAATCCAGACATCGTATTTATCGACTCAAAATTGAACCCCCTATCTGTGGAGATAGGGGGTGATTTGAAACAAAGGTCTGTGAATAGGGTAGTGAAACTTGGTTTATCCGAAGAACCCACGGGGCTGCTGCGGAATGCCATAGCCTTGGGGCGGGAATCCCTGCGGTGGGAAACCTTGAGGCGCTCCGTAGGCAAACTGGGGTGGGAAGCCACCAGGACGAGGTCCACCGAATCCGCCCGGGGCTGGAATGCCCAGTGCTTGTGGTGGGAATCCCTGCGGTGGGAAACCTTGAGGCGGGAAGCCTTGGGGTGGGAAACCCTGAGGTGGTCTGCCGGGTCCGTAGGCGTTGCCGAAGCCGCCGCCATAGAAATCACCACCGGGTCTGGGGCCTGCATAAGCGTTGGCAAAGCCGCCGCCATAGAAGTCGCCGCCACCACGAACCGGCGGGTAGCCGCCAATGGCCGGGCCTGGTTGTTGGATGGGGGTGCCGATATCTGCAAATGGATCTTCGCCAGGGTTGCCGGAGTCGGCGTAATAGCCCATACCCAGGAGTAAGCCTCCAAAGCCGAGGTTGGCTGGGGTAGGACCAACGTTGATGTTAACGGCAGAACCGTTGGCATAGCCTAACAAGCGGTTGATAAAGAAACTACTTGCAGCAGGCTGGAAATAAAATAGGGGATCACCGAAGGATGGAAAACCGAACCCTTGAACTAAGCCTGGTGTCCCGAAACTACGACCCGAAAAACCGCCTGGAGTTCTAGATGGCCCAAGCGCTGTATAAAAGGCGGGCCCTCCAACGGCATTAGGTGATAATGCTGACATCTCAGATTCTCCTTTGTTTCAAAAGAAATTGCTTCTCTCTTAAATTAATAAAAACAACGTGAGAAAATGGATTGCCTTTTAGGGTATCTATTGTTACGATATGTAACTTAAAAATAATATCAAATGTATATATGTGTTCGGCCAAAATCTGCACAAATTCAGATGTTTCAGGGACTCAATAAGATTACATAAGATATATCTGCTGCATCTAAATGAAATCTTTATGAACGCCAGAACGCATTGCACAAGAAGGTTTTTTTAGGATTTGTCTGGGCCATAGGCACTTGCTACCCAGCCGGGAAGAAATGCGATTTCTTAAGAAAAAAGCACCTCCTGGATAGGGGTGCTTTTCAGAAAGCATGTCGCAACATAAGGACAATTATGCGGCGAATAAGAGAAGCGGTTATCTGCTTCCGAAGGGCTTTATAGCCTGGGAAATTTTTTTATGCAAGGGACTGTAAGCCTAGCCTGCAGCGTTAGGACCAACAGGTTTTCCGTTAACCAGAACGATTCTATCGACTTGAGCGGGTATAGATTGTGGTACTTTCACTTCAGGTGTTTGAACAACTGGGGTTGTTACTGTCGGGCGGGTTATATTGCCTGTGGCTTGCAGGGCTTGATTTTGGATGTTCTGCACTGTGGAAGTGTTGTTGATGCCAGGAGTTACAGTGACTATCGGGGGGCGAACTTGGGTATTACCTGTGGTGGTTGAGACCGTTGTTTGGCCCGGACGGACATCTGCAATATTGGTAACTGAGCCGTTGGGATTATTGGCGATTTGAGTAATGCTCGTACCGGTTGAGGTTTGTTGGACGGTTGTTGTGCCGGTACCCGATGGGTTTGAAATGGTAATCGGGCGGACCTGATTGCCGTTAATGCTAACCGTGTTGCCGTTCACAGATACGCTAGGTAAGGTATTGCTGTTTACAGTCTGTTGAAAAACAGTGCTGGTATTGCTTCCCGCTCCACCGCCTGTGGAAATGCTCTGGCTGGTTCCTTGAGTAGAGGTTTGGCCAGTAGTCGTGCTGGTTCCGCTGGGGTTGGTGGTTGAGCTGGAGGTTGCTCCATTAGCATTTGCCGTTGATGTCGAGGAATTTTGCTGAGTTGTCGAGGTAGTTGTGGTTCCAGCGCCACCGCCAGTGGATGCTGTTGAGGTGGTGGAGTTGGTCGAGGTATTCCAGGGACGATTGGGGAACTTCTGGAGCAGGTAGTCAAATTTATCGAGGTAAGCTTTGCGGCCGCTTTCGTCGAACATGGGGTTACCACCTGCGTAAGCGGTGCCTTGGGGATCACCGTACTCATTGAGGCGATTGTTTGCGATCCAAGTTCTAATATTGTTTTGCTCTTGGGTGGGGTTGCTGATATTGTGTAGCTCCCATGTGGAGATGTTACTGTTGTCACCCTGTCTGGCAGCCATGGTTCTGATGTCATTGTCTGAAATCAAGGTGCTGCTATCGATTGGGCTATTAATCATGCGAGCTTGCTCGGTAGTGTCAGTATCATCGGTTCGATAGATAGGCCCATTGATACCACTTTTGGCAATCTGGTCAAAGTTCTGGAGCATAATGGCTGCACTTCTGCCAAGTTGTGTATTGGCGTTTTGTGCTACAAATTGTTCTAACTCCTGTTTGTTTACCAGGCGAGACCGGTTTTGGACAACGCCAATGGAATTTGTATTCGACTGATTGACCATGGGGCGATTGTTTACAATTGCGTCAATAACTGAGGACATTTCAGCGGTTGTAATTTTACTGCTTTCGCCCAGATTAACCGGTGCCGGAGTTGGCGTCGGAGTTGGTGTTGGTGTGGGCGTCGGCGTCGGCGTTGGTGTCGGTGCCGGCGTAGGTGTAGGCGCTGGTGTAGGGGTTGGCGCAGGTGCCGGAGTAGTGGGCTTCTGTAAGACCGAAATTTGCTGTGTCAGTGATTGAATTTGTTGCTGTAATGCCTGGATTTGACTCTGTAAAGCGGAATTTGGCTCAGCTGTGTTAGTTGAGGAAGTAGCCGGGGCCGGTGATGCTGCAGGGCTTGGGCTGGGAGAAGCTGCTGGAGCTGGCGAGGTTGCTGGAGCCGGCTTTGTATCAGTTTCTTTTTCCTTGCCCAAAATCTTATCGAGCAGCCCGTTTGAGCTTAAAGCACTGAACAGCTGGGTAACTATATCGTTGTTTTGGGTGACACCGCCACCTCCACCCAAGCTGGCTGGGAAGAGTGGGCTTGACTCAATGGACACCGAATTCAAGGCGGTATTAATGAATGGGTCAGAGGCAAAGCTGGTGTTAAAGCCAATGCTATTATTGGTTTTAAAGCCACCACTCAGCATTTTATCGATGCTGCCGAAACCAAATGTATCGCTGAAGAGTCCACCTCCGCCTGCAGCGCTGGCCAAGCTTCCAACACCTGGGTTAAATACGTTATTCAGTGCGACAGAGGCATTATTATTCATCAGCAAACCAATTTGGAATGGATCGCCACCGGGGGAGGTTAAAAAGCTGGATGCCGCATTTAATCCGCCAGCGAAGCTGGTATTAAATCCTCCGCCTCCGAAGCTTGCGCCAAAGCTAGCTCCAAAGCTTCCGAATGGACTGAAGCTGCTTGCCATAGCATTGGACTGAACCGGCATAGACAGGGAATTGATGATGTCCGAACCACTGCTGAAGCCACTGCTGTTAAATTGCATCAGGCCGCCTAAACCGTAGTCGGGGGTGTTGAACAGGGACGGATCGGTGTAACCGAATCCGCCACCGAAGCCGAAGCCATAACTATTAAAAGGAGACGAGCCGCCGCCACCAATGCTGAAATTTTGAAAGCCGGTGTTGGGTGAGCCGTTGATGGAACCACTGAAGCTGAACGAAGCAGAGCTGCCAAATCCACCATCAAAGGAATAGTTGTTTTGATAGACGGGTTGAGCGCCAATTATGCCGGGAATAGCGGCAGCTGCATTGCTAATTCCAAACGTCATGCTCCGGGGTTCCTTTCTTCTCTCTCTCTGGGGTTCTTCTCTTTATGAATTGTTTCTCCAAGTCAACGCTACCTGTTGGGAGCAGGTCAAAAATTACGATATGGGTAAAATTTCCCAATGTCTGATAACTTCTCTCTTGTTATGAGTATAAAAACAATCAAATTGATCGTTGGAACAGTTTGTATCGAAATGTTAACCGACAGGAGGAAACTCTGTTTTTATAAGGGAAATGGCGACGGACAAAAATAAAAAACGCTTGTCCCGGAAAGTTGAACAAGCGATTGCCAGAAAAATAAGAGAAGCGATAGTGATAGTAAAACTATGTTGTGCAGTACAGGATGATGGACAAGAGCATCAAGCATAGGAGGCTCAAAGCTTCTTGGCGAGTGACCCATGCCATCAATGCTGGCATAAAGCGATGTATCCAATAATTCAATTGGGTTTCAAGCCAATAGGCATGAATGCAGTACGCTGTCATATTGGGTCCTTCTCAATCCGTTTTCCTAGTAACCAAATCCATCCACGCATCCGGCAGTGGCCTACTAAGCCAATACGTTTGGTGTGTGGGGTATTACAAACTATCGGACAACACAGGGATTATGTTTGTTAAAATAATAAAAACAAGCAAATGGCAAGAATTTCTTTTTTACCCTGACTTGTTAATGGAATCTTTACAAAGTCAGGGCGCGGGATTCAGGCTCTTATCTTTTGTTTGTATTTTTGAAATAATTCTTATATTGTTTGGATATTTGGTAAGGTGGGTGGGGTTGTGTTTAGGCAGGCACTGGCGCTCTTAAAGTCAGACGTTCAAAAAAGAGTTCCTGAGGGAGGCTTTCTTGACTCCCGTCTGTCATTGTTTTGACAACAATCGAGTGACTTTCTCGTTCGGATTCGCCGCAGATAACAACATATCTGGCATTTAACTTGTTCGCTTGGGCCAGCTGCTTGCCCAGCGCCTTGCCTGTGAGATCCAAATCAGCCGAAAAGCCTCTGGCTTGAATCTGTTGGCATAAAGCCAGGGCATGTGAAGGACTATCGGAGACAACAAAGTATTCTAAAGCAGGTTGGGTTTGCTTGGCAATCAAACTCACCAAACGCTCCACGCCCAAGGCCCACCCCACGGCAGGCGTGTCTGGGCCGCCCAGCATCTTCACCAGGCCATTGTATCGCCCTCCTCCACACACCGCGTTTTGGGCCCCCAAGTGATTGGAGGTAATTTCAAAAACGGTTCGAGTATAGTAATCCAAGCCGCGCACCAACATTTTGTTTCGCTCAAAGGGAACATGCGCTGCGTCCAAGAGTTCTAGCAGCTGATTAAAGTGGGTTTGGCAGACCGTGCAGGTGTGGTCCTGATTTAAAAACGCAGCAATTTCAGGCTGGGTATAGACGGCTTTGCAGGTTTCGTTCTTGCAATCCAGCATCCGCAGCGGGTTGGTCTCGAAACGCTTGTTGCAATCTCCACAAAGTGCCATCAGATGAGGGGCTAGAAGGGCTTTAAGTTGTTCCCGAAAATCGCCCCGGCAGTCAAAGCAGCCTACATTGTTAATTTCCAGCTTCAGGCCAGGGACCCCCAGCTTGGTGAAAAAGGTCATTGCTAAGAGAATCACTGCGGCATCCGATTGGGGTGTGTCCACACCGAAAACTTCGGCGCCAATTTGATGAAACTGGCGTTGTCGGCCTGCTTGAGGGCGCTCATAACGGAACATGGGGCCCATATAAAATAGCTTAACCGGTTTCGGGCGTCGATCCATACCATGTTGGATATAGGCACGAACCACTCCGGCCGTATTCTCCGGGCGCAGGGTTAATGAGCGCTCTCCTTTGAGGAAGGTGTACATTTCTTTGTTAACGATATCGGTGCTTTCACCCACGCCTCGTTCGAACAGATCGGTGGATTCGAACATCGGGGTTCGGATTTCTTGATAATTGGCGCGTCCAAAGGTTTCTCGAGCCGTTTGTTCGACAAATTGCCACGTCGCTAGATCTTCAGGAAGTAAGTCATGAGTACCTTTCGGTGAGGTCAGGGTCATGAGAGGGCCAGCCCTTCCGTGATTTGCAACATCTCTGCCTGCATGGCCAGCAATTCCCGAATGCCTTTTTCTCCCAAGTCCAGTACCTCCAAAAGAGCTTTTCGGCTTAAAGGGGAGCGTTCACTGGTTGTTTGAAACTCAATAATGTCGCCATCGGCATTCATCACCAGGTTTGCATCCACAGCCGCTGTCGAGTCTTCCTCATAGTTGAGATCCAGGATCGGCACACCGTCCAAAACACCCACACTAATAGCAGCCACAGGGGAAATTAGAGGGATTTCTTCCAGCTGTCCGGTTTTTTGCAGGGACAAAAGAGCGTCCATTACAGCGATGTAACCTGCTGTGATACTGGCAGTGCGAGTTCCTCCATCGGCCTGGATGACATCAGCGTCAACGGTAATGGTGCGTTCTCCCAGACGGGAGAGATCGAAGGCGGCTCGAAGTGATCGGCCAATGAGACGCTGAATTTCATGGGTGCGTCCAGAAATCTTCATCCGTTCCCGAGGAACACGGGTTTGGGTCGAGCCAGGAAGAAGGGCGTATTCGGCCGTCATCCAGCCCTCATTGTCCGGGACATGACGAGGTGTACGCTCTTCGATGGTTGCGGTTACCAAAACCCGGGTATCTCCCAACTCCATGAGAATTGAGCCTGGTGCATATTTTGTGTAATTCCGAAGAAAGCTGACCGGTCGTAACTCATCCGGCTGTCGCCCATCAGTGCGTAGTCCCATAGCGTTGTGTGATTCTCCTTGACGAATGCTAATTTTGAGAAGGAATTTGCTCTATTTTCCTCATTGTAACTCTATCCGAAACCGTGGACCGACGACAACCGGTTTCAACCCGCTGCGAATGTCGCGTGTATCGTGAATGTCCTCTCAAAAGAGAGGACAGGGGCTTAAGACCGTTTGAGCATGTTTTGGAGAATATAGCCCGCAATTTTCGGGTTCTCTTTGAGTCGGCGCATGCAGTAGGCGTACCATTCCTTGCCAAAAGGCACATAAATCCGCACATGATGACCGGCGGCAACCAACATATCCCTGAGTTCGGGATCCACCCCCAGCAGCATTTGAAACTCGTATTGATCGCGACGGAGGTTGTACTTGCGAATCAACTGTAAGGCGCCCCAAACCAAGCGCTCGTCATGGGTTGCAATGCCCACATAAGCTCCTTTCTGGATCATAGTTTCCAGGATGCTTAGGTAATTCTGGTTTATGAGATCGGGCAGCTGATAGGCGAGCCAGCGTGGTTCGATATAAATGCCTTTACACAAGCGAAAATGCCCGGCTTGGGCATCGATAATGCGAAGAACGTCATCATGGGTCCTGCGCAGATAGGCTTGCATGACAATGCCGACATTTTGAAAGTCCTTGCGCAAGGCCAAATACAGTTGAATGGTTTTCTCGGTGCAGCTGGAATCTTCCATGTCGATCCGAACGAAGTTGCCTTGCTCTTGGGCGACCGCCACCAAATCCCGCATGAGGGATTCACAGAGGCTTTCATCCAGCAGAAGACCAAGGGCAGTCAGCTTGACGGAGATATTGGCGTCCAAGTTTGCTTCTCGCAAGGCCACCAGGATTTGCTTATACATGTTGGCCGTGGCATGGGCTTCATGAGGATGATGAATGAACTCGCCCAAGACATCAACGGTGGCCGAAATACCAAACGCATTTAACTCTTTGACGGTCGCAAGCATTTGCTCCACTCGTTCGCCAGCCACATAACGACGGGCTACTTGGCCGACAATGGGTTTCGGTACAAAGGGCATGGCCAAAACCATCAATCGATTTAAAAGCGATTGTGCACCGGTATTGCGTCCGCCACCATGAATCGTGTTTTGGCGATAACGCTCAGGCATTCCCTCGGGGGGCGGCGCTTCGTGAGCCATTGTGTTGGGTTGTGTGTCTGACTGGGTCATCCTCGGGTCCTTATGAGGATTCATGGGTGGTTGGGTCAGTAAACTCATGACAGGTCCCCTCCTCAATCCAAGTGCTCTGGTAATGTCGGTTGGTTCCGATAGGACTTTATGTTTCCCCGGTTGGCCTCACGCCGAAGCACTGATCGTCGTGAGGCCAGGGAAAAATCAGGGAGTTTCTTAAGAGTGACCTCGACCTCCAGGGATTTATACCATGGAGGGGGTTGGTTCCTGAGGATAAAGTCCGCTGAGGCGCTCGAATGTTGTCGCTGGCGAGCCAGGGCCATTAGCCGGACGGATTCCCAGCTCGTCTTGCGCAATAATCATGCGGTGAATCTGGCTGGTGCCTTCATAGAGGGACAAGACGCGTCCGTCACGGAAGTATCGGGCTGCCGGGTACTCTTCGGAAAAGCCGTAACCGCCAAAGATTTGAACGGCGCTGTGAGCTGCCCGGTGAGCTGCTTCGGCACAGAAGAGCTTTGCCAGAGATGTTTCCCGGGTATTGCGAACGCCTTTGTTTTTCAAATGGGCAGCCCGGAGTACGAGGAAGCGACCCGCTTCACAATCGGCCACCATATCGGCAACCATTTGCTGAATCATCTGGAACTCGCCGATTTTTTGGCCAAAGGCTTCCCGTTCCATGGCGTATTTCTTGGAAATATCAATACAGCCTTGGCTGACACCCACGGCCCCTGCGGCAACGCTAAAGCGCCCTTGATCCAAACAGTACATCGCCACTTTGAAGCCTTCGCCCGGCTTGCCCAACATTTGGCTTTTATGGACTCGAACATTATCCATGAAGAGCTCGGAGGTATCCGAGGACTTCAAGCCCAGCTTGGGCGCAATGGGACGAGCTGTAAAGCCAGGTGTACTGGTGTCCACCAGGAAGGCACACATGCCACGGTGGCCTTTGGATTTGTCGGTTTGGGCAATAATCAGGGCCAAATGAGCAATACTGCCGTTGGAGATCCAGGTTTTTTGGCCGTTCAGGACATAATAATCGCCCTCTTCGCGAGCTGTGGTTTGCTGATTAGCAGCATCACTACCGGCATTGGGCTCGGTTAAGCCAAAGCAGCCGATGATTTCACCGGTTGCCATTTTGGGCAGGTACTTCATTTTTTGTTCTTCTGTCCCAAACTTCAGAATCGGCAGCTCAACCAGCGAGATTTGAACAGAGAAAAGAGTCCGGGTGGATGAACAAGCCCGGGCGATTTCTTCAGTCATCAAGGCATAGGCGATATAATCGACCCCTTGGCCACCGTATTTTTCAGGCAATACAGCGCCAAAGAAACCTTGTTCGGCAATTTTCTTAAACAAATCCCAATCAAATTCAGCTTTACGATCGTTTTCTTCGACACGGGGAAGGATTTCCTTGTCGGCAAATTCTTTCGCCCAGCGCCAGACTTCGCGTTGTTCTTCGGTTAAATCAAAATTCATTGTGCCAGCTCCTCCTTAATTCAATCCTGCGATGCTACGCGTATTATGGCAAAAACAAAGTTGTCTTACCAGCGCCAGCGATAAGGATTGTCGTATTTGATCTTGATTTAGATCAGAACTCTTATCTTGGATCTTTTTCTATTTTTTTCTGCATGGCATAGGAATCATTATGACGAGAGAGGACTTGATCTGGCTTGGAGGCTATGGTGAGATTTCATGGAAACTCACGACTCTGTGTGGTGAGGCTGCATAAGTATTGAAGAAGGCGATGACTTGTTCCTATGGATGCATGTTTGTTTTGTAAACTCGTTCAGGGTGAAATTCCTGCCAAGACAGTCTATGAAGACGACCAGGTAATGGCGTTTCATGATATTAATCCCCAGGCACCGACCCATGTGTTGGTGATTCCCAAGGCTCATGTGGCTTCGATGGCAGAGGTGACAGATCCCATGCTGGCCGGAATCGTGATGGTCAAAGCGGCGGAAATTGCTCGGCAGCTGGGGGTCGAAGAAGGGGGCTATCGTCTGGTGGCCAACACAGGAGCAGGTGCAGGCCAAACGGTCTTTCACCTGCATGTGCATATATTGGCTGGTCGTCCACTTCATTGGCCTCCCGGTTAGCAAGGTTTGTTTGTTGTTTTACGCATTCTTCCCGTAGTCACTGGGGACTAACAAAGAGTGTCTTTACTAAAAAAACGATTTCACTCGCACTTTGTTACGAACTGGAACAAAGGGTTTGTTTTGTCCTTTTATATACATGGATGCCTTTGGTGTCCGATGCACGATTCACAATTAATGAAGGACGATAGGGGGGCTCATATTCATGGGAGGATTCACGGCAATTGCACCGGCTACCACAAATTCTACAAATACGAATCCGGCTATAAGGCCACCTAAACCAAATCCCGCTGGAGGGCCTGGCGGCTTGCCTAATATCGGTGGCCCATCTGCACCACCACCTGCCGGGGGCGGCTTTGGTCCTTTTGGAGCCGGCAGTGCACCTCGTCCCGGTAGTTCCAGCAGTGGTGGCTTCGGACCCTTTGGCAATACACCTTTACCCAGTGGCCCAAGCCCTGCCATTGAAGGGTACGGTCCTTATGGTGGTGCGCCGAGGCCCAGTAGTAAGTAGGTTTTAAACACAAATATTTGCTGAAAACACCGTTGGCTTAAGCCAGCGGTGTTTTAGGTTTTTGCTAGAGGAGCCTGAAGAGGTGCGTGGTGGAAAGGAGGAGTTTTGGCAAAGCTTCTAAAAAGTATCGACATCGATAGTGATGCCGTAAAGGTGTTTACCAGTTCGTGTGTTTTGAAATAATTAGTAGCGCTCTCATGCATTTAAAGGATAATCTTTAGGGTTTTATCTTGTATTTTAAAGAAGGCACATGCTATGCTTTAAGCCCAGTATTTTCATACTGCCAATAGTCAGTATTGAATCACGTATCAAATCTGATTCGCCCAGAAGGGAGGTTGAAGACCCTTGGCGGAAATTGAAGTAGCTCCTGGAGAAAGTATTGAAAGCGCCTTAAAACGCTTCAAGAAAAAAATCCAAAAAGCAGGTATCCTCTCGGAAATTAAACGTCGTGAGCGGTACGAAAAACCCAGCCAGAAACGTAAACGCAAGCGCGAAGCGGCTCGTAAGCGCTCTCGCTAGGTGTGTCTCATACCCTCGTGGTGTGATTAGCGTTCAAGACTTAAAAACAGAGACCTTTCCAGGTCTCTGTTTTTTGTTTAGACCTCTCTTAGTATACGTTCTTCGACTCTGAGAGCGACCTGAAGAGCCTTAGTGGACGAGGGTTTCCGAAATCTAAAGATAACCTTAAAAATGCTTGTTTATTAACAAAAAGCGAAGAAAAAACGGTTTTATATTAATACTTAAACAATGTGGCTGGTATAACGTTAAGGTTACAAAGGCTGGGTCAACATGTCGCAAGCATCTGCCAATTCAAACTCTACCTCTTCGGCATTTGTCCAGCAAATGCGTACCAAGTTGCTTGGTGGAGCGCAGCAAACAGCTCCCAAAGCACCCCCGGCTCCGGCATGGGTTAATGAATGGGGTTTTGGTTCTCAAACGGATGTGGAACCGTTAGTTCCCAATATCCGCACCGTTTTGGGCTTGCCGCCAAAGCCTTTGAATAAAAAACGGCCTCAGAAAAAAGGAAAAGAGCCTGACATTAAAGGAATTGATGCGGCTAATCCTTTTGAAGCTATGAACGCGATGGCCATTCTTGCTGCTGGAAAATGGCAGCAAAATTATAAGAAAAAACCCGTGTCTGCTGACCGTCAGTTGATGAGCCTCATCAAGCAAGAAAAAAGCTTATCCGATATTCACAATGCGTTGAATATCGCGATCTAATCCGGTTTAAAACACCACACATTACGATACACGCCGAAGCATCCGCTTCGGTTTTTTTTTGCTTGGGTCGGGTTAGATGCTGGTGGTGACATAAAAGCTGGTGATGTAGTTGGCAAGCTTGAACACCACGAAGGCCATTCCGGTATGGCGATGTTTTGCTCGTATTTCAGGTGTGTCCGATTTTGTAATCTTGATGCCCAGGTAGGCCATAACCCCGTACAAGATCAGTACGGTGAGACTGATACCGGCGTGGACCATTGTAAACGTATCCAGCTTGCTGGTGGCTAAATTTTCCACAGCGTGGCGTTGAATCTCAATGACGAGAACCAAAAGCAGGTCAATGGCAAATGCTGTAGACATGAGTGCCATGTGGCGCTTGCGGTTGAAGCGGGACGTTAAGCCCCAGGCCAAAATCAGCATGTTGAGGGTGGAAATCCAATGAAACATGAGGGGAGGGCTCGTCTAAACTTGCGACCTTGATATTGTACGAGAGAGGGAGGTGCATGTCGATTTGACTTATTGCTTGTTTTTATATGTTTATGGCTTAAATATGATGTGTCTCGATTTTGAGGAAAACCAGAACGATCCGGAATATAACACGATGGGGATTATTTTTTAAATGTCTGCCAAATGACAGATTGCCCCGAAGGCGAGTGCTACTTTTATAACCGGTTCAAGATATTTCGGTGTTTGAAATCCGAATAACCCAGCCAAAGTGTTGGTTTTGGGAGATTTGACCTGTCAGAAATTAGGAGATGAACGATGTTAACTGTATCCAGACTACCTCAAGCAAAATTAGTATTGACCACATCCGTCAATTCAGCCTCTAAACCGTTAATCACCAAGTCAGCGATGACAGCCATCCCTTCGGGGATGCGGGCTGTCTCTGACATACCGGCGGCCAGTTTGCGAGCTACGTATTTGAAAACAGCTTCCCAGCCTGGTGTCCGCTTTGGAAATCTGCCTTCTCAAACTGAACTCAACGGGATATTACAGGGCCTCAAAGGTTTTTCCAATTCACCTCGGTTATTCGGCAGTAACTTTATGCCAGATACCTCTGTGACTCAAGCATTGAGTGTCTATTTGTTGAAGAAAATTCCTCTTCCCAGTGCTGTGTTAACCACATTAATGAGTCAAAAGCTGGTTGCCATGAATACTCAGCTCTTGGCATTAGGACGTCCACTAATGACATCGGCACAGGCAATGACGGATACGGCCCAATTTATGCAAGATGTGCGTCGCCGGATGGATCAGTTTGAGGATAGCATATTAAATCCTTCAAAGGGGTTTTCCCCGGCCGCTCGGGAGGCATTTGGTCAATATGCAGCCCAGGTGCTTCCGGTGTTATTTACCATGGGCTTTGCAGAATCGGTTGATCACAGCTTTGATGTCGCACAAGTCGCAATGAAAATGGCGGGAAAGCTCTCTGAGAAAAAAGGATTGCCTAAGGAACAACGTGAGTCTCAAATGCTGATGGCCGCCATGGTGGGCTTGCTGCATGATCCCAAGCTGCGGGGAGACTTATCTTGGAGTAACCTGGCAACGCATCCGGCTGTTGCCAGTGCTGTGGCTCAGGAAGTGTTTCAGCAGCCGAATGTGAAAGCTGCCCTGCAGTCTTTTCTCGATGAATCCAAGGTATTGACGTTTGATACGTTTCGACAAGGGGTGCAGAACGCTGTGGCCAGCAATAATGATTCCAAGTTTGTACTGGATAATGTCATTCTGAAAAAGTTTCCATTTCATCCTTTGGCTGAGACCGGTATTGCAGAGGGTGTGCCTGAAGCCGCTGCTGTGTTGACGGAGCGTTTTTTAGCTCCGAGTCAAGGTAAAGTTGCTCCCGCAATTCCTGTAGCTCTGGAAGAACCCTTATCCAAAGTCCATTTGGTCACCGATCTACGCGGGATTCAGTTGGATGAGGTTACGGCTGAGTTACCTGATTTGACCCTTAAAGGAGCCCGAGACTTTCTTCTTCAGGTGGTGACAGGCCAAGTGGCCGAGGCCGATCCGAAATTGATCACATTGCGCCAGACGCTGAAGTCCAAACCCCAGGCTGTGATATCCCCCAAGGTTTCCGGCCTTGGTCTGTCAGCTCACCATGAGGAGGCGGGGCCAGGGCATATTGCCTCATTAGCACTTGTCTATGCCGATAGCATGTTGCTGAGTTGGCATAAGATTGTCCAGGCCCCAACCAACAAAACCCCACTGGCCGCTGGGATATCCTTTAACCAGTCTTTTGAGGCTAATTTACGCTATCTCCCTCAAGTCTTTACTGCTGATGCCCAATTAAGCCGGGAAAAACAAGAGTGGCATCGTGACATGTTGGCTTCTGTGGTCAGGACCGCCGATGAATTAACAGGTAATAGTACGCTCCAGGCTTTTGAGGAAAAATGGATGGACAAGCCCCTTGATGATCAAGTCAGAGAACTGAAGCAATTGGCAGAAGCCCCGACAACGTGGAGAAACGGGAGCATCAATTTTGCCGACTTTGATAAGCAAGATCCTGCGAATACCGTCAAAACCAATCTTCTGATCGAAGCATTACGCCGCAACTACGAGTCGGCTGCGGCACAGAGTGTGGCTATATTCGGTTGATCCTTTCAGGGCTGACTGATGTGACGAGAGCGAGGGCGATGAGAAACGACCTCGCTCTTGTTTTGAAGCCAAGGTTAATCCGGTGAGGTGAGGCGAACGGGCAGCACATTGGACTGAAGCTGAATACCTTCCGGTGTTAATGTGTAGGCCATGGCAGTGAGTGAAATACCCGCCTCAGATGCGTCTTTAAGAGCAGCGCAAAAAGCCGGATCCGTTAAGGAATTGGGATAGACTCCCTGGGAGTCGCCCCGTTGAATGACAAAAAGGATGCTTGCCAAATAGTCATCGTATTGGACGGCATGGATGAGTTCTCTGACATGGCGTGTGCCGCGCACTGTCGGTGCATCGGGGAAGCAAGCCCATCGATTGTCATGAACCAAGGTCACCGACTTAACTTCCAGCAAGCAGAGCTTCTTTGAAGAACGATGCTCCAAGAGAAAGTCAATCCGACTATCGCCATAGCGGACTTCTGGTCGAAGCAAGTCGAAGTCAATAAACCGAGTGATTTGGTGGTGTTTCAGGAGCATTCGAACCACGGTATTGGGTAGCTGTGTGTTAAGTGATACCCAATGTTGCTGGTCGGGGGATTGGATTAAGAGGAGCGAGTAAAGGGTTTTTCTGGGTTTGTTTGGATCCCCTGGTGCTAAGTAGACTGGGGTCCCAGGAAGCATTAATTCTTTTAACCGCCCTGGATCAGGTACATGGGTGCGAACCTCTTTTCCGTGCACATTGACGTAGGCTACAAAGCGGTTCGGGCGGCGTAAGAATATCCCAGGAACCAATGCTTGGGAAAAACCGATCCAAAGTGGGTTATCCGGCTGCCAGATCAGCTTCATGGTAAATATGTCTAAACCCAGTAACGTACGCCATCCGTAATCCAAGGTAGCTCAGTGTAGCGTCCGCGAATGGCATACAACGCCATGACGAATCCAACGGTCATTACGACAATGTTTTTAGGGGAAGCATAAAACAGATTCCCAATAGGCATATCGCTAAACAATGTTTGAGAGAGGATACCTCCCAGGATATTCAGCCCTGGCACAGTTAGCATCAAGCCCAAAAGAGCAGTTAATAACCATAAGATGGCGGCTAGCGTCATGTTCAGCAGCACAGCTTGGGTTAAATGGTAACGAACGAAGTATTTAATGGATCGTTGGCGGACAACCAGAACCCAAAGAAGAATACCAATCAGCATAAACAGAGACAGAAGGTTTCCCATGGTCTGGACCGCCTGGGTGGTCACAATCCAGCTTAACAAAACATAAGCCAACGCAATAAGGGCTTTGTTGACCCAGTTGGGTTCTTCACGAAAAGGGCGAATGTTGCTCATCAGGTTAATTATACGATACGTACACTACCATTCTCGATTTCTTGGTTCCAGATGTCAACGGTAGTATTCTCAATCACGTTAGTGACCTTGGGGCTGCTTTGTTTATCTGCTTTTTGGGTAAGAATTAGCCAAATTGGGTGCCTGAATATTACCTGTTTTGGCTTTGAAAAACCCAGGAAGATTGTCATAATGGACCCAGAGAAAAGAGAAGTCGGGTGTGTTAATAACGAGGGTAGAGATGGAGAGCTATGATGCGATAAAGCATCCCTACTGCTATGGGATTGCCTTTTCAGCTCAGAGTGAAGTTTGTGTGTATCGATGTCAGTATGGGTTGCAAGGGACATGCATGTGCCCTTCGGTGCGGTTTCAACGGCCCATCCATACGCCCATTCGGAAACCTGTGTCGTTGCGAGAGATATTTAATGATTCGAGCTTTCAGCCTTTCGGGCAGCACTTCCCAGGTGGTGAGGAAGGAGGTTCAACCCTGATATAGCAAGCTGAGCCATGGCTAGGGATGACTTGCTTGTGTCTGTCGCTCAATTGTATCAGGCTGATTAACCAAGGTTCTCGTGTGCTCTAGGTGTCTAAATTGGGTGTGACAACACGAGAAGCCTGTCGTAATAAATCGACCAAGACGCAATCCGATGCTGGCCCAAGCATGACAAGATTATGTCTTTTTTACGGAAACGATTTTTGGGTACATTGCTTGTAATGAATTGTGTTTTAGGGGGTGCTCGGCCTTAACTGTCTAGATATCGTTTCTGTTTGATGTCATGTGTCGAGTTGATACCTTTTATTTATAAGGATGGGGCCGTTTTATTTCTATGATAAGCGCTACATGTAAGCAATACATGTGTGCTGAAGTCTTATGGTATTTTACTTTGTGGTTTTTACGGCTTTATTAGCTATATCAATATGTAAAGGCCCTTTTGTAGGCAACAGTTGCTGCAAGATTCCCGCATCTGGAAGGGCACAGGGCAAAAGCTTAATTAACATTGAAGTGAGGCTTTTGGCTATGGCCCAACATCGTTTACTTTCTTTCGGTCTTACTCTACTATGTGGAGTATGAGAGGCAAACGCACGATGAAACGACGGCAACGGAAGATATGGGTTTTCCTGGGCAGTATGATGCTGGTCTTGGGGGCTACCGGGCTTGCGGTAGAGCACCTTTCCGAAAAAGGCCTGCCTTTTTTGCCTTCTGTTTCGGGTATCCCTTTCCTTGAGGGTAAAGGACTCGATTATGACCAAGCCAAAGCTACTTACTTACAGGCTGCATCAGCTTTGGCCGATCATCGATCCCGAGAGGCTATTGAGGCTTATCGTCAGATTCAGGATGTTTATCCGGCACTGCGCCCTTTTATTCTCTACCATCAGGCTGAAGCTCACGTTCAGTTAGGCCAAGAGGCTAAGGCTCAGGCACTTCTCAAAACCATGGAGCAAGCTTATCGGGGAACGCCATTTGCAGCTATTGCGCTCTATGCGCTAGGGCAGTCTCAGGTTAGAGGGCATCAGCCTGAAGAGGCCAAAGCCTCTTTTCAGGGTGTAATCGCTAAACTGCCGGATTCTAACGTGGCCGTAGGAAGCTATTATTATTTGGGGCAGTTGGCTTCGGAATCTGGGCAGGCTGATGAGGCTGCCAAATATTGGCGCTTGTATTTGCGTCATGCGCCAGAGGGGACATTTGGTGTTGCTGCTGCTGAAGGACTTGCAGGGCTGACCTTGGAAAAAGCCCCCGAGGATTATGCGTTAATTGGAAAGGCCCGACTAGCAGCCGGTAATGCTAAAGAGGCGGCTGGATTATTGAGTAAAGCCCCCTTTGCTGAAGCCTGGTATTCTCTAGGTAAGGCCTACTTGCAGACAGGCAATCAAGAGGCTGGATTGCAAGCGCTTCGTCGGGGGCTGCTGCTGCCCGGTGATGCTGATCAGGCTCAAGAAGCTGTAAAGACGATCTTGAGCCAGTTTCCTGCCTCCCCCCAAAAGATTGCAGTACTAAAACAACTATTGGCATTAAAGCCGAAAGCGGGCGGGGATTTTATCCTTTGGCAACTTGCCAGAATGACTGTTGGGCCGACCCGAGCGGCGTATCAAAGCCAGTTACTGTCCACATACCCAAAGAGTGATTATGCTCCAGAGACCTCTTGGGCGCTTGCCTGGGAAAAATATCGTCAGGGCAAGGGGGCAGAGTTTCTGGTGCTAGCCGATAGGCATTTGAGTGCCTATCCCAACTCAATGTCTGCCCCTCGTATCTTGTTCTGGAAAGCCAAATGGTTTTTAAATCAGGGCAAGGTTGAGGTGGCTCGTCCGATTTTGGCTCGATTAACATCTGAATACCCTAATCAGTACTATTCTTTTCGGGCAGAGCAGATTTTAAAGAATGACCATTTTCCCTGGACAACAAGACCAGGCCTGTCCTACCCACCTGATAATCAGCCTGAAAGTCTTGATGTTCGGCCTTTTGTGGCGGACTTGAATCCTTCGGTTGCTTCAGCCATTGCTGAGCTGGTTCGGATTGGTGCGCCAGATGATATTTTGACCTTGCTTCAATTGATTGAATCTGGGAATAAGCCATCGCCATTAGGCAGTTTGGCCTATGGTTTAAAGAAAGATTATCCTCGTTCGCTTCGACTTATGAGGGATTACACCCTTCAAAATTGGCGAAAGGGACAACGGGAGATACCTGAAGCTTTGGCCCGCATTCTGTATCCCATTGTTTATGCGGATGAAATTGCGAAATATACTCAAATCTACAATTTAGATCCTTACTTGGTACAAGCCTTGATGCGCCAGGAGAGCTATTTTAACCCCATGGCTGTCAGTAGCTCTCGGGCGATGGGGTTGATGCAATTATTGCCCTCGACCGCAGATTATGTTGCCCAGTGGGAAAAAATGTCGGGTTCCCAAGTGGGATTTCTGTTTAATCCTGAGGTGAATGTCCATCTGGGGACGCGTTACCTGAAATACCTGCATGAAAAATTCGATGGCAACAGCATGTTGGCTGTAGGCAGCTACAATGGTGGTCCTGGAGCCATGGGACGATGGGTTTCCGGATCCAAAACATTGGCAAGCGATCCAGATATGTTTGTGGAAACCATCCCATATGACCAATCTCGGGATTACATCAAGGAAGTTTTCTCTCATTACTGGCATTATCGTCAACTGTATCATCCCTAATACCCACTGCATTGAAGTTGATACTGTCAGAACACCTGAAGACACTTGAGGGTCATGAACCTGTTGTAAACAAATGTAAATATAAAAAAACAGACGTTATTTTGTTGGGAAGAGGGTTTTGTTGGATGCGATATGGATATTTTTTTGCAATCTATATGCATTCTTTTTGACGGCAGAGGCAATTTGTCTCTTAATTATTATAAAAACAGTCAATGCACAGGTCTTTGAAAAGCTGGTTTTATGTAACTACCAAATTCAATCACATTGGAATCCCTATAGTTTTTCTTTTCGCTCTTACCTCCGAGTACATTTCTTCAAAATGTATGTGGACACTTGATGCACCTGATGCTGTGATAGTTCTCAGCACTGCTGGGCTTGTGCCTGGTAATGGCTGACCTATGACATCTCAGTTGAATGTTGTCTATCACCCTGTTCAATGACCGGGTGATGTTAACCTACGGTTTTTTAGCGGTATGGTCGATCTTCGGCACACCCCAAAAAACCGGTAGGTCTGATGCTGGAAAAATTGTTGATACGTGATGAAAGGAGTTCAATGATGGCCCCTGTAACAAACGCGCCTGCTGTTCAAAATAAACCTGCGAATGCTGCCCCTGTGAAAAATGCTGCAGCTAGCTCTCAACCGGTTTCAGATACCGGTAGTAGTCCACGGAACCTGAAACTTGCTGACAGCAGTGTTTCAGATGGTACCCAGTTTGATCCTGTCAGTTTCTTCGGCGATCTTGAAGAAGAATTGCTTGAAGGCCTTCAAGGCTCTAAAGAGCAAAATAAAACTAAAGACCGTAATGGCTCAAGCACAAACGACGAGAACAGCCCCAATGCTGATGGGCGTGACAAGGACAAAAACCGCCCAATTATCAATATTTTTATCGTGAATCCCGACAAGGACAAAGACGCTGACACAGAAGGTGCCAATCAGGGCGGAAACACCAATGGCGGTGGCTCTAAAGGATGCTCCGGTGGCAGTTGCAGTGGGTCCGGTGGGGCTCCAACGGCAGGGGGTGGTGCCTCTCCAATGGGCCGTGGTCGCCGAGCCAATGGACCGAGTGGCCCACAAGGTAAAAAGAATTTTGGCCCCGGTAATGGCAAAGTAGTAAAAGCCAACTCCATCGAAGAACTGGCTCAAAAACTTCAGCCCATGGGCTTGACGATTAAAGGCCCTGCGAAAGATAAGTCGGATCAACTGGATTACAATCAAATGGCATCCAACTGTGGTTTAGACTCTGCTGCTAACCTTGCAATATTGGGTGGTGGTAATGTGAATGGCCAGCGACCCACCGAAGAGAACGTCTTTGATTTAGCTCAACGTTCGGGCTTAACGGACAATGTGGGGTCCAGCACCCAGCCTCAACAGGAAGCTCTCTTGGAAAAGATGGGTATTGCGGCTGATTATAAAGGGAAAGCTTCGGCCGATGAAATCGTTGATCTCGCTTCAAAAGGCCATGGGGGCATCTTATCCATTAGCTCTGATGCATTATGGGGTGATGCCAAAGGTCAAGGTGACATCAACCATGGGGTTGCCGTGGTGGGAACCGCCGTGGATAGTAGTGGCCAAACTGCCGGTGTGGTTATGATTGATACTGGCGAAGGTGCTGCTTCCTTTGTCGCTACGGATGCCTTGCAAGACATTCTGGATCGATCTAATGGTGGATTGTTTGTAGCCACCGAGGAGCCACTAGATAAAAACAATTCGATGGGCCTTGCTGCCTAATTTGTCTCCTCCCAACTTCTCTTGTTCCTCTTCTCTCTAATTTTTTCACGTTGCTTCCTCTCTTCTCAACCATTGGCTTACTTCCTTTAAGCCAACTTCAAAGACCACGGTGGGGTATGAGAGCAATTCGAGCTCTCCCCCACCTCTCCCTCCCCCCGCAGAAACAGATTTTCTTCCCTCACAGCTAATGACCAACCTATCTAACCCTACAACTTCTCCCCCCAGCGAACGCAACAAAGCTTGGCTGCGATGACCTACCAACCCCTCACACAGCCAACCAGACTAACCAACCCTCCCCTCACCTACCTACCCATCCCATCGTGACCATGTTTGTTGCGGTCCACGTTACATTCCTATCAGGTATTGCTTCAATACCTGATTTTTTTTTGCTGATTTGGAAAGGCATTGCGTTTAAAAAACAATCGTATTAATATTAAAACAATCTTTTGTTGGTGAGGAGGTTTGTCCCCATGATCATTGTCACCCCGTCACGGGTGCACGTTCGTGTGCCGAAAACGACTGATGTGCGTAAAGAATTTCAGATTCAACACAATGATCAACAACGTTTTCAGGCCCAAAGGAATGAGCGAGATGTATCCCGGCGTAGGGCATTGCAACTGATGACGGGGTTGGGACTGGTAGCTGTGATTCCCCTACTTCGCAGCAATAAGGTATTGGCTGTGCCAGGTCACACCGAAGTCAAGGGTGTTTCACCTCTGATTCGGCAAACACCGGGGTCGACGGTTTCGGAGGCATTTGTTGCAGAGGTTGATGCTGCATTGAAGCGACTGCCTGAAAGGATTCATGACAGCTTGCACCGCGATGGGTATAAAGTTGTCATTGCGCGCTATCTGACGGATGCGTTTCCCCAACTTCGTGGGGTGAAACCTCGGGGATGGCCCGAAGGATCGACGTGGGACAATTGTGATGCGTTGTTCGAGCCGGGTTCCAAAACTGTGGGTATAGCGGAATATTACTATGCAGATACGGAGCATCGGCGGAGTATTCGTAATTTTCGAGTTCCGGGTGTGACCAATCATGAGGTTGGGCATGCTGTCGATGATCATCAAGGGTATTTATCCGCAAGGACGTCCTTTCAACGACAACACCGTCAAGATGTGAGTCGGATGGACCCGGTGGTGAAAGAGCGACTATATTACTATATTCAAGCAGATAGCCGTGGAGAACCCTCAGAGGGAGGCCGTCAGGAAGCTTGTGCTGAAGTGGTTGGTGCGCTTCATGGAGGTGGGTGTCAGCCTCAAGGCGATATTGAACAGCATTTTTCCAGAACCAAGGATGTGGTAACCGAGGCCCTCAAAAACTATCAACCGGTATCACGACCTACGTTAGCTTTTAATCCGAATCGCATTCGTGTGGAAACCCACGGGGATATCTGGCGTCAATTGGCTCAGGCAGATAAGAACGCAAAGCCCTTGTGGGTGAGAGGTTAGCGCTTACACGGCGTGTTTGCGGAAAATAAAAATTTCTCGAGTGCCATTTTCAATGGTATGCGAGTCGTCCCACGAATACAGGCGATCAACCGGACCGAGTTGTTCGGGAGACAGGCGATCTTTTGTTTCGGCACCCAGATGATGGGATTCAAACACGACTATACCCTGAGGAGCAAGCCAACGGTGCAACTGGGCAAGATGGTCGTAAATGGTATTTTCAATTCCGCTGTCCGTGGTTTTGTAGGAAGCAAGGGTAAAAATGACATCATAGGGTTGTTTTGGAGTAAAGGTATTAAAGTCAGCGACGTGAAGATGGACTTTTTCTTCCAAACCTAAATAACGGTTGACGGCATTGCCGATGCGAATCATAAAGGGATTCCAGTCAAACCCTTCTGCAATACAGCCGCTACGGTAGCTGGCGTATAGAGCCATAAATCCACAGTTACAAGCAACATCCAGTAGGTGGGTCGACGGGTTGAGATAGTGTAGGATGTTCATCTCTTTAAATCGTTTTTCCGTATCCCGACCTCCAAAAATACCGAGGCTTTCAAAACCCTGGTACAGGTTGCCATAGAAATAACGGTAGTGATGGTAGTCCTGGTGGTATTCTGCCAGAATCTGTTCAATCTCCTGGAGTAGGAATTTTAAAGGATAGGGTGGGTGTGTTTTATCGATGGAATCATCAAGGCGAGAAATAAACTCATACTTGAGTCGTTGCTGCTCCTCCAGGCTGCGATGAGCTATGCTGTTTAAGACACGAGCCTGCATGAGAGCGTCCAATTCGGGATGCTTCTCAAACCACTGTTGTATTAGATCCCATAGGGGCTGGGAGCCTTGTATAAGGGTATGAGTGTCATTGGGGGTTGAGATGGAATCCATGAGTTTTTCGTTGCCTCTATTCGGTTGAATCCTTCGAAACCGTATGATTGGGTGTCGTGTCTAAAAGCCGGTGTACTTGGGCAAGAACAGTATCAACGGGTACATTTAAACAAACCGGGTTATCACAGGATGTTTGTCGCACATCCCATAGACAGGGCCGACACTCCAAATCGGCTCTAGCAGCAACTGCCACTGAGTCTTTTTGTGGTATGAGCTTTTTCTCATCGGTAGAGGCAAAAATAGCAACCACCGGAACACCTAGCCCAATGGCCAAATGCAGCGGAGCGGAATCGACGGAAACCAGGATGTCGGCAGCCACAAACAAGCCTGCCAAATCGCGAAGGCTGGTGGTTTTTCCATAGAGGTTGAAAACACGACTTTTAGAGCCCTCGTCCATGGTGCCGATAACAGTATTTAATGCATGGAGTGTTTCGGCGTCATCGGGGCCACCACTCAAATAGACGTGGCTGTCTGGAATTTCCCGAAGCAATTGTTCTATGAGAGAACTCCAATTAGACACAGGCCACGCTTTTTGGATATTTTTTTCGATACTCATCCGGCTGACCCCGGGGTGAATAAAAATCCGGGTGGGTTTGATCCGGGTGGAACTTTCCAAAGGTGCCAGCAGTTCTTCTGCTTTAACTCGGGTGGGTGTGTCTATCGCCAATTTCGGGATGGCAGGTTTTAAAGGGATATCGACACCAAAAGTGGCTTCCAGAAATGTGTGGGCTAAAGTAAAGTACATATCTCCCGCATAGGCTTTGCGATTGAGAGGCGCTGCTTTGGTGAGTAGTCGTTGACTGAGTTTACCGGTATCAAAGCCGATACGAACTCCAATGCCTGATAAAAACAGCAAAATGGGAATAAACGGAGAGCTGCCACTGGAAACAACAGCATCAAAACAGCGCCCTCGAAGGATTTTGAGGAGTTTGGCAAAAACGGCACTGCGGGATTTGCCCTGGACTTGGATTTCGACGGTGGCATCGAGCTGGGGCAGTAGCTCTCGAATTCGACCACTTCGGGCTTCCAGAATCAAGGTGATGTGCGCATCCGGGTATGCTTGGCGGATGGCATGGATGACCGGAGAAAAAAGAATTTCATCCCCAATGCCGCCAAAGTTGAGAAGCGCAATGCGCTCAATGTCTTTTGGGTTAATGGGTTTCATGGCACTGGTGCTGGGTGGTGGCGTGGGTTAACGCCGATTCGGTTAACATCGCCAATCCGGCCATAAAAAGCCAGAAAAGCAAATTGACGCTGGGGCGATACCAAATGGTATCGAAGAGCCCATAAAACACAGAGCCGATAGCCCCGGTGAATAATGCGCCAATCATAAGCTTTTGTTGCAGAGGCAAGCCAATGTAGAAGGCCATACAGGTCCTCAGTCCGGTGATGATGAGTGTCACTAGAAATGCCAAGAGACCCAAAATGCCTTGTTCTGCCCATATTTCCAGAAAGATGCTGTAGGCAGACAGGGCGTTGTAGCCCGGTGTCATGTATAAGCCGTAGACTTGTTTAAAGGTATCATTGCCGGGGCCGATGCCGACAAGCCAATTGTGCTGAATCATACGCCATGTGCTGGCCCATACGTTCAGGCGATAAGAATTGCTGCTGTCTTCACGCATGGCAAAGATGGAAAGAAATCGATTTCGAATTGCCGGTAGGAAAAGGGCTGCTCCAAGCGTGGCCAACACTGCGCCAACCAGAATGAGGATCCACAGCGCTTTTAGTCGAGGCTGATGTTTTAAGGTGGCATCGTTCCAAAACAGATCGCCCAAATATAAAAAGGTCATCAGGCTCATGATCATGAGGGCTAGATAACCCCCTCGCGAGCCGGTGAGAATCAAAGCAATCAGGATGATTCCGGTACCAGAAACCAGAATAAAGCTGCTGAGCCACCGTTTTGCAAATACCTGGCTCAGGGTCAGACCGATGCCTGCTCCTAAGCAGGGGATAAGAAACCCAGCCAATAAGTTTGGGTTGGAAGGTTTCAAGGTGCCAAAAATCCGGGTTAGCTGATCTTCCGAATTAATGGAGGTGTCTTGCCAAGTGGCTAGCGGTTGTACATGGTTGACATATTGATACAGGCCAATCACGGACTCGGCCACGCCCAATACCAGTAAGAGGCACAAGACCCAAGTGAGCGATTTGGGGCGTTCGGACAGCAGGACCCGGAAATTCCAGTAACCCATCGCAAATACCGAAAACTTGGCCATGCCGATGATGCTGGTGTGGATGTAGGATGAAAATGCAGTAGATACTAGGGCTGTTGTGAAAAACAAGGCAATAAATAAGTCGATAATATTAACCTGAAGACGCAGCGGCCTAAGCAATGCTCTCAGACACATCAGCGCAAAGCTGATGACCACACTGAGGCCAATGAGTTCTGTTGAGGCAAAGGTTGTTAGGAGCAATGTTGCCAAGGTAGTAAGCCAATGCAGCCCGAGCAGGTTTTCATGGGCCCGATGCCATGCTTCGGCTTTGGTGCGAAGTGGGGTGACCAACGCTCGCCATAGGGCACCAAGTTGTTGGCCCAGGTGGCTTTCCTGAAACCTCAGCTGGAGCCAGTGATGGGGCGTTAAGGCCAAGCGGACAAAGGGCATGGCCAGCACCGAGGTTTGAAGGACCGGTTGGATGGCAAAGGCTGCCACGTTATTGGATGGCCTCGACATTGACAATCTTTCCGTAGACCCGATACTTAAAGCCTTCTAATTCAATGGGCAAACCGACTTTGACTTTAACGCCTTCGGCTACATACCCCTCTTTGGTCACTTTGGCATGATCATGCAGAGTGATTAAATAGTCATACCCATTTTTTTGAGCAAGGTCTGGCACGGTTTGTGCATTACCACCCGATCCCATCAGGGTAATCTGGGTTGGATTGGATTCAACGGTGTGAATTGTCACTTCGCCTCGGGGTTGGTTACGGATGGTAATGGCCGTTTTCTTTCCGGGCTCGAACAATTTCTTGTCCAGTGTTTTCAAGTTGGGAATTTGGACCGTGACAGCAATGTCGCTTTCTCCCTGGACCATTTGGCCTGATGTAACATGCGTGCCGGATTGGACTAAAAACACGCCCACGAGGCCTGCCAGGACAGTCAACGTAAATCCAAAATCAACCAGATTGATTTTGCCAAAGAGTTTGCCAGATTCATCGATGAGACACATAAGCTATACCGTTACTTTCTGTGATTCCAACGTGAGGAGGGTTTCGTCCAGCTCGTCGAGCGTGGCTAACATTTCTTCCGGGGTCGTGGTGGCGGTTCCATATTTTTTGACCACAATGCTGGCGGCTAAGTTGCCTAGGACCGCAGCTTCCAGTGCGGAAGCACCGGTAGTCATGGCCATGGTGAGAGTACTGATAACGGTGTCTCCGGCACCCGTAACGTCAAAGACTTCGCTGCGGTTGAATACAGGGATGTGATGGACGTGATGATCTGCATCAAATAAGCTCATCCCGTCGCTACCCCGAGTAATCAGGAGGTTTTCGAGCCCGGCTCTTTCTTTTAGGCCATAGCCTCCTCGGATTAATGTTTCCGGGGTGGTTAAGGCGTGTCCGACATTGTCTTCAGCTTCGGGCAGGTTGGGTGTGGCAATTGTCGCACCACGAAATAGGCCCAAATCCCGATGGGAGTCGACGGCAACAATCATATTCTGGTCTTTTGCGACTTGCATGCAGGTTTCAATAATCCGAGGAGTGACCACGCCTAGCTTGTAGTCGGAGATGATCAGGCCATTGTGCTTTGGGGCCAGTTGGATAATCTTGTCGATCAGTTGTTGCTCAATAACACCAGTGGCGTCTTCTGCCAATTCCCGGTCAATTCGGACAATCTGCTGCATTACAGATTGGCGAGCCTGACCGGAAATCCGGGTTTTGGTAATCGTGGGACGGCTTTCATCTTGAACCATACCTTCTGTCGATACACCATCCCGTTCCATGGCTTCAAACAGGAGCGAACAATAATAATCTTTCCCGGCCAGTCCCACCATGGTGACGTTGGCGGCACCTAAGGAGGCAAGGTTATGCGCTGCATTGGTGCCTGCTCCCAGAAGGATATCCGTTCGGTTGTGCTTGAGAATGATGACTGGTGCTTCTCGCGACAGGCGACTGGTTTCGCCATATATCATTTCATCAATGGCAACATCGCCAACCACCATGATACGGGCGTTGGAGAATTGGCGGATACAGTCAGCAAGGAGAGACTTTTGCATAAGCGATTCAACGACTTCATTTTGACAGGACTATGCCCATTATACTGCACTTCCCCTGTCGTGGCCAAAGCATCTTGTTGACTTCCGCCTGTCTTCAAGGCACCATGAAAATCCACGCATGCGCTCGTAGCTCAGCTGGATAGAGTGTCGCCCTCCGAAGGCGAAGGTCGCGCGTTCGAATCGCGCCGAGCGTATTTAGCTTTTACAACGTGTGTAACTTTTCTGATCAGGCTATTACAGGCCGGGAGGTTGCTGAGCTGTATAGACAGCAACTTGTTCTGCAGCACATGAATGCTTATGACTGTAACAGGCTCAAGAAAGTGTCGTGATGACATTTAAATGCCATGGTCAGGGCCTAGAATAGAAGTCCGAGGGCTTAAGATGCCTTGATGGACTTCATGTCGATCCGGCGTTTTTCTTTCTTGAGTTCCGGCAGGATCCAGTCTGGCATATGGAGCCGGCTGAGAGATTGTGCGTAAAGGTCGGTGGTACCGTGAAAATCAGTGCCGCCCGTTACAATGAGCCCTAATCGCTCAGCGAGGCTGCAATGGAATTCAATTTCAACAGAAGAATGGCTGCGATGATAGGCCTCAATGCCGCGAAGGCCATAATTCATAAGGTCTTCAGCCAGTTCTTCAATGATTTCCATATCGCCAGGGTGGGCAATAACCGGAATACCTCCGCTTTCATAAATGGCCTCGACTGCCTCATGCGGGGTGACTGTTTTTCGCCGATGATAGGTTGGGGCTGTCGGAACCAGGTATTTGCGGAAGGCTTCTGAAATATTGGCGGCAGCGCCTTTTTCGACAATTGCTTTTGCCACATGAGGACGCCCAATGGTGCCATTGGGGCGAGAAAAGGCCTGAATATCCTCCAAGGTGATTTTGATTTTGCCTTGCTTTTGCATCAGATCCACGAGATGGCTCAGCTGATCGTGGCGAGCGCAGTTGTGTTCCTGACACACGGACTGTAAGTACTCATTATCCGGATCAATATAATATCCCAGAACGTGTACTTCGTGGTCTTGATACCAGGTGTTAATTTCAATTCCGGGGATAATCTCTAGGTTCGTATCTTTTGCCGCTTCCATGGCAGGCAGATAAGAGTAAGTATTATCATGATCGGTGATGGCAATGGCGGTAAGACCATTTTCGATTGCCATAGCGACCAACTCTTCCGGACTGATAGAGCCGTCCGAGAAGGTTGTATGCATATGCAGATCAATCATCTGTCCTTCTTTCTCTGTGCGTTGCTGACCTATGATTTCATTCTAGCATTCCCCTAAGGGTCAATGCTAGAGGCATCTGGAAGCTCATCCTAAGGGTGGATACTCCCCAAGTCGGCCTAACGGGTGGATCTGGCGCAACTCTAACGTTACGTAAGATTTGTCATAATATTGTTCATAAATATACATTTTGAAACATCCGTTTAGGTGTCTATTACTCGGCAATTAGGTGTTTCTTTTGATTTATTCCCAATTCATCGCCTTTGCTTCTGTAGTTGAGCCCGATACCTCCCAAGGTGGGGAATTCTTGCGGTGTCCTCCCTAGCAACTCTTGACAGCGCTCTGGTTTTTATACACATACTAAGATTACTTTCAGGATGTTAGGAAAGATTTATATATCCATGTTTGGAAACGCATCTTTAGTAATGATGAGCGCCTGGTGGTGGCCTTTGTCAAAGGGCCTGCCGGTTTTGTGTTGATGCAACTGTTTCCATAATCGCTTACAGCAAAAAGATTAACCAACCGCAGGCCCACCATAGGACCTGCGGTTGTTGTTTGCCGCCTTAAGGTACACTAGAATAAATGGAAGGAACGATATTATGACCGCACCTTACCGCCACCAAAATTGTTACGAAAAGCAGTATCCCCAGCATCAAAGCACAGTAACTATCGGAACGGCTGCTTTTGGGGGGGCTGAGATCCCCATTATCGCTGGGCCGTGTTCTGTGGAATCGTTTGAGCAGCTTCTGGAAACGTCCGAAGCTATTCAAAATTTGGGTATTTCCTGCCTTCGCGGCGGCGCCTTTAAACCCAGAAGTTCACCTTATAGCTTTCAAGGCCTGGGTGAGGAGGGGTTGAAGCTGTTGAGTGCGATGCGGCTTCAGTTTGGTTTAGGAATTGTTTCTGAAGTTATGACGCCAGAGCAAATTCCATTGGCCGAGGCTTATGTGGATTGCTTTCAGGTCGGCTCCAGAAACATGCAGAACTTTGAGCTGCTGAAGGCTTTAGGGCGCCATTCCAAGCCAGTGTTGTTGAAGCGAGGCCTTGCGGCAACCCTTGACGAGTTCTTGATGGCTGCTGAGTATATTCTCTCAGAAGGTAACCCTAATGTTATCTTATGCGAGCGCGGGATTCGGAGCTTTGATCCTGCGACCCGTAATGTTTTCGACGTGGTGAGCATTGCTTTGTTAAAGCAGCGGACGCACTTGCCTGTAATTGCCGATCCCAGCCACGCTACAGGAAGGCGGGATTTGATTGAGCCTGCTACTTTAGCCGCTATTGCCGCTGGGGCAGATGGCATTATTCTTGAAGCCCATCCGCACCCTCACAAGTCTGTATCAGATGCTGACCAGGCCATTTCTCTGTCCGACTTGGCGGCATTGGTTCCGAAAATGAAGGCGGTGGCAAATGCCGTCAATCGAAATGTGTCATTAGCCGTTGAAGGAGTATTGCACTAATGGCGTCTCCCACAGTTATTACCTTTTTGTCGGATGTTGAAACCCCGGTTTCATTGTTTCACAAGGTCAGCAGCGACGAGTCTATTGCGTTTTTACTGGAAAGCACTGATGGCGATAGCCGGTTAGCCCGATATTCTTTTATCGGATTGTCGCCGCGTAAATCTGTGCTTTTCCGCAATGGCATGGCCGTCGTGATGGACCATTTGACGGGCCAAGAGGAAATGGTGACCTTTGAGAACCCGCTCCATGTGCTTCAGGAACTGCAGGTTCAGGTCTTGAACCCGGAAGATGCCCGACCGGATTTTCCCTTCTCGGGAGGGTGGGTAGGCTATATGGGCTATGGTGCAACCCGCTATTTTGATGCCATTCCTCAACAAGAGGTTGACCCTTTGGGTGTGCCTGATGGGTATTATGGTTTGTATGACACGGTATTGCTTTACGATCACTTGTATCGTCGTATTACCTTTCTTTCGTATCGTGACGAGGAAAAAGCCAAGGAGCTTTGGGAGGATGTTTCTCAGCGTCTGGCCTATAATGCATCACTTCGCCCAATGTATTACAACAAGGACATCCCTGATGAAGCGATTTTTGAGCGCGTGACCGGTCCGATGTCTCAGGAGCGTTTTTGCGAAGCGGTTCGCCAAGCCAAAAGTTATATTCAGGAAGGCCAAGTATTTCAGATTGTTGTGGCTCATCGCTTCAGCCTGCCTTTAACGTCGGCGCCCATTGATGTCTACCGGGCCATTCAGTCGATTAACCCTTCTCCTTACTCATATGTCCTCAAATTCCCAGATTTTGTTTACCTGGGCTCGTCTCCTGAAACCTTTGTGAAGTGTCATAACGGGAAAGTGATCCTGCGAGCCTTGGCCGGAACACGCCCCCGAGGTCGAACGATGTCCGAGGATCAGGCCCTGGAAGCGGAGTTATTGGCGAGCGCCAAAGAGATGGCAGAACATCGAATGTTGGTGGATTTAGGGCGTAACGACTTGGGTCGGGTTTGCAATGTGGGTACCGTTGAAGTCGGCCCCATTGCCACATTAAGTCGTTACACCCATGTGATGCATTTGGCAACGGAGCTCACAGGTACATTGCGCTCTGATAAGTCTGCATATGACGTGTTTCAAAGTTGCTTTCCCCGAGGAACCGTCAGCGGGGCCCCAAAGATTCGGGCGATGCATCTATTAGCCGAATTAGAGCCTGAGCGCCGTGGAGTATATTCGGGTGTTGTGGGTTATTTTGACCATTATGGCAATATGGATGGCGCCATTGCCATTCGCTCGACCTTGATTAAAGACGGGTTTGCCCATGTCCATGCCGGGGCCGGTGTGGTGTATGACTCAGAACCGTTGGCCGAGTATGAAGAAACTCGGAACAAGGCGAAAAGTATTTTAAAGGCGATTCAAATTGCAGAAAGGATTGGCCATCATGTCAGTCGTCATTCTCGATAACTTTGATTCTTTTACCTATAACCTCTACCAGATGGTTCAAGCCCTTACCGAAGAGCCTGTCTTGGTGTTTCGGAACAATGCAATTTCCTTTGAAGAGCTTCAGGCCTTAACACCATCTCGCCTGATTATTTCACCTGGGCCAGGACATCCCGGGATTCCACAGGACTTTGGAGTCTGCGCAGACGTGATTAAACGCCAGGACGACTTGGCATGCCCTATTCTGGGCGTATGCCTTGGGCATCAGGGTATTGTGCACTATCTTGGCGGTACTATCGGTCAAGCTCCTGAAATTATGCATGGCAAGACCAGCCAGGTGGCTATTGAGTCAGAGTCTCCCTTGCTGGAAGGACTGTCGAACCCTTTTCAAGCCATGCGATATCATTCACTCGTGGCCATGGCTGAAGATTTACCTCAGGATATCCGGGTGTTGGCTCGAGATGCTTCTCAAGGCCTGATTATGGCCATTCAACATCTTTCCAAACCGATGTACGGGGTTCAATTTCACCCGGAATCGATTGGAACTCCCGAAGGTCAGCAATTGCTAAGGAATTTCATTGAGCGATGCTAACGGATTCGGATATCGATCAGTTATTGACCCTCGCCATCCCTGAAGCCCAAGCCCGGGAGACATTGCTTCAGTTAGCTCCGGAGCAGGTTGACAGGCCACTGCTGGATCGGTTTGTTGAACGTATGAGCCGTCATTGTGTCCCTGTTCCACCGCCAGAAGGTCCCGTCATTGATTGCTGTGGCACCGGAGGGAGTGGTCAGTCACATTATAATACTTCTACAACTGTGGCTTTTGTGCTTGCTGCAGGGGGAGTGCCGGTGGTGAAGTTTGGCAATCGGGCTATCAGCAGTAAAAGTGGCAGTTTTGACTTCCTGGACGGGCTAGGGTTGTCGGCGCAATTTCCCGTGGAGCCCAGTATGGATCTCCTTGCCGAAGCAAATTTAGCATTCCTGTATGCACCTCAGTGCTATCCGGCTTTAGGTGCCTTGAATCAATTGCGGCGAACCCTGGGCAAGCGGACTTTGTTCAATTTTCTTGGGCCCTTGTTGAATCCGGTCAAACCGGCATATCGGCTTTTAGGTGTGTCAAACAGCCATATGCAAGCCCTCATGGCGGCTCATTTATCGGGTCGTCAGGAGAACCGTTGTGCCTGGGTAGTCCGTGGCGGTGATACCTTGGATGAGCTTACGTGTCATGGGGTATCCACGCTCTATCACGTAGCCGATGACCAAGTGGTTCAATCGGTCATGGAACATCAGTATGGTGGCGAATTGCACCCGTATGGTGAGGATCTAACCGTGTCAATAAATTTGAAAATCTTTGAAGACCTCGTGGAGGCTCGGGATAGCGACTCGGTTTACCATCGCATGGTGTGTCTGAATGCTGGTGCAGCTTTTGTGGTGACGCAGAAGGTGTTTTCGCTAGAGGAAGGAGTTGGCCTTGCTGCTGACTTGTTCCGGACCGGTGAGGTTAAAAACACGCTAAACAAATGTCGGAGGGCCTATGCCAGCTATACTGGATGAGATTGTCGCGAAAAAACGTGACGATTTGCGTTTGCTCAAACGTGATGTTCCTATCCACGTGCTTCAGCAGCAGGCCGTGATGATTGCCCCGGGGCAGTTTGTATCCTATCTAAATCGCACTCGGGAGCCCGGCAATGCGATGCGGTATATTCTGGAAATTAAGCCTGCGTCACCTTCCGCTGGTGTCTTGACTCAAGAACTCGATTTGCCTGCATTGATGGACGCCTATAATGCTTATGGTTCAGGGATCTCGGTTCTGACAGATACCCCATACTTTAAGGGGAGTTTTAATCTGCTCCATCATGTGGTCCAAAGAACAACACTGCCGGTATTGTGCAAGGATTTTGTGATTGACCCCTATCAAGTATTCCAGGCTCGTGTGGCAGGTGCCAGTGGGGTTTTGCTAATTGTCAAAATTCTGACGGATGACGAGTTGGTTTCCCTGACCCATGAGGTCCGACAGTTGGGCATGACCCCGATTATTGAAATTCAAAATGAAGCCGAACTGGCTCGATCGCTGGTGACGGATCCGGAAATCCTTTTGATTAATAATCGGAATCTGACCACCTTTGATATTGATTTAACGACCACGACCCGTCTGGTTCCTCAAATTCCTGAGTCTGTGGTGTGTATTTCCGCAAGCGGAATTCAAGGCCCTGATGAGTTAGAGGTAATTCGTCCCGTGTGCCAGAACGCATTAATTGGTACCCATCTGATGAAAACTCCCCTCGAACAGTTACCGGCTGTGTTGGGGGCACTTAGTGAATGATCCGGCCAGCGGTTAAAATTTGCGGGCTGACCCGACTTGAAGATGCTGATGCTGCCATTCATGCTGGGGCCGCTTACCTGGGATTGATTTTTGTGCCACAGACCCCGCGCTATCTATCCATTGCTAGCGCCAGGGACCTTTCAATCCATATCGGTAATCGTGCCAAACGGGTGGGTGTTTTTCAAAATGTCCCTGTGGACCATGTACTTGGTGTTTTGGCAGAGGTGCCTTTGGATTACATTCAGTGCCACGGACAAGAAGACTTTACCTATTGTCAGCGATTACCTAAGCCCGTCATCAAGGTGATTCCGGTGACGAACACATTGGACATCATGCAGTATGAGTCGTGGTTTCCCTCATCTGACAATAATATTGAGGCCGTGTTGTTTGACCCGCCGAAAGGTCAGTCTGCTGGCGATTGGGGTGAGGTCTTGGCGGCTCAATTGCAAAGGTTGCCTGTTCGGTTTCGCTTTTTCGTTGCTGGGGGCTTGACCCCTATGACCGTGGCGGATGTGATCGAAACGTGTCAGCCGGATGGGGTGGATGTGGCGTCGGGGGTTGAAGTTTCCCCTGGCATAAAGGATGTTGAGAAAATGCATCACTTTTGCCAGGTGGTTCAGGCGTATTCAATATCAGCAGGAGAGATACGATGAAATCGCTCGGATTTTTTGGCCCCTACGGGGGTGTTTATGTTGCAGAACCCTTGATCCCTGCTTTGGAAGAGCTGGAAGACGCTTTTTTAAAGTTCTCTCAGGACACGGTGTTCTTAAATACCTTTCACAACTTATTGCGTCAATATGCTGGACGGCCAACACCGCTGTATTATGCTGAGAATCTGTCTCGCCTTTGGGGAGCTCAAATCTTTCTGAAGCGTGAGGACTTGTTGCATGGTGGGGCACATAAGACAAATAACGCCTTAGGCCAAGCGCTTTTAGCAAAAGCCATGGGAAAAACCCGTTTGATAGCAGAGACCGGTGCTGGACAACATGGGGTGGCAACGGCTATGGCAGGTGCATTATTGGGTATGCCGACCGAAGTCTATATGGGCGAAGTGGATATGGCGCGACAACAGCCCAATGTGTTTAGAATGCGCCTGATGGGGGCTACCGTGCATGGTGTCAAAACCGGCTCCAGGACCTTAAAAGATGCCATCAATGATGCCCTCAGGGATTGGGTTAGTAACCTGGATACCACGTATTATCTGTTGGGTACCGCTGCCGGGCCGCATCCTTATCCTTCTCTTGTCCGTTTCTTTCAGCAAATTATTGGTGATGAAGCGCGAGAGCAGATTCTGGCCCAAGAAGAGACATTACCCGACTATGTTGTGGCCTGTATCGGGGGCGGTTCCAATGCCATTGGAATCTTCCATGCGTTTCGCAATGATGCCGACGTGGCCCTTGTGGGTGTTGAGCCTGCGGGTAAAGGGGTTGATACTGATGAACATGGTGCAGTTTTAGCCAAAGGTACCTTGGGTTGTCTTCATGGCATGAAAAGCTTGGCGCTCCAAGACCCTGATGGCCAGATCTTTGAAACTTACAGTATCGCTGCCGGGCTGGATTATCCGCTGGTGGGTCCAGAGCATGCCCATTTGCGGGATATTGGCCGTGCTCAGTATGTTTACGCAACCGATGCGGAAGCGCTTGAGGCCTTTCATATTCTGGCTCGGACAGAAGGGATTATCCCTGCCCTGGAAAGCGCTCATGCTTTGGCCTATGCTAAGAAGCTTGCAGCCGAAGTTTTGCCGGAAACCCGTATTCTCATTAATCTCTCTGGCAGAGGTGATAAAGATCTGCAACAAGTGATGGCTCTGGAAGGAGTTGCCCCATGACGACGACCACTCAAACCCGCTATCAGTCCAGGTTTAAACATCTTCAGGAAGCGGGGCGTAAAGCTTATATTCCGTTTACTTTATTGGGTTGGCCCAATCCAGAGATGTCCTTTGAGATTATGCGAACCATGATTGAGGCTGGTGTTACGGCATTGGAGTTGGGATTCGCCTTCAGTGATCCTATGTCCGATGGCCCCATCATCCAGGCTGCTGCCCAGGAAACCTTGGCGTTGAGGTTTACGGTGTCTGATGGCTTTGACCTGATTCGTCGTGTCCGTCAGTTGGATAGTGATATCCCCATTGGTCTTTTGGTCTATTACAACCTGGTGTTGGCTCGAGGCGTCGAGCGTTTTTTTCAGGATGCAGCCGACGTCGGGGTTGATGGTATTCTCATTGCAGACTTGCCCCCGGAAGCGGCGGGAGAAGTATATGACATTGCCCATCGCTATGGGGTGGACTTGATTTTTATTGCATCTCCTTTGACCTCAACGGAGCGTTTGGTCTCTATCCAGCAGTATGCCAGCGGATTTTTGTACTTGGTGTCACGCCTTGGTATTACAGGGACGGAAAGCCGTGTTGATACCCAATTACAGGCGTTAATTGAACGGGTTCATGCGGTTTCTTCGCTACCGGCTTGTGTGGGCTTTGGGATTTCTGAGCCCGAGCATGCCCGAACGATGTATGCCTTGGGAGCGGATGGCGCGATTACCGGCTCTCGTATTATTCAATTGATTCGGGAATCCGGCGATAAGCCTTTGTCGAAGACGTTGAAACCGTATTTGGCTTCGATGATGGCGGAGACTTAAACATTTGCTTTTATTTTTCGGTTTCCGGTGTTGGCCCTGCTGTTACTAGCGTTTCCACTTGGTCTGAATACAGATCGTTTGCGTCGGCTTCCAGTAAAAGCCGGTATGCTCGGATCATCGCATCTCGTTTCATTTCTGGTGACGTCGAGTCGGCGAGGTTTTTTGCATAGAGGGTGCGGAAAAAGGTTGTGAATTTTCTGAGGCGTTAAAATAGAGGAAAGGCATTGAGAGAGGAGCTTTCCAAATGAATTTTGCACAGTTTGTTGTGAATGAGGTCTGTCCTGAGTACCGAT
>JBGUGD010000037.1:0-3005 GCA_041697335.1 Vampirovibrionaceae bacterium NZW_1234 | reverse complement strand
AAGCGACAATGCTTTGTCCTGGGGCAATTCCTCGTTGTGGTTCAGTGAAGCTTATTTTCATAGTATTATTTGTTTTGTCCCATTCCAAGTTGGCAGCCACAGGTGGATCTTGGCGATATCTGATTTTGACGGTAATATTCTTGGTCTTTCGTGCTTCATTTCATCATCTATCATTAATCCAATGCCACTGACGACACTGTGCTTGTGGATGCAAAAGGTCTGGATTCTCTCTTTCATAGCTGACATGGACGATGTTGTTTGTGACATCGATGCTAGTTACGTATGCTTTGATGTTGAGGTTTAAGCCCCTGCTTTGTCCAATCGTCCAAAATCGTGCACCATCGTGTTCGCCGACTTTTGTTGTATGATCCAGGATGATGTCTCATTTTTGGATGGGAAGTTTTTTCTTGAGAAACTCTCTCATGGGTACATTGCCGATAAAGCAGAGTCATTGGCTATCTTTACGATCGGCATTGGGCAGTCATATCTTTTTTGCGATGGCTCTGACTTCAGGTTTGGTAAGTTCGCCAACAGGGAAAAGTGACTTACTCAATTGATATTGATTAAGTCCGGAGAGGAAATAGGATTGATCTTTGTTGTGATCGACTCAGCGCAGGAGTTGATATTGTTTATCAGTCTCTTGTATTCTTGCATAATGTCCCATCGCAATATAATCAAAGCCATAGGCCATCGCCTTTCCCAGAAACAGGTCAAACTTGACGAGATTATTACAGAGGATGTCGGGATTTGGAGTGATTCATGCTTTGTATCACTCATAGATATAGTTGATGATACGTTCTTCGTATGCTTGACGAAAATCAAAAATCATAAAATCTTGTATCCCTAAGTATTGGGCTACCTGGATAGCTGTATTACGATCTTCTCTGGTGTGACAGTTCGGGTTGGATTCGTCAGCATAGTTTTTCATAAATCATGCAACAACATCATAACCCTGTTCTTTGAGAAGATGGGCACTGACAGCAGAATCTACACCTCCTGAGAGGCCGACGAGGACGCGTGGTTTGGTCATAGGAAATATATAATTACTCAGCCTTATTTTGCAAGGTTTCTAGAATATCTTTAGTAGATTCTTTTCTGATATCGAGAATAGAGTCCAATTGTACTATTTTCAGTACATTTAAAACTGATTTATTTGCATTGGTTATAATTACCTTAGCATTTTCCACTCCCTTTTCTTTAAGGTATTTTCTGGGCCATAATAAAAGTCATATTCACTCCGATGAGATAGTAGTAAGATTTTCTAGATCTAAAACGACTGTTGATATATCATTCTCTTTAATTGCTTCAATAAGAGGTTTTTTTATACTTTCAGCAAAATCCCAACTAGGTATTCATTTTTGACCTCCATTAAATTTTACTACTAAGGATTTAGTTTCAGTATCGTATTTTGCAGACATCGTTTCATTAGATTTAAGGGTCATAGATTTTTGTTTATAAAGTAAATCAAAAAATATTATAACTATTTTTTATGAAAAGTCAATATAAAGTTGATTTATGTATTTTATGACCCTAGTGTTTTTCCTATAGCTTCTGCTGTTTCTTGTTTTTTTTCTGTTATGTGAGAATTGTTATCTAATACAATATCCCAAAACGATGAATATATCGATTCTCAAGTATAAAGCCATTTTCTAATATCTGATGCAAATGTTCCTGCACTATATTGTGCTGGAATGTTTTTTTGCATTAAGAAAATACCAAGTCAGAAGATAAGTTTATTATCAATAAGTCAGTTTTTATGCATTTCTTTGAGTTTGTTCTTGATTGCCTGTTTTTTTAAAGAGAAGGAATCTTCTCCTAATTGACTTGCATACTCAGATTGTATGATATCCAAAAATGCTGTCACAGTTTTTTGTTGCAGAGATTCTTCAATCAAAGGCAACAATGTATTTTTGATATAGGGGTTTTCTTTGTTTATTTCTATCTCTTGGATAACATGTAGAACGCTATGGATATCTTGTTTTATTAAGTCATTTTTCCATGTTCTTATGATAAGTTCTTTTTCTGCGACAGTAGGAGAAAAGTTTATTTTATCTCTCAATGAGATCAATAGAGGAGATCTGATGCTTAATTCATCAATTCTGTTAATCATGTTTTTTAGTATTATAAAATAAACTTAAATCTAAGTATATATATATTACAAATAAAAACAAGAGATTTGACATATATGAAAAAATAGACTTGATAAAGAGATATGGTTCACTATACTCACACAACGTTTATTCCCTTTCTATCTTATATCTATGTCATTTTTGCATACACGTGAAATTTATTATTACATGGAATATAAAAAACATATATTTACAAAAACAATTAAAGAACGACTACTTACAATGATGGATCATCATACAGATAGTTTGATATCACAATTTAAACAAATAACAAACCATGATATTGTCTGTATAAAGAACTATGATTATCGTGATAATATAGATGGACATCCTTGGGTAAGGATAGAATATCTCAATGACCCACAACCTCGTGTCTACAAAAAAATGGAAGCAATACTCATACATCATATACGTCAAAACTTAGATAGGAGTTTACAAAAACAAGCAAAGTTTAAGATAGAAGCTGAGTAAGATATTGACCCATAATAATCTTTGTCCATGGTGTGATAGTTTCTGGACTTGTTTGTATCATAGTAAATAGTTCATCTACAGTCACTCGTTTGTAGTCCATAGCTTCAGCGGGGTTGAGCTTCGGAGCATCATTATATTTTCCGATAAAGACATGATCAAATTCATGTTCCGTGAGTCCATTCGAAAACTCAGCTCTATAGGTAAACGAAAATTTTTCTTCCAATGGGCACACAAAACCCATCTCTTCTTGCAACCTTCTCGTCGCAGCAGCGAGTGTTGTTTCATCAGGTCTAGGGTGTGAGCAGCAGGTATTGGTCCATAGCCCAGGGCAGTGATATTTCTGCATTGCTCTACGCTGGAGCATGATTTCTCAAGCATCATTAAACACAAAAACAGAAAATGCTC
>JBGUGD010000016.1:0-212266 GCA_041697335.1 Vampirovibrionaceae bacterium NZW_1234 | reverse complement strand
TTATTGAACCATAACTTTGGCTCGGTAATGGCCCCCCCCCAAATACCCCGAGGGGGTGTCCTTGGGCCCTGGGGGCCCTTTGGGGGGGTTTTGGGGGAACGCCCCCATTTATTGAGAGCGAAAACGGGTTATTTAGACAACGTCACCTGCTCGGCGTGGTCGATTTCGCGTAGGGAGACGTTGACGCGTTCGGATTTGGAGGTCGGCACGTTTTTGCCGACGTAGTTGGGGCTGATGGGCAGTTCCCGGTGGCCGCGATCGAGAAGGACCATCAATTGGACCGAGGCCGGGCGGCCGTAGTCGTTCAAGGCATCGAGGGCAGCCCGGATGGTGCGGCCGCTAAAGATCACGTCATCGATGAGGATGACGGTCTTGCCGGTAATATCGACGGGCATTTGGCTTTGTTGGGCATTTTTAAAGGTTTTATCGGCATCATCACGGTACAGGGTAATGTCCACAACCCCTTGCGGGACTTTGGTCCCTTCAAAGGATTCAATCAAGGCGGCGACCCGTTGGGCCAGGTATTTCCCCCGGGTTAAGATCCCAATCAATACGAGGTTCGACGCCCCTTGGTTGGCCTCCAGTAACTCATGGGTGAGCCGTTTCAGGGTCCGCTCAATGTCGTCCTGGGTAAAAATGACGGTTTCATGGGGTGCCGGTGAGGTGGTCATGATGGCGTAACACTCCTTGAATGACTTGGGCCTTTCGTAAACACTCTCGATATTCCCACACGGGCACGGAATCTGCAACGATGCCCGCCCCGGCATGGTAGTGCAACTGCCCATTTGGCCAGTGAAACAGGCTTCGAATCAAAATGTTGACATCCAGATTGCCGCTCACATCGATATACCCAAGGCCTCCGGTATAAAAGCCTCTCGGCACCGGTTCCAGATCATGGAGGATACGCATGCAGCGGATTTTCGGGCACCCGGTAATGGTGCCACCCGGAAACAGGGCATCCAGAATCTGCCATGGGGTGACCTCAGGCCGTTTCTCACCTTCCACCTGGCTGACAATATGGGTCACATGGGAATAGCGTTCCAAAACAGCCAGTTCAGGCACATGGACGGAACCGGCCACACAGACCCGGCCCAGATCGTTTCGCTCCAGATCCACCAGCATCAAGTGTTCGGCCTGTTCCTTGACATCGGTATTCAAAGTATGGGCGATGGCCTGGTCTTCAGCCTCGGTTTTCCCCCGGCCTCGGGTGCCGGCAATGGGACGAGCCTCTACGATCTGGGTTTGAGCATCGGCCTTGACGAGACGCTCGGGGGAATTAGAGACAATAACGCCCTCCGGGGTCCAGAAGACACCTGAAAAAGGCGAGGGGTTCTGAGTCACCAGCGCATGATAGAGGGGCATCAGCTGGGACGGTGAGACATCTGCAACTGAGAATCGCAAGGACAAGTTGGCCTGGTAGAGATTCCCCTGGCGAATATGCTCCTGAATCTGCATCACCCCTTGGGCAAAGGCCTCGGGTGTCATGGAAACCTGAGGTTCACCCACAGGAGGCCGTGTTTCTTGAGACCATTGGGGGTGAAGTAATGCCGCATCGGATAGCTGCTCCACCTCGGCCACCATGGCCTTGACCCGAGCGACCCAATGGGGATCGGGAGACAGAATGTCAAACACCCCTTCGTCGGGAAGCCAGCAGATGCGATGGCGAAAATCCACCCAGTAAGCTTCACCCATGGGGTTCTGGCACGCGCGGGCGGCAAGGGAGGGTTCAAGGAGAGCATTTAACTCATAGCCCAGTGCCCCAACCCAACCTTGACGAAAGCCACGATAGATCGGAGGCTCTTCGAGGGTAGGGTGGGATTGTCGAAACAGGCTCTCAAGACTCATCCACAGAGAAGCAGCATCCTCCACCCGCTTCCAGGGCCGACCATTGACCAGAAGCTGCTGGCCTTGAAGCTGAATGACGCGCTGGGCTTCAAAGCCCATCAGGTAAAAGCCACCGGTTTTGCCTTGCCAGCCACAGGAGTCCAAAAGCACACTGTGGGGATAATCCGGGGCCAATCGGGTGTAGAGCGATCGGAACCGGGCCAGGTTTTCCGGGGTTAACGCGGGGAACATACCTCGAGCAAAGCCTCATCCATGTCCAGGTTGGCATAGACGTTCTGCACGTCATCATGGGATTCAATCAGATCCAAGAGCTTGAGTAAAGGCTTGGCTTGCTCAGGGTCGGTGACCGAAACGGTGGTTTGGGGAATCCGGGTGGCTTCGGCCGACAGAATGGTGATGCTATTGGCTTGAAGGGCTTGGCAAACAGCGTTCAAGCTGTCCGGCTGGGTCCAGAGTTCAAAAACCTGTTGTTCTTCGTCAAAATGAACATCCTCAGCACCGCTGTCCAAAGCAATTTCCAGCAAGCTATCTTCGGTGACCCCTTGAGCCGGCACATGGATTTGGCCTTTGGCTTCAAACATCCAACCCACACAGCCGGTTTCACCCAGGTTGCCATGATACTTGTTAAAGTAACTGCGAATGTCCCCCGCCGTCCGGTTGCGGTTATCGGTAACGGCTTCAATCAGGATGGCCACCCCGCCAGGCCCATAGCCTTCATAGGTCAAGTCTTCGACCTGATCGGCGGCCAATTTCCCGGCCCCTTTGGCAATGGCCCGTTCAATAGTGTCATTGGGCAAGCCGGAGGCTTTGGCCCGCTCAATGGCCGTTCTCAGACGAAAATTACCCGCGACATCCGGCCCGCCAAGCTTGGTAGCCATAATGATTTCCCGGGTGAATTTGGCGTAGGCTTGGCCTTTCTTGGCGTCCTGCGCCATTTTACGATGCTTGATATTGGCCCATTTAGAATGACCTGCCATCGAAGAACCCTCGTCGTCTACCGTATGCTGAGACTATTATACGCCCTTGCCCTTGACCCCGGCATCCTGAAACCACATGAGAGTGCGACAGCCTCATCCGAGCATCCCAAGGGATGGCCTTATGAAGGTGAGGTTACGAACACTTTACATTTTACTACCCTTAGGCAATGATCAGGCTTGAGGGGTTTATACAATACAAGATATTGAAACTTGACCTCAGAATCGAACCCATACAGGAGATTTCTTTATATGCAGCTTCGCGCCGTTACCTTTGGCACCACGACCCAACGCCCCCAGAAAGAAACCAATACCGATACGGATGTTGCCCATGAGGGCTTACGCGTGTTTGGGACTTCCGGGGTGGCACAAATCTTGCGCAATCTGGAACAACAGGGTCAACTGACACCTGGGGAAGAACCGATGAATGAGGACTTGGTTCGCAAAAAAGGCTCTGCTGCCATTATTGATGCTGGCCAGGTTGCCTTGCAAAAGATTCTCATGGCGCTGTCCGAGTTAGGCAAACCCGACGGCGTCTCTTAATCTCCTCTTTACGAGTCTTTAGAAAATCAAAAGCCCGTTTCTGCCCGCCTAAAGCATTTGTTTACAGTGGTTAAAAAATTAGGTGGTTTTCCAGAAATGGGCTATTTCATATCTATACTAAAACTATAGGGACTTGTTGATTCATTGAATCGGATATCTGGGTCCCACCACTCCCCCGCAAAGACAAGTTTAAACCTCACCTAGTAACCTACATATCCAACGCAGTTCCTACTAAGCCAACGGCAAAAAGCCAGAGGCTTTTTTCTTTGGAAGGGGTTTTTAGCGAAAGACTCCCCGGTCAAAGCCGGAGAGTCTCTGTAGTGATAGGTTGGATAGGAATTTAGAGGGGGAAGCTGTCTAGGGTTTTTGAAAGACAATGACATACTCGTGCTTGAAGAGATAGAACCCTCCCGCCAGCGCCCGATAGCGCCACAGGTTGGCCGTCCGGCCTTTGCCTTTCTCATTGCCCGTCATATTTTTAACGATGATGGACTTGGTTTTAAAGCCCACCCGGTTCATGCGGTCCATACAGTAAAAGCCCAGCGGCACCAGCTCGCCATTGGCATACTTGTCCCCAATGACCAGGGCTGCAAACCGACCCTCTTCCAGGGTGTCATAAGCCAGCGCGGCCACTTTCTCAAAGCCATCCAAAAAGCCTTCGGTGGACTCCTGGTTGGACAGATCGTTTTCAAGCTGGGAAAAGCGAATAATATCGGCATAGGGAGGATGCAAAAAGGCAAAATGGCTCTTTGTCAGGTTAAACGTGGCCAAGGCATCCCGAATTTTTTTGCCGGTCCAGATTTTATCGGCACTGTCGCCGTTGATAATGCGGGTGGTCTGGGTGGCCCCTAAAGTATCAATCTTGTCCTGAACGTATTCGGCCATGGCCGGTTGGATTTCCACCCCGATACAGTTGCGCTCCAGGCGATGGGCTTCAATGGCCGAGGTCCCAGATCCCAGGAAGAAGTCGACCATGGTGTCGCCTTGGCGGGTGTAGCGCTGCAACATCTGGGTCAGGATCTGGGGGACACAGTTGCCATGGTAATCCAGTTGATGACCCGCCGAACGCTCCCGGGACGGAATGGTCCAGAGACTGTCGGTGAGGATCTCGTCATACTCTTTCCAACGGTTCAAATCAATATCGTTATAGGCCTTTTGTTTGGGGGCCTGTTTTTGGGGCGCAGTTTTTACAACCATTGTCTAACTCTCTCATTCAGCAATACCACTCTTAAGGCCATCATACGAATGGATTCAAAATCGAGGCTCCATTGTTCAACGTATTTCTAAAGATTCAAATTTGAGTCCAAATTACTACCCTCACCCCGTTGTCCCGATCCCCGAGAAGCTGACAGAGACAAGCCAAAAGCCAAAAAAATCCTTAAGATTGGCTACCCATAACAGTTTTAATGATATAATAAAGATATAAATCCATTCCCGTTTCCGATTCCATCTCCTCCCAGGGTCCATACAACCCAATCCCCTAAATCAAGACACCCTTGAGTCAACGTGAGTCAAAACGAAGCAAAAACCCCCAACAAAAATTACTCACCTGAGCAAAAGTGAGCTAAAACAAGGTAAAACCTCAAACAAAAATTACTCACCTGAGCAAAAGTGAGCTAAAACGAGGCAAAACCTCAAACAAAAATTACTCACCTGAGCAAAAGTGAGCTAAAACGAGGCAAAACCCCAAAGGTCATTTTGACTCACCACCACCTCAACCCCGACATGTCGGGCACACAATTTTCCCCCGGGTCTGGGTTTGATTCCCAATGAGGATGACCTGAAACTGTTATCTGTGTAAAATAAGCGTAGTATCCCGAATTGCAACGTACCCCTATGAAATGCTTTCGTCAATTAACAGAAGTAAAGCTTGGCCCTTCGGCCTGTGCCATTGGCATGTTTGATGGCATCCACGCGGGCCACCGCATGGTGCTGGAACAAGCCCTTCGGGTCAGTAAAATCCAGGGCCTGAACAGCGTGGTCTTTACCTTTGCCAATCACCCACAATCGGTGATCTCCCAAACCCCAACCCAGCTCTTATCCTCCCTGGATGAGCGCCTGGCTGCCTTTGCTCAGATGGGCTTCGATGCGGCCCTGGTTCTGGACTTCACCCCAGACATTCGGGACCTGAACGCCGATGACTTTGTTCAAACCATCTTGCTGGACACATTGCAGGTGAAAGCCGTCAGCATCGGCTACGATCACCGGTTTGGCCAAGGCCGACGAGGGGATGGCGATTTTCTGAAACGAAAAGGGGCCACCCTGGGCTTTGATGTCGACATCATTGAACCTGTTCGCGTGGATCAACAGATTGTCAGCAGTACGTTAATCCGCAAGCTTCTCAGCTACGGCGATCTGGCTAAGGCCAACCAACTTTTGGGGCAACCCTACCGCTTATCCGGGCTGGTCCAATCCGGCATGGAGCGGGGCCGAACCATCGGTTTCCCGACAGCCAACATTCATCCCAAAGGCGATCGCCTGGTTCCGGCCAAGGGCGTTTATGCCGGGTTTGCACAGATTGGAGAAACGCCACAGCGCCACGCAGCCGTCTGCAACATCGGCCTGGCCCCAACCTTTGGCGATCAGACCCAGCCCCGTGTCGAAGTCCATCTGTTGGACTTTGAGGGCGATCTCTACGGCCAGACGGTGGCCTTTGAATTTTTGATTCGGTTGAGAGACGAGCAGACCTTCGCCAGTGTCGATGCCCTGATTCAACAAGTCCAATTGGATTGTATTCAAGCTCGACAATATCTTAGCTCGGAGGAACCTCTGCCCAGCAGCAGGCCCCGTTAATGGTTTTTATGGAAACCCATCTGGATAGAGAGTTCACCCCGGTCGTTGAAGCCCCTCAGCTTCCCATACGAATAGAGCAGGTGACACGTCGAAAAACCGCATCCGCCCAGATTCGCCAGGGCGCCATCGAGATTGTAATGCCCAGGCACTGGAGAAAAGACTACCAACAGAAGGTCACCCGAGAACTCAGTCAGCGGATTCAGCGCGAATTTGAGCGGGACTTTGACCTCCTGGCCACAACCACCAGCCCCCTGGTTACCTTTGACCATGCGAAGGACCTTCAGCAATGGGTCACCGACCTCAACGAACGCACGTTACGGGTGCCCTTAAAAGGGGTTCGCATCGGCCATGCCAAATATACCCGCCTGGCTCAAATGAACCTGCGCACCCAGATGATGACCGTGTCACGCCACTCCCTGACCCGAGTCCCGGAGTCGGCACTGACCTACCTGATCATTCATGAGCTGGCCCACCTCAACGTACCCGATCACTCCCCGGCCTTCTGGCAGCAGGTCAAGCAGTTTGTTCCGGACTACAAATACCAGCGACGCCTGATGAGTTCAACCCACCGGATCCGCTTGTACGAAGCCGAACTGGAAGCCTTGCAAAGCGCCTCTGGCAAAAACCCGGTGCAGGCAACGCCAATCCGATCTCCCGGCAAACCACCCATAGACCCGCCACCGGTAAAACCGACCTTAACGCAACTGCTGCTCAACCTGTTTGATCGCTAGGGACCTGTGCATTCTTTAGGAATGCGAAAACACGCCCCCAGGGATGGCGGCGTGTTTTTCAAAGAAGGGATAAAAAGACCTGAAAGACTAACCCCTAGCGAATTTGCTTGTTTAAGGGAGTAGCAGGCTTTTCAGCACTGGTACCATTCGTCTTGGCCACTTGAGCTTCTCGAATCAAGCTCCGGGCCTGAAGGTACTTCAGACTTTTTCCAGAAATCAGGTCTTGCAGGGCATCCTGAGCAGCCTTTAGCTGAGGATCCCCATGTTTCTTGGGATCATAGGACTCGTCATCTTTCAATTCCGGCATTTCCACCTCAATGTCCGGAATGATGCCGACCTTGTTGATATCCGTATCGTTGGGGGTCAGGTACTTCTGGGTCGTGATATTGACCCCGGAGCCATCGGGCAGGGAGTTAATCTCTTGCACCAGTCCCTTACCAAAGCTCTTCTTGCCCACCAGAATGGCCCGGTTATTGTCACGCAGGGCGCCACTCAAAATCTCACTGGCGCTCGCACTGCCTTCATTAATCAGGACCACCATGGGCTTGTTGGTCAGCACACCGCTGACGGCATGTTTGGTTTCTTTATAGCCATCGCGATCCACGGTGCTGACAATTCCGCCATGATCAAGGAAGTAGTCGGCAATGGTAATGGCATTGGTCAACAGCCCACCCGGATTGCCGCGCAGGTCAATAATGTAGCCTTGCTTCCCAGCTTCGCTTTTCAAGGCTTCTTTAAGCTCATCGCTAGCTTTCTTGCTCAAGAAGGAGCTAAGGCGAATGTACCCGATATTCTCTTTTACCGGAATCGGCGGTTCTTTGCTCACGGATTTGAGCTTGATCTCGTCACGCATGACGCTATACATCTTCGCCGGTTTCTCACCCCGTTTCACCAGAAGCTTCACCGAAGTGCCCTTTTCACCGCGGATTCGATCGGCAGCATCCTTCACCGACATGCCTTTGGTGCTCTCCCCATCAATTTCCAGAATCAAGTCCTGGGACTTTAAACCGGCCTTCTCGGCAGGTGTGTCTTCAATAGGGGCAATCACCACAATCTGATCATTGCGGATCCCAATTTGAATGCCGATGCCAAACAAGGTGGCCCGAATGGAATTGCCTTCATCGGCAAATTCCTCAGGGTTCAAAAAGCGCGTATAGCGATCGTTCAAACTACTGAGCATGGTATCGATAGCCACATAGGCATCTTCGGAGGTTTTCAGCTTATCGTCATACCGATGACGCCAGATATTCCAGTCCTGACCATTCTTCTCACCATCCACATAGCGGGTGTTGATAAGTTTCCAGACTTCATCATACAGCGCTTGCGGTGACTGGCTGGCAAAACCAACCCCTGTAAAGAAGAAAAACAGCAGCCCAACCAGTACGGGTAACGAGTAGAGCCACTTACGACCAGGTTTGTGTTGATTCATGGAATGTTCCACCCTTCGGCATTGCACATGGGTAACCTATTCAATTATAGACTTTCCTTCGACGACTTTGTTTCCATCCTTTAGCGGAATCTCAACTCACAACCGGGAAACGGTTCTGATTTCAATGCGTTGGACATTTAAACCCGTTTGCGGTTGATATTCATTGAGTTTTTGGCGGTACTGCTCGAGATAAAAGCTCAGTTCCGCCGCGACGGTGGCTGAGTTTACTTGGACGGTCAAGGTGTTTTGCCCCCCTTTTGGGCGAAGTCGACTGGCGCGAGTGGTGGTTTGAAACGGCCCATCCACAATTCGAGACCACAAGGACAAAACAGCCCACTCCTGAGCCCGTTCATCCAGGCGCAGATCTTTTCCCACCTGCGGCAAGACCTGGGAAACGGAGCTCATCAGACCTGCCCGCTTCGGTTTCTTGGGAGGCTTATACATGGGGCACCTCCGAAGAGACCATCGGTTGATGGGAAGGCTGGGTAAACTGGCTCAAGGGCTTTGGCGTAATCTGGCCTTGGACCACATGAAAAGCCTGGGCACTGACCGACTGGCTTAAAAAGGCTTCGAGCCCGGCATCCAGGTGAGTGGTACTCAAAATCACCTGCATTTTGGGGTCCAAATGGGCCAGCAATTGGCTCTGGCGCAAGGGGTCCAACTCGGCCATCACATCATCCAACAGCAACACCGGGGACTCCTCATGAAGAGCCTGCTTCAAAATCTGAATTTCCGCCAATTTAAACGCCAGAACAATGCTCCGTTGCTGGCCTTGACTGCCGTACAAACACGCATCCTGGCCACTAAGACAGAAGCGAATGTCATCCCGATGGGGGCCCACCAGGACTTGGCCCCGGCGCTGTTCATCTCCAGACACGGCCTCAATGGCAGCCAGCAATTGATCTCGCAGTGTCTCTTTGGTTGTCATCGCAAGGGGTTGGGAAAAAGATGGTTGATAGGCCATACTCAACTGTTCTCGACCCTGCGACAGTTCGTGATAGCGTAGCTCTGCCAAGGACTCAATCTGTTGAAGATACTGAAGCCGGGCCCACATTACTTCAGCACCGGCATCTGCCACCTGTTCATTCAGGCTCATCAACACCGACACATCGGCTCGCACCCCGGTTTGAAGGCATTGCTTCAAAAACTGGCTTTTCTGCTGACGGACCCGCTGATAGAGGGCCAAGCGTTTAAAATGGGCCGGATCATATTGCACCAGGCAGCTATCCACCGCGGTACGGCGATCTTCCGGAACCCCCCGTACCATGGCCAGATCGGAAAGAAAGAAGGTGACCGTCGGGATTTTCCCCACTATCTGGGAGCGGCTTTTGACCGCCTGGCCGTTGAGTTTAAACACCGCCTTAAAGCCGCGCTCAGGGGTTTGGGTCAATTGCGCTTCAATCTGGAGCGTGCCCCCATGCTGGTGGGATTGGGCGGTCACACTGAGGGTGGCAAAAGGATGGTCCCACTGGATGAGCTCTCGATCATGGCGGGTCCGATAGCTTCGCCCATGGGAGAGAAAGTAAATGGCTTCCAGCACGTTGGTTTTGCCAGCCGCATTCTCCCCCAAAAACAGATTTTGATGGGGTGACCAGATTAAAGCAACATCACTGTAGTTACGAAACGATCGAAAATGACTGTGTGATACCCACATAAAGCGGCTAGCCGAGGGTCACAGGTAACTATTTAACCTGAACCGGCATCACCAGGCACAAGAACCCGTTTTCATCACGGGATTTGAACAAGGTGGGGCTTAAGCCGCCGTTCAATTCCATCCGAACATCGTCGGACTCAATCACTTTCAAGGCATCGAGAATAAACTTGTAGTTAAAGGCAATGTTCAACTCATCGCCCTCGTACTGAATATCCACTTTGTCTTTGGAGTCACCCACATCCGGGGTTTGGGCCATTAAACTCAAATTGCCCTTATCAAAGGTCATCTTCACAATATTGGTGCGCTCGTTGGCCATAACCGCCGCCCGTTCCAAGGAATTGATGAGGGCTTGGCGATTGGCATAGGCAATGATCTTGTACTCTTTGGGAATCAATTGCTCGTACTGCGGGTATTGCCCATCCAACAAGCGAGAAAGGATGTAAAACTGTTCGGTCCGAAACGCAATCTGCCCATCGCGAATGGCAATGCGCAACGTCGGGTCAGAGACGCCCCCAACCAGTTTTAACAGCTCTTGCAGGGTTTTGGCCGGAATAATGGCGGATACCCCTTCGGTAATGGTGGAACCCTCAAGGGCCTCAACACAGCGAGCCAAGCGAGAACCATCAGTTGCAGCCATTTCCAGTTGACCGTTGGTGAGTTTAAAGTAGACGCCACCCAAGACGTTGTTGGCTTCGTAGCTGGCCGCCGCAAAAACCGTGTGTTGCACAGCGCGAATAAAGGCTTGTGTTTGGACTTCAACGGCCTCTTCTTTGTCAATCTGCTTAATGACGGGGAATTCTTCCGAGGGCAAGGTCCGGACATCAAACAAACTGGAACCACATTGCACCCGAGCAGTTTGGGTTTCCGGGTTGGCTTCCACGATAACGGTGTCTTTGGGGAGTTTGCTGACCATTTCCAGCAACTTCTTGGCGCTAATGGTTGTTTTTCCAGGCTCCAAGACCATGGCCGGGACCGCTGTTTCAATGGCAAAGTCCAAATCGGTGGCCGACAAGCGCAATTGATCACTGCCCAGGCTTTCAATCAACACATGACCTAAAATCGGTTGAATCACGCGGCTGGCTGTGGCGCGTTGAACGGCAGCAATGGCCTGTTGAAATTGTTCTTGCTGAATACTGAACTTCATGCCGGAAACATCTCCCTCTGTCGCATTGGTGTTCTGATGAATGGTACTACCATACTAAAAGAAACCCATTTCGACAAGGGAAGCTGCCCTTTTATGATACGGATCTTTAAATAATTATCATTCATCTTCTTAATAGGGGACCGTTTTTTCTGTCAATAAGTGGCTGAAACCCTTGTGGTGACTGGATGTCAAGATGTTTAAAATCTGTTGGAAAGGTGTTCAGCTTTTGGTGGCTTATTAACAGTCTCTGAAGTTGATGACATTCATCTTGGATCTGCTGGCGCGTTTTTGACAGGTTTCTGACCGGAAATTCGCGATTCGGATCCGACCATGACCCGTTGCAGCCGAAGACGCCCCCCGAGGGGATGCCTGGGACTGAAGGCCGTTCGGATAAAGGCTTAATTACGGCAACGCCGGAATGGGTTGCTTTCTCAAGACCTCTCGAAGAGAAAGGCAGGTGCTTACCAGGGGCTCAATCCATTCCAGAGGCAACATATTGGCACCATCACTCAGAGCAACCTCGGGATCCGGGTGGGTTTCCATAAACAAGCCGGAGCATCCTGCGGCAACAGCCGCTCTGGCCAGCACCGGTGCATACTGGCGTTCCCCACTGGAAGTGCTTCCTGCGCCTCCCGGCAGTTGCACACTATGAGTGGCATCGAAAATCAAGGGTAAATTCTGGCTCTGAATAATCGGAATGCTCCGCATATCCACCACCAGGTTGTTATACCCAAAAGTAGAGCCTCGTTCCGTTATGTAGATCTGATGATTGCCCGTGCTTCGAACTTTTTCCGCACAATGGAGAACATCTTTCGGGCTTAGAAATTGGCCTTTTTTAATGTTGACGGCTTTTCCCGTTTCTCCGGCGGCCACAAGAATGTCCGTTTGACGGCATAAAAACGCCGGAATTTGAATCATATCCACGACTTGGCCTGCGGCGGTAGCTTCTTCAGCCGAATGCACATCGGTCAACAAGGGCAGTCCATAGTCATCCCGGATGGATCGCAGAATGTCCAGCCCTTTTTCAAGACCCGGACCGCGATAGGAGTGGATGGAAGACCGATTTGCTTTGTCGTAAGAGCTTTTAAAGTAAAGTTTGATAGAAAGCCGCTCACTCACATTTTTTAAGTGACTGGCTGCCTTTCGGGCTGTTGCCCCATCTTCGCTTTCCAGGACACAAGGGCCGGCAATCACAATAAACTCTTGATTTAAGAAGTCAGGAACAGGGAACGGTTGCATAGTGAAAATCCATCTGTTTAAGGGCTGTACCTCAAAAAGGAATCATGGATAATCGTTAGTAACGAACTGATACGTAAGTAAAGGGAGTCGGGTCCGATGCATAAACGAGTATCCACGTTGATTGTACTCACATTGATGCTGGGTTTGCAAGCGGCATTTGCCGTGGAATTGCCGTCATTAACCTCGCCATTGCGGGCTATTTCGGGGATTTACCTGGAACAGAATGAAGGTAAAACCGCCCTGGATTTTCATGCCACCCTGGCTGAGCCTGTACGTTACGGACAGTGGTCTCTGCCGGATGGAACCGAGTTCATTGGGCGAGTTGAAAAGGAATCCCGCTTGCGTAAGGCCAGTCATTGGGACGTTTGGGTGGAACAGGTTCATTTTCCCAATGGCCGTACCTATTATATGTATTCAGGAAACCAGAAATACCCGCAGACCCAGCTTAAACCCATGGGTCGCCAAGGCCAGCAGGCTGTCTTACTTCAGCCCGGCGGTCCAATCAGCCTTCGTTTTCAACCCAGCGATATGAAAGGCATGTTGCAGATGAGCCAGTTGCCGGAAACCACGGAATAAGCCTGCTTGTAATACTTTGACATAAACTGACATCAATCCCATCTTCATGTGCATTTATCCATATAGGGGTATCTGTTGGAGGGGGAATGTTTTCATGGATTTTCAAACTCGCTTGGATCGACCCGGTGGTATTAGCTCTGGGATGGCAATGGATCCAGCTCGTCAGGCCTTTTTAAGGGCGGCTTCGGCGATGCCGAACGATTCCGTTCAAATCCGTCGAACGCCATCGGCACCACAGCCTCCGGATTCCGGGTCGGAGTTGATTCGTTCGGGCGCTAAAAAGTTCCTGCTCAGTACAGGTATTGGGATTGCGGCAGGTATCTTGCCCATGATGGTTCCAAGCGTCCTGTCCAATCCCTATGTCATGGTTCCGATGTTGATTGGTGGTCTTGCCAACAGCTTGTATGGTCTCTGGGGTGTTGGCCAAATGCTTCGAGGCGTGTTCCAGCGACGATCCTGAAACTTGAAGTAGCTTGTAAGAGCTAAGCCGTCCCGCATCTTCCCGGGATGGTTTCAATAAGTCCTTGCATTGGCTTTAGGGTATCGAATATAATTTCGACCATGCAATCTTGTCTTCTTTCGGATACCGATAGGGCCATCGCGCTTGGGCTAAGCCATACCCGGCTTTCCAGTCGTGTGTTGCGGCGTTTGGTTGAACAGCTTGGATCGGTTCATGCGGTGTGGGAAGCCTCGGAAAGCGCTTTGACGCCGCTGATGCGAGCGGACTCGCTGACAAAGTTTCTGTCGGCTCGCAAAACCCTGGATCCTGATCGTCTTTGTGAGGCCTACAATGCGGCCCATATAAACGTGCTTTCTGTTTTTGATCCGGCCTATCCCACCGATCTCAAGCACAGTCACGATCCGCCCTTTGTTCTCTACGTTCGAGGCTCCTTGACTGCACTGGGGCCTCGCGCGCTTGCGATTGTCGGCACCCGGCAATATAGCGATTATGGTCGAAAAGCGGTGTCTACCCTGATAGAACAACTGGCCCCCATGCGCCCATGTATTGTCAGTGGCTTAGCCGCCGGTATCGATACTCTGGCCCATCAAGCGGCATTGAATCACAAATTGCCCACCATAGCCGTGTTTGGAACGGGGATTGATCGGATTTTCCCGAGGGAAAATGAGCGCCTGGCCCTTCAAATCCTGGAGGCAGGTCATGCCCTGGTCAGTGAATTGCCCATGGGAACACCTGGGGATAAATACACCTTCCCCAAGCGCAATCGAATCATTGCCGGGCTGTCCCAAGGGACCTTGGTGATTGAAGGAAGCATCAAAAGCGGGTCGCTCATTACGGCTCGGATGGCCCTGGAGGAAGGGCGCCAAGTGATGGCGGTGCCCGGAAGCATCTTTAGTCCTTCTGCCTTGGGGCCGCACCACTTGATTCAGGAAGGTGCTACTCCTATTCAGTCCGCCAATGACATTTGTCAGGCCATGGGGTGGGATCAGACTTCTGGCGGCCAGCTTAAAACAACCGTCATGAAAGACGCCAAGGCATTGCCTCCGATGTCTGCTTCGGAAGAAGCGGTTTATACTGTTTTAGGCATGGATCCCTTGGGAGTCGACTACGTGCAAAGCCAGTGTTCGATGTTATCGGTGATGGAGGTGCAAACTGCCCTCACCATGCTGGAATTGTCCGGGCTGGTGACGGCACTGCCCGGGGCCCGGTTTTGTAGAAACGACGGTTAATTTGTGCTAGAACTGGCAATATCGGGCAAAACTTCTGCCAAACAGAATGAAATAGGGATAGCAAATACGATGAACAGCTTAATCCTCGTGGATGGACACTCTCTGGCGTATCGCATGTATTTTGCCCTGGAGCGGACCCAGATGAAAACCTCGAAGCAGGTGTCAACCTGGGGAGTGTACGGGTTTTTTAAAGCGCTGTTTGATCTGGTGCGCCAGGTGGAACCCGATGGCATGGCTGTGGCCTTTGATAAAGGACGTGTGACCTTTCGGACCGAGATGTATCCCGAGTACAAAGCCCATCGCCAGGCCATGCCGGACAGTTTGAAAGAGCAGATGACTAGAATCCGCCAGGGTGTAGATTTGTTGGGTATCCCGGTGTTTGAACTGGAAAATTATGAAGCCGATGATTTGATCGGCACCATCGCCCGGCAAGCGGCATCCCAAGGGGTTCACGTGACGATTTTAACCGGGGATCAGGATTCCTTTCAGGTGATTGATGATGAAGGGCGAATCTCGATTCTTCTGCCGGGCTTTCAAGGGGGCTTAACCCGCTATGACAAACAAAAGGTGTTTGAAAAGCTGGGGGTTTACCCGCACCAGCTGACCGATTTTAAAGGCCTCAAGGGCGATACCTCCGACAACATTCCAGGAGTCCCCGGAGTGGGGGATAAAACAGCTGCCAAGCTCCTGGCCCAATACCAGACGCTGGAAAACGTGTTGGCCCATGCCGAGGAGATTTCGGGGAATAAAATCCGAAACGCCATTTTGACCCACAAAGAGCAGGCCATCCTCAGTAAAGACTTGGCCACCATTCGCTACGATGCGCCAGTAACCTTTTCCGATGAGGCATGTCATTTACGGATTCCCGATGTCGAAGACTTTATGTCCTTTCTGGTTGAGATGGAATTTCGCAGCTTTATTCAACAAAGCCAGACCTTGTTGAAACCGTTTTTAACCCATGCGGCCGTGGGATCGCCGGTTCCGGTTGGCGCTGGTGTTCAAACCTCGCTGTTGGATCTGCCCCCAGCATCGGCTTCAGCCAACCCTGCATTGTTAACCACAGTCACCCAATCGGCAGAAGCGCTTTTGGCCCATTTCCAACCTCCGCACCGCGTCATAACATCCATGGCGGATTTGGACGCCTTTTTAGCTCAGCTCAAGACCCAAAAGGTCATGGTGATTGATATCGAGACCTCCGGTCTGGATGTTTTCTCGGCACAATTGGCCGGCATTGCCCTCGCGCATTCCCCGGCCTTCGGGGTGGAGTCGTTGCCCACTCAGAACCCTTTGCACCTCAAGGAGTATCCATCAGAAATCACGACATTGACTGTGAATCCCCATCTGTTGGATCGGATTGAGGCGGTTTACATTCCCCTCAATCACCAGGGCTTTGAAGGCGCCCTGCCTGAGGCAGCCGTCTTGGAAAAGGTCGGTGCGCTGCTTCAGGATCCGGATATGGTGGTGGTGGCTCATAATGCCAAGTTCGAAATGAACGTCTTCCGGCGCCTGGGAATTCGGTTCAACGGGCTGGTCTTTGACACCATGGTGGCCAGTTATGTGTTGAACCCCGATCGACGTCATGGCTTAAAGGCTCTGGCTTATGACGTGTTGGGTCATACCATGCAGGAAATTACCGAATTAATCGGGACGGGAAAAAAGCAAATTCCCTTTACCCAGGTTCCGCTGGATGTAGCTGCTCCCTATGCGGCTTGCGATGCCTATGTGACGGCTGAGCTTGCCGGTCGCCTTGCCCCGGAGTTAAGCGACGATTTGTTTGCCTTATTCTACGAGGTTGAATTACCCACCATGCAGGTGTTGGCCCATATGGAATACCTGGGGGTCAGCCTGGATACGGATTACTTGTCGTCGCTCAGTAAAGACCTGGAAGCCAAACTCGCAGTGGTGGAACAGGATATCTATGATGAGGCCGGGATGACCTTTAACTTAAATTCCCCCAAACAAGTGGGCGATGTCTTGTTCGGTCATCTAAAAATTCCGGCCTTGGGGATGACGCCTACCAAATCCGGGTACACGACCAATGCCAAGGTGATCGAAGCCCTCGCGCCCGATTATCCCATTGTGCAGAAGCTGTTGGATTATCGTCAATTGTTTAAATTGAAGTCGACCTATGTCGATACCTTGCCTCAACTGATTAACCCGTACGATCACCGGCTGCATACCAGTTTCAATCAAACCATTGCGGCAACAGGACGCCTCTCAAGCAGTGAGCCCAACCTTCAGAACATTCCCATTCGCTCGGATCTGGGTCGCCAGATTCGCCAGGGCTTTGTTCCCAAGGCTCGGGAAAATTGGCTGATGATGTCGGCAGATTATTCTCAGATTGAACTGCGGCTATTAGCCCATTTTTCAGAAGATCCCAACCTGCTCCATGCCTTTCAATCGGGGGAGGACATTCATAAGGCCACGGCGGCGCTTGTTTTTGACGTGCCGTTGGCCGAGGTGACCAAGGACATGCGCTATCGGGCCAAAGCGGTCAACTTCGGAATTATTTATGGCCAAACTGCTTTTGGCCTCTCCAATGCTTTGAAGATTCCCCCCAAAGAAGCAGCGGCATTTATTGACAAGTACTTTCAGCAATACCCCAATGTGAAACATTACATCGAAACCACCAAGGCTACTGTAAGAGCCACAGGCCGGGTAAAGACCATCTGTGGCAGGACCCGGGATTTTTCAGAAGGCCTTAACAGCAGCAATCGGGGGACTCGCGAGTTTACGGAACGCGCGGCCTTTAATATGCCCTTACAAGGGTCTGCCGCTGATATCATCAAGGTGGCCATGGTTCGTCTGGCCCGGGCTTTGGCCCGTGAAGACCTGCAGTCCAAGTTGATTCTGCAGGTCCATGATGAATTGGTTCTGGAGGTGTTTGAACCGGAACTGACACAGGTTCGTGATCTGGTGACATGGGCGATGACCTTGGAGCAACCCCTGAAAGTGCCTTTGGAGATTGATATTTCCCAGGGCCCCACCTGGATGGAGATGGACTAATGGATTTTTCCGTGAAGAACAAAGTCTTGTTGGTTCAGAATCAGGAAACGGATCCCGAGAATCGGCTTCGATCCCAGGTGGAGCTTTTCTTTGCCCACCATGGCATTGCTTTGGAAACCGTTGTGCTGCCGTCTCGGACGTGTACGGTGCTTGCTCCCCAAGGCGATAAACCCGATCTGATCATTGTTCTCGGAGGCGATGGGACTTTTTTGAGAACCGTCCGATGTTTTGCCTCCGATCAGGTTCCTCTGGTGGGAGTTAACACCGGGCATCTTGGGTTTTTAACACGCATTGAGGCCAACCGGATTGACGATTGTTTGAACGCCATCCTGGCCGGGGACGTGTGCTTGGAGTCTCGGATGATGCTGGCCGTTGGGGGCGATGATCAGTTGGCCTTGAACGACGTGGTGTTAAAGAACAGCAATCCCAGCCGGCTTGCAACCGTCAATGTTTACGTGGGCTCTCAACTGCTTGCGACCTATGATGCCGACGGCGTTATTGTCGCTACGCCGACAGGTTCGACTGCCTATAATTTGTCTGCCGGAGGCCCGATTATGGATCCCTTGGCCGATGTGGTGGCTATTACACCCATCTGCCCTCATAGCTTGTCGGCAAAGCCCCTGGTGCTGCCAGCGAATCGGGAATTGACGCTGGCCTCTGCGCCAACCAATGATTCTGACTTGGTGTGTGCCGTGGATGGCGATGATGCGTTTACGTTGGCTCCGGGTGAGCGGTTTACGCTGTTTAAGTCGTCCCATCGGATTCAGCTGATAACCTTCCCCAATGAAGCCGATAGTTTTTATGCGATCCTCAAGCGCAAGCTGGGCTGGGGCTCCAACCCGAGAGCCATTGCTCAGAATAAGCCTCAATTAGAGGGCTTGGCGTAAGCCCATTATTGTCTTAGTTTTTTAAGTACGCTTTCAAGGTATCGGCATCAAAGCCCAAATACGGTTTTTTCGTATCGTTTACGATCAGAGGCCGCTTTATCAGGTTCGGATCGGCGAGCATCAGATCGATGAGCTGGGCTTTGCTCAATGTTGCCTTGCCCAGGTTCTTTTCCTTGTAGATGGCGCTGCGACTGTTCATCGCCGCTTTCAGATTGTTCTCATCAACAGCGGCTTCCAGCAAAGGGCGACTGGGTGGCTCCGTGACAATGTCTTTGGCGTCATAGGGCACACCCAAATCGTCCAGGTAGGTCATCGCTTTTTTACAGGTGATGCAGGTTTTTTTCTGGTAGACCGTGAGTTTTGGCATCAGGTGATCCTTTCCTAATAGCGTTTAGGGCATTGGATACTCAATACCACAAAGAAACGGAGCCGTGCTAGTTTGAGAGTCGCGGTGTCGTTTTCTTTTTTGGGAAGACACGGTATGATGAGAAAAGCTAGAATAAACGTTCGAGCGTCTGATGGTGGACCCTGTTGATTGACGGGGAGGAAGTGGCAGTTGCAATCGGATGGGCACCGCAATTCCCATAGCTGAAATGACGTTTGTGGTGGTGGATATCGAAACCACCGGCAGTGTGCCTGGACGCGATGCCATTACGGAAATTGCCGCCATTCGTGTCCAAAATGGCCAAATTACCGAGCGATTTCAACAGCTGGTAAACCCACAGCAGCCAATTCCGCCGTTTATTCAGGAGTTAACCGGTATTCGGCCGGACATGGTGGCCGATGCCCCGACCATTGATCAGGTGATGCCGGCATTCTGGGATTTTTTGGGGGATGGGGTCTTTGTGGCCCATCATGTGCCCTTTGATTTTAAGTTCTTGAACACGGTGACCAAGTCCCTGTTGGGAGATGAATTGTCGAACCCACAGTTGTGTACCTGTCGTCTGGCACGCAAACTGTTGCCCACGCTGAAGCGCAAGAATCTGGACTCCGTGTCCGATCATTTTGGCATTACCATTCACGACAGACACAGGGCCTTAGGGGATGCCGAGGCAACGGCACAGATTCTGATTGCATTTTTGGCCATGCTGGAAGAGGAAGGCATTACCACCATGGGCCGTCTGATGAACTATCACCAGCGCGGTAGTAAGAAATACGGCAGCTACAAGATCCCTTATCCCGAACACCGCATTTCCAGTGTATCTCAGCAACCGGGTGTTTACCTGATGCGCGATGACCAAGGGGAGATTTTGTACATTGGTAAAGCCAAAAACCTGAGAAAACGTTTAAAGAGCTATTTTACGGGGTTTCAGAACCAGCCGGCGAAGGTTCAGGAGCTGATGCAACAGGTGACGGACATCGAAACCCGTATTCTGGGTTCGGAATTGGAAGCGTTGTTGGAAGAAGCCCATCTGATTAAGGCCCATCAACCCTATTACAACCGCCAAATTAAGAATTATCGCACGTTTCCCTTTTTAAAGATTACTCTGCAAGAACCTTACCCCCGCTTAAGCGTGACCTATGACATTGAAAACGATGACGCGCTCTATTTTGGCCCCTATCAGCGCAAGCGTCACCTGGCCACGATGGTGGAAGCCTTGTGCAAGGTGTTTCAGCTCCGCGCGTGTTCTGACAAAGTGTTTCATACCCACCAAAATAAAGGGGTGCCGTGTATGGCCTATCAAATTGGCACTTGCACCGGCCCTTGTGCCAGTCTAATTTCGATTGAAGACTACCATGCCCAGGTACAGGAGATCGTCAATTTTCTGGAGGGGCGGGTATCGGAACTGACGGCAAAAATGATTGCCAAACGAGAGGCTTATTCTGCAGAAATGGCTTTTGAAAAGGCCCAGCAAATTCATGATCGTCTCTTGGATTTGCTAAAACTCCAGAGCAATACCCGTTTTCTGGCCCAAGCCGTTCACCAAAATCATATGCTCTTGGCTTTGCCCGATCGAGATCCGCCTCGGTCATTGTTGTTGTATGTCTATAAAGGGCGACCGATCCAAAAGCAGGTCTTTGACCCGAGAACCGATGATGTGGACAGCATTACCGAACGAGTGGCCATGATCCAGCGGATGCTTTCAGCTTCTGCCGAAACCAAACGCGACATCATTCACCAGCGGGAGTTGGAGGAGATTCGCATCATTGCCTCCTGGCTTCGTAATCCTGACCGAGATGATACGGTTACCATGTGGGATTTAACCCGTCCTTTTTCCGAGTTAACCCGAGAGATTCAAGCCTATGTAATGCAATGCCAAGCCTCCTTAGGGGACGATTGGCCGGTACACCCCATGGCATTAATCGATTCGCAATAACTTCAAGCGATTAAGGTTTACGCCCCAGAATGGCCAAGGAACCCACCTGCTGGCGAAAGTGTTCTACATCCGAGACGGAGTTAAAACCCCAGCCTGGGGTAAAACTCGATGCATCGACAGGTGTTGGGTTGTATAGGCGCTTGGTTTCAACCTGTGAAAATCCAGCGGCTTCAAAGAGATCTCGATATTCTGCTTCTGAATAGGCTGCCATCGGCAGTCCCAAGAGCTCGGGCCAGGTAGCGCAATAGGGGTTGTCCTTGTAAAAGTCCACCATTACCGCCAACTGACCGCCCGAAGCCATAATGAATTCAATCTTTTGAAGAGCAGAAAGAACATCCGAGGTGTAATACAGGCATTCCACCGAGACAACATGATGAAACGATTCCGGTGCAAAGGGCATATTTTGCACATCGGCCACCATAATGCTGGTGTTGGTTGTCTCTTTCAGTTTCAATTTGGCATGGGCCGCCATGGTCGGAGAGATATCGATCCCTACGGCCCGACCCTGGGAGCCAACCTGTTCAGAGGCCCACTGAATGACATAGCCGTTGCCACAACCAATGTCCAGAACCCATTGGCCCGGTTTGATGTCCAGGCACTTTATAAGCTGACTGGCAGTTGGCCAGTGACCCTGCTCCATACGAGCATCTTGCCCTTCAAGCGCCCACTGATCAAAGGTGTCCTGGACCGTGACAAGTGTTTCTGACATTACCCTTGAGCCTGTTTCCAACCCCGCCAACCTTGGGCCAGGGAGTATACTTGGGCGTACCCCATCACCTGGAGGGTGTCTGCGGACAGGGCCGATCGGCTGCCGCCGCCACAATACGCCACGACAACCGCATCCTGATCGGGAACCACCTCGTCAATGTCCAGTTCTAAAAGGCCGCGAGGAACATTGATGGCCCCAGGAATATGTCCGGCTTCAAAGTCATTGGGCTCACGAACATCAATCAGGGCAATAGCTTTGCCTTGCGCTTGCCATTGTTTGAGTTGCTCAACCGTCACTTCTTGGATTCGGCTTTTTGCGTCCTGAACTAAGTCTTGAAAGGTTTTTCCACGGCGGGTCGAGGAGGGTGTTGTCATCAAAAAACTCCTTTCTCGGATCTGAGTTTGTCCTATGGGCATTTTACTTAATATGCCCTTCGAACGCAAAAGTCTAGCGAGTAACGGCTTTTTGAAGGGCCGGATTATTGGGGTCTTCCCCTTTGGCCAAGGCCAGATAATAGCATATCAGCTGAAAGGCAATGAGCCCCAGAAACAAGCTGGCAATCCCTTGGCTTTGAGGCAGGACCAGGATGTCTTCTTCAGCCAGGTTCAAGGCTTTCTTGAGTGATTCGGGCAAGGGGGGGCTGTTCTCGAACATCGTAAAAAACACCCCGTCGGTGCTAAACAGAGCTTCATCATCGGTGGAATAAAAGTGAGAATAGATATCCTGGAACAGCCGATCGGCGGTTTGGGTTGGCAGGTTGGGCGGAATGAGGTACAGACAATTGGGTCGAACCCCTTTAACCCCGTGTAGGATAACTTTACGTCCGTGTTTAAAGCTCTCCGTATTATCCGTCCAGACGATATTGCGAGAGGTTTCGGTTAACTTCAGGCCGATTTCCGGCAGAATCGAGGCCATAGGTCCTCGAGACAAGATGACAAATTGATTTGTATCGCACAGGCGACCAGCAAAGGCATCAATCTTGTCCCGCATGGCCAGGTCTTGTAAGAATGCTTCGAGCTGATCGGGAATCTCTTCAAAGGTGCTTAAGAGAGTTTGGTAGACACCACGGCGTAGCCAGGAGCGTTTTTGCCCAAGTTTTAAGCCAAAAAGAAGCAGTGCCATGATGGAGGCAGTCATGGACTTTGTAGCTGCTATGGATTCTTCCTTGCCTGCTTCGAGATAGAAATGGTTTCCAAAGCGCTGGGCCAAGGTACCTTCCGGGTTGTTGGTAAAGGAAATCAAGGGAGAATACTTGTCGGAAAAGCCCAGGCATTTCTGTAAGCTCGACAATATTGACAAGATACTGCCGGTTTGGCCGGATTGGCTGACGGTCAGGAAATAACTTCGCTCAAAAAGCCGCTTAATGGGATGATTCACGAAGTCTGCGACTTCGAATTTGTTTTCCAACGATTCCGGATCGAACGTAAAGTTGTTGAGCCCAGTAAATTCTTCAATAAAAGGGGCTGCAATTTTCAGGGCGTTATAACTGGAGCCTTCCCCAATACCGATGAGTTTTTGTGTAAAGTAGCCAGGCAGGTTGATATGGTCAAAATGTCCAGGAAATCCGGCCAAAAGCTGTCTCAGGCAATGTGGCTGTGACAAGATTTCAGTCAGTAGCGTATTTTCTGGCGGGCTCATTATAACAAACTCGACTTTATCCGTGTGTTTAACCATCCACTGAGGTTTATTGTAGTCAAGTTTTCGGTTGGGGGAAACCCCGATTCGCAGGAGGTTGCCGTGAAAAAGACCGGTTTGATTATGACATTTATCGTAAACATGGAGGCTGTCCTACGATAGAATCATTCTCATCAAGCAAGAGGCAGCAAAGAGGGTAACACCATGTGGCTTCGACGAAAGCAACACCGGTCACAGCATCAATCATGGGCCTTGATTCTTCTGGGCGTTTTATTGCTATGGTGTCTGGGGCTGGTGTTCACGGGTTGCCAATCCCAACCTTCCGAGCATTCTATGCCAAGAAAGCAGCTTCGCATTGTGGTGATTGAGTTGACGGCTTCAGATTGTGAAGCTTGCCGTGATATTCACCAGATTATCCAAGACCTGAAAATGAAGTATAAGCGCCGTATTCGGTTTTTAACGCTGGATATCTCCAACCGCCATGATCGAGAGTATGCTCAGCGAACGGCACAGGCCTATAACTGTGGTGCTTTTGTCAAACGTCATTTGGACCGACCTGGCTTGGTTGCGGTGCTGAACACGTTAAATGGTATGCCATTGGCCATGCTGGAGAACGATACCAACCCTGAGCATTATGAGGCGATGATGACGTCTGTCCTGACCCAGCAAAAAGGGCATGAGACCCATTGATGGGCTACGTTTTGACGTCCTCATCATCTCCCACTATAATGGGAACACTTTGATAGGCCGACGTAGCTCAGTCGGTAGAGCAACGGTTTCGTAAACCGTAGGTCAGGGGTTCGAGCCCCCTCGTCGGCTATTTTTGATTCGGCTTACAGCAGGTCTGTAGGCCATTTTTATTGTTCGCTCCTGTTAGAATAAACGAAGACGAGTTGATGACGAAACGGAGGAGATGTGGTATCGGTGCGCGTGATCATCTTTGCGGTGGCGCTTATTGGGGTGATGTTGAGTAGCTTCGCCGTAGCTGCGCAGTGGTTTTTAGTTGATTTGGGAGATCCGAGCGAGGTTCATTTTCTGGATCTCCAAAGTTTACGAAAGGAAAAAGAGCTGCTCTATTACTGGAAAAAAGCCATGGTGACTTCAGAGTCTGATGGCTTTCGTCAGCAATTCGGCCAACAGGTCGATTCGGTTCAGACCTTTGCAGTTGAAGACTGCCGAAACGGGATTTATAAACCGCTTTACAGCATCGTTTTAGACGCACAAGGCAAGCAACTTGGTTTGGTCCATCACCAGACCCATGCATCCGGTGTCGACCCTTGGTCCAAGATGCTGGAGTGGCACCAGTTTGTATGCTCACGCTAGCCCTACAGATCTGGGAGAAGAGTGTCAATTCCTTTTGGTTCAAGGCTGATAGGTGTTGAAAGGCAAATGAGTCGCCCCCGACAGAGCAGACATACTTCTGGCGAGAATTTAAGAAATTATTAACATTTGGAAACAATCTGTCACAGCGCGTTCAAATGGTTGTTTTTATATTTGTATGTAAGTCTCTCATTTCGTGATGTGTTTTCCCGTAGAGTTAGGAGTTTCGCCCTATGAATAGTCTGTTTCCATTTTTACAATCTGGCTTGCAGTCGGGCTTGCAATCCGCAATGTCATTTGCGCCCCAGCCAAGACCTTCGTGGAACGGTGGATTGGATAATTTAATCTCATCTGGGCCCATCATTGGTTCGACCTTTGGATTGGGTGGCAGCCCTGTGACGTTTATCAATCAGCCCTTAGGTGCTATTGGTGGTGCTGCCTTTGGCAGTTCCATCGGTGGCGTCAACCCTTCTGTGGAATCCAGCCAAGACTTCGGTTTTGGTGGTGATGGTATCCAAGGGTTTATGTTGATGATGTTATTAATGCAAATTTTTAAAGGTAAAAAGGCCAATAACTCTAAGTATGACGATTATTGTCCTTGTCCACCGCCGGTTCCTCAACCGCCGGTTCCGACCCCACCCCCCCCGCCACCGCCGCCGCCACCACCGCCGCCACCACCGCCGCCGAAACCAAAACCGCCCATCGATAAGGGTAAAGGTGGTAAAGTATGGGGTGATCCCCACTTTGTCCTGGCAAACGGTAAAACAGTGGATATTCACCCACCGGCCGGAAAAACCACCAGTATTGTTGATACCGATGACATTCTGATTAACGGTAAGCTCGGCAAATGGGCCGATGGTGGTGCTGGAAAGCCAGACCCAACTGTTTATGCAGAAATTGGTGTTCGTATCGGTAACTCACGCATCAAATGGATAGACGAAAAACCTGTCTTGGTTGATAACGATGGCCAGGTGGTTCGTGAACTTCAGGATGATGAAGTGTATACCGATGGTAATGATTCCGTTAAATGGGATAAAGAAACCGCAACCATGGTCTATGATACCGATGTCTTTGATGGCGATATCAAGCGAACGATTGCGGCCGGAAAACATTACTTTGATGTCAGTGTTAAAGCTCCCGAAGGCTATGATCCTGATAAACCGCCTGAAGGGTTGCTCGGATCGATCGTCTTTAAGGATATTGATCCGGCCAAAGTCAATCAACGAACCGGTGAAGGGGCCCTTGCTCCAGGTCTAACCGTCAACGATTATTACACTATCAATGACGATCTCTTCACAAGTGCTACCAATGAAAAGCTTCGGCAGTTTGAGGCTTAGACAAGGTTAGCACCGATTGTAAGCGGATAAAACTCAAAACAGATCTCTTCGCAATGCAAGAGATCTGTTTTATTTTTGTCATTTTTATTAAACGCTAAAAAAGCAGTATGCCTCTATTAGCGTTATCTTATCCGAATTAATAAAATCTAAATATTTTCGTTTACAAATAGAAACATAGTATCAGCAATTATTAAATAATTGTTTTTATATAAATACAAGAAGTTAATGTTCTCTTTTCATCGTAGAGTTAGGAGTTTCGTGATATGGTGACGAATTACAGCTTTGCTCAACAGCAGCCATTTCTAGGTGGCCAGCAGTCGGCACCGGTACAGCAACAAGCGTACCCTAGTTCGCCGCAGATGGCTTGGCCGAGCACCGGAGGAAATGAAGCGAACGCGTATTCCGCAAATGCCTATTCTTATTCCCCAACGTATGCGCAAAGTTATACCTATGCGCCTAATAATACGTATGCGCCACAAACGACTTATAACTATTCTCCCCAGTATAGCTATTCTCCGCAATATAGCTATCCCCAATACAATTATTCGCAACCCACGTATACGTTTCCCCAGTACAACTACTCGCAACCCACGTATACTTTTCCGCAATACAATAATTTTTATCAATTTCCTCAACAGCCAAAAGCACCCTCCTTTAGCGGTGTTCCCCCGGTTCAGTATAATGTAAATTATGCGCCCACTTTTGCATCCCTTTCGCAACCGCAAGGGCAGCAGAACAGTTTATTATCATTCATTATGATGATGCTGATGATGGCCGGAGGCGATGGCTTAGGTAGTTTATTTGATTTTGGCGATGATCGTTCCAGTCGACGTCGCCCTGGTGATGGTCGTGTAGGCCCCGGTAACGGTATTTCTTCACGTCCTTCCCCAGTATCACGCATCTTACCCTCAAAGTCGAGTTCTACCATTGCAATTCAACCTCGGCCCGGTAGTTCCACGGTTGTGACGACACAACAGCCCAGTGCTGTCGCATCCACGGGATGGGGTAGTAGTGCTGCTACTGTTGTCTCCAGCACGGTGAACGGCAACAACAATACGGTGGAAACCACCAAATTGGAAAATATAGCTGATAGTATTGTTCAGGTGATTACTGGAAATAATAATGTCATTAATAACTACTTCACCTCGCCAGTTGCCGGAGTCCCCAAGGCTGTGGCTGTGAGCCCTGGTGCTCAAACCAGCTTTGTGAATACGGATAAGGACACGAATACAAACACGGTTACCAATACCCCGAACGTGACGGTGACTGTAAACGTGGATCCGAAAATCGAAGTGAAACCTGAAATTAAGGTGACTAACGACAATAAGCCCACGGTTGTTGTGAATAACAATAACGAAGATAAATCCTCGTTTGTGGCAACCAATAATAATGATAATAAGCCGGTTCAGGTTAACACGGTTCAGAACGATAATAAACCTGTTGTCGTGGTTGACAACAAGGACGTCAATTTAAATGATAACAAAGACATTAATAAGCCGGTTGTCGTCAACGAATCGAAGACTGAAACCAACGTTGTCAGCAAAAATGAAAATGCCAATAAGAACCAGACTCAGTCTGAGGCAAAAGCCACAACGTTTAGTCAGAATGAGAATACGAATATTCCTGTGGTTACCACGAATACGGAAACCACAGTGGTATCCGAAAACGATAATCGCAATACCAATGTCCCGGTGGCTCATAGTACAAACAAAAACACCGCCGAGGCATCCAGTAAAAACGATAATAAAAATCAGTCCGTAAGTGCCCCGGTTATTGAGAATACCAATAAAAATACGGCCGAGGCATCCAATGAAAATAACGTTAAAAGTCAGGTCGCAAGTGCTCCAGTAGCTGTTGCAGAAGTTATTGCTAAAGTTACAGAGCCTGCGCCCAAGGTCGAAACAAAACAAGAGGAAAAGACGACTGAGCCTAAGGCCCAATCTTCTGAACCGACTGGTTTTACAACGCCATCTCCGGCATCGACCCTCGGTGCGAATGTGGGTTCCTTCATTGACGATTTGCAGAAGAATATTCGCAGTCGCTTTGATGAAATCAAACAAACGGCCTTTGATCAGTAAAACGATATCGTCGTTATAAATTCATGTATCCTGCGAAGTGTATCTCTCGCTTAATAACCGCGATGCCTATAGGTGTTGAACTGGCGAGAACACTTTAGAAAATGTATCCAATGTTTCAACTCACTATCCCTATCGCTTCATCTCTAACTCTCTCTATCTAACGTTTAACCCGTCCACGTGTGGGCGGGCTTTTTCTTTATGCAAGGGGTCTTTATCACTCTAAAAATGTGGGTGTTGGATGACTTGGGATCATTCCGTAGTCTTTAAGAAGTGAAGTGCCGATGTCCCTGTGATTCAGGGCATGATTATTCAGAAATTGGAATAGATGTTAATCAGCAATTTTGGAAGTCTATTATCTCTCTTGACGCCTATTGGCAGCTCGATGTTGCTATTTGGACGATGACGCCTTTTAGTATCTTGCTTGTTACAAATTGTTAGAATGCATCAATAAAATCTTAATGATTGTTTTTATGCATATAAGAATAAATAGGATGTGTTGTCTCACTCCCTGAAAACAAGGGAGTTTCGGAGTTATTGAGTTAGGAGTTTTCGTCCATGAGTTACAGTATTGGTGGTGTATCCTCAATGCCCTTTGGGTTTTACGGGGATTCCGGATTTATTGACAACAGTGTTTTTACGTCAAATTCGAACCCCAATTTTTCAGTAGGTTCTCAAGGTACATTTTGGCCCAGCGCTTATGGTTCTGCAGCAATGTGGGGTAGTTTACCCCAGGTTCAGAGCCCGGTAGTGGCCGTTCCAATTTATGCCCTTGACTATTCAGCTTCTGCGCCAATCGCAGCGTCTCCTTTGCTTTCGAGCCCGCTGCTTAACCAAAGCTTGAATGACATTGGTCTTTTAGGCACCTCTTTTGGTACCGGCGCTATTGGTCTTCCTGCACTTGCTTTAGAGAATCCTCTCTTAAGTGCTTCGCCTCTTGGCGTTGGTCCTGATTTGGCAAGTCTCAGTTTGCTTAGCAATATCTTCGGTGCCGATGCTCGACAGGAAGAGTTCGAAAGAACAGTTGCACCTCAAGCTTCTCCAGCCAATGACACTGCAAGCATAGCCATGTTTACAAAACTGATTAGTACTGTCTTGGAGCAACAAAAGCAAGATAAAGAAGATGCTAAGGTTGATGCAGATCAAAAAGATAAGCCCAAGACAGATGCTCAAGCGGGCACAGCTGCCCCGAATGGTGGTGCTAATCAAGTAGGCCAAACCGGTGATACAACCTTTACCGCTACCACTGCAACAACCCAAGGCGGTCAGGGCAATCAACCTGCGGCCGATAATCAGTTGGCTGAAATGATAAAACAGATGTCTGAAACCATTGCCAAACTGACCGAGGAAGTGGCCAAGCTGAAAGCTGAGAAGGATAAGCCTCAGCAGCCAGCAACCAATGGCGCCGGTACCGGTGGTACTCAAGGAACCACGGTGACAAACACTAATGGTAATGGAGTTACCCAAGGGAATGGAACCACTACCAACACCCAAGGAACCACGGTGACAAACACCAATGGTAACGGTGTTACCCAAGGGACCGGAAACAATACAACCACAGCAACCCAAGGTACCGATCCCGCTCTTCAGGCTCAGATTCAACAAACCTTGAATCAAATCAATACCACTTTGGCCAATCTGAACCAGAATAACAACACGCAAACTCAGGTGGATCCCAACAATGGTCAGGTAACCACTCAAGGTGGTGGTAACGGTACTCAAGTGACAACTCAGAATGGTATTGGTACAACCACAACAACCGTTGGTAACAATACCGGCGTAGGAACCCAAACCACCGGGCAACAGACCGGCGTGGGAGCCACAACGGGAGTCGGTACTCAAACCACGGGTCAGCAGACCGGTGTGGGAGCCACAACTGGAGTTGGTACTCAAACCACGGGTCAGCAAGCCGGCGTAGGAACCCAAACCACCGGACAACAAACCGGTGTGGGAACCACCACGACTGTCATTAATCCAACAGGTATGGGTACCCAGACCACAGGTCAAACCGGTGTAGGTGGGACCGTTACTCAGACTACCACGGTTACCGGTGGTGTTCGGCCCATTAATCCTGTCTCAACCCAGCCAACAAATCAGGTGACGACTCGTCCTATTGTGATGCAAAATACAGGCACGCAACCGCTCAACACCCAAACGGTCATTAACCAGACCCAGCAGGCGGTGAACGATCGGGTCCAAACCCTTAAAACCTCTCCACAGGGTACGATTTCCGGAGGTGGTGGCAACAACCAGACCCCGCGTCCTGTCAGCAGTACCATGGTGGTTCGTAAATAATTACCCAGGTACAGAATTAAACCCGCTGAGAAATCAGCGGGTTTTTTGGTGTGTGTTTCGTGGCTATGAATTGGTGACATCTGAGTCTTTACAGTAAACTGGTCATAAGACAGTGGCTAGGATGTTGACCGGATGTTCGGCGTGATTAATATGGATAAGCCTTTGCACTTAACCTCTCATGATGTTGTGGCCAAAGTACGTCGCAAATTGGGAGTAAGGCGTGTGGGGCATTGCGGAACTTTAGACCCTCTGGCTTCAGGTGTATTGCCTGTCTGTGTTGGCCAGGCAACTCGATTGATTGAGTATTTTCCCAGCGACAAACAATATCGTGCTGTCATAACGTTTGGAAGGACTACCCTCAGTTGGGATGCCGAAGGCGACTGGATAAGCGATGTTTCTGCTGCAGCATTAACACAGCAGCAGGTTACCGCAGAGTTGTCTAAACTAGAAGGGCCTATCCAGCAACAGGTTCCTCCTCATGCGGCTGTGCATGTTAATGGGAAGAAGCTGTATGAGTATGCTCGAAAGGGAATTACCGTTGAATTACCCATTCGCCCGGCCATCATTTATCGCATGGCCTTGGTCTCCTTTCTGGGAGAAGGGACGGACCATCCTGAACTTACTGTCGATATCCACTGTGCGAGTGGCACCTATGTTCGCTCAATTGCCCAAGCATTGGGTCAAGCCACAGGTTATGGGGCTTACCTTTCAGGTCTTGTTCGAACGCATCATGGCCAATTTACCTTAGAACAGAGCATCTCACTGGATGATTTCCTGGACTCTCCACATCCTGAAACGTATGTCATGAACCCGACGCCTTATCTCGCGATTCCTTCGATAGTCGTGACACCCCAGGCCCTTGGGAAGCTTTCGAATGGGATGAAGTTGCTCCAGGAGGAAGTCGTTGGGACGGTACAGCAAAATCGGACCTATGTTCTAATTTCTGGCGATTATCCTGTTGGTGTCGCTTCTGGGGAGCCTTCTGGACGTCTCAAACCTTTAAAAGTCTTTCCTTTAGGCTAATTTGTTTTACGGATTTCTGGAATCCATTGGGGTGGCTTTAAAAGGGTTTTGTATATCAAAATCACTTCTTTAGTATATTGGAAACTGTAAATTTCTGTTACAAAAAAGCAATTTTTGCCCTTTCGCCGTTTTTTCATGAATAGGGGTAGTAGACTCAATTGTGGTTAGGATAGTGTATGAGCGCAAGTGTATATTTAAATCTCGCCATTCAAGCATTCCAGCGGAGTAATCCCATCGGAGAGATGGTTGAAAGCTTTCACGCCTTTGTATCGATGATTTTAAACTACAAAAGCAACGCCAAGCTGAACCGCTTTCGGCATAATTTATACATGCAGCAACTGAATCGGATGGAAGGGTTTCTGACCAATTCCAGTCCATATACGCATCGTGGCGTTAAGATTGATCGGAAATTCTAACGCCAACTCTTAAATATTTGTTAATAATTTGTCATAAAACTGGTAGAACGGGGTTTTATATAACCAAGGGGTATTTGGGGGAACGCAATAAATGCCTTTCGCATCCAGTCAACCTAGATTAATGATGCTCATTGCAATGAAGTACGATTTGGATCTTCAGATGCAATTCTTGATGCAGCATAAGCATTATCTGGCGAAAGCAGTCAGTACCTTTATGAACTTGAAGGTGGAATATGAGCCTGGTACCAAGGCCGACAAGATGTTGGAAGCCAGGATCCGCCAGTTAAATGAAGCGGAAAAACTGCTGGATACCCGTATGCGTAGTCTGCAGCTTCGCCAAGAGGCGATTCACAAGGAAGAGCAAGAACAATCACAAAAAGCCCAAAAAGCCGCACAAGAAGAGTTCGGCACTCGACAATAGCCATAACCCGTTCAGGGTTCAGGATGATGTTGGGAAACAGGACCAGTGGTTGGAAAAAGCATAAGGCTCTGATCAGAGCCTGGATTTAAGATATAATGGCCTATAACACATCATCGTTGTTCGATGATGTTCGTGGTGTTTGGTAACCGGGGATGGCGCTCCATCCAGCAAAGATAGCTGTGGATGAACCGTTAGAGAGACCGTTTTTAAAATGGGCGGGCAATAAATTCAGGATTGTTTCTGCCCTACAGCATGCGTTAGGCAAATGGCCGGAAACTTCCCGCTTGATTGAACCTTTTGTAGGGTCTGGGGCTGTATTTATGAATACACCCTATTCCCGCTACATATTGAACGACAGCAATCAAGATTTGATAGGGCTTTACCAGACTTTAGCCACTCATGGAACAGCCTTTATCCAGGATTGTAAAACGTTGTTTACACCACAAAACAACACGCCGGAAGGCTATTACTCACTTCGGGATGCTTTCAATGAAAGTTCCGAAAGCTATTTTCGTGCGATGGCTTTTGTCTACCTCAATCGCCATGGGTTTAATGGGTTGTGCCGTTATAATAGTCGAGCGGGGTTTAATGTCCCCTTTGGCCGTTATACGAAACCTTATTTCCCCGAGCGGGAGATGTTGGCGTTTTATCACAAAGTCCAGCGGGTATCGGTAACGTGGCAGCACATGGATTTTTTGAGCGTGATGGCCCAAGCCCGAGCCGGTGATGTGGTTTATTGTGATCCGCCCTATGTTCCTTTATCTTCCACTGCAAATTTTACCAGCTACAGTGCCGGAGGGTTTAGCCAGGACCAGCAAGTACAGTTAGCTGAGACGGCAATTGCCTTGTCACAGCAAGGTGTTATTGTGGTCATTTCCAATCACGACACGTCATTGACTCGACATTGGTACGCCCCAGCCTGCCAAATTTCCTTATCGGTTCAGCGCTTTATTAGTTGCAAAGGCGATAAGCGAGAGAAAGCTTCTGAAGTTCTAGCGTTGTTTGTACCTCCGGCCTTGCAATCCTCTGCCAGCCAAATAGCCTTGCAGTTGGGGGCGTAGGTATAACGGACGAGTGTTTCGGACAACTCAGAACAACTGCTCGACATATTTCTTAAACAAGTTGTAATTTGATTACTCTTTTGATATAAAGGGCAATGTGAATTTGGTACCCCTCTGTTGGGGATGTTTACAATTTTGGGTTAGTAGGTGAACAAGAATGACAATGCCGGTTGGGACTTTATCGACACATGTTGCTGCTTTGAATTTGTCGAGTCAGATTCGATTTCAGGCCAATCCACAGATCAAGCCGCCTCAAAACGCAGTTGAAGACACAGTTTCGGTTGGGACGAGTAAACCTGCCCATGATGCAGGCAAACCCCAGACCGTGCTGGCAGACAATACTTTAGGACCTATACTAAAAAAACAATGGCACGCGTTAGGGCCTGAACAACGTCGCTTTAGCACCTATTTGATGCATGACATCAGCACGTTTTTAGCCTATGAGAATCGACCAACCTGGCTCAAGAAACTTCAACAATGGACGTATTACGATCGGACCAATAATCGTCCGGCCCTGGTGGCTTTCCGTGATAACTTAAAAAAGACATTGCCTTTGGCTGAGCCCAAGACGGCCTTGGATAACCGGATGTTAGCAGCTTTTGATCAGTATTTTCTCAAGCTCATTAGTGCCTTAAAAATTAACCTTGCGGAATTGAGTCGCTACCAAGGCCCGAATTCCTTGAATGCGGATCGTAAAGCCTTGCTCAAGAGCTTAAATCGTGCCGCCCAATGGCAGGATGCTCCACTTGAGTCTGACCATCTTTATAGTGCGCTTTTCCAGGGTGCAGTGGCTATGAAGCAAGCCAAAACACCGCATGATGATGTCTTAATGCATTTTGGTCGCTTGTTTTTGAAAGCGCCAGAGCGAATTACTCAGAAGTATGTCAGAGACAGAGTGGTAGTTCCGGAACCCGCCTTTAAACCGAAGGCCAAGAAACTAGACAAAGCAGAGCCTTCGAAGAAAGAAACACCTGTAAATCCAGAAAAAGCGGTGGTTACCAAGTCCATGGTACCAGCCCTGGAGTTTATGAATTTGGAGGCTGCCGATGCCGTTTATCACCGGATATATCGGTTTGAACGCGCGCCCCGGCCCGGGTTTATATTGGGGCATGTCGATGATCAACGTAGCTTGATTGCTCAAATGGCGGTTAATCCGCAAATGGACAAAGACGTAAATGGTCAGGCTAACGTCCATAGCTTTGTCATTGAAAGTGATTTTGATGAAGCCTTTCACCATCAATGGGAAGGGCTACAGGTGAATACCCGAACCACCTTTTCCTATATGTCGGCTGAGAAGCCTGATGTATTGAAAGCCTTGAAGAAAACCATGAGTGAAATTCAGCAGAAAACCCCCATCGGCAAAAATGCCTTGCTTTTTATTCTGGCGGATGAATCTCAAGTGCCGTTATTTAACCAATTGGGTCGACTGGCCAAAGCATTTCCTAATGTTAAGCTGGTGGTAGGTGGTATGGAGGCACTTGCTGCCAACATAGACGGTGGAATTCAAGATTCTGCGGCTATTATCAAATTAAAACCCCCGACTCTGTCTGAAGCTCTGATGAATTTCCGGCTCTCGGGACAAAGTCTGCGCGAAGACCTGGAAAAAGAATATAAGGTTCGCTTTGAAGACGATGCTGTAACGATGATTGCCAAAACCCTGATGCAATCTTCCGGCCGTGCACCCAGCCGGGATCACATGATCAGTATGATGGATAAGGTTGCCTCTCAAGCCGCAAAGAAAGCGCAAGCACTGAACCAGGGTGCTGAGGGACGGCACCAGGACGAAGGCGTGTTTGTTATTACATCTGACTTTGTGACCCAATTCGATTCACAGCGTCAGTCTTATATCCAGGATCTCTTGTCTGCAACTGGAGGCAAGGATGGGAAAGGCTTTAAATTCAAGCCGGATCCGACGTTGAAACTGGATGCGGTGGTGGGCCAAGAGGAAGCGGTTACTGAGTTGAGAACCCTCGCAGCACTGGCCAGAAGTTCTCAATTGCGGCAAGAGCTTCGTCAGAAGAAAAATATCCGAATTGATATGCCCAAATTAATGTCCTTTGTGGGTGATCCTGGAACTGGGAAGACCTTTACCGCAAGAGCTTTTGCCAATGAAGTCGGGGTGAACTTTATTCCCTTGAGTGCGGTGGAACTTCGCAAAATGTATTTGGGCGAAGGGGCCCAAAAGGTCCGTGATATCTTCCGAGATGCCTATGAAAACGGCCCTTCAATTATCTTCCTGGACGAAGTGGACTCGGTTGCGCAACAGCGTGTCGGGGCCAGTGACGGTGGGCAAGAAGTCGAAAGCACCTTGAACCAGATTCTGGTTGAACTGGATGGTTTTGCCGAGCGTGAAGGTGTTACCACCATTGTTTCCACCAATATGCCGGAACTTTTGGATAAAGCCTTAAAGAGCCGACAGATCAAGCAAGTCCGGTTTAAAGCGCCCAACTTAGAGCAAAAAACCCAGATTCTGGCCCAACACGCCAAGCGTTCCGGCTATCCCTTCAGCCCAGACATTCAATTCGAGACCGTGGCCAAAAAGGCAGAAGGCTTTGTGGGTCGTGACCTCGCGATGCTCTTACAGCGGGCCATCAACAAAACACTTGCTCCCATGGCGTCCTTATTGGAGGAGTATAGCCAGCACGCTGAACCGGATTTGGATAAATTAGTTGCCGCCTTGCCTGTGGTGACTCAGTCGGCCCTGGAAGCGGAGCTGGCAGCAATGCAGAAGGAAGATCACGATCCTGATAAAGGTCAAATGGGCTTCCACGCTTTAGCGCATCGGGATTCCTAAGGCGTAATAGTATACTATAGGTAAAACTCCCTCATTCAAGGGGGAGTTTTACCTATTGCTTGGGACTGATAGGCGTTAAAGACGGACTCTTCTGTTTACAAAGATAAATATATAGATATAAATAGGAAATAAGTTAGATTTCCATGTTTTTGTTGATATAGAGAGCAACAAACGTGTGGAGCACAGATATGCTAGCAATGGGTAATGAGATGAATCGAGGACGTGCGGGTATGATGATGCGGCCCGATGTGGCCAGCATGGCGCAAAATATTCAGCAAAGTGTGCTCAGCACTGTTGGTTCGATAGCTTCTCAGGCCTCTCAAATCCCAGATGATTCTTTCACAACCGGCTCCGGCGCTCCTTGGGCGGGAATGGGTATGGCGAAGTTCCGTGAGTTGCAAGGTAATCCGTTGGCTATGAATAATATGGCGCAGGCTAACGGAATGTTTTTTCCCACAGATGAGATTGCCGGTCCTATGATGAGTCCATTGGCTTCTGATGCTGCTATGTCGATGAACGCTGCTTCATCCTGGCAAGGGGGGCCAGGTGGTATGAATCAATGGCGGGCTCAGAATAATTTTGATCGCAATCCCTGGAGTGGGGGCGTTGGTGGTGGGATGCCAAACTGGATGGCGTCTAATGGCATGAGCTTACCTGGTCAAGGTTTAGATAATTCTATGGCAGCCCAAATGCCTGCCAATAGCATGATGGGTGCTCAACCCGCTTGGGCCGGGATGGGTATGAATCAATGGCGGGCTCAGAATAATTTTGATAGCAATCCCTGGAGTGGGGGTGCTGGTGGTGGCATCCAAGATTGGTTACAGCGTCAAGGGTTTAATTATCCCTCAGTCATTTAGATAGCAGCCATTAGCTGAAACGCCCAATACAAGATTGGCCCTGTTGTTTGAATTCCAGACAACGGGGCTTTTGTGTGAACCTAGAAAAGCCTCCCTGGGTTTTTCTTGCCACAAAGCCGTATTTACACTATGATGCCATTGACCTTGCGGGCATAGCTCAGTTGGTAGAGCACTAGCTTCCCAAGCTGGGGGTCGCGCGTTCGAGCCGCGTTGCCCGCTCCAGATTTGACAATATTATATGCATTGAGTGTCCTGAAAAAAGCCTTTCTGTTGTTTGGGTGTATTATAGGTATGACGGATTTGAGAGGTTTTTTCAGAAGACCTAACGTGTTTAAGGGATGACAGCCGGAAAAACTTCTACTACACTAGCTATAGATTGCTGATGACGAGGAGAGAATGGTGATCATCATAAGGTCCAGTGCTTGGGTGATGAAAGTTTATTTGGCAGTCTCCATGGCATTCGGTCCTGTGCTGATGGCTCCTTTGGCTTACGCTGAGCGTCGGGCTCCAGAGATGAATCTGGAGTGGCCTGTTTTACATGTTGATACTCAGACCGATGAGCCCGACTTGGTTCGGGTAGAAAGCTTGCAATCCGATCGGCCCAATTTTGAAGCACCTGTCTTCAGCAGGCGATCTCATGACCCTGGCGCTGAAGCATCGGGGATGGTGCTTAAGGGCTCTATCCGGGAAGAGCGGGAATTTGTTCCAGATGTGGTCTTTGACGATGTACATACCTTGGGAAAAGGCGAGGTCTTGGTGCTGACGATTATGGACACCCTGGCCACAGGGTATAGCCAGCATGGGGATGTATTTCATGCCCGGTTAAAACAAGAAATTCAGCGCGATGGAAAGGTGCTTGTCCCCAAGGGCGCCTTAATTAAAGGTCATATTGAAGAGGCCGATACGCCAGGACGCTCTATGTCCAAGCGAGGCCACATCACATTGGCATTGGACTATATTCTGATGCCTGATGGCCGTAAGGTTCCGTTGAATTCTTTTTATAACAAAGGCGATAGTGGTCTACAGGCTGCTGGACGGGCCGTTGGCAATAGCCTTGCCGGGACTGTAGGTGGTGCTGTTAAAGGCGTATTGCTGGGACTGAAATTTGGTGGTCTTGGTGCTGCTGCCTTAACGCATGGGGCGACACTCATGGCTGGCGGTGGGGTTGGTGCTGTGGTGGGTTTGGGGCGTGGCCTTGGTCGGGATGGGGCCCATGTGGTTTTAAACGAAGGTGATCAGATTCGTGTGGCCCTGCAACAGCCCTTAAATTTGCCTGCTTTTGAGCGGCCTTTGGATAGTGAAGCCGAAATCCATGTTCCTGGGCTTCAGGTGCAGGTCCAAGGGGTGGCCTTGGGCCGTGATCCCTTTAAGGTCGAAAACCAGGTTGTCTTGAAGTTGGCCATTGATAATCAGACCAGCTATACATTTGGAAGTCTGGATGTGGCACTTATGGATGAGTATAACCAAGTGTATGCATTATCGCCGTTTGGGGATGGAGATATGTTTGTGTTTCAGCTCAAGCCCCAAGAATCGTTTTCGGGCAAGGCCACGTTTTCCGTCATGAGTCCCGATTTACGGCATTACCTAATTTTTTATCGCCCCTATAGTCGGGAGATTCTGGCCAAGGTGTCACTCACAGAGGCCATGCGGCATCTGTCTCAGGCCAAGACGAAGACCGAGCCGAAACCCAAATCCAAATCGGTTTCAACGCATTTAAAGCAGCAGAGTAATTCGTAGCAAGGTTAGTGACAAGGTTGCCAGTGCTGTTATTAATGACAACCTAGTGAGCGGGCATGCCTGGGTGGTGAGGGTGGCCGTGACGGATCTCTTCTGTCGTGGCGTCTCGGACGTCCAAGATTTCCAGATCGAAATAAAGAGTTTCACCTGCCAAAGGGTGGTTGGCATCCAGTAAGGTGTTGCCACCTTGAAGCTCTATGACGGTGGCTAAAAACGGTTGGCCATCAGGGGATTTCATTTGCACTTGTTGGCCTGGCTCTGGGTTATGTGTTCCGAATTGTTGTGTGGGAATACTAATGCGGAGGCTTGGATCGTATTGCCCATAGCCTTCTTCAGGAGGCACCTCGATCGACTTACGATCCCCGGGCTTTAGGCCAATGACGTTTTTTTCGAGGCCGGCAATAACATTTTTATGCCCGACCAAAAATAAAAACGGTTGTCCCACAGAGGCATCCAGAATAAGGCGCTGTGCATTTCTCAAGACATAGGTCATTGTGACGACAGAGTTTTCTTTGATCACGGGTTGCTCCTTCACGCACTCTCTTTATTATACAAGAGGTTGCTCAACTGCACAGCACAGACTCACCTCCAGGATCTCCCACATGCAGTTGATGACAGAATGATATATTAATGGATATCATGCCATGTAGACTCGCACCGAATGCACACTAATCGGAAAGGAGCCTATCCAGTATGGAAGACCCTATAAATGCGGATCGCACACGACTGGGACCTGCCGTTGCGATATTTGCCATTGAAAACACCCCACAGTGGTTTGTTTTGGTCGGGGCTCAACAAGTGTGGTTTACACAACTGGCTGATGCACAACGCTTTGCCAAGGGTGTTGCATCCAGAGGAATGACGATTCCAATGCATACCCTAGTCTCCATGCCCGTAGGCGGCAATGAGACGTCGGGTTTTTAATTATTAAAACCTCATTTTTCGTTCACGCAACTTTTGGGTCTGTGCCGTGTTTATCTATTTCAGTGAATGAGAAATGGGAGTTACTTTCAATATGCTCAGCCCCCTATCTTACCGGCCTAGTACTCTGGGCTATCCTTCAAAGACCCGATTTGCTTCTCTTGGGACTGTGGATAAGCCGAGTGTTCAGCCGCTGGCGACTCCGGAACGTCGCGCCTACTGGTTGGAAACGTTGCGCATCGCGCCTGGAAGCACACCTGATGAAACGGATAACCGGATTCAATTTCGCCTGTTGTGTGGTTTGGTTGGCGTGTTTACCGAGGCCTCCGTTGGAGAATACATGGATCGCGTTCGCCGCTATGGATTTACCGACGATCAACTTCACCAAGCCATGGTGACAACTTACCGAGCCATGAAAGACGTCTATCCGCTCGAAGCTGTCACACAAGTGGTAAGACCCACCCCGGAAGGCGGCCTGCTGTATGATGCCAGACGGAATTGGAAAACCTATCCGTCAGCACTCCAGGCATAGGCACGCTAGGTAGCGACTCTAGAGGCGCACTTACCCGTGAGTGGTCGGTGTTGCTCCGACGAGGTTACTCCAGGCTTCAGGACCGCCCATTGTCGCGGTTACTTTTTCAGAAAAATCCTCAGACGTGAAAGGCTTACGTAAATAATTATTGGCACCGGATTGAATGGCCAGTAAGACCTGAGAGCGCTCAGCCTCGGTGGTAACCATGATGACTTTAGAGGTAACCCCGTTTTGGCGCATGCCTTTCAGGGCATCAATTCCCAACATGGCTGGCATGTTCCAATCCATCAGAATCAGGTCGTAATTGCCGATGAGAGCTTTTTGAAGCCCTTGTTCTCCATCTTCGGCCTGATCAATCATGGCTTCCGTGACATTCATTTTTAGAAGTTCCCGGATGACCATTTTTCTCATGACGCCTGAGTCATCAACTACCAGTACTTTCATGGATAAGTATTCCTTCTGTTCTTCATTTGTCTGCTCGTTGTGTGTTCCTTTAACGGGAGAGATCAGGATTGAGTGTTTCCTTTATCGACCCTGAAATGATTTAAAACCCACTTGAACATTAAACGTGTGATTTTCTTCTGTTTCAAACTCCAACACCAGATAGGGCACATGGCGAGGACGTGCATAAATTTCATGTTTGGCACCCAAAATGATGGTCGGCAAAGAGAGTTTATAAGGTGTTTGTTCCCCTTGAGACAAGGCGGTTTTGGCATTGCCTGAAATCATGTTGACAAGCTCGCCAATGCCATCGGACCGATCATCGGCGGACAGATGTTCCGGCTTCATCCCTAATAACCGAGAGACAATAAGGCTCGCCAGGGGAATGGAAAAGGAAATGGCAATCATGCCTTCGCCACCTTCTCCGAGAATACCAATGACAGCCGAAATATCCCCATTGGGGTGATAATCCGTATGGGCATCAAATTTTTTCAACGCAACTTTCAGATTGGCCATGGTGCCCAAGACTTCGACGGTGGCCGCAATAATGGGGTTAACCAGCCGGGCGTCAATAACGGGCTCGTGTGTTGTTTGGGACATGTCAGGATGATACCTCCGTGTGTTCTAATGTAATAGTGGTTAAAAACTGAGCTGATGGGGTTAAACGGTGGTTCCGATGCATTCCATAATCCGTTTTAGCAAATCTTCCTGGGTAAAGGGTTTCATCAGATAATGTTGTGCTCCGGCTTGAATAGCCCGAATCACATTGGTCCTTTCCCCTTCGGTTGTGACCATCATCACGGGAATATGTTTCAGACGAGGATCTGTTTTAATGGCAACCAGTGTTTCATACCCATCTTTGACCGGCATATTCCAATCCAATAAAACAAGACCAATATCCAAATAATCTCGATTGAGAATATCTAAGGCAATTTGCCCGTTTTCGGCTTCCAGGAACTCCAGACCCAACATATCGACAGCCCCGCGTATGATCTTGCGCATAATGGCTGAATCGTCTACCGAAAGAATTTTCATCATCGAGCCCTCTTATTTTATTTCACTTGATAATACATAGCACGGCCATATTCTCGTAACGTGAAGTCTGTACTATAGCCGTTGAGTGTTTCAGAGGCACCAATAAACAAGTACCCACCCGGGTTCAGAGCATTGGCAATTTTTTGAAACAACTCTGTTTTGAATTCGGGTGAAAAATAAATGGCGACGTTTCGCAAAAAAATAACATCAAACTTTCCCATCGGGGTAAAGGGTTGCTGCAGGTTAAACTGTTGGAAGCTCACCATGCTTTTAATGCTGTCTTTAATGGCGCATACCCGACCTTGCTCTTCAAAGTAACGTTCTTTATAACCTGGCAACATACCTCTGGACATGGATATGGGGTCATAGCGTCCGGATTGAGCCAGGACAAGAACAGATGAACAAATGTCCGTCGCCATAATGGTTGTTTTGGCAACCAACGTTTGATGACTTGGATTCAATCGTGCAAATTCATGGACGGTCATCCCGATAGAGTAGGGTTCCTGACCTGTCGAGCAGGCTGCCGACCAGATACGAAGATTGCTTTTTTGACCACGTTGAATCTGTTGTGCAAGCTCTGGCAAAACCTGTTCTTTTAAGGCCAGGTAAGGTGATTCGTCTCGAAACCAGAGGGTTTCATTGGTGGTTACGGCATCGATAATTTCGGTTTTCAGTTTCGCATTATTGGCACTGACGAGTTTTTGATAGAATTCACCGTAGCTTTTGCAGTCATATTGGACTAAAAGCTTTGCAAGACGGCTTTCAATCAGATAAACTTTTTCATCACCGATAACGATGCTGCACTCGCGCTCGATATAATTTCGCAGTTGCTTAAATTCTTCTGTGGAAATGGTTGCTATCATAGGCCCACCCGAACGCCACTGCCTTTAAGCAGCGTTTGAATCCGAGTACTTAACTGACTTAAATCCACCCGCTCGTCGGATAAACCGAGTTCATCTACAGAACGGGGCATACCGTAGACGGTACAGCTTTGTTCACTTTGGGTAATACAGTAGCAGTTTGTCGTTTTTTTGAGAACTTCGACACCGCTTGCACCGTCACGCCCCATCCCGGTCATGACGAGGGCTAGGATATTTCGCTTATAGGCTTGGCCAACGGAGCGAAATAGGACATCTACGGCAGGGCGACAGCTGTTTTCCGGGGGATCGGAGTTTAAACCGATACAAAAATCTGTGCTAACCGTCATGTGTTGTCCGCCTGGAGCAATGTATACAGTATTGGGTTGCACTCTTTCCCCCGCTTCCGCCTCTTTAACCAGCAAAGCGGATTTTCGATCTAGCGAGCTGGCCAGTGATGCTGTGAAAATAGGAGGCATGTGCTGAACGATAAGAATGGGGACGCCAATATTTGCGGGTAAGGCCGGAATTAGTTCAGTTAAGGCGTTTGGGCCGCCTGTGGAGATGCCGATGGTAATGACATCGAAGCGGCTCGGTATTGAGCTTGCTGTCCGAATTGGAGGTTCGGCAGTGGCAGGTGTAACGGCAATAGCGCTTCGATTGGGCGTAATGGAACGAGGCAGGATTCGCTTGGAACGAAATGCCTGCATGACATTACTCAGCCGTGTGCGTAAGGTATCCATGTTATTTGTCATGGATCCTTCATCCGGTTTAGAAATAAAGTCCAAAGCACCGGCTTCAAGTGCTCTAATCGTTAAATCGGCATGATCGCGATTGGCGCCACTGATTAAAATGACACTGGTTTTGGGAAAGTCTCGTAAAATGGTTTGAAGAGTTTCCATACCACCCATGACGGGCATTTCAATATCCATTAAAACCAATTCCACCGGATTTTGGTGTAACATATCCAGGGCGATGCGACCATTGGCCGCTGTGCCGCATAATTCTGCACCGGGGATAGATTTAACGACATTAGACATAATCATCCGGTATGTAACCGAATCATCCACAACAAGCGTTTTGATGGGGTTGGACGTATCCATGGGATTTCCTCGAGAGAACGTAATACGTAAGTTGAGACGCGAAGAATTAATTCAGGTTTTCAAGTACATTTTTCATGGAAAGGATGGTTAATAAGGTGTTTTCCAGTTTGATGACGCCATCAATATATTTGCCATCCACTTGGCCCATGTTGGGGGGTGGTGGATCAATCTCTTTGTCATTGACCGAGACAACTTCGCCAATGCCGTCAACCAGTAAACTTACTTTGTCGGGGATATGAGTGTCGTCATCACATTCATCACGATTGCGTAACTCCAAAAGCTCGGCATCGGTTTTAATAATAATGTTATGTGAGTTGTTGGTGAGCTCGCAATGTCCCAAGCCCAATCGATGTTTGAGATCCAGGACAGTCACAATTTGACCTCGCAGGTTACACAATCCACGGATGTAATCCGGCGCATGCGGGACGGGGCTGAGATCAAGATGTTTGTTGATTTCCCGGATCATCAGAATATCCAGGCCAAAGAGTTGATCATTGATAAAAAAGGTCGCAAAGCTTCTAGTGGCCATGAGTACCTCCGTGTGTCGAAATACCGGCTCGTTCCAATAGGCCGTTGGGTTCAATAAATAAGGTGAGATGATCATTGACAATGGCTGAACCTTCAATACCGCGATCCGTGGCGAGTGACGAATCCAGTACAACGTCGGTTTCCACCGTGTCGATAATGCGAGAGGCAATTATCCCGGCTGCACCATTGCCATCTTTGGGAATAATCAGGTAGGCATCTTCTTGAGTATGTGGCATTGGGTTCACCGATAAATAATGCTCTAATCGAATTAAAGGCAGGCCTTTACCATAGTAGGTCAGGAATTCCTTATGACCGATGCGCTCAATCCGATCCATGTTGAATTTCTCAAGCCGCAGAATGGAGGAAAGCGGGACGGCAAAAATTTCATCTAACGCGTTGTGGAAGAGGAGCAGCGTCCGTTTTGTCGTATTGGCTGCTTTGTTGTTTTGAGCTTCTTCCAGTCGGCGTTTTTCGGCATCAATTTCTTCCAGGCTGACACCGGAGTATGCCAAAATGCCACCCGGATCCAGGATCATGGCCACACGACCGTCGCCCATAATGGTTGCGCCAGAGAAGCATTTACATTGCTTGAGATAACCGGACAAGGGTTTAACCACGATTTCTTCGGTATCAAAGAGTTCATCCACAATAAGACCGAATTGGTTGACGCCAACCTTCAAAACCAGAATATTGTAATCACTGTTTTGGCGACGACGATTGGTATCTCGTTTTTCCAGCATCTCCAATAGATGGTGCTCAGTGGCTTTACGTTTGTCACCAATTTCGCGCCGTCTATCCGGTTTCGGCTGTCCAGAGGCAGGATCGGTATAGGTGCGCTCTAAGCCCAGAATATCGGCTAAACGGATCAGGGGTAACAATTTGCCCCGGAGGCGAAGAACGGAAGCCGAGCCTACACGCTCAATTCGAGAGGCAATTTCGGTTGCCCGAATACAGACCAGTTCGACCAGATTGATTTGTGGCATGGCGAAGCGCTGATTGCTGACACCCACAATAAGCGATGGGATAATGGCCAGTGTTAACGGCAGGCGCAAGGTAAACGTGGTGCCTTTGCCAATCTCCGTATCGGTATGAATGTGGCCACCCAATTTGGTGATATTGGTTTTAACCACGTCCATCCCGACGCCTCGGCCAGAGACTTCAGAAATGGTTTCTGCTGTTGAGAATCCCGGCAAGAAAATCAAGTTCACCATTTCTTGAGGCGACATCCGGTTTAATTCGGCTTCCGTGACCAGATTATTCTTGAGTGCCTTTTGACCGATCTTGTGATGATCAATACCGCGGCCATCATCCGTAATGGAGATATTAATCTGGCCATCCTGATGAAATGCCCTGAGGATGATTGTGCCTGTTGTGGGTTTTCCCGCTTTTTTGCGCTCTTCCGGAGGCTCCAAAGCATGATCACAACAGTTGCGAATGAGGTGGGTCAAGGGATCCGAGAGGCTCTCAATAATCGACTTATCCAGTTCGACATCTTCGCCGCTCATCTGGAGTTCAATTTCTTTGTTCAGTTGGCGAGCCATATCCCGCACCACGCGAGGGAACTTGCCAAATACGGATCCGATGGGCTGCATCCGAGTTTGCATAATATGTTCTTGCAACTCAGAGGTAATCAAATCGATGTTCTGAACAATATTGCTTAGACCGGAGCCTTGAGTCTCGTCTTTACTGACGGTTCGTAGCAATTGATTGCGAGACAGCACCATTTCACCGGCCAAATCCATCAGTTTATTGAGTAAATCAACCCGAACGCGCACGCTTTCCATGGATTCTGATCCGGGATTGGGGGATTTGCGCTGGGGTTGCGGATCGACTTTGGCTTTGGGTTCTTCATGCACAGATGAATTATCTGTGGACATTGGAGGAGGCTGATTCGGCGTTGATGCACGAGGGCTTTCCTGGGAAGGGGTTTCTGGTAATTCCGGGGCCATCATAACAGAGCCAATGGCTGCCGTTTCGGTTTTTAAGCTCCCTTCACTGGCAGCGGCATTGGCCATAGTGCCATTGGTCGAGGCGGCACTGACAGTGACTAAGGGTGGGGTTTGCGGATTAGAACCGACCATCGAAAAGGTTAAGGCCTTAATGCGATTTTCTGGAAGTCCCAAGGCTTGGGATAACAGATCGGCTTCCAGAACCGATGCAAACAGGATTTGAAAGGTGCCATCTTTTTCCAGGCAGGTTTCCAAATTACCAAAGGTTTCTGTTTCCCACATGCAATCCAGGACGACCCCAAAGGAGTGGAGTTGTTCCATCAGAGTGAAGGGAGATTGCTGATTTTGGGTTAAGTCCGACGTATGGTATTCCAGTGCAAAAAGCGACTGTCCTCGGGACTTGCACCCTTCTAGCTGATCGGGTTCGGCATAAAATTCGTTCGAATGACCAGACATGGTAGAAGCGGTTTGCGGTTCCTGTGCTGCATTATTGGACGTTTTTGAGGTAGACGGGGCAGAGGTGTCGGATGCTCCCCCATTGGCCAGGATTGTCTCAAGGCGTTCGGCAACATCCATGTAAGGAACGGTTTCGCTGTTTTGAATGTCGCCAACCATCAGGTTCAGTTTATCCACACCCAATAGCAGCGGCTCAATCACAGCGGGGTTAGGGCTGATGCGATGTTCACGAATTTGCATCAGCAGGTTTTCCATAACGTGGCTCAACTTTTTCAAGGCCTCGAAGCCGAAAAAGCCAGCAGCGCCTTTAATACTATGAATCGCGCGAAACACCCGATTAATAATCTCCGGATCGGTATTGGCGCCATCTTTCTCCAGTGTCAGCAAGTCAGGCTCAATTGATGAGAGATGTTCGCGGCTTTCCGTTAAAAACTCTTGTATCAGGCTTTCATCCATTAAACTATCCATGGAGGCTTACCTCCCGAATGGCCACACGTTTGGTTAAGCCCAACGTCTTGAACAGATCACGGAGTTTGGGCGAGGCAATGTCAATTTGGACCGTTAAACCACGCTCCTGGCAGGTGTTAAAGAGCCCCAATAAGAGTTGAATTCCGGCCATATCCACGTCGGTGGTCCGGGTTAAATCCAATGTAATACTCGAAGGCATTTTAGTCGCCAAGCTGTGGCACAGATGTTCTTGAAGCAGTTTGGCTTGATTCTGACGGAGGATTTCGGACACCTCGATGGTCAATCCTTGAGAGGGCTGAGTCATTTGTGCGAGTCTCCCATGATTCTGGTTCCCGTTATAGAAAAGCATCGACCGTTTTTGTTAGGTCTTGATAGTCGTGAGGTCAAAATACCACCCCCCTAAAGGAATGAGTCAAAAGGAGTACTACCTTCAGGTGAGAGACAAAGCTGGGATTGGGTAAGAAGAGTCTGTACGTTGTGGTTTTGACATGATTCGGTCTCTGATGAATCCGGTTTCAGAAAGGGGTGTCCAGATCGGTCTCATGCAGGATTGATCACAAGAATTCGGACGCTCCCAGTCCAAGCAGAGAGATGGGTCTGTTTACCTCCTCTTTCCCTGATTAGGCGATGGTAAATGGTGGAATGCTTTGGCAAAATCTAATGAGGGACTTAAGGTCTGGGTAATGGAGGAAGTGACATGGGGTATCTGGAGACAACCATGGAGGTGGATGCACCTGTCCACCTGTGTTTTGAGATGTGGACTTGTTCGCAATGCCCCAGCCCTTTTTTTCGGGTGGTTGAAAGTTCCTTGACGCGAGGGAACCAAACATTCTGGCAATGGCAAATTACCGATCCCCACTTGCAGAAACCGATTCAATGGGAGACGGTCTTGGATGTACTGGATGAAGATCGGGTGATTTCCTGGCATAGTGCTGAACGTGCCCTTGTGGATGCGTCAGGGGCGATTCAATTTGAAGCGCTGGGTGAGGAGCGTACCCGGCTTCATGTTGAGATTATGCTAAATCCGCCCGTTAAGTCAGGGGAATTTGTGGGTGAACTCTTCGGAAAACGGGTGGAGCAGATGTTGTTTGAGGATTTGCAGGCCTTCAAAGCCCATGCGGAACGTCTGGTATCAATGGAAAAACCTCAGGAAACACCGGTAAATACACAACACATGGGAAGGGCAGGGCATCCCCATCAAGATCAAGCTCACCGCCATGACACCCAGCGTGCCCCGGAGTATGACAGTGAAATTTAGGGGGGCTCTTGCCAGATGAATAATCATTATGAAGCTATTATTCTGGGAGCTGGCCCAGCCGGTTTTACGGCGGGGATATATCTCGGGCGATTTTTGGTCCGGACCCTCCTTCTGGATCGGCTGGTTTTGGTCTCAGAAACCTTTGAGCAAGGGGCTGGGCGTAGTGAAACACCCGGGCAGTTTCCTAATGTGCCCGGGTTTCCTAATGGCATTGAGCGCCATGAACTGAAATGGCTGGGCATCCAGCATGCCCAGCAAGCTGGATGTGATTATCATATTGGTTCTGTCACCGCCATCAGTCGAGAAGATACCCGGTTTCGAGTGATTACAGAAGATCGAAACTATACGGCCGAGGCCTTGTTTCTCGCCGTTGGGGTGCGCAATCAGTGGGTTGAAATTCCAGGGCTGAATCAATCGGTGGGTCAGTCTATTTTCTGGTCGGTGGAGAGTAATGGTAAAGAGGCGGTGGGCCAGCCTGCTGCCGTATTGGGGTATGATGCCCATGCTGTGGAACAGGCCCTGCGATTACGACGGTTCAGTCCCACGGTGTCTCTTTTCACTCATGGCAATGTCTTGGCTTGCGATGATCCGCGCTTACTGAACCATTTAAAGCACACAGGAATCCCCATTTATTCTCAGCGCATTAAGACCGTGGTGAGTCATGAGCACCATCTGGAGGCAATAATAGTCGAGGATAATCAGCGTATCCCAGTGTCTACTTTATTTATTCCTCCCTTACACCAGGAACCCAATATCGGGCTTGTGGCTCAACTCGGTGTGGTGCAAGATGCCCAAGGCTATGTGGAGGTGGATGAGCACTTTGAGACCTCCGTGCCAAACGTGTTTGCCATAGGCGATATGGTCAGTCGCGGGCATAAACAGGTCTTAACCTCATGCTATCAAGGTATGGAAGCTGCCTGGGCCTATTATGAACGTGTGTTCCAAAAGCAAATGACCGCTTCCAATCCGGCAACGGTCATTTGAGCATTCCCTGCGTAAACAGGACTCTTAAGGATGGGTCATGGATTCGGGAACCACGATGGCATCAAATTCTTCTGCCGTCAGGTACCCCAGTTTCAGACAGGCTTCCTTCAAGCTCAGATTTTCTTGGTGGGCGGTTTTGGCAATTTTAGCTGCCTTGTCATAACCAATTTTGGGGTTCAGTGCCGTGACCAGCATGAGCGAGTTGTTGACGTAGTATTGAATGCGCTCCTCGTTGATTTCGATGCCGTTTACGCAGTATTTGACAAAGCCATGGCAGGCATCAGCGATAAGGCGAACCGAGTGCAGAAAATTATGGATCATAACCGGTTTAAAGACGTTCAACTCGAAGTTCCCCTGTGAACCGGCAAAGCCAATAGCAGCATCATTGCCGAAGACCTGAACAGCCACCATGGTCATCGCTTCACTTTGGGTTGGGTTGACTTTGCCAGGCATAATTGAGGAGCCGGGCTCATTTTCCGGGAGGGTCAGCTCTCCTAAACCACACCGAGGGCCAGAAGCCAGCCAGCGGATATCGTTGGCAATTTTCATCAGGGATGCGGCCAAGGTTTTCACGGCGCCGCTGGCAAAGACCAGTTCGTCATGGGAAGACAGGCCCGTAAATTTGTTGGGATGCGAGCGGAAAGGTAGGCTGGTAAGCGCAGCAATTTGTTTTGCAGCTCGCTCGGCAAATTCCGGGTGCGTATTTAGACCGGTTCCAACAGCAGATCCGCCGATGGCGAGGTCATACAATCCAGGAAGCACGGCTTCCAAGCGCTCAATGTCGCGATCGAGCATGTTGGCCCAAGCCGAAATCTCTTGCCCCAGGGTTAAAGGAGTGGCATCTTGCAAGTGGGTCCTACCAATTTTGACGACATTGGCATACTGTTGGGCTTTGGCATTCAAGGCATCTCGGACTTCTTGAACAGCCGGAATCAGAACGTTTTTCACTTGTGCGGCAGCTGCAATATGCATGGCCGTAGGGAAAGTGTCGTTGGAGGATTGGGACATATTGACGTGGTCATTGGGGTGAATAGGCTCTTTGCTGCCCATCTGGCCACCAGCCAACTCAATGGCTCGGTTGGAGATGACTTCGTTTGCGTTCATGTTGGTCTGTGTGCCGCTGCCAGTTTGCCAGATGCGAAGCGGAAAATGATCATCCAGTTTTCCGGCAATGACTTCATCGGCAGCCTGAACAATCAAGTCGGCTTTTTCGGGAGCGAGTTTGCCGAGATCCCGATTAACCAGTGCTGCTGCTTTCTTCAAAACACCAAAGGCTTCAATAATGGGGCGTGGCATAATATCCTCACCAATGTTGAAGTGAATCAGCGACCGGGCTGTTTGGGCTCCGTAATAGCGATCGGCAGGAACTTCGATATTCCCCATGCTGTCGGATTCGATGCGAGTAGCCGTGTTGGGTGTTAAAACTTGGCTGGACATAAACCTTCCCTCTTTCATCACTGGTTGATACAGATTTCAGTGCCCATACAGGGACATTTCCCGGGCAAGTTCACCGATATTTTAAAGGTGACATACGGATTTTACAATGGCTGTAATCAGAGAAGGGGTTTGATGACACGGGGCATTGATTTTTCCTGTAGCTCCCGGTAGGGTAAAGCGATATGCGTCAACCCGATCCAGAGAAAGAGGAACAGCTATGCGTAAAGAATATCTCTTCGGTGTCGCCATGATCTTAGTGACCCTGCTTACCCAATTCCAGGACAGCATGGCTCAGAGCACTCCGCAGGAGCGGACGGCGGGTTTTATCAATGCCCAGGGCCAATGTGCTGGAAAAGCGACGCTTCGGGAAACACCGCATGGCGTGCTTATCCAAGCTCAATTAAAGGGTCTTACGCCAGGATGGCATGCCTTTCATATCCATGAGACCGGACAATGCACGACCCCGGATTTCAAGGCTGCCGGTGGGCACTTTAACCCCGATAAAAAGGTCCATGGGTTTGCTCAAGCCAGTGGGGCCCATGCCGGGGATATGCCCAATGTCTTTGCCAATGCCCAGGGCGAAGCCCATGTGGATGTCCTGGCGCCAGGAGTTACTCTTGAGGCTGGAAAACCCAACAGTATTCTGGATGACAATGGTTCAGCACTGATGGTTCATGAAAAAGCCGATGACTACCGGACGGATCCGGCTGGGGATGCTGGTGGCCGTGTGCTTTGTGCGCCATTAATGCCCTAGAAAAGATTGATAGCGACTCGATCGACAAAGGTCGACAAAAAGATCGTCGCCTGCGCAATATTTTGCGATGGTGACGCGTCTTTTTTGCGACGTTTAAGCTTGTGCTGAACCGTAAAAAGCCTGTCTGAAAGCGTTTTCGGGCTTTTTGTGTATCAATGCGGGCGATTCGACGCGTTTTGTCGAGATTTGTCGATTTTGTCTTTGAGTTTCAGGTCTATAATCCTATCAAGGGAATATGTTCAGGGCGTTTATTGCCTATTATTCCCAATTTGAAGGCTTTCTAAACCTCCGCTCAAGATATTGGGCGCTTTTTGGGGCATGAAATGCCAAAGTCCCGGAGTGCTTACTGCAACATTCGGCATTCCGGGACATCTTCAGCATACGATGCCCAGTCAAAAACGTCATTCCCTGGATGGGGAATTCTGGGTTGCGTTTAAATCGCCTGATATCGAGCTTCAAGAGGCAGAGCTTGTCAAGACAGTCTCTTCCCAAGACAATGAGACCATGATGGAGTGTATTGCCTTTAATACGGTCGAAAACACATGGCAGCGCAATGTGCCGTTAGTCGATGTGCTCAGTCGGCTAGCCGATCCGACCTGGTATGTTTGGGTGGACGTCACCAACCCGACGCTGGAGGATTCGGCGGTTTTGGTAGACGATTTTCATTTGGACGCCTTGGCCGTGGAGGATTGCATGCACCCGCGTCAATCGCCCAAGTTAGAGTCCTTTCGCAATTACCACTTTTTTATTGTCTTGGGCGTAGAACTGGGGCTTGAGCAGACAGAGTATCAACCGGTTGAATTGGATGGGTTCTTGGGTGAGCGGCTTCTTATTACGGTTCATGACGGGCCTATTCCTGTGCTGGAAACCTTAAAGCATCGTGCGGACCAAGGGCAAGGTCGCTTGATGTACGGGACAACCGCGTTGGCCTATGAGGTCCTGGACGGCATGATTGACAGTTATTTGCCGGCTTTGGATGACATGGATGCCCGCATAGAAGCCCTGGAAGATGCGATTCAAGCGTATTCCTCCGAAGCGTCTCTATCGGATCAGTATTTCCAATTGACCAAAGCGGTTTTATTATTGCGCCGCCTGTCGATGAAAAACCAAGACGTGTTTTATGAACTGAGTCACTCGGATATGGCTTTTATCGACCGAGACCAGGCGAGACGATTCAAGGATATTTATGATCACGTGGTTCGGGTGGTGGATTTTACGGCTCATCACCAGCAGGCTTTGCAAGGGGCGATGCAGATTCAATATGCGATTAGTGCGGCCCGGGTGAACACGGTTGTGCAGTTCTTGACGGTGCTGGCCACCATTATGTTGCCGCTCAATGTGATTACCGGGGTGTATGGGATGAATTTTGACCATATGCCTTTTTTGCATAACCCATGGGGCTTTTGGCTCACCATTTGGACCATGATCTTGGTGGCTCTAGGGATGCTTGGTTACTTTCGATCTCAGCGATGGATTTAAACTGAACTTCGCAATCTTCAGGCAATGACACTGCGCTTGGGTGCCGGTACAATAACAAGACATTATTGTCCAGAATGGCAAAGAAGCAGAACGCTTAAAATCAGATACGTTAATACGAAAAGGATCGACACCTGATGATAAAACCCCAATTGCAGCCGGATTATTACCAAAAACCTGTTTCCGGACAGGCTGCCGACTCCTTGGTGATTTTGCTTCATGGGGTGGGCGCCAGTGGGGCCGATCTGATTTCTCTTGCCGAGTTTTGGGCACCAGCCTTGCCTAATACCGAATTCGTTTCTCCAAATGCTCCGTATCCTTTTGATGGCGGGATACCCTGGATGACCGATGCCTATCAATGGTTTAGTCTGGACGGGATTACGCCGGAGGTGCGCACGCAACGGGTCCAGGAAGTGGCTCCTATTCTGGACGCATTTATCGACAGTCAATTGACCCAACGCGGCTTGCCCGAGTCACGCTTGGTCTTGGTGGGCTTTTCCCAAGGCACCATTATGGCTTTATATACGGCGCTGCGGCGGCCTCACCCATGTGCTGGGATTTTGGGTTACTCCGGACGCTTGGCTGGCGTTGAAACCCTGGCCGATGAGCTTCGCTCCAAGCCCCCCGTTGCGTTGATCCATGGGGATGAGGATACGGTGATCCCCCTCTCGGAATGGCAGGATGCTTCGCAGACCCTGGAGCATCATGGGGTGCCCCTGGTGACGCATTGCATTTCAGGGTTGGGGCATGGGATTGATCCAGAGGCCATTCGTCTAGGGCAAGCTTTTTTAACCCATTGCTTAATGCCACAACACATGGATATGGCGGCCCTGCGGGCTGCCTATCAATAGGGGTAGAAGATAAAAAACGCCAGAGACAGGGCACTTAACACCCATAAACCCGGGGCAACATCGCCGGAGCGGCCACTGAGGGTTTTAATCAGCGGGTAAACAATAAAGCCTGCCGCCATGCCAATGCCCAGGTTATATGTAAAGCAAATCATCACGAGCGTTGTAAATGCCGGGATAAGCTCTGTCAGATCCCCAGTATCCAGGTCTTTGAGTGAAGACAGCATCATCATGCCGACCACCACCAGGGCAGGGCCGTAGGCAAAGGCGGGTACACTGGAAAAAAGCGGGGCAAAAAACAAGGCGCACAAGAACAACAACGCTGTGACCACTGCGGTAAGGCCGGTGCGCCCCCCGGCCTCAATGCCGGCAATGGATTCAATATAGGCCCCGGCCGTGGTTGTGCCCAGGGTTGCTGCCGCCATGGTGGCCAGTGAATCACACAACATGGGCTTTTCCACATCCGGCAGGCGGCCTTGTGAATCCAGGAAGTTGGCCTTATAGGCAATGCCGATCAGGGTGCCCATGGTATCGACAAAGATGAGCACCAAGAACACCAAAAGGATGGGAAGGAGTGCCGGATTCAACGCTCCTAGCAGGTCTAATTGGCCAAGAATGGGACGAATGTCCGGTGGCATGCTGATCCACTGAGGCGGCAAGGGCACTTTGCCCAAGAGAAACCCCAGGCCGGTGATGCCGAGGATGCCCAAGAGCAATGCGCCATTGAGTCGCCGGACCATCATCAGACTGATGAGAATAAATCCGAGAGCCGCCAGAAGGGTTTCCGGGCGATTCAGATAACCCAAGGTCACAGGGGCATCCGGCACGCCCAAACGGATTAAGCCACTAATGTTGAGGCCAATAAAGCTTAAGAAGAGACCAATGCCCCCGCTAAATGCCAACTTGAGTTGCTGAGGGATGGCATTCACCAGCCAGGGACGAATGTGGCTGAGGGTCAGGAGCGCAAAGATCAGGCCGGAAATAAAGGTCAGACCCAGGGCGGTTTGCCAGGGGATACCCATGATTTTGACCAGAGTAAAAGCCACAAAGGCATTTTGGCCCATATAGGGGGCAATGGCGAAGGGCCTGCGGGCGTAAATTCCCATCAGCATGGTGCCCAGGAAGCCCGTGAGGATGGTGGCCACCATGGAAGGGCCAAAGGGAATGCCGGCTGCCTCCAGGATCTTGGGGTTGACCACAATAATGTAGGCCAGGGTTACAAAGGTGGTGATGCCTCCCAGAATCTCACGCCGGATGCTGGTTTGGGCGTCATCAATGCCAAAATACGTTTTGATTTGAGACAGGTTCACCACGGCGTCTCCTCATCCACCATCATCCACTCGGCTTTGATTGTCCGCCAAAGATAGAGGATCAGCAATCGGCTTCCCTCTTCTCGGAGGCCTTATATCGTCTGGCTTTGCTGGGGGGGGACTGGGGGCATGCAACGGCTTAAACCAAGGGCATAGAGGCGGCCAGCCCAAGAGTATTGAGGAACAACAAGCCAGTCCTCATGGGCGATGGTGTGGTTGGCCAGCTGGCGTTTATAGGGATAATCACCCGGACCCAGTAAAAACGTCGTGATGCCCTCTTCCTGTGCCCGTTGAAAACGCAGATAGAGGCTGAGCACCCCGGGCGAAAGCTCCAGGTGATGGCCGGTATTCATGGTGTAAAGGCAATAACTTGCCTCTCCCCATTGAAAGCTGGCACTCAGATTGGCCAGGGTTTTGTCAAGGTGTAGGGCTTCCAGGGTCAATACTCCTTGATCTTGAAGCTGCTTGAGCCAAGCCCGGGTAAAGGCTTGTTCCTGGGGGTCGTTAAAATAGCTCTGGCCTGATTTTTCTTGCCAATAGCGCTGGTGTAAAGGGAAAAAAGCATCACAGAAAGCGTCAACTCCCTCAGTCCCTTCGAAGAACACACGATGTGGCTTAAAGGCCTTGGCCTGGCGTAAGGTTTTTCGGATGTTTTTACGGGTATTGGCACTGCGGCTGTTGAAATACGCTTCCCAGCCTTCTGACAGGTCCACTGAGTAGTGAACTGGGGCTTGAAATAGATACAGGAGGAGTTTTCGCTCCAGTAATGCTGCTTTGGTCTCGTCTAAGGCCGGTTCCGAGGTGTCACAGGTCAGGCGGAAATAGTCCCACGACTTTTGGTCTAACGCCGCATCAAAGGCGGTCCAGTGGTTCTCGTTGAGTCGTTGTGACCACGCCACATTCCAGCCTTTCAAGCGTAAAGCCCTGAGACGGAGTAATCCTTTGGCCCGACGTTCGGGGTGAACCACGAAGTCCCCTACCTGGCTCACTAATCCGAATTTGGGTGTGAAGTGGGTTACCCAGCAGGACTGAAACGAAGGCTGTTCAAAGGGGGAGCCTAAAAGCACGACAACTCCTGAAACAAGACTTAGGGTCTTGTCATCCACTCTAAGGACCTTTTCCAGGGATGTCAATCCGGCTTAGGCTCGCCTGTGGAAAAACGGATCCGAGTTCTTGAGACCTACATGGTTTTTTCTTTAACCACAAATGAGCCGTTCCATAGGGCTTGGCCATCCCAGGCTTCAAAGGCTCGGGTAAAGGTGTCCATATCGTTTTCAGTCACTTGACCCACGGGGGTAACGAAGTAGACCACGGTGACCCGGATGGGTTCATCGGCCCGCTGACCTCGGAAGCCGCTTCCTGTTCGATAGATGCCTTCAGCCTCTCCATGGCCGATAGCCACTTTGCTGAGGCCTTTCGCTCGGGATTCAGCGGCTTTCTTGGCCATGCCAGGGGCCGGACTCGGAGCCATGACATTCTGGGCATTCTCTTCCATATCATAGCCACTGCCCACACCACCGGCAGAGGGAGCTACATCGGCATAGGCGGGGTAACGGATGGCGGGTGGCGTTCCCATATTGGCCAGGGTAATGCCTTTAGCATCTTTCTTCAGCGGAATTTGGATTAAGTAATAGCGCTGCACATCCACATCCATGCCCTTGGCTTTGAGATCGCGTTCCAGCTTTAACAGATCCGGGCGCTCTGCGGCTCGGCTGGCAGTGAACGGGGCTTTTTTGCCGTTGATATTGGTAAACAGCAATTGGTGGTTCCCAGGGCCGACAATGGCGTCTGAACTGCCTTCAATGACATCGGTGATGACATAGTTGGTGGAGCCGTAAGGGTAAATACTGAAGTTAAAGGCGACTCGCGGTGCTTGCCCCGTTTTGCGAGCAACATCCATGGTTTTTGCTGGAACAGGGACAATGGCGAACTGGTTGGAGACAATGACATTGCGATCCCGGTGGTTGGAGCTCAGCCCCAATTGGGCCAATCGTTCGGGCAAGGTCACTTCATCGGTGTGATTTCCTCGGTTGAGGTGGACTTTGATTTGGTTGGCGGGGACGACAAGGACTTTATCCCGAAAATTACTATCCCGTCGGACGGATAAAGCGAGCTCCGCAGAACTTGGATCCGGTTCATGCTTGCGGACCCAGATACCCACATCGCTGATCCGGTCACCCCAGACACTGTTCTCATATCGTCCAATGTCTTCCCAGGAGATTTTAACTGGAAAAAATTGCTTGTCTTCCAGCAAGGTCAAGAAGGCGGCATTGTTGGTTAATGAAAGGGTGTTGTTGTAGTACGTCTCCCAACTGTCCTCGCGAAGGACTTGCAAATGGCAGTCGTCGCTTTGGTGAGCCAGTTTATCCAGGGCACGGCTGATGCGATCCACCAGGGAGGTGTCAAGGGCAGGATCCAGCCTGAGTTCTTGGGCAATTTCTACGGCGGTAAACTTGACCTTGCTGTTCCCGGCCCGGTGTTGGCAGGATTCTTGTACCCCCAGGCGTACGTTATCTCGAATGGCCTTGATCTGGGCAGGATTTAAGGCAATGTTTTCCTCGGCAAAGGCTTCTTTCAGCCGTTGATCCCGCTCTGAAGGGCTTTCATGAAAGGCCCAGGAAACAGCCGTGGTCAGCAGCAAAGTGGCTGCAAGGATACGGGGAAGGTGATTCAATAATGCCATTGGAGAACTCCTATTGTTCAACACGTCGACTTCCAGATTGCGCCAACCTGTGTTCCATTTCGTGTGCTGGACGAAATGCGGGGCCGGTACATCTCTATTATGGCTGAAGACGCTTAAAATGCATTTTGTTTCCAACAAGCATGGGTTACGCTGAGAATGACGCTTTTGAAATAAATGAATTTGTGGTTGAATGCCCCTGTAGCGGCCTTGTGTGTGATTGGAGACGGTTATGAAGATTCAGGCTTCCGGGCTTCGGCTGATGCGTTTCGAGCGACCGCCTTTCAAGGTTGGCCATGGGACTCTGCCTGTGGGTCTGTCTAAACAGGCTTTGAAACAGGATCAGGTTGTATTCTCGGGGGCTCTCTACCCCTCATGGCACGCGTGGGTTAATGAGTATCCGCTGAATGTGCCCTCTGACGCTGAGCGAAAACGAGTGATGGCTGCGGTGGGGCTAAACGTTGAGGATTTGGCTCATTTAATGGCCAATGCCAAGCACATCGGGTACGACTCGGATGGGCTTGATCCGATTTGGACACTTGCGATGTTCCTCCACACCGATCCCCGTGCCCAGATGGTGAAAGCCAAGGTAATGGGATCAGCAAGGGATAAAAAGACACTGGGACATTTGGATGAAACCTTTCGGCAGCTCTTCGTGGTCTCCAGTGCCAGCCAGATCCGGATTCCCTTGTTTCATGCCGTTGCCGGTTATTTCTATGATGGGGTCTTGAACAAAGATCGCCGGGAATTGGTCATCAGCAAGCCTGTGATGCCTTTGCAAGACGATGACCGGAGTGTGAATGAGGAGGATGACGAAGACCTTTCAAGCACAGGAGCGCGTTTTGACGATGCTTCGGATGAGTCGTATCACGCTGACAATAATGATGAAGAGTCGGACTCCTCGAAATTCTTACCTTATCGGGACTATGATCCCACTCGGGGTGGGGATGACGGTGAGGAGGACGACGATGATCGCTTGGCCAAATCCGGTTCTCGGCGATCCTTTGGGTATACCCATGATGAGTTAGAAGGGTGGGAGGAGACAGATCACCTCGATCAGGTGGCCATCGGCCGTTATGATGATAATCATGGGCGAGAACGACATTATCTCAAGCTTGAAGTGATGAATGGCGTGATTCGGACCCAAGCTTTTGGGGACATTGAAGATATGTTCAATACCGGGCTCAAAATTACGAATATGGGCCGTCAGGTGCGGTTGAAGGTCACCGATTCCCAGGGGAACATCCATATTCTTAAGCCCCAGCAGAACGATGCATCAGAGGGTGAGGCCTATCTGATACCCGCCGATCCCGAGCGTCGCCATCCGGTCAATGTTGAAATCCTGGGTTTAAAACATCCGGCCTATGTTGCCATTCAGCCACGGGTGCTACCCCATGGCAGAACCACGAAGGTGGATTGGGTGGTTCGGGCCTACCCGCTGCCTAACGCTCGCTAGCGATCTGAGCAGCATTGGGGTTAGCCAGTTTTTGATCCACAACCTTGATCAGGTGCCAGCCAAAGGGCGTTTCCACGGGCTCCGAGAGTTGGCCTTTGGGTAGCGAAAATGCGGCTTTGCTAAAGGCTTCCACCATTTGCTCTCGATCAAAAAAGCCCAGGTCGCCTCCTTTTTTGCCTGAAGGGCATGTCGAGACCTGTTTTGCGGCCTCTTCAAAGCTAATCTGTCCGGAGAGGATCTTTTGGCGCCATTGGGCTGCCTCAGCCTGCGTTTTGACAAGAATATGGCTGGCCCGCACTTCTTCAATGTCTCGTGGTGCCGACACGTTGGATTGCGTGGGTGTTGAGGAGGCATTCACCGGTAAGGGATTCACAGGTGCTATTGGGGATCTTGGTAACAAAAAGGCAGGGTAGGGGTAGGGAATGGGCACCGGTGATAATGTCGGCGCTGGCCCTGCCTGGGTCGAGGGCATGGGAGCGGCGGGCAGGTAGGGTTGCGCGGGAATGTAAGGCCATCCGGGCAAAGCGGTATAGGATGTTGGGCCGGGTGTTAACAAGGCATGGGTCCTCCTCACACGTGCTCATACTAAACCCGCGCCAGCCAAAAAATTGCCAGGCTTTTTGCGATCAGCGTGGCCGATGCAAGGCTGGATCACCAATGGTATGATGGAGAAATGGCAACCTACGGGGTAGGTAATGATGGATAGCCAATGGAGGAAATACCGATGAGTGAGAAAGCAACCTTTGCGGCAGGCTGTTTTTGGCATGTGGAAGCGGCATTTCAGGAAATTCCGGGTGTCCTTTCGACGCAAGTCGGCTACATTGGCGGCCACAAGGAAAATCCGACCTATGAAGAGGTCTGTACAGGAAATACGGGGCATGCCGAGGCTGTTGAAGTAACCTTTGATCCACAGGCAGTCTCGTATGACGTGTTGCTCAATGTGTTCTGGGAAATCCATGACCCGACCACACTGAATCGCCAAGGCCCGGATATTGGGCATCAGTACCGCTCAGCGGTCTTTTACCATGCCCCTGAACAGCAAGCCCAGGTGAACGAGGCAATTCTCGCGTTACAAGCCAGTCGCTACGCGGGCAAACCTATTGTGACCGAAGTCAAGCCTGCGCCCCAATTCTATCCGGCTGAAGACTACCACCAGCAGTACTTTCAAAAACGCGGGCTGAAGGGGCTTCACTGTTAATGGTGTTTCGTCCGGGTAGGAGTTTCTAGATGTCCGCTGATCGGGTCTGTGTCAGTCACAACACACGACTGTCCGAGTCGATTTTATGGCCCCTGATGGAGGCTTATTATGATCAGGAGAGTATCGGGGCTTGGGAGGAGCAGATTCCGTTTTACCCCACCAGTAATGCCTTCTTGGGAAGCATCTATGCCGATCTGATTTTGAATGCCCTGGCCGATCAGCGGGATCTGCTTTCGTCCCAAGAGCCGGTTTACCTCCTGGAATTGGCTGCCGGGTCCGGGACCCTGGGGTTTTACGTGCTTAAAGCCCTCGCGGAAAAGCACACCCGTTTGCCGAGCCTTAAAAACATCAAGTTCTGCTATGTTTTAACCGACTTTACGGAAAATCTGGTGACCTTTTGGGAGCAGCACCCTAAGCTGAAACCCTACTTTGAAGCCGGGCTCTTGGATGCCGCTGTATTTCGGCCTGAAGATCAAGAGTCACTTTGCTTACGATGGTCCAAGAAGACATTGGGCCAAGGGCAGCTAAAAAATCCGGTGGTGGCTCTGGCCAATTACTGTTTCGATACCTTGAAGCATGATCTCTTTTGTGTGGAAGGGGGGCAGTTGGCTGAGATCCGCTTGGACTTTTATGCCCCTGCCCATTTGGGAAAGACACCGGAAACCTTACGCATTGCGGATTTGAGCCGAGAAGAGCGGGCCCTGCCTATTGTCCTCCCCTACTATCAGGATGCAGTATTGGATGGGATTTTGGCCGACTATGCCCGAGCGTATCCTGAAGCCAGCTTTATCTTCCCTATTGGAGCATTTCGAACCCTCCAGAATTTGCAGTGCTTGTCGGATAATCGGGTCATTTTACTGGCTACGGATAAAGGATTTGTCAGCCCAGATCTGATTCGAGGCAAGCGCCAGCATCACTATGGGATTCATGGGGGGGCTATGTCCTTTATGGTGAACTTTGATGCGCTTCAACGCTATGCGGCAGCCCAGCACGGCCAGATGTGGGTTACGGCGGATAATACATTGTTTTTGGAAACCGCAATGGGGGTCTTGTGGCCAGAGGCGGAGTCACGTTGTGAACGTGCCGAGTATACGTTTGGACAAGTCTTGAGTGATCAAAACGCCATTAACAGTCTTTACCATGCCCAGACCTTGTTGAAAGGCCAGCTCAATGAGCCTGGCGCAGAGATCCTGAAAAGCTGTATCGGTATGCTCAAGCTGTGCCATTGGGATCCCTTGGTCTTTAATCTCTGTAAAGACAAGATTCTCGAGCATGCCAGTACGGTGGAATGGACGTTTCAGCAGCAGGACATTGTCCAAGTCTTGAAACGGGTCGAAGCCAATTTGTTTTTCCCTTCTGAAGCAACGGAAGCTATGTTCTATAAATGGTTTGGTATGGTGTTTCTGGAGCTGGCTGCTTATGAGGATTGCAAAGCAGCTTTTCAACACTATATGTACATTCTGGGTCGTGATGATAGTTTGGCGTTCTGTTATATCGCCGTGAGCCATGAAGGCTTAGGGCAATATGCCCAGGCATTGGACTACTATCAAAAGGCGTTGGCGCTGGAGCCACAACATCCCTTGGCCTTGGCAGGTGTGGAGCGTGTTCAGCCCCAAGTTTGCTGAACTTGAGCTGAGTTTTGGTGATACGGGCTTTGGTGTTAATGGTTGCCAAGGAGGTGAAGATCTGTCGGAGTATCACACCACAGGCTGTCACATACCGTGGCCAGGAAGAGGGAGGCGCCGCCGTATGTGCCTAGCGGTGTATCAACAACACCCGTAAAGCTCATGGAATGAGTATGCTTGAGATCCAAAACCGTTTCAATCAGCTGGTTGAGGGCTTTGAATGAGGCAAAAGGATCGTGGACATCCGCGCCGGCTGAGGTGATGATCCAATACCCATGGGCAATGCCATTCTGGTCAAGCCAAGCCGAAAACGCTGGCGATCTGAGTGTCCAGCTCAGCGAACGCAGTCCTTGGGCGTTTAGCGCTCGTTGAGATGAGGGTGGCTGCCAACGAACCGCAAAACTAGCACCTGAGAAGGTATCAGGCCAGTACCAGCAACCCCAGTCAGAGGTTGCCTGCCATGGAGACTCTGTCTCCAGTGTATTGTATAAGGCCGTTTTAAGGCGTGGCGTTGGGCTCAAGATCGGCAGTGGCATGGCGGTTTTGTTTGCGAAGAGCGATAAACAAGGGGCCTAGGACCCGACGGCGAGCCTGAACCAGTTGTTTCTGCTTGTAGAGGCTGTGAGCACTGCTGCCAGCACTGTTTTGCAAGTAATTGGCCTCATCCACAATCTGGAGTTCATAGGGGAAGAAAAAGCGAGTCTCTTCTTCGGTGCCGTCCATGCGCACCCGGATTAACTGACGTTGCGTCAGGTGCATTGAGCGGTAAGACTCCAATGTTGAGGCGTTTTGGGGATTAAACGTTTCTGGAGGCGTATCTGACGTGATCTGTGAAATAGCCTGCAAGGTATCTTCCAGCCGGGTTTCACCCCATTGGTATTTTTCAAGGGCCTCATCGTACTGGATTTTAAAATCGTCTACATCCATGAGTGAATTACGGCTACGGCTGGGGATGATGTTGGGAAACAGGAGAATTTTGGCCCGACGTAGGATTTCGACGGCCAATATGGCTTCGGCCGATGTATGGGTAATAATACGGACCCCAATCATGTCAAAGACCTCTTCAGCCACGTTTTCACGCTTGCACAAGAGTTTCATTAAGATACTGTCTCGGGATTTTTCGTCCTTGATTTCAAACCCAGCCAGAGCCAGCTGAACATCTTCCGAGCTACCCAGCAGTAGTTCGCCGCTGTCGGTGTAGGACAATACCTTCTGATACCGGCTTAATATTTGGCTTTTGGCCGCTTCAAAGTAACGGTACAAGATGGCATTGTTAATATGAGAAATAATATGCATGACTTTGAGTACGGCACAGGCCCAGCGTTGTTCAATGGAGGCACCTTGGGAAGCCAAAAGCAAGAGCTTTCGGATATCATCATTCTGAGTGATGCAGGGAGGGATGGCTAAATCCAAGGTTTCTTCGCCCAGAGCTTGCCAGTCAATGTCGGCATCTAAAAAACGACGTTGGATAAAGGAGATGGCTTCGGCTTTGATTCGGGTTAATTCGTCCCTATCTGCAGGGTCATGATAATCATAGCCGTAGTTCAAGATGAATTGCTCGGCCTCTTCTATGCTTGTGTGGCCGACATGATTCATGTCAATGGCCGATATGCCTTTTAACATTCCTTCAAGGGTTTCCCAAGGAATTTCGAGTCCGTAAGGCTGGTTCACTAAGAACATAAGCGTTTCCTCTAACCTTGTCCTGGGGAGGTTACTCGGGTTTTTGATTTCAGGACAGCCTCATCACTATGGAGGGGGTATCGACGATTGTCTGGAAAAGTTGAGTCCCTCTTGTGAGGGATGGCCAAGGGGTCATAATGGTTCCTATGACTCATGGTTTTTCGCCTCCCTCTACAGCCAGCACGAGTAAGATACTCGCAATGTCCCTGAGCCCAGAATACGCGTTTATTATAGCCAATGCAAGCACGACCTGACCAGCTCAGGAAGAAATCCCTCGACCAGGCTTGATCCTGGAGTTAGTCCCTCCTAGGCCGAAGGAATCCGACTAAGGTTAATCAGACCTGTTTCAGTCATAAGGCAGCTGTCGGCAATATGAGCAGCCGTGGCTCCGTCTTGGGTCACTTGGGTCCAGCCATCCGCGTGAAGGGTCCACTGGCCGGTCGGCCCAAGTGTCATCATGGGCATTAATGTAAAGGCCATTCCCGGGATCACTTCGACATCCTCGTCTAACCAATCCGGATGATTGTAGGTGGCCGGGGCATCATGAAGCTGCTTACCAATGCCACAGCCTGCGGACCTATCGATAATTTGAAGATTAAACGCATGTGCTGTATCGACAATAGCCTGAAGCATCTGTTTTAAGGAGGTTGTCGTTTTAGAGGCAGCAATCACGGCGGCAATAGCCCTGTCTGTGCCCTCTATCAACTGCTGGATATCAGAAGGGCAATGGGCACCCAAATAGCGGGTTCGGGCTGCCTTTCCATAATAATCCCGATAACAGCTGCCGACAGCGATACTGATGACATCGCCTTCCTGCAAGGCCCGATCGCGTGCAGGCAGGCCATTGACGATCTCGTCGTTGATGGAAATGCAACAGGCATGGTTAAACCCTTCGAAGAGTTTAAAGGGCGCTGAAGAACGCTGCTGCTGTAAAAGGCGGTTAGCCAAGGACTCCAGTTCCATTGTGGTGACCCCGGGCAGGGCGGCGTCCATTAAGGCATCACACACCAAGCCAGCAATATGGGCAGCTTGGGTAAAGGTTTGAATATCGGTTCTGCTTTTTAGAATACCCATCCAGATGGGCTCCTAGCCCACAGGGGCCGATTCAGCCAGCTTTTCCAGCTTCGCTTTTTGGTCCGCTTGTTGTAAGGCATCTAACACAGGGGCCAGTTCGCCATTGATAATCGGAGTTAACGGAAAGTTTTGACCAATCCGGTGATCCGTGACCCGGTCTTGGGGAAAATTGTAGGTGCGGATCCGCTCACTCCGGTCTCCGGTGCCTACCTGGGAGCGACGTAAGTCCGTAATTTCTTTCATCTGCTTCTGCAATTCCAGGTCATAAAGCTTGGCCTTCAGAATTTGCATGGCCCGTTCTTTGTTCTGAAGTTGGCTACGCTCTTCTGTACAGTGTACCTGGATTCCGGATGGTTTGTGGAAGAGGCGAACGGCAGTTTCTACCTTGTTAACATTCTGTCCTCCAGCACCACCGCTTCGCGTGGTCTGAATTTCAATGTCATTGGGGTTAATTTCGATGGATACATCTTCTACTTCCGGCATTACCGCGACGGTGGCAGTGCTGGTATGAACCCGGCCCTGGGATTCGGTAACCGGAACCCGTTGGACACGATGAACGCCGGATTCGTATTTAAGACGACTATAGACGTTGTCACCCTTAATCGCAATGATGACCTCACTAACACCGCCCAGCTCATTGTCTGAGACGCTGATGATTTCAGTTCGCCAACCTACATCAGAGGCATAGCGCATGTACATTCGCATCAAGTCGGCGGCAAAGATGTTGGCTTCATCCCCACCGGCACTGCCGCGAATTTCCAACATAATATCCTTGTCATCCATCGGATCTCGTGGCAACAAGAGGACCCGCATCTTCTCAACCAGGTTTTCAATTTTGCTTTCCAGACGAACGATTTCGTTTTGCAAAAACTCTCGCATCTCGCCGTCCGTTTCGCCGTGAAGCAGTTCACGCGAATCATTGAGGTCTGCCTGGGTTTGTTTCCAGTCTTGAAAGACCTCCATCGTGCTTTCCAAAGCGGCGCGACGTTTAGAGATGTCGCGAAGCTTGTTGGAGTCAGCCAAGATTTCCGGCTGAGACAATTGTTCACCCAGGGCGTGATAGGTCTTTTCGACCTCTTCCATTTTATCAATCAGTTGTTGCATTATGCGGCGCCGAATCTGCTGTTAACACGTCATACCCTTATTATTCTACCCGGCCCAAGAGATTACGACCAGGGGTGGTCGCAACAGGCAGGAGCGGCAATAAGGCTATGCTTCCGTGTTTGTTTCAGCGGCCGGGGTTTCAGGAGCATCCGCCGCAGGCTCGGCTTTCGCGCCTTTTTTATTGGATTTGCGAAGGTTTTCTGATTGGGTGTAGCGCTTTTTGAATTTCTCAACCCGACCCTCGGTATCGATAATCTTTTGGGTACCGGTAAAGAACGGGTGGCAGGCGCTGCAAATATCCATTTTGACGGCTTTGCTGGTGGAGCCGGTTAAGATAACGTTGCCGCAAACGCAGGTGGCTTCAACGGCATGGTATTCTGGGTGAATCCCGGATTTCATAGGTTGGACACTCCTGATAGTAAGTCAAATAGATCAGTGTGGGTAATTCTATCGTTCACATAGGTTGAAATCAAGTCTGAGGGTTTTGCTGACTTTGAGGCCGCTTTGCCCTAGAATTAGAAAGACGATGTCATCAGAGTCAGGACGTGTCATGCCCTTTTTAGCCAAGCAGATTGCCTTTTCGGCGGCCCATCATTACTGGCACCCGGGCTGGCCCGATGCTCAGAACCATGACATTTTTGGTCTATGTGCCAACCAGGAAGGCCATGGGCATAATTATCTGGTGGATGTGATTCTAGATGGACCTATTCATCAGAAAACAGGCATGCTTATCAACTTTTTTGAGCTGGATCCCTTGTTAAAAGCTTTGATTATTGAACCCTTGGATCACAAAAATTTAAATACCCAGGTGCCCTTTTTTGCCGCCCGTATCCCCACGTTAGAAAACATAGCCTGTTATATTTGGGAACAGTTGGCACCGGCTATTGGCCAGAAAGGGTTGATTTTGCATCGTATCAAGGTGACAGAAAATCCCGACTTATTTGTTGAGTACGATGGGGTGATGGTTTGAATGTTGACCATTACAAAATGCTACAGTTTCTCTGCAGCCCACCGCCTCTGGAATGCGGCGTTATCATCCGAGGAAAACGAACAGGCCTTTGGCATGTGTATTCGCACACATGGCCATAATTACAAACTAGAAGTGACCGTGATGGGTCTGCCTGATCCAGTGACCGGGATGATCATTAACCTGCCTGTCTTAGACGCTATTGTGCAAGAGGTCATATTGACTCACGTGGATCATCGCTTTTTGGAGCAGGATGTTCCCTTCCTCAAGGACGTCTTAACCACGGTGGAAAATGTCGTTGTAATTTTCTTTGAACGGCTTCAACCCGCCATTCCTGAACCGGCTCGTTTATTTCGAGTTCGCCTGTTTGAATCCGATCAAAACTGGGCTGAGGCGGTTGCTCAGGATAGTATTTAACGAGGCAAACCAGAACGAGGATAAAAAATTACGATGACGACACTCAGTTTACAGGATCAAGTGGCCATTGTAACTGGCGCTGGTAAGGGCATTGGGGCGGCTTTGGTCGCCATGTTGGCTGATGAAGGTGTCAAGGTAATGATGACTGCCAGAACGGCAGCGGATTTACACGCAGTCCAGCGCGATGTACTTGCCAAACATCCGACGGCTCAGCTGATGGTCTTTCCTGCTGATGTAAGTGATGCTGAGGCGGTTCATTCCTTGGTCCACGCTACATTGGATCTCTGGGGTCGTGTGGACATTGTTGTGAACAATGCTGGAGTTGCCCCAAAATTCCAATTATTTCAGGAATTATCGGTTTCTGATATTGATAAAACCATTGATATCAACTTGAAAGGCCCCATGTATCTGATGAAAGCTGTCCTTCCTCACATGATTCACCAAGGTGAGGGTGGGACGATTGTCAATATTAACTCGATTGCGGGCTCTATTCCTTTTGCTTACTCCAGCGTCTATTGTGCTTCCAAGTTTGGGTTGAAGGCCTTGACCCAGTGTGTTGCGGATGAGCAACGGATGAATAATATCAAAGTTTTGGGGATCTACCCTGGTGAGGTCCATACCCCATTGCAGTATCAGTTACGTGATCATGACACGCCGGACTACAGCAAGATGCTGGATCCGGAAAATGTAGCCGAAGCAGTTCGCTATGCCCTCAAGCAACCAGATAAATCGTTTGTCCGAGATATTGTAATTGAGTCTTTATTACCATCCTCGGTACATTAAAGCGTTCTCACGTTTTATTACAGACCGTTTCTGTCGTCTTAAAGTGCAGTTTGGCAATTTGGCTTAAAATATCGGGTCCATAAGTAGCTACTAGACTTTTGGCTCTTGTTAGAACCTGGGAACCCGCGCCTGGCGGGAGATCTGTATTGTATTGATGTCCAAGCGCTTTGAGTTTTTGGACAAAGCGGACCCGGGCTAAGATACTCGCTGCTGCCACCCCAAGATTGGCTTCGGCCTTAGGGGTTTGGTGGAGTTCAATCCCTTTGCCCCGTGTCTGTAGCTGAGTTTTGATGTAATGTTCGCTACCGAATTGATCCGCTATTGCATGAGTGCAGTTGGGGTTTTTACTCAGCAAGTTCTCCAGCACTCGGGCATGGCCCCAGGCTAGTAGGTGATTTAGGTTTTTCCCGCTCTGTTTGAACTTGTCATACAGTTCGTTGTAACGCTTGGGGCCAATTTCGATGATGTCAAAGCCGGTGGGGCCCACCAGGTTCTGAATGGCGACGGCAATTTGAGCCATCTGGCCATCTTTCAAAAGTTTACTGTCCATTACACCTAGCTGTAAGAGGGCTTCGGTGTTTTCAGGAGTAGTATAAACACCGGCAATAACCAAGGGCCCAAAATAATCCCCTTTGCCGGATTCATCCGTGCCAATATAGGGAACGTCCAAGGCAATAAGACCTCGGGTTTCGGACCGGATTGAGGTCACCTTACCCTTGTTTGAGTGATTCGTGTTCAGGGTAGATGCTGGGGTGGCGGGGGCTACACATTGACCGGTCAATGCTTGAATTTTGGAAAGTACCTGCAAATAAGCGCTTGCGTCTGTCGCTTCAAGATAAAATGTGCCGTTCGTAAACTGTTTAACTCGAACCCAGCCTTGGGGAGTTGTCCAGTCCAGGCGGTAACGACAATTCTGCTCGGTTTTTTCCTGCCAGTTTCCAAGATCCATGAGGGCCACACGGGCTTGATCCTGAAACAGGGGCGATAGGGTGACTTTATAGCGTTCCATAGTTGTATTCTATCCAAAGCATTTTTAGAAAACCATGGGCCAGCTTCCACGGCGTCTGTCACATTTTGTCATATTCAGAATGAAAACGGCATTTTCGATTGTGGCGTTGTTTTAGAACCATGGTATTTGTGCGGGGTTTATGCCATCATGAGGTCGCTTTTGATCTCAAACCCGCCGTGGGGCTTGACCCTGCGAGGTTAGGAGCCGAGGAGCAAACCTCGGTAAAAATGAGCAAGGTGTAATAGGAGTGTTGTGATGAGCCAGTGGCATGTGGGTTTGACAAGTGTTCTGGAGAAACGCTTGGGTACAAAAACAAAAGCGGCCGATTTGGGGGTGCCACGCTTTAGGAGTAACCCTTCAGACCCATCTTTACCTGAGGAGCCTACAGCCGAGTCCGGGCTTCCAGAAGGCCATGGGACCTCAACTGTAACTGTGGATCAGCAATTAAAGCAACAGCTTCGGCATTATCGAAAAAAAGGACATTTAAATAACCATGAGCACATGGGTCTGTTGGCAGCCATTTACCGTGCAGGTGAAGAGGGAAGTGGAGAGCTGGTGAATGTTCTTCTGCCATTGCTGACCCATGAAGAACAGAATGTTGCCTTGACCACGGCTGATGCCCTAATTATGATGGCAGGACGTGGGCAAGAGGCCAGCCAAGAGGCATTGGTTCGCATTATTTTGCCCCATGCACCAGGCTTTGTTCGAAACCATTGTGAGCAGGCGATGGTGACTAACCGTGCCTTGTTGGAAGCTTTGGAATCCAAGGTGCCGGAATCCATGGTGACCCGAGATAAACTCTTGAAAGCTCGAGACATTCCTGGTCATGTGCGATTGCGCAGTCAGTCACCGGCCTATGCATCGAGTCTCTTGGGTCAGGCCCGTCAGACAATTATAGACCGACAAATTCGTGAAGCGCTTCAAGGGGCATCCACACCAGCGCAGCGAGCCCCTATCTTTCAGAGAGCCAGCGATGAGGCCAGCGATGCCTTGACTCCGGATATTTTACCTTGGGCTTTAGATCCGAACCTCACGCCCGAGCAACGTTTTGATGCCGTGGACGCCATTGTAGAGATGGCAGCACGGGGGGAGCCTCGGGCTTTGGAGGCCTTTGTTGAAGTCTTTATGGATGCGTCCTTGTCCGATGTTCGTGGGTATGCGCTTCAGGTTTATCCTGAAGCAGATATACAAAGCCAATTACGACGTTTACGGGAGAATGTGCTCTCGGCCCATACTCCCAACGAGCCGTTTTCTGCCGGAAGTGATGTTCAGGCTTACCGAGAACAGCAGTTTCGACAGCAGCAGGCTTTTGCATCCAGTTTGGCTGGGCGCGCCGCCCAAATTTATTTGGATCATTCGATAAAGCAACGTTTGAAACCTGATCAACCTAAAGCCACTTTGTTGGACACGATTCAGCAGGCTTTTGAGGAAGGTACGTTTCGAGTTGTCCCTGCTTTAAGAACCTTAGTGGACAATCCTGACCCGGATGTGGCACTTTCAGCTTCCAATGCGCTTGTTGGGATGGCGCAAAATGGTATGCCTCAAGCCTTAGCTGTTGTGGTGGGCGATTTAATGAACCATGGCTTGACTTCTTCGGCCGCCTCTCCCGCAAGTCCGGGAATTCGAGCTTTGGCCCTCTATAGTTTATTAACCTCGGAGACCCGAGCCCTGGTCGTTGAACAAGGATTGGTATCTTCCCTGAATGCCAACTTGGCCACACCGGCCATATCTGAGCCCTCTCATGAGAGTGATGATCGACTTCTGTTGGAGCAAGGGATACGACAAGTCTTAGCACACTTAGAGCAGCCTGTGTTGGGTGAGACTGCGCCCATGCAGAAACATTTGGTGACCCTTCTCAAAAAAGGCCCGCAACTAAACCCATCTTCTTCAGGCCTGCTTCAGCCCCTGGATCGTTCTCTCTTAAAGGCTCTGGCGGCAAAGCCGGAAGGAGCAGCCCAATTAATTGATCTTCTGGCGTCGTCGACTCCAGATAAATTCGAGGCTGTTGGGTACGCAGCTTGCACAGAGAGGACCTTGATGGGTCTCTTGATGGACCAGCGCATTCTGGCTGGGATAAAAGCATCCCCGGATCTATCAAATCGTCTTAAAACGGTTTTGAACCAGGGGATGATGCATCCCAAACCTGAAGTGGTTCTGCCGACGAAAGCGGGAAATGTAACGGTTTCCCACTATCTGGATCCAGAGGATCGTTTTAGTAATCTCTATCGCCAGGCCTTGCTGGCTCGATTGGAGGGTAAGTCGGTCAAGGCGTTGTTTGATGAGTCAGTGATTAAAGATTTGCAGCCGTTGACCCAGTTGCAGCTCTTGGATGAGCCGCCGGAGAAGCTTTTGGCCGAGTGGTTTCAAGTCTTTCAAGAAGACGGTTATTTCAATGCAGATGATGACGATGTGTACTTGCAGACTGCTTCATCTCAACTGCAGCAGGCTTTAGGTGATGCAAATGCCGTTGTCCCCACCTTAGAACGATTGAGAGCGCTGTCGAAAGATGGATTCGGTGGCTTGGAAAAAGCAGCGGATGAAGATACCCATTTAAAACCTTTTCGTATTCCCCGGTCCGCTATGGATTCCGGGTGGAATATAGAGCTGTATCAGCAAGCCCGAGAGGCTCAGGTTACTTTGCATCGTGAATCTCAGTATGCCTTGACGCGAGGAACGCTTATGCGTCCCACTATGGCCAATGCACTCTATGTTAAAGCGCTGACCCTATTGCGGACTCAAGGTAGCCAGTTGCTTCAATCGGTATCCCCTAAAGCAGCTGGTGTTACGGATGCACAGTTACCAGCTTTGCAAGCTGTTTTGTTTGCGCCCGATATTCTTCCTTTGGGAGATACGGATTGGTCTCAAGCCTACCAAGCCTATAAGGCTGAACAGATGGCGGCTGCAGCCCTAATAGCCGAGATAGGTATTCGTAAAAACGAAGATGGTCGTTTGGCCAATCCCAAGAGCTTCGAGCAACTGGTTGCCTTGACTCACTATGAGTCACCCGGGTTCCAAAAATTGGATAAGATGTTTCAGAGTAGAATGCTGGATTGGGCGCACCAATTAACGGTGCCACCTTTAACCAATCAGGCGCTGAAGCGGTTACATAAGCTCAATGTGATTGCTGATTTTGCTAACGTTGATTATCGTCAACGCTTGCCAGAAGAGCGCCGTCAAGACTTTGAAGCGTCTTTGCAAGTCTTCCAAACCTATCCTCAGTTTCAGGTCATACCACCGAAAGAGTTAATTTCTTTGTTGGAAACAGGGTTTACCCTACCGATAGGGCTTGTTTCAGATCAAAAGGGCTTAAAACGTTTACTTCAGCTACGTCGGCATCTTGAGGCTCTACCCTCGCTCCCTGCATCGCAGCATCGGCGAGTGGAAAGACAGGTATCCCGGCTGGTTACAGAGCTGAAGTCGCGTTTTAATCCTGAGGAGCATTTGGCCCAAAGAGCCTTGCTGGATCGACTGCATCAAGGAGTAACGTATTTTCTACAGCAGACGGATCGGGTTACAGTGCCAGACAGTCCATCAAGCCGCATTCGAGCCTTGGCGATCGAAGCATTGGCCAAGGCGGATCTCGCCATGGTGACGGCTCCTGTTCACAAGCGGCTGGTGAGGCAGCATATTTTCGATGCTGCAAAGGAGGTTCGAACTGGTAAGCGGACGCATGACCCAAAAACACTGGGCAATTTAGCATCTTTGATGACACAGTTAGGGATTTCACCGGAGAAAAAACTGTCTGTTGCCAAGCTGTGGCTCCAATGGATGAGAAAAAGGCCTGAGTTGGCTAACCTATCAACAATGCACGAGGCCATAAAAGCCTTGGCTTTATCATCTGAACAACGCCAATTGTTACGTACAGATTTGGAGCGGCAAGAGTCTGTTACACCTCAGTGGCTGCAGAAACCGGGCTATGCAGAAGCAAAATCACTGTTATTAAATGCATCGCTTAATTGAGGGCTGCGGTTTGCCAGTAAAGATCCTCTAATGACGGCACATTAAGGGTGTTAAGTCGGAAACCTCGTACATAAGGTTTGAGTAAATAGCTTTTCGGGATGACGTACAGCGGCATGAATGCAGCTTCATCTTCCAATAAGAGTCGCTGTGCCTTGTCGTAAAGTTCTTTGCGCTTTTCGGGGGCTTTCGTAATGGCTGCTTCCTTGACCCAGCGTTCGTACTGGGGGTGATGCCAGCGTGTATGATTATTCCCGTTCTCAGCCAGCATAAGATTCATAAAGCTATCCGGGTCAGGGTAATCCACATACCATTGCAGACGAAATAAAGCGGGAGGGTCGCTGTCCAGTTGACTCAGGAATACCTTCCACTCGACGGCTTTTAAAGTAATGGGAACATTCAGGTGATGGTGCCATTCAAATTGAGCCAATTCGGACAATTGTCGAGTTTCTGGGCTGGTACTGGCAAATAGGAGCTCAACAGGTGGAAAGCCTTTTCCATTGGGGTAACCAGCCTCTGCTAAATGCTTTTTCGCTTCCTCAACATTAAAAGGTAGGCCAATGTTAGGGTTATGGGCGACCATACCGGGAGAGATCAGAGAGGTGGTCGGCTGTTCTCCTGCTTGAAAGATTTTTGCAATAGCTGTTCGATCGAAGGCCTGGATAAAGGCTTTCCTGACTCGAACGTCATTAAAGGGAGCTTTGCTCACGTTGAATCCCATATAGGAGACCGCATGAAGAGGTTTCTGATAATAATCTGGGCGATACTTTAATCGGCGCACCTCTTTTGCGGGTAGGCTGCTGGTGGTTTCAATAAAGTCCAGCTCATTGTTTTCGTACATGATCAGGCTGGTATTGGGTTCGGGGATCATGACCATCTGAACGCCGGAAACCTTGGGCGGTCCGGCCCAATAGTGTGGATTAGGCTTAAGGAGGATTTGATTTTCGTGATCCCACCGGGCAAGTGTATAGGCACCGTTTGTAATGCTGTACTGGGCTTCTGTAAAGGTATCCGGATGGTGTTTGATATTGTCTGTCCTTTGGGGGTAGGTAATCGAAAAGGCAGCAATCTGAAGGAAAAATGCCGTGGGACGCGCTAGTGACACGTCTAATGTACGAGAATCAATGGCTTTGAGCCCCAATTTCTCGGGATTGGTTATCTGTCCGTCATAATAGGCTTTTGCATTTTGAATATCAAACAAGAGAAAAGCATAGTGAGAGCCGGTCTGAGGAGACAGCACCCGCCGCCAGGCATCCACGAAGTCCTGGGCAGTCACAGGCTTACCGTCACTCCATTTGGCCTGAGGACGAAGATGAAATCGGTAATGGGTGCCATCGGGGCTAACAGTCCAATGGGAGGCAACACCGGGAGCGATTCGCCCTTGAGTATCATACTGGGTGAGACCTTGCATCAGGTTGGATAACACCGTCATCGAGATGAGATCATCGGCCAAGGCTGGATCCAATGTGGGTGGCTCTGTTCCAATGTTCATCCGAAACACACCATTTTTCGGCGGCAGGTGCTTCTCTTTGAAGCGCTTGTCCTGACAGCCCCATAACGTGAAGAGCAAGAGAATTTGGCCGAGCAAAAGTGCTCTCGTGACTGCCAAAGTAAGCCTTCTCATCAGTCGCTCCTCCAACGTTGAAGTGAATCATCCAGGTGATTGCAAGAATCGAACGTCACTTTCACTATATTACCTCGCCCTAGATTACCTGGGGTGCGGAGAGGAGAATATGTTCTGAGCTGTTGAAACAATTTAATGCATGGCTTGAGTATGATCAGACCGGCTGCTGGGTTCGTCTGAAAACCGGATACGCGAGCGGCCCTTGTTGGGTTTTTCTTGCATGGGTGCGGTATCGGGTTTGCTTCTAAAGATGTTGGGTTTCTCAGGAATGATGTTTATACTATTCGGCTTGGCAGGGCTCTCCTCCTTAGCTTCATGAGACTCTTTCGCTGGTTCTTGCGGGGTGTGAGTCGAAAAGCTTGAAGGAGCAGTGTGGATCTGACCGGATGGTTTGGCATGTTCGGGTTTTGCAGCAGGCTTGTGAGCTTCAGGCAAGTGCTGTGAATGTTCTGGATGATCAGAAGCGGAGGGGCCCTGGCTTTCATGGTTTAGGATGACGTTCTGTTCCGAGGTTTGGGCAACCCCTGCATCTGCCGTACTGCTTGCGCTCGAGGAAAGAATGACGATATCTACTCGACGGTTCTTTTGCCGGCCTTCACGGGAAGTGTTGTCGGCAATGGGTCGGGTATCGCCATACCCAACTGCAGCAATTCTCTCTGGCGGGACTCCATGACGACTGATAAAATAGCGCACCACGCTGCTTGCACGAGCTGTGGATAATTCCCAGTTCGAGGGATAAATAGCGGAGGTCATGGGTTGGTTATCAGTATGACCTTCAACATGGATGATGTTCGGTGTCTTTTTCAGGAGCTCAGCGAGCTGATTTAAAACTTTAAACGAGGCTGGTTTCAATCCTGCACTGGCAGGCTCAAAGAAGAGGCCACTAGACAAACTGATGACGACCCCTCGCTCCTGAACCTTGATGCTGCTTGCACCAATAGATTCACCGTTTTGAGCCGTGTTTTGTTTGTTCATCGCCTCAACTTGCTGGTTAATTTCCTTAATGGTCTCCACCAAGAGGTTCTTTGCTTGCCCTTTACCTTCTGTGCTACCCCCGCCTTCGCCCGGATCCTTGGGAACAAATTTGTCCAGGATGCTATTGCCGCTTTCTTTCAGAATACCGGCATTGGGATTGCCTTTTAACACGCCACCTGGGTTTTGCATAATACTTTTGGCTGGTGAAAAGGCTTGCTTTACGGACTGAGAAAACTGTTTGAATTTTGCTAAATCGGCCTGAGACAATGCGTAGAGAACAACAAAGGTTGCAAACAGCAGGGTAATAAAGTCGGCGTAGGAGACTAGCCAACGTTCAAGGTTCTCGTGTTCGGGGTGCTTGTGCTTCTTCCCCATGCCTTAGCCTGCCTCAGCGGCTTCGCCACCGGCTTCTCCGCCGCCGTCAAACACCTGGAGTTTTTGCCGGATGAAGTTCGGGCTTTCTCCTGCTTGAATTGAGAGAATCCCTTCGATCATCATTTCCCGCATCACAATAAACTTTCGCATATTGAATTTGAGTTTGTTCCCCATGGGGATAAAGATCAGATTAGCAAATCCTACCCCATAGACGGTTGCCACAAACGCAACGGCAATGCCTGATCCCAACTTGCTGGGATCGGAAAGGTTTTCCATAACGTGAATTAAGCCTAAGACGGCCCCAAGAATGCCTACGGTGGGAGCAAAGCCGCCCGCAGACTCGAATACCTTGGAGGCGGACTGTACTTCTTCTTCAAGAAAGGATAATTCCGTTTCTAAAATATCCCGTACAAGAGCTGGATCTGTCCCATCCGTCATCAACTCCATGCCCTTCTTCAAAAACACATCATCAATGTCTTTGATCTCGGCTTGCAGTGCGAGGATACCTTCTTTACGGGCTTTCAAGGCTAAATTAACCAGCAGATCAATGGTTTCCTTGAAATTGCCACCTGCACCCAAAAAGACGGCTTTTAGACCTTTGACGGCATTCATCAGGTCTTTGCCGGGAAAACTTAAAAGGACCGCGCCCACGGTTCCACCCATAACGATGAGGAAAGCTGTCGGCTGGACGATGGCCATCACACTGCCGCCTTCCAGAATTTGACCACCGATAACGGCCGCAATGCCAAAAATGAGTCCGATCAGAGAGGTAATATCCACAGAGCTTAAACCCGTAAGATGCCTGATTCTAGGAAATTATTATATCCTGTGGCTGGGGTCAGAAGACCAAGCGACGCAAGAGATTCATCCATCGAGAGGAGAATTTGGAAGTTCTGGCGTCTGATTCTCCGATAGCTATAGGAGAAGTCTCAACCTGTTGAGACAGTTCAGGCCAGTGGAGTTCGGATCCATGAAATCCTTGCAGGCAGAGTTCTCTCATGAATTGTAAACGAGCGTAGGCTCTGTCAAAGAGTGCCTGGTTGTGTTCAATGCGTCGACGCTTTAGGGATGCCTGCATCGAAAGGACATCTTCTTTGGTATATAGAACGGTCAGTTGGTGTTGTGCCTGGGTAGAGTTGGCCAAATGCACATGGTGACGAAGTTGATCCACGCACCATGGGACTTGCCAATGAATCACGTGACGCGGGCCACAATGAAGCCATGACCAAGGTAATGTATCTAGCAGCCGCTGCTCTATCACGAGGGCTACTTCAGGATGAATAATGGAAGCAGATGTCCCGTCGGCAGGTGTGAAAGAAGTTAATTGCTGACGAGAGAGCGTGTGGACGGGTAGAGCAGATAAGTATCGGGTTAATCGGCTCATGTCATTGCCGTGGGGAACAATGACAATAGGAAGCACACCTTCCGCTAATGAGCTTTTTAAGAGACGCTGGAGACGTCGGATCTTCTGGTATTGAGTAACTTCATAGTGAAGAAACGCTTCTATGTTGCGGCTTGTGACATTTGCCCACACTGGGTCTGGTACTTGAAGGCCCCAGATGTCATAAAGTAATTTAGAATCCTCTGAGCCAAGACCTGGAGTAACCAGCCATAGAGGAGGGCGGTTGGGCCAACGCTCACTAATGAGCCGACTTAGACTTGTATATGGATGATGGGCATCCGGGCCGTCCCAAGGAGCTAAACTCAAATGGGCATGTTCGATAATGAGAGTAAACCACGGAGAGGCATCATAGAGACGTTCTAAAACTGTCGTGGCTTGTAATCTTGCTCCTGTGATGAGTACCGTTGACACCTTACGGTTGTTCCAGGCATCCCAGATGAATCGTTCCTCATGAGGCGGTGTTTCAGGGGTAATGGCCGCAAGAGAATCTGATGGAAACCCGGACTGGATCAGTTGTGCCATATGCGCTGAAAGCATGACACTATCCGGATAGGCAATTACCCATTGCTGTTGGACCAGATCCGTATTTCGTGTGGGCAGAGTGTCGGCTAAAGGTAGTCCCAAGGGGCGCATAATAAGCCGATCGGCTCGAGGATTCAGAATGCCCGAGGCTGAGGCTTGCAGAGCCGAGTCGGTTTGACTAAACTGCTTCATAACACCAACCTACCACAAAGACGCGACTGCCATTGACTCGCAATTTGAAATTAGAGGATCTGCTTGTGTCCAAACACCTTCAAGGCACTCTTTCCCTGCCGGGTGACAAATCAATCAGTCACCGGGCACTGATGATGTTAGGTCTGTCACGAGGACAGGCTGTTATTTCAAACTTATCTTCCGGGCAGGACGTGATGTCGACTCTGGCATGTATGCGTACTTTAGGCTGTCAAATAGAATCTTTAGGGGATAATCGCTGGAAAGTTACTGGTAGGGAACAATTTATCGTTCCTTCTGAACCTTTGGATTGCGGTAACTCCGGGACAACTATCCGATTGATGAGCGGTATTCTTGCTGGGGCTGGGATTGCTGCAACTCTGACCGGAGACAGCAGCTTGTGTAAGCGGCCCATGAAACGCGTGATAGACCCCCTAAGCCAAATGGGCGTTACTATTAACGCGACAGGTGATGCACTAACTGCGCCATTGAAGCTAGAACCTGCAGCTCATGGTATTTCTGGCGTTCATTACACACTGCCCATGGCTTCTGCCCAGGTGAAAAGTGCTATTTTACTGGCAGGCTTATTCGCGGATCCCCAGACTCAGGTGGTAGTGGAAGAACCTTTACCTTCGCGAGATCATACAGAGCGTATGTTGACCGCACTTGGCGCCCGAGTTGAAACTGTCGGCCATACGATTACGTTACACGGACGTAAGTCCGATATGGTGGCACAAGATATTGTGGTTCCGGGAGATATTTCGTCCGCCGCATTTTGGCTTGTGGGGGCCGCTATTTTACCTGGCTCAGTCCTTCGGATTCAGCAGGTTTCCCTCAATCCCGGCAGGACGGGTCTATTGTCTGTCTTAAAGCGGATGGGGCTGCACATAAACATTGAAAATCAGGGCATCAGCTGCGGGGAGCCCTATGGCGATTTGGTATTTGAAAGTCAGCCTTTGAAAGGCGATATTGTCATTGAGCCAGAATTAGTGCCCGCTTTAATTGATGAAATTCCTATTTTAACGATTTTGGGTCTGTTTACGGCAGGTCGCTTTACCTTACGCGGTGCCGAAGAGCTTCGCTTCAAGGAATCCGATCGTCTGGGGTCCTTAATTCATTTGTTAGAAACGTTCGGTGTTGCTGTTGAAGCCTATCCGGATGGCATGTCTTTTACCGGAAACCCGGTATGGGAAGTCCCTTCTGTTTCTAAACCTTTGGAAACCCATCATGACCATCGCCTGGTAATGGCATTGGAAATCTTGAATCTCCGCTCCAAGACAGCTTTGCCAATTGAGGGAACCTCATGGGTCGGCATCTCTTATCCTGGTTTTTATGACACGATGCAACATCTGCTAATGGCCAGATCCAGAGGCTGAAGCACTCTCTACTACTTACGGGTTGTTGCGCTCTTAATACAGTTCGCCTTGTTCACTCAGAGAAGAGACGGACAAGATACCTTCTCGTCGGGCACTGGTGATATTACGTAGGCGCTCACGCTTGGCAATTTTTTTGTATTTGTCCAAATAAATACTGATGGTGCTGACAAAGGCTGCATGACTCCAGGTCAGAGGGGCCACTGAAATAGGTTCGCCTGTGTAGGGGTTTAACTGTTCTGGCATCAGCCCACTGGTCAGGGTAACACGGCCTGCCCATTCCAGAAGCTCAAGTGCAGATTCCAGGTCCTCTTTGCTTTGAGCAGCAGCAATATACCATTGGGCAAGCCACATGGTGCAAACGATCCATGGATTCCCAGGAATTTGTTGTGTGTCTTTGGACACTTGATGGTAATAATCGTTCATGTAGCGGGCCATGCCCCCCACCTCTGTTTTAACCCACAAGGCGTTGCGCAGGGCCTTCATAGTGCTCACCATGCGCGGGTCATCGGGAGTTAACAGCTCAAAGAAAAACATGGCATAAGTACTGCTTTCCAAGGTGGTATCCGCTTGGAGCTCACCCGTTTGGGGGTCTTGAAATAAACAACGATAGAAATACCCAAGTTGATCACTCCAAAGGTAAGTTAAGGCAGCTGTTTTGACATGGCTTGCCGCTTCTCTGTACCGAAGCGAGTGTGTTGTGTCGCCAAACAATGTGGCAAAATTCGCTGCCGCTTGTAGACCCGCATAGACCGTAGCTACGGTAAATGTATGAATGCCCAGGCGCTCTTCCCAAAGGTCATAGCAGGGTAAAGGCAAATGGGTCTTAGGATCGCGGTAACTCGCCAGAAAATTGGCAGCCGGGCAGATCATATCATCGTACATATTCCGTACAAAGGCGATATCCCGGTATTGTTGGTAGTGGTTCCACAGCGCCCAAAGGATCAGAGCTGTCTCGTCCTCTTGAATGGGTAAAACCAAATCTTGTTTTTGGGTAATCCAGGAATGCCAAGAGCTTCCAACAGAGCCGCTTGGGGTATATTTATGATAGAAGAAAGCCTGTGGTTCACCATCAACAGTGGCACTTGGGTCAAACCCTTCCTGAAAAATGTGGTGGCAAAATCGGAAAAAGCGCCGTGTCAGGTCTTGATGCCCAGTTTGATCTAAGGCGTAGGCTACAAAAGCGCCATCTCTAGGCCACATGTAACTGTAAGTATCTCGAGAGAAGGAGAAATAATCCGTATCATTGGCTGCTGTAATGGCGCCTCCATTATCAGCTTGAGTGCGAATCGTCAATAGACTTCGTTTGAATAGGCTCCCCAACATCGGGGGTAGCTCCGTGAGATTCAGATTGACTTGGCTTACGACCCAGTTTCGCCAGTAACTTTCAGTTTGGTGGAGCAGGGCATCACATCCCTTGGATTTGAGCCAATGGTGCAGATTTCGAACCTCTTTGAGGCTTGTGCCTGCCACAATCCAATAGTCAATAGTTACAGGATGACTGGCGTCTAAGGACGCTCGAAACCCTATAGCGCTATCGACAGAGCCTTGAGTAATCGGGTTTTGAGACAATTCTCCGTCTTCAGCGTCTTTCCAAGTCCCCTCTGCACCATGAAACTTCTTTGTACCACAGCAATAGTCACTAAAGCCACCTGTACGATTTACCAAGCCGGAGCTGAGCAAGTACGTTTCGCGCTTGTAATGAATCACGCTATGGGTATGTGGATCATAAAAGGCGGTATCACCGATATCCGACTCATAAAGATAATAGTCCTGACAGAAAAATAGACGCACGGAGCGTGGTGTATCGCTGTCAGAAAGATCGTCAATGATAATCCGTCTGAGATAAATATCTTTATCCGGGAGAACCGTATCATGCAAGGTTAAGCGAACTTGCAACGCAGAATTGATGGCAACGGACTTTGTTACGAGTGAGTCTGGTAGGTAACCGGTCTGAATTTCCCATTCAGCGTAACTGGTCCAGCTAAACTGACCATCCACCCATAATCCGAGGCGATGATAATGACCAATGATATGGTTGAGTTCACCCACGCGAGGGTAGTACAGATCGCGAAGATGCAGGTATTTATCCAGGCAGATCAGCAGATTGCCATTGCCGACAACCAAGTCCCGTGGCATCGCCTAAACCGCCTTAGGCCGGATTGGCAGCCACTTGCAATTGCGGCTTGAATTGATACTGATAGCCCCGGAAATCAATATTGGGGAATGGGTTGTCTTCATCTTCAAAAAGCGCCAGCTGGCCTTCATCAATGGCTCCGGTCTCCAGCATCGAAACCAAGGCCCAAAAACGATCTTTGTGCTCATTAAAGCGCTCAATGGCATAATCTTTTGCTTGGAACGTGGTCACCAAAAATGGCCAGTCACTGCTTTCTAGTAGCAACAGCTCGCGCAGTGTCTGATTCAGCAAGCGAACTTTTAAGGTATTCGTTTCGTTGCGATAGGTTTCAACCAGTTCTTTCATTTTGAACTCAGCGCTGTGGATTTGTGGCCACATCCATTCGGTATGATGGTTTTGCCATACCCAGTAATGGCCTCCTTGACCCCACGTGCTTTCTGGCAGTTCAATGGCGGCTTCGGGTGGGTGTGTTTCCAAATAGGCGGACGAAGTGCAAACGTCCACACCTTCAGCGGCATGCAATTTTTGTAGAACCCGCTTTAGCCACGTTACCCCTTCAAACCACCAATGCCCGAAGAGTTCGGTATCAAAGGACACCATAACTAAACTATGCTTGCCGGTGGCTTCATGGTTATCTTTCAGCAGATGGTAGACCAAATTGGCAAAGTGATCGGAGTTAAGATGGGTTTGCTGTTCTGCCAAAACTGGGTCATACAGCATTTTGTGCCCCAAGTCACACTCTTTAGAAGTGAGTCGCCAATAATGAAGGCCGGATTTGTCGTCCTTGCGGTGGAACTCCCGGTATAAACCGTCGCCAGGATAGCCATCAGCTGCAGACCACACTTGGAAGCTGGCCCGATCATTTCTCCCCATGACGGCTACAGGATAGTTACGCATCCAATAGGCTTCGTAGGTTGTTAGGCCAGTGGCTGGTCTAGCCGGTAAAGGGATGTACTGGATATTGCCGTATACACCAATGACACGACGCGCACCTGAAGAGACACCCCCTTCAATGGCGTGGTATTCCGTAAAGAAGTACTTTAAATTGTTTTCATACAGGAAAGCATCCACAGAAGGCCGAACCTTGGCTTGGCCAGAGGGTAATAGCTCAGTTTCTTCTGGACGATAGGCACATTCCGGCAACCAAACCCCTTTAGGTTCACGTCCAAAGTGGCGTTTGTAAGATTCCACGCCCACATGAAACTGATTATTGACTGCTTCATCGGTACCTAAAAGTGGTGAAAACCCGTGCGTGGCACCCGAAGTGGTGACTTCAATACACCCTTCATCTTGTAATGCTTTGAACCCTGCCAAGAGGTCCTGATTGTATTTTTGGATAAAATCGTCTTTTAATTGCTGGTAGTAATTGACGTACCAATTGGCCAGGTAAGCTAGGTGCTCTGAATGCTCTACGTTTGGATTGGGATAGCGCTGGGTATCTTCTTGAGCTGCTTTTTTACGAGCATCCAGGAAGGCAATAAACCCGGCCTTGGAATGGGGGTCGGCCAGTTGTTCAGCCAAAATCGGGGTGATGCCCACGGTAATACCCGCTTTGATGCCTTCATTTTTGAGCTCGGTCAAGGCATTGAGCAAGGGCAGATAGGTTTCTGCCATGCATTCGTATAAATTCTCTTCACCAAAGGGCCACATCCCATGTTTGCGATAGTACGGCAAGTGACTATGCAACATAAGGACAAATGATCCGAATCCCATCCCTGAATCTCCTATCTACACTGGTTGTTAAGGCACGTCTAACTTTTAGAGGGGCTAATTGAGCTGACCTATTCTATCAGAAAAACGCATAAAAGAGCATATTTTCTATTTTTTCTATCAGTTGAACCTGTGTCCATGACGAAGCAACATAAAAACTAAGCTGTAAGTATCGTCTCAATCTGTGTCATCGATAAGGAATTGGCCAGGCGGGTAAAATCATTAGCCACATTCTATTGATCGAAGTAAAACCCATACTCGTTTCTAGTAGAGACGGCTTGGTTTTCCCTCGATTTGTTTCAAAACATGAAGGCTCAACAAATTTCTTAGGTCAATCGGATAGCTTTTCGATCGTTTGGCTCACCCATGGTAATGACCTTGATAAATAAATATTGCCCAGGCTCTAGATATTGTTGAAACTCGAGGGAGATAAACGTATGAAGGACATTATTTTCAAAGGTGCTGAAAATATCTCCCTGAAACAAGGTAGATTCCTGCCACATGGAGGGTAATTCCGTTTCTGAGTCTCCAATGGCAATAAAGACCTGAGACAGTGGTTGAGACTTAAAGGGGCATTCTGTATCGACGAAGATCATTTCCCCTTCAAAGGAAAGAAATTCATCAGCCGCAATAACGGTAATATCTTCAATGAGTTTCATCATAAGACTATCCTAACATTGTTTATGGATGAGAGCGATAGGCCCTGATAGGATAAAGCGAACGGCCCTTTTGGCTTAATCTCCCCGAATACGAGCTTCTTCTGTATCAATGGTGGAGGCGGCTTTAATGGTAATTTCATAGTTGGGATCAATCAGACGATTTAACATAAGCTCTTGAATGGCACTAATATTGGTAATCTGCAGGCCGACCTGGTGTTCCAATGTACGCCAATCATAATGAATGTGGGTGACCTTGCCGGGTAATTCCAACACGTCGGTTTTGTATTCTGTCTTTAGAGTGTAAGTGTTGCCAAGGACCAGTCCGATAAACAATTTGGATGCGCGATAGCTCAAGGTTAGCCCTTGGGGAGAGCCCCCTACCACTTTAAATCGGATTTCAGGCAATTCTTGAATGGTAATCGGGAATTCTGCGGTCTTGCGTTCTGACTGACGCAAATCCGGGTGCCTTTGGCGTTGGATGGCCGAGCATGTATGAAGCCCATCGTCATCGATATGGGTCACAATGACACTTAAGGTTTCAAACTCTGTCTCAGAAGTGGCTGTATGGACTTGAGTGGGCAGATACACTGGCGTCCCTTTGGGGACGTTTGTATCTCCAGATTTATGGATACCCACACGTAATTGAACCTGTTCAGCTGTAGCCGAAACAATATCCAGCATACACGTAATGAACGTGTTACGGTTGATTTGGTATTTTCCAGTGAGGGATTGAGGTTTTGGGGCCATCACAGGGTATTCACAACTCCGATAAACAACACAGGATCATGGTTCCGATCTGCAATAAAATTTAATCCTTGTTAAACTAAACGGCTGTAGTCTGTGCAGATAAAACGATACACTCTACTATTCTAAGCAGGTTTTGAACTTTTAGAAACCCATCTCGTCATTAAGATTATTGCTTTGTTTGAACCAGAAGGCTAGGAAAGCCATTCAAGACGAGCTAAAATGACAATAGCCAACCAATTGCAGGGGTGCCTATCGTGACGATGAACCAATATGTGTTTCACCGAATTCTCCGTGTGGTTCTTAGCGTTTTTTTGTGTGTGGGTGTATGGCTGATTTGTGACGTAGCAAAGGCCAATAGCCCTACTCTGAGCCAATTATCTGTTGAGCAACAGTTGGACAAGATGGAACAGCAGTTGTTTGGGCATATGTATCAGGGGGAAACCTCGGAAGAGCGTTTGAATCGTATAGAGTCCACCGTGTTTGGGGCTAAGCAGAGTGCTCAGGTCCAAGAAAATCGCTTGAAGTCGTTACAAAGCTTTTTTAAGGCTTCGGTGGCACCAATCTCAGGGGCACCACCGGCAGGGGTGCTAAGTAATGGGGCGTTGGCTCAGCAAAACAATCCTGCGCCATTGTCTACTTCGACTCCTGGTCCTAGTGTACCTGCTCTAAATGAGAGTCAGTATCCAGCGGTGACAGCCATGGAACAGCGGGTCTTTCAACAGGCTTTTGAAAAAGAAGCCGTTGAGAATCGCTTGGCCCGTTTGGAGGCCCGTGTGATGGGACGCCCACAAGGGGGGACGTTGCAGGAAAGAACCGATCAGCTTCGAATGATGGTTCTGGGCGATGTGGGTAATGGTTATGAAGATCCAAGTCAGGGGACTTCCTCTCAAAGTGGTACGCCATCCGGTCTTGGTGGATCTCAAACAGTATCAAATGACGTATTACAGGCATTACCGCAGGTGGAACAACGATTGCTTCGTCAAACATTCCCAAATGACTCTGTGGACGCAAGATTAGGGCGGCTTGAGCAAAAAGTGTTTAAAGCCACGGCCCCAGAAATGTCGCCTGATGATCGGTTTTATCGCATCGTCAGCGTGGCGAGCACTCAGACCTCGCGCCGGGATCAATCGGCCTATTCCAATATCGGCCCAGGCGGTGGCTATTATGGTAGTGGTCCAATGGGAGGGAGTTTTGGATTAGGCACTCAGCGGTATTATGGTGGTGGCTACATGTCGCCCCGAGGGGCGATGACGGGTAGCGTTGGCTCGATGCTCCTGATGCTCTTGATGTCGCTAATCTAGACTTGCCTTGTGAATGATATAGGATGTTGTTTATCGGTAAGCCAGACCAACCGCGGCATGAATATGGGGCAATTGGTTTTCATCCAGCTTTTTTTCCAAGCCCTGGACGATGCGTCGGATGACGCCGGGGCCTTCATAGATTAAGCCAGTATAAAGTTGTAGCAGGTTTGCGCCATGAATGATTTTGTCCCAGGCGCTCTCCGTGTCATGAATGCCACCGACACCGATTAAAACTTGAGGGTGTTGGACGTGTTGGCTTCTCTGATAGAGTTGGCCGAGAAGCCGTGTGGAAGCCTCTTGGAGAGGTAAGCCGCTTAAGCCGCCCCGACCAATCGCCTGTATATAGCTGGGGGAAGTTTTTAGGGTGCTGGGGCGTTGACTGGTGGTGTTGGTGGCGATCCAGCCGGCGACCTGGTGCTTGATACCAATATCAAAAAGTGTATCAACCAGGTTGGGATCCAGGTCAGGTGACACTTTTAGTAACCATGGTCGTGGAGGAATTTGTAATTCGGCTTCACAATGGGCTTCAACGATTCGAAGTTGAGTTAAAAGTGCATCTAATGCCTCAGGGTCCTCAAAGGTTTTTCCTTCTTCAGTATTGGGGCAACTTATGTTGAGGCTAATGTACGTTCCATAGCCATAGACGCCACGAAGCACATCTGCATAATCTTCAATAGCGTCCTGCTCTAAAATGGAGGGGTCTGGGGTTTTAACCAGGCTGATTCCGACAGGCCAGTCCGAGGGGAACGATTTAATGCGGGGTAAAAGGGCAAGTACCCCAGGGTTGTTAAGGCCCATTCTGTTGATAATCGCCTTATCCTGTGGCAAGCGAAAGACTCGTGGTTTTGGGTTCCCTTGCCAAGAGCGAGCGGAAATAGATCCGACTTCGGCATAAGCCATCCCTAAAGCTCGAATCGTGGGGAGTAAGGTAATATGCTTGTCAAAACCTGCTGCCAGACCCAAAGGGTGGTGAAAAGCGGCCCCAAAAAACGATTGTGCTAAACGCGACGTAAGCTGGGGCGCATAGCATTGATTGAGCAATGCCATGGACGCAGGCCATTTCTGTAGGCCTTGGCCGATGCGTTGCATCGCATCATGGATACTTTCCGGGTTGCCTTGGAATAAAAGTGGTCTGATGAACGAACGATACAGCACAGAAGCCTCATTAGGTACGACGATGCAATGCCTATGGCATTGTATCAGTTGGGACGCACTCCGCAAAGAGTTGTCCTAGAGAACTCGAGACGGATGGGATCGAGATAATGCTCAATAATTGGCATGAATACCGGAGTCCTGTGTTTGAGGGAGGCCATGGCGCTCAAACTCATCTGACACAGGGATGTGATCGATATCAACCGTGATTATGATAGTAGGAACAACAAAAAAAGAAACCGGACGAGAAGAAAAGCTCTTGTCCGGCCAATCGAAGGGGTATAATTTCAATTTTTATTATACGGTTTTTCACAGGAAAGGGAAGTTCACTTCGCCTGTGATCCACAAAAATTGGTCCTTGGATCTACACCCTTTGGATGAGTGGAGGTCTGAGAGCACGAATGGGAGAATAGTTTTTGGCGATAAACCTCCCCAAGGCAAAAAGTAGGCTTGGGGTTCGCTGGTTTAACGAAGGTCACTAGTAGCCGAGTTTTTGGTCACTAACCAGTGTGGGCTCTTCTTCTGGCGAAAAGAAGACCCGATGAATAGCGCGAACAGCATCTTTTGCCTGATCTTTTTCTATTAGGCAGCTAATCTTAATTTCACTGGTAGCAATCATTTTAATGTTAATGCCTGCTTGTGAGAGGGCATCAAACATATCGGCAGCGATCCCAGGACGGTCGATCATGCCAATGCCAACAATACTGACCTTTGCTACAGCTGTATCATGGACAACCGATTCCGCTTCAATAGTGCCCTTAACCTGCTCCAGGGTTTCCAGTGCGTCAGGTAAATCGTTAGCACTTACGGTAAAGGCAATGTCATTGCGGTTTTCTTTATCCAGAGATTGGATAATCATGTCCACACTGATATTCCGGCTGGCGAGGCTGCCGAAAATTTTGGCTGCAATACCGGGCTGGTCAGGAACTCCAGTAATAGCCACTCGAGCTTGGTTTTCATCGGAGGCAATACCAGAAACAGGACGTTGATTGGGCTCTACAGCTTCTGTTTCATTGCTAACCATGGTTCCGAGATCATCGGTGTAGAATGTACTGCGGACGCGAATCCGGACGTTAGCGTGGCGGGCAGTTTCTACGGCTCTCGGGTGAAGGACTTGGGCTCCCACTCTGGCTAATTCAAGCATTTCAATATAGGTAATGCCGTCAAGCTTAACGGCCTCAGGAACAATACGGGGGTCTGTTGAATAGACACCTTTTACATCCGTAAAAATGTCACACCGCTCAGCCCCAAGCGCACCGGCCAGGGCGACAGCAGAGGTGTCAGAACCACCACGCCCTAACGTTGCAAAATCACCCTTGCTATTGATGCCTTGAAAGCCAGTAACAATAACAATTTCACCATTGTTCAGGTGGTATTGTACACGACCGGTATCAATCTCTAAAATCCGGGCCCGGTTATACAGGTCTTCCGTATGAATCCCTGCTTGTTGGCCATTCAGGCTAACAGCTTTATAGCCCATACTGTTGAGCGTCATTGCCATAAGGGACGCAGAGACCATTTCTCCTGTAATCAGCAAGGCATCGAATTCTCGGCCACTGGGAGTTTCGACCAGCTCTTGAGCGAGGCTAACCAGTTCATCAGTTGTGTGTCCCATGGCGGAAATAACGACTGCAACTTGATTGCCTTGATCGTAGGTGTCGGCAATAATTCGGGCAACCCGCCGAATGCGCTCCACATCCCCAACCGAGGTTCCACCGAATTTTTGGACAACAATGCTCATGGGTATACTTCCTTTGCTTTTCCTGCTGTAAGAGGGTCATGAATTATAACTCAAAGCCCTCGCGCAATTGCGTTTTCTCTCATTCTATCGAAAAATGGGAAAAACGGAACATGGCAGTACGGGAGGAGGCTATCCTCATGGGAGTTAAAGTGGTCCGAGCCTTTGGCTCACAAGCGATATATCTGGGAAACATTGATCATGGGAAGGATATTATCGATACGCTCGAGACGTTTTGCCTCGAAAATGAGGTGAAAACCGCGTGGGTTAATATTTTAGGGGCGCTCTCAAAGGTGGATCTAGCGTATTACGATCAACAGACCCATAACTATGTGACCCGAACCTTTGAGGGGGAGTTTGAAATTTTAAATGGAACGGGCAATGTATCGTTAAAAGAGAATAAGCCGGTTATCCATATGCATTTAAGTTTGTCTGGCCAGGATTTTGGTTGTTTTGGCGGTCACTTGGTCAAGGGCACTGCGGTGGTATTCGCCTGTGAATTTATGATTCATGCCCTTGCAGGCCATGATCCCCTGTTTCGAGGGCATGACGAGGTGACAGGTCTTCCACTTTGGATTTATTAGTAAACCCCCATGTCTGTGCTTAAATGGTCGTTTTTATGCGAATACACTGAAAAATGGCCCCTCGGTACCATAGGGCACCGAGGGGCAAAGGGTTTTAGTAGCGGCTGAGGTAACGCTCCGTTTCCCAAGGTGAAACGTTGATGCGAAACTCATCCCATTCCCGTTCTTTTGTACGTAAGAACTCGCTGTAAATGTGATCTCCCAAAGCAGCTTTGGCAATTTCACTTTTCTTGAGTTCCTCTAAGGCTTCATACAAGCTTCCGGGCAACGCAGGTATACCCATTTGGGCTCGCTCTTCTGCCGTGAGTTTGTAGATATTAACATCTGCAGGGGCGGGGGGATCAATTTTATTTTTGATCCCGTCCAAGCCAGCCATTACCATAACGGCAAAGGCCATGTAGGGATTGGCTGACGGATCAGGTGAGCGAAGCTCAATCCGGGTGGATTTACCTCGTTTTGCAGGAACCCGAAGCAGGGCGCTGCGGTTGGACGGAGACCAAGCAACATAAACAGGAGCTTCATAACCCGGCACCAGGCGTTTATAGCTATTGACCAGAGGGTTACAAACAGCAGTAATACCACGAATGTGTTTTAGTATACCGCCAATAAACCATAATGCTTCTTGAGACAGCTTGTATTGGCCGTCTTCACTGGTAAAGACATTGTTCCCGTTTTTATCACCCAAAGACTGGTTCACGTGCATCCCAGAACCATTGATACCAAAGACGGGCTTGGGCATAAAGGTCGCATGCAGGCCGTGCTGAGCAGCAATAAGGCGGGTAATGATTTTGACGGTCGTTACGTTATCTGCCGTACGCAGAGCATCGGCATACTTAAAGTCAATCTCATGCTGGCCCTGGGACACTTCATGGTGATCAGCTTCCATTTCAAAGCCCAGGCGTTCCAGTGTGTCAACAATTTCACCCCTAACGACTTCACCCATATCATCGGGACCCAAGTCATAGTAGCCTGCAGAGTCATGGGTTTCTGGCGAAATGGTGCCATCAGGGTGTTTCTTAAAGAGGAAAAATTCCAGCTCCGGCCCAACGTTGTAGACATAGCCTTGTTCTTCAACTTGGCGAAGCACGCGTTTTAAGTTGTTCCGAGGGCAGCCTTCAAAGGGGGTGCCGTCCGGGTTGTGGATGTCACAAATGAGACGGGCCACTCTTCGATTGCCTTCCATCCAAGGCAAGACTTTAAAGGTCGTTAAGTCTGGGTAAAAATACATATCCGAGGTTTCGATAGTTCGAAAGCCGGCAATAGAAGAGCCATCCAGCATGATCTCGTTGTTCAGAACTTTCTCCAACTGGGTAATGTGGATAGACATGTTTTTAGGTTGGCCATGAACGTCCACAAACTGTAGGCGTACCAATTTAACATCTTGGGCTTTGGCTTCTTTCATAATGTCGTCAACCGTTGGGGTCGGCGCATTGCGATGAAGCGGCAAATCTGTTGTAATCGACATGAACGATTCCTTCTACTTTCAACGATGACAAGAAAAAAAGACAAACAGAACAAACGATGAATGAGTGTGTCTAGAACACGAAGTTATGATACCCGTATTTTGGGCGAAAGACGACCAATTGTAAATATTTTTATCGCTTTAGCTGCGCAGCGTTTGAGAATCTGGAGTAACCCGATACACTATTAGGAGTTCGTGCTTCCCTCTTTGGGTTGCGTTTACTACAAGTATTGCAACTGTTGCCCGTTCCAAGGATAGATTGTATTAGAGAGGGTTTGATTATTATTCCGCTTAAAGCGCTGGTTCAGGTTAAGTCCTTGTTTGCTCGTCCCGCCGATGTAGGTGGCTTGGAGGAGTCGCTTCGTCAGTTCTTGGAAAATGGCTTGCCTATAGCAGCTAATAGTTCAGGTGTTACTGAAGGGGCACTGCGGGCATTTTTGGAACGCATGGAGACATTGCTGCATTCCACCGAACCTGGGATTCAGCAGTGGGTGATTCGCTGGGTATTTGAAGATTTTATCCGTCACAACCGATTGCCACGCTCTTGGCGCAGTCAGGTCCTATCGAAAATCCGTCATTTTCAAGAGCCTTGGTTGGCTTATCCTTTGGCGGAATGGGTTGCTGTTGCTTCTGAGGAGCAAGTCCATGAGGCACTCACATGGTTATCGGAATTGGATTACAGTGAATCACCTCAAGAGCGTATTTTTGCGATCCATACGCTGCTAAACCGTTTTATTCAGGGCAATGTCCAGGAGGATATTGTTCTGGAGGCTCTACGCCGACTTGAGCAGTACCGGAATGAAGTGACCGATTTGGTTCTCAATTGCTTTCCCGCAAGAATGGCAGATCATAATTATCGAATCATTGCTCTGCTAGGACAAATTGGGCGTTATCGTGTTATAAAACCCTTGATTTCTTTCGCTCGTGAATACCCAGAGTATCTTCGAGCCGTTATGAAGGCGCTTGCGAAATTTGATTATCCCGAGGTGGATCAATTTTACTTGACGTGTCTCTCTCCTGATTACCGAGGGACCCCTCTGGTTATTATCGAGGCTGTTAAGCAAGTCCGTAAGCGTCGTTTACGTAAGGCTGTCCCGTTAATTGAGGCGTTGTTTCCTTTGGAAACCCCAACAGCCTTGTTGAATCGTGCAGTTAATGGGGAGATGGCCATCACGATGGCGTCCTTTGGAGCGTATATGTGGGGTCGGGAAAAGCTGTTATCCGAAATGGTGCTTAATGGCATCACGGCCAAATACCTGAAGGCAATTGATATATTAGCCTTAGAGGAAGCAGTTCCGTTACTGAAGGCCCTGATGTTGATGCCAGAAACTCCTGAAATAGTTGCAATTCAGGTTCAAGCGTATCGAATTTGTGAACAGCTTTTGCTTAAACGTCAGGTTGAGCAGTATTAGTTTCTCTTTGGCAGGTTATTTTAAGGTTGCCAAGGGCCATCAACTAGAAGTGGAACTGATGTATAAACTATTTTGGGGGCTTTATACACCAATTTGACGCTTTGGCCATCTTCTGAAAGTTCCACCCACCCTTCTGCTTCCGGGGGTGTCTTGGTCTCTTGTATAGAAGTACTGTGTTGGGCTTTGCCCTTCTCGCTGGCTTTACTAGTAATATCAGGAGCTGGTGGAAGCGACTGGGCTTTTGGATCAGCTTTTTCCATGGTATTTCCGGTGCGGGATCCGATTGGGACGGTAAGCATGGGGTGTTGTTGGCGTTGTATGACTAAGCTTGCCTCTGTATCATTATTGCTCTCAATGAGACGAAGCAGGTAAATTCCTGGAGGAAGGCTTTGGTGATTATACCGTATGCCTTTTGCCAGCCGAATAATCGGGTCTTTCAAGGCTAAGGTTTCTTTGGGTTTATCCTTGGGTACCGGTTGAACCTGTTTGATGGGTAGATTGGCTTTCTTGGAAACAGGGCTCAATAGCTTTTTGTACCACGGCTTAGGGGGCTCTTGGGCCAATGGGGCTTGTGTCGGTGCTGGGGGTGGATAGGGTGCGTACATTGTGGTGTAGGGTGTTGGATAGTTGGGCTGTCCAGGCATGGGATAAAAGGTTCCAGGGGCAGGTTGCCCTGTTGGATAGACAGGATAGTCAGGGAGCTCTTGGATACCTTGAAAATCATCGCTTGCCAAGCTTATGGGCAGGAGAAAGCCGATAAGAAGCAATAACACAACCGTTCGGAATGTGCGAAACGACATGGTCATACTTGACTCCGATTGAATTGAATCCCAATCTATAGCTTTAGTGTAATCGGATTCAGCCTCTTGTCACGTCCTGTAAATGAACCATGTATCAGTCTAAAAATTCAGGAGGTTTGTGAAGAATGGGTTTGGGGTGTTGTGAGGATATGGGAACAAGCGCATTCATTTGTTCAAGTATGTCTAAGACCGGTTGCTTGGCTCTGTCTCGGATTAACGTGATCAGCCCTCGCCAAGCGCCTTCTGAGGCGGGCAAGTTTAAAGCCTGAGCCTGAGATTGGCTATTCGGGTCTCGACGGGTTTGCCCTCGAAATTCGTCTAAGATTCTTGAGATCAATCGGGTACGCTCTTCGGGGCGAGGGTCCCAGAAATTTTCACGACGGAAGAATTGTAAGTAGCGGTGCATTTTATCTGTTGTTTCTTGAGTGGTGATTTTCGAGAGAGTCGGTTTTGTGTCCAAGGCTATGCTTGCTTTTGCCAATATATCGGCTAAAGTTACGATGGCGCCTTGGGGATTATCAGCCCATTTCTTGGCAAACTCGCCCCGAATCTCAATGTCATGAAAATGTTTTGGGCGTTCAATCAGTTTCATCAGTGGCGCTGCAATCCGAAAGTTGCTATGGACGGGTTTTGTATGCTTCGTGTTACTGGTGAATAAAATATGGTTTGTTTTCACATCCCACCTCTTCCCTATAAGTATCTTCCTCACCCTAGATGGCCGCTAACAAGGGTTGGAAACGCTCTAGTGTATCAAAGTTTGTTTTTATCATAATAAATGTCTTTTTGCAATGTCTGCCTGTTTGAAGTAGGGATGCATTTCAGGATTGAGGCTGTAAGTCGGATGAGCAGGTAAAGGCTAAGTAATATTGCATCCTGTAGTGAATAACCTTCAAAGGCCTTTTGTATATGAGAGTGTTTGATTGTTATTCATTAAAAGACATATGGCTACGAGTCTTGATCGCATGATAAAGAGGTACTTAGCGGCCCATGGCGCTCTGGTCGAGTGTATCCGAGAAAGTTACGCCTCCATCAGGTATTATCGTTGTCGAGTTAAATCCAAGGTGATAGAGTGTGTCCTACACACGAGTGGAACAACAAAGGATAAAGAGTTAATAATTCGATGAGATTGGCTTGGCCAACGAAATTACCAGTCATAGGGGTTCCTGTGCGGGGCGACGGGTCATCGACCTTGTTGCCTGAAGTGTTCCCATCGACAGCAACCATATCGGTTGTAACTGAGGGGATTGCTAAAGCAGCGTCTCCAAAGCCTTCTTTGGGGCAGCGTTTTGAAAACGCAACTCAGTCCGTCAAGAACTGGATCATGTCGGTGTTACCCTTCCAGCGGGGGCCTGTGGCGGGAACCAGCCATCCCTTTATGCTGCCTGAGCAGAAGTACTGGCGTGAACAGGTAGAAGTGTACGCGGAAAGTCCTTTTGAAAAATCGCTGTTTTATCTTAAAAAGCGTCCGAATGAATATATTGTGAGTAAAGCCTGGGCTGAAGGGCTGAAAAGTTCTGATACTTTGGTCCGAGAGTCTGCTCTGAGTTTGCTCAAAGCGTATTTAGCCTTTAACGGTATGGATAATTCCGTCCAAATTTCGGCTCATACGCAGATGAAGCTGATCTTGTTTTCCCCCCACTTAACAGAGAAGCCCTTAGGCAAGGCAATCTTATATGAAGCCTTGTTAGGACTTTCTCTAAGCCAGTTCCTTGAGTTTTCGGCGGCCCTAAAGCGAGATTTCCATCAACTGCCGCCGATGGCTCAAGCATTGCTCCTCAAGCAGATGATGTCTGCCCGCCAAAAGTGGGAAAAAGATAAAGGGCAAAAAGAAACAGACGTTGCAGCCATGAAGAAGCTTGTTAAATCCCTGGTTATTGACTTTTACCTTGGGGAACAAGATGCCTTGTCACAAGTCTTGGCCAAGCAGGAAAAGATTCACTTGGGCTATCTGAAGATTCAGCCGGTAGAAGAAGCGTATCGCAAACAACTGGAAGAGTTGGAACGGCGTTATCGCTTAAAATTACGGCAGCTGAAAAAGCATCGAGCCCAGAAAGTGGCCGAGGCCGAAGAAGAAAAATTGCGTCGCATTGAATTGATTTATGAGTCGGTTGAAGGCAGTCTGATGTCTGGTCTGAACGAAATGGACTTGCAACTTGATGAGATGCTTGTCAGTTAAGTTACTGGTTTTGCGCACTTATTGAGAATAATTTAATCGGGACACTGGCCTAATGGGCTAGTCTAACTGAGGTTGACGTTCCTGGCGTGAATCGCTGAAGATGAAAAAGCTGAAACAACAATGAGATTCAGCTAACCCCTTGCGTGTTAGGGTTTTAGCGTGTCTTTCAATGGGGTTGCTTTGGGCACCGAAATCATCCGTGAGACAGGACAGGAATGAAGAGCCATGTGTGGCATTGTTGGCTTCTTTCGTGCAAAACCGACCGCATCTGGGGAGGCACATCGCCTTTTGGATCAGATGCTCCACAGTGTGCGTCACCGAGGACCTGATGAAACTGGTAAGAGCATTTTTTCAAATGGTGGTTTTGGTCATCAGCGATTGAGTATTATCGACCTGGCATCGGGTCAGCAACCAATGTGTCACCCAGAAAAGCCTCTGGTTCTGGTACTGAACGGTGAAATCTATAATTTCAGGGATTTAAGACACAAATTAGAACATCAAGGCAAGGTATTTCGCACAAAAAGCGATACAGAAGTTGTGTTGATGGCCTATGATGCCTTTGGAGAAAAGATGTTTGGCCATCTTGAAGGAATGTATGCCTTTGCACTTTGGGATGAAGTTCGACAAAGGTTGCTCTTAGCTCGTGACCCAATCGGTGAAAAACCATTGTACTATTTCGTTAATGACAGTGGCATCTGTTTTGCTTCCGAGTTGAAAGCGCTTTTAGCAGTTTATCCGGGTCGACCTGTCCTAAACCCGCAAGCCGTGCAATGGTACCTGGCTACACAATATGTACCTCATCCCTTGACGATGTTTGAGGGGATCTTCAAGCTTTCTCCTGGGCATCAATTGTATTGGTTTGCCGAGACAAATCAGATACAAGTGGTTGAAAGTCAAGAATTACAAGCAAAAATTGAGGCCGATCGCCGAAAAAACCAAGGTTTAAGTATAGAAACGGCCTTGTCGGAACTGGATGAAAGACTGTATCGGTCGGTGCAATTGCGGGTTCAAGCGGCAGATGTTCCTGTTGGGGTCTTTTTGAGTGGTGGATTAGACTCAAGCTTGATGACGGCAATGGCAAAACACCATACGGACTATCCCTTACAGACTTTCAGTGTTGGGTATCGTCAAAGTCGTCGTAGTGAGGATGAGCGAGTTTTTGCTCGTGCAACAGCCGAAGCGCTTCAAACAGACCACCATGAAATTGAGATCGGGCCGGAAACCTTGGACGAGTTGCCCCGAATTGTTTGGCATTTGGATGAACCGATCGCCGATCCATCGCTTTTGGCAACAGATCGTATTTCGGCCTATGCGTGTAAGCACCTGAAGGTTGTCATTACAGGGCAAGGGGCGGATGAAATTTTTGGCGGGTATCATAAGTATCAGCGATTTCGATATCTGGCGAAGTTGGCGACGTTGCCGCAATGGCTTCGTCGCTTAGGCCGTTTGGGCTTAAGTCAGGTGCAGCCGTCTGGATTAAGTTGGGGCAGGTATCAGCTTCTAATAGCGGCTCTGGAGCGGCAGGATTATCAAGCCATTTGGCAAACATATTGGAACTTTCCCGAGCAAGAGCGACAATTGCTCTTGCCGAACTCCCCTTTGGTATCAGATCAGGCCATGCAATTAAAGGCAGCATTGCCATGGGACGAATATCTTCAGCTCCAGTGGAATGATCTAGACCACTGGTTACCCAATAATTTATTGCTGGGTCTGGATAAAGTCTCCATGGCTCATGGGTTGGAAGCCAGAGCCCCGTTCTTGGATCCGGGTCTTGTAACATGGACCATGGGGCTACCTGAAGATCTCAAGTGGTCTGAGGGAGAAAGTAAATATCTGCTGCGACGCTATGCCCGGCGATATTTACCGGATTCGATAGTAGATCGACCTAAAAAGGGCTTTGATCTCCCCTTATTGGATTGGTTTTGGGCGAAGGGCTCTGAGATTTATGAAGAATTGAATAGCAGTGCCTTGTTTGAGGAGACTGGGCTGTTTAGCCGACCCTACGTAAACCGGCTTTATCAGCGGATGGCCTCTGGAAAGATGAAACATGCCCAGCCGTTATGGAACTTATATGTGTTGAAAGTATGGTATGACGTGTTTCTGGCAGGACAAGGGCGCCCTGATCTATGGGGTGAAACCTTGGCTGTCAGCCAACGCTGATGGAATGAACCCGAATGGAAACTTCCGCTCTCACGCAACGTGTTCCTGCAGAGCAAGGGGAACATCACGCCGGATCACAAGTCCAGGTTGAAACGGATCGGTTTCGAAAAGGAGTTTTGTATTCTCTGATTCGATATGGCTTGAGTTTGATTACCGGGTTTGGCTATTGGATGGCTTCAGCTCACTTGCTAGGCGCGTCTGTGATTGGGGTTGTCTCTTTATTAACAAGCATTTTGGGGTTGTTTCGGCCCTTGTCTACTTTGGGAGAACAGTTTGCGCTCATTCCAGCTTTGAATCGCTACCAAGCCCATGATCAGCGAAGTATTCGACTATTTGGGGTTGTGACGGCAATATCTGCTGGCATCACGTTGCTTTTATCCATTCCGTATGGGCTTTTTGCAGTGGCGATGTTGGTGAATGTGTATCATCAACCATCGTTAATCCCGCTGCTTTTGGTCTATATGATTGGCTTTTATAGTGTTTATAATTTGATGGGGATGTTTGCAGTCCCATTTTTAGCCTATCAGGAAGTAAAATACAGTGCTATTGCTGAAATGGCCAGCGGAATGGCTCGAATTGTTATTTTGCTGGGCATGGTCTGGTGGTTTGGGGCAGCGCCTCTATCGGGCATTGTCGCGCAAGTGGGTGCGTTTATTGTGGGGGCACTCATACTGGCTTGGTGTTTACCCAAATTATTCCCAAGGCTTGAGCGCCCAAAGTCCTATGATGGGTTAAAACAGGATCTCACATCGGTATATCGCTATAGCCTGAAATCGTTACCTGCCACGGCCAGCATTAGTATTTTGCAGCATGCCGATCGCTTGATTTTAGGCTATTACATATCGCCAAGCCTGCTTGGAGTTTATACTCTTGCTTATGCCTTATTTGAAAGGGTCTTGATGATGGGAACAAGTTACGAAGATATGGTTTTTTCCAGTAGTTCGCGAGCTTGGGCCAATCAAGAAGCAACGTTGATGAGCCAGATTTATCGCTCTGCCCTGCGCCGTTCTTATTTTTGGGTAACACCGATATTGGTTATGAGTATTGGATTTTCAGATGTCCTGTTAGGGCTCTTCGGACATGAGTTTGTTCAGGGTCATGTGGCTTTAAGTGTGTTATTGGCAGGGTTGTTATTCGACAATTTCGCCCGAATTACAACCGGGCTTATTGGGGGGATTAATCAACCGGGTTTTAAAGCCATGATTGTAGGACTTGGGGCGGCCACGAATCTGGGTCTCAGTTTGGCATTGATTCCCCATTGGGGGATTAGTGGGGCCGCCTCGGCAAATACACTTGGCTATCTGGTAACGGCCTTGCTCTGTGGTGTTTGGCTTCAACGACATTCTCACATTCCATTATTAACGCGATCCATTATTCAAGATTTGGTATTACTGGCGGTTCTCAATGGGGCCTTGATTGCATTGATGTGGGTCATACGCTATGGAATGCATGCCCATTTGCTTTGGGCAATGGGAGGGTGTGGCTTCGCTATGGCGCTGTATTATGTTTTGGGCCGAAAATGGCTTCGAAATCAGGAAATATACCATCCTTAAGGCTGTTTTGTTTATTTGGGCGGGCTTCGGAGAGATGAAGCTAACGGACCCGAGCGAGGGTTTTTAGGCTTTCTCCCAGGAGATTCAAAGCCATCATGGTTAGGAATAAAAAGGCACTGGGCAATAAAACGAGATGTGGTGCGATACGGATCATTTGCCATCCATCATTAATCATTGTTCCCCAGCTACTTTGAGGTGGAGATACCCCTAAACCCACAAAGCTCAGGGTGGATTCCGTGAGAATTGCTCGGGGTACCGTAATTGTTGTGGTCAGGATGAGCAATGCCAAGAGATTTGGTAAATAGTGGGTTACAGCCAGACGAATCTGTCCACCTCCCAGGCTGTGATAGGCTTCGATGAATTCTTCTTTCTGAAGCTGTATAACTTGCCCTCGAATAACACGCGCCGTATCTGGCCAACTGAATAGTGACAAAGCCAGTACCAAACTCCAGGTGTTTCTACCCAGAAAGAGCGTAAATAGAATAACAATCATTAAGGCAGGAAGGCTGTAGACGATGTCAATCAGCCGCATGAGAGTTGTATCAAGGACACGCCCATGAAAACTTGCTGCAATAGTCCCATAGAGGGCACCAATAACCACAGAAACCAGGGCTGTTGCCAAACCAATAAATAAAGACATTTGAGCCCCCATGGCCAGTCGGGCGAGCATATCTCGGCCCAGTTCATCGGTTCCAAAAGGATGCTTGAGCGAAGGGAGGCTGGTTGTCAGATCCGGGTTAATAAACGTTGGATCCAGGCCTAAATAGGAAACCAATAGCGGTAAACAGATCATCAAGCAAAGAATACTTAGGCCAATCATGAGACGAAGGTGTTGTGAGTGCAGACGCATCAGGTGGGCTCCTCATCCGCACGAATTCTAGGATCCAGAAAGCCCAAGAGCATTTCAGTTATGGTGTTAAAAACAACCAAAAAAGTACTGTAAACGATAGTGATACCCATAACCAAGGTGTAATCTCGGTTTGAAACGGCTGTAATGAAATATTTACCTAAACCAGGAATTGCAAAAATAAGTTCAACAGCAAATGACCCTGTTATAGTGGCTGCGCTAATCGGGCCAAGGATGGAAACAAGAGGAATTAATGCATTTCGAAGCACATGTAGAAAAACAACACGAAATTCTGAGAGCCCGAAACTGTGCTTGCTCTGCACAAAAGGCATTGTCATCAATTCAAGGACACGGGCTCGGATCAACAGGAAGGTATAAGCAAACGGTGTAAGTGACAGTGTTAACACAGGTAGAACATACGAAAGCGGACCTTCCAGCCGTGCTGCGGGCAATACATTCAAATAATAAGCAAATACCAGAGTCAGACAAGCTCCAAAAATAAAACTCGGTAGTGACACACTGGTGGTTCCTACCAAGACAAGGAGGTTCTGAATATGTCGATTTGGTGATGACCCGGCCCAGGTACCAAGAACCATACCAAGAAAGATGCCGACCAGGAGGGCCATTGCCCCCAGTGTAATTGATGTACTGCTAGCCTCTGACACAATGGCATTCACATTGCGAGTCATATATTTGTAGGAAGGGCCAAGGTCACCTTGGAGCAATTGTGATACATATCGAATGTACTGAGCAAAAACAGGCTCATCTAAATGGTATTTGGCTTCCATATTGGCTTCAATGGCTGGAGGTAACTTTCGGTCCTGGTCAAATGGGCCCCCTGGTAGCACGCGAATCAGGAAAAAGGTGATGGTAATCACCATCCACAGGGTCAGGCCTCCTTGAAGTACCTGTTTGATAATTGCTCGAAGCACAATTGGGTCCTAACTCAGGCAATAACACCTTCCATTGTAGAAGGTTTCCAGTCTCGGGCAAGCAGGTCAGTCTATTTGAGCATGTGGGGGAGCCACGGGTGTAATTTACCTTCAGCAATATAGTGATCCGTATGAGTCGTGTTTATGTCATAAGGGGCTGAGGAGATGGAGATAAAGACCGGAACCACATGAAACATCCCCAACGTTTTTTTGGCTATTGTGGGCAAATGGTGATTGCCTCAGCGCTGATGTTGCTGATTGGTGCTTGGGCCTTCTCGCAATTGCACTTGGCATTCGGGGTATGGTTTTTTGTTGCCTTCATATTTCTGACAATTCTATTCTTGTTGTTATGGATTCCGAGCCCCCTTCCCAAATGGGACATGCAATTTTTAATACTTTGCCTGATATTTTGCTTGGGAGCAGGTTATCGTGGAGTTGTTGAGGAACTTACCAAACCTTCTGAAGCATTTATGAGTGCACTATCAAGCCCTCCTACCTATTGGGAGGGAGTTCTTGTTGAACAGGCCTCAGGGAGGAGGCAGTGGATAGTCAGGTTGACGCAAATAAAAGGACATCGGGTAGCCGAGAATGTTTTACTGCGGTATCGAAACATTGAGGAGCTCCCGCCGATGAAGGTAGGGGATATGATCCGCCTTCAAGGGATAATTCGTGTTCCTTCTGGCCCATCGTATCCCGGGGACTTCAATTATCGAGAGTATCTCAGCCATCAGCATATTGGGGCCGTTATGTATCCTCGAACCACGCAAATTCTTGCGTCTGGAACTTCAGACCCATGGCTGTGGGTTCGCAGACAAGCTGATGACGTGGCTTATCAGCTCATACGTGGGTTTCAAAAGTATATGCCCACGCCCCAAGCTGATTTACTTGGAGGGATTGTCTTAGGAAATCATGCTGTAGGAACCGATGCTCACTTAAAACTTAGCTTTACGAGGTCGGGCTTGATTCATGTGCTTGCCGCTAGTGGCTTCAATGTTGGACTGATTGCTTTGAGCATTCTTTTTCTTGGACGCCGTCTTCGAATGCCTTCTACACTCTCTATCGTGATAGCGATGATAGTAGTGGCAAGCTACTGTCTTTTAGCAGGGTTACCGCCTTCGGTGCTTCGTGCCGGTATCATGCTGGAGCTGGCTTTTTTGATGAAATTAATTCGGCGGGAGATGACCCCGCTGACACTGCTATGCACGGCTGGGGCCATCTTGTGTCTTATTGATCCCATGATTGTCAGCATGATGAGCTTTCAACTCTCCTTTCTGAGTACTTTCGGCTTGATTTCCATGGTGCCGCCTTTACAGGACAAGCTCGGATTTTTTCTCACGCGATGGGGGGCCGGCCTTCTGCTAGTCCCTGTTGTGGCCCAATTGTGGGTCACGCCCATCTTGTTGTACCATTTTCATCAGCTTCAACTCGCGTCCGTGCCTGCCAATATTTTAGCTTTGCCCATTGTCTCACTGCTCACCTACCTGGGCTTTTTAGCCGGATCAGTGTCTCTACTATGGCCTGCCATATTAAAAATAACATCAGGGCCGTTAACGGTCTTATCTGCCTGGCTGATTCAATTAGCAGGGGGCTTTAGTCAGTTTCACTGGAGTAATCTGTATCTGGGTGAAATTCCTGCCACAAGTATGGTGCTTCTACAAGGGATATTGTTTGCAGGGGCCTATGTCTTACATTTTCCTTTGAATTTCGACAAGTCAATACGCTACCGATATGGGGCTATTGCTCTACTAATGGTCTTGTTACCCATAGGTTTTGCTGGTGTGAAAGCCTCGGTTTCATCCCAAATTGTGTGGCTACCCGATACTTATGGTGCAAGTGGAAATCAGATTATAGTTTTGCCTGGAAGGAAGGTGTTGGTGAGCGCACAGATCCTGGATAAAACAGCAACTCGGCGTATGATGCATTATCTGCAGCACTCAGGCCTCAATCATATTGATTTACTCAATCTTGTTTCAGATCGTCGTTTAAATCAGAAGAGCCTACAAGATTTGATGCAGACCATCTCTGTGGGAACGATAACGGTTCCATCCGCTCTGCATCCGAGTACTCAAACATTCTTGCTGCACTTGGCCCGTCAGTCTGATCTGCCACTGGTCACGTTGACCAGCACTCAGATAATTCAAGGCCATTCCTGGTCAGCTATTTTCTACAATGCTACTTCTGGTACTATAATCTACCGGTTTAATACGCCTCAGGGTTGTCTGGCCACTGTATGGTCTGAAGCCCAGGAACCGATCAATTCGCTTGCCGGGCTTTTTCAAGAGTGCCCCATTGTGTATACCGCTACGAATCGTCAAGCAGGTTATCTGACGGTAAAAAATAGCTCAAAAAGCCTACAAAGAATGGATTTAGGGACCTTTTCTGCGATGCAATGGCAGGGCAAGAAAGTGCAGTTCCAACGGTCAATGGAGCTAGGCTACGGGCTTTAGCAGCCTGAGATAAATTGGTTGTAGGTTCTGTTCAGGTTCAGGCATCTTGCTAACAGCAAGATTTGCCAAAAGACCTGCCGCACATTTCACAGCCAGAGCCTGGAAGTCCGGATTAGGAGTTGTTGGGAATGTTATGCCACCTAGAGACTGGTGAATCCTTCGTTCTGGTAGGCCCAAGCGTTGTGACCATGGATACTTTCTAAGGCTTCCACCTCTACTTCAAATCCATTGACCGAGGGGACTTGGCGTAATGTAGCGACGCACTCGCGAATCACATCTTCTACGAATTTGGGATTGTCATAGGCGCGTTCGGTCACATATTTTTCATCAGGTCGTTTCAGAATTGGGTAAACCGGGCACGATCCACATTCGTCCAGCGCGGTTACCAGATCTTCAATCCAGGCCACCTGATGATCGTGTTGAGTATCCAAATGCATCCGTGTGCGGATTAAAGCCCGCTGGTTATGGGCACCATAATCCGATATGGCTTTACTGCAGGGGCACAATGTGGCAATCGGGACTTCTAAGCCTAGAGCAAATTGATAGGCCGACCCATGAAGGGCTGCCTCAAAACTGCATGAAATAGCCATTGGGGCTGACATAGGAGAAATGGGTGCTTTTTTTTGAATAAAGTACCGGAAATCCATCTTGATATAAGCATTTGTTGCATCAAGGCGGCGTTGCGTTTCTTCTAGGAATTGCTTGAGGTTGTAGCAGAACGCAATACTATCGTTCTGCTCGGCCAACTGAATAATAAATCGGGATAAATGAGTTCCTTTTTGTTCTTCGGGTAAATCCACACTCATCGTCACACTGGCGGCAACCATTTGAGTATGACCATCCTTTTGAAGCACATGCAGTGGGAGTTCAACGTTTTTAACACCCACTTTTTGAAGGGCAATGCCCCGAGTATCAGCATGGCTTTGAACATCGATTAGGGGTTGGCTTTCCATCAACATCAGCGGGGTCCTCTTTTGTTATGGCTGTAGAATGTACCGATTGGTAAAGTAAGCTTGTATATCATTTCTGAAAGTGACTTTCGTTTCAACCACTAAAATTGATTAAGTGTGGTTGGGTGGCTTGAGAGCAAGGAGTTCCTCCAGGGTTGCCCAGCAGCTACTGCAGCCGTTTCCAGCTTTACAATGGCGAGTAATATCCATCACGCTGTGTACATCCTCACGATGAATGACAGCCATAATCTCTTGCTGATGGACATTGAAGCAATAACAGATGAGGGGGTTGTCATCATCAATGGAGTGCATGGATCAGGGTTACGTTTATTTTTTACCATTGTCACGGATAGGTCATTATAGCCGCAGAGGATGCAAAATGGAAAGTATCGGTCAGTTCAGTCGGTTTGTGCTATATCCTTAGGAAACCCCTTGGGAGGTATCTGGATTGACTGCAACGGTTCTCGAACATATTCAACTCCGGTTTCAGGCTTTAAAGCTTGCCAATGAAGACTTGTACGAATTTTTGAACCAGTTTCGGGACTGGTTTAATGTAGCCCTAGCCAATTATGAGATTTTTTTGGAAGACAATTGGTTTGATGGGAAGACCACATTGGAGTACACACTTCGTTGCCTTGATACGTTTAACATTGTTGTGTTTGCCGAGGATGAATACCGTAATTTTCGAGATACCCAAACGTGGCATTTGGGTCCTTATGTCAGGTCTTACTGGGTAGTTGATGATCCTTGGGAAACAATCGTTCAATTTATAAACAACAATACCGTTCCCAGACTTCATGATGTGACTTTGCCATAGTATTGTTGAGGGCAGCCGCACAAATACATCGAATAATTGCTTTCTGTTTTCTGAATTTATGGAATGATGGTGGTGTGTCTGCCGATAGATGCGGATTCGACGTGGTCGTGAATGAGGTTAATAGACGCTTAATGAGAATGGCTCAATGGATGTCAATGGCGGATCCGGTTCACGGGATGATTCGGCTGAAGCGCCACGATGAAAATCATCAATTGATTCTGGATGTCATGAATAGTCGTGCATTTCAGCGATTACGTCGTATTCGACAAATGGGGATGGCTGAATTTGTGTTTCCCGGGGCTACTCATAACCGATTTGTTCACAGCATCGGGGCGGCATGGCTTATGGTTAAAACCCTAGAATGTTTACAAGAGCATGAGGATGCTCGTCAAATCCTGAAATCCTCGTATGAAGATACCAATATCCCCATGGATCGCTTGCTATTACTCAGTATCTTGGTTCATGACATTGGCCATACACCCCTATCACATACGCTTGAAGACGTTTTGAATTTGAAGGACAAAGGCCTCATTCACGATACCTACTGGAACAAGCTGATTCTTGAGAATGACGAGGAGTTGCAACAGATTTGGCGCCGTTATGGCAAGGAATTACCGGGCAGTGTAACACGTTTTAGTGACGGTGAACCTGGAGAGAACCGGCATTACTTGGCAGATTTGGTCTCAAGCCAGTTGGATATGGATCGGCTCGACTATTTGTTAAGAGACAGCCACCATTTGGGCGTTCAATATGGTCGTGTCGAAGTTGAGCGCATTATCACCAACTTGTGTATTGGCCAAACACCTGAAGGAAAAATGGCAATGGCTATTCGGGAAGAAGCGGTTCCGGCGGTCGAACATTATTTATTTGGCCGTTATGAAGCCTATAAGATGGCCTTGCATTCTTTGGATAAAGCATCTGAAACATTACTCAAGATGACGCTGCTGCGTTTCAAGTGGGTCCGAGATCAAGGCATCGATCCAGGGCATCCGGCGGATCTGTTATATGCATTGATGACCGACGGACACTCCTTGTCGGTCGAAGATTATTTGATGTTGGATGACTGTTATCTGTGGGATAAGGTGAACATGTGGGCTCGCTATTCCACTGATCTTCTCTTAAAGCAACTATCCAACAGGCTCTTGGGGCATGATCTCTTTAAATACCTTGAATTTAATTCATACTCTCAAGATATGTCTGAGGAAACCCTACAACCTGTTTTGGACGACATGCGACAGTACTATGAATCCCATCAATTATCCTTTGATTTTGGGTTTGAGAGCATGGTTGTGGCGCCTAAGCCCTTGTATCAGCCTCCCAGTATCAAGCCACCCATCTGGGTTCGACGTTTTAACGGCAAATTGGCGGATTTTTCTGAGGTATCCTCTTTGCCGCTGGATGCTCCCACCTTGCATGGCAAGCGGTGCCTGATATTTACCTGGGACCGAGACTCAAAGGCATATCTTAAAAAGTTACTGGATAAGCGCTTTGGGCGAAAGCCGTTCATTGCCATATCCACTTCCGATGAATTAGCCGGTGAGGCGGGTTAGGTAGCGCTGGTCTACAGTTTGTATATGATGAATAACGCTTTGCCCCACGGTACCTTTAACTTTGTGTGGAAAAACCTGGTGGCCGCAATCTAAGAGTGTTACTAAATTTGTTTCTGCCGGAATAGCGGCATGCAACCATTCGCTATGCTCATAGGGAATTGTTAAGTCATAGGCCGAATGGAGCAACAATGTTGGAAGTGCTAAGCGGGGTGCTGAATCCTGGACAGCGGTGAACAGGGAGTCCATCTGGCGGTAGAGTCGAATCAGATCATGGGGATAAAACATTGGTTTAGGGAAGCCTGTATTCCACTGATGACGAGGCAAGCCCGGTAAAAATCGGTTAAAAAAATTCTTGATGTGATACTGACCAAATTCCAAGTTGAATACCGGCTTACACGGAGCTGCAACCAAAGTAAGCGACTTAAAGTCTGTAGGGCGTTGTGCCGATAGGACCAGGCTGAGCGCACCGCCTAAACTGAAACCAATCAAATGGATATCAGAATAGTCTATCGTAATACGGTCCAAGTCGGTATGACAGTGGCTCAATAGATCATGCCAAGTAATGTTGGCAATGTATCCGGGTTCATTCCCATGCTCAGGTAAGCAGACCTGGTGGGTCGCATACCCGTGGCTTTGTAGCAAAGGAATAAGCTCTCCAAATTCTTCAGGATGGCCTAGAAAGCCATGAATCAAAACAACAAGCGGCTTTTTATCTGTCATCAGGCAATGGTCTCAACTCTTCTTATTGTGTGGCGGTAAGCTAACCCAAGGTGTGTATAATAAAAGACGATCCAATTATCGGAAAGTTCGAAAATTTCTGAACCCTCATTTTCTTACTGAGCTAAAAAAATCTGCTCTAAAGAATTGCTCTCACGCGCAAACCGCCTTATCCAGAGATAAGGCGGTTTGAAATTCCATAAGGGGCCTTTAAGCCCGAGAAAGAGAACTGCCCTGGTAGCAATCTCGACAATAAACCGGTTTACTGCCATTTGGTACAAACGGAACCTGGGTTTGTACGCCACAAGAAGCGCATACTGCATCATATAATTGTCGTTGAGGTCTGCCGTAACCGCCACTGCGACCTCCGCCATAGCCGCCGCCACGATTTTGCTTGGCTGCAGCCCGGCAAGGCTTACATTTTTTAGGCTCTTGAAATCCTTTCGAGTGGAAAAACTCCTGCTCTTCTGCAGAGAAAGGAAAATTTACACCACAAGCTTGACAGTTGATTTCGCGTTCTTGAAACATGGCGTCCAGGGCCTCCGAGTTACTGATTGAGATAGCGTTTTTGAGAAAGCCCTTTCCGACAGATTGACCGTTTGTAAACAGGTAAATGCAAAAAGCTAACTTTCTAAAAACTAACTTCTAATCTTACCATAAATTATAAGAAAATTCAATGCGGCCCCATCGGTATAAGTGCTGGATTGGCGCGGGTTAAGCTGCTTTAATGCGGAGCTTGTTTGTTTCTAAATTGTAACGTTTTGTTTTGCTTGTAAAAGCCTTTTTCTGAGCAGGGATTAGTCGCTATTGAAAATAAAATAGGGGTGAAAATTAGACCCTAAAAGTGTATATAAAAAGAATTGTTCTGATATATTGGCCAGATTTCTTTGCCCCCGAAGGCAGAGGCTCGTAGATGTGTTTGGCTTGAATTTGCCAGGCAGACTTACTGTAAAGGTATGGACGCCAGAGAAATCGAAAGGGACTACTCCTGGTTAGGCAATTTCGTTAATGTAGATGGGTTTGTTTTCCCCGGCTGAATCAGTCAGGTTATGAAGCAGAATGATTTCAGTCGCTTTATCTTTACTGAGGTTGATAATAACCCGATCCATAAGGCGATGAATAAGGTACAAGCCGCGCCCATGGGTATCCATTAAGGAATTGCCGGAGATATTTCGCTCTAACCAGTAAAGGACTTCATCAGCTGACATAGTGCCGCCTTGATCTCGGATGGAAACACCCATCCGTTCATCATCATAGCCATAAGTAATGGTGACATATTCTTCTGGGGGAAGCTTTTCAATAACTTCACCTTTGTTATAACGAAAACTGCCATCGGGATTTTTTGCCGCGTGGTACATGGCATTGGTAATGGCTTCAATGACGACAATGGACAGGGCGTCAATATCGGGAAGTTTAAATTGTTGAAAAAAGTCTTTTAAGACCTGTTGAGCAGGCATGATATCGTCGCTGGAGGTCAGAACAATCTCCTTAAAGGTCTCAGGGGTGGTGATATATTTATCCAGGCCAAAGGCTTCTTCTGGAACCAGTAAGTTGTTGATGACGTTTGATAACTCTTCAAAGTTGAATGGGGCCGTTTTGGTGATGATATTGTAAATTTTTTCTTCTTTGGCCAAGTGGATATAAGTGTCCAGGTCGTAGGCCGTGATTAACGCCCGTTTGATATTGGAGTTATGCTCCATGGCGGATTTAAGGACTTCAAACCCATCCCGGTCTGGTAGGTTAATATCACTGATAACTAGGTCAAAAGCTTGTGAATCCATTGCTTTAAGGGCATCTTCACAAGTGGAAGCTTCGCAAATGGTGAGTTCATAGTCGGCTTGGTGATAATGGGTCAGGTACTCTTTCAGGTTCTCGCGAATAGTGCTGTCGTCATCCACGAGTAGAATGCTATAGGGGTTGTTTACAGCAGACACCACACTACTCTCCTGTTTTTAGGATAACAGCACGAGCTAGACACTAGCATCGGGTTGGTTTGTGATTGGAAGCTGAATTTTAAAGCAGGCTCCAGACTCAGGTTTATTATAAACTGAAAAACGTCCGCCGTGTTGCTGAATAATCTCTTGACTGATGCTTAACCCAAGACCAGTTCCTGTTCGGGGTTTTGTCGTTAGAAAAGGAGAGAAGATTTTGTCCAACAAGTCCGGAGGAATGCCAGGCCCGTTGTCTTCAACTTCAATGGTCAGAAAATTTTCGTCCACAAATTCACGAATCCAGACTTGGCCTTTGGCGTGGGTCGCATCATGAGCATTTTTGAGTAAATTGTAGAGAATTTGTTCCAACTTGGAGGCATCGCACAAAATTGTTGGAGAGCGGTCTGAGAGTTCCAATTTCAGAGTCATGTGACGAAAGATGGGTTGATTTCTAAAATTGTCCAGAACTGTTTCAATAAGGCGACTGGCTTGATAGGGCCTCAAGTTTAATGGATTAGGCTTACTATAGGCCAAAAGTTCTTGGCGCAGAGCAGATGCTCGAGCTGTGGATGAGGATATTTTACTGCTTTCCTGATCGATTTTATCCAGAATGTCTTTTATGGCCTCAAGATTTAGAGAGGCGCTCTGCAGAAGACGGCGGGCCCGCTTGGTGGACATCCCGATCAATTGGGTCCCCATGGAAATGCCGGTCAAGGGGTTGTTCAGTTCATGGGCCATTTCGACCATCATTCGTCCCAAATTGGCCATTTTACGTTGTCGAATCAGGTCTTGTTGCATGGTGACCAGATCAACATCCAGTGATACCGAGGGAACAATCCACAACAAGGTACGAGGCGATTCAGAATCTTCAAGAGCTTGGGGTGTAAAGGTAAATCCCTGATCTTCAATCAAAAAATAGAAAGGTTTGTTTTGTAGAATAAGTGCTCGGAATCCTGGCCAGTCCTTTGAATTCAAGACAGGTTTGCCCAGGCGCAACTGATCACCCAAGTAACTTTGTGCAATAGGATTCAGCCAGACCAGCTTACCCACATTGTCTGTAATGACAACGCCTAAGGGCGCGTGTTTTAACATACTGTCATACCGCAGACATTCGGATTGAAGCTTACTCTGAGGCATCCAGCAATTCCTTGGCGGTCACAATGGTTTGTAATATATTGCCCGGTTTTCTTGGGGATTTGCCAATAACTAAATAGCCGGAGAGGCTGTCTTTGGTTGAGGAGGTGAGGGTACTCAGGGGTTTGGGTGTACAAAGCAATAAGCCGTCGTCGGTTTGCGACCACGATTGATACACTCCCAGATAAATCCGGTCATAAACATTGACCAAATGAATCTCATTTGCAGGTAGGCCACTCTGTTTTGCTAACTTTTCGCGAAACAATTCACGATGGGCTCGAGAAAACCGGTGTGCCGGAATGGGTTTTCGATAGATGGGCAAATTGCGTTTGCTTGCGGATAGGACCAATGCCCTAGCTTTTATGGCAGCACGATACCCATACGTTACCGGGGACTTGATTTTTGCTGCTACAAGTTTTTGTGGGGTTTTGGGCTTTTTAAACTTAAGTTCGGAGGGCCGGATGCGATTTGGTAAATGAGGATGAAAACCCGTGATAGGGCATTGATAAAGTGTTGGCTTTTCCGATAAAAGCGCCAGTGATTTTGGCTGTGGGGGTGGAAACATCGCTAGTGAGGGTAGTATCACTGGAGGTGTTTCAATTTGCATTGAGCCTGTGTTTGCATGGGCTTTCATTGCAAGGTCTGCAGCAATTGATGTTGTCTTATTCACCAAATCGACTGCATGGCAAGCAACATTGGAGACGGTAAAAACGCCACCGTAAATCTCAAATGAGGGTGTTAGAGGGTAGAAGGTGCCAAATGAGAAAAGTCCCAGGTCAAGAGAATGGCTTTCAATGCCCTGGAAATGAATACGCAAGGTTTCTTTAATGTCATGAATTAGCTTGCGGTAGCTTTTATCCCGGCTTCCTGACATAACACGGTCAACGCTTTCTCAACACGGTTTAAGGGTTCTAAAATGTCTGTGCTTTTGCCTGTTTCCACCAGCAAGGTATAGAGTGGGGTACCTTGGAAGGTGGTGTTTGGGTCCTGAGACTTATTGGGAAGACTTTTCACGCCACCGGGTCCTGAACCCGCACTGTTGGTGGCAGCCAATTGAACACGAACAGGACTGCTTTCTGCAGTGAGTTGTAGCAAAAATTCTGACGCAGAAATTTTTTCGACACCCCCAACAGAGGACTTCAAAGGCCCTGATTTGGTTTCTGTCAGCCTTACAACTTCAAACTCTTTGGTCACGATGTCTTCAGATAAAAAGCAATCGTCATTCACAATAATCAAGTTGGGTTTTGTTTCCAAGCTTTTCAGCAGGGTTTCCAGAATAACCTCAGATTTAATGTAACGGTTTAGAGCTGCCCCATATAGAATTTGTTGAATCTTAGTGGGCTGAATAGGCTCGGTGTAGCGGAATTCAATCGGAAGTCCTCGTTTGTCGACCACCATTAGGCCGCCAATAAAGACGTTGGCAACAGGTGATGCGACCAGGAGATAACCAAGACGAACCTCTGCAGGGCTCATTGATTTAAGGCGCTCCGCAGTCTTAGGATTGCTTGTGCATGGAGTTGGCAGACCCGAGACTCAGAAACGTTAATGACCTCGCCAATTTCTTTTAAAGTCATATTTTCATGGTAATACAGGGCAATCAGCAGTTTTTCTCTTTCAGGCAGCTTGCCAATAGCACTGGCAAGGCGTTGTTTAAGTTCTCCTGCTTCCAGCTCTGCTTGGGGATCAGGGCTGTTTTTGTCTTCAACCAAATCCATTAAGGATGCAGAAGCACCTGAGCTGTCATCGCCCCGGGATTCATCCAAGGAAATTAGTAGATTATTGCTCTCTGCCAACATAGACTTGAGCTTGTTCTTGTTTACACCTAATTCTTGTGCCAATTCGTCTTCGGTGGGGTTTCGCCCTAGCTTTTCTTCCAGCCGGGCCATGGCATCGGCGACGTCCTTAGAACGTTTTCGGACTCCTCGAGGCACCCAATCCTGAAAGCGAAGCTGATCAATGATAGCTCCCCGAATCCGAGTTACGGCGTAGGTTTCAAATTTTAATCCTCGAGACAAGTCATAGCGCTCTACGGCCTCCATGAGACCCATGGTCCCGTAGCTTATTAGATCTTCCTGACCGATACTGACGGGAAGCGAAATGGGAAGCCGGCTTACCACATATCGGACTAAATGTAAGTACTTTAATATAAGCTTTTCACGAAGTTGAGGGTTGTTTGGCTGCGATTTGTATTGCTGCCACAGGACCAAAACTTCCTGATCATCTGATACAGAGCGGGATGTGCTTTTTTTGGAGACGGGTCTGGGAGATGCCTCTGACATGGATACGCCTTTATAACTCGGTTTTCCCAAGAAAATGGGCATGTAATACAGTTACTCTACTGAATTCCTGGGGATTTGACTTCCCATAGTCAAAGGATTTTTTCACCCTGCTCTCAGGATCTTGAAATGAGAAGGACGGATATGGGAGGGTCTATTTACTTGGGATGAACAAAGGGAACGTTGTGGCAGAAAAGACATCCTTCCCACGAAAGGTGTGATGCTGAAATAGGAAAGTGTTTTTTCTCCTGAGGAGGTGATGAAGATGCTGGGCAGAATCAGTGTTTCAGTGCTAGGGTTCAGAAATTGGGGTGAAAGGCTTCCATTGTTTGGTGGAGAACAAGATGATGATCGGAGGCCGCAATTTTGGAGGCGGATTTGGTTTCATTGAAAAAGCCGTTCACACGTGTTCACAAAGTCGACATGTAGGGATTGGTTGCGCCCCTATTTACCTACATTATGCCTGGAGGCTAAGTGCATCAAAATGGCATTTATGATACCATTTGCCTTGAGTTGGGCCATAGCAGCTTTCATCGCTGCAAAACGGTTGGGTAAGATGAGGGGCACTGGCGTGAAAAAGTCCTATCATTTCGAAGTCTGTCATCAATTTGACACAATGGCGTGGTATCTTCTGAGAAATCGTATTAGGCTTATTAATACGGGGATGTTTACGTGGTAAGCGCTCTTCAGTCGGTTTTTACTTCGGTTTCGAATCGACGTGCTTCTATGGGCGTTTTGCAACCTGTTCCTGTTCGTTTTGGAAGCCAATTCCTCGATTTTGCTCCTGTGGCCACAGGGTTAGACCAAGTTTATGCCGAAACCGATTTCTTTAAGAGCTCGGCAGCTCCACCTGTCAAGCCTGTAACAACCGATTCCAACAAGAATATCAGTACGATCATGACTTGGCGCTTATTGCCAGGGCCAGTCAGACGCTCGCTGAAGCCTGTCTTGGAATCCCTGCCAGCACCGACATTTAAAGAAAAAATTATGTCCGGTAAAGTGCTTATCCTTGAAGAGGGTGCTGATACTTGGTATGAAGCCGTCGGGGCTATGCTTCAACAAGAAGGCTTATTATCTGATACGGACTCGACATTTCGTAAAACACAACAAGCCTTAACTCGGTTAAAAGGGTCTGCCGGTCAAGGGCGTGTTTATTTCCCCTCGGATAAAGATATTATGGGCGTGGCTCAGACGGTTGCGAAAAGCATTCCCGAGGATCAACTCCGGGCTGCAGCACAATTAATTTTTCAGCCGCAATCCCATTGGTTTTCACCGGTGCTTGGTCCTAAACCGACGGCAAGGGACATGGATCAAACCCGTACGCTGTTGACATTGACCTATATTCGTATGGCCACGTTGCGAGAAGAGAATAAATACCAGCACTTGGCTCAATACTTGCGCGAACAGTGGAAGGGCGAGTTCCAGGAACTGCGTGAAGCCACTCATGGCAAAGAGCGTCGTCTAAAGAAACAGCTGGGTCGTTTAATTTCACGCCATGCAGACGTACCCCAGAATCTGTCAGAGGTTCGCCCTGTGAGACGGGACTTTAAGCGTATTCAGCAACTCTTGACTCAGATTCTAAGTCGCACGATTGGCAAGACGGTCACCCCCCAGGATCTTTATCAACAGTACTTGTATAAACACACCGTACGCCAAAGCATTCGCTTGAAAACCTTGAATGACCCACATATGGGCTATGATGTTCGTAAGAAGCTGTCCAAACGGGTTGAGGCAGCGCTAATTGCTGCCATGTTAAAAGCTATCGGCTCCCGATCGCTTGGCTCAGCTGAAGAAGCGCCGTATACGTTGGAAGGACATAAACCGTTTCCCCTGGCTTAGCTTCACGAACACTGTGATAAAAGGCTGACATAATATTAGGCTCAACTTGAATCAGGTCGCTGGGTACCTCTGCATAGCGTAAGCGCAGAGCCATGTCTTCTGCTCGATGGCCTGAGACCACAATCGGCCTGGAGGCTTGTCGTAAAAGTTCGAATGGGGCATCCCACAGCCAGGAAATGTCACGTCCATCGGCGTAGTTATCGTTAATCATAATAACCAAACGGGCATTAGGGTCTGTGGCAGTAACTTTGAGCACTTCCGAGGCCCCGATAGGGTTCTTTATCAGGAGGATCATGACAGGTTTATTGTCAATGAAGCGTTTTTCAGCACGGCCAAAAATACTGGTGTAGCGAGACAGACCCCGCTCAATTTGGCTCAAGGGTAATTTTAGCCAGTAAACAGCGGCCGAGGCGGCAAGTAAGTTATAGGCATTGAATAAGCCGGGGAGATGCAATGTCAGGTTAACCGACGGTTGACTTTCCCAATGTAATTTAATCTGAGTGCTTTCGGCATTGATATCAATGGTGTCTGCCAAGACTTGAGGCTGAGGTCGGGCAAAACCACATTGAGGACAAGCATAGTGGCCTAGATGGCCGTAAAGCGTCTTTGAATAGTTCAGGCTTGCTTGGCAAACCGGACAATCCGTGACTTCTTTGGGAAAGGGGACAGGGTAGTTCAGGGCAATGTCATGGGGGTAGTCAACGTGGTCAACCCCATAATAAACAACCTTTTCAGGTGGAAAATGACGGCCTATACTAGCGACCATAGGATCATCAGCGTTCAGTGCTAAATAACCGCCGCTATTTTCAATGCCTTGGTGGATGAGTCTGGCTGTTGTGTCTAATTCACCATAGCGATCTAATTGATCTCGAAATAAATTGGTTACCACAGTCAAGTCCTGACGGATAGCTTGGGCAACACCGGGTAAAGAGGCTTCATCAACCTCAATAACGCCATAATCTGCAGAAAGTCGGCCAATCAGAGAACTTTGTTTGACCAAAGCGGCCGTAATCCCAGGAAGCATATTTGCACCCAGTTGATTATGCACCACCTGCGCTTGTCCTGCCTCAATAAATGCAGACAGCAGACCTGCCGTAGTGCTTTTTCCGTTGGTACCTGTAATACTGACCGTCTTTTGTCGAACCTGGCGTCCCAGGTTCGACAAAAGTTGGGAATCGACTTTTAGAGCCACTTTGCCGGGTAAGGAAGTCCCTGAGCCCACGTGAAAGACTTTAATGAGCTCAGCACTGATTTTTCCTGCGGCAACGGCCAGCGAGGTTCTAAGCATGGGTTCCCGCAGACGTCTTTAAGCCGGAAAAATGAACGCCCTGTGCCTTCATCCGGCGAATCGCTTCTTCCACTCGATGATCTTCCTGAGTGAGTGCTACGCGGAAGAAGCCAGCACCGGCATCGCCATAGCCCGTTCCAGGAGCGACGACAATATCACATTTTTCCAACAGGAATTCCACAAATTCCAAGTCGGTATAGCCTTGGGGCACAGGAATCCAAAGGTAAAATGTGGCCACATTGGGTTGAAAATCCCAACCCATCTCTTGCAGGCCTTTGACAAAAATATCACGGCGTTTGGCATAGATTTGGTTTAAGTTGGCTAACAGTTTGTCAGAGCGGTTTAAACCTTCAATAGCACATTGCTGAATCGCTTTAAAGACACCGCTATCACAGTTGTTCTTGATGGTTCCCAATGCATCAATAGCACCTTTGTTACCAACAGCAAAACCCACACGCCAGCCTGTCATATTGTACATCTTGCTCAGGCTGAACATTTCAACGCAGATGTCTTTAGCGCCGGGAGCTTCTAAAAAACTGGGGGCACGATAACCATCAAAGGTCATTTCAGAGTAGGCGTTGTCATGGCATAACAGGATTTGGTGCTCTTTGCAGAAAGCAATGGTTTCATTCATAAAACCCTCCGCCATAACGGCACCGGTCGGGTTGTTGGGGTAGTTCAAAAACAGCAATTTGGCCCGTTTTGCAACATCGCTCGGAATGCTGCTGTAGTCGGGAAGAAAATTGTTTTCCGGTTTCAGCGGTAAAATATGGGCTTCTCCGCCGCTGAGAATCGTAAAGTTCCGATAAACCGGGTATCCCGGTGCTGGCGCCAAGACCACATCACCAGAGTCGACGTACGCCATAATCAAATGAGCAATGCCTTCTTTCGAGCCAATCAACGACATGACTTCTGTGTCAGGATTGACGGTTACGTTAAAACGGCTTGCCATCCAGCGGGCAACTGCAGCGCGAAACTCTGCGGTGCCTCGATACGGTGGGTAGTTGTGATTGGAGGCATCTTCAATCGCTTTGCTCATGGAGGCCACGATGGGTGCTGGGGTGGGTAAATCCGGATCCCCGATGCCCAAATTGATAACATCACGGCCTTGGGCTTTGGCTGCATCAATTTTTTTATCCAACTCAGCAAACAAATAAGGCGGAATTTGAGACAATTTTTTGGAGGGTTGCATCAAGGTATCCTTTCTAAAGCCGCATCAACGATAGAATCAAGTTCAACCAGTCTCAGGTAATAGGACCAAGCTTTGGCCGAATAGCAAGACTCTAGCATAAAATCCCCGGTTTGAACATGTCGGATGAGAGATGGGCATCGCTAAAAAGCTTGTTGGACAAGAATGAGTCGTTTAAATGCCTTGACGGATTGCTTGGCCCTGTCGCTACAATATCGTCATAAGCGTTTGAGGTCGCACGTCATGGTGGAGACGATACCCCGCACATCGGTCACTTTGTTTTTCGATAACGTTGATCAGGCTGACTATTTAGAAGAATTGCTCTGGGTCATCCCAGGAGTTGATAGTATTACCCAGCGTTTTGATGGTCGGGATCGCTTTTTGGGCTTTCAGGTCATTGGCCCCAGTCAAACTTTGGAATCGGATATCCGGAACTTGCTTTTGCAAATTGAGATGATGGATGAGGTTCAAGTGGGTGCAGCTGTTTTAATTACTGAAGAGGATTGGGCAGAGTCTTGGAAGCAATATTGGAAAGTCACCCGCTTATTACCCAACCTCATCATTCAGCCTAGCTGGGAGTTATTTTCTCCAGAGCCTGAAGACATCGTGTTACAGTTGGATCCGGGGTCAGCCTTCGGTACTGGAACACATGAGACCACGCAGTTAATGCTGTATTTGCTGTGTGAAACACTGGATTATCAAGATGTAAATATGGACTCTCTCTTGGATGTCGGAACGGGTTCGGGTATCTTGGCGATTTATGCCGCCAAACGCGGCGTTTCCCGTTGTGTGGCTATTGATAATGATCCGGTCGCTGTAAAGGTTGCCAAGGAAAATGTGGCGTTGAATCATGTTTCTAATCATATTTTATGTTCTTCAGCATCCATTGACGATATGCTTCCCGATGACTTTGCTCTGGTTTTAGCCAATATCTTAGCGACAGTCATACAAGAGATGCTGAATGCATTGGTCGCAACAATGCAACGGGATGGGCTTTTGATGCTCAGTGGTATTATGCGAACGCAATTGCCGGAGATGCTCACCGCTATTTCATATCAGCCACTTGTGCTGCGCAGAGTTCTTCAAAAAGGAGATTGGGTCGCTCTTGTCTGCCAAAAAACAGCTTAATGCCCCCTGGTTCTTCACCGAATTCAGCTCAGCTATTGACTCCTTCCCCGTTGAGCTGGATATTGGGGATGCTTCGCTGGTGCACCGTGTTGTAACGGTGGTGCGGGTGCGGCCGGGTGAATACCTGGTTCTCGTAAATAGAAGAGAGAAAAGAGCCTATGTTTGTGAGGTTCTCTCTTCTCGTCCAAAATTACTAACGGTTCGAGTCTTATCCCTTTTGGAGCGCTCTAGCCAGGATAATGTGCCGATTACAGCGGGTGTGGCTCTTATTAAAGGTCAGCGCTGGGAGTGGCTTTTACAGAAACTCACTGAGCTTGGGGTTCGTCATATTGTGCCTTTAATGACAGACAGGACCATTGTTGACGTGAAAAAGCCCGAGTATAAAAAGGCACGATGGGAAGATATCCTAACACAAGCGGCAGAGCAGTCTGAACAAATTCAGATTCCTCATTTGGCCCAGCCTATAGCACTTAATGAATGGCTCACCTCGTTAAGTCAGGAAAAAGCGCTTTTGAAGCTGGTGGCATCTGAACGAGGTGGTACGCCAGTTTCCTCCGTATTGGCAAACTCTCAAGAGTTTGTATCTGGGGTGGTTTTCGCCATTGGGCCTGAAGGAGGTTGGACGACAGATGAGCTGGTCAGGTTTGAGCACACAGGGTTTCATGCGGTGCACTTGGGTGATAGGATCTTGCGTAGTGAAACTGCTGTTTTGTACTTAACCTCGGTCTTGCAGTATGTCTTTTCTCAACACCAGCCAGAGTTTTAATTTGCTCAATGAAGCTCTTGAGCAAGTTTCCCATTGGCGGATTTTGAATCAGGTTTGCTCAGAGGAAGATATTCCGCTATTTTTAGTTGGTGGTGCAGTTCGGGATATGTTGCTTCGACAGGTCTTAAGCTCTGATCTGGATGTGGTCGTTCCTCAAGCCCAGGCCAAGACGTTGGCACAAGCTGTTGCCCAAAGAGCTGGGGGTAAATATATTCCTTTGGATGAACACTATCAGATTTATCGGATAGTGTTTCCAGGGCAGCCGGATATGATGGATATTGCCGGGTGTATGGGAGAATCAATTGAGGTCGATTTAGGTCGCCGTGATTTAACCGTCAACGCTGTTGCGGTTGATGTTAAAGGTCAGCGGGTTTTTGATCCATATGACGGTATTCGAGACTTAGCGCACGGCATTATTCGGATGGTTCGCCCCGAGAATATGGTTGACGATCCCCTCCGTCTATTGCGGGTGTTCCGCATGTCTGCCGAACTGGGTTTCACCAAGTTGGATCCGAGGACCTTGGGAATTGTTTCTTTGGAGGCGCATCGTGTGGTCAAAATCGCGCCTGAGCGTGTTCATTATGAATTGATGCGGCTCTTATCGGCACCCAAATGCAGTACTCCAGTTCAGCTGATGGCAAAAACTGGAATGTTAGAATATCTGTTTCCCGAACTATCGGCAATGCATCCGATTCCATCGAATTATTACCATCACTTAGGGTTGTTTGATCATACATTGGAACTCCTTCATCAAGCTGAAGTCCACTTCCCAGATTTGCCCACGCAGATTCAGACGGATCTGCACGCTGCATTTAACCCGTTCATCAAACGAATTGCTCTGGTACGTCTGGCCTGTTTATTCCATGATGCAGGCAAGTCGGCTACGATGGCGTATGATCCGGACACGGATCGGTACCGTTTTTACGGGCATGAGCAAGTCTCTGAGGCTCTGACATGGGGAATTGCATATCGTTTTCGATGGGGAAATGATTTAACTCGGGCTGTTGCTCATTTGGTTCGCTGGCATCTGTATCCAGGAGATCAGGTGAAAGAGACAACAACCACCAAGGCAAAACGACGATTTTTTAGGCGCATTGGGCCTTTATTGCCTGAAATGATGCTGCTGGCAATTGCCGATCGCTACAGCGCTCAAGGCGAGGGTGTTACCCAAGATGATCTTATAAACTTCAAAAAGGGTATTTTGGCACTCTGGGATCTCTATGAGTCAGATGCTGAAGTGCATGGGGTGATGCCTCGATTGCTTACCGGGCAAGACATTATGGAACGGTTTCATATCTCGCCAGGCCCCATCATTGGCCGAGTTCAAGCGGCTGCTCAAGAAGCGTATCTGGAAGGGAAAATCAGCACGCGAGATGAGGCGTTGAAGTGGCTTGAGAAACAAGAATTAGCTTGTTTCTCAGTTAGCTGTTAACATCCAGCTCTCTCTTCCAGGCATCGTCGTTAGTCACGGCATTGAGTATCCGACGTGCGGCTTCCATATCTTTTTGTTTGCTGAGTTCAAAAGGATTTTTGCCGTTGGATAACTTGGCCGACTCTGGCGTGTCGTTGGTAATTTGGCCCCACATAGAAATTTTGATGGCATCTTCTGCCACACGCGCTTCGGTGTTGTGGTCGTTAAGCAATGCCGGGGCATAATTTAAATTGTTCAGACTTACACCACTCATCAATGAACTCTCCTTCCTAAAATCTGGCTCTCACTTATCTTTTTCTGGCAGGCATGGGAATAGAGACTAACTCTCAAGTGTATAAAAACAATCAATGAGTTGTCTTGTGATAGGTTGTTACGTTTTGTAAACAGAATGTCTTGTGATCACGTGGGAGTTGAGGATCCCTATGTCCGACTTGCCTCAAGTTTTTTGAATAGCACGTGTTGCAACGTGATAGAACAGAGTTTTGACACCGTTGAATGAAGAAGATTTCTGTCAAATCACAGTCATAAAAGACACCATGGTGTAGAATCTCTTGAAGTTTAAATGGTCGTGCCAGAAGAAAAACAGCTATGGTTGCTTATACGATATGGATGTCTCTTGGCTATTGCGTATTAGAACGGCAAAGAGGCAAAGCCTTGACCCCTAGAGGCCTTTCGTCCTACTATTTAAGGCGCCGTATTAACGGCAACCTTCACTTTTTCCCATGTTTACGAAATACTAACGACTTATAACCGTTCAGTCAGATAGCAATGTTTAAAAGAAGGTAGGTTATCTATGGAAATCACCAACCAGTTTTCGTGGATGATTGGTGGCCCACAAGGAACCGGGGTGGACTCTTCCGCCACGCTCTTTATCCGTGCTTGTGCCGTTGCCGGTCTAAACGTCTACGGAAAACGGGAATACCACTCCAACATTATGGGTGAGCACAGTTATTTTCAAGTTCGCGTGAGTGAATCGCCGGTGCACTCCCACGTTGACCCCATTCACCTGCTGGCCACTTTCGATGATGAAACCGCTCGAATTCACGCCCATGAAGTGGTTGAAGGTGGTTATTTCTTTTATGATGCCAATGTCACCAAGCTGGAAAATCTGGACTTGGCTCCTGGTGTTAAAACCCTCGCTTTACCTTACTCGCAGATCCTCGAAGAAGTGGCTGCTGAAACAGGTCAGCCTGTTGCCAAGCTGCAGATTATGAAAAATACCATCGCTGTGGCGGCTTCGTTGGCGATGTGTAAGTTTGATATCCAATACATTGAGAAAGCTTTAAAAGGCATTTTTACAGGCAGCAAGGCCAAGTTGGTGCCCTTGAATATGAAAGTGGCAGAGAAAGCCTACGCCGTTATTGCTCAAGAACTTATCGACGCTTTCCCCTACCGTATTAGTGCTGTGCCTGATGCTCCAGCCCGTCTGATATTGAACGGAACCACTGCGGCGGCTTTAGGTAAGTTGAAAGCGGGTTGCCGCTTCCAGTCCTACTACCCCATTACACCAGCCAGTGACGAAAGTGTTTATCTGGAAGGTCATCCGGAATATGGTATCAATGTGGTCCAGTGCGAAGATGAAATTGCCGCGTGTTGTATGGCTGTGGGCGCTGCCTTAACCGGTGTGCGTGCTGCAACCTCTTCTTCTGGTCCTGGTTTCGGCCTCAAAGCTGAAGGCCTTGGCTGGGCTGGTATTAATGAAGTTCCTGTCGTTGTCTATAACTACCAGCGTGGCGGCCCATCAACGGGATTACCGACCCGTCACGAACAAGGTGACCTGCTTTACAGCTTGTTCATCGGCCATGGTGAATTCCCGAAAATTGTGATTGCTCCCGGGGATATGAGCGAGTGCTTCTACGACTCGTTCCATGCTTTCAACTGGGCTGATCAATACCAAACTCCGGTTATCGTGCTCTGCGATAAGTCCTTGGCTAACAACACCAATACGGTGCCGACCATTGATGAGAGTGGGTTGCGCATCAATCGTGGTCGTTTGGTCACCGATGAGAAGTTGGCTGAGTTGGCTCAACAGCCGGATTACAAAGGCCAATTTGCTCGCTTCGCTTACTCGGAAGATGGTGTCTCAGAACGCTCCTTGCCAGGGCAAGAGCATGGGATTTTCTGGAACACGGGTGACGAACACGATGTCTGGGGGCATATTGCCGAAGATCCTGAAATTCGGGTTCCTATGCACAGTAAGCGGATGAAAAAGCTCTTGCTGGCAGCGAAGGAAATTCCTCAAGATCTGCAGTACAAACTCTACGGACCAGAGAATGCCGATATGACCATTGTGGTCTGGGGTTCCACCAAAGGGCCTGTGTTGGATGCACTGCCGATTCTCCAAAGCGATGGTATCTCGGTAAACATGCTTCAAATCCGTCTGATGAGCCCCTTCCCCACCGAAGCGGTCAGTCAGATCCTAAGTCGGGCTAAAGTCAAGGTCGGTGTGGAGCAGAACTTCACCGGTCAATTGGCTCGCTTGGTTCGCATGGAAACCGGTATTAAAATGGATCACATGGTGGTCAAGTATACCGGACGTCCAATGTCCGAGACCGAAGTGGTCAATGCGTTACGAGATATTGCTAAGAAGCAGACAGAGAAAGTGGTGTTAACCTATGGTCACTAATATGTCATCGACTGTTGAATACAAAGCCAAAGATTACAAGTCAGATGTGCATCCCGATTGGTGCCCCGGTTGCGGCGACTTCGGGATTGTCAACGCCATTCAGCAGGCCATGGCTGAATTACAGCTGAAGCCATCTGATGTCATGATGTACTCTGGTGTGGGTTGCTCCAGTAAAACACCTCACTACATCAAAACTTATGGTGTGCATACTTTGCACGGTCGTTCATTGCCCTTTGCTACGGGCTCCAAGTTGGCTAACCCCAATTTAAAGGTAGTTGTAGCAGGCGGTGACGGAGACGGCTACGGGATTGGCGCAGGCCACTTTCTGAATGCCGGTCGTCGGAATGTTGATTTGGCGTACATCGTTTACAACAACGAAGTTTACGGTTTGACCAAAGGCCAAGCGTCTCCCACTTTGAAGTTGGGTGCGCAGCCGAAGTCTTTGCCGTTGCCAAACCCGAACGATGGCATTAATCCGTTGGCAATTGCCATCTCTGCCGGTTATACCTTTGTGGCACGCAGCTACGCGTTCGATGCGAAGCATCTGAAAGCAACCATTAAGCAAGCCATCGAGCACAAAGGCATGGCGCTGGTAGATGTTCTGCAGCCATGTCCGACCTACAATAACCTCCATACCAAGGATTGGTTTGCCGAGGAAGTTGAAATTAACGGAGCCAAGTATCCTCGAACCTATCACTTGGATGCTCAAGGTTATGATGGCAAAGTGCATAACCCCAGTGACCCTCAAGAAATCCAGGCCAAGAAGCTCCAAGCCATACAGAAAGTTCAAGGCAATGAACCTCAGGTGGCTTTAGGGGTCTTCTACCAAGTGGAGTTGCCTGATTTCATCGAGCGGGTTAAACCCAACATTCCGTTGCTGCAGCAATATGTCAGCGCCAAAATGCCCATTGAGGATCCGGTAACCCATGTTCCAACTACCGACCTTACTGCGGCGTATGCTGAAGTGTCGACGACGGCTTACTAAGGCTCTTAACAACCATGTTGAACAGGCGTCACTCTGGTGGCGCCTGTTCTTTTTGAGCTACAAAACCATCTGGGATAGCACGCTGTGTGTAATGATGTTATGGTAGATATCACACTGTGCTCCTATAATCTGCGTTTGCTCCGCACAATGAAACCGAAGGTCGCTTTTTGATCATTGGGTTTTTTCAGCCCCTGTTGTTTTCAAGATTTGTGCGGTCAGACAGTACAAGGATTGACGCTTATGCCTTCCACGTCGGTCGCTCAACTGGACGAAAAAATTAAGCGCTATCTTACGACTCGTAATGGGTCTGCTTTACGACGTTTGTTAACCCGTCACAACTTTGCCGACATTGCTGAAGTGTTGGAATCTTTGCCTCCTGAGGATTTGGTGACCTGTTTCCAGTACTTAAACATCGGCCAAGCTGCCCAAGTATTGACGAGTTTGGATCAGGAGCGCCAGATTGCTTGTTTATCGAGCCTACCCACGATGATGAGTAGCCAGATTCTGCGTTTTATGCCCTCTGATGATGCCGTGGATCTGCTTCAAGAACTTGACACCCAGCAAAGCCAGAAAATTTTGAAGGAAATGCCTTTTGACGAAGAGACTCGGACCATCCATCATCTGATGATGGAGGAAGAGGATACGGCTGCTGGAATTATGTCGGCAGACTTTTTGCAAGTGCCTGTGGATGCTACTGTGGGCGATGCACAAGAGATGCTGAAACAAGCTGAAGAAAAGGACTTTATCTATTATATTTATCTCGCGGATGTTCAAGAGCAGCTCGTGGGTGTGGTGAGCTTAAAGCAACTCATTCTCCATCCGCCGGAAACACCCTTACAAAAAATTGCCCAGTTTGAGCCTAAATACGTATTGCTGACTGAAGATCAAGAGCTCGTTGTCAAACAATTTCGAAAGTACTATAACCTCCTGGCGATTCCAGTTGTCGATGATCGTCATGTCATTCAGGGCATTATTACCTTGGATGACATTATCGATATTATTGATGAGGAGTCTTCGGAGGATATTTACCTGGCCTCCGGGATTAGTCTGGAGCAGATTGATGAGAAGAATCTGCTGACGGGTCCTATGATTAATGCCGTTAAGGCACGAATGCCCTGGTTAATGGTAACACTCGTGGGACAGTTCTTGGCGGCTGCCGTCATTGCCTCACATAGTCATACAGTGGCTACGGCGGTTAAAACAATTTCTTTTATGCCTTTGCTTTCGGGCCTCTCAGGAAATATGGGAACCCAAAGTGAGACGATTGCGGTTCGTGGTTTGGCCTTAAACCTGATTACCCCAGAGAATTTTAAAGAAAAGTTTGTGCGGGAACTTGGTGTCGGGCTAATCACCGGCTTTAGCTTTGCCGTTGGTGTTGCTGTGTTATCTTTTGTTCAACATCGGCACTGGGAGTTAAGTATACTGCTCTTTTGTGCCGTTATCTTTGCCGTCTGTCTTTCGGCTATTTTGGGAATTGCGTTGCCTTATACCTATAATGCCTTGACGAAAAAAGATCCTGCGGGTGTGGGTGGTCCCTTAATCACCACCCTACTGGATATATTAACTTTTTCAGTGTTTCTATATGTGGTTAGTCTGTTCTTGAACAGAATGATTTAATCGATGCCAAGGACAGTCAAGGTAGTTTTCTTAAGGAATGCTATAAATGACGTTGGGCAGGAGAAACTCGCCGGCCTCAGGGTCAATGGGTTGGTCAAAGTCGCTAGGCTGATCACCAATATTGAGCACTATCTCATAGCCGAGGTTCCGTAGCATTTGGCGAGCTTGGATTTTATATTGATTCGATGACACACCGGTGTTACCAGGTTTGAAAAATACCCCATCCCAGGGGATGTCTGGTATTTGGTGCAATGTCGCAGTGGCGTGTTCTGCCGAGCGACCTGTAATAAACATCACTTTAAAACCGCGAGCCTTGGCGCTCAATAGCAGTTGACGTACCGCAGGAAAATAGGTGGCCGGAGTTTGAACACGGAGCCAGCTTTGCCAATGCTCAGGAGCAAATCGCTGATAGCGTTTGTAATACCCCAAGTTACTGACCAATGTTTCGTCTAAATCAGTAATGACCACTTTATTGGGGGCTGGAGCAATATCTTCCAGGTAGGCTTGAGCCTGACGAACGACTTGATTGAAGGTTAATTTATAGGCCGGACTCTCGACTGTTTTAAAGGCTTCTTGAAGATTTGGGTTTAAGCAAAGGCTGTATTGTAAGGTGTCTTGCGAACAAGTAGGACGGGAAAATTTGGAGGGTAGTTCGCCGCAGGCCTCACCAAATGCAGGTATAGCGCTAGTAAGAGCAAGGACGGTCAAGACATGTAAAAGCAGACGTCGGGTCATAAAACGAACTCTTGTGAACGGCAATATCTCCATCGTACTGAAAAGCAGGAATAGGGACAACCGCTCAACAGAAATAGGGCTTAATCTCAGGGTCGGATTGCGACTTTTAGAGCCGTCCCACTGGCAACAAGGTTTAATGCTTCAGGAACCTGGGAGAGAGAGCGCTCATGGGTAATCAGTGGTGTTGGATCGATCATTCCTGAATTAATCCACTCCAACGCCTCTTTGACATGCCGGGGAGTATGGTGAAATGGACTGACTAAGGTAATTTCATCATAATGAAGACGACGGGTATCTAAAGCCATAGTACTACCAGATTCGCACCCTCCGAATAAATTGACCAAGCCGCCACGTCGCACTAGGTTTAAAGCCATTTCCCAGGTATGGGTTTGACCAACCGCTTCAATGACCACATCAAATCCATAACCGTGGGGTGTGTACTGAGAAAGAACCGTCTGAAGATCAATGGGCTCCGTCATATCGATAACCCCATCCGCTTGGGCAAAGTCTTGCGCCATGGTCCGCTTGAGGGAGCTTCTTCCCAGTGCAACGGTGCTTGCGCCTTTAAGTTTGGCAAGCTTGAGCATCATTAAGCCGATGGCACCTAAGCCGATAACAGCGACGCGGTCGCCAGGCTGAATGTTGCACGCTTCAATACCCCGAACGCTGACGGCCAAAGGCTCACAGAATGCAGCAGCATCGAAACTGACGGTATCGGGCAGCAGATGAGTATTGTGTTCGACAATACGGGCTGGAAGTTTCAGGTACTGTGCATAGGTTCCGTTAAGTAGGTCCAAGTGCTCACAAAGGTTATACTGGTCTTTTTGGCAGAAAAAGCATGCCATACACGGGGCTGAATTGGCTGCCACAACCCGATCGCCCATGTGAAACCGTGTGACATTATCGCCAACACTCACAACCGTGCCCGCGCCTTCATGACCAAAAGGTGATGGGTAGGTCTTAATGAGAACCGGGTGCCCCCGTCGGTAGGTTTTCAGATCCGTTCCGCAGGTCAACGCCGTATTTATCTGAATAACCAATTCGCCGGGTCCTGCCAGAGGGCAAGGAGTGTCCTCATAACGCACATCCCCAGGGGCATAGAATCTGGCTGCTTTCATGGTTTTGGTCTGAGTAAGGGCATTTGAGGCGAGTAGGGTCATACCGTGATAAAGGCTTTCAGAGCCTCTCCTTTTTGATATAGCTTAAAGGCATCAACTAACTGTTCTAGGGGGAATTGATGACTAATCAGGGGCTCAACCTGAATTTGTTGACTGATAATTAAATCGGAAGCCAGTTGTAACTGAGTGAGAGATGGGGAATAGCTTGTCATTACAGTAATTTCTCGAAAATAAAGGGTGTTTTGGTTTATTAATGGCGTGTTTTGCGCTGATGAAGCAAACAGCATAATCGTGCCCCCATTGCGAACAGACTTCAATGCCAGCTCGATGGTTGCGGGAGTTACCACGGAGAGAAACACCATATCGGCTCCGCGACCTTGGGTTGCCTGATGTAAAGTGTCTACAAAGAGATCAGGAGAGTCGCTTGCTCGATGAATCATCTGATGAGAGACGCCCAAAGAAACCCGATCGGGTTTTAGATCTAGCCCGTAGGTGTTCAGTCCACGTAGTTTAGCATATTGGGCAGTTAATAAGCCGATAAATCCAAGTCCTATAATCGCTAAAGATGAACCGGCTTCAGAGGGCAGTCTGTCAATGGCACGAATGCAGCAAGCTAAAGGTTCAATGCAGCTTCCTCCTGAGTCAGAAAGATGATCCGGGAGTGGAAACACGGTATGTGCCAAATGCTCGTCTGTAATGGCAATGTATTGAGCAAACCCGCCGGGCAAAATATTGCTTTCTTTGAAACTAGGACACATAGAGGGGCTGCCATGTAGGCAATAGTGGCATTGTTGACAGGGTACATGGTGAGCAATAGCAACACGCTGACCTGGCAAAAGATGAGGGAATTGCTTTTGGGCTTCAGGAGAAAGGGTATCCAAGACCCCTACAACTTCATGGCCCAGGACAATAGCCGTATCGGTTTGACGATGGGCCCATTTATCCAGGTCAGAACCACACAGGCCGCAACCAAGGACTCGAACAAGGGCACCGCCGGAAGGAATTTCAGGGCGAATCAAATCACAGACCCGAATACTTTTGTCCGGGGTCATCACGGCAGCGTGCATGGTGGTTTGGGTCAACAGACTCATGATTAAGGATCTCTCTATTTGGGGGCCTGAATTTTCAAACCCTGGCAACTATGATACAACTGTCTCATTTCATTCTTATCATTCATACCGTAAACATACTCTGTTGACGATGGGAAAACAAAGCGAATAGCGATGGATAAATTAAAACTAAAGGATTTAATTCGTGCTGGGCAGCGGGAGGTCACGGTGCGAGACGCCTATGAATTTGAAGACTTGCCCGTCAAAAATCCAGTACAAGTGGCCGCTCACTGTGAATTAAACGCAACAGGAGTGAAGGTGTCGGGGCATTTTGATGCCTTGATTGAAGACGAATGTGATCGATGCTGTGAAATGTTTGAGCGCCGGGCAAAAGGGAATTTTGAAGAGCGGTTTGTTTATCAGGCCCTTTTAGATGAGATCCCTGGAGACAAAGAGCTCCAGGAAGAAGATTATTATGAGACCATTGGCCCAGATGGTGTTTTGGATCTCAAAGACCTGATTCGCCAATTTTTAGTGATAGCCGTCAGCAACGATCGTTTGTGCAATCGGTCTGAGTGTGAGCTGCATGCCTAGCATAACGGCGTATTGATTTCATGCCTGAGCGGGTTCGCAAGTTTCAAGCTTGAAAGCCTAAGTCTGCTTTGAGAAAAGTCTGGCCGTTGCGGAAAACCCTTAGGCCATGAGAAAATCCTTGAGCTTTCAATTTTTTTTTGCCATAGTATTGTCCTATCGTGATACTGACCTTTAAATCTGATTCGAGGTAATCAATCATGCCAGTTCCCAAGAAACGAGTGGGTCACTCCGAGCAAGGGCATCGTCGTTCCTGTTGGAAAGCGACCGTTCCCAGCTTAATGACCTGTCCGCACTGTGGCGATAAGAAATTAACCCATGTGGTCTGCCAAACCTGCGGTTATTACAACGGGAAAAAAGTTTCCGAACGCTTTGGTATTTCCTAAATTGACGTCAGAATTGTCGTATAATCTCGAAGGTGCTTTTACAAACGGTTGATTTGTAGGGCTCGAGAGACACGAATTGGATGTCGCATGACGGACCAGCAACAACAGATTTCTATTGCGATCGATTGTATGGGTGGGGACTTTGCGCCCCAGGAAATTGTGAAGGGTGCCATACAAGGAGGTCGTAAGTATGATGTTGCCCTGCAACTGGTGGGGCATCCGGATAAAATTCAAGCCGAGTTGGACACCTTGGATGTCAAAGGGGGTCACTATCAAATCGTTCCGGCAATGGAGTCCATTGAGATGGGGGAGTCCCCAGCAACGGCTTTACGTAAGAAAAAGGATGCCTCGGTAGTGGTGGCCAGCAATTGTGTTGCCAAAGGAGAGTCTCAAGGTTTGGTTGCTGCCGGAAATACGGGTGCTGCCATGGCGGCAGCCCTATTTAACATGGGGCGTATTGAGGGTGTGGATCGTCCTGCCATTGCAGTTGTTTTGCCAACAACCCATAAAACCCCATGCGTTCTCCTGGATTGTGGTGCTAATGCTGATTGTATTCCTGAGATGCTGTTACAGTTTGCCAGAATGGGTAGTATTTTTTCAAAAGCTGTTCTACACGTGGATAAACCTCGGATTGGGCTCTTGAATATTGGAGAGGAGCCGAGTAAAGGTAATAGCTTTGCCTTGTCCACGTTTAAGCTTTTGGAGCAGCATGATGAGCTGAACTTCATCGGGAATATTGAGGGCAAGCACCTTTTTGATGGATCTGCCGATGTGGTTGTGTGTGACGGATTTACGGGTAATATTGCCCTTAAAACAGCTGAAGGCATTGGCAAGATGGTGATGAAACTGTTTAAAGAAGAGGCAACTCGAACCCTGAAGTCTCGTGCCGGCGCGTTGTTGATGAAGCCTGCCATGAAGCACATCAAGCGTCGCGTCTCGGATGAAGAGTTTGGGGGGGCGCTTTTATTGGGTGTTAAAGGAATTTGTGTTATTGGTCATGGGGGCAGCAATGCCTACGCCATCGAAAATGCAATTCGCGTGACCCGAGAAGCGATTGAACAGAATGTCATTGGCAAAATTGAGCAGAAAGTGTTGGAAGGATGTCTGTAGATTATGAGTAAACACGGCGTCAAAATGTGCGGAATCGGTGTGGCCCTTCCGTCGCATGAGGTCCGTAATGATGATTTGACGGCATTGGTAGAGACCTCCGATGAGTGGATTACCACTCGTACTGGCTTTAAAGCACGTCGTGTTGTTGCCCATGACGAACTGATGACAGATTTTGCGATTGCAGCAGCCAAAAATGCTCTTGAGTTTGCTGGCATGAAGGGTGAAGACATTGATTTGATCATTCTGGCGAGTTCAACCCCGGATTATATCTATCCTGCAGGTTGTGGGGTAGTGCAACAGGGCATTGGTGCATCCAGAGCCTTCGGATTTGATGTGGCCATGGGGTGTAGCGGTTTAATCTATGCCATGGGGATTGCCATTCAATTCCTGGAAAACGGAACGGCAAAGAATGCCCTGGTTATTGGCTCAGATTGTCATTCGCGCTACACAGACTGGTACGATAGAAATACCTGTGTCTTGTTTGGTGACGGGGCGGGGGCCTATGTTTTACGGGCCACAGAAAACCCCGCCGATACGGACGTTCTGGCCGTTGACTTTATGTTAGATGGGGGGCGAGGCCAAGAAATTAAGCTGCCGATTAATCGAGATAACTGTCCTTTGGCCCCACCCAGAACCTTTCAGGAAAAATCGGCTGTCTATATGAACGGCCGTGAAGTGTTTAAGTTTGCCGTCGGGGATGTGCCCAAGTTGATTGAAGCTAGCTTGGAGAAAGCGGGTATCGGCACTCGCGATGTCGATTACTATGTCCTTCACCAAGCCAATGCCCGCATTATGTCCTCTATGTCTGAGCGGATGGATATCACTCCTGAACAGATGATTGTGAATCTGGAGAATTATGGCAACACCTCTGCCGCGTCCATTCCCTTGGCAATGATGGATGCCATTAATGACAAGCAAATCATTCCTGGCCAGACGCTGGTATTGTGCGGTTTTGGTGCAGGTCTTGCAACGGCTACCGTGGTCATGAAATGGAATGCGGTGGATCATCGCCCTGCCTCTGCCGAGACGGCAACGCACCACGAACCGGTGCAACAGAATTAGTCTTGAATTTTGACAGTATTATAGGAGCCAATAACCGTGGCAGACATTGCATTTTTATTTCCAGGGCAAGGTGCTCAGGCTGTTGGAATGGGAAAAGCCCTCTATGAAAATTATTCAACGGCACGTCAACTCATGGATCAGGTCAATCAGTGGGTCTTACCGGATTTGTGTCAAGTCATGTTTGAAGGGCCCGAAGACACGTTAAAACGCACTCGTTATACCCAGCCGGCTATATTGGCGGTCTCCCTGGCGGCATACACCGTGCTTCAAGAGCACACAAAGATCACACCCAAAGTTGCGGCAGGACATAGCTTAGGCGAGTATGCTGCCCTCTATGCGGCAGGGGTACTATCTCTTGAAGCGGTTGTAATGCTGGTGAATAAACGGGCCGAGTGCATGGAAAGCGCTCCTGCTGGGGCCATGGCAGCTGTTTTAAGCTTGCCTCAGGAGCAGGTTGAGGGTGCGGTGAAGGCCGCTGCCGATATGGGCATTGTGACGGTGGCCAATTATAATACGCCGGACCAAGTGGTCATTTCAGGCGAACCTGCTGCGGTTGAGAAAGCGTCTGCCCTAGCTAAGGAGCAAGGCGCAAAAGTCATTCCGTTAGTTGTCGGAGGGGCCTTCCATTCTCCCTTGATGCAAGGGCCTGCTGATGTTTTTCGCAATGCTCTGGCCACGGTGACCTTTGTGGATGGGGAATTTCCTGTCATTACCAATGTCGATGCCCAACCAACGACCAAAGCTATCCAGTTTCAAGAGAAGCTGGCCAGGCAGATTCCTTCTTCAGTCCGTTGGACCGAGACGATGGTTCGAATGAAGGAGCAAGGCATTGATACCTATGTGGAAATTGGGCCGGGCAAAGTACTGGCGGGTATGGTGAAGAAATTTCATCGGGAGGCGACCGTTTATAACGTCTTTGATGAGGCCTCGTTGGCTAAAACCGTTGATGGCTTGAAGGAAAGGATATTGGTGTAATGTCGGAATCCACACAAAAAGTTGCACTTGTAACAGGAGGCTCCCGTGGAATTGGCCGTGCGTGTGTTGTTGCCCTGGCCGAAGCGGGCTACCATGTGGTTTTTAGTTATGCTTCCAATAAAGCAGCGGCCTCCGAGGTGGAAAATACGGTACGGGTGCTGGGCCAAGAGGCCACTGCTGTTCAAGCCGATGTGGCCAATGCTGCTGATGCCCAATTCTTAATTGATGAAGCGATGAATCGTTATGGCCGCCTGGATGTGTTGGTCAATAATGCCGGTATTACGCGTGACACACTTTTGATTCGAATGAAAGATGAGGATTGGCAGAAGGTTATCGATACCAATTTGACCGGAGCGTTCTACCTGACCCGAGCTGCTGGCAAGATTATGATGAAGCAGCGTGACGGGTCTATTGTTAACATCACGAGTGTCTCCGGGATTTACGGCAATCCGGGGCAGGCCAATTATTCGGCCAGTAAGGCAGGGATGATTGGTTTAACCAAGTCGGTTGCCAAAGAGCTTGCCAGTCGTAATGTACGGGTAAATGCAGTAGCTCCTGGGTTCATTGCCACCGATATGACAGAAGGTTTGGGAAGCGATAAAGTTCTGGAGCACATCCCTCTTGGCCGTTTTGGTACGCCTGAAGATATTGCCAGTACCGTTGTCTTTCTGGTAACATCAGGTCACTACATTACGGGACAAGTCCTTCAAGTTGACGGTGGATTGGTTTTGTAAGTATACTTAGTCAGCACGTTTAATGAGTAACGGAGATTGTAATCATGAGCACCACCACATCTACGTTTGAACGGGTTAAAAAAGTTGTTGTTGAACAACTGAGCGTTGATGAAAAAGAAGTAACCCCGGAAGCAAGCTTCCAAGCAGACTTGGGTGCTGATTCCCTCGACACCGTTGAGCTGGTTATGGCTTTTGAAGAAGAATTCGGTACCGAAATCCCTGATGAAGAAGCTGAAAAGATCGTCACGGTGCAAGATGCTGTGAACTACATCGAGCGGGTTTCCAAGTAATTTCCTTGTCCCCCTCATTTGTTTTCCTGTAATTAAAAGTTTAGACACGGTCCTACGAACCGTTTGGCGGTAACGCATATGTCCAACCGAGAAAAACGTCGGGTGGTGGTCACCGGGATGGGTTTGATCACCCCTTCTGGAAGTACCATTGAATCGTTCTGGAATTCTTTGACCCACGGTGAGAGCGCCATTGGGCCGATGACTTTGATCGATACGTCGGATCAGTCCTGTAAAATTGCGGGTGAAGTTCGTGATTTCAATCCCGAGAATTACATGGACAAAAAAGAAGCCCGGCGGATGGATCGGTACACCCAGTTTGCCATGGCTGCTGCCAAAGAAGCCTATCAAGATTCTGGGTTAAGTCCGGATTCTGTGGCTCCCGAGCGTTTTGCTGTCGTGGTCAGTAGTGCTGCTGGGGGAATTGGGACCATTGAAACTCAGATTAAAGAAGTGATGGCTAAAGGGGCACGTCGATGCAGCCCGTTCTTGGTCCCCATGATGATCTGCGATATGGCAGCCGGTCGGATCGCAATCGAATATAATGCTAAAGGACCAAATATGGCTGTGGTGACTGCTTGTGCCACTGGAGCCCATTCGATTGGGGATGCTTTCCGTATTATTCAATGTGATGAAGCGGATGTTGCCTTTGCAGGTGGTGCAGAAGCCCCGATTACGCCTATTTCGGTGGCTGGGTTTGCCGCAGCACGGGCACTTTCCATGCGAAATGATGATCCCTTGCACGCAAGTCGTCCATTTGATACTGATCGGGACGGCTTTGTGATGTCTGAAGGTGCCTCTGTTTTGATCTTGGAAGAGCTGAATCATGCCTTGGCCCGAGGGGCAAAAATTTACGGTGAAGTTGTTGGCTATGGACGTTCTGCGGATGCCTATGACATTGTATCTCCTCCACCTGAAGGTACGGGAGCCGTCATTGCGATGAAAGCAGCCTTACGTGATGCAGAGTTGACTCCGGAGGCTGTTGATTACATCAATGCCCATGGCACCAGCACACCCTTGGGGGATATTGCAGAAACGAAGGCCATCAAGCATGTCTTTGGCGAGCATTCCAAGCCTGGTAAGTTAGTGGTGAGCTCGACTAAGAGCATGACGGGCCACATGTTGGGTGCATCCGGTTCCACGGAAGCGGCAATTTCCCTGTTAACTTTACAACACCAAATGGTTGCCCCGACTATTAATCTGCAAACACCTGATCCTGAATGTGATTTGGACTACGTTCCCAATGAGGCTCGTGCTGTAAGTGGTATGAAGGTTGCGATGTCCAACTCTTTTGGGTTTGGCGGACATAATGCATCGCTAATCTTCCGAGCATGGGAACAGAACTAGTTTAATCCATTGAAGGTGCTCTTACTGATAGTCGCTTGGCATGTAGTCCATGTTGGCTTTTGGCACTAAAAGCTTAAGTTCGCTCTCAATTACCCGGAGACGTGCTTGCAATTGGCCGATTTCCCTTGGGCGATCTTCAGCGACCAAGGCGTCCGAGACGTCCACCCATTCTCGGGTGAGTTGGTTGACCGTGGTCTGGTGACCGAGCATGGTTCGTTCTGCTTCGAGTTTGGGCATCAAGGCTTGCCGGTTCAGTAAAAACGGCTGTTCTTGAATACGATCAATCTCCTGGAGCATCACATTTACGGGTGCCATGCGAGATGAGACCTCCTCGGCACAACCTAAATATTGCATCATGACGTCTTTGGGGGTTTGAAACCCGTTTTGCCAGCAAAGCATCGCAGCCAGATTCGCTTCCCAAGCTGGAATGGTTTCTCTGAGAAACTGTTTTGCCAGGGTTTTCTGTTCTTCATTGAGCTTTATCGGCTCATCATTCAGGGTGGGGACATCGGCATCGGAAACAAAGACCCCTTGTTGACCTGGAATTTGCCCTAAAACTAAGGCACGACGGTGGATCATCAGTTCAACGAGTTCTTGAGTTGTTTGCACCAATTCGGCAGTGGCAGTCGGGAAGCCCGGGGTCCGGGATACAAACTGATGAACAAAGGCTTTACCTTCCTGAGAGAGAATGGGCAATCCTTCATCGCTGGTTTTAACGAAGTCGGGAGTCCGTTGAAATACGGTTTGGACAAGGTCAACCAAGTTGTCACGGTGTTTTCTTCGAATGTTTTTTGGAAGGCTGGTTAGTTCAGGGCGTCCATCCACAATTTGGACGACAGAGCCCGACTTGCCTTTTTTCAGTTCATCAAGCAGTTGCGCTTCAACCTCTCCAAGACGCTCTTCCGGACTCAAGAGTGAGCGTATGATCGCACGAAATCCATGATTGCCTTCATGAATGGCAAACACTTCCGGCATTTTCTGTGTATTGTCCCGAACAATGTCTGGGTTGATTTGAATGATGTGGCCTTTCGGCATATAGCCTGTCATTTGGGCAAGAGCCACCCGTGGAGACAGGTTTCGTAAAATGATCCGGGGCAGGTTATGGGTGTCGGCAAACTGTTCGGCATAATTGTTGAGTGCCACACGGGTGCGTTGGACAAATTCTTTCTTGCTTTTCGGTAAGGGACGAAAATAAGTATCTTCATAGGGGTTTGCCACGATGGAATTGGCAATGCTCTCCGACATGGAGTGTTCGACTTCTCTGGATTCCAGTCCTTCCGGAATCACAAATTCGGGAGCAGTGTCCCCCAAACGAATTCGATCCCCAGGTTTTACCATGGTCCAGTTTTTCACGATTTTGTCATTGACCCAGGTACCATTGACCGAGCCCAGATCAAAAAGACGATATCGGTTGGTGCCCATCTTTTTGAGTTCTACATGCTCTCGGCTGGTATTGGCATCACCGATTTCTACGAATTGTTGCGGCGTATAGGCCCCATTTCGCTTGCGTCCCAGGACAAGAGCGTCGCCCTTTTTCATATTCAGGATGCGTTGCTCAACCGGCTCTTTAATCGGTTGTGCATGTTGAGCCACTGGTAGCTTGAGCTCAAAATCCTGTCCCATAAGAATTGTATCGTGGGCAGTGACCGGGTACCATTCACCCCAAGCCTCCAACTGTCGACCATTAACCGACGTGCCGTTACGAGATCCAATATCCCGTATTTCATAGGTGTTGGCTCCAGTTCGTCGAAGTTGCGCATGTTGCCGGCTGGTTTTGTTCGTTCCGAGGATAATGAAGGCTTCCGGGTGGAATTGATTATCTCCACGTCCCAGGGTCATGGTTTCACCAATAGCCATGGCACTAATACGTTGTGAGTAGGGGGCATTAAATCGTCTGGTTTGCTCGGGGTCTCCTACCACCCAGACATATTGCCGTCCCAGATAAACAAAATCACCGGCCTTGATGCGTTTTACCTCACCTTGGGCAACTTTCTGCCCATTGACGTGGGTGCCATTCTTGGAGGGCTTGCCTTGAAAACCATCGGTCAGATCATATTCGTTGGGGTTCACTTTCACCAGTTCCAGGTGGTTGCGGCTGGTCAAATCGTTGCCCATTTGAATGAAGTTGGGATTGTCTTCATCGGATTCTCGCCCCACAGTCACCTTGGCCCCATTTTTCAGGTGGGCTAGCTGGAATTCAGCCTTTGCATAGGGGTTTGGTTCTTGTGGAGAAAGATGAACCTGATCTGGAACTTGAAATACAGCCGCTGAGGTGCGTCGGTGAGGGCTGACGGTGAGGAGCCGAGATAAGGACGTCAATCGATGCTGAGGAGCCGAGGGTGTTGCGAGCATAGGTGATAACTCTCCTTTGTTGCCTGTTGCTGATCCATAATGAGGATCGAATGGTGGATTGAGTGTATGGGTGATGGCAATATAAAACCCGTCAAGCCATGTTATTGCTACTTGTGTCGAGAAAATTGATCCAGATGCTGGCATGGTCAACTTTGTATTTTTGCGGTGCTCTGCCAACAAGGGACGAAGCATTCTTGTTGCCCTGATTGAGATGCCTTTTTGGCCGAAGGGACGTTCACAACTCTGGAATTTATCTGGTTGAAGGCCTGTCAGATAAATGCTTTAATAGAAACTCAATTACGATGGTAGGAGTGATGATGGGGATGAAGGTGCAGGTTGGCTCAAATGCTTTTGGTCATTCTGTTTGGGTTGGAAGGGGACCCAAAACAACACCTGGACATGGGCAAAGGACTTGTTTGATGAGCATTGATCGGGTTCAGTTTTCAGGCACATCAAAGGCGCAAGCGGTTTCGAAAGAGGGTTTCAGTAAAACTGTCCTGACGCCTCGGTTTCTTGAAGCCTTCTCATTTGCGGCTGAATTACATGGGGATCAGGTCCGAAAAGGTTCGGATACACCTTATCTTTCTCATTTAATGGCTGTTGCTGGTATTGTTATGGAATATGGGGGGACTGAGGATGAGATCATTGCGGCCTTGCTGCATGACAGTATCGAAGATCAGGCCCATAAGTATGGGGGTGCTGAGTCGTTGCGTCAGGAAATTCGGCGACGCTTTGGAGATGATGTGTTAGAGATTGTTAACGGCTGTACCGACGCCGATGTTCTGCCAAAACCGCCGTGGTTGGCTCGGAAGAAAGCCTATATTGATCATCTTTCAACGGCAACGCCTTCGATTCGACGGGTCTCAGCGGCGGACAAATTGCACAACGCCCGAACCATCATGAGTGATTATCGTGAACAGGGTGATCGGGTTTTTGGCCTCTTTAAAGGGGGTAAAGAAGGGACCATGTGGTATTATCGGGCCCTGGTCACACAATTTAAAGCGTGTGAAGACACCCCGCTGGTGCGTGAACTGGATCACACCGTAACGCAACTTGAAAAATTGGTGGGTGTCATTGTCACCTTGCCGCCGGCCATTTTGGAGTCAATCCCGACGAAAGAATAATGTCGCCAAGGGGCTTATTCACGTGTTTCGAGGGACAGGTCAGTCTGAGAAGACTACTCAAACATCTCGCTAACGGACATATCGTCGTGGATACGGCCGATGGCTTCGCCTAACAGACGGGCCACACTCAACTGAGTAATCTTAGGGACATCTTCTGCCGCCGGACGCAGCGGAATACTGTTGGAGACAATGACTTCATCAATGGGGGCTTCTGCCAAACGCTCCAGGGCCGGACCACTGAATACAGGGTGGGCGGCGCAAGCAAAAATGCGACGAGCCCCTTGTTCTTTAAGCATACGAGCCCCGCCGCAGATTGTCCCGGCGGTGTCAATCATATCGTCCACAATAATGGCATCTTTGCCGCGAACATCCCCGATCAAGTGGTAGACCTCGGCAATATTATGGCCCGAGCGGCGCTTGTCGATAATGGCAATGGGTGCATTAAGCTTTTTCGCAAAGACCCGGGCCCGCTCTACACCCCCGGCATCCGGGCTGACCACAACAACATCATCAAAGTTCTTCTGGTGCAAATAGTCAATCAGGACAGGGGTGGCGTACAAGTGGTCCACTTTGACGTTAAAGAAGCCTTGGAGCTGACCTGTATGCAAATCCATGGCAATAATGCGATCCGGACCTGCCGTGCTGATCAGATCCGCCACCAGTTTCGCGGTAATGGCTTCACGGCCTTGAGTTTTCCGATCTTGGCGAGCGTAACCATAGTAGGGTAGAACCACATTAATGGTCCGCGCGCTGGCCCGCTTAAAGGCATCAATCATAATGAGCAATTCCATCAAGTTTTCATTGACAGGATTGCAGGTGGGTTGAATCAGGAAGACATCATCCCCGCGGATGCTTTCTTGGACTTTAACATTAATTTCGCCGTCACTGAAATTCTTAATTTGAATCGGGCTGAGGCTTGTCCCCAGATACCGGGCGATTTCTTCCGCCAATTCCGGATTTGCACGTCCGGTAAAAATCTTTACTTTGCAGGTTCCATCAAGCATACGGTTTCGTTCCAGCTGAGGAATGTGCATTTCGACGGCCACAGGGGTATCCTCCATTTCATGCCTTTCACTCAAAGTTTCTGTGTGTACACATGGTTAACACCAAAGGGGGGCAAAAATTGCGTTGGGTCCATATGCTTAACATACCAAAAACCGGGAACGCTAAACCCTTTGCGTTAACTTTTCTAAAGGATGGTTTTGCGTTAAGCCTCTCTATTGTGCCTTTATTTTACTGTGCTGACGAGCGCCAGGGGAAGTTGCTCGGCCTAAAGCTCGGTTGATGAGAGGAGAGAAGGGAGCAAGGACTTAGTTTTATGGAAGGGCTCGCTTTTAAAAACAGCCACTTGGCTAATTTAAAGAGGAGGGCCGGTCTGGACTGTTTTTGATATGAAATGGCATCCTGCCTGATGTCGGAATCCTAGAAACACTGCCCTTTTGTGTCATAGACAGGCGATTAAGCCGTGTATTAGTGTGGTCTATTATGACCACGGATAGAACAAGAAGCCCGTTGCTGGATTATGGCTTAATTGGCAATGGCCAAATCAATGCCTTAATTTCCAATCAGGGAAGCCTGGACTGGTGCTGTATGCCAACGTTTGACAGTCCATCAGTGTTCGGCGCCATTTTGGATAAAGAGGTTGGTGGTACCTTTCGGATTGAACCCCAAGATGTGTATGGTACAGAGCAAACGTATCTCAAGAATACAGTCATACTGGAGACGTCATTTTTTAGTCACCAGGGCGCCTTCAACCTCATCGATTTTATGCCTCGCTATCATTTGACGGATGGGATGTATAAACCCATGGAAATTCATCGATTGGTGGAAGTCACTCATGGCGAGCCAAAAGCGACAATCATCTTTCAACCGCGTATGAATTATGGGCGAGGGGAGACCGTTCTCTCGCAGGAAGAGGGCGCAATTGTGGCCTCATGTGGCGACAAACGGATATACTTGTACTCCAATATCGATCTTGAGGCTATTTTACGTCAAGAACCAGTCCTGCTGCCCCAAGGAACTTACTTCGTCCTTTCCTATCAAAGCCCCTTACCCAATGTCGGCGCTGAATACGTTTTAGAGCAGTTTCGTCGAACAACGCGGTTTTGGCGCAATTGGGTCAAGCACTGCTATTTGCCCCCCAGTTATCAAAGTGAACTTATCCGCTCTGCCTTGACTCTGAAATTATTGGTTTATGAAGACACGGGGGCCATTATTGCGGCCCCTACAACCAGTATTCCTGAAATTGTGGGTGAACCTCGCAATTGGGATTACCGGTTTTGCTGGCTTCGGGATTCCTACTTTATTGTGAATGCCTTGATGAAATTGTCTCAATTTGAAGAATTGGAAGGCTTTATTGGGTATTTAAAAAGTATCCTGATGCCACGCCTGACCGAAGGCCAGGAGCCTATGTTGGAACATTTGAGACCGTTGTATTCAATCCATGGGCGTCCTGTTCCGGATGAGGAGTTTTTGGACCATTGGCGTGGCTTTGCTGATAGTCCTCCGGTTCGTATCGGTAACGGAGCAACAACACACTTTCAAAATGACATTTATGGGGAGCTGGTGCAGGCGTTATACCCGATGTTCTTTGATCAGCGCATTGTGCGAGAGGATATGGAGACCCTATGGCAGATTATCTTGCATTTGGTGGAGCTGGCCATTGATAAATTCCCGGAAGAAGACAATGGTATTTGGGAGTTTCGCAATGCTCGGCGTCATTACACCTTCTCGAAGCTGATGTGTTGGGTAGGGGTGGATCGTGGCGTTCGTATTGCAAAGCATTTATCGAAGCCAGAGGCAAAGCGCTGGGCTCAGATGCGTCAATGGATGCGGACAGATATTTTATCCCAGGCCTGGAATCCGTCAGTGCAAGCATTTACGCAATCCTATGGTTCACCTCATCTGGATGCCAGTACCTTGTTAATGCCGGTTTATGGCTTTATCTCGGCCAAAGACCCGCGAATGAAGAGCACCATTTTGGAAAGCGAACGCCGACTTATGGACAACGGGTTGGCGTTTCGCTACACCAACGAGGATGACTTTGGCTGTCCCAAGAATGCGTTTACCATCTGTACGTTTTGGATGATCGATGCGCTGGCTCAAGCCGGAGAGAATAAAAAGGCCCAGTATTACTTTGACAATATCCTGCAGTATGCCAATCATTTGGGCTTGTTTTCTGAAGACATTGATCCCAAGACTGGGGAACAAACCGGAAATTTTCCCCAAGGGTATACCCATGTGGCGATTATCAATACCGCCATGCGATTGAATAATCATAACGTGTACTGGGCGTAAGGGAGGGTCTACTCGCTTGGGTATTTCAGTTGAATCATTTGCCGCCGATGTATTGACACTCCTGAATGGGCGTCAATTAATTGTGGTGTCTAATCGCGAGCCTTACCAAATCAAGCGCCATAACACCAACTTAACGTTGGAAAAAACCACAGGCGGCCTGGTCTCTGCCTTGGATACGGTGCTACAGCAGTCAAATGGTCTTTGGATCTGTTGGAGTGGGACTCAGGAGCAGGGTTGTGATTTCAATGATCTGTGTCGCTTGGCTGAATTAAATCGCGTCGCGCTGCCCTATCGGATCCAGGCGGTTCGATTATCGAGTGAAGAGATTCAGCATTATTACTTCGGGTTTGCCAATCAGCAGCTTTGGCCCTTATTTCACTATTTCCCGTTCCGGCATGCCTTTAGTGAAGAGGACTGGAAACATTACACCATGGTGAACTACAAGTTTGCCCGGGCCGTTGCCGAGAATGCTGGGCCAGAAGACCTGATTTGGGTTCAGGATTACCACCTCATGCGGGTACCCGAATATGTCCGTCAATTCAAGCCCAAGGCCAATCTGGGTTTTTTCTGTCATATCCCATTTCCCCATTATGAGATGTTTCGCACCTTGCCGACGCGGCGTGAGATTCTCCAAGGAATTCTGGGCAGTGACTTAATTGGCTTTCATACGCCGCTTTATGCTCGTTATTTTATGGAATGTGCTGAGTTTATCCTTGCAGGCGAGGTGAAAGTACTGGATGATCAGACGCTGAACTATCAGGGGCGTACCATTCGTGTTCAGGCCTTTCCGATTAGTATTGACTTCAATGCTGTTAATGCGCTGGCACTGCAATCTTCGGTGGATGAGGCGGCTCTTCAGATACGACAAGCCTTACAGCCTGCCGAGTTTGTCGGACTTGGGGTGGATCGCCTGGATTATACCAAGGGGATTCTTGAACGCCTGGAATGTATTGCGCTTTTCTTTAAACGCTTTCCACAATATCGAAGAAGACTGGTGTTTGTGCAGGTGGCCGTACCCAGTCGTATGGAAGTACCGGAATATCAACGCATGAAGCAGGATATTGATGAAGCGGTGGGACGCATTAATGGCATGTTTAGCGAGGATGGGTGGGTCCCGATTCATTATTTTTATCGGGGCTACCCTATGGAAGAATTGGTGGCCTACTACAAGGCGGCTGACTTTGCCTTGGTAAATCCCTTACGCGATGGCATGAATTTGGTGGCTAAAGAGTACTGTGCTGCTCGTCCCGATGAATCGGGGGCCTTGATCTTAAGCGAAATGACCGGGGCAGCGTATCAACTGACGGAAAGCTATCTGGTGAATCCCTACGATCACCCTCAGGTAGTGCAGACCATTTATAATGTCCTCAATGAATCTCCCCGAGAGCGTCAACGGCGGATGAAGTCGCTTCGTGAAGGCATTGCCCGTGATAATATTGAAGCGTGGTTATTGCAGTATGTAGGTGCGTTTCTTGATGCGCTTGGACAACGGGATTGAGACCTTGAATAAGCCTTGGGCCTTGATGCTGGACTATGATGGGACCTTGACACCGTTGTGTTCCCATTTCAATGAATCGCAAATTGATGCAAAGGGGTTGGCCCTGTTAGAGTCCTTGGCAGCTTTGCCTGAGGTTCAGTTGGCCATTGTGAGCGGTCGCTCTGTGGACCAGCTTATGGGGTTTCTTGGCTCTTTGGAATTCAAACGCCTTTTATTGGTCGGGCTGCATGGGGGCGAAGTCTTCGACATGCATACGGCTACATGGCTGGTTCAGCCAGATGCCGTGTATAAAACGAGAACCCAGGAATTGGTTGAGTACCTTCTGGATAAAGGCATGCATGCCTTAGAGGCGGTGCATATTGAGGACAAAGTGCATTCCGTGGCCGTGCATTATCGCCAAGCCCATCCTCACGTGGCGGAAAAAGCATTAAGCTTGTTTCAACAGGGTTTTGAGCGTCTTCAAATGGCTTCGTTGTTCTCATTAAAGCCTGGCAAGGCGTTGCTTGAAGCCTTGCCTAAAGCCTTCAACAAAGGCCATGGTGTGCGCCATGTTCAAGAAAAGGCCAAAACACGTTTTGCCAAAGCCCCGGGACTAATTTACATTGGGGACGATGTGACTGATTTTGATGCCTTTGCTGTTGTTAACGAGGCCAAGGGGCTGTCCTACTATGTGGGGGAGCAGTTACCGCCTGGAGCTCCTGCGGTGGTAGGGTGTTTAGACTCTGTTGAATCGGTCCGTCGTTTTTTACACCTGATGGCTCAGGCCCAACCCGATCCTTCCGCCTTTCGGTCGGCCTGAACCAAACGAGATGTTAAAATAACTTCATATTTATATAATTTAGAGAAATTATAGATATCTTTTGGGTTTTATTTAGATGTAGTTAATCGTATGTATGGGGATCCAATTCGGGGGTCCAGCGAAGATAGAGGGATAAAGAGAAGATGTCGAATACAGCCTTATTAGCCCGCCCGTCCCAAGCCCATTATGGGAATTTTGATCTGGGTCGGATCAACCGGGATTCAGAAATGCAACCGTTAACCATGATTGCTTACCAGAATTGGCGGGCCAGCCAAATTTCTGTGGATTTAAGTCGTTTCAACGCCAGTTCAAGAGCGGCTGGATAAACGACATCAGCTGTCAAATCAAAGACATTTCGGCAAGGATGGAACAATCATCCTTGCCGTTCGTCATGGCGAGTACACCCCCCCTTGATATTGCGCCCGGAACCTCCCTTGCCTGCATGATCCCGTGGAGGACTTGGCCGGTATAATGAAGACATAGGTAACGTCGCTTGTCTCTAAGGATTCGCTCATGGCTCAGAAGCTGCCGCCGGATCGCTCGGCTCGTCAGTTTTATGCCTCCCTTATGGAGAGTCAATGTCATATTTCCTGGAGTATCTTTTCGACCGCGTCTCAAAACAAGTTTGCCGAATGGGCTCTGCACGATCTGTTTAACCGCAATGCCGAAGCGGCTAAAGCGGCACAGCTGGGTCTCAAGGAAATCAAACTGATGTTTGAGCGAAATGATACGATGTTGTTGAAGTTTTTTTGGCGGCGGTTCTTTTTTGCCAGCGGGGCCAACGAGCTTTATCGCTTGGGCTATTTTAGTGTCGACTCGGTGAAGGGAAACAAGGCCATCGTTAAGGTAACATTGAAATATCCCAATGGCCAAGTCCGAGAAATTGGTCTGCCGATGGTGCAAGAACGGGGCGGATGGAAGCTGGCCTACGTTGAAAATAACCTGCCGTTTTAGTGACTTAGTGTTTGATAGAGAGGGATTTGCCAATGGCGCGATGTTTCGGATTCCATGCACTCAACTACCCGGCTTTGGGGGTAGCAACAACATTGTTGGTGCTTCAAGCCTTGAGCTTGCCGACATTGGCCCAAACCGCCGAACAGCCGCCGGCCTCTTATGAGCAGCAGGGCTATGAGGATGATACCCAGCCCAATGAGTATTATATTCACTATTCGGATCAAGCCATGGAGGCTTATCGTGCCAAGGACTATACCCGTGCCATTGATCTGATGACCAAGGCCTGGCAGTTGGCTCCCGACAACACAGCCGTTCTGAATAACCTGGCGGTATGCTATATCCAGCGTGGCGTTAAAGCCCATAACGAGAAGAAGGATTTTGCTAAGGCCATTGCTGATTACCGGATGGGGCTGTATTACCTGGAGCATGAATGGCCTCAGAACCAGGAGCGAAAGCCTGGTACGCAAGAAAACATCAATATCCTCCGGGATAACATTGAAAATGCCATGAAAAGCCTGAAGCAGAACCCGGCAGATGCCAGCGGGCATTTAAAAACGGCTTGGGATCTGCGCCGTAAAGGCAACTTGCTGGAGGCCATGGTGGAGTACGCTTGGGTCACGCGCTTGAAGCCCAATCATGCCGAGGCCTGGACGGCCCAAGGGGATATTTACACCGTGCGCCAAAAGCCCGATAAGGCTGTAGTTGCTTATCAGAAGGCCATTGACAGTACAAATGCGCCAAGTGAGGAGCTTTGGGTCAAGCTGGGAACCGCCCAGGTGAAAAACCAGAATCCGGAAAAAGCCGTGGAGGCCTATAACCGTGCTCTTGCTCTGAATGCCAAGAACAAGGACGCTCTCCTGGCTCTGGAGCAGGTCTGGAAAAAAGAGTTAACCTTGAACCCCAGAAACATGTCTGCCCAGTTGAATTTGGGGGCTGTTTATCAACAAATGGGCCGGTATGATCAGGCGCTATCTCAGTATCAGGTTGCCGAACGCTTGTCGCCCAACAACCCGCTGATTAAGCTCAATATGGGCACCTTACACCAGGCCAAAGGCGAGCTGGATCAGGCCTTGGTGGTTTACAATGCCCTGTTGCAGCAGAACCCGGGTAACGCGCAGGTCTGGTTGTATAAGGCCGATATTCTTAAACAGCAAGGCAAAGCCCAAGAAGCAGAGCAGGCTTTGCAACAAGCCATGCAACGGGGGACTGACAAAAAGCAGGTGTTTGAGCAGTTGCTGACGGTCTATAAAAACCAGGGCGATACCGAAAAGATCAAATCTGGTTGGCAGCAGTATGCCGATGCCTACCCCGCAGATGCGGCCATTCAGTACCAAGCCGGTTTAGCCTTGCATGAACAAAAAGACTATGAGGCCGCTGTTCGCTATTACCAAAAAGCGGTGGGGATAAAACCGGATATGGCCGAAGCCTTTGCCAATATGGGTGCGGCATATCATGCTTTAGGGAAGGAAGATCAGGCGGTCAGTTCGTTGAAAAAAGCGGTTAGCCTGAATCCGGATTTGGAGGAAGTTCATGCCTTGGCGGCATCGCTGGAGCAGCAAAAGGGCAGTAAGGCCATTCAGCAGGCAGCAACTTTACAGAGTCAGGGGAACTACGCCCAAGCTGTTCAAGAATACGAAAAAGCGCTGAAAACCGAGACCAAAAACCCTGATTTGTATGCCAATTATGGCTTATCTTTACAGGGGCTCAAGCGCTTTAGTCAGGCCCAATCGGCCTATGACAAGGCCATTGCCCTCTCACCCCAAAACGGGACGTATTACTATTACAAGGCCACAGTCTTCGACCAACAGAACCAGTTGGATGAAGCGAAGAAACTCTATGAGAAGGCTTTGTCCCTGGATCCTTCTTTGACCCAGGCGCGGCAAGCGCTGGATGATATTGTCAAAGCCGATGTCGACGATCAGCTCAGTCAGGTGATGGCCTCTTATGATGCGAAAAATTATGTCAAAGCCTTGCAGCAAGTCGATCAAGTCTTGAAGGCCGACAGTCAAAATGCCCATGCCTATTATTACAAAGGCCTGATCTATGATGCCCAGAAAAAGCTGACGTTGGCCAAGGCGGCTTATGAAAAGGCTATTGAGTTGGATCCACAGCAAGTGGATGCTGTCTATGCCTTGGCCGTGGTCTTGGATACCCAGGGCAATAAAGCCGAAGCCCGAAAATGGTATGACCAGTTTGTCACCATGATGAAGGATCAGCCTGAGGACGACTTTATCAAGTACGCCAAAGAACGCCTCTCTGCTCTGAACTAACCAATACCAGGTTCATTATCATTTGCTTCGAAAATCCGGGCTTGCATTGGGGGCTGGATATAATATCATAAGTTTTTAAAAACAAATGAATGGCCTCGCGCTTGGGTCGGGGCGTGTTTCGAGTGAGGAATTAAGGGGAAACACCGATGAGAACCAATATGCCTATGGGTGGCGTCAGCCCTCGCTTCGGTCAGCAGAGGGAACCAAACCCGACCAGTCGACGCCAATTTTTGCAAGATGTGATGAAAGGGGCCGGCGGGGTCTTGGCCATGAGCGTTGGGGCAGATCAGTTCTTGGGCACCCGAGCGGTGGCGTCAGAGGCCGCTCCGGGGGGTGCAAACGCCCGATTTGACCAATTGGTGGAGCGCTATTTCAATGAGTCTCCTGGGACCGTGGAGGCCTTGAAGCAATTTCAACGCCGCTTGGCTGAGATTCCGGCTCAAGCCCTGGAACCCACCTACCAAGGCCTTCATATGCTGTTTGATCATCATTTGCAACGGGAAGTGTTCGACCGGGACGAGACGGTGACGTTGCGGCGGTTGGGCGTAGACAGAACGCCACTGAATGGGCATGGCTTGGATTACCTGTTGACACAGCCCCTTAAGACGCCATTGCCCAAGGTCTTGGTGCAAGGCGGTATTGGCAAGCGTCGATATGATGCCATGCTCCGACTCGAAAACTTCATCAACCTGGATAGTGAAGGCCTCACCCGGGTGGCTTGGCGCCAGTTTGAGGCCATTGAAGCGGAGATGAAACGACTTGCCGCCCAAATCGATGCGAAAAAAGATTGGCGAGAGATTTATCGGGATCTGCGCAAGCATCATCCCAAAAAAGACGAGTTGCTGGATACCTATCGGGCCGAAGTGGCTAAAGCCAAAGGATTTTTGAAAGACAAGGACCTTATTTCATTGCCACCGGATAGATTAGAGGTGATTGAGACTCCGGATTTCTATCGGGGAAGTATTCCCTACGCCGCCTACATTGGTCGTCCCGGTGGGCGAGGGACCTTTATGGTGACCACTGTGGTCGATGACGATCCGGCCAAGGTTGAGGAGCAGCTTCGGGCTCATAATTATGGCTTTATTCCGCCGGTGGTGATCCATGAAGCGTTTCCGGGACATCATTTGCAGCATGTCCATGATGATCGGGTCCGCCTGGATGAGGCCAATCCCAGTCATCGCACCATGAGCCGGGTTCTGGAGCTGACGCCGAGAAACATCTTCTTTATTGAAGGCTGGGGCGTGTACACGGAGGACCTGGCTCGGGAGCAAGGTTACTATAGCAAGCCGGAACAGCATCTGTTTGCCCTCAGAAATATTTTATGGCGGGCCGCCCGGGCCTGGATTGATCCGCAAATCCATACCGGCAAAATGACGCGTGAGTCTGCCGTGAACTTTCTGGTAGATCGGGTTCTCTTAGAGCCCGATCGGGCTGGCATCGAGGTCGACCGCTATTACCAGCGCCCCACTGATGTAGCGAGTTATCTGATGGGTAAGCTTCAGATTCAACAGCTTCGTCGCCAACTTCAAGACCAGCAGGGCCAGCGCTTTAACCTTAAGCAGTTTCATGACTCGCTTTTGGCGGGCAAGGAATTGCCGGTTCCGGTGTTAGCCCGGATGCGCTTTAACCAGAACCTGGACCTGGCTGTTGCCCGATAGTTAAATCACTTAACAGTTATGGACAAAATCTTAGGTGTGTTTGTGTGGCTTGTGTTAGGGTAATAGGCGTTGTTCATTGTGGTGTGTTTAGGAGTGATTTTCATGCGTGTATCATCACCGGCGTCATTACGTTTTAAAGCCGATTGGGTGTTTAAGGCCAAGGATTTAACCCCGGAGCTGCGCCAGAAAATGGTCACCAGCCCCGGTCCCACGCTGGGGATTTATGGGGCATCCAGTCAAGGGCCGCTTCAAGTGCATGAGAATCTTCCGGAAGCCGGTGATGTGATGGTCAAAGTGACGCATCCCAGAGGCGAGGATCGGCTAAAAACCTATCAAGGCCTGATGTGGGCCTTTGAGCGCCTGGGGCTACCGGTTACGTTTATGCCGGATAAACCTATCACCCCTGCCGATCGGGAGGTGATGCTGACCGAACTTGACGCCCATCTGGCGACTGCCCGGCAGACTTTAGGGGAAGACCCCGCCGATCCTATCCGTTATAAGCCCCAAGTCAACGGTGAGCACCTGGAATTTTTGGCCTATAGCTCCCGAGATGCTTATCGTTTGCATGATGCGCTGATGCAGTTGCTCAAGCAAAAGGTCGTTACCTTGCAAACGGGATCTTTTGGAGCCCAGCACTTTGAGTACAAGGCCCATCAGGTCTCCGTACCTCTGGATCCGGATTCGCCGCATTATCCCAATATGAACGAAATGGCTGGCTAGGGTCTAACCACACCTACTCGGTGCTCTAGGATTTCGTAACCCCCAAGCCAAAGAGGGCAAAGTCGTAGCGCACCGGATCGCTGGGGCAGCGCTTTCGAAAGTAGCCTGTAATCTCTTCGGCCGTTTTCCAGTCGTTGGATTTGCGCCGGGTAATGCGGTATTGGCGAGCTATGGTGGCTACATGGGTGTCCAGCGGGAAAATTAATTCCGAAGGCGACAGGATATCAGCCCAGAGGCCAAAATCCACCGCATCATGACGGACCATCCAGCGCAGAAACATATTGAAGCGTTTGGCGGCACTGTTTTGAAGCGGATCGGCCATCAGGAACTTCATCCCGTAGGTCTCGGGCGCTGGGCTCAGGCCGTCGGTCAAAAACGCCTGGCGAAAGGCATGGATCTTCTCGGCCAGGGACGTTTTCTGGTCTGTGGTCCGGCACCAGAGGCCTTTTAAGCTCGTATCGTCGGAGCGGTAAATCTCGCCCAGGCGCGTCAACAGAAACACCAGGTCCTCTGCCGTATTAAAGCGATAATAAAACCCCTTGAAACAGCGCTGCCACTCCTTTTTTGAAAAATCCATCACGGCCTCTACCGGGTTTTCGCCCAAGGGGGCTGCAATCTGATGAAGGGTTTGTCGAATCTTGTCCCGTCGGCCATAACTGAACAGGGCCGCGAGAAAGGCCATGCATTCCACATTGCGCCAATCCGGTAAATGCCCAAAGGCATGGGGCAGGGAAATGGGATCATCGGCAATGAATTCGGCCTGACAAAACTGCTCTGCGAGCGCATCCCAGTCTGGGTATTTGAGTTTGGGCCGTGTTGCGACTCGGGCCATGGGTTAGGAGGCCAGTTTTAGGCTCACGGGGCAATGATCGGAGCCCATAACCTCCGGATGGATAGCGGCTCCCGTCATCCGAGGCTCCAGATCCGGTGTCATAAAGAAGTAGTCAATCCGCCACCCTACGTTTCGTTCCCGGGCTCTGGAGCGCATATTCCACCACGAATACTGGTTGGGTTCCTGATTCACCAGACGGAAGGTATCCAAATAGCCTTCGCCCACGAATTTATCCATCCAGGCCCGCTCAATGGGCAAAAAGCCGGAGACTTTTTCGTTTTCCTTGGGCCGTGCCAAATCAATGGGTTTATGGGCCGTGTTGAAATCCCCACAGACAATCAAGGGTTTTCCCTTGGCCCGGTAAGCATTAAACACATCCAAAAAGGCATCATAAAAGCCCATCTTGTATTGCAGGCGATCATCCCCACGCTGGCCGTTGGGGAAGTAGATGTTAAACAGCACGAAGGTGTCGAACTCGGCAATCAGGGTGCGGCCCTCTTCATCGTAATCCGGCACACCCAAGCCTTCTTTCACACTCACGGGTTCTTGTTTGGTAAAAATGGCGACCCCGCTGTACCCTTTTTTCGTATGCGGGTGGGTCCAATAGGAGCGATAGCCTGGAATCTCGGTTAAATCCGGGGTCAATTGCTCGGCACTGATCTTGGTTTCCTGAAGCCCCAGAATATCGGGCTGGGTTTGGGTGACCCAGTCCAAAAAGCCTTTTTTATGCACGGCCCGAATACCATTAACGTTCCAGGAATAAAGCGCAATCTCGCCCATGTGATTCAACCTCGTGATTCAACAGTGTGTCTGGCCTCTGGTCTCTCGGACAGAGGTGCCCCCCATTATAAACCGGAGACAAAGCCAAGTCCCACCGTGATCGATCTGTATGCCACGGTGGGACGAAAGCACAGCCTGAATGACTTAAATCAGCCGTGAATAGTGCTGAGAGGTCGAGAGCGTCACCTGTTAGGCCATGACACTCTCAACCACCTGGGGGCCGACCGCCTCCAAGTGCGACACGTCTGAAAATTGCTTGAAGTTGTCAATAAACATCTGCGCCAGTTTAAAGGCCGCGGCCTCATAGGCCTTGGGATCGGCCCAGGTGCTTTGGGGATCAAGAATCGCGGACGGCACACCGGGACAGTTCTTGGGCACCAGGATGTTGAAGATCGGATGGGTCCAGAAGGATTCCTTTTCCAGATCCCCGTTCAAGGCCGCATGAACCATGGCCCGGGTGTGGGGAATGCTGATGCGTTTGCCCACGCCGTAGGGACCCCCTTGCCAGCCGGTATTAATCAAGTAAACATTGACTTTGTGAGCATCAATGCGTTCTTTAAGAAGATGCGCATAGACCGACGAGGGGCGTGGCATAAACGGAGCCCCAAAACAGGTGGAAAAGGCGGCTTGAGGTTCCACAATGCCTCGCTCGGTGCCAGCCAGCTTGCTGGTGTAGCCACTGATAAAGTGGTATTGGGCCTGCTCCATAGTGAGTTTGGCAATGGGCGGCATGACCCCGAAGGCATCCGCGGTTAAAAAGATGATGGTGGACGGATGGCCCGCTGACCCGGTGGGGCTGGCATTGGGAATGTAGTGAATGGGGTAGCCCACCCGAGTGTTTTCTGTGTAGCGATCATCGTCATAGTTGACTTGTCGGGTTTTGGGGTCAATGACAATATTTTCCCCAACGGCCCCAAAGCGAATGGCATCCCAAATCTCGGGTTCGTTTTCCTGAGACAGGCGGATGGCCTTGGCATAACAGCCGCCCTCGAAGTTAAAGATGCCGTGATCGGACCAGCCATGCTCGTCATCGCCAATCAAAATACGCTCAGGATCAGCCGAAAGCGTCGTTTTTCCGGTGCCAGAAAGACCGAAAAACAAGGCCGATTTGCCGTCCAGACCGACATTGGCCGAGCAGTGCATCGGGAATACGTTGCGCTCAGGCATCATGAAGTTCAACGACGAGAAGATGGACTTCTTCATCTCCCCACAGTATTGGGTGGCGGCAATGAGGATCATTTTCTTCTCAAAATTGAGAAGGATGGCGGCTTCCGAGTTGACGCCATCGGTGGCCGGATCCAGTTGCAGGCCGGGGGCACAGATGACGGTAAATTCCGGATGGAATGCGGCCAGTTGGGCAGCCGTGGGGCGAATGAACAACTGGTGCACAAAGAGACTTTGCGAGGCGTTTTCGTTGATGAACCGGACCGGCATAGCATACATCGGGTCGGCTCCGGCAAAGCCGTCGTACACAAACAGCTCTTTGTCTGCCAAATAGGCTTTCATCTTGGCAAAAACCTTGTCAAACACCTCCGGGCTGGTAGGCTTGTTGACTTTACCCCAGTCCACGGTAGTATGCGTCAGGGCGTCATCAACAATAAACCGGTCATTCGGTGAACGACCGGTATATTTCCCTGTTTGAATGATGAGTGCCCCTGTGTCAGACAGTTGACCTTCTCCCCGTGCCAGTGCCATTTCCACCAGCTCGGGGACCGATAACTGATAATGTTGGGTTTTAGAGCTTTTGAGCCCACAATACGTGACTAAATCCACTATATACCTCCTTAGTGTGACCCATCCTAGAGTGTTGTCACATTGATCACTCGTATGATCTGTCAAACACGGGGTTGGATCAATCCGTGGTGGTCCTAACCGATCTATCGACAAATGTGGGCTTCTCCTTCAATTGGGGGAGGTCAGATACCCTAACCGGGCTGTCCGGGGGAGAGGCATAGCACCCCCCAGGACTGCAGATAAGAGAGTCCCATGCTAGTCGGGCGTATCCGTCTGAGATGGTGGAACAAACCCCATGTGACCGCGTTTGGCACTGCCGTGGCTGTGTTCGTCATTAAACAGTCGTATGCAGGCTGTAATGTCGGCTTGAGTGGCAGTAAAGCTCACATTTTTCAGCAGAACCGGGTCGGAGACGATCCGTTGTTTTTCGGCCCGGGGTAATTTGCGGATCAGTTGCTTTTTCAAGATGCCGACCATGGTGCTAATGTCCCGACCCACCCGATCCTTGCTCAACTTGGCCAGGGTATCGAAGTTGACGGAGTCATCCGGGCTAATCCGGTTTTTGGCCAAGTGAAGCTGCCACATGCCTTTGCGTTCTTCGTGGTTGGGCGGCAGGATTTCAATTTGCCGCTGCATCCGGCTGAGGAAGGCGGAATCCAGGCTATCAGGCTTGTTGGTGGCAAACATGAACAAAACCGTCTTGTTGAACTTGGTGCCGGCTCCCTGGATGCTGGTGAGCAGGCTGTTTAAGGTCCGGTGTTCTTCCCCGGAGCCCATGGTGTCCCGATTGCCCACAGCATCGATTTCATCGATGAAGACCACGACCACATCGCTGCTGGCCGATTGTACCAGCTTGGTGAGCCGTTTGACGTTGGTAGAGCCCGAAGCCTGAAACGGGTTAATCAGTTCCGAGGCGTTGGCTGTGATGAACGTCCCTTGGTTTTCACCGGCAGCGGCTTTGGCCAACTCGGTTTTTCCCGTCCCTGGAGGCCCGGTTAGGAGTACCGTGGTGACGTTGGATTGGGCATTACCGCTGGAGGCGTTGTAGAGCGCCCGGTTAAGGGGGTCTAAGACATCAATAATGGCTTCTTTGGCTTTCTCATGTCCGACGACATCGCTAAAGGTCGTGGTGCAATGCTTCAGGACCTTAAAGGGGTTGGGCACCTGCATAGCGGCACCCAGCTCTTCAAAGGGGTTGATGTCTTCACTACGGTTTCGCTCGCCCAGTTCCTCCCGGATGTAGCGTTGGACATCGTTGCTGGTGGCGGTCTTAGGGCCTCTTTTGTTGGTGCGGTTCACGAAGGCCGTGAACTGATCCAGTTCGGCGAGAATGTCTTCCTGCTTGGGCTTTTCATCGTATTGGACACTCACCGCCTGCAAAAAGGCATGCAGGGCGTCATCATCCAGCTGAATTTGGTTCTTGTCCAAAATACGATGAAAGACCTCACCGGCCGGGTTGTTCTTGGAGCTGAGCACCCGTTGCCATTCATCCGGCGACAGATGTGGCACATGAATAATATCAATGTTGTTCATCCGGGCCCCGATGGCATTTTGCATGGCGCCCATCATCTGCTTAATAAACGGGGGCATGGGAATGCCCAGGTCTTCTTTCATGGCGGCGGGCTTGCCATTGATGATGAGGTGAAGATTGGGAAACTGTTCATCCAGGGCTTTGAGTTTTTTGCTGAGGCCCTTCATATCGTTCAAGGCCACATCATTAATGACCAGGACACAGGGTTTTTGAGGGTCAATGCCATACTGCTGTTGAAAGGCGGCTAAGACCTGGGGAATCACGTTTGAGGATTTTTTCGCCTTGCCCGAGGTCGTGCCCTCATCATCATCCGAGGGATAATACCGTTTCCTGGACGACAACAGGTCCTTGAGTTTGCCGGGGTTGCTGAGAAGTTTCAGTGCGGCTTCCCCGTTGACTTGAATGATGGGGACCTCGGCGGGCAGTTCTTTGCGAAGTGAGAGCAACATGCCTTGGACCAGCTCAGGGTTATAGGAATTGATATAGGCATGGCGAAGCCAGGTGCGTTGCGTGATTTGGGCCAGCTTGGTCACTTCTTTGGGCCGAAGCTGGGCAAAGTCGGCATAGGGTTTTAATGTGGGATGGTCTTCGGTTAGTTTTGTCGTGTTTCTTCGAACAAATTTCAGGGTCTGTTCCGCTAAGGCCGCTCTTCGGGCCGCTCGGCGATCCTCCAAACTGCGGGTATCGCCCTGATCAAATTGATCTTCCGGTGGCTCGGCGCCATCGGGCCAAGAGGTGGAGCCGAACCGGGGGGCCTTCAGTTCATGAGGGGGTGTGGCCGTAGCCAGTGGGCGCACGTGAGCCGCACGCACGGATGAAATGCGATCCATAACTCGATTCCTATATACGATTGCAGGCAGTATTTAGACACACCAAACGACGGCCGATGACCCAAGGCCAGGCTCCAATCATATGGGGTAGTTGTCCTAATGCCCCTCAATCATGAAGGGTGCTAGTGTGTAACAAAATGTAACGCTACTGCTGTTTAAATGAGAGCTGATCCCCAAGCTGGGTGCCGGTTTGGGCAATGACACCGCTGCCCAGCTCCAGGACACTTTTGGCCTGGCGGATGATGGGGGTTACCTTCCAAGGCCCCATATCTTCAACCAGGTGAACCACCCGGAGTTCCTTGTCCAGAAAGAGGGCATCAAAGCGAAAGCGCATGCCAATGGAGTGGATGTCATTGCAGGGGTAGATCCATAGTCCTTCGCCCGGCTCAAGGCTGGATTTGGGCAAGAGCCCGAAAAGCCGAGAGAAATAATGGTCGGCCTTTCGAATCCGATCCCCGATGACCACGGCACGGGTCTCGTTTTGACAGAGGAAACGTTTACCCATCATCGGTGCGCTGGCTCCCATAAGCTCTGTAGACCCCGTGGAGGAGCCTGACACTACAGTAAAAATTGTAGCGGCTTTGGTCCCGGGTGAGAAGAAGGTTGGGAAAAAGTGCCCTCAGGGAAAGGGTTTTAGGCCATTTGTAGACCAAAGGGTGGATGCCATGATTGACCCCTTGGCTGTCGTCATTTCCAACCTTTAGCGGATGAGCGCGCCTGACGTTCTCCACTACACTACTCTATACAGTGTGCTTTGGATAGAGGAGTGATTCTGCTAATCCAATCCAAAGCGCCCTGTACCCAGAGAGTGTAGTGTACAAATCCATGATCCGGTGTGAGTGGAGCTTAGGAGGCACTGTAACAAATGAGAGAATTGGACAAGCGTTTCTTCCGTATCTTTATTGTGGATGACAATACCAACCACAGCGCAGGCATTCGCCAATTGATCGAAATGGAAAACGGGATGAAAGTTGTGGGTATTGCCACCAGCGGTCAGGAAGCCATCCAGAAGATCGGTAAAGTCGAAGCCGACATTATTTTAATGGACCTGAACATGCCTGAAATGGATGGGATCACCACCATTGAGGCCATCCTGGAACAAAAACCCAACATCAAGATTTTGACCTTGACCGGCTACGACGATCCGGACCTGGTGTTCCGGGCCATGCAATCCGGGGCCAAAGGCTACATCCTGAAAACCATGGTGACCTCGCAACTGCGTCAGGCCATTTTGGACATCGCCCAAGGCAAAGTCTTCCTGCCCGTGTCCTTGGCCACCAAGTTTTTTGATGAATTCCAAACCAAACAAACCCAAACCCAGCGCCCTGATCCGGTACGCCAGGCCTTGTTGAACTACCTGACCAACCGGGAGAAAGAAGTGCTGGCACTGTTGACCGAAGGCATTACCTACAAAGGTGTGGCCGATCGCTTGGTCATTAGCGAAACGACCGTGAAAACCCACGTCAACAACATCTTCCAGAAATTGCAAGTCAACGACCGGACTCAAGCGGTGCTCTACGCATTGAAGCATGGTCTGGTGACCCCCAGCAACGCAACTGAAAAACTAAAACCTGCCGTATAATAATACCAGACGCCTGGTGGAGTAGAAGGCGGTTGAAGTACGAGGTGGATTGACCTGTGGGTCCACAAACCGAGCAACCAGTAAACTTAGATGGCCTCTTTGGCCATCTAAGCGCGTCTCAGGGTCTTTTTTCCCGGGAGACGTTCCTGAACCTGTACAGCAGTATTGTGCGCATTATTCGCCAATACCACCTCAAAGGGCTGGTGTTTCACCGGGTCTTGGGTGATCCGGACTTTATGACCCTGAGCATGTCCCTGTCCCAATTGCCCAATATTACGGCCTTTGCAGTCGAGGATCACGAGATCCAGCGCTGTGAGTCCATGAACCCCGATTCGGCCGGGTTCCTCTTGGTTCTGACCAATCAGTTCTGTGCCGCCATGTACTGGTCTACCGCCACCTACGAGGTGTATGGCATGTATGACGGCGGATGGACCTTCCACCCGGGCGACAGCAAGACCATTGCCCTGCAGGTTGCCGGTCTGATGGATAACCACGAGACTCTGGCCCAGCTCATCGAAGAGACCCCCCTGGACCGGCGCTATGATGAAAAAGTCACGGGCTTTATTACCCAGCTCATCAATAACCTGGAAACCCGGAACCGGGAGCTGACCCTGGCTCTGAACCAGGTCAAGCAGCTCAATGCCAAGGTCCTGGACCAGGAGCGTCTGGCTGCCATTGGTCAGCTGTGTTCGGTCATTGCCCATGAGATCCGAAACCCCTTGGGGCTGATTGATCTCTATGCCAAGCTTATCGAGAATCAGGTGGAGCGGATCGAGTTCCCGGAGTCCGAAGGGGAGCAGAAGCAGCTCTTGGAAAAGAACCTGCAATTGATTCGAAGCGCCAGCAGTAGTCTGGAAAGCATCTTGTCGGAACTCACCAGCTATGCCCGACCTCTGGAGCTGGAATTGGCCATGGTGGATTTGCGAGACCTGGTGACCGATGTGGCTGAAATGTACGAACCCAAGTACCAGGAAAAAGGGGTCGCACTGACGTGGACCTTGCCCAAAGAGCCCATCCAAGCCCATGTCGACTATCGTCGGCTGAAGCAGGCTTTGATTAATCTGGTGAAAAATGCTTTAGAAGCTTCCAAGGAAGCCACCGAAGTGTCCGTGATTCTGGCCACTCGCTCCAATGACAAGCGTATCTTTATCAAGGTGCAGGACCAAGGCCGTGGGGTGGACGCCCGCTCCCAGGAAAAGCTGTTTACCCCCTATTTTTCGACCAAAGGCAATGGCACCGGGTTGGGATTGGCTCACAGCCGCAAGATTCTTCAGGCCCATGGCGGTACCGTGGCCCTGTTAAGTACTTCCGAAGCAGGCAGTACCTTTGCCCTCATCTTGCCTGAGACAGTGACCCAGGAGGCCCAAGTATGAATCTCAAGCGCCTTGCTCTCCTGACCTTGCTCTTGACGATGACCGTGAGTTTATCCGGCTGCCAATTCTTCCAAAAGCCCCAGGACAATGCCGAGGAAGGGGCTGAAGCCGAGGAAGGGGGCGAAGAGGAAGTCGCAGTCGAGAATGTCCTTCCGCCGTCTCCCAAGCCCAGCATTGATTCGTATCGGCCGATTTCGGTTGTCATGCCGGACGGGTTGAAAGTTGAAGGGCATTTGTATGTGCCCCATATGAGCCCCTATAAGCCAAAGCAAGCGGCAGCAGAGGGGGCAGAAGCTGCTGGCGAAGAAGAGGCGACGGCTGAAGAAGGGGCCGCTGAGGGTGAAGAAGCCCCAGCCAAGAAGAAAACCCCCAAACGGGTTCCCCGGGCCAAGGTGCAATACCCCTTGGTTATTTTGCTGCACACCCTGAGTGGTGATCGATGGGAGTGGAAGGAGTATCCTCGCCATCTGGTTGCGGCAGGGTATGCGGTGTTGGCCATCGATTTACGCGGCCATGGGGACAGCGTTTATCGGGGCAAATTACTCCGGGTCTGGCGGGACTTTGACAAGGTCGGCTGGCAAAAGGCCATCGACGATCCCAAGCATTTGCTCGCGCATATTGCGCAACAGCCCGAATTCAATAATGTCAACGTCGATAAAGTGGCCATGATTGGCGGCGACGTGGGGGCCAATCTGGCTGTGAATTACGCAAGTCAGCACCAGAACCAGGTCGAAGCCCTCGTTCTTCTGTCGCCGGGTCTGGAATACTACGGGATTCAAACCTTTGAGCCGATGACTCACTATGAAAACGCCGTGTTTTACGCTGCCAGCCAAGAAGATAATTATGCTGCCCAATCGGCGCAGCGCCTCTACAAGTTTACCTTCGGCAAGAAGAAGATTCAGATCTTCAAAGGCATTGGCCATGGGGTGGATATGCTCCACAACAATCCGGACTTGGCCAAAGAGATTATTGCTTGGCTCAAGGGCCTAATGCCGCCTCCTGAAGGCGCTGCCGTTGCTGATGCGGCGCCGGCAGCTGAAGATAAGGCGGCGGCCGAAGATGAAGGCAAGGCTGACAAAGCGGTTTCCTCCAAGGAGGAGGCGGCAAAGAAACCTCCTGCCGATACAAAGAAAGCCGAGAAGGACTCGGGCAAGGCATCCGACAAAGCAACCACCTCGAAAGAGGCGGCGAAGAAGCCTGCCGATAAGCCAAAGACGGATGACAAAAAGCCATCCACGGCCAACACGTCTTCTGTCCCCAAAGATCAATCCGTGAAGCCTGCAACAGCAACCCTAAAGCCTGCTGCTTCACCCTCTTCCGAAGTGAAGCCCGTGTCTGGTGAGAAGACCCCGGTTTCATCGCCCGCAACGTCAGAACCCAAATCGTCTGGAGCACCTTCGGCCGGACCTATGCCGGTTGCTCCCGTGTCCTCTATCCCAGAGCAACCCTCTCAAGAAGCCAAACCCAAAGCTGTGTTGCCAAAGCCCATCGTTCCCAAGCCGGTCCAGCCTGGGCCAAAGCCGTTGCCCGAGATCCCGGGCATTACGGTTCCCGAGAAGGCCCCTTAGGGCACACGTCCCCCAAACCAGAGGATATCACGGCCCTGTGCGGGGCTTAACGTCAGGCGTGAACGTTTGACAGCCCTGTTGCGGTTTCCATTAACGTTAAGATGGCTTGGGCCCGATGAAGCCACGTGTGGGCCTGTTGTGTCCGGATACAGCCTGCCTCGGCAACGGATGCCCAGGTGTCGGGATCTTGGGCAATGGTGTAAAGCAGGTCATCCAGGTTGGGGGCGCCCAGATCGTAATAGTAAAGGTGCTGGCCATGGTGATACTGTGCTTGGAGCCAGGGGTTGGTATCGCTGAGGCAGGCGGCGCCCTGGAGCATGGCATAGAACAGGCGATCATGGCCCCCGGCACTGATAAAGGGGGAGGTATGCAGGACCAGTTTGCTCTGGTCAAAGAGGTTGACCAATTCTCGGTAGGGGATGGCCGGATGAACCGTTAAACGTGGGTTTTTCAGTCGTGCGGCATTGGGGTCGTTCGTATAGAGCGTCAGGGGGAATGACTGGATAGAAGCCAAGAGGTTTAAGCGGCGCTTGACCCTGACGTAGCGCTCAATTTTGCCCAGAATATCGAAGGTTTGGGGTGTACTCAGGCGACTGAGGTCGAAATTCTCCTGTAGGCAGGCGGTCAGGAACTGGTGGGTAAAATCCGGGGTGTTCTGGGGGAGACACGCCTCAAGGGTTCCCCACACCACCCGGGTGAGTAGGGGATCGGAAAACGTCAGCTCTGGGGCCATCGCCTCCGGGTCGCCCAGGGTCCCCACAAACACCAGGTCATGGGGACGGTCTTGAAAGGGGGTGAGAGAGGCATGGTGGGCCCAGCCACCGTGGGGGATAAAGCCAGCCGGGTTTGGGGGAGAAATGTATTGCCGGAAGAAGTCCAGGTGGGTTTCATCCACAAAGGCGTAGGCCAGCTTGTCGATGGCGATATCGAAGCGGGGGATGTTATGGACTGGATGATCCACAAAGTAGGCCAGAAACGGAATGTTGAGCTGGTCGTACAGGCTGCGCCCGGCCAGTTGCAAGGGCATGCCCCAGCCGTTCAGGCCAATGAAGAGCTTGATATTCCCCGCTTGAAGGACGGTTTTCAACTGGTTTAGGAGGGTGGCTTCTTCCAGGGGAATGATCTCCGGAGCATAGCCCAACTGATAGAAGGCTTGGGCTAAATCGTCCAGGAGATGGCACACGGCATCGTACTGGCTGTGGCCTTTAAAGAAGACAATTCGTTCTCTGCTGTCCGTCATTGCAAAGCTTAGGGGGTGGCCCGGTTGTAATCGTCCTGAAAGCGGACGATGTCGTCTTCGCCAAAGTACTCGCCCCGCTGGATTTCAATGAATTCGACGGGGGTGGTGCCTGGATTGGCAATCCGGTGCTTGGTTTCCTTGGGGATGAAGATATAGTCCCCGGGTTTGTAAGGCTGGGTCTCTTCACCCACGGTGACATCCGGCGAGCCCACGGTAATCAGCCAATGCTCTTCCCGTTGATGATGCAGTTGCAGGCTCAGGCGTTGGCCCGGCAGGACCACAATTTGTTTGACCTTGTAGGCGGGCACATCCATCAGAACCGTAAAGCTTCCCCACGGGCGCTGTTCGGTGTAGAGCCCGGATTCCGGCTGGGAGGGGATATTCAATTGGGGAGGCTGGTTCATCGCACCGTTTCCTTCGATGGCTTCAAGCGATTGCTTCAGGAGGGTTTCCGAGGGGCCCACTGCCCCATGCGCTACGCCTTTATTCTAGGCCATGCCGACGGAACCTGCAAGCAAAAACCCGTTCTTTATCGGTGTTTGTCCCACTGTTGATCCCGTCTCATCATGGCCGTGATGACCCCGTGTGTAAACCTTTTGCCATAGACAGTTGTCGCGGGTTTGAAATTCGGCTAGGTTTAACTATGGAGAAACAGATGATTGTCCTAAGGAGTTAGACGTTACCCCATGAGTACCTCTGTTTTGGATCGCCCCTCGACGGTTATTAGCCAACCCCTCGTAACACCCTTGGATTGCGAGGAGCGCCGTGCGTCTCAACCCGATGTGCCAGCCACATGGCTGTCCCGGATGATGCTGAAATCGTATATGAGTAGCTTTAACCTGTTTTTAAGTGAGTTGGGCTGGGTCCCCCGCCGGATTCTGGAAGTGGGCTCGGGTGACGGTACGATGCTGTCCTATGTGGCCCAGACCTTTATGCAATCCCAGGTCATTGGCGTGGAGTTTGACCCTGAGACCATTGCCGAGGCCAAGGAAAAGAACTGCTGTCGCATTGAGTTTGTGGAGATCTCGCCTGCCGAGACCCTGCCCTTTAAGGACAACTACTTTGATGTGGTCATCAGCCACGGCTTTTTGGGCCGCTCGGGCTTACCCCGCCACTGGGTGAAGGAAATGAGCCGGGTGAGTGCCGAAGGGTTGATTCTATCGGCCCCGACCCCGATGGGGTACAAGTGGGTTCGTCGGATGCCGGGGGCTCAGGACGCCAAGCTTATCGGCAAGAAGGTTTTTCAGCCCGGTGTTGAGCCAGTGGGTCTGGCTCAGATGAAAACCTGGGTCGAGCGGTCTGGGTTGACCGTGGAGTCAGTTGCCTCTCCCCTGCCCTACACCATGATCCTGGCCCGCAAGCCCCAAACCAAGCCCTAGTACTATCAACGTTCAGGCCTCTGGCCAATCGAGGCTCCCGGCTTAGGCTGTGGGGGCTGGAGTTTTCTGCCATTGCAGGTTTTGGGCCGCAAACTGGCGGTACTGCGAGAGTTCAGCCTGCTTTTCAGCATCGCTGAAGGGGGCGCGCTCCTGGGCCAAAAGATTCACCACGGCCAAGAGGCCATCAAGCCCAGCGCCAGGGATTTGATCCAGTTTGAGCGAGACCGTCATGATGTCCATCAGGGTTTCAGCCCCTTCATAGCGGAGGGCATGCAAGGCTTGGGCCAGAATCGTTGGGGGGGCACCTGGGTGCTGGGTGATGGGAGCCAACAAATGGGGGCCTCGCACCGGATCGGCGGGGTCAGGCCGGGTCAGGTCCAGGACCTCGCGATAGCGGGCACCGTAGCGATGGATCAGTTCGACGACCAGGGGTTCTGAGACCCCGTAAGCCGACGTGGCCTGGGGGACCTCTTGGGCTTTGTAGGTCTCAAGCGAGTGAATTCCGTGGCCTCCCGGCAAGGGGCGGGTGGCTGTCGTGCAGGGTTTGAAGGCAAGGGCAGCCGAAGTGGGTGCGGTCCGCTTTAAGAGGGCCAGGACTTTGTCGGTGACCTCTTGGGAGAGGCTCCGGTAGGTGGTGAGCTTGCCACCAATGATGTGAAAGATGCGACTGGCTCCTTGGCGCTGGATGACGTGACGGCGGGTGACGGCTCCTGCTTTTTTCGAGCTCGCGGGCAGCGGGCGAAAGCCCGAGTATGCCCAAAACACATCGTCTGGGGTAAACGTGGCCTGGGGAAAGACATGACGGGTTGAGGCCAGGAGGTAGTCCACCTCTTTTGCCGTGGGATAGGGACTATCCCAGGTTTTATCGTCCGTGGTCCCGATGAGAAGGTACTTGCTCGGGGTTTTGGGGTCTGAGGATAAGGGGTAAGGGATCACGAAGAAGGGTCGCCCGTCTGTGGCCGGAGCATAGACCGTATCCTTCAGCCCCAGGGTGTTGGGCACCATGATGTGGGTGCCTTTGGTGGGACCCATCTGTGGGGCCGACAGGGCATGGGGGGATTGGGTGCGCTCGATGATTTTGTCGACCCCGGCCCCGGTGGTGTTCAACACCGTTCGGGCCTTGACCTGATAGGTTTTGCCGTTGGGGTCCAGCTGGTCTTTAAACGTGACGGTCACAAACTCGGGATGCTCTTCCAGGGCCACAACCTCGGTATGACCCAGGGCATGGACGGGTTTGTCCGGGGAGTGCTGTGACACCATGTCCCGGATGTTCTCAATGGCCAGGCGAGAGGGGTAGACAATTTGGGTGTCATAGTACTTGAATCCGGCCAGAAGACGCTGACCGGATTGCCGCTCGGCCCGAAGGGACGGAAGATTCCCGGATCCGGACGGCTGGGTCAGATCCTGCGGTGACAGGCGTTGATGGCGAGGCAGGGTGTTTTTGCCGGAGAACAGGCCACAGAACCAGTCGTACATCATCAGCCCCACTTTCACCATCCAGGGACGATAGGGGTCGCCCTCATACACGGGGACCACCATGCTCAAGGGGCGTACCAGATGGGGGGCAATGTGCATCAGGTGGGCCAGTTCCTGGCGGGCTTCCTTGACCAGGCCCAGTTCAAAGTGTTGCAGGTAGCGTAGGCCGCCATGGCCCAGGTGGGAGTTGTGGTGAGTGGCTTTATTGGGGTCCGATTTGTCCAGAAGCAGGACCGAGGCCCCCCGAAGGGCCAGATCCCGACCTTCTCCGGTGCCATTACACCCGCCACCGATGACGATGGCGTCATACACGGTGGATTCAAGCTGTTGGGGCAAGTGTCGTGTCATACGCGAAAACCGAAGTGACGAGGTCCTTGCCTCAGTATACCCTGTGTTGAGCCAAAGGCGTTGCATCTGTTCCATCCTCCCCGGGGCCATGTGTGGTTATTGAACCACAAGCACAGCGCGCGAGCATGCGGGTGTGGGGGAAGGTCCCGCGTGTTTCGCGCGTGAAAATCGGGCATTCACGCGTCAAACACGCGCATTTTACGCGCCAATCACGCGCGAAACACGCGTCTTTCACGCGGAAACACGCGTGATCTGAGGCCGACTGGGGGTGGGAGGGCCCAGGGGGCTGTGCGGTCAAAAATCGCCAAAACCCTTTATGGGAGAGGATTTTGGGTGTTGTCTCTGTGGTCTGGACGGGGGTGGGAATGGGCATTGGGTCCTCGAAAATGGGTTTTTGGGGCTATTTTTACGCGAATTTACGCGTTTTTCCGTGTTGGCATGAGCATGGATTCAATTATATCTTTATTATATAATATAAATACGCCTGATGTCCGGATCTTAAGGAATTCTTCAGGATTGAGGAGGCCAATAGTCAGTAGAGACAAGGGCTTGTGGGGAATTGTGTAAAAAAACAGGATTGGTCAGGGGTATTCTGACGTGAATAGGGTTAAGATGCTTTAATGTCCAGTGCGTCGACAAAGGCAGGTACCATGTTCCCGGCCTTACCCTGGAAAAACACATCGAAGAGCCCATGATTGTCCGGTGGCTCCAGGTTAATGCCAAAGGTTTGGGCGCCGCATTGCTTGGCCAGTTGTAAAAAGCCGGCTGCCGGGTAGACGACCCCGCTGGTACCGATGGCCAGAAAATGGGTGGCCTGTCGTAAGGCCGACTGAATCCGGGGCATGTCAAAGGGCATTTCCCCAAACCAGACGATATGGGGGCGAAGCAGGCTGCCACAGGCGCAATAGGGGAGCCCATCAGGCGCCTTGCTCAGCAGATCCGCATCGGTATGCTCTACCCGGTGGCAGCCGGTGCAGCGCACCTTGAGAAGCTCGCCATGCATATGGACCACGGCCTGGCTTCCGCCACGCTCGTGAAGGTCATCCACGTTCTGGGTGACCAGAAGATAGCGTTCAGGCCCGAGGAGATGGTCCAGTTGGGCCAAGGCCATGTGGGCCGGGTTGGGCCCTACGGTTTTTAACTGCTCGCGACGCTCATGGTAAAAACGCCATACCAATTTGGGGTCATGGGCAAAGGCTTCCGGGGTGGCCACGTCTTCGACCCGATAGGTCTCCCAGAGGCCGTTATTGTCCCGAAAGGTCCGCACACCGGATTCGGCGCTGATGCCCGCCCCGGTCAAAATGACGAGAAAATCGCTGTGGGAAAAGGCAATTGGGGCAATGGCGGTCACACAAAGGCTCCTTATGAATGCAACAGACATGCTAGCGACAGTGTACCATGCTGCCAAAATGGGGGCTCTCCGGGTGGGGGATTTTGCCGTCCGGGATGTAACAAAATTTGCCATCATTGGCCGGGACTGACATGCAATGCCTATCAGGTGGATGGTGTTTTGACGCCGGAATGCTATCAATCATGATCCTGATGGGCCTTGGGGCATCCTGATGCAATCAAGGATAAATCAACTATACATCTTGTACTCACTATTGCCTTATGTTAAAACCAGTTCCATCAGCCCGTCAGCAGGACTGACGACGCTGGGTATATACGTTAGTGTTAGCCAAAGACAGTGAGGACTGACGATGAGTTTTGCAATTCGTCCTTTTTCGACTGGCGTAAAGCGTCCTAATCAGGCGCAGCAGCCAAAGAGGCCCCAACAGCCTCAAAGACCCCAAGGTTAATGCCTCATCCCCCGAGGTCATTTCCCCAGTGTTGATCCCCACCCCGCTTTGGATGACGCCCCCCTCACAAAGGAAGTCACCAGGCGGGGTGATTCTTTGAAGACCCAGGCTTGGCCGCAATGGTGGACTCGCTAGAGGGCACCCGGGGGCTTTTGGTTGCTCCACTGGGTGGCTTCGCTGAATTTGACCCCGGTCAGGATGGCCCATTCCATTTCGGCGTGGCGAAAGTCCGTGCCGCAAAGGTTGGCGCCATTAAAATTGGCATCGTTCAAATAGGCTTTCTGAAAATTGGCACCACTGAGGTCGGCATCGATAAATTGCGCCTCCTTGGCGTCACAGCCCACAAAGCGGGCTTCAATCAACTCGGCCCCGGTGAAGTTGGCCTGATACAGATCGCATTCGGAAAAATCGGCTTCCGCGGCATTGGCCAGATTGAACTGGGTTTCGCGTAAGGAAGATCGCAGAAACTGGGTAAAAATCAGCGTGGCTTCATGCAACACACAAAAATCCAGGATGGTCCCATGGAGGTTGGCCTGGCTGAAATTGATGCCGGACAGATCCATGCCGGAAAAATCCACGCGGCTTAAGTCAATGATGTCATATTCGGTCCGGCGTCGGTACTGGTTAAACCCTTCCGGGCCTTCCTGGACAATGAGGCGAAACAGGTCTTCTTTGGTGAGGGCAGTCATGGGCATAGGGTCCTTTTGGGGTCAATGGCGGGCAATGAGGGGAGGGCCGCATCGGCTGTTTCGACAAGGGTTTTTTAAGGGCTACTCCCTGAGTCGGGAAGTGTTGTCAAGGGCCGGAAGAAAGAGAACCGTTCTTTACGGCACGATGCTTTCCGATTACAATCTCAATGGCATTACCTGGGTTATGTAAGGAGGGGTAAGGCCAATCGTATTTTTGCATAAGGTAATGAGGAGATCAAAACAGGATGACCTCGACAATGACGATGGACGTGACCAAAGACAAGTGGGGCCTGACCCAGGAACAATGCATGATCCGCGACATGGTGCGCGATTTTGCCGTGGGGGTGGTTGAGCCCAAAGCAGCCTATATTGATAAGACACAGGAATTCCCCATCGAGAGCTTTAACCAGATGGCGGAATTAGGCCTTTTGGGGATCCCCATTCCCGAAGAATACGGTGGGGCTGGGCTGGATTACATGAGCTATGCCATTACCGTGGAAGAAATTGCCCGGGTGTGCGCTTCAACGGCCTTGTCCCTTGCCGCACATACTTCGCTGGTGTGTATTCCCCTGTACAAGTTTGCCAGTGAAGAGCAAAAGCAGAAGTATCTGACCCAAGTGGCTTCCGGTAAAGTCCTTGGGGCGTATGGCTTAACCGAGCCCAATGCCGGTAGCGATGCCGGAGGCACCGAGACCAAGGCCGAGCGCCAGGGCGATCACTGGATCTTGAACGGCTCAAAGATTTTTATCACCAACGCCAACTATGCCCAGGTGTACGTGGCCACAGCCAAAACCTCCAAGGATAGTGGTACCAGCGGCATTAGCGCCTTTGTCTTTGAACGAGACACCCCGGGGTTTTCGCTGGGACCCAAAGATGAAAAGCTCGGCATGCGCGGATCGGACTGGGGCACCCTGATTTTTGAAGACGCCCGTCTGCCTGGTGACAGCATGCTGGGTGAGGAAGGCATGGGCTTTAAGTACTTCATGCAAACCCTGGATTCCGGGCGCATCAGCATTGGTGCTTTGGGCGTGGGGATCGCCCAGGGATGTCTGGACAAGGCGTTGCAGTATGCCAAGGAGCGCAAGCAATTTGGCAAGGCCATTGCCGAGTTTCAGGCCATTCAGTTTATGCTGGCCGATATGGCCATGGAAGTGGAAGCCGCTCGCCATTTGGTTTACCACGCGGCGCGCTTGAGAGATTCCGGCCAACCCTTTGGCAAGGAAGCGTCCATGGCCAAGTTGTTTGCCTCCGAAGTGGCTTCTCGCAATGCCAATAAAGCCGTTCAAATCCATGGCGGCTACGGCTATACCAAGGACTTCCCGGTGGAGCGCTATTTGCGCGATGCCAAGCTGTGTGAAATCGGCGAAGGCACCTCTGAAATCCAGCGTATGGTTATTGCCCGCAACATCTTGAAATAAGGCTTTTTAGCCGATTCAGGGTTATTTTTGCAACACCCTGCCGTGAGCCGAAAGGCTTGGGGCGGGGTGTTTGGTTTTTGAACGTGCGCGATCAGATCTTGACGATAATGTCCACTTTTCCGGAACGGTTGAGGACATCGACGACCACGGTTTTGTCGGTCCGGCGAAATTCCAGATCCACCGTGGCCTTGCCTACATGCAGGTTGCTGATGCGAAGGCGATTCATAAAGTGGGGTAGCTGGGGTTGGGTAATGGTCAGGGTGTTGTTCGGAACATCCGGTACGATGTGGAGCATGGCCTGAATGAGACTGTAGATGGAGGCCGCGGCCCAGGCCTGCGGTGAGCAGGCCACCGGATAGCGGACGGGGGGATCCATTTTGCCCCGGTCCCGAGAGAAACCACAAAACAGTTCCGGCAGGCGTTTATAGGCCATCAATCGTGCCGCGTCAAACAGGCCGGAAAAGATCTTCTCGCTCAAGTCCGTGCGATGCATGCTCGCCATTCCGGCGGCAATCATGGCATTGTCGTGAGGCCAGATGGAGCCGTTGTGGTAGCTCATGGGGTTGTAGGCCGCCATGGTGGAACTGAGCGTGCGAATGCCCCAGCCGCTAAACATATCGGGGGCCATCAGACGGGAGACGACCTGGTAGGCATGGCGCGACGTGAAAATCCCGGTTTCCAGACAATGACCGGGGTTAGAGGCGATGACGCGAAGGGGTTTACCCTGACTGTCCAGGCCCATGGCACAAAAGCGCAGATCGTCCATCCAGAAATCCCGGTTGAATTTCTTTTTAAAGGCTTGGTTTTCCTCGCGCAACCGGGCTTTTAAAGCCTTGTCGTTCATCAGATCAGCGAGTGTCGCCATGCGGCGTTTGGCCAGATAGACATACCCTTGCACTTCGGACAGGGCAATGGGGGGTTCGGCCTGAAGGCCGTTTTCATACATGGCGCTGTTGTTCGAGTCTTTCCAGCCCTGGTGGACAATGCCGACGCCGCTGTGATTCTCGGTCTCGTAGGTGGCGTAACCCAGGGGGCTTTTGGCCAGGTTGCGGTCAATCCAGGATAACGCGGCCAAGGCATGGGGCCAGAGCCGCTCCAGGGTCTCCAGATCCTTGGTCCAAAGGTAATAGTCGTACAGCAAAATCAGCCACAATGGGGTGGCATCCACACTGCCATAATAGGGGGTGTGGGGGATCTCCTTGAGCCGGGCCAGCTCACCGGTTCGAAGTTCATGCAGGATTTTTCCCGCCTCTTCATCCTGCCAGGGGCGATGCGCTTGCCCTTGGTGGGCGGCCAGGATCTCCAGAGTCCACTTGGCAATGGCCGGGTTGAGTATCAAGGTTTCCCGTGCCGTAATAATGCTGTCTCGGCCAAAGAGGCAGACATACCAGGGAATGCCTGCGGCAATAAATTGCTGGCCATCTTCGGCCTGGGTAATCAACATGCGAAGGTCCTTGTGGCTTCGAGACAGCATTTCGTTAAAGTCATCGTTGTCCGATAAAAATTCCGTGACCTCCTGTTTCCACACCATGTTGGTGGTGTGCACCCGGCTTCGGGCATCTTCAAAGTTGGTGGGGATGAGAGGCGAATTGAAGGTGATGTCGTTGCACGGCGTAATTTCCAGAAAAAATTCATGACGCTCGAGAGGGTACAATAAAAAGGTCAACTCCACCGTGTGATCATCCACGTGGATGGGAGAGACGTCTACAAAACGAATGCGGGTCTCCATCAGTTTATCAGGGTTGGGGTAGCGAAAGATCAGGGTGTTGTCTTCAACAATGGTTGGAGGTAAGGCCCGATCTTTACAGGGCACCAGATGGCGGATTTCAAACATGTCCCGAAAGTCGGCATCAAAGCGCATGCGGATCTTCAAATGTGCCGGTTGGTCGTTATAACTGATCAGGGTGTACTTTTCAAACAGGGCATGATCGAGGATCGATTCGCGCTTCAGTTGCAGGCATTCTTCCTGAATGAGGCAAGGACGCTCTTGATGGTCGACGCTGGGCATTCGCCCGTTGGTATAGACCAGGGTGGACAAATAGCCTGATTCGGTGGAAGAGAGCAGGCACACGGGTTCTGTGGCGTTAAGGCGGATCTCGTAGGTGCTTAAAAATCGGGTGTCCAAACTGTAAAGTCCCATGCCGGAGCTGTTGTTCTGTGGAATTTCGCCCACCATGGTATCCACCAGAAACAGGTGGTTGTTTTTAATGGTGCGGTTTGAGACGGAAAACGTATTGGGCTCGGTTAACAGCATCAATCCAGGCTCTTATACAACGATCGGGGCCTTGCCCGATTCCCAGGGGTGAGACAGGCGCGTGATTTTTTTCGGTGGGTGCAATGACAACGATTCAAGCCGCACGCGCTGATACGCCTCCACATACTGCCGGGTCATGGCCTGGGCAGAAAAGGATCTCTCAGCATGGTGGCGCACGGCTTTGCGAGACACCGTGTGGATGTTTTCCAGAGCGGCTATCATGGCCTCCGGGGAATCGAGGACAAATCCGGTTTCGCCGTGCCGGATGAGTTCCGGAATGGCTCCATGGCCAAAGGCCAGAACCGGTGTGCCACAGGCCATAGATTCAATGACCACCAGGCCAAAGGGCTCTGGCCATGAAATGGGGCACAGGGTCGCCACGGCATTGGACAGAAGCGCTGTTTTTTGCGGATGATTGAGTTCGCCGATATAGCGGATCTGCCGATTGTCCAGATGAGGCTCAACGGCGCGTTTAAAAAAGGCTTTTTCCTCAGGATTATCCACTTTCCCTGCCATAATCAGCTTAAGGCCCGTGGCTTTGGCAACGGCAATGGCATGGTGTGGCCCTTTGTCCTCGCAGAATCGCCCCAGGAATGCTAAATAAGGTTCGTCAGGCAGGTTGGGTTGATAGGGGTATTGGCTCAGATCAAGCCCATGGTGAATGGTTTGGACATAATTGAGCTGCGGGCAGCCCTGGCGCTGGTTATCGCTGATGGACACATAGGGCAGGTGCGCATAGGTCTGGTACTGTTGTTTTTCCAGACATTGGATCAACGTGGTTTCCAGAAACGGTCCATGCAGGGTGGTGAGGGTGGGCGTGCCGGATTGATGGGCAAAGGGTAGCGCCATCGGGCCCAGGTGATTGTGAATGACATCGAACCGCTCGGCCTGGGCATAGACATGCTCCAGCATGCGAAGTTCAAAATAAGCCGAGGCCTGCGAACCGGGGTAGACGGAAAGGGCTTTGGCATCGTTGCAGTGGGAGTAGTGCGCGGGCAGTTCCCGAAGCGGAAAATCCGAGCAGACCTGAAGGTGTGCCTGGGTCTTTGACGCGTGCGCGGCGAATAAGGTGACCTCGTGGCCCAGCTGATGCAGGTGCTCGGTCAACAGGTGAATGACCAGTTCCGTTCCGCCATAGGATCGGGGTGGGACGGTCTCCCAGAGTGGTGCAATTTGTGCAATGCGCATGTCTGATTATGCCCCTAAAACAACATGTACCCCCAAAGAGCCTTTTTCTCAGGGTGGAGCAGGCCCTCCTTTTGGGCGGTGTTTGTCTGACCCCGCACTCGTTTGGGTATGTTATTTATTATAAAAAGTCCTGCCGGTTACGGTTATTGCCTTGATGTCGGATACACGTGCAAGGGCTGACTTAGGGCATCATGAATGGATTGAACATGGGCAGGTTGGGGAAATAGCCCATGGTGTTACCCAATATCTGAGAATTGATCATGCGATCGCCAACATTGGGTAAAAACGACGTCAAATCCACGTATTGATCCGATGCGGAACGGTACAACAGGGCCACCAGGAAATTATTTTCAAAGACAAACACCGTGGCCCGGTTCTGTTCATCGAAATAATAATAATTTAAAATCGCCGGGGCCATCTGATCGGCTTTGACAATTTCATCGGGATAGCGGCCGACAATGCGAACCACCTCCGGAGGTGTGGAGGCCCCGTAGACGAGATTCTGAAAGGTCTGATCCATGGTCCAGGGTGTCGCCGCTGATCGGGCATGCGCCACGGGACAGAGTAGGATCAAACAGGCCGCCAGGATCACCCATGACGATAAAATCCAGGTGACGGCTTTTTTCCAGGGATGAATGGTGATGGTGACAGATTTCGGGTGATCCATAGCGGCATCTCATCAGGTTGTATGTTATTGGGCCCGTTTTTGAGCCGGGTGTTTTTGTTCCGGTTTAAACGCTGTTTTTTCCCGTTTGACGCTGGGGACCGAGAGTGCCAGATCATCAATCTCGGTGTAATCGTTCTTCAGGTATTCAAATGTGGTACTGGTCCAGCCTTCCTTGCCGTTGGGCATCAGGAGCTTAACCCAGCCCGATTTGGTATGTCCCAGATAGGCGTATTCGTTACCCACTTCGACGGTCCCAATTTTTTCCCCGACGTTGAGCGGCTTGCTGTAAACTTCGGCACTGGTGAGCGCCACGATTTTAGGTGACTGGAGTTTAAGATCGCTGACAGCCCCGCTTAAGTTGTCGGGCAATGGAATTTTCGTGTTGGGAATGGTGGCATAATTATACGCCCCCATACTCATGATGCGACCGTTGACGTTGGTTTTGATGCTTCCCGGTTGCATGGAATTATTGGGGCCCCCGGGATTAAAAAGGTTACGCTGCTGCTCTTGACGGGCTTGGCGCACATCCGTATCCAGAGAGGGCTGAGAGGCCTGGTTGCGATAAATATCGGGGATCTTTCCGAAGGGAATCGTTAAACCGGCTTGCATAAACCAGCCCAGCGCATTGCCGCCGCCCCGACCCAGACCGCTTAAAATGGGGTTGTTTTGAAGCCCAAACTGAAGTCCGAAATTCGAGCGGCCCAACCCGGCATTCCCCAAAGGCAACGGGTTTCGAGGCAACATCAGCACCGCATTTCCCCCGTTGGAATTGGACGTATTTGGATTGACGATTTGGTTGTAGTTGGTGTTGCTCCCCGTGGACAGATTGTTTTGTGTGTTGTTGACTAAAGAGCCGTCGGTGTTGCCGTTAATGGCCACGCCGACTCCGTTAGAAACCTGGCTGTTGCCATTAGGCGAAGGGTTGACAATGGCATTGTTGACATCGCCTAAAATACCGCCCCCCAGATTGACACCAGTACCATTATTTGTGCCGCTACCGGCATTGACGCCCGAATTGGTGTTGATGCCGGAGCCCATATTGGTGCCGCTGCCGGTATTGAGCCCCGATCCCATATTGATACCTGTGCCCAAAGAGCTGCCTGAGCCGAAATTAGCGCCGGTGGTACCCATCACGGATGTAAGGCCGAAACTGTCGGTGAAGGTTTGAGACATGTGACCGCCCATGGAATTGACATTGTCGAGTTCAAAGGCATAACCGGCTTGGTTCCCGCTCATCCACACGGTTCCTACCAGAAATCCAAAGGTCAAAAAACGATTTACGGTTCGAAACGGTCCCTTAAAATACGTTTGCTGCTGTGTCATACGCCGCTCCTTTTGCTGGCTGATGCGCTGATGATTGGTTGGCTTATCGAACGCTTGATGGATGTTCCTTTGTTGCGAATGTTCTCAGGGAGGGGGAAAGGTCCGGATCCCATCCATGAGATCCGGACCTGTGAAACAAGGATTATTGACCGATTTGGGTCACGTTTTGGTTGTTGCCGGTGACCACGGTGGTTTGCGAGTTGTTGACGTTGCTGTCGCTCACATCGCCACCGATACCCACGCCGACTTGCTTGAACACATCGCCAGAGCCGCCGATGATTGCGGTGTCGATGTTGCCCATGATGCCGTCGCCGTTTAACACGGAACCGCCGCTCGACAGGATGTTGCCGGTGCCAATGACGGAGTCATAAGCTTGGCCGGTCACTACGGTAGAACCTAAAGCACCCAGGACATCACCATCGTTGATAGTGGCGTCACGATCAGCTGCGTTGCCCACAGCGGCAGCAGCGCCGTCATCCATGTTGAACATCCCGGTCTGGTTGTTCGTGTCGTAGTTTTTGAAGGAATCGTGGGTGATGGTGCCGTTGTTTTGGCCATGGGAGTTGTCATTGAAGGAATCGTTGATGCTGTTGTCCGTGTTGCCAATGACGTTGCCATTGCCGGAGTCGTTGACGCTAGCATCGGTGTTGAAAGAATCGTTGATGCTGTTGTCGGTTTTGGTTTCGGTGTAGGTGTTCGCGGAATCCACTAAGCCGTTGTTCTGGCCTTGGGAGTTGTCGTTGAAGGAGTGGTTCACGCTGGCGTCGGTGTTACCGGAGTCGGTCACACTGGCGTCCGTGTTGCCAATCACGTTACCGTTGCCGGAATCGTTGACGCTGTTGTCGGTGTTTGCGGAATCCACTAAGCCGTTGTTCTGGCCTTGGGAGTTGTCATTGAAGGAGTGGTTTACGCTGGCATCGGTGTTACCGGAATCGTTGATGCTGGCGTCGGTGTTGGTTTTGGTTTCGGTGTAGGTGTTCGCGGAATCCACCAAGCCGTTGTTCTGGCCTTGGGAGTTGTCGTTGAACGAATCGTTGATACTGGCGTTGGTATCGGTTTTGGTGTTGCCGATGCTGTTGCCATTACCGCTGTCATTGACGCTGGCATCGGTGTTGCCGATCACGTTGCCGTTGCCCGAATCGTTGATGCTGGCATCGGTGTTGCCGCTGTCATTCACGCTGTTGTCGCTATTGTCCACAACACCGTTGTTTTGGCCGTGGGAATTGTCGTTGAAGGAATCGTTGACGCTGGCATCGGTTTTGGTGTTGCCGATGCTGTTGCCGTTGCCACTGTCATTCACGCTATTGTCGGTGTTGCCGGAATCGCTGACGCTGGCATAGGTATTACCAGAATCGTTAACACTGGCATCGGTGTTGAAGGAATCTACCTGGCCATTGTTTTGCCCTTGAGAGTTGTCATTGAACGAATCGTTGGCGCTGGCATCGGTGTTTCCACTGTCATTCACGCTGTTATCGCTGCTGTCGACAACGCCGTTGTTCTGGCCGTGGGAATTGTCGTTGAAGGAATCGTTGATGCTGGCATCGGTTTTGGTATTGCCAATGGTATTGCCATTGCCGCTGTCATTGATACTGGCATCGGTATTGCCGCTGTCATTCACGCTGGCATCGGAGTAAGAGTTGAAAGAATCGACTTGGCCATTGTTTTGTCCTTCGGAATTGTCGTTGAAGGAATCGTTGGCGCTAGAATCGGTTTTGGTGTTACCGATGGTGTTGCCATTGGCGGAGTCGCTGATGCTGTTGTCGCTGCTGTCGACAACGCCGTTGTTTTGGCCTTTGGAATTGTCATTGAAGGAATCCACTTGGCCGTTGTTTTGCCCTTGGGAATTATCAATATAGGAGTCTTCAACATCGGCCCAAGCGGCGGCAGAAGCACCAGCCAATGAAACAGTAACTGCGAGTGCTAATAAACTGCGTTTATTTACCATAGTATGTATCCTTTCTTAAAATTATTATTGAGAGTAACAGGCTTTGATAAACCAGACAGGAACACTGCTAAATACCAAAAAAACTGTTTTATCCGGAAATGGTATTGCCACTATCCAAGGGTGTTGGTTATGGCAAAATCAACATCACACCTCCTTTGTTGCGCAGATCAAAGTTTCCCCTAATCCAGTTTCTGTGGGTATTTTATTTTCCAAGATGTTTCGTTGAAGGATTTAAACAAGAAGTTAAGAGGACGTCATTTAGCCGGTTCGACAATTACAGCATTGCCGATCAGAGCAATAGCGAATTAGAAATGGCCTGGACTTCAGTGAATAAGATTGTTTTGTGGATCATGAAAAGCCTTGTGAACCGTATTTTTAGCAAATACTCATGAAATTCATTGTCGATGATTGACGATTATAGACGTATAATTGCCTGGGTATTTTGTAAAATACTAATAAAAGTCAGGCTTTTGGCGCCTTTGTTGTGAAAATAAGGGAATTTTAAAAATGGAATGCTAAGCAAGGTGTGCCTAAAATAATCGCCTGCCAAGGCGAAACCTTGCTCTGAAAAAGGGTTTTTTAAAGGAATCCTTGAAGACTGCCCAATCGGGTTAGTGAATCTTAGGTATGGAATGTGTATAAAGCTAATAGCCAAATAGCGTTAGTCAAAAGCGTTAGAGGCGACCTAAAAACCAATCGAGGTTGGGTATAACGGCTCTGCCGCTACCTATAAGAACAACCAGGTTGGTCTAGGCCCAAATGACTGCCATTTGGTGAAATGTTGACGCAATTTATTGACCCAAATATGGGCAATAACGATAAAAGAAGAGACCAATGTAAACCACCTGCGGTTTTTTGATAATCCTTAGCTATTGATAGAGAGTCATAATTAAGAGGGTATTTCGATGAATATGAACTTGGCAACACAACCGACATCCACGTCCACTCCTGTAATGACCAACCGGTTAATTAATGTGGTCATCGTTGAAGATTACAACCTCACCCGAGTCGGGATCCGTTCCTTTTTAAGCAAATATGAAAATATCAAAGTCATTGGCGAAGCCGAAAACGCTGAAAAAGGTTTGAGTCTGATTCGCCGCCTGCGCCCCGATGTAGTCCTGATGGACTTAGGTCTGCCGGGTATGAATGGGATTGAAGCAACCCAGCAAATTAAAACCTTTGACCCCAATATCAAGGTTATTGTCTTAACCTCCCATGAACGTGAAGAGGAAGTGATTTCCGCTTTGGGTTCGGGCGCTAACGCTTATTGCTTAAAAGATATTGATTCGGTTCGCCTGGCTGAAGCGATTCAAACTGTTGCAGAAGGCGGGGCCTGGTTGGACCCGGCCATTGCCTCGGTCGCCTTAAAACTCTGCCCCAAGCCGAATGAAGGCAAAGCTACCCCGGGTGCCAGCGCCGTCAAGTCGTCGAGTACCAATAAAGCCCAACTCACCGAGCGTGAGATGGAGGTGTTGCGGTTGTTGGTTGAAGGCATGAGCAATACGGAAATTGCCAATGAACTGATTGTCAGTGTGCATACGGCAAAAGCTCACGTGTGCAATATTTTGCAAAAACTCTATGTCAATGATCGGGTTCAGGCGGCTGTGAAAGCCATCCGAGAAGGCCTGGTCTAAGGGCATGTAACACCACAATTTTCTTGTCTATTTCTCAGGTTGGTGATTAGGATCACGATGTTCGCATCGGATCCTTTTTCTTTTTGCCCCTATCCGAGAAAGCCTTAGGCCAGATAATGTTTCAGGTTCGCCTGGGGGGTGAGGACGGTTTTGAGGCAATGTGCAGGGCCTGTCAGCATGGTTGTGACCCCTGGGCCATGACCTGCTTGGACACAGCAGCTGTGGGTGATGACGCCAATGCTGAGCCAGCCTCGACGATAAATGCGTCCGTAGCGATGATCCGTGTCCAGCATGGCAACAATATCGCCAAAGCGTAACGTGTCCAGTTGAAATTCAGAGACGGCCTCATCATCAAAGAGCTGGATGTCAACGTCCCCGCTATGGCATGTTTCTTCGCCCAGCCCGGCTCCGAGCAAATAGGCGGGTACATGATGCGTCACAGGGCAGACGATGGTGTCGGCTTCCCGCGTCACCAGGCGCCCAAGTAGGCCCGGATCGGTATTGAGTACTGTAATTTCCGGAAAATCCGGCAACTGAAGACCGGTGCCCAGGGCCTTGATAAGAAAGCGATCCCCCAGGGTCAGTCGATCCAGGTCGGCCACGTTTGGCAGGTGTATCATGACATGCTCCACCCCGCCATGCTTGCCTGTCACCCACCCCGTGAGGCCCTTGCCTTCGCCCGTGATGACTTTCGCGACGTTGCCGATGCAGGCAAAGGTGTTTAGGGCCTTATTGCTGGCATCATGGCTGTGGCGGATGGAAACACCCGGCTCAATGTGATCGGCCATAATGCCTACGGCCGGATCCCCAAGGTTGGCGTTGTAGCTAATGCCTCCCACGCTGGGCAATTGAATAGGGTCGCCGCTGACCGGGTGGATGCGATAGGACAATTTCAGGCTGGGCGAAGCAATATCCCCGGTTACGGAGAGGGCAACCAGTTTTGCTTCATTGGTGGCAAAGGTGGCAGGCATAAAACGCTTTCTTTCTCCAAGCTGTGTGTTTCACGCGGATGAGTATACCAAAAACACAGGGCCTTCCCGGGTTGACGCCCATACTTGGGGAGGGCCAACATAGTCATTTGGCGGGTATCGGCAGGTGTTACATAACTTTATACTTTAGCAACTCAGGGAGTTGAGGGGTCTTATAAGAGTGATTCCCTCGCAGGAGTCCTCACGGATTTATGATATAACGGTTGAACGAAGACACGTCCAAAAGGAGACAAGCCATGTTAGCAAACGGTTTAGGCGCATTGCCCGGCCAGAAAAATGCCGTCGCCATGCGATTTTCTGCTCGTCCAAGTCGTCAGGAAAAGCAGTCTGAAGTTACAGGGGGTCCGGCTCCGGCCCAAGCCGCACCGGCACAAAAGGCGAAACTGTTAGAGCCCATCACGGCAACCTTGGGTGCCGTCCTGGCAGGTGGTTTAGGCTTGGCTAAAGGCTTGGCATGTTGTGCTGCCATTGCTGTGGCTATTCCGGTTGTCTTGTTGGGATGGGGCGCGTTTAAGCTTGCCCGTATGATTTCAGGTTAGTCACTTCTGTTTTCTCCCATTCATCAACCCGTTCTCAGATGATATCTCAGTTTAACGATGGCCACTCAATGCGTTGGAGCTCAACTCCGTCTGTCGTTCAACCGGAATAGGCTTGAGAGTCCACGCTGTTTTGAACGAGTGAAGCCATGATTGTCTCGAGGTTTACTTCAAAGACGCCAAGTGGTTTGCTTCGGCCTCGAATCGACACATCCCCTAAGGAACGGACCGGAAATTGTCCTTGGATAAGCTTAAAGGTTGCTGCACTGATCAAGAGCCGGGTATTGAAGTCTTTGTTCAAATGCTGCAAACGGGAGGCCACGTTGACGGTATCCCCAATGATGGTGGTTTCCAATTTCACCATTGAGCCGATATTACCTTTAACCACCGGGCCACTGTTGATGCCAATGCCGCTCTTCAAAGGTGGCCAGCCTCGCTGTTGCCATTGCTGATTTAGTTGTTCTAGTGCATATAGCATCTCCAATGACGCCATTACCGCTTGCTGAGCCGCACGGGCGTAATCCAGCGGGTTATGGCACTCGAAATAGGCCATAATTTCATCACCCATGTATTTATCCAGGATGCCGCCATAGTTGACGATGATCCGGGTCATACAGGAGAAATATTCGTTCAGCTGGCGCACCACCTGGTTGGGTGGATACTGTTCCACCATGGCTGTAAAATCGCGTAAATCCACAAACATCACTGTGACCGGTTTAACGGATGCCGCAGCTTCCACTTCCAAGGCCATGGTTTGAGGTTGCGTCCGGGGTAGGACTTTCACCGGTGAGGTCAAGGGATTGCCTGCATAATAGGCTTCCACTTCCCGAGCCATATCATGATTAATGGCCGAAGAAGGATGACGGAGCAGATTGAACAAGCTTCCCGTATGCGATTGGTGTGAGCTCTCAGGCACCAGTAATGTCCTCTTACACGACGTTGATATGACCCGCGATCTGGCATAAAAATGCTTAAGCTAATAAAAACAAAAAATAAGTGAAAATTGCCTAACGCCTCTGCCGTAGATTCTTCGATACCGGTCAAGTCCTTGTATCAGGCGGATGTGGAAGGGTTTATATTGCGTTACATCCAGAGCATGGCTTGGGCATGGTCCTTGACCCACGCCAGAGCTCATGGTCTCTAATAAGATTAAAGCGTGCAGTTGTACGGAGGTTTTACGTTGTGGCAGATGCTGCCTTTCTCGTGGTTGGTCTGGGAAATCCCGGGGCAAAATATGCATTAACCCGCCACAATATTGGATTTATGTGTATTGATGCCTTGGCTGAGACCCATGGCATTTCACTCAAGGCCGAAAAAGCCATGAACGCCCTGATGGGCCAAGGGCGTATTCAAGGTCAGAAAGTTATTTTGTTGGAACCCCAGACCTACATGAACCTGTCGGGTGATGCGTTGGTCAAGGCCATGGGCTATTTCAAGATTCCAATTGAGCAGGTCTTGGTGGCCTATGATGATGTGGCCTTGCCGTTCGGTAAAATTCGGTTGCGGCCGGATGGCAGCGCAGGCAGTCACAATGGGATGAAATCCGTTATCGGGCGAACCGGCACGGCTGCCGTTCCGCGCTTGCGAATTGGTGTCAATGAAGCCCCGCCCCAGTGGGATTTGGCTGACTATGTGCTGGCCAATTTTACACCTCAGGAGCAGGAAGCGCTCCCAACCATATTACGTGCTTGCAGGCAGGCTGTTGAAATGTGGTTGGACCAAGGTATGGTTCCCGCCATGAACCATTTCAACAGCCTGGCCTTACTAAACCCCTCTTAACCAAATGCACCTCGCGTGCACCCCATCCGTCATCTATTGACGATGACCCCCTATGTTGATATCCGGCATGGAAACCCATGCCTCTGTGTTCCCCCACCCAGTAAAACCTGTGAAACTGCCGTATGTATTACATAACTGTGCTTGATTGAGCAGCAAAGAACTGCCGAAAGACACAGTGATGCATCATACTGTCTTATCAGGATTTTAGATTCTATTGTGCAAACGGATTGACAAATTTAATGGCGTAGCGGCTGCTATTGTCTTGCGGCTTGGCTTGGGCGGGTGCGGTGTTAAAACTCACCACATCCATATCAGTGCCAAACAGACCGTTGTTACCGTTACTACCTTGAAACTTAGGCTCGTTCAATACGCGTTCCTGGCGCGTATTGGTGCGAAACGAAGGGGATGCATAAGATGCAACTTGAGACCGCACTAATTGTGTTGCAGACGTAAATGACATTGGCGTATTCCCCTGTTCGTACTTTCTGTTACCCGACCCCCGTGGGCCATATTTCGCTCATGAGCATAAAACCCGTTCTGGAAAATTTTGTAACAGGTCACCCAGACTGTATTTATAATTGTTTTTTAATACTTAAATTGGATAATTGGGATGCGGCCTTAATGCGGATTTAAGAAGTATTAATTTTTGGTTACAATGCTCGGATAATACCAAAAGAAGCGGTACATCGTTTTGTACCGCTTCATACCCAGTCGGAAGAGGGCAAATAGAGTGGGGGTTGATGACTTATTTTTTTGTGGGTTCCGGCTCCACATCGTTGTGGATAAGCACTTTGTGTAAGGCTTCTTCTACCTGTTTGGAGGCATTTTCAATGACCCCACGGGCATGGCCAACGCCCGGGGCTTTGTCGCCGAACTTTGTGGCGATATCATCACGCAGCAAGGCTAATTTTTTCACAGTGTCTTTGAGATTCCGAAAGACTTCAAACTGGGGGCCATCCACGACATAGACGTCGAGAACACCGGAAGTGGCACTTTTGGCATAAAAATAATCTGCCTTATCCGGCCTGCCCAAGCGATTGGCAAGCCCTTCGCTTTTTCGCCGAACAGCTTCGTTTCGCATCAGTGTCCCGGGATCCGCATTGCTACTGGTGTTGTACTGCCCTTGATAGAGTGTGGCGCCAAAGCGGACGCCAGAAGGTTTGCCGAGGGTGATCGACATACTATAGACCCGTCCTTTCCTAAACGAACAATTCCTATCGACATAAAAAAATAGAGAGAGAGTGGCTCACCGAGAGCCGATGAGGGTGATTGGTGAAGTGATGCTATTAAAACGTGCCTCAGTTCCAAAAATTGCTACTAACTTGAGATAGTAGTAATAAATCTTTACAGTGGAAAACACAGGCATCAAAAGGAAAGAGGCTGGATATCAATTAGATTATTCAGACAGTCGGGAATTAAACAGCCGCGTTGCTCCCCAAAAGGACACTAATGCGGTAAACAATAAGATGATGGTATAGCTGGAGTCCAAGTGGCCGTGGAGGTAGGCATCACGTCCACCATCAAACAAGGCAGTTGTGGGAAGCCAGCGAATAAAGGGGCTCATCCAGCTTGGAAATTGATCGATGGGAAAGAACATCCCACCCAAATAGAGCAGGGGAGTAATAATAATGGTCTGGATTTGGGCAATTTGATCCGGTTTTCGGAAGATGGTGCCGACCATGGTGCCAATGCATGTGAAGATGATGCTGCCGGGAAACAGGTATAGCGTATAGGGTATTAGATTGGTCAGCGGCATATCGACGGGAGCGAGCAAGGCCAAAATCATACCCACAATGGCGCCTTTGGCCATGGCCACGGTGAAGCCCCCCAGAATTTCACCAGTAATGATGTCCGAGGTGGTGATGGGTTTGATACGGTATTCATCGGTCATTTTCTGATGCCATCGATCCAGCCACAACCCCCAGCCCCCGGTGCGATAGGCTTCGAGCATCACGGTCATGGTAATGAGTCCGGGTGTCAGAAAGACAAGGTAGGGGACCCCTTCGACTTGGGTGATGTAATTTTTCAGCCCAAGGCCAAAGGCCAGGAAGAAGCTTAAGGGAATGGCCATAGTAGTCAGAGTTTCGGCAAGCCAGCTATGGGTTTCCCGGCGCAAGACTTTGCGACAGATGGGTAAAATGCCGTGATAAAGGTGTAGTGTCATGGGGTGGGTGCCTCCAAACCCAAGGAGCCTGACACAGAGGTGTTCGCTAAGGCCAGAAAGACATCTTCGAGGTTGGCTTCGATTTGGCCAAAACGAACCAGGTCTTCCATGTTGGCCTGATCCAGAACCCAGCGCACGGCACAGGGGTTATTCGACTGAAAGATCAGACGATACTCGGAGTCAGGCTCAGTGAGATGGAGCCCGTTTGCCTGGGGATCTTTGTGTTGACGCGACTGAAGATCCTGGAAAAACGAATGGGCCATCGGCGGCTTAAATACAAGTTCGTACTTGTTGAGGGGGGATAGTGCCTGTTTTAAGTCTTTTGGGGTGCCAATGGACTGAACTTGACCTTTATTGATCAACAAAATGGTATCGCTAAGACGATCTGCTTCTTCCATGTAGTGGGAGGTCAAGATGACGGTCGTCGATCGTTTAACAGCTTCAATGGTTTCCCAGATTTCAATACGGGCTTGCGGGTCCAACCCGGTGGTGGGTTCATCCAGAAACAACAAGGTGGGTTGATGAATCAGAGCCCGGATCAGAGAGACCCGGCGCTGCATGCCCCCGGAAAGATCTTCGGGCATACTGAAACGACGTTTAAACAGACCAACTTGCTCTAGCAACTGATGAATTCTCGGGACGTATTCGTCTTCACTCAGTCCGTGAAGCTGGGCATGAAGGGTCAGGTTATGCCATATCGACAGGTAATGATCGAAGTGATTTTCCTGGGCCACGACACCGAGGTGTTTGCGAATGTCCAGAAGATGGGTTTGGACGGGAAGTCCTTGAATCAAGACACGTCCCGCATCTGGGCGGGTTACGGTCGTTAAAATTCGCAACAACGTTGTTTTTCCAGCGCCGTTTGGCCCTAAAATGCTAAAAACGGTATTTTGCGGAACATCAAAGCTGACGTCATTCAATGCCCGGATGTCCCCAAACTGTTTCGAGACATGGTGAACAGACAGTGCGTTTGGTGGCGTTCCCATCGACCCGTGTCATCTCACATGCGCTTGTACTTGCACTAGTCTATTCCGGTTTGCCGGGTGGATGCAAGCGAAAGCATCGATTTCACTTTCCGGAAGGGGTGGAAAAGTCGATGAGGTCTTCGTACAATGAAGCTATGCAAACCCACGTTGTTTTAGATTATCCCGTGCATGTTGACTCCAGTGAGGGCTTGATTGCCTCACTGGATAAAGGATTGCAGGCAGGACGGCATCAACATGTGGTGACTTTGAACCCAGAGATGCTGATGTTTGGTGAACAGGACAAGACCTTTGGAGCTTTGCTGAAGTCGGCCGATTTGGTTTTGCCTGATGGAGCAGGGATTGTTTGGGCCTTAAAGCGCCGGGGGATTCATTTAAAGCGGGTACCCGGCATTGAGTTTTCCCAGGCACTCCTCGCCAAAGCGGCTCGAGAAGGCTTGCCTGTGGCTCTTTTGGGAGCGCAGCCGGACGTGAATGAAGCGGCGGTTAAAAACTTAAAGCAGACCTATCCGGGGCTTACTATTGTTTACGCGCATCATGGGTTCTTTGCCTCTGCCGAGGAGCGGGCGCAGATCGCTCAGGCCTGTGCGGACGCACGGCCGAACTATGTGTTTGTGGCTCTGGGTGTGCCGCATCAGGAACGCTGGATTCAGGAGTTTAAAGCCATATTTCAGGAACCGACGGTCTTTGTCGGGGTGGGGGGCAGCTTTGATATCTGGAGCGGGTTAAAACAACGGGCGCATCCATTGTTTCTGAAATGGCATTTGGAATGGCTTTATCGCATCACCTCCGAACCCTTTCGCATTAAGCGGGTGTACAAAACCTTGCCGACCTTTGCCTTAAAGGTGCTGTTTCAAGATTCCCGATCCGCCTCATCCTGATCCGCCTCCAGGTCTACTGGCATTGAGCTTGAGGCATCTTCTTGCGGGCGAAGGCGAATGTGGGGCAGGGCCTTGAAACGCCTTGCTGGGGTTTAATTCGCCGGGGGAACCGGGTATAATAAAGTTATTGATAGAAAACAAGTCAGGGTACTTGAGGAATGGCCATCTTAAAAATTGTCAAGTATGGCGACCCCGTCTTGCGGGAGCCCACCAAAGAAGTGCCGAAGGTGTCGGCCAAAATTCAAAAACTGATCAGTGACATGTTCGACACCATGTATGCCGCCAATGGGGTGGGTTTGGCCGCACCACAGGTAGGTGAATCCAAGCGGATTTTTGTATTGGACTGTTCGACCGATGACAAGCCGATGCCTCAGATGGTGTTTATCAACCCGGTGTTGATTAAGAAAGAAGGCGCCATGGTAAGCTGGGAAGGGTGCTTGAGCTTTCCAAATGTCTTTATTGATGTGAAGCGATACTCTCACATCACGGTACGGGCCAAGGATTTAAAAGGTCGGGTGTTTACGATGAGCCCTGAGCCAGAGTCCCTGTTGTGTCGGGCTATTCAACATGAGTTTGATCACTTGAACGGGATTCTGTTTGTGGATCATGTCATCGATCGCTTTGGGACGGATGCCCTGTTGAAAGAGCATGCCTTGCCGCCCATTGACCCGGATAAAATCCTCAATGAGCCCGATATTGATCAGATTCTTCAATGCAATATCGGCTAACAGGAAACTGTCTGAACCAGAAACACAGCCAAGGCGTTTGGATTCAGCCAAGAACGCTCAATTTTTAACGATGCTTCTGCTATAATGCCAAGGTCTATGGACAGTTTGGTAATCCTGAGAAATGGGAAGGCACACCATGGTTTCCTCAGCCTTTGCTCAACGCACACACATCCTTGACAGCATGATTGATGCCATCGGGGGGACCCCGATGGTGCGCCTGAGTCGGATTTTTGCCGATGTTCCGGGTGCAACGGTGTTGGGGAAATTGGAAATTTTTAATCCCAACGGATCCAGCAAGGATCGCATTGCCCTTCAGATGATTGAAGCGGCTGAAAAAGCCGGGACCATTAAGCCGGGTGATACGCTGGTGGAACCGTCCAGTGGCAATACGGGTTTAGGCATTGCTATGATCGGCGCCTTGAAGGGCTATAAAGTGGTTGTGACCTTGCCCCGTAAGATGAGTCAGGAAAAATACGACCTGCTCCGGGCCTTTGGGGCTGAGGTGATTTGGTGCCCGACGGAAGCCCCCCACGGACATCCGGATAATTATGTGGATGTGGCCGAGCGAATGGCACGGGAAAACCCGAATACCCATGTCTTGAATCAGTTGGACAACCCCAACAATCCTTTAGCTCACTATTATGGCACTGGGCCCGAAATTTGGGAGCAGACCCAGGGCCAGATTGATTACTTTGTTTGCGGCATGGGCACCAGTGGCACCATTTCCGGAACAGGGCGGTTTTTAAAGGAAAAGAATCCGGCTATTCAGGTGGTGGGAATTGACCCGGTGGGCTCCATTTATTCTGGCAGCGAGCTTGGGAGCTACTTGGTGGAAGGGATTGGCTATGACTATTTCCCGTCGATTTATAACGGGGCCGTGGTAGATCGGGTGATTCAGGTCGATGACCGGGAGGCCATGCTGGCAGGTCGGGAGTTGGCCCACAAAGAAGCCATCTTGGCGGGTGGATCCACCGGCTCTGTGGTGGCGGGCATGCGCAAGCTCTTTAAAGACGTTGACACTCAGGGGAAGACCTTTGTCATGCTGGTCCATGATACCGGTCGGAACTACATGACCAAGATGTATAACGATACGTGGATGATTGAAAAAGGATTTCTTGATGGGCATGAATGATATGGACTCACACGACACAGATTACCGCTTTGCAACCCTGGCCATCCACAGTCACCAGGCCCCGGATGAAGAAACCGGTGCTGTGATTGTCCCCATCTACCAAACTACAACGTTTGCGCAAGAAGAAGCCGGAAAGCACAAGGGTTACGACTATAGTCGTAGTGGGAACCCGACACGCACGGCATTAGAAGGTTGCTTGGCCGACCTGGAAGGCGGACGTCATGGGTTGTGTTTTGCCAGTGGTTTGGGGGCACTGACCACCTTGTCAATGGCCTTGTTCCGCCCGGGCGATCATATTCTGTGTGCCGATGACGTCTATGGCGGTACATACCGATTCTTTGACAAAGTGTTTCGGCCCTTTGGCGTGGATATCGAGTTCATTGATATGTCGAATCCCGAAGCCGTGGTGGCCAAGGTCACTCCGAAAACCAAGGCTTTGTATATCGAAACGCCCACCAACCCGCTGTTGAAGCTGGTTGATATTCAGGCCATGGTGACCATTGCCAAAGAAAAGGGCCTCATCTCGATTCTGGACAATACCTTTGCCTCGCCCTATTTTCAGCAGGGGTTTCGTCTGGGTGTGGATATTATTTTGCACAGCACCACCAAGTACATTGGTGGTCATAGCGATGTTGTCGGCGGGGCCTTAATCTTGCGTGATGACACCTATGCCAAGGAGCTGCGCTTTTATCAGAACTCCTTAGGGGCCACACCGGATCCCTTGGCCTGCTTCTTGACCTTGCGGGGGCTGAAGACCTTGGCAGTCCGAATGAAGGCTCATGAAGCCAATGCCTTGGCTCTGGCCCAATTTATGGAAGCGCATCCGGCAATTGAATCGGTTATTTACCCCGGGTTACCCTCACATCCGCAGCATGCCCTGGCCAAAGCCCAAATGTCTGGTTTTGGCGGCATGATTTCGGTTCGGGTGCGAGGGGGTGCCACTGAAGCACAGACCTTTATGAAATCTCTGAAGCTCTTTACACTGGCTGAAAGTCTGGGAGGCATCGAGTCCCTCATTGAGTTGCCTGCCGTGATGACCCATGCGTCCATTGAGCCTCATATTCGACAAGCCCTGGGGATTACGGACAATCTGATCCGGATGTCCGTGGGGATTGAAGATGTTGCCGATCTGCAGCAAGACATTGCCCAAGCCCTGGATAAAGTAGCGCTTTTGAGCAAAGTTTAATCGTTACGAGTGACGGGCTGATGTCGGATCTGCGTCTTGGGGTTTTAGGCCATCCCGTCAGTCACAGCCTCTCACCGCGTTTGCATCAGATCTTTCTGGAACAGGCGCACCTGTGTGGAGCTTACGAGGCCGTGGATGTTTCGCCGGAGAACTTGGGCAACTGGATGGCCCGTGACGCCCATACCTACACCGGGTTTAATGTGACCCTGCCCCATAAAGTGGCCATGCTGGCGTATGTGGATCGGGTGTCTTCAGCGGCCAGAGCCGTTGGGGCGGTGAATACCGTATTGGTTCGAGGCCAGGAATTGCATGGCGAAAACACCGATGTGGCTGGATTTATGGCCCCTCTGCCGCCAGACTGTTTTGCCCGATGGAGCCGGCAAGGTGCTGTCATTGTCGGGGCCGGAGGCGCAAGCCGGGCCGTGGCCTATGGTCTGTTATCCCATGGGATTCATCGGCTGACCTTCTGGGTGCGCGATCTCCAAAAGGCCGCTCCGGTGATGGCGACCATCAAACAGATGGCCCACTCGCTGGCGCTTTCCAGTGAGGCCATCATGGCTGTCCAAACCGTTCCCTTAGAGTCATGGGCGTCTGCCGGCTTGGTGGTTAATACGACCCCTGTTGGGATGTCGCCTCACATCGAGGTGTCCCCCATGCCATTGAGCATGTTGGCCCAACTGGATCCACAGACCCTGGTTTATGATTTGGTCTACAATCCGCTTGAAACCCGATTGATTCAGGAAGCTAGAGCCTTTGGGCTTGCAACCCAAGATGGATTGGACATGCTTATTTATCAAGGGGCGGCCTCTTTTGCCTTGTGGACCGGGCATCATGTGTCCCATGAAACGGTGCTCAAGGCGAAAGCCTTGTTGATGGCGTCATTAAATCCACCTGGGGCTTAATTTTCATCTGGAACTCGTGAAGCAATGTTTTGGGCATTGGCGGTTCAGGGCTCTTTGCGCTAGAGTGATTACATCCTGGTAGGAGGGACATGGGCTTATGATGACCTTGGCTGTTATCGGTGATAACCACCCGTTGACCGAATTTATCTGCGAGGGCCTTTTGGCCCGGGGTTATGGAATCAAAGGGCTTTCAGAAGTCGTTGATGGCGTGGTTTTTTCTGCCTGGACTTGGCAGGAAGCATCATCTGTCATTCAGACATTGCCTGAGAATCTGCCGACCAATGCAAGGCAATGGATTTTATTGTCGTCCCCGGCTGTTTATGGTGAAGGTCAAGGGCACTGTGGCGATTGTGGGGTGATTGAGCCCGTGCGTCGGGTTGATGATCACCTGGCGGCGCGTCGATGGGAACCCTTGTGTCCCTATTGTATGGAAATGTTGATGCCTCAGGCCTTAAGTGAAGCCAAAGCCTGTTTCCCCGTTTCGGACTTGGGGAAATTCCAGCTGGCATGGGAGATGCAGCTTCAGGCTGAGGCCGTTAAGCGTGACATTCCATTGGCCATCTTGCGGTGCTTTCAACCGTATTGGCCATCGGACAGTTATTTGAACGCATCAGGCCACCATATGGTGGCGACGTTTACCCAGAAACTGTTGACCAATGAGCCCATCAATCTTTACGAAGATGGCAATCAACTGCGCGATATTACCTATGGGTCTGATGTGTTGAAGGCCATTGAGCTGATATTACAACGCTCTGCGGGGGTATCCGGGTGTTTCAATATTGCCACCGGCCAGCGTATCTCGCTTTATGAGATTGTGGCCTATTTGCAAACGTTTTTCGGGAAGACCGATCAGGAATACACCCTCTTGGAGCAGTTTCGTGACGGGGATGCCCGGCATCGCTTTGCTGATATTTCCTTGGCGCAGCAAGTGTTGGGATATCAGCCTGATTACGGTATTGTTGAGGGCTTAAAAGCCTATGTGGAAGCTATGTGTGCCCTAGAACGACCAACACATCAGACAACGCCGACGCCGGTTTAGTTCAGGTTCATCTCCTCGCCTTGCAGCTCGGTTTCAAAGATCAGTACCGGATCGCCTTCGATCCATAGCTGGGCCAGGTGGTTGATCCCGAAATGGTAGAGTAGCTCGTTATAGCTGCTGACGGCAAAGACTGCCATATCGGCCCGCTTCCCGGGGGTTAGCGATCCTCGATCATGGGCCTTGCCCACAGCCTTGGCGGCATTCAAGGTTACTGCACGAATGACTTCATGGGGGAGCATGCCCATTTGCAAGCACCCGAGGGTCATCATAAGCTGGATATTTTGGGACATGCAGGAGCCTGGGTTAAAATCCGTGGCCAAAGCCACTTGCGCACCGGCATCCAGGAGCTTACGGGCAGGGGCATATTCTTTCATTCTGAGATAGAAGGCGGTACCCGGCAACAGGGTGGCCACCGTATCGCTTTCAGCCAGAACATAAATGCCTTTGTCCGAGAGATGCAACAGGTGATCCGCAGAGACGGCACCCAATTCAGCTGCCATAATGGCGCCTTCCAGATCCGTGAACTCTTCGGCATGGATCTTGGGTAGCAGCCCGTGGGCCAGACCGGCTTCCAGGATCCGTCGGGTTTGGGCTACAGAGAAGTAGCCTTCCTCACAGAAGACATCACAAAAGACAGCAAGGTTGTTCTCGGCAACAGCTGGAATCATTTCCTGACAAACCAGATCGACATACTCGTCGGTCCGATCCTTGTACTCTGGTGGAATATCGTGAGCACCCATAAAAGTAGGAATGATATCAATGGGCAATTCGCTGTTGAGGGTTTTCAATACTTCAAGACTCTTGAGCTCGCTGGCTGTGGTCAATCCATAGCCGCTTTTGGCTTCCATCGTGGTGACCCCGAAGCGCATGGCTTCAATAATGCGCTCTTCCGTCAGGTACTGAAGCTCTTCTGAAGAAGCCCCTCGAGTGGCATTGACGGTTTTGAGGATGCCGCCACCGGCTTTGGCAATCTCCAGATACGTTTTTCCCCGGAGTCTGGCTTCAAACTCATCAGCCCGCTGTCCGGCAAAGACCGGGTGAGTATGGGAGTCGATGAGCCCTGGCAGGACAATTACACCTTCATGATCCAGCTCATAGACGTCTTCCCAATCTGGGGGGATATCATCAGAGGAGCCTACCCAGGCAATCTGGTTGCCTTCAATGCCAATGGCACCATCTTCAATCACGCCAAGGGGGTTTGAGGGAGAACTTAGGCTGGGATCAACAGTTACAACTTGTTCGAAGTGGGTCAGTAGGATGCGATCGTCACTGGTCATGGCAATAAAGGAACCTGTACACCTTGGTTTTTTGCTACGGCTATGGCACTATCATACCCCGCATCGACGTGGCGTAAAATACCCATGCCCGGATCCGACGTCAAAACCCGTTCTAGACGCTTTTCAGCTTCAGGAGTGCCGTCGGCTACAATCACCATTCCGGCGTGAATCGAGTTTCCAATTCCTACACCACCGCCATGGTGAACTGAAATCCAGGTTGCGCCATTGACCGCGTTGATCATGGCGTTCAAAATGGGCCAATCGGCAATAGCATCGCTGCCATCCTTCATTCCTTCGGTTTCCCGGTAAGGTGAGGCGACACTGCCACAGTCCAGGTGATCCCGGCCAATGACAATGGGGGCTTTGACTTTGCCTTGGGCCACCAGGTCGTTGAAAATTTTTCCGGCTTTGGCGCGCTCGCCATAGCCAAGCCAGCAAATACGAGATGGGAGACCTTGAAAGTGGACCTGATCTTTGGCCATGCGGAGCCAGTGGATCATCTCGGTTTTGTCGGGGAACGCCTGGATCAGCGCTTCGTCGGTGGTGTAGATGTCTTCGGGATCGCCGGACAAAGCCACCCAGCGAAACGGGCCTTCACCCAGGCAGAAGAGCGGACGGATGTATTCCGGAATAAACCCTGGAATTTTAAACGCATCGGTCACGCCCATTTTATGGGCCTGGGTACGGATATTGTTGCCATAGTCAAACACAATGGCGCCGTTTTCCTGAAATGCCAGCATGGCTTCCACTTGCCGGGCCATAGATTTCATGGAAAGTTCGATATAGCCCTTGGGATCGCTGTTACGCAATTGAGCTGCTTGCGCCAAGGTCATATTTTCAGGAATATATCCCACCAAGGCATCATGGGCTGCCGTTTGATCGGTTACCATATCCGGAAAGAAGCGCTTTTTTACGAGCTCTTGATACACTGTCGCCGCATTGCCAAGCAAGGCAATGGAAATCGGCTCTTTTGATTCCAAATGCGTTTCTACAAGTTTTAAGGCGTCCTCCAAGGTATCGACGCGCTTGTCCACATATCCGGTGCTGAGGCGTTTTTCAATGCGGCTGGGATCCACTTCGACACCCAGAAAAACGCCTTTATTCATTTTCACGGCCAGGGGCTGAGCACCGCCCATGCCGCCAAGACCGGCAGATAAGACGAATTTTCCGGATAAATCGCCGCCCATATGTTTTTTAGCGGCTTCGGCAAAGGTGAGATATGTCCCTTGCAAGATGCCTTGCGATCCGATATAAATCCAGCTTCCAGCCGTCATTTGGCCGTACATGGTGAGGCCTTGTTTCTCATATTCCCGGAAATGATCCCAGGTCGCCCAGGCAGGCACCAGCAGCGAGTTTGCGAGAAGCACACGGGGGGCATCGGGGTGTGATTTAAAAATGCCTACCGGTTTGCCCGATTGCACCATTAAGGTTTCATCAGCCTCCATGGATTTTAGAGATGCCAAGATGGCTTCAAGACACTCGCGATTGCGAGCCGCTTTGCCCGTTCCGCCATAGACGACTAAGGCTTCCGGGTTTTCGGCAACATCCGGATCCAGGTTGTTGAGCAGCATGCGATAGGCGGCTTCGGTTTGCCACGATTTACAGTGGAGCTGAGTGCCGATAGGGGCTCCTTTTAAGGCCGTTAACGTCATTAGCGCAAACCTCCTGTGATGGTTTCAATGGCGGATAAAAAGTCAGGCTCGTCCAGCCAGGTTACAATCTGGGCAATTTCCCCGGCAAAGACCCTATCCTGGACAATGGGTTCCAGGCGTTGTGCCAAGAAATCAAAGGCTACCTGAACCCCTCGACCGGGTTTCAGGGGGTGTTGGAAGCGTAGGGCCTGAGTGGCGCAAAAAAGCTCGGTGGCCAAAATGTAGGCGACATGTTCTCCAATTTTTGCCGCTTTACGGGCTGCAATACTGCCCATACTGACATGGTCTTCCTTGTTGTTGGAGCTGGGAATCGAGTCGACACTGGCCGGGTGGGCCAGTACCTTGTTTTCAGAGACAAGAGATGCAGCCGTGTAATGCACAATCATCGTACCCGAGTTTAATCCTTCACGACCTTGGGTCAGAAAGGCTGGCAGGTCGCTAAAGCTGGGATCATTCAGTTTGTCCGTGCGACGCTCGGAGATGTTGCCGAGCTCTGCCAAGGCAATACCCAGGTAATCCATAGCCAGAGCAATGGGTTCACCATGGAAGTTGCCTTGAGATACCGCTTCTCCGGTGTCGGGAAAGATCAAGGGGTTGTCGGTGGCGGCATTGATTTCCCTGGCCACCACTTCTCGGACAAAGCGAACCGTATCTCGAACGGCGCCATGGACTTGGGGGGTGCACCGAAACGAATATGGGTCCTGGATTTTGGTGCAGTGGGCATGACTCTCGGCAATTTCACTGCCTTCCAGCAGACGTCGACAATTGGCAGCTGAGTCGATTTGGCCGGGGTGGGGTCGCACGTTTTGCACATCAGCTAGAAAAGGGCGGTGACTACCCTGGAAACCTTCCGTACTCATACATGCGGCAATGTCGGCTAGCGTGCATAAACGTTCTGCCTGTAAAACGGTTAACGCACCAATGGCCGTCATCATCTGTGTTCCGTTAACTAGAGCCAAGCCCTCTTTGGCTTTTAAGGTAATGGGAGTCAGTCCAGCTTTGGCAAGGGCTTCTCGGCCAGGATACACAGTATTCTGATACTCTGCTTCGCCTTCGCCGATTAAGACCAGGGCCAGATGAGCCAGGGGTGCCAAGTCGCCACTGGCTCCCAAAGAACCTTTACAGGGGACAACCGGATGAATCCCGTGATTGAGCATGTCAATGAGAAGCTGAACGACTTCGGGGCGAATACCGGAATAGCCTTTGGCAAGGGTATTGGCTCGAAGCAGCATCATTGCCCGAGTGACCGGCTTGGAGAGGGGAGCTCCTGTACCGGCGGCATGGCTGCGAACAAAATTCAGTTGCAGTGTTTCCACATCATCCTTGGGAATGGCAATCCGGCTTAAGGCACCAAACCCGGTGTTAATGCTGTAAACCAGAGTGTCGGCTTCAATAATGTTGTCAACGATGCGTCTGGATTTTTCAATAAAAGGCAAAGCTTCTGGCGATAGAGCGACCGGTGTATGTTGATAAGCAACACTTGCCAGGGCATCAAGAGTCAGCGAATTGCCATCAATGGCAATGGCCGAGGCGAGGGTGGGTGAAGCAGACATATGGATGCAGCTTTCTTTCTGGAATGGGTAAGCAATAACGACATTCTAGTATACTCAAAAACGCATCAAAACCCACATATTTTAATGCTGAGCCAGATCCTGACTTGGGCAAAGGGTGTCCGGGAAAGCTGGATTTGATACCCTGGAGTCAAGGGGATTAAAGGCTTTCTGGCGTGAGGATCTCTACTGGTTAGGGCGCCCAGCGAGATCCGAATTCAAGAAAATTTAATCTTTTTTAGTGGTACATGTTGTGATAAAAAACCCTATAATGAAGAAAGCCCAGTAACGATCCCTTCTATTTCTGATGGTTTTTTACTGATGGTCATCTATCGACAGGACTTCAGTTTTCTGTGGATTGGTCGATGGATTTGATAGTTGATCCAGTATTGGTGTGCTCCGTTAACCAGATCTCAACACTCGAATGGGAGAGTCGTAGTATGTCGCAACAGGATGCTCCGGAAGGAGCCCAAGCCCGTAGGTACCGTAAATTGAAGCTCAGTGGATTTGAACAGGCAATTATTGGGGCCATGTTGCTCGTATTAACCATTGCCGCCTTGGACGCGTTTGAAGGCAATTATGTGGGACAAAATAACTCTGTTGAAACCGCTAAATTGCAGGGGCAGCAAGAATTCATGGCCACGACCTTGAAGTAGCGCTAGATAAACGAAGCAAGATTTAGAACACGGTCTCTGATTAAAGAGACCGTGTTTTTGCATGGCCAAAGATACCTGTGAGGATACTCCATGACCGACTCAACTTTCAGCTGAAGTATCCGATACCTGGGTAACGCCATGAGTACAGAGGCTCTATACCTACTCTCAGGACATTGTTATAATTAAGTATAGTAGCTATTAAAGTAAAATGATTAGTAAGGAGAGGCTGATTCGCATGCCCACCCGTGAATGGTTTGACCATCATCAACCGTGTTGTCAGGAAGAGACCTTTATCCATGAATCGGCTTATGTCGATGAGCCCGTAGAGATTGGCCATGGAACCAGTATCATGCATTTTACCCATGTGATGGCCAATTCGATGATCGGAAACCACTGCCAGATTGGGCATAACGTGACCATCGCCTCTGGCGTCCTGATCGGGCATAATGTGCGGGTGCTGAACAATGCCATGTTGAGTAGTGGTGTGATCATGGAACATGACGTCTATTGTGGTCCAGCCACCGTCTTTACGGCTCTCAAATATATTCGTGGTGAGGCCGGTAATATTTCCACAATCCATCCGACTTTGGTGAAGCGCGGTGCCAGTATTGGGGCGAACACCACGGTTGCCACGGGTTTAACGATTGGGCAATTTGCGTTTGTCGAATCAGGTTCCGTGATCGATAGAAATATTCCTGATTTTGCGATAGTCTGTGGAAATCCGGTTCAGTTCTCGGGCTGGCGCTGTGAATGTGGACAAACCTTGAAGTTTGTTATCCAGGATATCACTTCCTGCAGTCGATGCGGTCGCAAGTATACCCGGCAATCCGAATCGGAGATTGTTCAGTTGACTTCCGGGAGTACCGCACATGATTCCCATATTCAGTCCCGTTCCACAATACGAAGCATTGAAACCTTCCATTGATAAGGCCTTAATTGACGTTGCGGCCTCGGGGGCCTATATACTGGGCCCTCAAGTAACCCAGTTCGAAGCCGATTTTGCCAAGGCCATGGGAACCCCGTATTCTGTGGGCGTGAACAGTGGGACAGACGCGCTGTTGTTGGCATTGCGTGCGTTGGATATTGGTCCTGGGGATGAAGTAATTACGACACCATTCAGTTATGTGGCCACATCTGAGGTTATTGTCCGGGTTGGTGCTCGGCCGGTCTTTGTGGACATTGATCCGGATACATTCAACCTGAATCTGGATTTGGTGGAACAGGCCATCACACCCGAGACCAAGGCCATTATTCCTGTGCACTTGTTTGGCTTGGCTGTCGATATGACGCGCCTGATGGCGATTGCTCAAAAGCACAATCTGGTTGTCATCGAAGACTGTGCCCAAGCAGCAGGGGCAACATGGCAGGGCAAGCCGGTGGGAAGCTTTGGTCATGCCGGGGCGTTCAGTTTCTTTCCGACCAAAAATTTAGGTGCATTGGGGGATGGGGGTGCCATCACTACCCATAATGAGGCCTTAGCCGAGCGACTCAAATCCTTGCGTGTGCATGGGTGTACGCCCAGCAATAAGTATGATCATCAGGAGTCTGGGGTTAACAGTCGCCTGGATGCGCTTCAAGCGGCGGCATTATTGGTTAAATTGCCCTATTTAGCCCAATGGAACGAAGAGCGACGTCGTATTGCACAATATTACACTTCTCAAATCCAGCAAAGCGACTTGGCCAAGTTTGTTACGCCCCCGAAAACATCCTCGGAGCCTACTTCCCTGCATGCGTTTCATCAGTACACGGTCAAGCTGGCTACGGATAACCCGGATGTGCGTCAACAAGTTCAGACGCGCTTGAGTGAGTTGGGAGTGATGGCAATGATTTATTATCCTATCCCGCTGCATTTGCAAAAGACCCATTCGTCTTTAGGATACCAGCGCGGGGCGTTTTCGATGACTGAGAAGGTTTCAAATCAAGTCCTTTCGCTACCCATATATCCAGGGTTAAAAACCAGCGAGCAGGATACGGTGATTGATGCCTTGAAGCAAGCGGTCTTAAATTCGGTATTGGCCGTTTAAATCCTAACCTTCCTCGATATTTGAGTTGAAGCGCCATCTTTGTGAATCGGTGTTTCGCTTTAGCACAACAAGCGAGAGGAATATTTCAGGCAAAGTAAACTTTTTTCTTCCCTCTAGTTGTTCTCGGGATTGGTCTTATGAGATTCTGCTCCTTGAGGCGGTCGGACAGTGGGTTCTGATGAAAGGGTCGACGGAATATCAATGACAGTTGTATTTGTGGAGGCTCCATGATTATTGAGGCTCCGGCTACGAGTAGAGACGGATCCTTCATTTCGGGGGGCGAGCGTTATTAGTCGCTCTGCAATTTGAGTTCTGGCCGACTGCAATGTGTGGCTCAAGATTTCATCACGTTGGCACAGGCTTTCCTGACCCTCAAGGACAGATAATGCCGCCTGAGTTTGGCCAATCCAGCCCAAACTGCGAATGGTTACCCAGCGGAGTTCGGGAGCAAAACTTGTTTCCGGATGCTGTTGAAGCATTTGAATCAAAATGCGTTCGGCTTCGCTGTGAGGCTTGGCACCCAGCCGCTTGAGCACAAAGAGCTTGAGATCGACATCCGTGTCTTCAGCCAGAAGCTTGGAAACCCAGGGGAGGGCTTGAACCAAATCCTGGTTCAGGAGCGTCATAAAGACATCCTGCCATAATAAATCGGGAGAACGTTTATCTAAATAGGCTTTGAGTAAGGGTGTTACGGTGGTTTTCTCAAAGGCATTCAACCCCTTTAAGGTTGCCTTTAGGAGTGCCGCGTCGGTCGTTGTGTCCAAAAGATGTTTATAATGGGTGAGCACATCCGGGGTTGTGAGTCGGCGTTGGGCAAGGCCCGTGAGGCAGACCAGCTGCAAGGCTGAATTGTCCAGCTTACTGCCGGCCATCAGTGTTGGAAGAATACGAGCATCATTTTCTCCAACATACATGGCGATAAATTGATAGGCAGCCATTTGGATGGCAGGCACCGAGTCAGTGGTTAGAGGCAATATGGCATCTAAGATTACTTTTTTCGAGATGCTGACTTTGTGTCGACTGGCGTAAGGAAGCAGGTTCACGCAAGCAGTTTCTCGCAGGGTAGCATCCGTTTCCTGAAGCGCTTTAACCAAGGTGGCAAGTGCATTGGCTGTGCCAATCAAGGGTAGGCTCTCTAGAATTCCTAGCTTTGATGCCGCAGGGGTTTGTGGATCTTCCCAGGCAAGGATAAAGGTTTGCTCGACAGACTGCAGCAACTCTGGATTGTCCAGTGCCGATGCCATGGCTAAAAGTTCCTGCGTTTTGGATTTGGTTAACTCGCCAGACTGAATGGCCAAGGGTAGAATTTTTCGCAAAGATGCCACTTTATCAGGGGTGGGGATATCGTCCTCCAGAGGACGGACCTGATCTCGCAGATAATCCAAGACAAAGGGTGTGAAAATCCGATATCGAACCGATTCTTCCCTATCTGTCTCGGCAATGAGGAAGCCGTATTGCACTAAGCTGTCCAGTAAGCGAGCCATCAGTGGGAGTTTGTCTGTTTGATATGCAGTTGCTTCCATCACCGTTGATCGCTTAAAAGGTTGTGTGCCTTGTTGAACAACTTTATGCAATGCTTTTAAAAAGGCATCTTCTTCACCGACAAATCCGACCTGAAGTCGCGTGTAAAGCAGCTCCAGCATGTCGCTTGGACGACGCATGGAAAATCGTTCCTGGTAGGTATCCAGATCCAATGATTTACGATCGTTTTGGGTAAAATCTTGATCGATAATACGGAGCATCATATTCAGCCAGGTGGGGTTGCCTCGGCAAAGCCGAATAATTTCCGTGAATACGGGTTCCTCTGCCTGAATGTCACGCTGTTTAAAGGCTTCTCGTAAGAATTTAACTTGTGCAACCTGAGCCAAGGGAGCTGTCAAATACTTGACCCGGAGGGCGTTGTACAAACCGCCGCCGGCGGCATAGCTTTCAGCTTCACTACGGCAGACCACAATGGCCATGAGATGTGAATTGCGTTGATCGACGGTTTGCCGGATGACTTCCGCCAGAAAATCGTTAACAGCTTTAATATTGTTTTCAGAACTGAATTGAAGTTCTTCCCACTGATCAAAGGCCAAGATAAAGGCCGACTGCCGGGATTGAAGGCCAGGATTCATAAAGTTCAACAGATCGATAAGGGTGGTCTGCAACTGAGCCAAATCAGGTCTCTGGGGCTCGGACTCCGGCTGCTCAGTCACGAGCTCAAGTCCGTCAGATACAGTTGCCACAGACAAATCAGTACTGAGTTCATCCATGTTTGCATTGGCTAAAAGGCCCATGGGGGGAGACGGTAAAATCAATGGTGTAATATCTGCCCGTTGAGGTTGAGGTGTCCCCAATACATGCTCTACGAGCGATAGTGCCTGCTGAACCTGAGGATTAATCGGGTTGGTAAGCGCCACGGCCATGGTGAGCCAGGGATCGCATAGAATTTCTGCCAGCATTTGAATCTGTTGTTTTACATTACGGCTAGCGCGTTTAAAGAAAGGAATAGCACTATAGATGACCTGCGTGAGTTCAGAAACTGCCACAGTACGGGAATTATCCACCGATTCCTGGAGTCGCATCAGTGCCACCACTCGTACCAGGTCAGCATGCATCCAGCGAAGCCCTAAGGGTAGAAGGACTTGGTTAATCTCTAATAGAGATTGATTGATAAAACGGTTAAAGACATCCACAATCTCTTTTACAATCTGAGCATAGAGCAATTCCGGGCTTGCGTTAGCGGGACAAGGAACAGAGACGGCACAACACCCATAATGGCTTTGGGCTAAATCCAGAAAGGTATTTAAGAGTGCAGATTTGCCAATCCCTTCATTCCCGGTAAGATAAATGGCTTTGCCTTGGCCTGAGCGGCAGAGCGTCAAGGCTTTGATCCATTGGCGAAGCTCGGTTTTACGACCCAAAATCGAAACCTGATCCAGCAACGCGGTTTCGTTCTGAACATCAATCGTCTTTATGGGGCCCATGTCCTAATCCTGTTACTCCAATAAACATCCTGGTTAAGATGCTGTGGCACTATTATACCTTAAACCACGGCTGATGTTGCAGACCGCAATGGGAATTGGGGATGGAATGGATCGGTTCGCTTGGTGAAGGGCGTTTTTTTAGCGGGTGACGTCAAAACGATGAGGGTTTTGCTGCTTGGGAGTGGTATTGATATAGGCTTCAACTGTTTGAAGACGATATTCAAGTTTGTGGAGCCGTTGTTCGGCTCGGCGCATATTGCGTCGAAGGTTCAGAAAAGAGCGGATGGTTGTGATGACATCCTGCAATAGCAAGATGAAGGGGTTATGACGGTAGAAAAAATTGTATACGCTATTAAGGTAAATACTAATCATGTAAGGCTCTACTCCCTATGTGATGGTTACAAATCTTGTAAGGCTTTCTTATCACCTTCAACGGAATCTTTCAGAAGCTTTTTCAGGGTTTCTTCCTGTGCTTCGACTTGTTTAACAACCGTTTCTAGGTTTTTAACTTTATTGGTGAGAATGGTATCCGCATTGAGTAAGATTCGGCTGCTGATGTTCTGATATGTGGACAAAACAGCCCCGGAGAAGCCGGTTAAAATGGTTCCGGTTCCAATCCCCGCCAAACCTGAGCCTCCAAACAACGGTGCCAGCGTGGTAAATAAACCACCAATGCCGCTAACAATCCCTGCTGCAGGAATGACATAGCTGCTACCAAACCCTGCTGCACTTGCCATTCCGAGTCCTGCACCGGCAGCAGTGGTAGCTGTTCCGACTCCGCCAGAGGGGTTTACGGCAGCCCCGGCAATGGTGCCAAATCCGAGTGAACCGGATGCGGTGTTGGCGCCAATACCGGCATTTTGTGTTTTGAGGTTGCCGATACCTGCAGAAGAGAGGATAGAGGAAGTATCCAGGCCTGCCGCAGATCCGCCGGTTGGAAAGCCGCTGAACTGAGAAAACGGTCCTACTCCGAAGGAGGACTGGCCCCCAGGGACAGTCCCTGTGCCAGGTTGGACCGGGCTAAAATAAGAGGTTCCTGGAATGTTGATAGACTCACTGCCCAGGATCGGTAAAAAGCTCGCATCGCTGAACATTTGGGTAATCTTAAGCAAGAAGTTCCCCACCTGGCCTAAGCCACTACCGCCAATACTGGGTCCAGAGGCCATTAAATCCCGAATCTGGTCTTGGGTCTCGAAGATCATGGCTTTGGACGAGTCGCCGATTTCGCTGAGGCGATTAAGGATAACCAATTCCGTACTGTTTTTGTAACTCATCGGAGCGGGGTCCTTCTATCGAGCGTCTTGGAGGGTAACGTTAGAGGGGATTAAGCAAAGGTCTTAAAGACCTGTGTAATATTCTTATCGATCACTTTTTGTACAGCTTCAATTTCCGTTTGAACGGCTTTTTGCTGAGTATCGACGCGACGCAGTTGGAGTTCCAAGGCTTGGTCCAAACTCTGGATGGAGTTAATTCGCAGTTGAATCTGGATGGCTTCATCCGACTCGGGGTCGAGGCCTGTCGCTACGTTAAACAGCTGGTTGGTAATATTGGCCAACTGCGTACGCGATTGGTTGATTTGCTGACCGGTGAATTCCAAATCGCTTTTACGCGCGGTCAGCAACAAATATCGAGCTTGGCTGGCGGCCAATCCCATGAGAGGGCGTCTCCTTCATGATGAACTACGAGAGGGGGTCCTGATACCAGAACCGTGCTGCTCAGGGAGTGTCGGCGAATTGTTTGCAAATCTTAATAAAATGGGCCGACCTCACCTGAAAATCATCCGGCAAGAGGAAACCGCATGAATCCACGGTAGAGACACTGTAATCAGATTTGAGGCAATTGCAACCACATGCTGCATCCAATCTTTACTTTTAGGGGCAGCCTTCAGAGTCTGATTGAGCCAGTGGGCTCAATGTACCCTCCCCAAACTATGTGAGATCAAATAGATCCCTTTCTCCCACCCAGTTGAGCGAACAGACGAAAAAATATCGAACGAAGACCCATTTCATCAAGGTGACGCATTTAGGCAAAGGTCTTAAAGGATTGGTCAATGTTTTTCTGAACCACTTTCTGAACCGCTTCAATTTCGGTTTGGACAGCTTTTTGCTGGGTGTCCACTCGGCGTAACTGAAGCTCAAGGGCTTGGTCTAAACTTTGAATAGAATTGATCCGCAGCTGAATGACAATCGCTTCCGGAGAGTCCGGGTCAAGATTAGTTGCCAGGTTGAATAATTGGTTGGTGATGTTCGCCAGTTGAAGACGAGATTGATTGATCTGTTGTCCGGTAAACTCCAGATCACTCTTACGAGCTGTGAGTAATAAATAGCGGGCCTGACTGGCACCCATACCCATAAGAGGGACTCCTCTTTCTTCGTCTGAATCGCTCGGCCTTGTTCCAAATGACAAGGATTATGTCAAGGATATCGACTTTTGGTATATAAACTTTAAATTGATAAAATATAAAATACAAATATCTTAACAATGGAGGTCACCGGTGTGATGGGGTCATCGGTAACTCAATGCCCTTCTGTACCTCAATGATATGTAAGACAGATAAGATAAATGAGATATTGTCATTTGTATCCTGAAAGCAAGCATGGGTATGAGGGTATAAAAAGTTTGGCTTGAAGTCGTTGTAATTCGTTTCAGGTATCAGGACGCTATTTGGGATTAGCTGAGTCCGTAAAATGATTTCCAGGAGGTTCATCAGCGTTTCAGGGTGAATCCAGTACCTAGGGGATGTGGTTGCAATTTGCATGGATCAAAATACACTGTGAGTAATCCCCATTAACACGGGGTTGAGTTGGAGAAGAGCGGGAGAGACAGCCATGTCAAAGTTGATTTTGCAGCAAATTTTAGCCGGAAAACCCCAACCCATTGTTGAAACCATGGACAAGCGGCCGGCAAAGAATCCGTTTCTAAGGGCCAATCAGTCGCCGGAAGAAATGGCACAAGACTATGGGGTCAATCGGCCGCTACGTCATCCATTGTTTGTGGGCTATCGTAATAATAAGCCCATTTATGCCGGCTCCCGTCTGTTTGTTCTTTACTAAGAAATACCTCAGTCAAAATATCCAGGTCTTCCCTCATTTTTTCTAAGAGATGCTCAATTTGGTTGAGCATCTCTTTACGCGCGGATTCAGGTGATAGAATTTGGCATGATGGGCCATATTTCAACAATCGACGAATTAAGACGTCAACCTCATCGGTGACATGAGTGATGGTGAGACCTTCTTCATTGGATACGATGGATTCACCTGGATATGGGCGGTAGGAGGCTGCCAAGCGACCAGTCAGTTTAAATGTCACGCTGACTTTTACCGGTTGAGACTGTACACGGTGGGGGAGTTGGCGGTGAGATAAAATTTGGGTAAGGGCATATCGGACTTTTTTATGTGTCAAAGGGTCTTTGCCTGAGAGGTACAGAGATTTTTTCTCATAAATGACCTGGCGCGGTTCAATGCGTTTCACTTCCATGGTGTGGTCGTGATTCAGATGTCGAATTTCCAAGACTTGACCCTCAAAACAGTATTTTTGAAACTGCTTGACGACCTGATAGTCTTCCTGAGAGAGGCCGGATTGCAGAGTGACTTCGAACGCGTTTAAGAGCCATGAGTCAGGTGCATCGGGGAGCACGGCCAAACGAGGTACCAGCTTGGAAAATTGGTTGGCATAAATGCTTAAAGGTTGTTGCTGCAAAATTTCGGCGATGTTTTTCAGGGCGTTCATTTCCAGAAGCGATAACTCTGGTTTGAGCGGGTGATCGCTTAGACGAAAGAAAACCTGGTTTTGGTTTTCCAAGCGTTCAATTTTACACCCGAACAAGCGTAATGTATGGATGTACTTGTTCAAGGTTTCCGAAGTTACTGCTCTGTCTATAAGAGGGTGATTAATGAGATGGGTATTGAGGTCCTGAATGGATAATTCAACCGCTTGGCTTAACAGCTTATAGATGTATAACAATCGAAACGCTGAGATGTTAATGGTCATTTCATCCATAGATGTAAATTCTAATCGGTTTTTTCCATCACTCATGCTGTGTAAAGTTCCCGCATTTGCCTGAGTGTCTGGTGCATTTCATAGTCAAAAGATCCGGGATAAAGAATCTGAAAAGGTGTGCCGTAGCTCAAAAGCCTTTGTTTGAGAAGGAAATCATTTTGGGAGCGTAAACGAACAACAATGTTGTTGGGAGAGGTAGGGTCTGGATAAAGAATTTCACCTTCACCAAGCGGTTCATAGGTTTTAGCAGTGCAATTAAATAGGCGAATAATGAACAACTGACGTTCCTGAAGTTGCTCGTTTAAGCGCTGTTGAAGCTCTGGATTGTTTAATGGGCTGAAGTTCTTAATTCTATCGATGCGCAGCATCGAGGTCTGCCCTTGATCTTCGGCCTGGCCTAACAAATATAGGCTGCCTTGATCGAAAAAAACCTTGAGAGGCAGAAATGCGAACGTTTTAATACCATTGATCGCAGATTGATATTCAATGGTAAGTAATTGATGATGCTTAGCAAAGTGTTCCAGACGATCGATGCTTTCTTCTAAGCCGTCAGTTTGGACAAAGCGGCTTTCTTCAAAGAACTTCTGAAGGAGCGTATCTCTATTTTCATTGGCCAGGCTGGCTAAAACCCGTTGTACCCATTTGACAAAGTAGATCAGATCCCAGTGATCGTGGTGATGGTTTGTCAGCAGGGCTGTATTTTTCATAACCTCCAAGTCATCCGAGGTCAGAAAGTAATTGAAGGGATGGTAGGTTAGCTGATAGCGAAAGCCGTTACGTTTGGTTGGACGGCTGACTTTACACCCCAAAGCTTTTAAGGTGTTCAGATATAACCATAAGGTGTCTTGCGAGACTGTCTTCCCGATGGTATTTCGCTCTTTAAAACGCTGATTAATCTCATCAAAGCTCAGGGGCTCCTTCGAAAGCCAGAGTAAGAGAGAGAGAATGCGGTAGGCGGTTTGGTTAAAACTATCGGGCTTCAATATTCCAGCTCCCGCAGAACAACAGCAATCAGACTTATGATGCCAATCTCATCTTTAAGCGCTTGGTATATCTTCGAAAGATGGATTCCGAGAAAACAGCATACCCCAAAACGTTTATTTTAAATTCGATAAATCTTCGGTTTTTCCTGTGGGCGGGGAATGATTTGCAATCACCTTGGTAAAATACGAGTAGAGATTGGTTTTTTCGGAGAGTATGAAATATGAGAACCCCTCTAAAGGACTATTTTTTCTAAAAGATGTTGGGGAGAGTCGTGAATGTAGGTGTATGGGACATTGGGGTCTATTATCTATCTTTTGGATTTTTGAAAATGACAGACTTTGGATAGCATGAGTGCCTAGATATCATAGGCTGGATAAGATTGGGACTAAAAAGAATTGCTTGGTTGGTGAAAAAGCCGTTCGCATTTTGGCTCGGATCGGTGTAGCATAAACAACATTAAACGATGTCAGCAGATAGACGAATAGAAGAAGCGATCCCCTCTTATGCGCCTTGCTAAAATTATTGCTACCCTGGGCCCAGCCTCCCAGGACCCTGATTTAATTCGAAACCTCCTGGTTTCGGGTGTGAATATTATTCGATTGAATTTTTCTCATGGCCAGCACGATGTTTTAGTCAATATCATTCAGCGTGTTCGCCAGATAAGTCAGGAGCTTCGCCTGCCAGTGGCAATTTTGGGAGATTTGCAAGGGCCGAAATTCAGAGTCGGTACTTTTGAAAATCATGAACCGATTACACTTGAGTTTGGGAAAACCATCCGATTTGTGGCTTCTGAGGCCCCAGGAAATGCAGCCACAATAACCACCAGCATTCCTCAAATTGTGGAAGAACTTAATGTCGGTAACGAAGTTCTTTTGGCCGATGGTTTGATGGCGCTTGAGGTAGTGGAAAAGGTTTCTCACCATGAGTTGGTATGTCGTGTCACTCGTGGTGGGCTCTTGGGCGAAAAGAAAGGCATTAATGTGCCGGGCTTAAAGATGACCAATTTGTCTGCCATGACCGAAAAAGATGAGATTGATGCCCGCTTTGCTCTGGAGCAGGAGTTGGATTTTGTGGCACTGTCCTTTGTGCGTAGCTATCAAGATATCTTGTATTTAAGAAAGTTTATTGATACCCACATTCGCCCGGGGCAGCGCCCCCCCCAGATTGTCGCCAAAATTGAAAAACCCCAGGCTCTGGATGAAATTGATGCCATTATTGAAACGGCTGATGCCATTATGGTGGCCCGCGGGGACTTAGGTGTTGAATTGAGACCGGAAAAAGTTCCGGTTACTCAAAAGATCTTGATTAATAAAGCGAATGAGGCTGAAAAACCTGTTATCACGGCTACTCAGATCCTGGAATCTATGATAAATTCAGGAACTCCGACAAGGGCCGAAGTTTCGGACACTGCTAATGCGGTTTTTGATGGTAGTGATGCTTTAATGCTTTCAGGTGAAACGGCCGTTGGAAAGTATCCGGTTGAGGCTGTCCAAATCATGTCACGCATTATTGAGGAGGCTGAGTCCCATTTTCGCCAGTGGCATACTCGTTCCGTGATGGACATGATGGTGATGGATGCTACAAGTGAAAAAAATCTCAAGTTCCATCAGGCCATTGCCCATGCGGCTTGTTATGCCGCTCGTAAGGCAAAGACTAAGGCTATTGTTGTGTTATCTTTTTCCGGAAAAATGGCACGTCGCTTATCAAAGTTGAAGCCCCAGTTGCCTATTATCGCTTTAACACCCCATGAGTCCGTTTGTCGCCAGTTGAGTTTGCTTTGGGGCGTGTATCCGTTAAAATTCAATGCCACTGAAAATACCGAGGAAACTCTTCGAGCCGCAGAACAAGCAATTTTAGACTGTGGCTTGTTGAGTCTGAACGATCCGGTGGTCTTGTGTGCGGGTCAAACCCATTTAAATGGCATTACCAATACCCTTAAGATTTATCTCCTGGGTGAGGCGATACAACCACGTCAATAACTTGATTGGACGGTTTGCTTGGGTCTGACGATGTGAATGTAAGATCTCCGTCCGGTTCCAGGAGGTCTTCTTCTCGGATCTGAAGATGTGGGTTGGCCTGGAGATGTTGCTCGAGAATACGAAGATTTCGAAAGTTTGCTTTCCAAACTGTATCACTCAAATCACCCAGGACCGGGATCAAGCTGATCAGTGTATCAATGCCCACATTAATATACATTAGGGTGAGTTTATCCTTGGGTAGACGGGTTTGTCGAGAAAGTTCCACAATATAGAGTGATATCAGTGCGGGTACAATATCGCCAATCACTGGAATTAGCCCCAATAAAGGGTCCAGGCCAATTTTGAAGCGAATTCCCGGCACTGTAAACGCACTGTCCATCAGCCACGCCAACCGGCGAGCCAATTGAAAATTTGGATGATGAATCTCGACAGCAGAGGGCCTGGGCGGTTTACGTTTCAATCCAAGCATCATGGCAGAGGTTCCTTTTTGGCCACGGTCCCATGAGTTTAGAATAACATCGCAAGGTAGTTTTTCCCAGCCTCTAACGTCAAGCCTTCAATTCATCCTGAATGACATTAAGCGAGTTTTCGTCTCAGATTCCAAGTCTCGCTTTCAATATCACGTGTGGCGTGCTCCTGAAATTACGTTAATCAACACGGACACAATGGCGAGAACCAATAGAATATAGATAAAGCCCCCAAATGTGTGGTTGGTGACGATACCCAAGAGCCAGAGTACGGCTAAAATCAGTGCGATTGTCCACAACATGAATGGTCCCCCCTTCTGTACTATTGCTCAAATGTCCTTAAAATCAGAAAACAAAGTTGTTCAGTGGGTCTTCATGAGCAGTATGAAAGACAACTGTTACAGTCAACCATTGCCCGGATGGACAGTCTCTTAGGGAGAAATCACCAAAAATGCCACCAGGCTTTCTTCTTTTCTCGAATCCAAGTGCGGCTGACTTTCTTGATTACTCGTACTTGATTGAGTCCTAAAGCATTGCGGACCTGGTTAATACATGCATTAATGGCATGTTGGGCTGTGGCGCCTTCACCCGAAATATGAGGCATGTCTAAGCATTTGCAAAGATAGCGCTTACGCTTTTGTGTAATTTCAAAGATGTAGCGTTTGCCATTGATGGTGTCGGCGTATTTGGTATAAGCCTGTTTGGGAGGCGACATGGGCTCGTCCTTTCCTTCATCGGTATCATTCGCTCGGTAATAGGGAGAATTTGAAATCGTGCAATAGGTATTCCCAATTACGGTGTGTATCGGTAAGGGCTTGAAAACCTTAAAAAGAGGGTGGGAAAATTGGTGGCTCGGAAAATTACGGGAGGAAAGACTGAAAATCGGTGTTTTAAGAAGATCTTGCCCAGCTTCGAAGGCTCCCCCAGAAGTCTTAAAAAAACCTTAATTGTTTATGAAGAAATGCCGATCGCCAGTGTTTTTTGGTTAAAGTGTATAGTGTGTCATGCGAATAACGAGATGAAGGATTGGAATTATGGCTAAAGTCGTTGGAATTGACTTAGGAACGACAAACTCTGTGGTCGCTGTCATGGAAGGTGGTCAACCCACGGTTATTGCCAGCAGTGAAGGAAGCCGAACCACCCCCTCTATTGTTGCGTTTTCCAAAACCGGTGAAACTTTAGTTGGTCAATTGGCCAAACGTCAGGCTGTATTAAATCCGGACCGTACGATCATTTCTATTAAGCGTCATATGGGTACGGATCATACGGTGACCATTGATGGTAAGCCATTTACCCCACAAGAAATTTCAGCCAAAATCCTGCGCAAACTCAAGGACGATGCGTCGAAATTTTTGGGTGAAGATGTCACCAAAGCTGTTATTACGGTTCCAGCGTACTTTAACGACAGCCAGCGTCAGGCAACCAAGGATGCGGGTCGTATTGCCGGGCTTGAAGTCTTGCGTATCATCAATGAACCGACTGCTGCCGCGTTGGCTTACGGTTTAGACAAAAAAGCGGATGAGACGATTTTGGTCTTTGACCTGGGCGGCGGGACTTTTGATGTCAGCATCTTGGAAGTCGGCGATGGCGTCTTTGAAGTAAAGTCAACCAGTGGAGATACTCGCCTGGGCGGTGACGACTTTGATGAAAAGGTCATGGATTGGTTGATTGATGAATTCAAGAAGCAGGAAGGCATTGACATTCGTGGTGACAAGCAAGCCATGCAGCGTTTGAAAGAAGCGGCTGAGAAGGCAAAATGTGAATTGTCCACCGTGACTGAGACCAGCATCAGTCTGCCCTTTTTAACGGCTGACCAAAATGGGCCAAAACACTTGGATGTTCGCCTCTCTCGAGCATTGTTCAATGAATTAACCCGTGATTTGGTGGAGCGTTGCCGTGGCCCTGTGGAACAGGCTTTACGGGATGCCAAAGTTGACAAAAGCCAAATTGACGAAGTCGTTCTTGTCGGTGGAAGTACCCGTATTCCTGCGATACAGGAACTGGTTCGTTCCCTGACCGGAAAAGAACCCCATCAAGGCGTAAATCCGGATGAAGTTGTGGCCATTGGGGCTGCTATTCAGGCGGGTGTCTTGGCTGGTGAAGTCAAAGATATCGTCTTGTTGGATGTGACGCCGTTGACCCTGGGGATTGAAACCTTGGGTGGCGTGATGACCAAGATGATTGAGCGAAATACCACCATTCCAGTGCAACGCAAAGAGGTTTTCTCGACCGCTGATGATAATCAGACCAGTGTGGACATTTATGTCTATCAAGGTGAGCGTCCGATGGCAAAAGACAATAAACTCTTAGGTAATTTCCGACTGGAAGGCGTGATGCCGGCACCTCGCGGCATTCCTAAGATTGAGGTGACTTTTGATATTGATGCTAACGGGATTTTAAATGTCTCGGCTAAAGATCAAGCTACGGGCAAAGAGCAGCGGATTACCATTCAGGCTTCAACCAACCTCAGTGATGATGAAATTAGCCGGATGGTTAGAGAAGCTGAATCCCATGCGTCTGAAGACAAGCAGCGCAAGGAAGAAGCCGAGATCAAGAACAATGCGGATGCGCTGGTCTACCAAGTCGAGCGTCAACTTGCAGAATTGGGTGACAAAGTCGCTCAAGCCGATCGCGAGCGTATCACCCGCTTAGTGGACGAGTTGCGAGAGGCCCTCAAAGCAGAGAATATGGCCCAAATTAAGTCCGTTTCGGAACAGTTGCAACAAGCGGCCTACGCGTTGTCGACTCAAGCTTACCAGCAAGCGGGTGCTGCATCTGAGTCTGGTGCTGGACATGACAGCGCTCAGGCAGCCAAAGATGAAGACGATGTCATCGAGGCTGAATTCACACCGACTGATGAAGAATCCGGCGTGGGTTCCCGCTAGCCATCTGTTCTAGTCAGCGATGATTTCTAAAAACCCTTCTGCTTACTATGGGCAGAAGGGTTTTTGTGTTAGGGTAAAAAGTTCTCAAGGGCCTGTTTGCTCCCTATCAGGAGGCTAAGATGGAGGAAGACATGGGTTTTCTTATCCGCCGTGCTCTAGGATCGGATTTACCCCACTTGATTCAATTTCAATTGATGATGGCTCAGGAAAGTGAGGGTCAGCAATTGGAGCCGACGACCTTAGAAAACGGAATGCGCTTTGTCCTTGAGAACCCTGATGTTGGTGTGTATTGGGTTATTCTTTCAGAAGCGTTAGGGCAGCCTGTGGGCATGTGTATGGTAACATCCGAGTGGAGCGACTGGCACAACGCCTATTATTGGTGGTTTCAAAGTGTCTATATCCATCCCGATTACCGAGGCCAAGGGCTTTTGGAGACATTAATGGAAACAGTTCGAAAGCAGGCAAAGAAAGAAGCAGTGAGAGAGATGCGTCTGTATGTTGAGTCCAATAATTCTCGGGCCATCCGTGCTTATGGCAAAGTGGGCTATCAATCAGGGCATTATACGGTGATGCAAAAGCCGGTTGAATCCGATTAAAGGCATTGCAGGGATTTACGAATCCACCTAATTCAGCGATAATGGTATAGACACGAAGGTAAAGACCTACGGTGTCGCTTGATGAGGTTAGGGATTTTTTATGTTCAATGATTGGGAAACACGCAGTTTATTGAAGTCCGTGATGGAAGAGCGCATGACCGTATTGAGTTGCTCTGATGTGGTAATGGCTGCCTTAATGGCCAAGCACGATTTTGGATCGGAATTCTTCCATAAGATATTGTCCAAGTCGGTTTTAAAGCCTGGATCCGTCCCTGCTAAAGAGCGAGTGGGGTAAGCTCGTTTCGGTTTTCCTGGGAAAAATTTCTAATTGTTGCGAGATTGTAATATTTCTTTTCCTTTGACACAATTGAAGGGGATGTTTGGTGTTTACCTTCTCAAGCAATCGTTAGGAATTGGTTTTGACAATGCGAACAGTCTTGTCTCCTCTCACTGCCGCTTCTCCCCTCCGTTTTCAGGCGGCTATTGAATCGGATAAATCTGTTTCGAAAACTCAAGATTTGGTTATTGCAAACGTTTCGAAACGTTATGCAGATATCTTTGCAAATCCGCTACCTATGGTGGTTTATTTTACCGATCATGGTCAATCAGCCCGCCTGGTTTTTCCCAAGGATGCTCCCTTGGCTGCGAGCTTCGTCAAGAATATGATTGCCCCTCACCAACAGCGATCCTATAAGGTTTTGGACAATCATACGGTCCTTTTGGCTTGGGCACATGTGGGGGTGTTCCCCCTAGAGCGTTTCAGAACCTTTTTAAGACGGGTTTTTCATACGACGCGTCAGGCTCTTTCCTTCTACGATCAGGTGAAAAAGGGCTATCCAATTAGTGCTACTCTGCCAGGTGGTCATAAACACCCAAAAGAAAAGCAAAAACTAATTCAGCCGGACCCAGCTTTCAAGCCAGAGTCTAATCCTGGGCCTGGGCCAAAGCATATTTTGTAGTAATGATTCGGGTTCTCGAGATGCTACGCGTTTAAGTCGCGAAGGCTGGTTTGATAGTCTTCATCCTTAATTAAGTTTGCCTTCACACCTTGTTCGCAGAGCCCCTTAATTAGTGGAAAAAGCGCTTCAGGAGATTGGAAAAAGGTACTTTCAAGTAAGGTTAATAAGGTTTGCCCAGGAGGTGAAGGTGATGTGGAGTTGATAATGGTCTCATAGGCAGGGTTCTCTGTGATCGATTTTGGAATATCCCAATAATTGAAGCCATCGACTTTATAGGGTGTGGTTGCAGCAGAGCGGGCCAAGGTTGCAATATACTCAAAGAGTTCAGGGTCGTGAACGGTTTCAACATTGGGTGTGCCCAAGAAGTCCCGTAGAGATTGGCTAAAGCGCTCTTCAGCTGTAACGGCTTTTGTTTTAATACCTGCGGTGGCTACTTTTGGGGCACGGGTTGCAAAGGGGTTGAAAGCTAAGTGCGCATTTTCAAAGGCATGACGGGCTTCTTGCACGGCACTGCTATTGCCCTGGGCTTTAGCTTTCTTTAGGGCTTGACGAGCCTCTTGCAATTTTACACGTTTTTCCAGAGGCTGGATTACTTCTTGAGCAATGCCATAATAGGTTTTGCCCCGAGGGCTATCGATATCCGAGAGTATGTAGACCAAGCCAGTTCGATGGGCTTGGCTCAAGACCTTTTTCACATAGTTGACACGTTGTTGGCTATACTCGGACTTGGTTTGGGGTAAATTCAGTTTCTCTAAGATTGTCTCAATGGGATTACCGATTTGTGCAAAATCATGTGGGCTCATGGGGCGCTTCTGCTCGTGGCCTTGCGCGTTAATGCCTACGACTGTATCGACAAGTTCCAAACGATGAAACGCTTGAGGTTCTGGCGGAATCAATGCTTCGAGAAGCTTTTGTCCGGTAAAGGAAGCTCCAGTCGGATCAGTAAAAACATCTTTG